>NZ_NFJH01000009.1 GCF_002159765.1 Collinsella sp. An268 | reverse complement strand
AGGTGTAGCCGGCGGGCAGGCCGAGTGCACTCGGGTCGATGTTGCCGTTCTCGTCCGCGACCGTGGCGACCTTCTTGCCGTCGTAGGAGAAGGTCACGTCGATCTGGGCGGCGACGCGCGCATTCGCGGCACTGCCATCTCCCTCGGCGTAGACCGAGCTCACCGTACCAACCACCGGGCTCAGTGCCAGCACGGCGCTCAAGCCCGCCGTGATCGCGATGTGCTTACCTTTGATTTTCATGTAACGCGTCCTCCTTAGCCGCTGCCAGAAAAGCAGACTTTTACATAAGAGAGGGTTAAGATTGACGCGTTTCCAAGGGGGATTCCTATCTATCGTGCATACCTGCACCTTTGTGCGGAGCCCTTGAGGGAGAAAAAAGAAAGGGAAGCGTAAAGACTCGGTGTAATAAAAGTCTAGGTTTTTAGACAGTTTCTTCGCAGTTTGCTAACACGTGCAAGTCTTGCTTAAGCCATTTGTCCAGCGTAGCACGGCTAATGCCGAGTCGTTCGGCAGCTGCCATTTTTGTGGTGGCGCCGGCACGGACCTCATCCAAAACCGCCTCTGCGCCATCGGGACGCCGCTTCTCAGGCCGCCCGAACCGCGCGCCCCGTGCTCTGGCGGCGGCGATGCCCTCGGCTTGACGGCGCCGGATGTTCTCGCGCTCCACCTGGGCCACATACGAGAGCAGCTGCAGCAGCAGGTCCGATATGAACTTCCGCGTCACATCGTTTTCCACCGCGCCGCGGGCGCGCGTGTCGAGCAGCGGCATGTCGAGCACCACGATGTCGATATGCCGCTCATAGGTCAGCCGACGCCACTGCTGGATGATCTCATCGTAGTTACGGCCCAGCCGGTCGATGCTCGTCACCACCATCACGTCGCCCGGGGCAAGCTTGCGCATCAAGCTGAGGTAGCGCGGACGCTCGAAGCTCGCTCCCGTGAAGTAGTCGGTGTAAATCCGACGTTCCTCAAGAGGAAACGCCCGTAGCGCATCCAATTGGCGATCGACATTCTGATCGCGCGTCGAGACCCGCGCATAGCCGTACTGCATCGTAACAACCTCCTGTCAACGGGAATATGACAGGAGCATTGTCCCCGGGGACAGCGAAGTCGCATGAGGTGCGACGGCGGAGCGGAACCGCGTTATATGAGGCCGAGGTCCTTGCAGGCGACGTATAGGCCGTCCTCGTCGATATCGGGTGCGACGTGGGTCGCCGCCGCCTTGACCGCATCGGACGCGTTGCCCATCGCGACGCTTACGCCCACGCACCCGAACATGGGCACGTCGTTGCCGCCGTCGCCAAATGCGATGCAGTCCTCGGGCGCGATGCCCCAGCGCTCGAGCGTGGCCGCGATACCGGCGGGCTTGCCGCCGCCTGTGGGAATCACATCGCAGGACGCGTCGCACCAGCGCGTGTGCGTCACGTGTGCGCACGCGTCGGCAAACACGTGCTCCTCGCCCGGATCGACAAACGCGCAGAGCTGATACACCGGTTCGTCGTCGATGTGCGAAAGGTCCAGCACCGGGGTGATCTCCGCCACATTCGCCTCGGCGCGGGAGACGCGCTCGCTGCGGCGGTTGACAAACGTCCGGCTGAGCTGCATGACCTGCAGATCGAAGAGACCCGCATCCGCCTTTTCGGCAATGGCGTGCACATCGCGCACATCGAGCGGCACGTCGCGATATACGGTGCCATCGGCCGTGTAGCAATACTGACCGTTGAAGGTCAGATAGCCATCGAAGGGAATCTCCTCGGCAAGGCTGCGGATCACCTGCGGCACCCCATGGGACGAGCGTCCTGTGGCGATGAACAGCCGCACGCCAGCCTGGCGAAGGCGACGCAGGGCCTCGCGTGCCGAAGCGGCCACCCCATGCGTGCAAAAGCTCACCAAGGTACCGTCGATATCGAAAAACGCCGCCCGCACCGCAAGCGCCCCTAAGATACGAGGCGGGGCGCCGACCGCAGCCGACGCCCCGCCGTCATCTCAGTTGCATGCGCCCCGATAGCGCGCTAGCTCATGAGCGCGTTGGTGAGCTCGGTGGCTGCACTCTCGTCTGCGCTCCACTCGCCCTCGTCGTCCTGCGAGTACGTAAAGTTGCAGGTTACGTCTTTGAGCTCGGCGGCGTTGGTGATGTCCAGCATCATCTGCCCGGCGGCGGCGTACAGGTCGTCCTCCGTAATCGTCGAGAGGTCGACCGTCGACATGTAGTCGGCAAACTGGAGATTGAACTCGTTCACGATGTCGCCCATCGACTTCACCTTGAGGGTGACGGTCGCCGTGGCGGTGGTGTCCTCCACCACGATCTCGTCGATGGAGTAGTCAAAGCCGTCGAGATACGCCTGCGCGAAGGCGGACGCATCGATGCCGAGCTGGTCGAAACTGTCGCCCGCGCTCTCCTCCAGTCCCTCGATGAAATCTTCCTCACCGCTCTTGACCTCGTCGAACTGCGTCGTCAGGTCCTCGCGGATGAGCTCCTCGACCGACGGGCCGCCGCAGCCGCTCAGCACCAGAAGGCAAGCGGCGAAGAGCGCCATCAGGGCTACGGTGAACTTCTTTCTCATGGGTCCTCCCCAAAACGAGCGCTCATGTCGAGCGCGACCAGTCCCGCGCGCGCACCGCCCCGGCGCCGTCGGTCCAACGGGTGCCGCCTGCATGCAGCCGCCCCGACAGATCCAAGACCAGCGCCCGCGCCGGCCTCTTCCCTATTCCTTGGCGCCGTACTCGGCGTAATACGCGTCGAGCGCCGCCTTGATTCGATCGTCGATCACCACGCGGCCGTCGACCTCGCGGTTGTAGAGCACCTCGCACACCTCGGCCATCGACACGATCGACGCCACGGGGAACCCGTACTTGGCCTCGATCTCCTTTTGCGCCGTCGTAACCCCGCCCTTGCCGACCTCCATGCGGTTGAGGCTCACGATAAGGCCCTTGACCTCGACGTCGGCCGCCGCCATCAGCTTGGGGTACGTCTCGTCGATGGACTTGCCCGAGGTGGTGACGTCCTCCACCATCACCACGCGGTCACCGTCTTTGAGCTCGTAACCGAGCATGCCGCCCTTGTCCGCGCCGTGGTCTTTTACCTCCTTGCGGTCGGAGCAGTACCTGACCTCCTTGCCGTAGAGGTCGTGGAGGGCGATGGCCGTCACGACCGCCAGCGGAATGCCCTTGTACGCCGGGCCGAAGACGACGTCGAAGTCGAGGCCGAAGTTGTCGTGGATCGCCTGGGCGTAGTACTCGCCGAGACGCTTCAGCTGCGCGCCCGTCACATACGCCCCCGCGTTCATGAAAAACGGCGACTTGCGGCCGCTCTTGAGCGTGAACTCGCCGAACTTGAGCACGTCGGACTCGACCATAAACTCGATAAACTCCTGCTTATAAGCCTCCATGCACGGGCTCCTTTCATATATGTACCAGTGCATCTAAGGGTACCAGACTCACCCTCGCGCGCGTGCGGGGACGCGCCTCTCGGCGCCCCTTTGGCGCGCAGGGCCGCCGCGTCCCGGATGCGCACCCGGCGGCGGCAGCGCGCCGCGTCACCCGAGCGCCCGGAGCATCCGCTCGCAGAACCGCTCCACAAAGCGCGGCGCGTCGACGCTCACCGCCACCCGCGAGGACTTCTGCGGGTCGTGCAGGCGCAGCGGGTCGCCGATGGTGCGGCCCCGGAACGGCCCGTCGAGATCGACCTTGAGGTTGATGTCGAGCATGCCAGCGAGCGCGGGGTCGAGCGCGATCGCCACCGCAAGCGGGTCGTGCAGGGCGCACCCGCCGAGATAGCCCTGGTGCTCGAGGTAGAAGTTGAAGTAGTAGCCCACGATATCGGCAAACGCCGCTCCCGCCGGCGTGCCGAGCGCGCGCCACCGGGCGAGCTCGTCGAAGGGAAGGATCGTCTGGTGCGTGACGTCGAGGCCCACCATGGTCACCGGCACCCCCGAGCGCAGGACGGCATCCGCCGCCTCGGGGTCGTTGGCGATGTTGGCCTCGGCGCCGGGCGTGACGTTGCCGGGAATGGTGAGGGCGCCGCCCATGAAGACGATACCGCCGATCGAGCGCATGGCCTGCGCATCGCGCTCGATGGCGCGGGCGAGGTTGGTCAGCGGACCGGTGGGCACGTAGATGAGATCGCTGCCCCACGTGCGCGCGGCATCCAGCAGAAAGTCGACCGCGGCGCCGCCCGCGGCATCGGGCGCGCCCATGCCCGCGCGCGCCGGGACGGGCAGCTCGACGCCGCCGATGCCGTTGTCGCCGTGCACATCGACCATCGTGGCATACGGCTCCCGCGCCGCAAGCGCCCGGTCCGCGCCGGCCACGACCGGCACCTCGGGATGGCCGAGGAGTTCGAGCACGGCCAGGCAGTTCGCGACCGACTGCGCGCAGGGCACGTTGCCGAACACCGTCGTGATGCCGATGAGCTCCGCCTCGGGGCTCGCCAGCGCATAGGCGAGCGCCATGGCGTCGTCGACACCCATATCCAGATCGAGAACGAGCTTCTTCATCTCGGTTCCTCCCCCTGCGTCCTCACCGCCCCATGCCGGCGCGGCGCCGTATTCGCTACCAGCCCATCATCCAGGCGACCACCTCGTCCCACGTGGGGATGGACGGCTGCGCCCCCAGGCGCGTGACCGCGAGCCCCGAGGCGAACGACGCCTGCACCATGCATTCGAAGATGAGCTCGCCGGCGGCGCGCGCGGCGGCGAACACGCCCAGGTAGGTGTCACCCGCGCCCGTGGTGTCCACCGCCTCGCAGCGCTGCGCGGGCACGCGCATGAGCTCGTCGTCGATACGTGCGACCGACCCGGCGGACCCGAGCGTGATCACGCCCATGCCGCCGTCGGTGAGCTCCTCGAGCCTGTCGAGCGCCGCCGTGCAGGAAGTGTCGTCTGCAGGCGCGATCCCCGTGATGGCCGCGCACTCGGTCTCGTTTAGGCACACGAGATCGACCTCGCGCCACGCCTCGTCGGGAAGCTCGCAGGCGGGGGCCGGGTTGAAGATGGTGAAGAGCCCGTGGCGGTGCGCGCGCACGATCGCCGCCGCCGTGGTCGCGAGGTCGCACTCGCCCTGGGCGATGAAGACGCTGCCCATGGGGGCGGCGCCAGAAGTCACCAGCTTATCGATCGCGCGCTCGACATCCTCGGGCGTGCGCACCGCGTTCGCGCCCGCCGAGAGCACGATGCGGTTGTCGCCGCCGCTGCGCAGGATGGTCGCGGTGCCTGTGGGAACGTCGGCGAGGCGGGCCACGTTCGCGCAGTCGACGCCCGCCTCCTCGAGGCCCGCCGTGAGCTCGCGGCCAAAGCCGTCGTCTCCCACCGCCGCGATCATGTAGGTCCGGGCCCCGCGGCGCGCCGCGGCGACCGCCTGGTTTGCGCCCTTGCCTCCCGCCGCCGTGAAGAAGTCACGGCCGGCGATCGTCTCGCCCGCCTCGGGGATGCGCTCGCACGCCACCGAGAGGTCCATGTTCATGCTGCCAAACACCACGACGCTACGCTCGTCCATAACGGCCCCCTCATCCCGGCGCTCGACCGCCCAAATGGGCGGCCACTCGGCTTCCTCCATCATACGCGCGGCGCACGCGTCCGGCCGCCGCGACTCGGGCAGACGGTCGGTCTCACAGGCGGATGGCCGGGACCCTCCGCGTCGCGCCCCGGGGCGTCCCCAACCGTTGCGGCGAATATTGACGCGACGTAAATATCACGGCAAACTAAAAGGGTAGTCCGCCCTCAAGCTGGGGGCACGCGCCCCGATGGGGAGGTCACCATGGCCGATACGCATGAGCATAGCCGCACCCGGCATTCTCGCGACGAGCGCCGCGACGAGATCCTGCGCGCTGTGATCGACGTCTGCGCCGAGCAGGGGCTCGCCCGTCTCTCCGTCTCGAGCGTGACCGCGCGCGTCGGCTGCACGCGCTCGCTGTTCTACCATTACTTCCCCAGCAAGGAAGCCGCCTTCGATGCGGCCCTCGAGCTCACCATCGACGCCTTTATCGACCGGCTGCGCGCGTGGGACCGCGAGCGCATACCGGGCGATATCGAGGGCGCGCTCGATGGCATATCCGCCCTGCTCAAGACCCTCGTGGTGGAGACGCCCGACCTCTCGCGCTCCATCGCCGCCGACGGCGACGCCGTGCTCTACACCGCGTTTGTCGACCGCGTGGCCGAGCGCTGCGCGCGCTTTATCTGCGAGACCACCGTCATCGACTTCTCGCGCTACCACGACGTGCTCATCGATCATGTCTACGAGACGTTCTACGTCCTCATCAGCGGCCTCATCCTCTTTATCCGCACGCACCCCGATGTCGAGGTAACCGTCATCAAGGACATCATCGCGAGCACGCTGCACATCGAGGGCTTTACGCAGAAGTACCCGGAGCGCCGCCCGGAGCGCTGAGGTCCGCGCGAGGCCGCTCGCCGTCGCCCGGACCCTCGTCGGGCGTGGCAATCTCTTTGATGACGGCCTCGTCGCCCTGCACGAGATAGGTCCTTTCGCTCCCGCACACCGGGCAGGTGCGCCCATGGGCCACCGTCTCATACGTCGCCCCGCACGCCTCGCAGTACGTGCGGGCGGGAATCTCTTCGATCACCAGCTCGCAGCCGCGCATCACCTCATGCCTCTCGCACGCCCAGCGCCAGCAATCCTCGAGGTAGTGCGGGATGATGCCCGACACCTCGCCGAGCTCGAGCGTCACCGCCGAGACCCGCCCGATGCGGGCCTCGGCCGCGATATCCTCCACGCTTTTGATGATATGAAAGACGATGCCGAGCTCGTGCACGCCGCTCCCCTCGCCATGCGCGCCGCCCGCACGGGGCGGCGCGGTATACCAAATCTGCATCCCGCGCCGCGGAAACCTACTTCTTGCCGAACTTGATCTTGATGGCCCGCTTGAGCGCGTACTTGCCGATGGCGGGCAGCTTGTCCTCGTACTTGATCATCGTGCTCGCCTCGGGGTGCTCGCGGTGCAGGTG
Organism: Collinsella sp. An268; assembly: GCF_002159765.1. Taxonomy (GTDB): domain Bacteria; phylum Actinomycetota; class Coriobacteriia; order Coriobacteriales; family Coriobacteriaceae; genus Coprousia. The sequence goes on along the minus strand of NZ_NFJH01000009.1, from coordinate 105,375 downwards.
GATCGCGTCGAAGGCGCATTTGGTGGTGCAGAGGCCGCAGCCGATGCACTTGTTCTCGTCCACAACGCTCGCGCCGCACCCCAGGCAGCGCGCGGTCTCGGTTTTGACCTGCTCCTCCGTAAAGGTACCGGTGTAGGCCCGGAAGGGCGCCGTGTCGCGCCCGAGATGCGCTTCGGTGGCCGGTTGCTCGCGGCTCGCGGTGTCGTAGCTTGAGAGGTCCGCCGCGTCCTTGTCGAGCTCGCGGTAGACGCGCGGGTTGCGCCCGATGGTGAGCGTCGCGCCCTGCACGTACCGATGGAGCGAGACCGCGGCCTCATGGCCCGCCGCGATGGCGTCGATGGCAAACTTGGGGCCCGTATAGACGTCGCCGCCTACAAAGATATCGGGCTCGGCCGTCTGGTAGGTCTTCGCGTCGGCCTCGGCGGCGCCGCCTCGTCCCCGCACGACCCGCGTGCCCTCGAGCAGGCTCCCCCACGCGATGCTCTGCCCAATCGAGAAGATGACGCGGTCCGCCGCCACCGTGCGGAGCTCGGCGTCATCGTATACGGGAGCGAAGCGCCCCTCGTCATCGAAGACGCGCACGCAGCGGCGGAACACAACCTCGCGCACGCGCCCGTCTTCACCGGCGCGGACCTCGGCGGGGCCCCAGCCATGGCTGATGGCGACGCCGTCCTCCGTGGCCTCGCGCACCTCCTCGGCGCTCGCCGGCATCTCCGCCTCCTGCTCGAGGCAGAACATCTCCACGTGCGGCGAGCCCAGGCGCGCCGCGGTGCGAGCCGCATCGATGGCAACGTTGCCGCCGCCCACCACGATGGTGCGGCCGTCAAGCGCCGGTGCCGCGCCGCCGCCCAACTGGGCCTCGGCAACCCCGCGCAAGAAGTCGACGGCCGTGGTGGCGCCCGCCGCGCTCTCACCGGGAATGCCCGGCAGGCGCCCGGCCTGGCAGCCAATCGCCACATAGAACGCTCGGAAGCCCTGCGCGCGCAGATCGGCAAGCGTCACATCGCGGCCCACCTCTACGCCGTAGCGGATGTCGACCCCTAACGCCTCTATGACGGCTACCTCGGCCTCGACGATGTTCTTCTCAAGCTTGTAGCTCGGGATACCGTAGGTGAGCATGCCGCCCGGGCGCGCGCTTTTCTCAAACACCACGGGGCGGTAGCCGCGCTCCGCCAAGAAGAACGCGCACGACAGGCCGGCGGGACCCGCGCCGATGATGGCGATCTTCTCGTCAAACGCGCCCGCCACGCGCGGCACGACCTTGGGCGGGATATAGCGCGTCTCCGCATCGAGGTCGCGCTCTGCCAAGAACTTCTTGACCTCGTCGATCGCCACGGCCTCGTCCACGCGGCCGCGCGTGCAGGCGTCTTCGCAACGGCGGTTGCAGATGCGCCCGCAGATGGCCGGCAGCGGGTTCTCGCGCTTGATGAGGGCGAGCGCCTCGGTGTAGCGGCCCTGCGCCGCGAGCTTCAGGTACCCCTGCACGGCGATGTGCGCTGGGCACGCCGTCTTGCAGGGCGCCGTGCCCGTGTCGTAGGTCTCGATTCGGTTCTTGTTGCGGTAGTCGGGCGACCACTTCTCCGGCCCCCACTTGACGGCATCCGGCAGCTCCTGCTTGGGGTAGGCGGGCACCTTGCCCGTCGCCTTCTCGCAGAGCTTCTGCCCCAGCTTGACCGCGCCCGCCGGGCACACCTCCACGCAGCGGCCGCACGCGACGCAGGATTCAGCCTCGGTGCGCGCCACGTAGGCGGAACGCGAGAGATTGGGCGTGTTGAAGAGCTGCGAGGTGCGCAGCGCATAGCATACGTTCACGTTGCAGTTGCAGATGGCGAAGATCTTGTTCTCGCCATCGATATTGGTGATCTGGTGCACAAAGCCGTTGTCCTCGGCCTTCTTGAGGATCTCCATCACCTCGTCGCGCGTGATGTAGCGCCCGCCCTTGCCGGTCTCCACCACGTAGTCGGCCATATCGCCCACCGCGATGCACCAATCTGCCGGATCGTCGCCGCACGCCTCGCCCAGCACCGTGCGGCTCATGCGGCAGCTGCACGGGCTTGCCGCGTACTTGCCGTCGTATTTGTCGAGCCAGTGGCTGATATGCTCGATCGAAACGCTCCGATTCTCGGTCTCAATGGCCTGCTCGACGGGGATGACGTGCATGCCGATGCCCGCACCGCCCGGCGGCACCATAGGAGTGATGCGCGAGAGCGGGCCCTTCGACGCCTGCTCGAAGAACTTCGCGGTCGCGGGATGCTCCATCATCTGCTCCCAGCGCATGTTGAGAAACTCGGCGGAGCCGGGCACCAAGATGGGGCTCACCCACTGCTTGGTGCGCGTGGGGTTCTCCCAGTTGTACTCCAAAAGGCCGATCTCGCTCATCTCGTCGAGAAGCGGGCCGAGCACCTCCGCCGAAAGCCCCGTCGCCCGCCGTACCTCCTCGAAGGTGTAGGGACGGCGGACCTTGAGCTTCAAGAGCACGTCCGCCATCTCATCGGTCGTGACGCCCTCGAACGCCCAGTACTCGTACGGCAGCAGGTTGCCCTTGCCAAGGGTGCGGTTGGTGAGGTGACGGCAGAGCGCCACGATCTTCTCGCGCGGGTGCTCGGGCAAAGGCGGCACAAACTCCGCACCGATGTCGGGCTCGGTAAAGGAGATGCCGGGGCCGTTCAGAATCATGCTCGTTCCTTTCACGAACGGGGACGGATGAGGAGAGGGGCCGCTATCGACCTCAGCGCGACCGGCGGGCCCGCGAGCCGGCACGCCCCATGCGGCTGAACACCGGTGCGCGCTCACGCATCGCGCTTCCAGGCTGCCACGCGCCCGCGGAGCCAGGCCGCCCACCGGTCGATGCCCTCGCCTGTCTTCGCGCAGATGGGGATGACCTCGGCCTCGGGGTTACGCGCCGCGATGTTTGCACGCACGCGGTCCATGCTGAACGCGTCGAAGATGGGCAGGGCATCGATCTTGTTGATGAGCACCACGTCTGAGACCGAGAACATGAGCGGATACTTGAGCGGCTTGTCGTCGCCTTCCGGTACCGAGAGGATCATCGCGTTGGCGACGGCGCCCGTATCGAACTCCGCCGGGCACACGAGGTTGCCCACGTTCTCCAAAACGATCAGGTCCGGCTGCGCGGGCGCCTCGGCGGCAAGCGCGTCAAGCCCCTGCTCGGTCATATACGCATCCAGGTGGCACATGCCGCCGGTGTGGAGCTGGATGCTTTGCACTCCGGCGTCGGCGATGGTGCGCGCATCGACGTCCGAGTCGATATCCGCCTCCATCACCGCCATCGAGAGCTCGCCCGAAAGCGCCTCGATGGTCCGCATCAGCGTCGTCGTCTTTCCCGACCCCGGGCTCGACATAAGGTTCAGCAGAAACGTGCCCTCTCGTTTGAGGCGGGCACGCAACGCATCGGCCCTGCGGTCGTTGTCGGCAAATACGCTCTGTTTTACCTCAATGGTGCGAAAAGCGCCCATGGTCACCACCGTTCGTCGGAAAGTGTTGACGTTTCGTCAAATTATAGATTGACATATCGTCAACTCCGGTCAAGACTGAAATCGGCGAGCTGCTGGGCTGCCACGGGGAATGGTATGCCCCGCGCGCGACGCTCGCCCGCAACCGCGCCCGCACCGGGCATGTTCGAAGGAGGCTGCATGCTGTTCCAAGTCTATGGGGAAAACGCCCTGTTTCAGTGGCTGGGCTGGGCGATGGTCTTCGCCGCCCTCATCCTCGCCAACGAGTTTGCCCGCCGCTCAAAACTCGGCGGCATCCTCTGCTTCCTCGCGCTTCCCGCGGCGCTCACTGTCTACTTTGTCGCCATCTACGTCGGCGCCGCCGCCGGTGCCGAGTGGGCGCTCACCAATCCCACGTACGTGCACATGAACAGTTGGTTCCACTACGCCAAGCTCTATGCGGCAACGGCCGGCTGCATCGGCTTCATGATCTTGAAGTACCGCTGGGGGTCGCTCGGCAAGAGCCACTGGTTCCGCGCGTACCCGTTTGTGATCGTGGCCATCAATATCCTCATCGCCGTCGTCTCCGACTTTGAGAGCGCCTTCCGCGCATGGGGCACCACGTGGGTATCGAGCGAGGGCGTCACCCTTATGGGCGGCTGGCACAACGTCTTCAACGGCATCGCCGGCATCCTGAACATCTTCTGCATGACTGGCTGGTGGGGAATCTACACCTCCAAGAAGCGCGACGACATGCTCTGGCCGGACATGACCTGGGTCTTCATCGTCGCCTACGACCTCTGGAACTTCTGCTACACCTACAACTGCCTACCTACGCACGCCTGGTACTGCGGACTTGCGCTCCTGCTCGCCCCCACCGTGGCGAACTTCTTCTGGAACAAGGGCGGCTGGATTCAGAACCGCGCGAACACGCTGGCGCTCTGGTGCATGTTCGCCCAGGTGTTCCCCATGTTCCAGGACTACTCGGTGTTCTCCACCGACTCGGTCAACGACCCGAGCGTGAACCTCGTGGTATCCGTAATCGCCCTCGTCGCCAACGTGGCGGCGCTCGCCTACATCATCTACCGCGCCAAGAAGCTCGGTGTGAACCCCTACAAACAGGAGGTCTTCAAGGGCACCCGGGACTATGAGAAGGCCCTCGCCCGCGCCAACCTCACCGTCGAGTAGCTATGGTGCGCATCGGCCGGCTTACCCGCCCCTAAATCCGCTGGATAAACTACAGTCCAAAGGCACGTTGATAAATCGCCCGCATCGCTGTCCTTTCCAGCGGCGCGGGCGATCAATCAAAAAGTCAGGTATTTCAATAATCTACACGGCGCCGGCGGAGTAGAGACGTATACATCACATTCCCACAGGCCCTGTGACCTGCGCTGGAACCTTTCCGCCCTGAAGTTATACTTTCGAACGGCTGCAGAGATTATTGAATACTCGAAAAAACGCCGCCTAAGAATCCAAATACCAGGAATCAGCCCCATGGATCGCGCTCGAAGAGCGGCTCCGGCTCGGGCCGACGGTCCGAATAGGGATCGTAGCCGTCGTCGTCCTCGTTCTCCGCCCGAATGAACGGGTCGCGCGGTGAGCCCTCGTGCTTGGGCAGCGTCTTCTGGGGATGCTGCTCCGCCAACGTTCCGTTCTGCGCGCTAGGCATCGGTGTCATATACCCCACCCCTACACCGAGCGCTTGCCCATCGCTGCGTACACGTCATCGCGCGGGATCCAGTCGAGGAACTTCTCCACCTGCATGTCCCAGAAGCGCCACTCGTGCCCAAAGCCGGCGACCTCATCCCACGTCACGTCCGCACCGAGCTCCACCAGGTGGTCGCGGAAGTCAACGTTTGCCTGGTAGAGGAAGTCCTCGGTACCGCACGCGATGTAGAGGGGCGGCAACGTGCGACCGGCCGCGGCGGCGTCATCCGCAAGCGCGGTGAGGTCGTACTCGTGCGGCAGCGGCGCCTCCTCACCTGTGGAACCCATGGGGTCCTTTACAAACGTTACCGGGTTGATGCCCACGCCGCCCGAGAACGAACCGATGGCGCGATAGCGCTCGGGGTGCGTGATGCCGTGCAGAAGCGCCCCAAAGCCGCCCATGGAAAGCCCTGCGATATAGGACTCCTCCGGCTTGTCGGAGACGGGGAAGTAGTTGCAGACAAACTCGGGCAGCTCCTCGTCCACAAAACGCATGAAATCGTCCGCGCCCGAATCTGCATAAGCCTTGTTCTCGGCGGACATAGTCACCACGGCGATGCGCTGCTCCTCAGCGTACATCTCGACGTTGGAGTACCCGAGCCACTGCGCATGGTTGTTACCAAAGCCGTGGAGCAGGTACAGCACGGGAAACTTGGCAGGAAGCTCGTGCGTAGGCGTGATGCCCGCCAGCCCAAGCGACTCCGGGCAGGTGACCGACGGCACCACGACCGAGATATCGACCGCGCGGTTCAGCACATACGAGTAGAAGTTGCACACCGTTCTCATGAGCGCTCCTCACATCGAGGTGGTTGACGCCCCTATTGTAGGCCGAGCGCGCGCAGAATCGTGAGGACAAGCTGCGTTGCAAACAGAACGATGAAGCCGCCCGCCACCATAAGGCCAATGTGCTTGAGGCCAGACACGAGGTATGCCCCGCGCAGAGAGGAATTAATCTCGTTGACGTTTTGGACCTGCGCCCAAGCGCGCTTTCCGCACTGCGGGCAGGTAACCTTCTTGGCAAAGGAACGATAGGTGGGCTCGTCTACCAGCGCGGCCCCCTCGCGGCGCGTGCGCGTCACGCTCGCCGACTTGGAGAACCATGTATCGGCAAGTTCGCCAGCAGGAAGGTCAAACGTCGCACTGCAGGACTCGCAGGTAAGGTGTGCCGTAAGGCCGCTCGTGCGCAAAAGGACACGGCCGCTGCGCACGAAGTGCACGGCACAGGCGATAATCCAGCTAAAAAGGGTAACACCCATAACGATAAGGACGATGACCGACGCGCTCATGGCCCTACCTTTCTGCAAGAACAAGCGCCGGCAGCTCGTGTAGGCTGCCGAGCACCGCGGCGCACTGGGCTGTGAGCTCGGGCGTAGGCGCCGCCCACTCAGGCACGAGATAGGTGCGCATGCCAGCAGCCACGGCGGCACGGGCGCCGTTGACGGAGTCCTCCACCGCGGCACAGGCAGCGGGGTCGAGCGAAAGGCGCGAGGCCGCCTTGAGGTAGATATCGGGCTCGGGCTTAGCGCGCTCAATCTCGTCCCCAAAGGTCATGCTCGTAAAAAAAGGCACCATACCAAAGCGGTCGAGGGTGGGAAACGCGTGCTCGCGCGCCGTCGAGGTGGCAAGGGCAAGGGTCATGTTCGCCTCGGAGAGAGCCGCGAGCGCCTCCAGCGCACCGGCGCAGGGCTCGAGTGCCTCGTCTTCGATCTGGAAAAACAGCTCGCGCTGATGGGCAAAGAGGCGGTCGGTGAGCGCCGGGTCGCCAAACTCGGCGTTGATCATCGCGCGGGCGTTGGGCAACGAGCAGCCCACAAAAGCATGCCAGATGCGCTCCGGCACGTTGAGGTCAAAGTCCGCCGCCGCACGGCGCCACGCGGTCTGGCTCACACGCTCGGTGTCGACGAGCGTGCCATCCATGTCAAAGATCACTGCCTCGGGTAGCGCCATGCCAATCCTTTCCTAGGTGTGTTGAGGGTGTATTGTAGCGAATCCAACCAGCACAAAACAGCCGGGTACGGCCAAAATCCGTACCCGGCTGCACTTGTTTAGCGGTCGCACCCTCGACGTGTAAGACGCCTCTCGGGATCTTTACGCCTCCGGCACCTCATAGGTCGGGGCGGGGCCGGTTGCATCCTCCACCACGTAGAACGCGCCGTCGGTATCCACATCGACCGTGATCTCGTCGCCCTCGCGCACCTTGCCGTCGATGATGGCACGCGCGATCACGTCCACCACCTCGGTCTGGATGAGGCGCTTCAGGGGACGCGCACCATAGACCGGATCGAGGCCGCCCACCGCGAGCATCTGCTTGGCGCCCGGGGTGATATTGAGCGTCATGCGTTCCTTGGCGAGGCGCTCGCGCACGTCGGCGAGCTGGATGTCGACGATCTTCTCGATCTCGGCCATACCGAGCGGATGGAAGACCACGATGTCATCGATACGGTTCAGGAACTCGGGGCGGAACGTCTGCCGCATCGCCTCGTCGACCGCGCGCTTCATGGCCTCGGCGTCCTTGTCGGAGTACGTAGCGATGGCATCGCTCGCGACGTTCGACGTCATGATGATGATCGTGTTCTTGAACGACACCTGCCGGCCCTGGCCGTCGGTCAGACGACCATCGTCGAGCACCTGCAGAAGCACGTTGAAGACGTCCGGGTGCGCCTTCTCCATCTCGTCGAGCAGAATCACGCTGTAGGGACGCCTGCGCACCGCCTCGGTCAGCTGACCGCCCTCCTCGTAGCCCACGTATCCCGGAGGCGCACCGATGAGGCGCTGGACCGAGAACTTCTCCATGTACTCGGACATATCGATGCGCACGAGCGCGCGCTCGTCGTCAAAGAGGCAGGTCGCGAGCGCCTTGGCGAGCTCGGTCTTGCCCACGCCGGTCGGCCCTAGGAAGAAGAAGCTGCCGATGGGTTTGTCCGGGTCGGCTAGACCCGCACGGCTGCGGCGCACGGCGGCGGCGACAGCGGAGACCGCCTCGTCTTGGCCGATGACGCGCTTGTGCAGCTCACCCTCCAGATCGCGGAGCTTCTCGAGCTCGCCCTGCATCATCTTCGACACGGGCACGCCCGTCCACGCGGACACGACCTCAGCGATCTCATCGGAGGTAACCTGCTCGTTCAGCCCCGCGCCATCGCGCTCGCGCTGAGCGGCAAGCTCGTCCTCGGCCGCCTTGATCTCCTGCTCGAGCTGCGGGATCTTCGCATACCGCAGCTCCGAGGCACGGGCGAGGTCACCGTCGCGCGTGGCGCGCTCCTCCTCACCGCGCGCGTCGTCGAGCTCGCTTTTGAGCTCCTGCACGTGATCGATGGCGTTCTTCTGGTTGAGCCAGCCGGCCTTCTGCACGTTGAGCTTCTCCTGCACCTCGGCGATTTCTTGGCGAAGCGCTTCCAGGCGCTCCTTCGAGGCGGCATCGGTCTCCTTCATGAGCGCCTGCTCCTCGATCTGCATCTGGGTGAGGTGACGCTCCGTCTGGTCGATCTCGACCGGCATGGAGTCGAGCTCCATGCGCAGGCGGCTCGCCGCCTCGTCCACGAGGTCGATGGCCTTGTCCGGCAAGAAGCGGTCTGCGATGTAGCGATCGGAGAGATCCGCCGCCGCCACCAGCGCGCCGTCGGTGATATGCACGCCGTGGAAGATCTCGTACTTCTCCTTCAGGCCGCGCAGGATGGAGATGGTGTCCTCCACCGAGGGCTCGCTCACCATCACCGTCTGGAAGCGCCGCGCGAGCGCTGCGTCCTTCTCGATGTACTTGCGGTACTCGTCGAGGGTCGTGGCACCGATGGCGTGCAGGTCGCCGCGGGCGAGGGCCGGCTTCAGGATGTTGCCGGCGTCCATAGAGCCCTCGGTCGCGCCCGCCCCCACGATGGTGTGGAGCTCGTCGATAAAGAGGATAACCTTGCCGTCCGACTTCTCGACCTCCTTGAGCACGGCCTTCAGGCGGTCCTCGAACTCGCCGCGGTACTTGGCACCGGCGACGAGCGCGCTCATGTCGAGCTCGATGAGGTCGCGGTCGCGCAAGGTCGAGGGTACGTCACCCGCTACGATGCGCTGCGCGATACCCTCCACGATGGCGGTCTTGCCCACGCCCGGCTCGCCGATGAGCACGGGGTTGTTCTTGGTGCGACGCGAGAGCACCTGGATGGTGCGGCGAATCTCGTCGGTGCGGCCGATGACGGGGTCGAGCTTGCCGGCGCGGGCGAGGTCGCAGATATTGCGGCCGTACTGCTCGAGCGCCTCGTACTGCGGCTTGGCGTCGGCCGAGGTCACACGGTCGTCGCCCCGGAGCTCCCGGTAAACCTCCTCGATACGCTCGCGCGTCACCCCGGAGGCCTTGAGCACTTGGCCGGCCTCGCCCTTGTCCTCGGCGAGCGCCATGAGCAGGTGCTCGGTCACCACAAAGTTGTCCTCCATCTTGGCGGCGTGCTTCTCCGCGCGCTCGAGCACGCGCACGAGGTCGTGCGAAAGGCCGATCTCGCGCCCCTCGCCAGAGACCTTGGGCGCCCGCCCGACTGCCTCGGCGCAGGCGCGCGAGAGCTGCGCCGAATCGGCGCCGATGCGCTCGATGATGACGGAGATGTTGCGCTCGCCGCCGGTGAGCAGGGCCTGCAGCAGGTGCAGGGGCTCCACGGCGCCCGCCTCGGCGTCGCCGGCGATGCCGATGGCCGCCTGCAGCGCCTCGCGCGAGGTCATTGCCAACTTGTCGATCCTCATAAGAATCACCTCTCTTGGGTGCGCTGCCACATGCGAGGCGCCGCGTGTTCTGCGCGCCGCGCGCAGCAGCCTGCCGCCTGCGGGCGGCATTCGTCTGTTCGAGAGGTATTGTTACCGGCGAGACACCGTTCTATACACAAATCTAAGTGTCTCTATATAAGATTTTCTGAGTCGCTATATACGAACTAGTCGCTCGTTGAGGACTGGCCGCCAGCACTTTGACGCGCAAAGATGTTCTCTTCGAGCTCGCGGTCGCGCTGCTCGATCTCCTCAGCGTTGATGCGCTCCCAGCGTGCGAGCGGTGTCTCGTGTACAAACACCAGGTAGAGACCGCCCGCGATGAGCACCAGCGCGCACAGCGCCACGATGCCCCACGTGCGCGCCCGCGGGAAAAGCACGCAGGCAATCGCCAGAAACACCAGGCAAAACCCGATGATTGCCACCAGCGCCACCAGCTCCATCAGCGCACTCCTCCCCGCCGCGCCCTACCGGCGCGCACCGCCCGCCCCCCCCATCTTACGTCAAGGCGCGCCCGCGCATGAGCGTCGCGGGCGCGCCGGGGGCCTTACGTTCAGACAGGCCGATGTGGTTGCAGCTAAGGCGGGCCGAAAAGTCAACGCCCTAGGCAACTTGGCGGGCAAGCGCAGGCAGCTCCGCCATGGTACGAATGACCGCATCGGCGCCGGCCGCACGGAAGACGCCGGCCACCCGTGCGCAGGCCCCTCGCGCTGCGTCTGGTCGAGCGCGGCGTACTCGGCCTCAGAGAGTGCCATCTCGGAGCTGCCCTCGATCACACCGACGGAGATGACGCCCGCGGCCTTGCCCTCGCGAATATCGGATACGGTATCGCCGACCTTGATGACGCAGCGCACATCCGAGACGCCGAGCGCTTCCATGTTGCGGAACATCATGTACGGGAAGGGGCGTCCCTTGCCACCGACGGCGTCCGGGGTGATGGAGAAGTCGGGCGCGTAGCCCGCCTCGGCGGCCTTGGGCTCGACGATGGCCATCATCTTGTCGTTGTAGCCCGTGGTGGAGCCGATTTTGACACCGGCGGCGCGGAGCTCGGCCACGGCATCGAGCACGTGGGGCCTGGGGTCGGCGAACCGGTCGAGAATGGAGAGCAGGCGCTCCTCGTAGGGACCGTAGAGCTCCTGAACGTCATCCTCGGTGGGGGCGGCGCCGTGCACGCGCTCCCACGCGGCGGCAATTTGAAGCACGCTCCAAGTCAATAACTGCACGCTCCGGTCGTCTTAACCCCTGCATAGCACATTGGCGCGTACATTGCCGCGCGTTTTGCCCGGGCCGCGGGACATTTCTCGCGACAAAGAACCCGGCAATGTGCGCGCGAATGTACGGTCGGCAAAACCGCAGGTAGCGAGGCGTACAATTCTCGTCGCAATGTACCCGTCCGCCGGTTTCGGCCCCCGCAGCGCACATCCGGGTTCATTGCGCGGAATTATGTACAGGTGCCCCGGCAAAAGGGCTTGCAATGTACGCGGTAATGTACACGACGGCGAACCCGCCCACGAGCGCGGCGGCAAAGCCGCACGGAGAACGTTGATAGGGGCCTGCGCTTCACCCGGCGGTTGGACGCCGGCCTTGTCAAGGACCCGCGAGGACAAGGGGCGAGGCGCCCACGTTGGAAGGAACGCGCGCAAAAAAGATGCGCGCCCGTGCAAGGATGGGTGCCCGCCGCTCGTGTTATCGATAGAGGGAGACCGTCCGAGGTCTTTCCACGACCGAAAGGATGATGGGCATGCGCAAGAACATCGGCAAAGGCCTCGCCATCGCAGCTGCCGCCGCGCTCGTGATAGGCGGCCTCACCGTCACCGCCCCGCAGCTGGCCGCAGCCGCTCCGTGGTGCACCAACGCTGCGGCGCGCACGTGCACCGCATCGGCAACGCGCGCGGCGGCCGCCGTCTCGACCGGGGCGACCACCTCCGCGGCGGCACGGACAACCGCCTGTCCAAACTATCGAGATGCCGACGGCAACGGGGTATGCTACAACCGCGACTGCCCGGGCTACCAAGATGCAGACGGCGACGGGGCGTGCGACAACTGCGCCGCCCTCTCCGCCGCGGGGTCGGGAATCTGCAACAATAACGCTGACGGAAGCTGCAGGCACCGCCACACCCATGGCTGCGGGAACACGGGCGCGGGCTGCGGCAACGGACACGGTCGAGGGTGGTGCCGCGGGTAGCTGCCGCGACAGGCATCGTCGCATGCGAGACGGCACGCAGCAGCATTACGGAAGCGGGGGAAGGAGCCGGCCATGCGCACCGCGCGCGACATAGAGCATGTCCTCGATCGCTATGGCGACGCCGTGTGGCGCGCCTGCCTCCTCTACCTTCCTCCCTCTGACGCCGAAGACGTCTTTCAGGACACCTTTCTCAAATACGCCCTCCACGACAAGGCTTTTCACGACGGCAACCACACCAAAGCCTGGCTGCTGCGCGTCGCCATCAACGCGTGCAAAGACGTCCTCAAGGCGGCCCGGCAGCGCAACTCCTCGGTTGAGGAGCTCGTGGAGGCGGGGCGGGAGGGCGCCCTCGGCGTTGCCGATGACGAGGCCGCGCACCGCCTCGCCGAGGTGACCGACGCTCTGAATGCGCTGGGCGACCCACCCAAGACGCAGCTCTACCTCGCACTGTACGAAGGTTACTCCGCCCGCGAGATCGCCGAGATGACCGGCATGCCCGAAGGCACCGTGTACTCGTGGATATCGCGCGGCAAGAAGAAGCTGAGGGAGGTCCTGACATGACAAACGGGCGCGACCGTCGCGTTGAGGATAACCTGCGCGAGGCGTTTGACGCCGTCCACGCACCCGCGGACCTCACCGCGCGCACCCTCGCGCATATCGAGGCCGAGCGCGCGCAGCAGCCGTCCGCAGGCCCGGCGGCACCTGCTACCTCTCAGAAGGCGCCGCGCCGCGCCGCGCGAAGGCGCGTGCGGCGGCGCACCCTCGCGCTCGCCGCGTGCCTTGTGCTTGCGACGCTCGGTATCGGCGGCTTTATCTGGGCATGGCAGCCGACGGCATATGTGGCGATCGACATCAACCCCTCGCTCGAGCTCGGCATCAACCGCCTCGACCGCGTGGCGAGCGCCCGCGCCTACAACGAGGACGGCGAGGCCGTGCTTGCCGAGACCGCCCTCGTGGGCAAAACGTACGAGGAGGCGCTCGATGCGCTCGATGGCGCCCTCGACAGCTACCGCACCGACGACGCGGTGGTCGCGCTCACCATCGTGTGCGACGACCAGGCGCGCGCCGCCGCACTCGAAACCGTGGGCAGGCGCTGCCTCGAGCACGGATCGGGGAGGGGCGTGCAATGCGCGCACGCAAGCGAAGAGGAGCATCACGAGGCCGCGGCCGCCGGCATGGGGCTCGGCAAGTACCGCGTGTGGCGGGCACTCGTGGCGGCGGGAGACGACCTTTCCGCCGAGGAGGCGTCTAGCCTGACCATGCGCGAGCTGCTAGACCGGGCGGAGGCCATCGGCGCGGACCTCTCTGCGGGAGAGGACGGCACCTCCGGCAGGGCGACCGCCGCGCACGCCGCCGATGCGTCCGGTGCGTCGGCCGCCGCGGAAGCGGACACCTCCGCTACGGGCGACGGTACCTCAGCGGCTGCGGCGGGCGCGGGCCATCACGGTGCGCACGGCCGCCACGCCGGCTGAGCGGGCAGCAGCAGCCCCGCCCGCAGGCCGATACGTCGCCGCACCGCTACGCGCGCTCCCACACGACCTGTGCCGAGCCGCACCCCAACGCCTCGGCCAAGCCAGACGCATCGTCGAGACGGCCGATCGGGGTGTAGCGGTACCCGCTCGAAAACGTCTCGTAGAAGAGCACCAAGCAATCGCTGCCAAAGAGCATGATGTCGCCCGCGTGGATGGTGCCCGGCCGCGCCGACGCTGCTGGCAGGCTCTCGTCCAGATAGACGTACTTCTCGTTGCCGTTGAGCTCATCCATCGTGACCGTCATCGGGAGGCGGGTTGCGAGGACCTGCGCCGCCTCTGTATCCTCGAGCGTTGCCGCAAAGGCGACGCCGTTGACCGTCACCGTCAGCTTCTGCGCCATGCCGTCATCCTCTTCTGCTCTGTCGCCCTCTTCGGCGCCGTCACCCTCTTCTGCCTGCGCCGACGCCCGCTCCGCGCTTCAGGAAGCGCTCGTGATATCGATACCGAAGAACTCGTTGGAGAGGCTCGCGAGCGTACCGTCGGCACGCAGGGTGTCGATGGCCTCGTTCATGGCCTCGCGAAGCGCCGCCGTCTCCTCCCCCTTGCGCAGCGGGAACGCCACGTGCGTGGGCTCGGCGTTTTCCGCCGCAATCTTGAGCGGTGCGTCCGGGTGCGCATTCATATAGTCGTAGAACACGACCTCGTCGTTGAGCGTGGCGTCGATACGGCCCTGTTCCAAGAGCTCGATGGTCTGGTTGAAGTCGTCGACGCCCGTGTTGGTGGCGCCATAGCTCTCCGCGAGCGTGGCGTAGCTCGAACCGAGCGTGTTGGCGGTGCGCATGCCGTCGAGATCCTCCAGAGAATCGATGGCGGAGTCCTCCATGGTGATGACGACGATGCGGTTGTATGCGTAGGGCTCGGTAAAATCGTACTGCTCCTCGCGCTCCGGGGTCACGCTGACGCCGTTTGCCATGGTGTCGAAGCGCCCCGAGTCGAGACCGGCGAGCAGACCGTCCCACTTGCCCTCGGCAAACGTCGCCTCGACGCCGAGCTCGGCGGCGACGGCGCGCGCCACCTCGATGTCGAACCCGGTGAGCTCGTCGGCCTCGTTATGGAACGTCCACGGGCTCCACGTGCCCTCGGTGGCAAACGTCATCTCGCCCCGGTCCCGGATAGCCTCCAGCAGGTCGCCGCTCGCAGCGGTCGACCCCGCGCCCGCGTCTTGGCCGCTGCAGCCCGCAAGGCCCAGGCCCGCGAGCGCGGCGAGCGCGCCCGCGCCGGTAAGAAGCGTACGACGAGTAATAGTGCTTTGCATGAGGTAATCCTTTCCTGCGGGCAGCCGCCCGCGTCCTAATCCCGCATCGTCACGTCGACCGTGCGCAGAAACGCGCGCACGCGGTCATTTGCGGGATGTTCAAAAAAGTCACGCGCCGGCGTATCGGCCACCACGGAGCCGCCCTCCATAAAGACGACGCGGTCGGCCACATTGCGCGCGAAGCTCATCTCGTGCGTCACGACGAGCATCGTCATACCGTCCTCGGCGAGGCGCCGCATGACGGCGAGCACCTCGCCAGTGAGTTCCGGATCGAGCGCCGAGGTGGGCTCGTCGAAGTAGATGATCTCGGGGGCGGTCGCCAGAGCGCGCGCGATGGCGACGCGCTGCTGCTGGCCGCCGGAGAGGGCGGCCGGGTAGGCATCGCAGCGGTCGGCCATTCCCACATGCGCCAGCGCCTCGCGGGCCCGCGCCTCCGCCTCGGCACGCGGCACGTTGCGCGCGATGATAAGCCCCTCGGTCACGTTGCCCAGCACCGTGCGGTTGCGAAAGAGGTTGTAGCCCTGAAACACAAAGCCCGTCCGCTTGCGCACCGCCGCGATCTGCCGCCGCGTCGCATGGGCGAGGTCGATGGTCTCGCCCGCCAGCGTGAGCGTGCCGGCATCTGCCCGCTCGAGGAAGTTCGCGCAGCGCAGAAGCGTGGTCTTACCCGACCCCGAGGGGCCGAGCACCGCTACGACCTCGCCTTTGGCAACCGTGAGATCGATGCCGTGCAGAACCTCGGTTTGGTCGAACGCCTTGTGGACGTCTTCTAACCTGAGCATCTCGGCCATGGTCTACCCCCTCTCCATACCCTGCGCGGCGAGCTTGCGCTCACCTACGCGCTGCAACCACGTAAGCACCGTCGAGAACAGGAGGTACACGAGGGCGACCTCCAGATACAGCGGCATGGTGACCCATTCGCGGCTGACGATCTCCTGCGTGGCGCGGAACATCTCGGTCACCATGATGCCCGAGGCGAGCGACGTGTCCTTAACGAGCGAGATGAGCTCGTTGGACAGCGGCGGAAACGCCGTGCGAAGCGCCTGGGGCAGCACGATGCGCCGCATGACCTGCAGATAGCTCATCCCGACGCAGTAGCCCGCCTCCACCTGGCCCGCCGGAACGCTCTCGAGCGCGCCGCGCATGGTCTCGGCCGAATAGGCGCCCGTGTTGATGGAGAGCACGAGGATCGCCGTCGGCAACGGGTCGAGGGTGATGCCCAGATCCGGCAGCCCGAAGAACACGATGTAGAGCTGCACGAAAAGCGGGGTGCCGCGCACGACCCAGATGTAGAAGCGCGCCACCTGGCGCAACACCGGCACGCGGGCGTACTGGACGAGCGCCACCGCCGTCGCGATGACGAGCGCGATGGCAAACGAGACCAGCGCCAGGGGTAGGGTGACCGTCACGCCCGCGATAAAGATCTTGGGCAGCGCATCGACGAGGAGCTCGAGCGTCGCGCTATCCATCGCGCCTCACCTCGTCCGTCGCAGGGGAGCCAGTACCCGCTGCCTCCGCACCTCGCGGGACGCATTCGCAGCTCACCCGATGCAGCATATGGTCGATGGCATCGATGCCGCGCTGCCTTTTGTGCACCTCGTCGAGCAGGCGCTGGCGCTCGGAGAGGAGCACCCGCTTGGCCTCGCGGGCGCGGCCCTCCTCGCACGAGCACTTCGCCCGCTGGACGCGCTCGGCATCGCAAGCGCAGTCGCAGAGGCAGCGCTCGACGTCAGAACTTAAGTCGCCCATGGCATTCTCCTTTCTGACAGCTATACTAGAAGCCCTCTCGTTCCATGTAAAAGACCTATATCGTATGGCTTGCTATAGCTAGTAAGCATAGTGTGCCCACGGGGTATATCTCAGGGTGACCCCGATGCCGGCGACACGCACGCACCACCGAGACCGCGGGCCGCCCAAACACAAGCGACGGCCGCCGGCACGCGCACCCCAAAAGGAGGCAACCCATGAGCATCGCCCTCATCTGCGCCGGCGCCGCGTGCGCGCTCTACGGCGCGAGCATCATGCGGTTGCGCTCCGGCTCATCGTTCTACCGCGTCTGGTATGCCCTCGCCGCCGTCCTGCTTATCGCGGGTGCGGCAGGCCTCATCGCGCAGGACGGATCGCATGCCGAGCCTCTCGTGCGCACCGCGCAGCGCATCGTCGCCGCAGCCCTTGTCCTCGGCGTCGCCGCGGTGGGCGCCGTCGGCTGGCGCATCATGACCCTCGCCCACCGGGAACCGCCCGACGACCTCGCCTATCTGATCGTGCTCGGCGCCCAAGTGCGCGCGGACGGCACCCCGTCCGGCTCCCTGCGTCGCCGTCTCGAGAGCGCCCTCGCCTACCTGCGCGCGCACCCCCGCACGAGGGCGATCGTATCCGGCGGCCAGGGGCCGAACGAACCCTGCTCCGAGGCACATGCCATGCGCGCATGGCTCCTCGACCGCGGCATCGCCGCCGACCGCGTGCTCGCCGAGGCGCAGTCCACCACCACGGCGGAGAACCTCTCTCGCACCGGGCGGCTCATCGACCCCGCGCGCGAACGCGTGGGCATCGTCACCAACGACTTCCATCTGTATCGCGCCCTCGCTATCGCCCGGCACGCCGGCTACGCGCACGCCTGGGGCATCCCCGCCCCGTCACGCAGGTGGTACCTGCCCAACAACGTGCTGCGCGAGGTTGCCGCCCTCGTCAAAAACAAGCTGCGGAACACCATGTAGCGGTCGGGTGGGCACGCCATCTGGGCGCCCGCCCCGGCAGTGCGCCCCGGGCATAGGCCAGCCCGACCCGCCGGCGCGCCCCTATGCGTCTGCCGCAGGCGGCGCCGCCAGCTTCTGTATCTCCGCATAGCGGCTCATCAGGTAGTCGTAGTTCTCGCGCCGATGGGGCAGCGTGCACGCGCTGCAGTCCTTGATGTCGCGGTGCTCCCCCACGTAGCGGTACGCGCCGCCGCACGCAGGACCCAGCGCGTACAGCGGGCAGAAACAGAACAGGCAGTTGAGATCCTCGGGCGGCATATCGTGGCAGGGATAGAACTCGCAGGCCGCATGGTTGAAGAACCGGTAGCGCGCCGTCCCTTCCGTCGGTTGCGCCTCTGCCATACCATCGCCTCCCGCACGCCGCAACGCGTGCGGCCCCTCGTCTCGTCTGCGCAGCTATCGTACCCCCCGAAGCCGAGGAGCAGGCTTTGAGGGGCCGCGCACATGCAAAAAACGATGGGGTGCCCGCCGCGACATGCAGCGAGCACCCCCGTCTGCCGTCACCGGGGCGGGCTACCCAAACCCCGCCCGGCGCCGCCCGCTCCGGCGTGTCTATGCCTGCGGATATTGGTCGTCGCTTACCGGCTCGAGCCACTCGTTCGAGCAGTTCTCACCCGGCACGCCGTAGGCGATGTGGCTCATCCAGCTGTCTGCCGCGGCGCCGTGCCAGTGCTTGACGCCCTCGGGGATGACCACCACGTCGCCGGGGGCGAGCAGCTGCGGCTCCTTGCCCCACTCCTGGTACCAGCCACGGCCGTCGGTGACGATAAGCACCTGGCCGCCGCCCTTGTCGGCATGGTGGATGTGCCAGTTGTTGCGGCAGCCCGGCTCAAACGTGACGTTGGAGAGCGCCACTCCCGCGGTATCGGCCGAAGTCAGCGGGTTGAGATACGAGTTGCCGATGAAATACTGCGCAAAGGCATCGTTGGGCTGGCCCATGCCGAACATCGGCTTGAAACTCGCCTGCGCGCCCTCGTCCTCCTCGGCGCCATAGACCTTGAGGACCATGCGGAACGCCGCCCACGCGTTGGGCCAGCCGGCGTAGAACGCCTCGTGGGTGAGGATCTCGGCAATCTCATCGCGCGTAACGCCGTTGGCCTTGGCGGTCATGAGATGGTGCTCGAACGAGCTGTCGAACATACCCTTGGCGACAAGGGTCACCACCGTCACGATAGAGCGCATCTTGAGCGGGAGCTTGTCCTCGCGCGCCCACACCTCGCCAAAGAGCACATCGTCGTTGAGCTCGGCGAACTTGGGCGCCACCACGCCCAGCTGATTGCGCCCGGCTGTCTGCTTTACTGCCATTTCTGCTCCTATTCTGCCGGTATTCGGAGGCGCCGGCCTGCCTGTGGACCATGATAAAACCTTGAGTACGCTCCAGGTGAAGGGCTCCTCCGAGACGCACCGCCTCGACCAGACGCGAGGGCGAGGCGGCCTCCGGGGAGCGGCACCCGCCCCGTCACATGCGCATCACCACCATGAGCACCGGCACAATGGCAAACGAGGCGAGCGTGGCGACGATGGTCCCCTGAGCGGGAAGCTCGGCGTCCCGCCCATAGGTGGCCGCAATGGGCGCCGCCATGGACCCCGTGGGCATGGCGAGCATGACCGTGAAGACGCCGAGGGCGAGCTCGCTGGGCACCACGGGAGCCAGCAGCAGGTACGCGGCGAGCGGCGCGAGCAGGAACCGGACGAGCGTAAAGACCCAGAGACGCCCCTGCCGGAGCACGGCGCCCAGATGGGCGTCGGCGATGGAGAGGCCCACGAGCATCATGGCGAGCGGCGAGGTAATGCCGCCCGCCATATCCGCCGCCCGCATGAGGGGCGCGGGCACGGGGATTCCCGCGAAGAAGATCACCATGGCGACCAGGCTCACCACGAGCGGAACGTTGAGCATATCTTTCAGCATGCCGCGGACGTCGACGGTGCGCCTGCGGCGGGCACCACCGTGCGCGGAGCTCTCGGCATGCGTCGAGCCCGAGCGCAGCGCCGCGACGCCGATGCTATAGATAAACACGTTAGAGATGGCGATAAAGATGCTCCCAAGAAACACAGATGCCCCGCCAAAGATGGACTCGAGCACCGCAAACCCGATGAAACCCGTGTTGGTAAGCACGCTCATCCAGAGGTACAGCGCGCGTTCTCCGCGCGGCGTGCGCAGCACGAGGTTGGCTAAGGCCCCGGCGGCGAGCATCACAAAGAAGAGGGCCGCTCCCAGCACGAGCGACCAGGTGATGGCGTCCGTCCCCGTGGCGGGATCGACCTCCCCCACCGACGCGAGAATGGTGCAGGGCAAGGTGATGTTGAAGATGAGGCCCGATATCTTGGGTCGGATGTCCGCGGTTAGAAATCCCACCTTAGCCGCGATGTAGCCCATGAGCGTCACGATGATGAGGGAGAGCATGCTCCCGAGGGTCGAAGCTATCTCTGTCATGCGGTCGCCTCCCGTTGCGCTCCCTCGTCCGCCATGGCCGAGCCAGATGCGCGCACGATTCTGGCGGCGTGCGCGCCCGTCAGGCGACCCAGGCGTTCGAGCGAGCCCTCGATGTGGCCTATGGTGCACTGACCGCCGTAACGGCCAGAGTTTTCCTCGTCGCCGCAGAGCACGGCGAGCCACCTGCCCTGCACGCTGTAGTTGATGTCTCCGTCGCGCCAACCGCAATGGATAGGCGCGTCGTCCCAAGGGAGCTCGACCGGCAGAGGCGCGCACAGCGCGATGCCCGTCCCGATAAAGGTGAGGTCGAGCGGCAGGAGCCTTGCGAGAGCGTGGGCGGGCAGCGTGTCGTTCAGCTCTCCCGCTACCGCACAACCGTCCATGGCAACCGTGATGCGCACCGTATCCACCCCCTCTTGGACGAATCCGTTCTTGCTCGCTTTGTCTGTCCGCTCCATTGTGCAGCTCGCCAAGATAAAATACTATTGCTTATGTCTTATAGTGCGTTATGAGTGTCTGTTATAGGTGATGCCCCATGGAACTCCGTACGCTGCGCTACTTTCTCACCGTGTGCCAAGAGGGAACCATGTCGCGCGCCGCCGACGTACTGCACGTCACCCAGCCGGCGCTTTCGCGCCAAATCGCCGCACTCGAGCGCGAGCTCGGCACGCCGCTCCTCGAGCGTCACGCCCGAAGCGTCACCCCTACCGAGCGCGGTCTCTACCTGCGCCGGCGCGCCGAGGAGATTGTGGGGCTCGCTGATCAGACCACTGCCGACTTTACCCAACCCGACGAGATCGTTGCCGGCGACATCCACATCGGCGCTGGCGAGAGCGAGGGGATAAGCGTCGTCGCCCGCGCCGCCCACGCGTTTCGCGCCCGGTACCCCGGCGTGCGCTTCCATCTGCACAGCGGCACCGCCATCGACCTCATCGAGCGCCTCGAGCACGGGGTGGACGACTTTGCCGTCCTCATGTCCTACACCGATATCGACCGCTACGACCACCTGCGCCTGCACCCCACCGACGCGTGGGGCGTGCTCATGCGCGACGACGACCCGCTCTGCGCCCAAGAGACCGTGGGCCCCGCCGACCTTTGCGACCTGCCCATCCTGCTGCCCGAGCGCTTCTGCCGCGACAACGCGCCCGCCGGTATCCTCGGCACCTGGTTTGGCGAAAACGCTGCGGAGCTCGACATCGCCGGCACCTTCAACCTTAATTACAACGCAGCCGTATTTGTTCGCGAGGGCATGTGCCGCCTGATCAGCCACGAGAGCATCACGGCGACGGGCGGCGACACCGGCCTCGCCTTCCGGCTGCTCTATCCACCTGCAACCTCGGTTATTGACGTCGCATGGAAACGCGGTGTGGCGCTGCCCCATACCGCGCGGCTGTTTCTACACGAGCTCAAAGGCTCGTGCGCCTAGCACCACCCACCCGCGCCCCGCGATACGGCACCACCCCAGCAAGCATCAACGAGATCTCGGAGGAGCTCGACATCAACGTCGCGACCGTTCGGCGCGACATGCGGAGCCTCCTTGAAGCGGGCTATATACGAGCGACGGCGCCCGCCCAGAGCAAGCGCCGCCGTTACCTTTTGGCCTAAACGCCCCGCGTCGAGGGGTGCCCGTGCGTTAGCACTCCACGATGGTGCCATGGACCTCATCCACCATCGGCTTCCAAAACTCCGGCGTGAGGTAGTTCTGGTTGCTGCGCTCGCCGGAGTGAACCTTTACGGCCACCTTGCCAGGAAGCTCAATGGCGAGCTTGCGATAGAGCGCCACCACGCTCTCGGGCGAAACGTCACGGGTGAAGTATACGGTTGCTGCCATTCGTACCTCCGATCGTTAGGATGGGAGCATCCCATCGTCGTGCCCCGCCTCGCGCGCGCCGCGGCTGAACTCATCGACCATGAGGGCGGTCGACCCCTTGGCGTTAGGGCTCCCCTGCAAGATGACGATATGCATACGCACCTCCCCTACAGCGCGTACCCGCCCGCCCACGCGCCGGCATCAACACCGTTGAGCAACTTGCCCGGCCGCCATGCGGAGCCCGGGCAGAGCCCGTGCAGGCGCTCTTCCGCCCGGCCGATGCCGCTCCCACCCGAAGTGGCGAAGGGGATGACCACCTTGTTGGCGAGGTCCGCCCCCTCGACAAATGTGTCGACGATGCGCGGCTCGACGTACCACCAGATGGGAAAGCCTACAAACACGGCGTCGTACCCCGCCGTATCGGGCAGCTCGACGGCGAGCGCCGGTCGGCAGGCGTCATCCGCATGCTCAAGAGAGGTGCGGCTCTGCGGGTTCCTCCAATCGAGGTCCGCCGCCGTATAGGGCTCCTGCGGTGCGATCTCATACAGATCGCCGCCCGTCGCGCGCGCGATGTCGCCTGCGACACGCTCCGTCGTCCCACTTGCCGAGAAATACGCAACCAATACCTTACGCATAGCGATACCTCCTCGTTCAAACCTTCGAGGCAAGATATTCCCTTTGAGTCGACTCCAGGTTTCAGCTCGTCAACCACTGTTTTCGCTTCTCTCCACCGGAAACTGAAGGAACGACGCAGGGATACAGGGGGTTATTCATTCTAGTGTCTACTTTGGCGCCCTTCCTCAAGGTAGAAAGCACGCGATGCTCCAAAGAAAGGGCTGGTCAGAGGCGTGCTCGAAATCACGGCTACTCGCGGTGCCCTCCGTAAAGTAGGCACTAGAATGAATAACCCCCTCACCGGGAGGTCGAGAAGGGCGCGCCGCGCCGCCACGACCTCCACACGGCGCCCAGCTAACCGCCGATTCGCCGTTATCCCCGCCCCGTCCGTTGGATTAGCGCTTGTTGGGATCGTTGGTGCCCGCCAGCGGCTTCTCTCCGGGGCGCGCCAGAGGACCCACGAGCTCATGCGCCACATAGGGCTCTTCAAGATAGGCCACCTCTTCTGGCGCGAGCGCGATATCGAGTGCCGCGACCGCATCGTCCACGCGCCTCGGGCTCGAGCAGCCGATGATGGGCGCCTCCACCCCGCGCGCAAGGTGCCACGCAAGCGCGATGCGCGCCATCGGAACACCCCGGCGCTCGGCAACCTCCGCCACACGCGCCACGATGGGCATATCACGCTTACGGTCGGCATCGTACTTCTGGCGCATGGTGCCATCCGTCGCGGAGCGCACCGAGTCGCTGTCCCACGTCGGGCGGCACAGATGCCCCGACGCAAGCGGGCTGTAGGGGGTGAGCGCCATATCAAACTGACGACACACCGGAATCATCTCGCGCTCGTCCTCGCGATACAGAAGGTTGTAGTGGCACTGCATGCTCGTAAACGTCGTCCAGCCGTTGTGCTCGGCCACAACCTGCATGTTGTGCAGCTGATAGGCGTACATCTCGCTCGCACCGAGCGCGCGGACCTTGCCGGCGCGCACCAGGCCGTCGAGCGCCTCCATCGTCTCCTCGATGGGCGTCGCGTAGTCGAAACGGTGAATGATGTAGAGATCGAGGTAATCGGTGCCAAGCCTTCTGAGCGTCCCCTCGATCTCGCGTTGGATGGCCGCGGCGCCCAGGCGTCCCTCGTTGAAGAACACCTTGCTCGCCAGCACCACATCCTCGCGGCGCACGCCGAGATCGCGCAGGGCGTTGCCGATAAACTGCTCGCTCGTCCCCGCCGCGTAGCAGTTGGCCGTGTCGATAAAGGTCAGGCCGAGCTCGAAAGCACGCTTCACAACCGCCGTCGTGCCCGCCTGATCGAGCGTCCACTGATGCCCGCCGGGAATGCGCTCGCCAAAGCTCATGCCGCCAAGGCACAGGCGCGGAATGCGAATCCCTGAGTGTCCAAGTGCGGTATATTGCATGTCCATGCCTCCCCCTGGCTGAGACTCCTATTGGCGAATGAACGCTTGGTCGTGCGCGGGCAGGCCTGCCTCATCGGTGCGGTAGCGCTCCGCCGTCATGTGCAGGTCGTACTTGTCGCGCAGCTCAGCGATCTTGGTCATCATCGGCGACGCATGATGCACGTCGAGGGCCTCCTGGCTCTCCCACGCGTCGATCAGCAAAATGGTCTCCGGGTCGTCAAGCGGCTGAAAGTACCGATAGCGGACATTGCCCTCTTCGGCGCGGATGGCATCGGCCGTACCGGATGCCTCCATCTCCTCGACGAACTTGCGCGCCGCCCCATTCTCGCCGGTGTAGTACAGATTCACGGTAATAGCCATACTGACCTTCCCCTCCGCCGGCTGTTCCGGCATGGTCGCGCGCCGGGCCGCAACGGCCCCTCGCATCTCCGAAGCGCTTCATGCCGACTATCGGGCACGCATTCAAGCGACGTCGGTTGCTCGCGCTCCTTGTCTGCAATATACGCTACGCTACGTCACTTGACAAGTATTTTTCTTTTCTTTCGTTGTCTAATTGTCTTTTTACGAGAAGATTGTTACCATCTGGAACCAACATAATCCAGGGAGAGTGAAGCGCCGCATGACAGACTTTATCCGCGCACGCAGCGACGAGCAGAAAGGGCAGCGCATGGCCGAAATCAAGCAGGCCACCGCAGAGCTCTTCGCCGAGCACCCCTACCACGAGATAACGCTCGCCGCCATCGCGGAGCATCTCGGCTGGTCGCGCGCCGCGCTCTACAAATATGTGACCACCAAGGAGGAGATCTTCTTGGAGCTCTGCGCCGATGCGCAGGACGCCTATACCACCGACTTGCTCGCGGCCTACCCCGAGGGCAGCACCTACTCCCCCGCCGTGCTCGCCGAGGTCTGGACCGAGCAGCTCGTGAGCCATCGCGACTATTTTCGCTACAGCGACCTCTTGTTCACCATCATCGAGACCAACTGCACCGTCGAGCGTCTTGCCGCGTTCAAGGCGCGCTACTACGCCGGACAGGACGCCCTCGTCACGCGCTTTTCCCACAATCTCTCCGCCGATCCCGAACGCGTGGCGCAGATGCTCTTCTCCGTCTGGTGCCATGCGGTGGGCGCAAGCGGCTGGTGCCATGAGAATCCGCTCGTGATTGAGGCCATCGAACTCGCGGGCCTTGCACGGCGCACCATCGATTTCCGCACGGAGATGCGCGACTTCACCGGGATGTGCCTCGCTCACTACACGCACTGACGCAATCATCTCGCGGGCAGCGCGCGGCGGCCGCACGGCGCTTCCCGTCTCTATAGCCCCTTAACCCCGCGGAGACCGAGCGGCCGCCGCACCATCCCTCCTACCGAAAGGAAGCACCGTGTCAAACCGCACCGCCCCCGCAGTCGATCCCGCCCAAACCGTCGCCACCAACGCGCGCGGCCAAGCCGTGCCAGTCGGAACCGCCCCCATCACCGCGGACGCCTTTGCACCGCGCGATGACACTGCCGTCACGTGGCTCGGGGGTGCGGGCCTCCTCATCAACGCCCGCGGCACCCGCCTGATGATCGACCCCGTGCTCGAGGGGTTCGACATGCCCGTCGTCTTTGAGGCGCCCATCGCGCCCGCGGACGTCCCCGCGCTCGACGCCGTCCTCATCACCCATATCGACAACGACCACTTCAGCCGCACCACCTGCCGCGACCTTGCCGGCGCGTGTCCCTCCTATCACGCCCCGCGCTATGTGGCAGAGGTCGCGCGCGACAAGGAGCATCTGCCCGCCATCGGGCATGCCATCGGCGACACGTTTGCGGTCGGCTGCGTGACGGCGCGCCTCACGCCAGCATGGCACACGTGGCAAAACGACTCCAAGAAGTGGGGCTACCGCGTCTGGCAGCGCGAGGATTACTGCGGCTACTGGTTTGACACGCCGGATGGCACGATCTGGCTCCCCGGCGACTCCAAGCTCCTGCCCGAACAGCTGGAGATGCCCGAGCCCGACCTCATCCTGCTCGACTTCTCGGACAACGAATGGCACATCACCTTCGAGGGGGCGGTGCGGCTCGCCAACGCCTATCCGCACGCGCGCCTGCTCTGCATCCACTGGGGCACCGTCGACGCGCCCGATTGGTCGACGTTCAACGGCGACCCGCGCGTTCTGGCTGACCATGTGGATCGCCCCGAGCGCGTGCTCGCACCCCTTCCGGGCGCAGCCGTCACCCTGTAACGACGTTTTGGGAGGTGGAAAGCTTGAAGACGCTCTATCTCATGCGCCACGGCGAGACCATGTTCAACCGTCAGCACCGCATCCAAGGGTGGTGCGACTCGCCTCTGACCGACCGCGGCCGGGAGCAGGCCCGCGCCATGGGAACGCTCCTGCGCGAGCGCGGCGCGCATTTTGACGCGGCGTACTGCTCTACGGCGGAGCGCGCCTCGGACACGCTCGAGCTCGCGCTCGCCGAACTCGAACCCGCCCGCCGGCCAGATACCTACGAGCGGCTCAAAGGCCTTCGCGAGATGTTCTACGGCGATCTCGAGGCGCAGCAGGATTTCTTGGCCGAGAACGATCCGGAGGCATGCCGCACGTACTACCTGCAGTTTGGCGGCAAGTCCTCGGATGCCGTGCGCGACCGCATGGTCGCCACCCTCACCGAGGCCATGATGCGCCCCGGGCACGACGCGGTGCTCGCCGTCGCCCACGGCGGCGCCAACTTCAACTTCCTGCGTGCCATCGAGGACCCGATGCCCGTCCTCAACGCCGGCTGGGGCAATTGCACCACGTGCGTCTACACCTTTGACGAGGCGCGCGCCGACGAGCAGCCCGATGGGGCGGGCGCCGGCCCCTGGCGTCTCGTCGAGGTGCTGCGCCTACCCTAAGGCCTCGCGTGCCGGCACGGCACGGCAACGGGGCCGGTCGCACCCGGCCGGCGCCACCGCCCCGTTGCCCGCATCTAGTGACGGAACGACACCGTTCCCGCCGCCGGGTCCATCGACTCCACGATGGCGAGCGACTGCAGGTCGTAGCCGCGCTCGCGCAGCTTCTTGCCGCCGTCCTGGAAGCCCTTCTCGATGGCGATGCCGATGCCCTCGACGATGGCCCCCGCCTCTTCGCACAGCTCGATAAGACCGTTCAGGGCGCAGCCGTTGGCCAGGAAGTCATCGATCAAGAGCACGTGCTCGCCCTCATGCAGGAACTTCTTGGCCACGATGACGTGGAAGTCCTTCTGCTTGGTGAAGGAGTGAATGGAGGTGCAGTACTGCTCGCCGTCGAGGTTGATGGACTGATACTTCTTGGCAAACACCACCGGGACGTTGCCAAAGTGGCGCGACACCACGCATGCGATGCCGATGCCGGAGGCCTCGATGGTGAGAATCTTGTCGATCTGCTTTCCCGCAAAGAGCCGCGCCCACTCGGCGCCCATGCGGTCGAAGAGCTCCACGTCGCATTGATGGTTGAGGAACGCGTCGACCTTAAGGACGTTGCCTTCCTTTACCGTGCCGTACTGGGCGATGTACTCCTCGAGCTCCTTCATTGAACCTCATCTCGTCGGCGCGGGCAGCACTGCCGCAGGCGCGTTTTCCTTGCCGAAATTATACGCGCTGGCACCCCGTTACTTACGGCGCAGCGAAGACTTTTGGAAGAGACGCGAAAGAACCCCTCCTGCTCGACCGTCCGTCGCCGATCCCCACCGACCGCCCGTCCTCAAGGAAACCGCGCTTAGGCCCGTTTTCCGCGCCCCTAGAGGGCCTTAACGCGAGTTCCTGCAAAGAGCGGCCTCGGCGGAACGTGAGCCGGCAGATTGGACCCGCCCGGGAGGACATCCCTTCGCCGTCGCAGGTTCGGCCAGGGTGCAAGCAGATTGATACAGCCCACCCGCCATGCGCAACAGGTATAGTTGATGAGGTTCTATTCGTAACGCCCTAGGCAACGGCCGCGCTCAGATGTTGGAGGGAAAACCAATGGAGCTCCGCCACCTGCAATACTTTCTCACCATCGCGCGCGAGGGCACCATCTCGGGCGCGGCGCAGGCGCTGCACCTCTCGCAACCCTCGCTGTCGCGCCAGATGCAGGACCTGGAGCGCGAGCTCGACGTCAAGCTCTTCAACCGCGGTAGCCGCCACATCGAGCTCACCGAGGAGGGCATGCGCCTGCGCCGGCGCGCCGAGGAGATCGTCGATTTGGTGGGCAGGACCGAAGCCGAGCTGCGCGTCTCCGCAGAGACCATCGCGGGCGAGGTGCGCATCGGCAGCGGCGAGACGCCCGCGATGGACCTCGTCGCCCGCGTGATCGCCGAAATGCAGAGCACCTATCCCTTAGTGCGCTTTGCCCTGCACAGCGGCAACGCCGAGGACGTGCGCGAGCGCCTCGAGAAGGGCCTCATCGACTTTGGCCTCTTTATCGGCCAGGTCGACCTTGCTCGCTACGAGACACTCGCCCTGCCCGCCTGCGACCGTTGGGGCGTCTTTATGCGGCGGGACGACCCGCTCTGCGCCCGCGAGGTCCTGCGCGTGGAGGACCTGGTCGACATGCCGCTCATCCTCTCCGCCCAGGGCAATAGCGAGCTGGGCCCGTGGTTTCATCGCGACGCTGGCGAGCTCGACATCGTCGCCACCTACAATCTGCTCTACAACGCGGCCGCACTCGCCCGCGCCGGCGTGGGCTACGTGGTGAGTCTCGAGGGCATCGTCGAGACCACGCTCGCCACGGGCCTCACCTTCCGCCCGCTCGAGCCACCCGTGACGGCCAGCATCACGATCGCGTGGAAGCGCTACCAGGCGCTCTCCCCCGCTGCGGAGGCGTTTCGGCGACGCATCACGGACCTTTGGGGAAGCGCCTAGCCCTGCGACGATTCCGCTGCTGACGCGTCCTCTGCCGCAAGAAAGCGCTCGGCGACCTCTTTGCCCTTGCGCGTGGCGCGATACGTGTTGCCCAGCTGCGCGCCGCTCGCGCCGTACACGGGCTCGGTGGATACCAGCCCTTCGCGGCGCAAGCGCGTAACGGAGCGGTCGAGCGAGCGGGTGCTGCAGTCGAGGCTCCGGGCGAAGTCAGCCTTGCTGATGTTGAGCGAGCCGCGCGCCACGGTCTCGCGCGCGATCAGGGCGAGTACGCGCTCGTGGATAACTTCCTCCCCTTGGATGTTGATTGCTATGGCAACGCTAGCGAAAAACCGAGCCGCCCCGCCAAAACGTTAGCTCGATACAAGAAAGGGCGTCCGTTATGGGGACGCCCTTACGATTTCGTCAGTTCTTGATGGCACGCAAAGGTAACGTTTTTGACCACGCGCGCCTGCGGCGCTGCAGCGGGCCCGCAACGTGCGGCAAGGCCGCCGGTCGCCGCACGCCGAGTGCTTACGCCGCGAGGTTGATGCCCATGGCCCAGCCCCAGCGCGGGGTCACGGTGTCACCGTAGTAGTTGCACCAGCTGTCGAGGTTGTTGGTGTTGATGTAGCCGATGTTCTCCATGACGCGGTTGTCGCCGATGTAGATGCCCACGTGACCCCAGATCTGACCCGCAAGGTTCTTGCTGTAGGTCGAGACGGCCACGATCATGCCCACCTGCAGCTGCGCTTTGCTGGAGTACGTGCAGTAACGCGCGTACATATCGTTGGCGTTGCCGCCCATGTAGGAATACCCGGCACGAGAGAACACCTGCGACACCCACATGGCGCAGTAGTTGGCACCGGGCGAGGGCGTGGCATAGCAGGCATTGACCACGCGCTTCTGCGCCGCCGTCGCCGCATTGTAATCCTGGCCGCTACCGGCCTCCGGGATATAGCCGCCACCGCCGCCAGAGGAGCTGCCGCCCTGCTGCTGCTGTTGGCGGCGCGCCTCCTCGGCAGCGCGAGCCTCGGCCTCGGCAGCCGCCACAATCTCGGCGTCGCGCTGGGCAATGAGCTCCTGCACCTCGCCCGAAAGGCCGTTCAAGACCTCTTGGACCTCGTTCTGCTTCGCCTGCATCTCGGAGAGCTGCTGCGTCTGCTGCTCGCGGAGCTCCTCCAGATCGGCCTTCTGCGTCTCGAGCTCGCCCTTCTGCTGCTCGAGCTCCGCCTGGATCTGGTTGATCTCCTCGATGGACGCGCGGTCGGCAGCGTTCACCTTATCGATGTAGTAGATGTTGGAGAGCAGCTGGTCAAACGACTCGGACGAGAAGAGCAGGGCGAGGGCGTTGTTGCCGCCGTCCTTGTAGCTCGCCGTCACGCGGGTGGCAAGCTGCCCCTGCTTGTCCGCGAGCTCCTCCTGCTTCTTATCGATCTGCGCCTGCGTGTCGTCAATCTGCAGCTGGACGTCCTCGATCTGCGAGAGCGTCTGCTCCTGCTCGACGGAGAGCGCCTGGAACTGCGAGGCGATCTCGTTGAGCTGCGCCTGCACGGCATCGTACTCAGCCTGGGCGTCTGCCAGCGCATCAAGCGTCTCCTGCGTGGCCTCCGCGGCGCCCGCCGCACGCGGCAGGCCAAACAGCACAGCCGCCCCGGCAAGGCCCATGAGCCCCTTGAGGACGCTCCGGCGCGAGAGCTGGTCTTGGTACGCGATGCTCAAAAAGGCGTTGGTGAGCGCGGACTCGTCCATCCGTTCGTGGTTGGTGTTTGTGCGCTGTGACATACCTGCTCCGTTAGTAGTGTGTGTATATGTCGCCGAACGTAGTATCAAGGATAACGCAATATGCGCCCGTCCGTCTGATTTACATAGACCGTATGCGATGCGATGCGTGCGCCCGCACCGGCCATCCGCCCGCCGCCCCAAGGGTCGCTGCGCTATACTCTGGGGGACCCTCATCGGAAGGAGATCCGCCATGTCTCGCACGCTTTCTGCCGACGAAACCTGCGTCCTCGTAACGGGTGGTGCCGGCTTTATCGGCTCGCACACCGTGGTCGAGCTTCTTGAGCGCGGCTACCAGGTGGTAATTGTCGACGACCTTTCCAACTCGAGCCCCGTCGCGGTGGACCGCATCAAGACGATCGTCGGTCCCGAGGCGGCGCAGAACCTCACGTTCTACGAGGCCAACGTCCTCGACCGCGATGCACTCGAGCGCATCTTCAGCGCACACAGGATCGACCGCGTCATCCACTTTGCCGGCTTCAAAGCGGTGGGCGAGAGCGTGCAGAAGCCGCTCGAGTACTACCACAACAATATCGAGAACACGCTCGTGCTCTGCGATGTCATGCGCCAGCACGGCTGCAAGTCCATCATCTTCTCCAGCTCGGCCACTGTCTACGGCGACCCCGACGCGCTGCCGCTGACCGAGGAGAGCCCCAAGAAGCCCGCGACCAACCCCTACGGCTGGACCAAGTGGATGATCGAGCAGATCCTGACCGATTTCCACACAGCGGATCCGGAGTGGAACGTCGTGCTGCTCCGCTACTTCAACCCCATCGGCGCGCATCCTTCGGGCCTCATCGGTGAGGACCCCAAGGGCATCCCCAACAACCTCGTGCCCTACGTGGCGCAGACCGCCATCGGCAAGCGCGACACCGTGCACGTCTTTGGCGGCGACTACGACACGCCCGACGGCACCGGCGTGCGCGACTACATCCACGTCTGCGACCTCGCGACGGGGCATGTGGCGGCGCTCGCATGGATGAACGGCAAGACGGGCGTCGAGATCTTCAACCTCGGCACCGGCACGGGCACCTCGGTGCTCGAGATCATCCGCGCGTTCTCCGCCGCCTGCGGGCACGAGATCCCCTATGTCATCGAGGATCGCCGCGCCGGCGACGTGACGGCCAACTACGCCGACTGCACCAAGGCCCGCGAGATGATGGGCTGGGAGGCCAAGTTCGATATCGACGACATGTGCCGCGATTCGTGGAACTGGCAGTCCAAAAACCCCGACGGCTACGCCACAGCGCAGTAACCTCACTTGCCTCAAAAACGGGCGCATCTGGCTTGCACGTATCTGCCAGATGCGCCCGTCCTGTTTAGCCCGCCCCGTTCCGAAAGCCCCTCCCCAGAAAGCACCTCTTCCTCATTCCAGAAAAGAGCGCCCCATGCCCAACGCCTTCGCCGCCTATCTAGCCGCGCACCACGGCGACCTCGATGCGTACCTCGGTTCGTTTTTTGAGGACAAGACCGACCGCGCCGACCTCGACGACTACCTTTACGGGCCGCTTCGGGCCTTTACGGCAAACGGCGGCAAACGGCACCGCCCGCTCATCTGCCTCGCGGCGTGCCGTGCGGTGGGCGGCGACCCCGCACGGGCGCGGAGCGCGGCGGCGGCAATCGAGCACTTCCAGAGTGCCGCCCTCATCCACGACGACATCGCCGACCACGGGGAGCTCCGCCGCGGGAAACCGTGCCTGCACCGGGTAATCGGCGAGGGGCTCGCCATAAACGCCGGCGATTACGGGCTCATCCTCGTCACCGATGTCGTACTTCGCGACGCGGGCCTAGCCGAGCATGTGAAGCTCCGCGTACTTGGCGAGCTTACCACCATGACGCAGCGTACCATCGAGGGGCAGGCACTCGACCTTGGCTGGGTTCGCGACGGCCGGTTCGATCTTACGGTTGACGACTACCTTGCCATGGCGACGCTCAAGACGGCGCACTACTCGGGCGCGGTCCCGCTCGCCGTGGGCGCGATCATCGGCGGCGGGAGCGACGAGCAGGTGGAAGCGCTGCGCTCGTTCGGCCTCGACACGGGCCTTGCCTTTCAGATTCAAGACGACCTGCTGAACCTTGTGGGCGACGCGGGCGACAAAGACTACCGCTCCGACATCACCGAGGGCAAGCGTACGCTCGTCGCGGTCTACGCCCTGGAGCACGCCGCGCCTGCGGTGCGCAAAGAGCTGGAGGCTATCTTACGCGCCGGGTCAAGCGATGAGGCGGTTCTCGATCGCGCCGTGGCGATTTTCGAGGAGACCGGGGCGCTCGCGGCGGCGCACGAGCGGGCACTTGCCCTAGTGGCGCGCGCCAAAAAGACGCTCGCGAGCGTTGAGCTCGACAACGCGGGGCGCTCGCTCTTTATGGATATGGCAGACTTCTTTGTGGAGCGGCTACAGTAGCATAGTGCTCAGCACGCTCAACCTACTCCGATTATAAGAGCGCCGATTCGATTGCCCCGTGTGTTACCAGCGGTGATGTTCGGGCGCGTACGCCATGGTTTATACGAGCTCGTGCGCCTCGAGCCGCTTATAGGCAACGCCGCCCGCCACGATGAGCACGCCGGCCACCACCACCGCCGCGATAGCAGCTGCGTAGTTGCCGTCGCCAAACGCCGACGCCGCCATCGTGGACGTTACGATCGAGGGGATGCGCCCCAACGTGGTGATCGCGAGAACCGGCAGATAGCGCATGCGGGTGAGTCCCGCGAAATACGTGAGGAAGTCTTTGGGCGTGCCGGGGATGAGAAACACGATGAGCATCACGAGCTCGAGCTTGCGCACGTTGTTGAGCCATCCGAAGCGCTCGAGATGGCTCCGATCGAAGAAGAGCCCCACCACGCGCCAGCCCCACGCGCGCACCGCCGCAAAGATGGCCGTCGACGCAACCGCGCTCGCCACGAGACACAGCAGCGTGCCCTCCAAAAAACCGAAGGCGTAACCGCTCGCGAGCTCCACCGGCTCGCCGGGGAGGAATGCCAAAAGCACCTGCAGCGCGTTGATGCCCACCATAGCGAGGCGGCTGAGCACGGCGTGGTCGGCCACATACGCGCGCACGGCCTCGGCATCGGTAAGCCACGCGTACACGCCCGGCAGGTACTCCCAGCAGGCGACACCTATTGCCGCAAGCACGAGCACGGCCACGGCGATAACGAGCGCGCGCCGCGTGCCGCGTGATAAGCGCCGAGTGGACCGAGCGGCATCCGCCGTCTGCACCGTAGGGCCACCGTCCGCCGGCAGATGCGCCTCAGCCGTGGCGAGGGGCACCTGCAGCGCCGCGCCCGTTGCGGGAGTCTTATCCATCGCTATCTCTCCTACCATCCGGCAGGTCTCCTCTCCTCGCGCTGCCCGGGAGACGATGCGGCGCCCGCAGCACCTCGCCCCGCCGACGGCGCCCGTGGCACCGGGATCGCAGACGTATGTCTTGAGTGTAGAGAAGAGCCTGTTATCTACTGTATAAGGGACTGTTAAGGTTTTGCTAACCCCCGTGGAGGAAGGGGCTCCGGCGCGTCCGCGTCGCACGCCCCCACATCCACGGTTGCCGTCACCCGCGCTCCCCCCGAGGGCCCGTTGGCGAGCTCGACGGAGCCGCCGTGCAGCCTGATCAAGGTCGAGGCGATGGCAAGGCCCAGCCCGAAGTGCTCGGCAGACTTCGCCTCGCCAAAGAACGCATCGCACCCATGGTGCAGCGCCTCTGATGAGAAGCCCGGCCCGTCGTCGGCAACTGTCATGCTGAGCCATGCGCCGCCGTCCCGGGTATACGCCCGCAGCTCAAGCGCTACCACGTGCTCGGCATAGCGGCTCGCGTTGCTCACCATGTTGCCGAGCACCTCGTCCGCAAGCGCCACATCGACCATGAGGGGCGCCTCGCCAGATGCCGCGACGCCCGCGGTCGGACCCGCTCCCCCTCGCACGCCGGCACGCGGCGCGCCGCTGTCACGCTCATCGACAGTGTGCACATCGAGCCTGAGCCCCGCGCGCTCTACCATGGGGCGCGCCGTCTGCACGAGCTCGTCCCCGAGCTCCGCAAAGGCGATGGGCTCCGGCCTCACGGGGCGGTCCTCGAGCTTGGTCACCCCGGTCATCGCCTGCGCATACGCCTCAAGCCGGCTCACCTGCGCCGTCAGCGTATCGAGCACCGTGTCGGGCACCACACGCGCGCCGTCAGGCGCCTGGCCGGGCTCCTCCGCGGGCGCATCGAGGGCGCGCGCCATCTCGAGCGTTCCCTTGAGCACGGTGACCGGCGTGCGCAGATCGTGCGCGAACGCCGCGTTGAGCCGCCGCCGTGCCTCTGCCGTCTCCCAAAGTTCGCTCTGAGCCCGCACGAGGGAGCCGCGCATGCGCTCGAACGCTTCCGCCAGACGGCCGAACTCCCGACCGCGGACCTCGTCCACCGTGAAATCGAGATCCTGCACGGCGATGCGGTCTGCCGCGGCGTGGAGGGCCCCCAGCGGCTCGGCGAGGCGCATGCGGTAGAACCGCCGGAACGCGATCACCGCAAAGACGCCCAGCACCACGAAGGGCGAGAATCCCGCCGCCAAGCGGAGCCCCAACATGAGGAGCGACTCGGCACTCTCCGCCGACTGCGCGACGTAGTACGCCACGTTTGACACGAGCACGTCGTCGTCCGCTGCGTCCAGCCGCCCGATGGTATCCCCGAGCTCGTCGGTCACCTGGGCGCGCTCGGCCCGCTCGCGGGCATCGTAGGACGCAAGATCGCCCACCGCGAGCGGCGAGGGGTCGTACGGATTGCCGCCCGCCTCGGCATAATCCTCCTCAACGTAGTTGGCGCCCCAGTCCATGATGCTGAGCGTCGCGTCGTCCCGCAGCATATCGAGCGTGGCGTAGACCACCTTCTGGCCCGTGTCGGCGAGATAGACCCCCGGGCCCCTGCCGCTCACCTCGACGCTTGCACGGCCCGTCCCGCCACGGAGTCCCAAGAACAGGATGCGGTCCCCAAAGCCGCTCGCCAAATCGATGGACACGGCCGGCACGAGCTCGTCGGTCGTCGCGTCGTACACGTAGGGGCCGCTATCGACCACGAGGCGCTCGGCGTTGCGCTCGTAGTCGAGGTGATCGTACGCGGTCATGAGCACCTCGATCGCCACCAGCGATACCACGCCCGCCGCTAGGATGCAGATAACGGTGTAGCAGGCAAAGGCGCGCATGAGGGGAAGCCCGCGCCACCAGGCGCCCAGGCGCGCGCGGAGCGTGCGCTTCGTGCGGGGCGTCATGATGCCACCCACTGATATCCCACGCCCCATACCGTGCCGATGGGGTCGACCGACCCGCCCGCCTCGGCAAACTTGCGGCGGATGCGCCGCACGTGCTCCCGCACGATACCCGGGTCGCCCCCGGCATTCCAATCCCAAACCTGCTCGTAGATTTGGAGACGGTCGTACACGCGCCCCGGGTTTTTGGCCAGAAGCGCCACGATGTCGAACTCCGTGCGCGTCAGCTCGAGGGAAACCGGCGCCGCGGACCCCGCAGGCCGCACCGTCACCGCGCGCCGTCCAAAGTCAACGGTGACCTCGGAGAAGATGCGCACGCTCTCCGCCTGGGGAGGACGGCGCGCCTCGCGCGCCAGATGCGCCCGGACCCTACCGCCGAGCACGGCGAGCGAGAACGGCTTGAGCACGTAGTCATCACCGCCCGCGGCGAAGCCGTCGAGCTGGTCGGCGTCCTCCACGCGCGCGGTGAGAAAGATGATCGGGCACGCCAGGTGCTCGCGGATGCGGCGGCAGAGCTCGAATCCGTCCATGCCCGGCAGGTTGACGTCGAGCAGGACGAGGTCGATACCCCCTGCCCGCGGCAGCGAAGCCGTCGGCGCCAAAGCCGGCTGTCCCGCGCCCGTCGCGAGCGTCGTCTGTCCGGCGGCCTTTGCCGCGTGCGCCGCGGCCTCGTTTACCAAAGCGAGCACCTCCGCCGCGGAACCCGCGCACACCGTGTCGTACCCCTCTCCGGTAAAGTACGCGTCGAGCATGCTCACGATATCCGGCTCATCGTCCACGATGAGCAGCCGCCTGCGCGGCGCGTCTGTCTGATGCGGCACCATCATCGGCTCTCCTCTCGTCCCCATCCATTGTGCCAGCCAAATGTCGACAATCTTCCTAGAGGGGCGCAAATCGTCGCGCCGCCCCGGCACGCAATCGCATCTGCAGAGGACCGGGCACGCCGACATGGAATCTTTCTTGAACGAGAGGCCGCGCGCGCGGTCTCCCAACCGGGATGCGCGCGTAATTGCTAGACTAACGTAAACTGGATTCGTTTTGCCCGCACGGCCCACCCCGCGCGGGCGCCACTGAGTTAAGAGGCCATATGGAACCGATCACCCCAGGCATGCAGGGACCTGCCGTCGAGGACGTGCAGACGCGTCTCGCCGCGCTCGGGTTCGCCATCGACGATGCCGAGACCGGCGCGCGCGAGTTTGGACCGTCCACCGAGTCCGCCGTCCGTGATTTCCGCGCCCAGCAGGGGCTCGCGGCGGATGGCTCCGTCGACCTTACCTGTTGGAGCCAGCTCGTCGACGCTTCCTACCGCTTGGGCGACCGCACCCTCTACCTGCGCCTGCCCAACTTCCACGGCGCCGACGTGCAGACGCTGCAGGACGCCCTCAACGCCCTCGGCTTTTCCTGCGGCGAGGCGGATGGCTACTTTGGCCCGCACACCGAGGCGGCGCTCCAGCAGTTTCAGGAAAACGTCGGGCTCTTTGCCGACGGCATGGCCTTCCAGGACACCTTCAGCTATATCAAGCGCTTGCATCATGTGTGGGGCGGCAAGCCCTCGGTGAGCGAATCCGAGGTGCGCACCGGCTTCGCCCGTGCCGCGAGCGTTCTCGAGCGCTGCCGGATCGCCGTCATCGGCGAGGACCCCATCTCGCGCAACGTTGCCTCGCGTATGTGGAACATCGCCTCGGCGACGACGGAAAGCAGCGGCTTCACCCTGTGCGACGACGTCGTGCCCGACGATGTCGATCTCGTGCTCGAGATCGCGAGCACCGAGCTCCCCGAGGATGCGCAGCCCCGCGCCACCATCGACCTCGCCTCGTGCACCAACCTTTCGCGCCGGCTGCGCACGGCGTACGCCGCCGCGGAGAAGGCTCCGGCGCGCATTCGCATCGAGCTCACCGGCATGACGCGCATCGGCTCCTTTACCACAAGTGACGCGCAGGCGCTCGCCATCCAGCTGCTCGACGGCGTTTGCGATGCGCTGAGCGATTAGGTACACTGGTTGGACCGCGCATCGCCGGCCACGCGCAAGGCGACGCGCAGCAACGCACAGTGGGGCATCGTCCAGCGGCAGGACCCCGGTTTTTGGTGCCGGTTACGGGGGTTCGAATCCCTCTGCCCCAGCCACAAACGCATGCAGCTCAGAGCAAAAGCCCTGAGCTGCTTTCTTTTTTTCGGGCCCTGTAGCCTGAGGGGGCGACAGGGGCACATGATATGCAACCAAAGCTAAAAAACTCCCGGAACGGCCGCTCGTCGCTCGCTTCACAGGGGGTTATTAATTCTAGTGCCTAGTTCCAGAGCGGTTTTGAATGTAGCTCCGCCTCGATGGATGAACAACATCGCAGGTGAGAGCCTTGGCATCTCTTCGGGCTACTTCGCGCACCCCGTCCCAACTAGACACTAGAATGATTAACCCCCTCCCCGGGGGCCTACAGCCTCTTGCAGAATCCCGAGCGCAGGGGCCCAGCCGATGGTGCGGCCGGGCCCCTGCGCTGTGCGCTGCGCGCATCTTCGCGTGTCATGCAACGTTAGTCAGCTTGTGCAAACCTTATGCCTGAGCGTGCGCGGCGTCGGCGGCGGTATCCGACGTGTCGGCATGGGCGCAGCGGGCACGACCGAGCTCCGTCCACTCCGGCTCCTCGTCGGGCAGCGAGCCAGCCTCCTTGGTGAAGAACTCCTTCAGGCAGTTGTAGGCCACGATAACGCCGAGCACCATGAGCAGGATTGCAAACACGAGCTGCAGGCCGGATGTGGCGACAACCGCCATGCCGCTCGTCTGGAGC
Organism: Collinsella sp. An268; assembly: GCF_002159765.1. GTDB lineage: Bacteria > Actinomycetota > Coriobacteriia > Coriobacteriales > Coriobacteriaceae > Coprousia. Next base: position 66,878 of record NZ_NFJH01000009.1, on the reverse strand, counting down.
GCCGTGATGCACCCGAGCGTAGACTGCACAAGCGACGTGAACGTGGAGCACAGCAGGAACACCACGGGCACGTAGAGCATGAAGCCCTTGCGGCCGGTGCACTTGCAGAACACCGCGAGCATGATCATCGTCATGCCGCCGAGCAGCTGGTTGGATGCACCGAACAGCGGCCAGATGTTGGTATAGCCGCCAAATGCGAGCGCAAGACCCAGAGCCAGGGTCAGCACGGTGGCAACCCAGGTGTTGGAGAGGACCTTGGGAAGGCCCGTGAGCTCGGCCTGCTCGTCCTCGAGGGCGTCGTTACCCTGCGCGAAGAACTCCTGGAAGGAGAGGCGGCCGATGCGGGCGACGGCATCCACCGAGGTAAGTGCCAGCGCGGAGACGCACATGGTCATGAAGACCGTGGCGAGCGTGCCGTCCACCCCAAACGCCGTCATACCGCGGGCAACGCCCTGACTGAAGATCTGGAACGGCGTGCCCACGAGCGCGCCGCCCGCACCCGAGGTGTTCATGGTCGTGAACATGATAGCGGCAAATACGATGGCGAGCACGCCCACGAAGGACTCGAGCACCATGGCGCCGTAACCAACGACGACCATGTCGCGCTCATCGCGCACCTGCTTGGAGGAGGTGTTGGTAGACACGAGGCTGTGGAAGCCGGAGAGGGCACCGCAGGCAACGGACACGAAAAGCAGCGGGAAGACAAAGCTGCCGCCCTCAGCGAGCGCACCGAAGTCGGCAACCATGGGCGCGGTCATCTCGGCCTCGCCACCAAGGGCGAGCACGAAGATGCCCACCACGGCGCAACCGATCATAACGAGCATCATGATGCTGGTGAGGTAGTCGCGCGGCTGCTTGAGAACCTGAATGGGCATGGCCGCCGCAAAGAGCAGATACACGGTGATAACGGCGAACCAGCCCATCTTGTCGAGATAGACGGGGAACTGCATGCCAATGGCGAACATGGCAACAAAGAGCACCACGCCCACCAGAAGCTCGCGCCAACCGTCCAAGTTGAAGCGGCGGCACACCCAGCCGAAGGCGATGGCCACAAAGGTGAAGAGGATCGAGATGGTGCCCGCGGTGCCGCCGTAATAGGAGGCGGCGGTGTCGACCGCGCCCGAGGCGTCCGTCACCGTCATGAACGTGCCGGCGACCATATCGACAAAGGCAGCGATGACGATAATGGTGAACAGCCAGCTGAACAGCAGGAACAGCTTGCGCCCCGTTCGACCGATGTACTTCTCGATAAGCTGGGCGAGCGACTTGCCGTTGTTCTTAACGCTCGCGTACAGAGCACCGAAGTCGTGCACGGCGCCGAAGAAGATGCCTCCCACGAGCACCCAGAGCAACACCGGCAGCCAGCCGAACATCATAGCGGCGATCGTGCCCGTCACGGGGCCGGCACCGCAGATGGAGCTGAACTGATGCGAGAACGCCGTGAAGCATGAGGCGGGCGAGAAGTTCTTCCCGTCCTCCATGCGGCGCGCCGGCGTGAGCGCCTCGGCGTCCACGCCCCACGTGCGCGCCAGCCAGCGACCGTACAGCACGTAGCCGACGGCCAGCACCACCGCCGCTACCGCAACCACTACCAAACCGTTCATTCTGACAATCCCCCTTCTGGATCAGACCTCGGCATAAACAAAAACGGGGCCGCCGATATGTTCGACGACCCCGTATCGAGCCGCCCCGCGAACGCGCGCGGGACGGTGTGGCACCTGCCCGCGCTAGGCGATAATCTCGATAGCAATGGATAGGTGGCGTACGTTCATGTGAGATGACCCTCTTACCGGTTGGTGCCGAAGCATTTCCGGCACGTCTCGTTAGGACGTTGGTCAGTATGCCGCTTTAGTTTGATGGAGTCAACGCACAGGGCGCGCGTGTTACCACTCTGTTGCAGATGTTACGGTTATGTTGCCCCGCCGGTGCGCCTGGCGCGCAGGAGGCGCTTGCGCTATGGCGACGGTGCGCCGCGCTACCGGTCGCCCGCACCGAGCGCATGGGCCTTCGGCGCGAGCGCCGCCGCCGACTGGTTCAGGGCGTTGTGCACGGCCACCACAGCCGGGTCGTTGGCGTGGTCCTCGGGATGCAGGGGCAGGTCCGCCTTGACGTTCTCGTATATGAGATTGACGTATTCCTGCGCGCCCGACGCCGAGAGATGCGTGCCGTCGCCGTCGAAGAGGTCGTTGCGGCCCGCGGAATAGCCGAACCAGTCGATGACGCGCGCGTTGGCGTAGCGCTGCGGAGCGCGTGCGAGGGCATCGTTGGTTGCCTGCACCCACGGCTGGGGGCTCCGCGTGTTTACAAATACGGCGATGCGGTCCTCTCCGACGGTTGCCATGAGGCTGTCGATGGCCTCGTCGGTCACGAGTCCGTTGGTGCCGAGGGCAAACACGGCGATCTTGCCCGCAAGATTTTGCTGCACGTAGCTTGCGTACGCCTCCGCACCGGCTGTGAACTGCCGGCTCTTGGCGGCATCGATGTGGCCGTGGGGGAAGGCGGCGTCAAAGGCCGAGACCGCGCGAAGCGACACCGAGTCACCGATCATGAGGACGTCGTAGGACCCTGCGGGAAAGCCGCTCGCATCGCCTTCGGGGGCCGCTTGCGCCGCGCCCTCGCCCGAGGCGGCGCCGTCGGCATCGCCTGCGGACGCCTCGCCCGCAGCCTCGTTACCGGCACCCGCATCATCGGCGACCGAGGCCTCGCCGTCGGCGAGCAGCGCCGCACCCTCGGCGGAGAGCGCCGAGGTGGGAGGCACGAGCGCCAGCCCGCCGAGCGCCACGGCAAACACAAGGCCGACCACCGCGCTGCGCACCGGATACGCCCGCACGATGCCTGCCGGCCGCACCCCCTCGGCGCGCACGCGACGTACAAACGCCCCCAGGGCGCCCTTTCTGAACGGCGTCTCCACCAAACGATAGGAAAGCTCGGCCGCGGCCACCACCACGGCAAGCTGGATGAGGGTCATCCACCACGGCGTCTCGTTGATGTTGGCGACGGGGTTCATGAGGAGCAGGAGCGGATAGTGCCACAGATAGATACTGTACGAGCGCTGGCCGAGCCATACCAGCGGCGGCAGCGACAGCACCCGGGCAACGAGGCCGCCCTCCTGCACCGCCGCCGCGATGACCATCATGGTCAGAAGCGTGGTGAGCAGCATGCCTCCCTGGTACTGGAAGGAGGTGTAGCCGTTGGTGAAGACCGTGACGAGCGCAAGGCCGACGAGCCCCACCGCACCCATCGCGTCGGCCTGCCAGACCGGGTCCCCACCCGCCGGAGCGGACTGCCGGCGCACCAGGCGCAGCAGATGGGCCGGGCCCATCGAGCGCTCGGGGACAAACGCGAGCCATGCGCCCAAAAGAAGCGCAAACGCCCGCGTATCGGTTCCGTAGTAGACGCGGCTTGGGTCGAGTGCCGGGTTATACAGCACCATCATGGCGGCGGCGGAGACGACGGCGAGCCCCAGCACGACGCGGCGCACCATCTGACGGCGCGCGCCGACGCGAAGCATCGCGAACAACAGCGGCGGCCATACGAGGTAAAACTGCTCCTCGATGGCGAGCGACCAGAAGTGGGTGAGCGGCGAGGGGTCGCCCAGCGCGTTGAAGTACGAGACGTTGTTGAAGATCTGCCACCAGTTGTTGAAGAAGAGGAGCGAAGGCACGATGTCAGGCCGCATCTTGGTAAGCATGACGTGGTTGAACAGCGTGCAGAGCAGCGCCGTCACCACCACAACGGTCACGACGGCAGGCACCAGGCGCCGCACGCGGCGAAGCCAGAAATCCTTGAGGTCGATGCGGTGCGCCTGGTCGTATTCCGCCAAAAGCAGGCGCGTGATGAGATAACCGGACAGCACGAAGAACATCGTGACGCCCAGAAGGCCGCCCTGCGCCCACGGCAGATTGAGATGGTAGAGCACCACGGCGATGACGGCGAGCGTCCGGATGCCGTCGAGCGCGGGAATGTAGCGCATGCGGCGCTGGCGAACGGGCTCGGCACCGTTCTGTGCGGATGCCGCGCGCTCCCCCTGCGGCGCGCGCCTCCCCTCCGCGCGCGCATCCGCCGCGCGGCGTGCGCCCGGGCGACTGCGCGCAGCGCGCGTCGGGACGGCGCGGGCGTCATGCGCGTCGCGCGCGCTTTCCGCGCGACGCTGTGGGGTTACCTGCCGGCGATGCGGTCGACCGGAAGAAGGGGGCGGCATGGGCAAGATTCGGTCCGTTTCTCTCGTGACACACCCTCCTACTTTAGTCCGCAAAACCGGTTATGCCATCCACGTTGACGGAAATGACAGAACCTCAATCAACCGTGAAGTGGCCGCGAGGTGTAGGTAGGCGCCCCTCCTAGAACCCCAGTATCTGCAGGGCGAACATGATGACGGTGAGCACGGTGATGAGGGCGATGGTCGCCCACGTGAGAGCATTCCACACGCGACCGTTGCGGTAGGTGCCCATGATGATCTTGTCACCCGCGATGAACACCAGGAAAACGAGCAGCACCGGCAGCAGCACGCCGTTGATGACCTGGGCGGACATCATGATCTCAAACAGGTTGACGCCGGGCAGGATCACCAGCAGCGCCGAGAACATGATGATGGCGCTGATGATGCCGCGATAGACGGGTGCCTCCTCCCAACTGCGATCGGCTCCGCGCTCCCATCCAAAGGCCTCGCAGATGGCGCTCGACGTCACGCCGGGGAGCACGCAGGCGGCCAAGAAGCTCGCCGCCACCAGGCCGGCGGCGAACAGCACCGTCGACCAGGGGCCCACGATGGGCTCGAGCGCCAGCGCCGCATCCGCGGCATCGGCCACCTCGATGCCGGCGGGAAACAGCACCGATCCGGTCGTCACGATGATGAACCACGCGATGGCGCAGGCGATGACGGAGCCCGAGACGGTATCGACCCGCTGCAGCGGGATATCGGTCTCGTCGGCGTTTTTATCGACGACGTTGTTCTGCGCGAGAAAGATCATCCACGGCGCGATGGTGGTGCCGATCGTCGCCACCAGCAGCGACACGTATTGGGGGCGCGCCACGAGCTGCGGCATCACCGTCGAGGCGGCGACGGCGCCCCAGTCGGGCCCCACCATGAACGCCGCGATGACATAGGTCACAAACACGCAGCTCACCGCAAGCAGAATGCGCTCGATGCGCCGGAAGCTCCCCGACATGGTGAGCAGCCAGATCGCCAAGCCCACCAGCGGCACCGAGATGGTCTTGGGCACCCCGAAGAGCGCAAGCCCGCTCGCAAGGCCCGCGAACTCCGAGATGGTAACCGCCGTGTTGGCGATGAGCAGCGCCGCCATGGCGAGCGCGCTTTTGCGCACGCCGAACTTCTCGCGGATGAGCGAGGCGAAGCCCTTGCCCGTGACGCAGCCGCAGCGTGACGCAGCCGCAGCGCGCCGCGGTCTCCTGCACTACGATGAGAAGCACCGCCATGATCGGCAGGATCCAGAGCGTCTGGTAACCAAAGGACGCGCCGGCGCTCGAATAGGTGGCGATGCCGCCCGCGTCGTTTCCGGCGAGCGCCGCCAGAAGCCCCGGCCCCATAGCGCCGAGCACGGCGGCAAGCGTCAGTTTCTGCTGCGTGCGATGAGCCATCGGGCGCCCCGCTTACGCCACCAGGGCGACGACGGAAAGCGTCGCGGCGACGGAATAGAGCACGCAGGCAACGAGCACCGCCGATACGGAAAGGGCCGTGCCCGAGGTGTTGCGATCGTGCTCGTCGCGCCAGGCGAGGAGCTTGAGGTAGGCGACCGACGTCGCGCACGAGAACGCCGTCACCGCCGCCGCGCATATGAAGCAGCGCGTGAGCGCCGCCGCCGCAAGCAGCTGGCCGGCGAGCTCGACGCGGTCCCCCGCCTGTGCCATCACGTCCTCGGGAACGGCCGCCCCCAGCACCAGCTGCCCGCAGAGGTAGATGACGGCGGCGAGCGCGATGCCGATACCGGTCGTCTGCAGGAAGAACCCGAGGTACGGCCGCTCCTCGCCCTCGTGCTCGTCACGCTCCAGATAGTAGCCGCGCACATACGAGATCACGCGCGCCGCGGCGATGAGCACGACGGGCATGACGCACATGGGATAGATGAAGTACCGCTCGAGGTCACCCATCCAACCCAGCGCCGCCGCGATGATGCCCGAGGCGATGGCCCACACCAAGATCCAGTATTGATGCCGGGCGAACCACGAGAGGATGTGCGTCGGCTCGCCCGGAGCGCTCTCGGCCGCGCCCACGCCGGCGATCTGCAGGTCCTCCTCATGCTCCTCGGCGATGACGTCGAGAGCGTCGTCGACGGTGACGATGCCTAGGATGTGGCGCGCCTCGTCGCACACGGGGATGGCGGCGAGGTTGTACTTGGTCATCTCGTCCGCCACGTCCTCCTGATCGAGGTCGGGGGCGACCCACACCACGTCGCGATACGCCAGCTCGGAAAGGCGCTCGTCGCGCTCGGCAACGATGAGCGCGCGCAGGCTGAGCACGCCCGTGAGCGCGCCGGCGGGGTCGAGCGTATAAACGTAGTACACGCTCTCAAAGTCCTCGTCGAGCGCGCGAATCGCCTCGACGGCGTCGGCCACGGTCGCGGTGGCCGGCAGCGCCACAAACTCGGAGGTCATGATGCGGCCCGCCGTGTCCTCCTCGTAACCGAGCAGGTTGCGGATCGCCTTCTCCTCCTTCACACCCATCAGGCGCAGGAGCTTCTCGGCCTTCTCGTAATCGAGCTCCTCAATGAGGGCGGCCGCGTCGTCGGGGTCCATGAGGGCGAGCATGCTCGACGCGTCGCGGTCGCTCATGCCCTCGAGCACCTCGGCCGCGAGGTCGTCGTCGTCGATCTCGCCGATGGCCTCGGCCGCCTGCGCGGTGTCGAGCTGGGCAAACACCTGCGTGCGCAGGCGCGGATCGAGCTGTTCGATGATGTCGGCGATGTCGGCGGGATGCAGCTCGTCGAGCGTCTTATGCGAGACCGACAACTTGATATTTTGCGTCGAACGGTCGAGCAGGTCCATATAGGACCAGGCGATGATGTCCTCCTTGAGCGGGTGGGCCACCGCGCCGGCAAGTTTGGTGACCACGCGCTCGAGCGCCGGATGGAGCGAGCGCAGAAGGCCGCGGGCACCCACCTCGGCACCGAGCAGGCGCAGCTGGTTGTCGCCCGTGGCGGACAGCTTGATGTCGTTGACGCGCACGACCTTCATGCCCTGCGTGTCCACGATCTGCTTGTTGAGGATATCGCGCGCGAGCAGCACCTCGTCGGGCTGCAGGTAGGAGAAGCGCACGTCGGTGCTTATGGCCTTGAGATAGACGCCCGTCTCGTCCACGTGGTCGACGTATTTGCGCCAGCTGATCATAAACGGCGTCTTGCCCGGGCCCTGAAACGCCAGCGATGTGATATGGGGAAAGACCTCGCCGGTTGCGATGCCGAGATCGTTGACGACACCGAGCTTCTCCCCCGCCTGATCGATGACGGGGAGTTTGAGCATCTCGGATAAGTAGTTCATGGGAGCTCCTTTATGGCTGCGCCTCGCTGGTGCGTGAGCGCAGCGGGGCGCGGGGCATCATAGCCCCAATGGCAGCGACGAGCGCACTCCGCCGCAGACGTCGGTCCGCGCGGCGGATGCGGGTGGGCACCCCGTGCGCGCGCCCCAGAAGAAGCACCCGCAGGGGTTAGCGACTATGCGGTCGAGGTTTGGATTTCACCTGATGCCTTTCTCGTAACCCTTGCAACAACCTAGCTACTATACCACGTTCGACGCCGGTCGAGGTCGCCTGAGCGCACGCGCTAGAGGGCGGGCATCGCCGCGTCAGCCGGCATGGCGACGGCGCCGTCGATAACCTCCTGCGGCACGCGACCGTCGAGCTTCATGAGCTCGCCCACCGTCACGAGCGTGTAGCCGTGCTCCCTCAGGCCGTCGATAATGCCCGGCAACGCCTCGATATCCTGCTCGCGGTTGCCGCCGCCGTCGTGCATGAGGACGATGGCGCCGTTGTAGGCGTTGTCGAGCACCGCACGGGTGATGGCCTCCGGCCCCGGGCGCTCCCAGTCGCGGGTGTCGATGTTCCACAGCACGTTGGCCGCCACCACATCGCCCGCTCGCGCCCATTCGACCTCGGTGAAGGCGCCGTACGGCGCGCGGATGAACGCGGGGCGCACGCCCGTCGCCTGCTCGAGGGTGTCGGCTGCCGAGGTTATCTCCGCACGCAGGCTGTCCCGGTCGAGTGTGGGGAGGTTCTGATGGGCGTTGGTGTGGCTCGCGAGCTCACAGCCCGCGTCCACGATAGCCTGCGCGCCCGCCGGATCTTTGGCCACGCTGGCGCCGAGGTTGAAAAACGTTGCCGGAGCCTTCTTCTCCTTCAGGATCGCAAGGATATCCGGGGTATAGATGCTCGGCCCGTCATCAAAGGTGAGGGCGATGTAGCTACCACCCGCCGGAGCCGGGTTGATGGAGGAGACCACCATATCGGTTGCGGGCTCGATCACGGCGACGTCGACGGTCTCGCCGGAGCGCTCGCCCCGGCGCACGGTTCTTTTGCCCGCGCGCCCCCACTGCGTCACAAACTGGATGGCGCCACCCTCCTCCTTCTGGATGCCCGGCAGAAGCGTCGCCTCCTCCTCATGACTCGGCTCCTCAACATCCACGCCATCTGCCACCGTCAGCTCATCGCCCTCGGCAACGAGCGTGCCGGCGAAAGAGCTCTCTGCGAGCAGGTCGCCGTTATACGTCGCCGTGCAGTCGGTGCCTCCCTCTTCATCGAGCACGTTGCCGGCAACCGAAAGCAGGCGCCCCGGTCGCACGCCAAAATAGCCGTTGTCGGAAAGCAGGGCCGTGAGCGGGGTGTTGACCCGCGCGGCCACCGCCTCGCCGTTGACCGTCACCGTCACATCGCGCAGCAAGAAGTACCAACCGACAACCGCCGCCACCACGACAAGCACCGTAAAGAGGGTGAATACCGCCACTGCAGCGTGCGCCCGCCGGGGATGAAGCCGGGGCATCCGCACCTCGGCTCCCCGCTGATGAGGAGCGCTCGTCCGCACACTCCTCCGGTGCGGGACCTGCGCCTGCCGCGGGGCGTGCCGCATATGGACATCCCTTTGCGCATGAGCGCGCTTTTCCTGAGGCATTGCGCGAACCTCCTCCGCCCCCGCCGGCGCACCGGCCTGCTCGCCCGTCTGCGCGCCGCGGCCCCTAGGCGCCCGCCGCTATTCCGTCGTTTCAGTCGGAAGGGCGGGGAGCACGGCGTTCTCGGGCATCGTTACCCGCGACAGATCGATTGCGTCCTTCAGGTCCTCGTCGGTCGCGATGAGCTCGGAGAGCGTCACGATCTCATACCCCTCGGCAAGCAGGCGGTCCACGAGCTCGGAGACCGCTGCAGCGGTCTGCCCGGCCGTAGCCTCGTTATCGGTCAGAAGCACGATGTCGCCCGTGCCCACCGAATCCACCACGGTACTTGCCACTTCGCTCGAACCGGGCAGCAGCCAGTCGCCGGAGTCGACGTTCCACGAGACCACCGCGCTCACCAAATCCATCGCCTGCGTCCAGTTCTCGAGTGAGAACGAGGCGAAGGGTGCCCGCACCAAGCTCGTGCGCTTGCCCGTCGCCTGCTCGATGGCGTCGGCACCGCGCGTGATCTGGCTGCGTACCTCATCTGCCGAAAGCGTGGTCAAATCGGTATCACTATAGGTGTTGGAACCAATTTCGCAACCGGCGTCAACGATGGCTTTAGCCGCGGCGGGGTTCGCCTCGACGGCATCGCCTTCCAAAAAGAACGTCGCGCGCACGCTCTTCTCGGCCAGCACCGCTAAGATGTCCTGCGTGGCAGAGCTCGGCCCCTCGTCAAACGTCAGCGCGACGACCTTCTTGTTATCTGCGGGATAGACCGATGCGCGGGCGATTTCGCAGTTGACGACCTCCTGAACCACGCCTCGATCGGCCGTGATACCCGAGACCTTGCCCGTCCACACCTCGGAACGGCCGGGTATGCCCCATGTCTTGACGTACTCGATGGCACCGGTGCCGTCAATCGTGACGGTGGGGGCGATCTCGGTCGCCTGAACCTCGTGCTCCTCATAGACGTCGGCGCCATCAGCCACCGCGAGCGTCTCGCCGCCCGTGAGAAGCGTCGTTCCCCAAGCGTCCTCCGCAACCTCCTCGCCGTTCAGGGTCACGGTATAGCGCGCACCGCCCCCGCGCTCGAGCACGGAGTCGTCCACGGCGAGCAAATCGCCCGCATCGTAGGTATCGGCAAGCTCGTTGTCCTCGATAAACTGCGTGATGGAGGAGTTGATGCGCACGCTCGTCGGCTCATCGTTATAGGTAATCTCCACCGAGCGGTTGAGGTACCAGATGATGCTCGCCACAAAAAAGAGAAACGCGCAGCCGACCGCCAGAATCGCATAGGGCTTGCGTGTGTTGGGACCGCCCGCACGGAAACCCTGGCGTCGGCGGCCAAAGCCCTGGGAATGATTGAGGTAGGTAGCCCCCGGACGCCGCTGCGAGCGCGCGCGGCCGCGGGGCAGCTGGTAGCCGCCCTTGCCGGTGCGCATGGTGGGCCGGGGCGCTGAGTAGGAGGTTCGACGTTTAGGCAATGATTCTCCCCCTCGCCAACGTATGACGAGCCGTCTATGTCAGATGGGGAGGCCGCGCTCGCCAACCGACTTCCCCACCGGCGGATCAGGCGCCCTTCTTCTTTTTGGGGGGCGTTCCCGCCGCCTTCTTGAACTCCGTCGTAAAGGCCTTGAACATGCCCTTCGTTTTGCCGAGCTGCCGCCCGACGGCGCGCGTGCCCTTCTCGACGGCAACCGATCCGCGGTCATCGAGCACCTTCGCGCCCTCTTTGACCTTGGAGCTCACGGCGACCGTGACCTCGGCCGCCTTGGCAGCCGCGCCGCCCGAGACGTCGAGGTCCACCACGGCGTCGTCCACGATCATGCACCCCTCGCGATATCCCACGAGGTAGCGCGCGGGCATCTCAACGTTGCCCAGCAGCATGCTCGCGGTGGCGCTGCGGGTAAGGGCGTAGCTCTCCACCGCACCCGTTTTGGGGTTGAAGGCGGCATCGGCGCAATAGCCGAGGGCTTCGCCCGAGCGGGTGCGCACATCCATACCCGTCCAGATGAGGCAGTGGTCGATGTCGACACCCAGGCGCTTGCCCGCAGCCTTATCGAACGAGCCCTTCTCGTCCACGGCGCACAGCACGCCCTCAAACGGCTCGAGGGCATCGTAGGCAACAAAGACGTCGGGCAGCTTGACCATACCGGCGATCTCGGGGGGCGTCACCATAAAGCCCACAAGACGCGTGCCGTCCGGCGTGAACACGGGAAAATGAATCTTCCCCATCTTCTTGGGCCGAACGGGCACGCCATCCTTGTCGGTGCGCTTGCCTTGCGGCGGCACCCGGTAGAGCTTGACGCCCTGAAAGTCCTGAGCGCGCATTACGCCTCGGCAGCAGCCTCTGCCGCGGGAGCGACCTCGACCTCAACGTCCATCGCGGGCGTGACCGTACCCGAGGAGACGGCCTCGTTCAGGGTCTCGCGGAGCTGGTCCATGCGCTCGCGCGCAAGATCGACCTTGGCGCGAAGCTCATCGGTCTTGGCGTCGACCATGGGGCCGAAGTCGCTCATGGCCGTGCGAACCTGCTCGGTGCCCTGCTCGTAGAAATCACGCGCGTTATCCCACGCGTCGTTGGCCATATCGCTTGCCATCGCACGGGTCTCGGCGCCCGAGCGCGGCGCGACGAGAATGCCGATGATCGCGCCCGTCGCAGCACCGAGCGCCGCACCGACCACAAAGCTGAACGTCTTACCCATGTCGATCCCCTCCAGTGAGATTCTATGTACAGGTGGGCATCATTATACCCAGATTGCCGGCACCGCCGGAACGGCAGGCCCGTCTATTGCCAAGACAATTCGCGCAGACAAATCGCGCGCCTCGCAGCACGCCGAGCGGATCCGGGGGCGCTTCCAAGCCCCTATGCCGAATGCGATGCCGCGGCGGCGCCGCCAAACACCGCATCAGACGCCTCGTTGCCGGCCGCCTGCTCCATCGCCGCCTCGGTATCCACGACCGCACCGTCATCATCTGCCGGCGCGGCGTCGGAAACCTCCTCCGCGGCGGCGGGAACATCCGCCTCGCCGCGCAGGTTGCGGACAAGCTGGGTCAGCGCGCCGACCGTGCCCGCAAAATCGGGCGCCGGGGTGTCGGGATGCACAAACGCCCACTGCATCATAAACGCCGCCGACGAGAGCGCGCCCACCGTCAGGGCGTCGTCGGGGCAGCTGAGCTCGATATCGAAAAGCCGCGGGTCCTCCGCCACGCCCTTCGTGCGCCCGCACGAGATGGCGCCGGCGAGCCCGGTCTCGTTCATGATCTCCACCGTGAGGTGCTCGAGCAGATGGGCGATCTCGGTGTCGCCCATGCAATCCTGGAACTTCTCCCCCGCATCCCCATAGCAGGCATGCTGAGCGATGGCGGGCGCCAGATAGTACACGCGCGCCGTGGCCTCGATATCCTCAGACGTCCGCACGGGCATGCCGGGGTTCACCAGCACACGGGCGCGCAACTTGTCAGCGCTGACGTGGATCTTCATGATGTTGAACAGATCTGCCATGGCTCTCCGATCTATCGGCACCGGTTCGGGCGGCTGCGCGCGCGCCTCTTTCTCGTATTCTAACGGTCCCGCGAGCGCGCGTCGCCCTCGGCGGTACCCTCAACTTTCTCGTGAGCGTCACGCTGCTCCCGCTCGCCCTCTTTCGCCGTCTCGCCCGACGCGGGGGTGCGCTCTTCCTCTTCGGGCGCGATGACGCGAATGAGCGAGATGCGCTGGCCGCGCATGGACTGGACCTTGAACTTATAGCCCTCGACCGAGAAAATCTCGCCGATATCCGGCACCGAATCGCAGAAATCCATAATCCAGCCGGCGATGGTCTCGTAATCGTCGCTCTCCTCGATGGGCCAGCCCAGGTCGATGGCGTCGTCGCAGCTAAAGCGTCCGTCGACAAGCCACTCGCGGCGCGAGAGGCGCGTCAGGTACTTGTTGTCGGGGTCAAACTCGTCTTCGATCTCGCCCACGATCTCCTCGACGATATCCTCGACCGTGATGACACCCGCCGTGCCGCCGTACTCGTCCACCACGACGACCATCTGCTCGTGAGCGGTCTGCATCTCGGAGAGAAGCGGCAGGATGTCCTTCGTGTCCGGCACGAAGGTTGCGTCGCGCAGGCTCGTTGCCACCGGGCGCTTGCCCTCGCCGGAAAGCGCGATCTCGATCAGGTCCTTGATGTGCGCGATGCCCACCACGTTGTCGGGGTCCTCATGGAAGACGGGCACGCGCGAGAAGCCGGTCTTGCGCATGACGTCCATCACCGCCTCGATGGAGTCGGTGTCCTCGACCATCTCGACGTCCACGCGCGGGACCATGACCTCGCGCGCCACGGCGTCGCCGAGGTCGAAGATCTCGTGGATCATGCGCTTCTCCTCGTCGCGCATGCCGTCCTGCTCGGAGACCATGTACTTGATCTCCTCTTCAGAGACGTTCTGGCGGTCGTCGGCGCTCTTGATGCCGAGCACGGCGGAGATGCCGTTAGCCGATGCCTGCGTGAGCCAGACCAAGGGCTTCGCGATCTTGCGGAAGAACATGATGGGTCCGGCAACCGACTTCGCCATTCCCTCGGCGTCGGAGAGACCGATGCGCTTGGGCACCAGCTCACCGATCACAATCGAGAGGTAGGAGACGATTAGCGTGATGACGATGGGAGATGCCACGGGCGCGATGGCGCTCAGAGGGGCGATGCCAAACGACTCGACCCAACTGGTCAACGGATCGGAAAGCGTGTTGGACGAGACCGTTGCCGAGAAGAAGCCGACGAGGGTGATGGCGACCTGGATGGTGGCGAGAAAATCGGTAGAGTCGGCCGCGAGCTCCAGCGCCGCCGTCGCCCGTTTGTCGCCCTCCTCGGCGTCGTGCTCGAGGCTCGCGCGCTTCGCGGTGGTGAGGGCCATCTCCGACATGGAGAAATACCCGTTCATTACGGTGAGAAGGAGCGTGGCTACGATAGATATGGCAATGCCCATATGGCGAAATCAAACCTCCCAGGTTAGATGACAAGGATGCGCGCCGGTGGGCGCACGAAGCGGGTGGCGGGCAGCCACGGGATGCGGCGACCCGCGAGACTCGGATCAGATCACGTACAGAATCACCGCCATGAACTGAAATATGCTGCCCGCAAGCACCCAGAGGTGCCATACGCTGTGCATATAGCGGATGTGCTTCATGACGTAGAACGCGCAGCCGACGGTGTAGCAAAGACCGCCCACCGCGAGGAGGGCGAGCGCCACCGGATCGAGCACGGCGATAAGCTGCGGCAGGCGAAATACCACGAGCCAACCCATGAAGAGATAGATGAGGATGGTCACCCACCGCGGCTGACGCTGGCGTCCGATGATCTCGAACGAGATGCCCACGATGGCGAGGGCCCACACCACCACGAAGAGCGGAACACCGCCCACACGGGCGAGCGTGATGAGGCAAAACGGGGTGTAGGAGCCCGCAATGAGCAGGTAGATGCTACTGTGATCGATGATGCGGAACACGCGCTTGGCCGCCGGCACCTGGATGGCGTGGTACAGCGTCGATGCAAGGTACTCGAGAATGAGCGTCACGCCGAAGACGATGGCCGATGCGATGTGCGTCGGCTCCGCGCCGCCCAACGCCGCCTTTACGATAAGAAGGACGAGGCCGGCGATGGCGAGCAAAACGCCGATGCCGTGGGTGATGGCGTTGGCGATCTCCTCCCCCAGGGTGTAGAGAGGCAGCCCCGATGACGCCTCGTCCTTTGCCGGACGCGGGTACTTGGGGCAGGAGCGGCGACGTTTGCGGCACGTGGCGCAAACGTCATCTTCGGCAGGTGCGGGGGCGTCTCCCGCCACCGCCGCGGATGCGGGCGCGTCTGCCGCGCCCGAGGTACTTCGCGGTAAGGAGCTGTCGCCTGATGCGGACATATCGGTAAGCAATCCTCCCAAATTAGACTGCTCATAACTATAGCAGATAGCCGCCCGCTCCGCAGCAGGTCTCTATTCCGACCCGTGCGTCACGTTGCGAGCCGGACACACCAGACGGGTGGGCCGACAAACATACCGGGGCACGACGCATGCAAGCGGCGTCGTGCCCCGGCTCTTCAGCGCAAGAAGAAACGAACGTTATGCGTGGCGACGGAGGAACTCGGCGCCGGCGGCAAGCGTTGCCGCACCGGCGGCCGCAAAGGCCACCATACCGAGCGTCGCTGGGTCGCCGGTCTGGGGCGACCCGTTCTTGTCGGCCCCTTCGGCCCCTTTGGCCTTGGTGCCGGAACCCCCACGGTTACCATCGGTCTGAGAGGTTCCGCCCTGCGCGTTCCCGTCACCGGGCTGCACATCGCCCGGCTTCGCATCGGGGCCAGTCGTGTCGCCAGGCTGCTCGCCGTCGCCGCCCGGCTGCTCGCCGGTATCACCCGTCTGCTCCACGAACACGAGGTTGGCCCGGTCGGCGCCGCTGCAGTACCACGTGGTCCCGTCCGCCCTCAGCGTGCGGAACGTCAGGGTGAGGTCGGAGGCCGCGGCGTCGAGCGCCCACGCGCCGTCCCTGAGCGCCCAGTCGGGCACTTGGTAGGCGTCGGGCGTCGCGGTGTCCTTGAGGGTCACGTCGACCGCCCAGCAGCCATCCGCGGTCTGGTAGGGCGTGTCCACGCTTACGATGTTGTCGTCGGAAACGAGGTAGGTTTTGTTCTCGTACGCGGTGCCGTCGGCGTACTTCAGGTCGTAGGTCACGGTGCCGTAGACGAGCAGCTCGCTCTTGATGTCGAACGCGGGCGCGACGACGGGATCGAAGACGAGCGTTGCGGTGTCGAGGGGATCGGCGGTCCACGTGCCCTCCGCGCTGCGCGTCATCGTGAACGTGAGCGTCGAATCCTCCGTATTGAGACGGTACTCGTCATCGTACCAACCCGGCAGGGTGATGCCGTAGTCCTCGGGCGCGGTGAGAGCGTCGACCGTGAGATCGGCCTTCCAAGCACCATCCTTCAGGTAGGGGGTGCCCACAGAGAGGTTCCCGGGCTTGACCAGCGTGGTCACCGTGTAGCCTTCGCTGCCGTCGGCGTTGCGTAGCGTGTAGTACACGGTGCCCCACAGGCCGGCGACCTCATCCACCGCCGGTGCGGCGACCTCGTCGAACACGAGCTTCGCCTGGTTGCCGCCATCGCACCGCCACGAGTAATCGCCCAGCACGTTTTTCGTCCACACAAACGTTGCGACGAGCTTGGAGTCCTTGACGCTGAGCTCGCACGGCTTACCCTGGGTGGCGTAGTCGGGGATGTTGTACGCGCTCGGCTGGGCATCCGCCCTCAGCGCAAAAGCGGCGGGCGCCCGCAGACGCCCGCCGCAACGAAGGTCCTGCTTGGCAGCAGCCCCCTTATTTCACCTCGACGAGCTCGTACCGGCTCGTACCAAGACCGATCTTCTCGCCGTGCTCGATCATTGAGCGCCAGTTGGTGTCCGGATGCGTCAGGTTGAAGTGATCGTGCACGCAGCGCTCCGGCACGCCGCCCGCCCCCTCCAGCTTGGCGCGCATATCGGTGAGCTCGCTGTTGGGCAGCGCCGGCTGCGCGAGCGCCGCATCGATGCACGCCTGGTCGAGCGCCACCGGATCGAAGCTCGCGAACATACCGATGTCGCCCACGATGGGCGTATCGTTCTCGGGATGGCAGTCGCAATTGGGCGAGACATCGATGGCGAGTGAGATGTGGAACGCCGGTCTCCCCTGCACCACCGCCTTGGTGTATTCGGCGATCTTGTAGTTGAGGACCTCGACCGCCTGGTCGTAATCGGGCTCGATGGCATCTTGGTTGCACGCACCGATGCACCGGCCGCAGCCGACGCAGCGGTCGTGGTCGATAGAGGCCACGTGCACGGACCGGGTCCCGCCGTTGGCAAGCGTGCGCTCGCGCGTGCCCTCGAACGAAACGGCCCCGTGGGCACAGATGCGCTCGCATGCGCGGCAGCCGACGCACGCCTCCGTCTTCACGCTCGGCTTGCCCGCCGCGTGCTGCTCCATCTTGCCCGCGCGGCTACCGCCGCCCATGCCGATGTTCTTCATGCAGCCGCCGAAGCCCGCTTGCTCATGGCCCTTGAAATGCGTGAGCGAGATGACGATATCGGCGTCCATAAGGGCGCGGCCGATTTTGGCCTCCTGGACGTACTCGCCGCCCTCGACCGGCACCAGCGCCTCGTCGGTGCCCTTGAGGCCGTCGGCGATGATCACGTGGCATCCCGTGGCATACGGGGTGAACCCGTTCTGGTAGGCGCAATCGATGTGCTCGAGCGCGTTTTTGCGGCTGCCCACGTAGAGCGTGTTGCAGTCGGTAAGAAACGGCTTGCCTCCCAGCTCCTTCACCACGTCAGCCACCGCCCGCGCATAGTTCG
The DNA here is from genome assembly GCF_002159765.1 of Collinsella sp. An268. Lineage (GTDB taxonomy): Bacteria > Actinomycetota > Coriobacteriia > Coriobacteriales > Coriobacteriaceae > Coprousia. The sequence continues at coordinate 49,433 of NZ_NFJH01000009.1, read as the reverse complement.
GCCGCAAAAAGGATAGGTTGCCGAGCTCGCCGAAGTGGATCTTGATGGCAACGAACTTGTTCTCAAAATCGATCTGGCCGATACCGGCGCGGCGTATAAGCCGCTTCAGCTTATCGAGCTGGCTCTCGCGCGCGTACGTACGGAGATTCGTAAAGTAAACAGCAGACGGGGTCATCTCGCTCACCGTCGCTCCTTCCCCTCGGATTGGCGTCCCATAGATGGAAAGTATGACCGAATAGCGCACTCCAAAGAACGACAAGTCTCATTCAGGGCAGCACAGGATGCGTTCCTTCCGCAGCTCAGAGACATATGCACGCCAGGTTCTCCACAATCTCGCAAAAGTTTTCAAAAAAGTTCTTGACGAGCATCCCCCTACGTGCGAATATATCCCTTGCGCTGCGGCATTAGCTCAGCTGGATAGAGCGTTTGACTACGAATCAAAAGGTCGTAGGTTCGAATCCTACATGCCGCACCACAACGCATTTGAGGGAGGGCCGGTAAGGCCCTCTTTTCGTATCCATACCCCATCATCTGCACCGTTGCAACCCAAACCGGCTTATCGCACCACCGGATGCTCGTGCACCTCGTACGCGAGCTCGAGCCGCTTCAGGAGTCTGCGCACGCGCACCGCGGCATCGTAGCCGCAGAACTCCATTACGAGCACCTCGACGAGCTGCTCGGTCGTATCGACATGGAAATACTCCGCGAGGCCGCGCACCGCCTCGTGCCCCAGCACCGTATCGACGCGGTGCGGAGACTCCTCGAAGCACCATAGCGTCAGGTCTCCCTCGCTCTCTTGATGGATGACCATGCCCCCGTCTGTCAGCATGCGCGCCTCGATGCACAGCCGCTCCTCATCCGGTTCGCTCTCAAACAAGAGGGCACCTACCCCGATATCCTGCCGTCGCTCTCCCATCAATACCTCCTTTGATCTGCTGGCAACTGGTATAGGACTACCGTACCCGAAATACAAACATGTGTTCGTGTTTTTTTTGTTGACATTTCGTTTCTTTGTCCGCACGCCGTGGTAGGGACAGACGAGTACCATGGGATGCGCACGACCGCCCTCGTATGCAAAGGAACGCTTGGTATGACCTACCCCGTTTTCGACCTTCACTGCGACACCGCCGACCGGCTTGCCTGGCAGACGCTACCTGCCGCGCTACGCGAACAGTTGGGCAGCGATACGTACGGTCCCGGGGATGAGGCTGAGCCGGAGCGGATACGGGAGCTCGCCGAAAACCGCGGCCACCTCTCCCTCAGGGCCATAGGGGACCTTTCGTGGGCTCAGTGCTTCGCCTGCTACATCCCCGATGAGCTGACACCCGAGCAAGCGTGTGCGTTCTACCGCCATGTACGGGCCTACCTTGACGGTGAGCTCGCGCGCAACGACGGGCGCGCAACCGAGGCGCGGCGAGCCCAAGATATACGGCCCCGCCTCGCACCCGGGCGTATCGTGGCCGTCCGCACCATTGAGAACGCGACGCTTTTTGCGCACGATCTTTCCCTCATCGAGGAGCTCGCATGCTCCGGCGTCCTCATGGCATCGCTCAGCTGGAATGCGCCCGGTCCGCTCGCAAGCGGCCATGACGCCCCTGAGCGGGGGCTCACACCCCTCGGGCGCGCCGCGCTCGCCGAAATGGAGCGCGTGCATATGATCGTCGACGTGTCGCACCTCAACGACCGGTGCTTCGATGAAGTTGCCGCCCTTACAGAGCGCCCCTTCGTTGCCAGCCACTCCAACAGCCGCGCCGTCTGCGGGCACCGCCGCAACCTCACCGACGCGCAGTTTGGCGAGATACGCGATCGCGGCGGGCTCGTGGGCCTCAACTTCGCCGACATCTTCCTGGGTGACCGGGCACCGGACATCAAGCCGACCTTCGACGACATCTCGCGCCACATCGATCATTGGCTCGAGCTCGGAGGCGAGCACATCATCGCCCTCGGCAGTGACTTCGATGGATGCGACACCCCGCCCGTCATCGAGACGGCGGCGCAGATGCCCGCGTTCCAGCAGCGCCTCGAGAAGCGCTTTGGCGAGCGCGTGACCGCTCGCCTGTGCAGCGAGAACGCTCTCGCCTTCTTTGAGCGCTGGGGTCGCTAGGCGCGCTTCGGTAACAGCACCCTTCAACAGGAAAGGCCCCGGCGCCCTCCCTCCGAGACGATTGTGTAACGAGCGAAGCGCTCGTCTCGGAGGGAGGGCGCCGGGGCCCATCTGACCGATAGCGGGGCGCCTATGCGCCGATAACCTCCATGCCGCCCATATACGGACGCAGGACCTCGGGCACCGTGATGGTGCCGTCGGCATTCTGGTAGTTCTCCATGATGGCGGCCATGGTGCGCCCGGTGGGAAGACCCGAGCCGTTCAGCGTGTGCACGTAGCGCGTGCCCTTGAAGCTCTCGGGTTCGCGGTAGCGGATGTTGGCGCGACGTGCCTGGAAGTCACCGCAGTTGGAGCAGCTCGAGATCTCCTTGTAGCTGTTGTAACTCGGCAGCCACACCTCGATATCGTACGTCTGGCGCGCCGAGAAGCCGAGGTCGCCTGTGCAAAGGCTGATGACACGGTACGGCAGCCCCAGCTGCTGGAGGAGGTACTCGGCCTCAGCCGTCATGCTCTCGAGCTCGGCGTCGGACTCCTCCGGGCGCGCGAACTTGACCATCTCGACCTTGGTGAACTGGTGCTGGCGAATGATGCCGCGCGTATCGCGACCCGCCGAGCCCGCCTCCTCGCGGAAGCACGGGGTGCCGGCGGTGTAGCGCAGCGGCAGGTCGGCGCCGTCGAGAATCTCGCCCGCATGCAGGTTGGTGAGCGCGACCTCGGCCGTGGGGATGAGGAACTGGTCCTCACCCGTGTGGTAGGCGTCGTCCTCAAACTTGGGGAGCTGGCCGGTGCCGTACATGATCTCACGATTGACGATGACGGGCGGCGTGAACTCCGTAAAGCCGCGGGAGATATGGGTGTTCAAGAAGAAGTTCTCGAGCGCGCGGTCGAGCAGGGCGCCCGCGCCGGCGAGCACGGTAAAGCGCGCGCCGGAGAGCTTGGAACCGCGGTCGAAGTCGAGGATACCGAGGTCCGTCCCCAGATCCCAGTGCGCCTTGGGCTCAAAGCCCTCGGCGGCAAAGTCGCGGGGGACGCCCCAGCGACGGCGCTCGGGGTTCTCGGACTCATCCACACCCACCGGCGTAGCGGAGCCGGGGATGTTGGGCAGGTGCGCCATGAAGTCGGTGAGCTCGGCCTCCAGCGCGCTCCGGCGCTCGGCCAGGCCATCGATCTCGTCGTTGACCTTGCGGACGGCCTCCTTGGCGGCCTCCGCCTCGTCGCGCTTGCCCTCGCGCATGAGGGCGCCGATCTTCTTTGACTCGGCATTGCGCGTGGCCTGCAGCTCCTCAACCTGGGTGATGACAGAGCGGCGCTCCTCGTCGAGGGCGAAGAAGCGCTCCCGGTCCCACGAGGTCTGACGGTTTGCCATGGCCTCATCGACGGCATCGGGGTTCTCGCGAACAAATTTGATATCGAGCATGGTTCCTCCCGGTCATATGCTCCGAATTTCAGGCGGTACTTGCACGGAGCTTACGCACCATGCGCTCAGGCAAGTATATACTTATTGCATCGAGACCCCTAGGGAGAAGGCGAGAAGCAGACAAGACATGGACGGTATTTTTACCTTTCTCTTTTCCACTCGTGCCGGCCTGGCCGTGCTGTTCTTTGGCGGCATCGTCATCATCGGCATCATCGCGTTCGTAACCGAGAGGCGCACGCACCAGATGTACGTCGACCGCGGCCCGGCGAGCGAAGACGAGGACGGCTGGACCCTGTAGCCTCGCGCCGACGGGCGCCTCGGGCGCCCCGTTGCAGACGTTTGCCTTCGGGAGGGTGATCTTATGGCTTGGAAACCGCACTTCACAGACCCCGAACCTAACATCGACCCCTTTAACGCCCCCGACCCGGTCATGCCGGGTGGCGAGCCTGATTTTGAGATGTCGCGCGAGCAGCCTGACGCCGATGACGGCATCGGGCGCATGGCGCGTCGCAACGAGCGCAAGGAGCCCGGACACGGCAAGCACCGGCCCCAGCGGGCAAGACACGACCGAAGCAGCGATAGCGGCAGCGCCAAGCCCGCAGACGCGCCCGTCTCCCCCGTGCGGGAGGAAACGCCCCCCGAGCCGAAGGCGGCATCGACCGGACGAAGGGAACGCGGACAGCGAAAGCGTCGCATAGTCGAGCGCGGGGCACGCAAGACCGTGACCGGCGGAGGGCCGGAAAAGCGGCGGAACAGCTTTGGCTGCCTTATCGTCTTCATCCTCTTCTTCACGCTGAGCGGAGCCATCGGCGCCCTCTTTGAAGGCTGCTCGAGCTGCGTGGACAGCCTCTTTTCTGAAGACGATTACACCTACGAAGAGGACTACACCTACGAGGATTCCTACGACTACGACGGCGCGGCGTATGACACGGCGCGCGATGCACTGGATGAGGCTACCGAGAGCGCCACGATTGAGGAGCTCGAGTTCGCCCTCTCGGGCGGCGAACCCTATGTGGAGCGCGTTATGGCCGGCTTCTCGTACGGCTTCACCAACATCATGGGCTTTACCCCCGAGGAAGCCGGCATTGACGTGCGCCCCATCGCCGAGCGGGTGCTGGCGCGGGGAACCTACGACGTCGACAGCGTGTATGCCTTTGGCGACGCCACAGCGGACGGCTTTGCCTTTGAGTGCTCGTCGTACTTCTACATCACCATGCCCGACCTGATGGAGCTCGGCTACGATGCGGCCGACTTTTTGCGCGGCCTGAACGACGGCATCGAGGCAGCGGCAGACGTGACCGACAGCGACCGCGCGGAGCTCGAGACCTTCCTCACACAGGAGGTGGAGACGCTCACGCCGACGGAGATGTACGAATCCATGGAGTTTACGGCAACGGCCGATGCCGAGGGCGTGGTGACTGACGGTCCCGTGCTCGACTCCGACACGTGGCTCGCCAGCTTTGCCTCGCGCGTGGGCGCCTACGAGTATACGGATTAGCGGTCACTGACGTGGCGCGCCCCCTGCGGCAGGGCGCGCGCCACGGCACGGGCGACAACCACGCCGACCGCCATCTTAATCGCGTCGGGCACCACAAACGGCACCACGGCCACCGCAAGCGCCGCAGGCAGCGTGAGCGACCCCACGATCATAAGCTGCACCGTACCGAGCGCATATGAGATGAGCAGCAAGACGCCCCGCGAGAGCGTATCGCACACCGCCTGCGGCAGGCGCTCGATGCGGACGATGGCGGTTGCCGCCACCATGCCGATCAAGAAGCCCCAGAGAAAGCCTCCCGTAGGGCCCAAGATGACACCGAGCCCGCCCATCATGTTGGAGAAGACCGGCAGCCCCACAACGCCGAGTACGAGATAGGTCGCCACAGTGAGCACCGCCTCGCGCGGGGCGAGCACGCCGGGCAGCATGGCAAGCACCAAAGTCTGCAGCGTAAAGGGCACCGGCCCCAAGGGGATGCTCACCCAAGCGCTAACCGCGAGCAGGGCACAGCACAGACCGCACCGGGCAATACGTTGAGCCGACATGGCATCTCTCCTCATACAGCAAGCGGACCGGGCTTCGCCGGTCCGCTCAACGGATACACGTTACCGAGGGGCGCGCGCCTAGCGTTATGCCTGCGGCGGCACCGGCGGGACGTTCGCCTGGTCACCCGCCTCGCCCGCGGTAAGCATCTGCTCGAACATCGAGGCGCTCGCCTTGAAATCGGCCGGCAGCACCACCGTCGAGCTCTTACCCGTACGGGCGAACTCCGTCATCATCTCGCTCCACTGCGTGAACATGAAGAGCTGGTTGGCCTCGTCGTTGGAAACGCCCGTCTCCTGAATGGTCTCGAGCGAGTCCTTGATACCGACCGCGATGGCCTTGCGCTGGTTGGCGATGCCCTCGCCGGCCTTCTCCATGGCCTCGGCCTCGGCCTTCGCCTCGGTGACGCGACGGATGCGGTCCGCCTCGGCGAGGTCCTGCGCCGCCGCCTTGGTACGCTGCGCGGCGTTGATCTGGTTCATGGAGTCCTCGACCTCTGCCGGCAGCGCGATGCGAGTGATGAGGGTCGAGACCAGCGTGAAGCCGTAGGCCGCCATCTGCTCGGACACGGTGGCGTTCACGTCTTTGGCGATGTCGTCCTTCTTGGCAAAGACCTCATCGAGCGTATAGACCGGAATGGAGGAGCGCAGCGCGTCGGTGATGAAGTCGCGCATCTGGGCAACGGGCTGCTGCAGCATGTAGTAGCTCTTGTAGACGCCCGAGTCCGCCGGGCCGGTGCCCATGTCGTACGAGACGTGGTACTGAGCGGAAACCTCGAGCCCGATGGTCACGTTGTCCTCGGTCTTGGCGTCGATGTCAAAACCGTTCTTCATGGTGCGCAGGGAGACGGTAGCCGCCTTGCGGTCGATCACGGGAATCTTGGCGTGAAAGCCCGCACCCACGATCTTGTTGAACTTACCGAGTCGCTCGATGATGACGGCGTGCTGCTGCTTCACCACAAAGAGCGTATCGGTGAGCAGCGCGATGATCACCACAAGAACGATGATCAAACCAATCAACGTACCCAACATGATGACCTCCTCTGGGCCTGGGAATCGTTGCCGATAGCATAGCAGGTTTGCCCCTGCGCGTTGTTAACGGCGCGCAAGGAGCCGGTGAACGGAACGGCGAGGGCCCGGGGCGCTAGCCCTCGATGGCATCGATGGCCTGGATGAAGGCCGAGCGCAGGCCCGCGCGCTCGAGCGCGGCGACGCCCCGGATGGTCGTACCGCCCGGCGAGCATACGGCGTCCTTCATGGCACCCGGATGGTCGCCCGTCGCGAGCTGCAGCTTGGCGGTGCCGGCGATCATCTGGCTCACCATGCGGTACGCATCGGCGCGCGGGATACCGTATTTGACGGCGGCATCGCCCAGCGCCTCGATGACCATGGCGATGAACGCGGGGCCGCACCCACCCACCGTTCCGGCAACGGAGAGCAGGCGGCTCTCAACCGTGACAACGGTGCCGAGTGCCCCGAGCAGCTCCCAGACCAGCTCGTGCTCGGCAGGCGCGAGCGTATGGAGGCGCTCGCAGGCGATGACGCCCTCGCCGATGGCGACGGGCGTGTTGGGCACGGTCGAAAGATGGCGCGAACCCGGGAGCAGCGCCTCGTAGCGCGCGCAGTCCCACCCGGCGGCGACGGAGAGCACGGGCTTTGCGGCGAGGGCGTCGGCAAGGGGGCCGAGCACCTCCTCGATGAGATGCGGCTTGATGGCGACGACCACGAGGTCGACCGCGCCTATCAGCGACGCCGCGTCGGGCAGGGCGTGCATACCGCGCGCGGCGCAGCGCTCGCAGAGCGCCTCATAGCGGCTGGCGCACGCATACAGGCCGTCTACCGCCACCGCCCCTGTGGCGATCCACCCGTCTGCCATAGCGCTCGCCATGTTACCGAACCCAACAAATCCAATCTTGATGGCGTCCATGCGCAATTGCCCGCCTTTCCCCTATCTCATATCTGTTTTACAAACGCGCCTCGGCGCGCCGCCGCGGCGCGGGGTCACGACAAAAGCCACACCGTCAGCACTAAGGCCACGATGCCCGAGAGGGCAAAGTAGGCGACAGCCGCCCACAGCAGCCATTTACCCGCGAGCGCCGCGTAGCGCCGCCAAGTATCGTCCTCAGCATACCGCGAGAATATTCCATCTGCCGCAAGGCGCCGGGCCACCAACACAAGCACGATGCAGGCGATGAGCGCAAACACCGCGTAGACCGGCAACGCGAAGAGCAGCGCAAAGAACAGCGCCGCCCCCACCAAGAAAATCGGTAGCAACAAAACGAAGCAGCCGCCCATAATCCTCCCCTTTCCAATCCGAGCACGCGGTCAGCCATCGCTGCGGACGCGCGCCCCCTCACCCCAAGACGCGCTACCGCTCCGGATAGAGCGGATGCGCTGCCAGAAGCTCATCCACCCGCGCGGCGACATCGCGCCGCGCGAGCTCGTCATCTGCGTGGAACACCACCTGCGCGATGAGCTCGCCGATCTCACGGAACTCGTCGGCGCCAAACCCGCGCGTCGTGCCCGCAGCGGAGCCGACGCGAATACCGCTCGTCTGGCGCGGCGGCAGCGGGTCGCTCGGGATGGCGTTCTTGTTGACGGTAAGGCCCGCCGCATCGAGCAGAAGCTCGGCGTCGTGCCCCGTGACGCCCGCCGCTGTGAGGTCGACCAAACAGAGGTGGTTATCCGTCCCGCCCGAAACGAGGCGCAAGCCGCCCGCCACAAGCCCCTCGCCCAGCGCCGCCGCATTCTCGACCACATGCGCGATGTAGGAGGAGAACGCCGGCGTCGCCGCCTCGGCAAAACACGCCGCCTTGCCGGCGATGACGTGCATAAGGGGACCGCCCTGCGTGCCGGGGAACACCGCCTTGTCGATGGCGCGGGCGAGTGCGGGGTCGTTGGTGAGAATGAGGCCGCCGCGCGGGCCGCGGAGCGTCTTGTGCGTCGTCGAGGTCACCACGTCCGCGTGCGGGAACGGCGAGGGGTGCGCGCCGGTCGCCACCAGGCCCGCGATATGCGCCATATCGATCATGAGAAGCGCACCCACGCCGTGCGCTATCTGGGCGAGCCGCTCGAAATCGATGACACGCGGGTACGCCGAGGCGCCGCCCACGATAAGGCGCGGGCGCTCGGCGCGGGCGAGCGCCTCCAGGGCATCGTAGTCGATGGTCTCGGTCGCCGGGTCGAGCCCGTAGGGGACAAAGCGATAGAGCTTGCCCGAGAAGTTGACCGGAGAGCCGTGCGTAAGGTGGCCGCCCTGGTCGAGCCGCATACCGAGCACGGTATCCCCCGGCTCGAGCAGCGCGGCGTAGGCGGCGAGGTTGGCGTTGGCGCCCGAATGCGGCTGCACGTTGACATACGTGCAGCCGAAGAGCGCGCAGGCGCGGCGCCGCGCGAGGTCCTCGACCACATCCACGCGCTCGCACCCGCCGTAGTAGCGGTGCCCGGGGTAGCCCTCGGCATACTTATTGGTGAGCACGCTCCCCACGGCCTCAAGCACCGACGGCGAGACGAAGTTCTCCGATGCGATGAGCTCGATGGTCGACCGCTGGCGCGCAAGCTCGGCCTTAAGCGCGCCGGCAAGATCGGGGTCGGTCTCCGTAAGATGTTCGAGCGCCATGGGGTACCCCTTTCGCATAAGTCGCCGTGCGCAATGCTAGTCTTCAAACCAACGGTTGCGCCTGCCGTCGCCACGCGTGATGCTGATGCGGACCTTGCCCATCAGCACGAGCACCAGCAGCACGATGAACACGATGGGCAGCAGGCGCAGCGCGCCGACCAGAAGGATTCCCAAAAACGAGAAGACCAGCGAGATGATCGCCGCGATGGCGAGCAAGATGATGACAAGCGTGAGAAACGGCATGGACACCCCTTCGTTTTTGTTCAGCATACCAAAAGCGCCCCTACCGAACGGCGGGGGCGCGAAGGAAACCGAAGGCGGTCAGCGCATGCACTACGAGACGAGGCTCACCTCATACGCCGGCTCGTCATAGGCACCGCCCATGACGATGCGCGCCGTGAGGTCATCCAGGTTATATACGACCGACCACTGCGTGGCGCTCTCCTCGCCACGGCTATTGAGGTGCGGCTCCTGCGCGACGGCTGCGAGCAGGTCCATCGCCTCGTCCTCGGCAAGCACGCCCGACGCGGCGCTGAGCGTGCTCATGAGCGTCTCGTAGCGGTCCTGGCCGTGGCCGAAGTCGTACTCGCCCGGCGTGAGCAGGAAGTTCGTCGCCGCCTGGTACGTCACGCCCGCCGCGCCGGAAAGCGCCCCCATAGTGGTCGCGTCGCCGGGCTCGAGCACGCTCATCTCGTTGCCGATGTACTCAACGACCACCGACGCACCCGAGGCGTCCGCGATCTGGAAGTGGTAGCAGCTGTTGGCGCTCGAGTGCATGTCGTACTGCTCCAGCAGCGCCACGGCCTCATCCACGGTCGCGCAGCTGTCGAGCATCATGCGGATGGCCGTCGTCGTGGTGATGTCGACCTTATCGGTCTGCTGGTCGGTCGGGTCGGTGTCGATAAGGAGTACGCCCACGGCAAGCCCCGCCTCATTCATGCCGTCGAGCGGCGCGTACGGCGCGGCGAGCGTCGTCAAACTCGAGACGAGGTCCTCGGGTAGCTTGTCCTCGCCGTAGCCCAGAAAGCCCAGGTTCACCATGGATACGCTCGCGTACCCGTCCGCAGGGTCGGTGCGCACGAGCATGCCCGGCGAGAAGGACAGGTCGAAGTTGCGCCCAAAGAGCGCGTCACCCTCCGACGTCGTCGCGTTGAACGTCGAGCACGCCAGATCGGGCAGGTCAATGGTGATGGGCAGGCCCTTCATGATGCGGTTCACCACAAACTGGATGAGCTCGCCGTCGTTGGAGGCGCCGCCCTGGGCGATAAACTCGTCGATACCGTAATCGCCATCGTACGTCATGGTGTAGAGCGGGTAGTCGTTGACCTTCTCGATGGACCCGAGCGTGGCAAGCTCGTGTCCAAAGAGGGCGAAGACGGCCACGGCGGCCACGATGACCAGCGCCACCAGTACGCCGACAACGCCCAGAACGACTTTCTTCACCCTGCTCATGGGCCTCTTTTCCATGTGCGCTCTCTTTCTCCCGTTGCACAAACGGGCATCATGCTACCAGAGAGAGGCACATTGTTGACGCTATCTACAATATCGTCAATGTATCGCATCACCCCCTGGCGGGGATGCGCCCGTTTCGCGCCGACACGCAGGGACCTGCCTACCCGTGCCGGCGCGCCGCGGTATCGGGCGTGCGCTCTTGGGTATGCTATCGAGCGGATATCGACTGGGGCCGCCGCCCCAACCGTCCCCACAAAGGAGTTGCCATGAGCGAAACCTCCCGCATCGACGCGTTCAAACAGCTGCAGCGCACCCTCCAGCAGAAGTACTACCTCATGAGCGTGCTCGAGTTCGACGGAGAGACCGTCGCGCCCGAGAACGGCGCCGCCGCGCGCGCCGAGGCCATGGGCGCCCTCGCCGGCGAGATGCACGAACTCACGACCTCTGACGCATCGGTGAGGCTCGTCGCCGAGCTTGAGGCCGACGCCGCCGCCGGCACTCTTGACGCCCAAACGGCCACCGAGCTCCATGTCTTTAGCCGCGACCAGCGCGAGGCGCGCGCCATCCCCACCGAGGAGGAGATCGCCTGGAGCAAGCTCACCAGCGAGGCGAACGCCGTGTGGCACCACGCCAAGCTCGCCGACGACTGGGCGTCCTTTGAGCCCTATGTCGAGCGCATCGTAGACGCCTGCCGCCGCCGCGCGGAGGCGCTCGACCCTGCGCGCGACGCCTATGACGTGCTGCTCGACCAGTACGAGCGCGGCATGGACACCGCCGCCTACGACGCGTTCTTCGCCCAGGTGAAAGAGACGGTGGTGCCGCTTGTCCGCGAGATCGCTCCCCAACCGGCGCCCGACCTCCCCTTTAGGAGCGCCCGCGTCGACCGCGCGGCACAGCTCGCCATCGCGCGCGACCTGCTCGAGCTCGAGGGGCTCGTTATGGACGGCTGCGCCGTGGCGGAGGTGGAGCATCCCTTCTCCGACGGCTTTGCCCCCGGAGACGTGCGCGTGACGACCCACATCTATGAGACGGACGCGCTCTCCAACGTCTTCTCCATCCTGCATGAGGGCGGTCACGCCATATACGAGCAGAATGTCGACCCCGCCTACGCGTGGACGTGCCTCGACGGGGGCACCTCGATGGGCATCCACGAGAGCCAGAGCCGCTTTTTCGAGAACATCGTCGGTCGGTCGCGCGCCTTTGCGGAGCCCCTGCTTGCCGTGCTCCGCAAGCACGCACCCGAGGTGTACAGCAGCGTGAGCGCCGACGATCTCTACCGCGCCGCCAACCTCGCCCACCCGCAGCTGATCCGCATGGAGGCCGACGAGCTCACCTACCCGCTCCACATCATGATCCGCTACGACATCGAGCGGGCGCTCTTTGCCGGCGAGGCGCGCGTCGCCGACATCCCGACGCTCTGGCGCGAGCTCACCCGGCGCTATCTGGGGCTCGACGTCCCCAACGACACCCTCGGCTGCCTGCAGGACACGCACTGGTCGGGCGGCAGCTTCGGGTATTTCCCGAGCTACGCGCTCGGCAGCGCTTACGGCGCGCAATACGTGGACGCCATGGAACGCGCAGGCATAGATGTGGACGGCGCCAGCGCCTCCGGCGACCTGGCCCCGGTGCGCGACTGGCTGCGCGACCGCATCTGGCGCTGGGGTCGCGGCAAGGACGCCCCCGAGCTCATCGCAGGCGCGTGCGGTGCCCCGTTTGACGCGACGTATTACTGCGATTATCTGGTCAAGAAGTTCTCTGCCCTCTACAACCTGTAGAGGCGGCGTCCGCCGCGGCGCGCACAGCGAACCGTGGCCGCGTAAGCTGATACAATGGCCAGGTGATCCCGTCCGCTGCGCCTCCCGCGCGCTACGGGACGCGAAAAAGAAAGCACGAGGGCGCCGCGCCCACACGCGGCGCCCCGCATCGGCACCGGGGAGAGCGCCATGAGCGTACGCAGCACCGCCGCCGCCACCGCGGCATCCATCGCCCGCTTTGGGATCCAGCGCGTGCTCCACCGGCGCGGAGGCAGCATCCCCGGTATCATCGCCCTGCGCCTTGACCCCGGGATCTTGCGCGAGATGGCGCCCCTTTTCGCAGCATCCGTGGTGGTAACCGGCACCAACGGCAAGACCACCACCACCAACCTGCTGGCCGACTGCCTCGCCGCAGACGGTACCTGCGTCATCACCAACCGCGCCGGCAACAACATGGAGGCCGGCATCGCAGGGGCCATCTTGGAGGATCGGCGCCGGGCAAGGGCCGCCCGCGGAGCCTCGGGCCCCGCGGCGATCGGGTGCTTTGAGTGCGACGAGCTCTACACGGCGCGGGTGCTCCCCAAGCTCAAGCCCACGTATCTTGTGCTGCTGAATCTCTTCCGCGACCAACTCGACCGCTACGGCGAGATCGACCACACCCAAGATGTCATCGCGGGGGCGCTCGCCTCCTCGCCGGCCACGACCCTTATCTACAACGCCGACGACCCGCTCTGCGCCGCCATCGCGCGGCGGGTGGAGAACCCCACCATCGCCTTTGGCTTTGCGGCGACGGCGGCGGGCGATGAGGAGCCCGACAAAGTCTCCGACAGCCGCTTCTGCGCGGTGTGCAACGCGCCCCTCACCTATGAGTACGTGCTGTACGGCCAGCTCGGCTCCTACCGGTGCCCCACGTGCGGCTGGCAGCGCCCCGACCTCGCCTTTGCCGTCACGTCCGTCGAGACGACCGAGGATGGCCAGCGCTTCACCCTGGAGGCGCGCGATGCGGCGCGCGCGGGCTTCCCCTGCACGGCGCACATCGCCTACCACGGCCTCTACATGGTCTACAACGCCATGGCGGCGCTCACCGCGGCGACCCTCATGGGCGCCGACGGCGCGCGCTTCCAGCAAACCCTCGACCGCTACCAGCCCGCGCGCGGCCGCATGCAGAAGCTCACCGTCAAGGGGCGCAAGCTCCTCGTCAACCTTGCGAAGAACCCGGTCGGGTTCGACCGCATCATCCAGATCATCCAAGCGACCGAAGCGCGTGCCTGCGCCTTCTACATCAACGATAAGGACGCCGACGGTCACGACATCTCATGGATCTACGACGTCGACTTCGAGCGGCTCGCCCGCATGCGCGGCCTCACCGTATACGCCGGCGGCACGCGCGCCGAGGACCTGCAGGTGCGCCTCAAGTACGCCGGCGTGCCCTCCACGGTGGTGCGCAGCGCCGAGGAGGCCATCAACCGCGCGGCGAGCGCGGGGATAGGCGCGGCGGACACCCTCTACATCGTGGGCAACTACACCGCGACGCTCGAGCTGTGCGACGAGCTCGACCGCCTGCCCGCCGGCGAGACGCCCCAAGGCGTGCGCACCCATGCCGCCGCGGACGCGCTTTGCGCGGACGACGCCGCCTGGGCGCGCTGGTCGCTCGTAGGTCGCGGCACCATAGCCCCCCTCTACCGCGAGCTCGCCGCACGGCCGCTCACCATCTGCCACCTCTACCCGCAGGAGCTCAACCTCTACGGCGACACGGGCAACGTCGCCATCCTCGCGGCGCGCTGCGCGTGGCGCGGCATCCCCGTGCGCGTAACGACCCTCAACCGCGGTGAGGCGGCCGACCTCTCGGGCGTGGACATTGCCGTCATCGGCGGCGGCGCCGATCGCGACCAGCTGGCCGTCCAGCACGAGCTCATGCGGCACCGCGAGGCCGTCGACCGCTACCTCAACCACGACAAGGGCGCCATGCTCGCCATCTGCGGCGGCTACCAGCTGCTGGGTCGCCACTACTTCCTCGGAGACGAGAAGATCGAGGGTCTCGGCGTCATCGGCATCGAGACGCGCCGCGCCGACAACCCCACGGACCGCCTCATCGGCAACGTCGCCGTGCGCGCAGACATCGTCGATGCGGACATCCTGGGCTTTGAGAACCACGGCGGCCGCACCTACCTCGATGCGGACGAGGCGCCGCTCGGGACGAGCGTGGTGGCCGGCACCGGCAACAACGGCACCGATGGGTACGAGGGCATCGTGCACCATGGCTTGGTGGGCACGTATTTCCACGGGCCGGTGCTTTCCAAGAACCCCGCGCTTGCGGACTGGCTCATCGCCTGGGCGCTCCGCCGGCGCGGTATCGAGAAGCCGCTCGAGGCGCTCACCGACACCGAGGAGGCAGGCGCCCGTCGCGCCTTCGAGAAGAAGCTCCCCCATCGCGCCTAACTTCTAAAAGATATTAGAAGCTTTCCGCAAAGCTTCTCACGCCCCCTATGAAATAAGGGGGCTCGTCTCCCCCTACGTGACGAGGAGACCGTCGCTATCGATGCGGGCGGCATCACGGTGGTGACCGCCTGGAAATGGCACCTCACTCCCAACGCATGCAAAAAGGCGTCCGACCCTTGTGGGGGCCGGACGCCTTCACGGCGCACTTCTGGATAGATGGCCGAAAGACGGCTACTCGTTGTCGCCCGCGGTCATCTGCGTGGCCGAGAGGCCGGCAGCCGCATCTGCCTCGGTCGCGGCGCGCGCGTCGGGCCAGACCCAGTCGGTGAAGGCCGGGTGATCGTAGCCCTCCTCCACGGCGAAGCGGAAGGCCTCGTCGCGGAAGGCGTCCCAGGCCTCGGCCTGCTCGGCGTGCGTGGCGGTACCGGCGGCGCCGTCCACGAGGCGCAGGGCCTCGGCGGCCAGCGCCCAGCGGTCCATATTGTTCAGGCGCAGCATGTCGAACGGCGTGGTCGTGGAGCCCTTCTCCTCGTAGCCGTGCACGCACCAGGCGTCGTGGCCGGGGCGCGCCCAGACGAGACGACGGATGGTGCCCGCGTAGGCGTGGAAGCAGAAGAGCACCGGCTTCTCGCCCGCGCCGAAGAACTCGGCGAAGCGCTCGTCGGACAGCGCCTGGTCGTTCTCGCAGGCGTTCTGGATCTTGAGCAGGTCGACCACGTTCACGAACCAGACCTTGACACCCTGCTCGCGCAGCAGGTCGACGGCCGCGAGCGCCTCGAGTGTGGGCACGTCGCCGCAGGTCGCGATAACCACGTCGGCATCGACGAGCGACTCCGCCGTGGACGCCCAGTTCCACACGGCCAGGCCCTCGGCGAGCTCAGCCTTAGCCTCATCGACCGAGATGAAGGTCGGCGCGGGCTGCTTGCCGCAGAAGATGGCGTTGACGCAGTCGGTCGAGGTGTAGGCGCGCTCCGCTACGGCGAGCGCCATGTTGGCGTCGCAGGGGTAGTAGGCGTTCACGATGTGCGTGTCGTTCGCCTTGTTGAGTAGAAGGTCGATGAAGCCGGGATCCTGATGGCTGAAGCCGTTGTGGTCCTGGCGCCACACATGGCTCGACAGCAGGATGTTGAGGCCGGCGATGGGCTTGCGCCACGGGATCTCGCGCTTGGTGGCCTCGAGCCACTTGCAGTGCTGGTTCACCATGGAGTCGACCACGTGCACGAAGCTCTCGTAGCTCGACCACACACCGTGGCGGCCGGTGAGCACGTACGCCTCGAGGAAGCCCTCGCACTGGTGCTCGGACAGCTGCTCGATGACCTTGCCCAAGGGGGCGAGCAGGTCGTCGTTCGCCTCGTCGGCGTAGTGGCCCGCCTCCCACTGCTTCTTGGTGACCTGATAGGCGTCCTGCAGACGGTTGGATGCGGTCTCATCCGGCCCGAAGATGCGGAAGTTCTCGGGGTTGGCAGCGAGCACGTCCGCCGTGTAGGCACCGAAGACGCGCGCCGCCTCGGTCTGGCCGTACCCGTGCCCGCGCTCGGCAACCGGCACCTCGTGAGCATGAAGGTCGGGGAGCACGAGGTCCTCGCGTACGGTGCCGCCGTTGGCGTTGGGATTTGCGCCGATGCGCAGGTCGCCGGTAGGCATCCAGCCGTTGACCTCGGGGCGAATCTGCCCCTCCGGCGTGAAGAGCTCATCGGGCTGGTAGGACTCGAGCCAGCCGCGCAGCACGCGGAAGTGCTCGTGAGTGTCCTTGGCACTTGCCAGCGGCACCTGATGCGCGCGCCACGAATCCTCGGTCTTCTTGCCGTCGATAACCTTGGGGCAGGTCCAGCCCTTGGGCGTGCGGAAGACAATCATGGGGTAGACCGGGCGCGTGACCTCCTCGCCCGCGGCCGCCTGGGCAACCGCGCGCTCCTTGATGGCGCAGATCTTACCGAAGACCTCTTCGAGCAGGGCGGCGAAGCGGGCGTGGATGCTCTCGTGGCTCTCGTCGTCAAAGCCCGCGACGAAGAAATGCGGCTCGTAACCCATGCCCTCGAAGAACTTCTGGAGCTCCTCGTCGGAGATGCGCGCGAGGATTGTGGGGTTGGCGATCTTATAGCCATTGAGGTGCAGGACCGGCAAGACGATGCCGTCGGTCGCGGGGTTCACGAGCTTATTGGACTGCCAGCTCGTGGCGAGCGGGCCGGTCTCCGCCTCGCCGTCGCCCACCACGGCGACCGCGAGCAGACTCGGGTTGTCGAGCACCGCGCCGTACGCATGGGAGAGCGTGTAGCCGAGCTCGCCGCCCTCGTGGATGGAGCCGGGGGTTTCGGGCGCGAAGTGGCTCGGGATGCCGCCCGGGTAGGAGAACTGGCGGAAGAACTTCTCGAGGCCCGCCTCATCATCGGTGATGTCGGGGCGAATCTCGCGGTACGTACCGTCGAGCAGCGACTGCGCCGTGCCCGCCGGACCGCCGTGCCCGGGGCCCATGAGGAAGATGGCGTTCTGCCCATGGTCGGCGATAAGGCGGTTTACGTGCGCGAACAGGAAGTTGATGCCCGGCGTGGTGCCCCAGTGGCCCACGAGGCGGTGCTTGACGTCGACACGTCCGAAGGCGCGGGGCTCACCGGTCTTGGCATCCGGGTAATCGGAGCGCATGAGCGGGTTGCTCCGGACGTAGATCTGACCGACGGAGAGGTAGTTGGCGCAGCGCCAGTAACGCTCGACGCCGGCGAGCTCGTCGGCGGACACGGTGCCCGTGCCCGCATGCCAGGGCGTGCCAAGAACAGGATGAGACATGCGATGCTCCTTTGCCAGATGGGTTATGCTGCTGAGCAGTATAGATGATAAAACGTTTTATCATTGTTAGCAAAACGTTTTCTTTCAAAACTGCGCTGTTTACGTTGGTTATTATCGGTGAACGGCAGTTTAATGGTGGTGGACGGTGTTTACTCTTTGCAGTAAAGGCACGATAACGCTCGCCTAGCTTCGGGCTATCGGCCGTCCCGCCGCGCCGCCGCGGCCATCCTGCCGCTGGCCTCATACCTCTTCATGCAAGCCATGGGATTTCGACGGTTCAGCACCTCAACGATGAGGCGGGGGCTATCAAAACGTTAGCGAGCCGCAGAGCGCAGCCTCGCGATACCCGCCTCAAACGAGCTCCTCATGCGCTCGATCGAAGCCTCGGAAATGCCGCACGATCGCGCAACAGAGCGCCAACCCTTGAGCACCTCCGCCATCGCAAGCGCTCGCCTTTTTGCCTCCGGTGCGCCCAATCTGAAATACTCGCACGCGCTGAGCGCCACCCGCGGATCTGCCTCGCGCACGTCAAAATCAAGACCTGTGTTGAGATACTTCGCCTCATCTCCCGGCGTTGGGTTCACATCGAAAGCGGGAGATAGCGCCCAACCGGTGCCTTCACGCAAGAAACCGTAGTTGCGCAAATGATTATCCGTATTGCCTATCGCGCACGAGAATAGCGCCCGCAGCCAAAGCTCGGGAAGGTCAGCATGGGGACGAGCACCCCAAGCTTCCAGAAACTCCACGAGCTCGAGATAGCTATAGCGTCCGCCGTCGACGCCTTGCACCGCCGTCAATCCACTCAGATATGGAGTCCTGCTATCGCCTTCTCGGTCAAATCGCCTCATCAACAGCACGGAGCGCCCACCGATGCGCATCAGACGAGAAGAGGGCACGTTAATTCCGCACCTACTCATGAGCTGCAGCGCAACGTATTCCCAAGCTCCGACATCATCAACAGAATCTTCGCCTACCTTGGGAAGCTTTGCGATGCAAAGACACCCCGCCTCATCGCGTACGGAGGCTTTCGGCCGCGCTCCACCCAAGCTCGAATCCGCCGCGAGCAGATCCTTAATATCGGCATCCATATCGACCGCCGCCCTATCCGCAGAACGAGCAGAGACGGAATAGCCACCTCCTTAGGGACGCCAGAGGAACGCGAAGACAGCGCCTCCCCATCGGAACCCCACACACGCAACGCGCCCTGCCGTGCCTCGTCGCTGACGCCAGTAAGCATGTCCGCCTCAAAGAGCGTACGCGCCGCCCTACCCTCAGCGCGAGCTGCCGACCGCTCTGAACGAAGCAACAGGTTTCTTCCCCACCGATTCGGCATGACGTCTTCCAGAGCGCCGAACGATCGCAGTCCGAGAGAATGGAAGGAACCGTCACCTAAGGCATGTCGGGGGCCAAACTGAACGCACGAGCGTCATCTAGATATGAGGGGGCGTACCTGAAACTCGCGGTCTCTTCGCCGTGCCGAATGTTCTGATACAAGCGGCCCGCAAGAACATCTTCCCCTGCGATCTGCACGGTCACGTCATACTCCATACGACTGCCTCCTCACACGCTGCGGGGTGTCCTGTTCTGCTCGAATACGACCGATCGGTGTGCGCAACGGATCGGTCGCGTCCTCAATTTCCTGAAGAAAGCCCAAGATTCGTGCCACACGTAGGAAATTCTCGAGAGACCCTGCGTCTTCATTCAGAAGCTTCCGAACGGTCGGAACCGAGAGATTCGCTCGCTCGGCAAGCAGGTCGACTGTGATGCGCTGCTGGCGACGTGCCAGGTCGAGATGGGAGGCGGAGGGAGCAGGCCCCATCCCGAATGCAGGGTGCAACGATGTTTGGAAAAGCCTCCGTTAAGCCACCGTGGATACGGCAGGGATGCCTCCGCGCGTTCCCGTGTGCGGATACGCCACTTATGGGCCCCCGCAGAGGCGCAAAAGTGGCGAACACGCACACGGGAACGCCGGGGGTCGACGCGGGCAGGACGGCGGCGTGCGGGCGGGGTGCCGGCGGCGCAGGGACCGTGGGACACCGCGGAGCGCACACCGGAGGGCGCGGGCTGGCAAATCGGCGTACTTAGAGCGCACGCACGCTGTCGCGCTCCACAAGACGGGGCTCGAGCAGGCGCACCACGGGCTCGACGTCACCGGGTGCATCGCTCTCCAGGCGGCGGAGCATGAGCGCCAGGGCCTCGTCCGCAAGCACCGCAACATCTTGATCGATGGCGGTAAGCGCCGGCTCAAAGAGCGAGTCGGCCGCAGAGTTGTCGTAACTCACCACCGAGTAGTCGCGCGGAACGCGGCGCCCTTGCTCGTACAGGCGCTTGAGCAAACCGAGCGCAATGTTGTCGGAACTCGCAAACACCGCGGTCGCATCGGTTGCGGCAAGACCGGCCGCCGCCTCGTACGCATCGGGGATGTAATAGTCGCTATCGAACACCAGCGCCTCGTCAAACGGCGCCCCATACTCGGCAAGCGCCCGACGATACCCGTCGAGACGGTGGCTGCCGGTGTTGGAGCGCGATGCGTTGACGATACAGGCAATGCGTCGGTGGCCATGCTCCAGCAGGTGCCGCGTCGCCATGTATCCGCCGAGCTCGTTATCGAACAGCACCTTGTCGCACGCGAGGTCATCGAGAACGCGGTCGACCATCACGTAGGGCACGGGGCACTCGGCGATGCGCTGCGGGAGCTCCTCGCCACCCGCTGTCTGGTTGCCCATCACGATAAAGAGCCCCTCGACACCGCGGTTCACGAGCGTGGAGAGGAGCTCGACATCGTTGACGGCAAGGTCGTCCGACGTGGTGATAAACAGCGCGAACCCCCGAGCGCGGCACCGTTGCTCGAGGTTTTTGGCGAGACGCGAGAAGAAACGGCTCTCGATGTTGGGAACGATGAGGCCGAGGGTCTTGGAGCGCTGCGTCACCAAGCTGCGCGCTATCTGGTTGGGCACGTATTGTTTGGCGGCGGCGATGGCCTTGATGCGGCGACGGTTTTCCTCCGAGATGCGGCACGGCCGGTCGTTGAGGACGAGCGACACCGTCGAGACGGAGAGCCCCGCCTCGCGCGCGATCTCTTTAAGCGTCACCTTGGGCACGACGCACCTCTCCCCTCGCCTTAACCTCACTCCACGGTAGCACGATTGGGACGCGGGGACGCGGAAAACATACGGGCGGACCCCGGCGAGGGTGCCTCCCGTTCTAGGTAATCCGATTGTTTCCAGAGGGCCTACTGGTAGCGGCCCCTGCACGAGACGATGAGCAGCGCGCCACCCTCGATTTTGTAGACCAGCCTGTTCGCGGCATCTATGCGCACGCTGGACAGTCCGAAGCGGCTGTGCTTCAGGCGCTCCGCCTTGCCCATGGGAGCGGAGCCGGGCTCGCCGGCGCTTCGCTCAATGTCCTTGATGAGCCTGTCGATGCGCTTCAGGGTCTTTCTGTCCTGGGACTGCCACCATACGTAGTCATCCCAGGCGGGATCGCTCCAGATCTTCCTCATCTACGCCTCGACCAGCTCGTGCTCGGACGCGTTGCCCTCGAGCATGGACAGGTAGATCGCGTCCATCTTGGCCGCGAACTCGCGCTCGGTGGGCACGGGTGCGGTCACGTCGAAGGGGAACCCGCGGTGCGCCACGAACTGCCGCGCGAACACGTTGAACACCGCCGTGGGCGTGAGGCCGATGTCGGAGGACACCTCTTCCAGCTCGCGCTTGAGGCCGGAGTCGAGCCTGATGTTGAGCGTGCTTGTCGCCATGATGCCTCCCCGTGAGAACTTTTCTTTCCGATAATAATATACCGATAGCTATACAATATGCACCTGATTTGCACCTTATGTGGCGCATTGTGATTATCTATCTCCACAAGAGCCTCCTTCTCGACGGACCTTCCGCCTTCGTCGCCCCCGCAGAGCAGCTCGGGGCCTCCCTTGCCCGTAAGCCGTACGTCCGACCCCAACGATCTCTCGGTATCAGGCGCCCTCCCCCAGAAACTTGCTCGGGTCGAAGCCCCAGTACAGCCATACCCGACCCTCGTCTACCAAAACGCCCGGGTCAAAGGGGCTGCCGTCGGCAAGCGGCTCTCCGTCCGCAGTGCGCACGATATCCAGATAGGCAAACGGCCCCTCGGGAGCGTCGGAGACCGCCACCCCTATGGCCGTCATGTCGTCGCAGTAGTACAGGTAGTATCTGCCATCGGGCCCTTGGGCAACATCGGGCGCCATAAGGTCGGCGCCTCCCGTTGCGGCGTGGCGCGGGTCGTCCGTGCGATGGTAGCTCACGCCCTCGCAGCGCCACTGGGACAGGTCGTCCACCTGGGCAGACCACACCACGTAGTCCTCCTGGCAGCACGACGTTCCATCGCGACGGTCGTGGCTGCCGTACACGTAAAGGCGGTCCCCAAAAACGTGCGGCTCGCCGTCGGGCACGTACTCCCAAGAGGGGAGATATGGGTTAAAAGCCAAGTCCTGCATGCGCATCCTCTCACTCGGCAAGAGATGCGGCCTCATAATCCATATCCGCAACTCCCGTCCCCTCATCAACCGCGAAACAAAAAGGGCGGGCGCCCGCAGTTCACAGCTGCAGGTGCCCGCCCCCCACCAAAACGTGCAAGGCGCGATTGTGCGGTGAGCCTATGCGCGCGGCTCCAGCACGATAAGCGCGTCTCCTGTAAAGGGATGTTGCACCACACGGGTCGCACCCTCCTCGACCGTCACCGGCAGATGCGCGACGTGCTTCTGCTCGAGGTCGATGGCCCGCGCGGTGTAGTCCTCAAGCGCAACCGAGAGCTTGAGCACCGTTGCGCGGGGCATGTAGACCACATACGTCGGGCGCTCGGCGGTGTTATGCGCCACGCGAATCTGCTCGCGATCGTCGGCGAGCTCGTCTTGCGCCGGTACGAGGCTGCGGCATCCAAGCGCATCGAGAAGCTGCGGAATCATGCCGAAGTCCCACACGCCGGGAAGCTGCAAGGCCTCCTGCCAGCGGAAGGGCGCGTCAAAGCCCTCGCCGAGCGCTGAGCCGCGGCTCAGCGACGTCTGCCAATTCCAGATGCCGTGCGCACCGTAGGTAACGCCCGCGCACGCACCCGCCAACATGCCGGCCCACGCCGAGGCGCGGCAGTTCTCCGCGTTGAAGCGCACATACACGTGACGGCTCGCACCCATCATCTCGTAGCACGGCTCCGAGTTGATCATCGGCTTCTTGGGGTAGGCGGCCGCGATGTCCTGCGGCAGCTTCCACGCCTCGTCCTGCGCGAGTGCGTTGTGGCCCGGCTGGTACATATAGAAGTCCAGACGATCGACAAACGGCTCGGGGATGGTGCGGTTCGCGCGGTTGATGTGCATGGTCCTGAGGCGCGTGGGCGCGAGCTCGCACACCGCGGCAAGCGCCGCCTCGTAATAGGGCAGGCACTCCTCGCTCTTCCAGTCGGTATCGCCCGTCACCACGTAGACCGGCTCAAACTCATCGAGATACGAAACGACGCGCTCCACGTGCCGGCGCACCTCGTCGAGGGGCATCGTCGGCGCCCCGAAGCGCTCGGCGATGGCGCTCCCCCACGTGCCGGGCACGTAGTTGCACCACATGAGCACGAGCGCCGGACGAATGCCGTGCGCCACCGCCGTGCGGCACATCTCGCGCGCACGCTCCCAATACGCCGGATTGGGGCTCTCCCAGTCAAACGTCGTCCCATCCTCGCTCGCATACGGGTAGATGCCGAGGTCGGGACGGCAGCGGTCCCACTGCGGCAGCGTGTTGATCTGCAGCGTGTTGATGCCCTGTTCCGCGCGGCGGGTCAGGTAGTAGTCCCAATCCTCGAGCGTGATGCTCGTAAACGCGCTCCAGCAGGTGTCGGCCAGCCAGAACCAGGGCTTGCCGTCGCACAGAAAGCCGTCGCGCGCCTCGTTAACCGTCAGTGTCCCCAGTGCCATATCCATCCTTTCTCAGTGCGCCGCCAGCCGGCGCCGCTGCTGCTACCGTACCCTAGACGCGCCCAAACGGCGCCCGAGGGCAGCGGGCCCCGTCGCCCTCCATGGCGCGACGGGGCCCGCAGGCTGCGGGCGGCGCGGTCAGGACGTCCCGCGCGCTACCCGTTCTTCACTCATGAGGCACGAGGCCAAAGCCCCCGCCTTACGCACCCATGAGGGCGCTCTCGTCCTCTTCCTCCATCTCGGCGAGCTCTTCCTTGGAGAAGCCCGTGAGGAAGACCACGACGGCGGCGATCACGAAGGAGATCGCCATGCCCACGATCGCCAGGACCGTGTTCATCTGGCCGCCCTGGAGGTAGTTGGTGAACACCAGGAAGTTGGACGCGCCGCCAGCCATATAGTAGGTCACGCCGACGATGCCGGAGAACACCGCGCCGATAGCGCCGCCGATGAACATGCCGAGCATGGTGCGGCGGAAGCGCATGAGGATACCGAAGAGCGCGGGCTCGGTCACGCCGCCGGCGATGGCGGAGATGACGTAGCCGATTGCGAGGCCCTTCTCATCCTTGCTCTTCATACGCAGGAAGGCACCGAAGGCGCAGCCCCACACCGCGGTCATGGCGCAGTTGGTGGACACGAAGACGAAGGGGTCGTAACCGGCGGCGATAATCTGGACCTGAGCGAGCAGGATGACGGGCATGTGCATACCGGCCACCACGAAGAGCTGCCAGAAGGCGCCGAGGATCGCCATAACGATGAACACCGCGATGCCGCCCATGTCCGCCAGGCCAAACAGCGCGTTGGCGATGACGTTGCCGATCTCGTTACCGATCGGCGCAAGAACGATGAACGCGATGGGGATGGTCACAATCATGGTGCAGAACGGCGTGAACACCGTGGAGAGCACGTCGGGCATGACCTTGCGGAAGAACTTCTCGATCATGTAGAGCACCGGCACCGACAGGATAATGGGCAGCACGGTCTGCTGGTAGTTGGCCGCAGCAATCTGGATGCCGTAGACCGAAATGATACCGCTGCCACCCTCGGCCGCCGCGCTCACCACGGACGGGGCCATGAGCGCACCGCCGAGCAGCATGCCGAGCACCGGGCTGGCGCCGATCTTCTTAGCGGCCGCATAACCCAAATAGATGGGGATGAACGTAAACGTTGCCTCATAGAGCGTGGTGTAGAGGAACGTATAGGCGGGATCGGTATCGGAGAGCACGCCCGCCATGGTGGGGCCGAGCACCGCTGCGATGGTACGGAACAGACCGCCGGCCATGAGGAGCGGGATGAGCTGCGTCATGGAGCCGGAGAGGTAGTCGAGCACGATGCCCGGGATGGCCTTGAGGGTGAGCTTCTCCTTGGGCGCGTCGAGGTTCTCCTTCACCTCGGCGCCGCGGGCGACACCGGAGATGGCGATGAACTCGTCGAGCACCTTGGGCACGTTCTGGCCGATGATGACCTGGAGCTGGGTGCCGGCGAACTGCGCGCCCAGCACGCCCTTGACCTTCTTGATCTTCTCAACGTCTGCAAGGTTGTTATCCTTGAGCGTGAGGCGCAGGCGCGTCATGCAGTTGGTCGCGGTGGTAACGTTGCTTGCACCTCCCACCAACTCTAAGACGCTTTGCGCGATTTGCTTGTTGTCTACTGCCATGGGGGTCCCCTTTCCCCTATCGGGGCCGGACGTCGTCCTGTCCATCCGACCAACCTTTTCAGTAAACGCTTGTTTACTGAATGTTTATAGTTGCAGCTTACCTTGTTTTTATTTTCGACCTGCATGGATTCCGGTGAACGGTAGGATTTTCCAGATAAACGTACGATTATTCGCATGAAGCGCGGATTCTTAGCATTTACTGAAGTTCATGCAGCTAAATTGACGCAACACTAGGCGTGTGGATTGGCATGTCTGGCACTCGTCGATACTCCCCAGCTCTCGATACCTGCCGTTTAACAGCTAATACACTACGTTCACCGGCTGCTGAACCGTTATGGCATCCACACTTCCGTATACTAAACATGTTTATATTCTGTCTTGGAAAGGATTGCTATGGCAGAGACAGATGTCACCCTCGAACCCATGTACCGCACCGTCACCACCTTGGGCGACTTCGGCCCTTGGATTTCGCGTCTGGTGCTCGAGCTCCCCGACGAGATCGGCGTGAACGACGTCACGACCGCCACGTTCAACGTCTTCTGCACACGCCGCGAGCGCACCGGTGCGGCGCTCATGCGCAAAGAGCGCGGCGCCGACCATGCCGCCCCGTCGATGGGTTACGTCCCGGTGCTCGCCGCCTATCCCGCGACGCCCGAGGGCAAGCGCGCCGAACACGGATCTCACGTCGCTCTCGAGCTGCCCGAAGTGCGCCTCACCAAGCGCGTCGAGGGCGGCGTCATGGGCTCGCGTAAGATCGACAACTGCTTCCGTATCACCCAGACTACCGCCATCCCCACCGCCGCCGATCCGCTCGTGGGCTTGGTATATGATGCCTGCGCCGGCGATATCTGCCCCGCACTCGACCGCTGGCATGAGGCCGAGATGACCGAGGCTGTCGACGGCATCAAGATGGAATATGGCTACTTCGAGCCAGATTTTGAACCTGCAGCCCCCGCGATCTCGGGGCACTTTACCAGCACCAAGCCCAAGCCCGAGAAAGCGGCGCTCATCATCTACCTGCACGGCGCAGGCGAGGGTAAGGGAGAGAGCGAGGACGGCGGCATCCCCGGCGGCCCGCTCGTGCCCGAGGGCCCGGCGCGCGCCTATACCGGCAACCGCGTGACCGCTCTCTCGCAGAGCAAGATTCAGGGCTACTTCGACGGGGCGGCTTGGGTGCTCGTCCCGCAATGCCCGACGTTTTGGATGGACAACGGGGTCGAGCAGCTCGGCCATAGCAACCAGAGCATCTACGCACGCGCACTCAAGGCCCTCATCGACGAGTTCATCGCCGCGCACGCCGACCGTATCGACACGAGCCGCATCGTTGTGGGCGGTCTTTCCAACGGCGGCTTTATGACGCTGCGCGTGTGCCTCGATTACCCCGGCTTCTTCGCTGCCGGCCTGCCCTGCTGCGCCCCTTGGTTTAACGCGACCGCCGAGGATGTCTCCGGCCTGGCCCAAACGCCGCTGTGGTTCACCCATAGCAAGGGCGACGAGCTCGTCGACCCCAAGGAGACCGTGCTGCCGCTCCGCCGCGCCCTCGCTGCCGCCGGCGCCACGGTGCACTGCACGTACTTCGACCACGTCGAAGACCTTACCGGCGTCTATCGCGAGGCCGACGGCTCGCCCAAGAAGACCTTTAACCACGGCGTCTGGATCCACGTGTTCAACGACTTCTGCCGCACCGACATCGACGGCACGAACGTCATGATCGACGGCGAGCCCGTAGGCATGTGGGAGTGGGCGGCGCGCCAGCGGGCGTAGCGACCAGACGCACCGTACACCTGGAGATGAAAGGGCTCAGATGACCTCGTCCGAAACCAAGCCGCGGGTAATCGTGACAACCGACCTTGAGGTTGATGACATGAACTCGCTCATCCACCTCGCCCTCTACCTCAACCTGCTCGACGTCGAGGCGGTGGTGACCACTGCGTCGCAGTACCATTTCTTGGGCGACGGCGCGCATACGCTCGGCGAGGTCACGCCGCATTGGCGCACCAAGGGCATGCGCTCCTGCACGTGGAAGGTCGTTCCCCACGAGCCCGACCCCGAGGCCGGCGCGCTCACCAGCTACCGCCCCTTCCCGCGCACATGGGTCCAGGACCTTTGGACGCACGAGTATGCCGCCGCCTGGCCCTATCTCAGCGAGAATGCCGCGGCGGCGGGCGAGCCGCCCTTCCCCACTCCCGAGCAGATGCTCGCGCGCACCTATGAGGGAAACATCGCCTTCGAGGGCGACGTGCGCGCCGACACCGTCGGCTCCAACGTCATCAAGCAGGCCATACTCGACAACGACCCGCGCACGCTCTGGCTTCTCTCTTGGGGCGGCATGAACACCATCGTGCGCGCCCTTATGTCGATCGCCGAGGATTACCAGGCAACCGACGCCTGGGACGAGGTTCGCTCGCGTATCTATGCCAAGGTCCGCGTGCTGGGCGTTACCAACGGTATCGGGCAAGATAACTCCTGGCTCGATCACGGCCAGCCGCTCTTTCCCGACCTCGTCTTTCTGCGCGTACCCTTCATGTACGGCGGCTACGTGGACGCCGTGGCGGCGCAACCCGACAGCATCGATCTCTTCCGCGCGCCCTGGCCGGAGGAGCACCTCACGCAAAACAACGGCCCACTCATGGCGCGCTACATGCTCTATGGCGACGGCAAGGTGTACGAGAACGAGCCCGAGCGCTTCCAATTTGGCCGCCATGCGACGCTCGACTGGGGACTCGACGGTATGCAGCCCATCCACTTCACGCCCGGCGACTTTATGGCTGAGGGCGACTCGATGACCTACATCCCGCTTATCCCCTTCGGCCTGCGGGGCGCCACGGAAGAGGGCTTCTCGACCGTACTGGGTCCCCTCTTCTGCGATAGCGTCGAGAGCATGGGCGACGGCATGAGCTTTGCCGACCTCGGGCGCGCTCCAGAAGACAACCCCAACCCGTATCTGCGCGCCTACCAGGAGGACTTCGCCGCACGCGCTCAGTGGTGCGCGCATAAGCCCGCCGCCTGCAACCACGCCCCCGTGATCGAGGGCGTCACGCCAGACATGGCCGCCGCCCCCGGTGAAATCGTTGAGGTCGGCGCTTGGGCGTCAGACCCCGATGGCGACGTACTTACCTGCCGTTGGGCGGTCGATGCGCTCTCGAGCACCTATAGCGGGGCGCACAGCCTCGCCTCATGGCGCGCCGAGGGAGCGACCGTGCACTTCACCGTACCTGCCAATGCCGCCCCGGAGGACCGCATCGTCCTCACCCTGCGTGTCCAAGATGCCGCCAAGCGGCCTTGCACGCGCTATGCGCAGGTTGCCGTAACAGTGGAATAAGCGGGAGCAGACCAAAACAACAAGGCGGTGCGGGGCGCTTTACGTGGCGCCCCACACCGCCTACTTGTACAGGTTTGACACTCCCCCAAAGGAGAGCGCGGCCTTACGCCTCTGCCAGGCGCTTGGCCTCCAGCACGGCGCCGTAGATGTTGGCGTCGTTGCCGAGCTCCGCGCGCTTGATGACCGGACGCGGGAAGCCGGGGAGCATGTGCTCGAGGGCCTTGTCCATCATGCGCTCGAACGCGTCGAAGAGCTCCGGGTGGCAGCTGATGCCGCCCGCGATGGCAAAGACCTCGGGGTCGAGCACGGCCTGCAGGTTGATGAGCCAGTTGTCAAAGGCAAGCGCATACCGGTCGAGGCCGCGGATGGCCGCCTCGTCGCCCGCCTCGATCCACTTGAAGAAGATGCGACCGTCCACCGCGGGATCAACCGGCTCGCCCTTCTCCTCGAAGATGCGCTTGCGCAGCGCCATCCAGCCGGCTGTCTCGGCAAACCAATTGCCCGGCGTCACGGGGTCGGCCGTGTTGTTGTTAAGGAAGCTGAACTCGCCGGCGAAACAGTGCGCGCCGCGCAGGGCCTTGCCGTCGATGACGATGCCACCAGCGATGCCGGTGCCGATGCCGATGGTCACGCCAAAGCGCGTACCCTTGAGGGCGCCAGCGGCGTACTCGCCGAGGCCGGCGCACTTGCCGTCGTTGTTAACGGCAACGGGCACGCCAAAGCGCTCGCGCATGAGCTTGGCGAGCGGGCACTGGTCCATGTAGGTGAGGGCGCCGCCGCGGTGGATGGTGCCATCCGGGTCGTCCTCCATGACGGAACCGGGAACGCTCATGCCAATTGCCACGACTTGGTCGCGATACGGTTCGACGAGCGAAGCGAACGCCTCAACCGCCTCCTCGGCAGAGGAGAAGTCCGTCTTGATGGAGCCGCGGTCGCCGACGAAGTTGAAGTCCTCGTCCATGATGGCCCACTTGACCTCGGTGCCGCCCACGTCAATGCCAAAGTACTGCTTCATTGTTCGCTCCTCAAGAATCGTAGATTAGATGGTGCCGCGCGGCAGGGGCGCCGCACACTTCTATTCAGCTTACGTCAACCCGCCCTAGCTTCAGCCCGTAAAAAGAGAAGCGGGCAGGTTAATCGGGGAACGGCGTTAACAAACGAACTGCTTGCTAACGCCGTTTGAACAACAGACGGACACGTCGTAGCGCGCTGTCACCAGGCTTATCCTACGCAGCGCAGCCGAAGCGGTGCGTGCCACCCGCCACCTCGAGCGTCGTGCCATCGGGCAGCGCTACGTCGGCCATGACGCCGTCCGGTACGGTGCATTCGAGGTCAAAGCGACCGTCCTCGCAGCGCCAAAAGACCTCGATGCGCCCCCGCATCGACTCGTAGGCGCAACGCGCCCACGTGATGCCCTCGCCGGGACGCGGGGCGATGCGCACGCGCGCATACCCCGGCGCCGCCGGCGAGATGCCGCCGATAACCTGGTAGATCCAGTCGCACACCGCACCGAGCGCGTAGTGGTTGAAGCTCGTCATATCGCCGGGGTTGATGGAGCCGTCGGGCAGCATTGAGTCCCAGCGCTCCCACGTGGTGGTTGCGCCCATGCGCACCGGGTAGAGCCAGCTGGGGCACTCGTCCTCCAGAAGCAGGCGGTACGCCTCCTCCACGTGGCCGTTTTCAGAAAGCGCCCACGTTACGTACGGCGTGCCGGCAAAGCCCGTCGCAACCTTGTAGTCACCCTCACGCACAAGCTCGGCCAAGCGGTCTGCCGCGGGTGCCACCTCATCGCCCTCAAGCAGGCCAAAGTGGAGAGCCAGCGCATAGGCCGCCACGGCGTCGGAGGTAAGGCGCCCGCCCTCGAGCACATACGTACGACGGAACGCCGCGCGCGAGCGCTCTGCGAGCTCCTCCCAATGCGCGCGGTCCTCGGCAAGACCCAGAATCTCCGCGGTATCGGCGGCGATACGGGTACTGCGGCAAAGGCACGCCTGCGCGATGAGGTACTTGTCGGTCTTGCCGTCCATGGGGGCCTCGGGCGGAGCCGCCGGATCGAGCCAATCGCCAAGCTGCAGGCCCGTGTCCCACAAGCCCGTATCAGAGAGGCGCTCCTCCACGGCGCGCAGATGCATCCCCATGGCGGGGTACTGCGAGGCAAGCGCGTCCTTGTCGCCGTAGACCTGCCAGAGCGTCCAGGGCACCCAGCAGCACGCGTCGCCCCAAAGCGCCAGCTCGCCCACCGTCTTCCAGAAGTGGTCGCTGTACTTCACCACGTCGGGCGCCACCACAGGCACGCAGCCGAGCTCGTTGTGCGCCGTCTCGGCCATGAGCGTCTGCATCCAGTCGCCCAAAAACGCCGAGCAGTCGTACTGGAACGCCGCCGTGGGCGCAAAGACCGCAATATCGCCCGTCCAGCCCATGCGCTCGTCGCGCTGCGGGCAGTCGGTGGGAATGCTCACAAAGTTGTCGCGCTGGCTCCAGAGCGTGTTCGAAACGAGCTTGTTCACGTCATCATTCGAGCATGTGAACCAGCCCGTGCGCGGCAGGTCGGAGCTGATGGCCACGGCCTCGATATCGTCCGCGCCAAGCTCGCCCGGCCAACCGGTGACCTCGGCATAGCGGAAGCCGTGGAACGTCATCGTGGGCTCAAACACGTCGTCGCCACCGGAGAGGATAAAGGTATCGGTCGCTTTGGCCGCGCGCAGGGGGCGCACACCGAGCTCGTCCGCCTCGAGCACCTCGGCATGGCGGACGACCACCTCGGTGCCCGCGGGGCCCGAGACATGCACGCGCGTCCAGCCCACGATGTTCTGCCCAAAATCGACAAGGGTCTTGCCCGCCGGGCTCGTCCAGATGCGCACCGGGCGGAGCGTCTCGACGCGCCGCACCGGAGGCATTGCCCGAGCGTAGAGCGTCGAGTGGTCGAGGGCGACCTCGCGCACCGAGAGCTGCTCGGCGCGCGGCGCGATTCGGGCATCGATGGTCTCACCGTTGTAGAGCGAGTTTTCCACCACGGGCGTCGCGTAGGCCTGCGCCGTGCCATCGGCCGCCGTCAGGGCCACCTGCCGCGAGCCATCGGCGTACGCGATCTCGAGCGCTCCGATAAAGCCGAGCTCCTGCCCGTAATCGATCTTCATGAGGTCGAAGCCGAGCGCGCCGCGCCACCAGCCGTTGCCCACGACGACCGAGATCTGCGCCGCACGGCCGCCCGCGCGCACGAGGTCGGTGACGTCCGCCTCCTGCACGGCAAGACGCCACTCGTACGCGGTCCAACCGGGGTTCAGCACCGCGTCATCCACCGAGACGCCGTTCACGCGTGCCTCGTAGATGCCGTGCGCTGTCGACACCAGGCGTGCCGACGTCACAGCGCTGGCCGGCCCCTCAAGCTCAACATCGCAGGTGAGCCCAATTGCCTGGCCGCGCGGGGCATCCGCCCCGATCATATGCGCACCGGCGAGCAGCTCAACTGCAGAAAGTGTTTCCGTCATGATCCCTCCCCTGCTTTGGCGGCATCACGCCGCCAGATTGCGCCTCAAATCCATGCATACCCGCGCACGTTGGGCGCCTTTCTCTGGGCTATGGAGATTGCTTTCTTGAAAAACGACGGAGGGGCAGCCGCCTCGCGCCGACCGCCCCTCCAAAAACTGGCTTACGCAGTCTTGTCGACTGCCTTGATATGCAGCAGCATGTACTGGCGGCTCGGCAGGTCCACACGCACCTGGCCCTCGTAGGTGCCCGGCAGGGTCTCGACCGTCATGTTCCACGTGTCCACCACGTCGATCGTATAGGTCTTGCCCTCGGGCAGGGTAAGGTCGCGGTACGCCGGACGGAAGAAGCCAAAGTACATGACCACGTCGTCGGTGCCTTCGCTCCAGTCGTTGGCCATGCAGGCAATATCCCAGTTCATGGTGCCCAGGCAGAAGCCCTTCTCATACGGCACCAAGTCCATGTCCTCCGGCAGGCTCTCCATGAACTGACGGCAAAACGCGATGCGCTCGGGGCTCTCGCCGTACAGCTTGCCGCCGTGCGCCCACCAGATCTTGGGGCCGCGGTCCACGTAGGTCTCGCCATGGGTGACGTACCCGCCGCGCAGGCACCCCTCCCAGAAGCGGCGCACCTCCTCCTGAGCGGTCAGGTTGCCCCAACCCCAGGTGACGTTGCCCTCGTAGCCGACCTCGTCCACCAGCACTGGCTTGTGGTACTGCTCGCGCAGCTCCGTCACGCACTCTGCCGTCTTCTGCAGGTCGCAGCGCTGCCAGCTCACGTGCGTAATCCACGGGTGACTGTGGTCAAAGAGCGTGCGGCAGTTGTGGATGCTCCGCAGGTGACCATACGGGTCGTTTGCCATAACGATGCGGGCGTAGCTGTCCCAGTCCTCCACCGACTTCCACGGCATGAGGTCGAACTCGTTGGCGAGGCTCCACCAGACGTTGCGGAAGGCGCTGTAGCGCCGCGCCACGTACGCGAGATAGAACGCATCCTCCTCGCGCGTCATCTTCGAGAAGCCCCACTCCGGTTTGTCGTAGGGGTGGAGCAAGATGATGTCCGCCTGGATGCCGAGCTCGTCGAGCTGAGCGAGGCGATGGTCGAGGTTCTCCCAAAACGGCTCGTAGAACCGCGTGTGGTCAAAGCCGTCCTCCAGCGAGCCCTCAAAGGCGTACATGGCCGGGTCATCGGTGTTGAAGTCGTAGAACTTGGGGAAGATGCACATGCGGATCTTGTTGAAGGGCGCCGCCGCGAGGGTCTCGACCGTCTCGTCCTGGCACTCCGGCTCCTGGTTGGTCCAGGCGTAGGCCGTCGTGCCAAACGGCAGGAAGCGCGTGCCATCCTCGTAGGAGAACGTGTTGTCGCCGCGCGTGTCAAAGGGCACGTCGCTCCGCTTGACATCCTTCGCCAGCAGCACGCGGCCGTGGTTGCCCTCGGATGCCGGGGTGACCTCGACCTCGCCCGCGGTACCCGCGAGCGCCGGGTCGTTGGAGGAGGTGCGGTAGGTCCAGGTTCCGGCGGAGCGGGGCATGAAGCGGATGCCGTAGCGACCCGCACCGCGGTAAAAGCCGCGCACCTCGACGGCGTCCGTGCCATCGGCGCGCTCAAACTGCGCCGTCAGCGCGATATCGACATAGGGGTTGCCCTCAGAGGTTCCCTCAAGCACCAGATCGAGCACGCGGTACTGTTCAACAGTCTGCATGGATGGGCTCCTTTCTTTGCACATCCGGTATGACAAGCGGGCACGTCGGCACGTCCGAAACCCGGAGCAACCGGCGTGCCCGCAACACCTGCGCCAAGCGCGGCGGAACTTACTTGACCTTCTTCACCATCATAATGAAGATGACGCCGCCCAAGATGAGCGCGATGGCGACCGGGAACGTCAGGAAGTACGAACCGGTCGAGGCGACGATCGCCGAGGTGACGGCGGGGGCGATGGCCTGGCCCAAGGTGTTGGCGAGGTTCTGGATGCCCATGTCCTTGCCGGCCTCCTCCTTGGAGGGCAGGACGTCGACGTTGAGCGCCTGGTCGACGGCGGAGTAGATGCCGTAGCCAAAGCCGGAGAGCGCGGCGAAGACGTACATGCTCTCGGCGGTGCGCATGAGCCACGGGGCCGCGAAGGCGATGCAGATGATAAGGGAGGACACGGCGATGAGCGGCTTGCGGCGACCGATCTTGTCGGAGATGACGCCCGAGATGAGCGAGGTCACGAGCGACACGACCATGATGATGACCGACATGGTGGAGAGCACCGCGGCGGCGTTGACGTCGTCAAGACCGATGTAGCGCTGCAGGATGTAGAGCTGGTGGCCGGCGATGACGAAGTAACCGAAGATGAAGAGCAGGCGGCCGACGAGGGCAACATAGAAGTCGCGGCAGTTCTTGGTGGGCGGCACGAAGCTCTTGAGCAGGCGCACGATGCTGAAGGCCTCACCCGAGGTCTCGTCCTTAGCGGACTTCTCGCGCGGCCAGATAAGGAGCACGATGATGCCCGTGAAAAGCCAGGAGACGGTGCCAAAGAGGAAGCCGGGGATGGGGTTGGTGATGAAGGCGGAACCGATGATGGTGCCGAGGGACTGACCGCAGGTGGCGCCGGCGCCGTAGAAGGCGGAGATGGTGCCGCGGCGGTTCAGGGGCACGCGGTCGGAAAGGACGGCCACGGCGGGCGCGAGCATGCAGTTCAGACCGACTTGGAGCGCGGACCAGCCGATGACGATACCCGAGACGGTCGTCTGCACCGAGGTGAACCAGAAGGCCGCACCGGTAAAGATGCCGCCGATGGCGATCCAGGGCGAGCGGCGGCCAAAACGCGAGTGGCACGCATCGGAGAGGGCGCCGAAGACAAGGTTGGAGATGAGTGCGAAGATGCTGCCCGCAGCCTGCATGGAGCCGAGGACGGCCTCGGAGTTGCCGGGGAACAGGTCGTTGAAGCGCTGCGGAAGCAGGACCGCAGAGCCGATGGTACCGGACATCATCCACATAACGCCGAAGATGATGAAGCCGATGCAGAACCGGTAGAACGTGGACTTGGGCATCGGTTTGCCGGTGTCAGGTGCGATGGTGTTGGGATCCACCGCTGCTGTGGCGTTGGCCATAGCTCTCCCTCCTTCGGGCGGGCGCGCGGCCCGCGTTGCGCGAGAGACGGGTGGGACGGCACGCGGCGAGGGGACGCGCTGCGGGCCGTCCCGCCCTCTCTCACAGGAATACTGACTACTTACTAACTAGTAAGTAATTTCGTCTGCGATTATGCGCCGCAAAGAGCAGGCCGTCCGCCCCTACACGGCGAACGGTCGCGATATATCGGTTAATGGTTAGTAACCAGTAATAACTTGGGGAGGTGCTACCCTCTTCATAAACGGTTCTTAACCGTACTCAAGCAACCTTAAGGACTGACGCCTATGGCAGACCTGAAAAAACAACCGGTAATCGCGGCGAAGAAGCGCAGCCAGGCAGCCGAAGACCGCCTGCACGAGATCGTGCTCGCCGCTGTCGACATCATCAACGAGCGCGGCTACAACGGCATGTCGCTGCAAGCCGTCGCCAACCGCGTGGGCATCACGCAGGCAGGCGTGCTGCATTATGTGGGCAACAAGGAGGGCCTGCTCTTTGAGGTCATCGAGCACTATTACGACCGCTCGAGCACGGCGGAGGATTATCTGTCGCTCTTTAACGCGGGCGGGCCGTTTGCCGGCAAGCGCCCCAAAATCCCCGAGTACCTACGCCTTCTGGTGGCCGAAAACGCGCACCAACCCGAGATGGTCATGCTCTTTCAGATGCTCAACACCGAGGCCATCTCCAAGACGCACCCCGCACACGCCTACTTTACGGACCGCACCCGACGGGCCACTGAGCGCAACAAGCATGTTTGGAGCGTGCCTGCGGGCGTCGACCCACAGCTCACGCTCTCGGTGGCACTTGCCGCGATGTACGGCCTCGAGGGCCGCTGGCTTGCACGCCCCGACGAGATCGACTACGAAGCCGAGTGGGCGCGTTTTGAGGACGTGCTCTTTCCCCTACCGCTGTGGGAGGGGTACCGCTAGGAGCAACCCGAACAGTACGCGCCCGCGATAATCGCAGGGCTGCCGCGCCGCTCCGTTTCATGCCAAGCTATAAGAACTGTTCGCAAGGTAAGGAATTCGCGCCCAACTCGCAAAGTAGACCCATTGCAGGCACGCTTTTTACCTGCAGGCTTGACGCGGACGAACCCGCACTGCTTGCCAAGATCGCTGGAATTCCTTACCTTGGTGCATGCTTCACCACGGTACTATGCCACTAGCGCCGAAAATGAACAGATGCGGCACATTCCGTCGCCAGATCAGGCGAATCGCCGTAATCTGACGACAAGCCCGCTACCCTGCGAAGGCGATAGCCGCCTTGACGGCTCGGCGCCAACCCTTGATGCGCGCGGTGCGATCATTCTCATGCATCTTGGCGTCCCAGCCAGCACGCGGCGCCACGCTGCGCGCGACGTCTGCCGGATAGATCCCCAGTGCGATGCCCGCCGCCCATGCGGCACCGAGCCCGCTCATCTCGTCGTTGCCGGCAGCCACGATGGGCACCCGCAGCATATCGGCCAAGAATTGCATGAGGTAAGGGTCGCGCGTAGGACCGCCGTCGACGCGCAGCTCGGCCAGGCTCACGCCTGAATCGCGCTGCATGGCATCTGCCACGTCGAAGATCTGGAAGGCGATGCTCTCGACGGTCGCCCGCACAAACTCGGCGCGGCCGGTCGTGCGCGTCATACCAAACACGGCCGCGCGCGCCTCGGAATTCCAATGCGGCGCACCAAGCCCGGTGAAGGCGGGCACGACATACACGCGGCTCGCCGGGTTGGCGGCATATGAGAGGTCGGTGGTCTCCGCCGGGCTCTCGATCATCTCCATGTCGTCGCGCAGCCACGTCTTGACGGCGCCGGCGTAGTTGATGTTGCCCTCGAGCACGTAGACCGTCTCGCCGCCCATGCGCCAGCCGAGCGAGTTGGAAAGACCCGTCTGCGAACGCGAGAGCTCGTGGCCGACGTTCATCATCACGCTGGAGCCCGTGCCGAGCGTCGCCTTGGCCTGGCCGGGCGCGTAGCAACCCTGGCCAAAGAGCGCGGCGTGGCTGTCACCGAGCACGCCGTGGATGGGCACGGGCGCCGGCAAGAAGCCGTCGAGGTCCGTCATGCCAAAGCACGCATCGGAGTCCGTCACCTCGGGCAACCATGCGGGGTCGATGCCAAACAGACGGCAGCAGCGCGTGGACCAGTTGAGCTTCTCGATATCGAAGAGCTGCGTGCGGCTCGCGTTGGAGTAATCGCAGCGGAACTCGGCACCATGGGTGAGCGTCCAGACGACCCAGGAGTCCACGGTGCCGAGGTGCAGGTCGCCGGCACGGGCGATATCGCGCGCCTCGGGCACGTTCTCCATGATCCACGTCATCTTGGCAGCCGGGTAGTACGGCGAAAGCGTGAGGCCCGTGCGCTCGCGGATGACCTCGGGCGCGCCCTCGCGCTGCGCGATGCGGTCGCAGACCTCCTGGGCACGCGAGCACTGCCACACGATGGCGTCGCACAGCGGCTCACCGGTGCGCGCGTTCCACGCCACCGTGGTCTCGCGCTGGTTGGATATACCGATACCCGCGATATCCGCAGGATCGACCCCCTGCTCCTCCACGACGGCGCGCGCGACGGCCAGAACGTTCGCGGCGATCTCGGCGGGGTCATGGCTTACCCACCCCTCCTCGTTCACCTTCTGCTCATGAGCGCGGTCTGCACGGTGGATAAGCCGGCCCGCCTCGTCGACAAGCAGGGCTTTGGTGCCCTGGGTGGACTGGTCGATGCCGATGATGTAGCGAGCCATGGGAACTCCTCGATTGCAGCCCGATACGATGCGCCGCGGCGTGCGAGCTGCCGGCGCGGGCGGCGTGACGGGCGATTGTGGTCGAAACCGCGTTCTGGGCAGATATGACGGTCGAAATCGGACGTTAGCGCGACTTCGTCCGAGCCTGCCCAGAACGCGTGGGCGATGGAGCGGGTCCGGCCGCCAAGGCGGCGGGGAGATGCGGGCCCGCTCCTTTTGCTCTCGGGTTACTTGCGGGCGATCACCGCGTGCGCAGCGTCCGCGATGCCGGCGGCATCGAGCCCGTAATGGGCAAAGACCTCAGGCGACGTACCGGTGATGACGGGCGCATCCGGAAGCGACAGGCATGTAAGCGGGCACGGGCACTGGGCTCCCAGCACCTGGGCGACCATGGAGCCAAGGCCTCCGAAGGGCGAGGCCTCCTCAACGGTCACAACGGCACCGGTGCGCTCCGCGGCGCGCACAACGGCGTCCGCGTCGAGCGGCTTCACGCAGTACATGTCGATTACGGTCGCCTCGACGCCCTCGGCCGCGAGCGCCTCGGCGGCGTCGAGGGCGGGACGCACCATCTCGCCGCAGGCGATAATCGCAACGTCGGAGCCCTCGCGCACCCAGGTGGCGCGGTCCATCTCAAAGGGGCACACGTCCTCAGTGTAGACGTCCGCCACGGCGTTGCGGCCCACGCGGATGTATGCCGGCTTGTCGTCGGCGAGAAGCGCGGTGGCGAGCTTGCCGGACTGCCACTCATCGGAGGGCAGGTAGACGCGCATGTTGGGAATCGCAGCCATGGCGGCGATGTCCTGCGCGGAATGGTGGCTCATGCCGAGTGCGCCGTAGGAGACGCCGCCGGAGACGCCGAGCAGCTTGACGTTGGTGTTGGAGTAGGCGCAGTCGACCTTGGCCTGCTCGTAGCTGCGGGTCGAGAGGAAGCACGCCGGGGATGCGACCCACGGCTTCTTGCCGCACGCCGCCATGCCGGCCGCCATGCTGACGGCATCCTGCTCGGCGATGCCGGCCTCGACGGCCTGCTCGGGATACGTATCGAAAAACGGCGTCATGGACGCGGAGCCACGGGAGTCGGAGCACACGACCACCACGTCACGGTCGCCCGCAGCGGCGGCCTCCATCAACACCTCGCAGATAACCTGCTTGTTCGCTTTCGTCTTCGCCATGGCGCTTAGGCCTCCTTAGCTTGAGGATTGACCGGGCAGTCGGCCGCGGGCGCAGGCGCGGTGGCACCGGCGCGACCCGCGAGCGCGGCGACGGGCGCCGTGGCCTCGGCGCGGCCGCAGGCAAAGTCGAGCACGGGCACATAGGCCTCACCCTGAGCGGCGGCCTGCGCATGCGCGGTAAGGTCCGCCGTGATCTGCGCGTACTCCTCGTCGTTGGGCAGATGATGATGCCAGCCCGCCTTGTTCTCCATCACGGGGCTGCCGAGGCCCTTGACCGTATCCATGATGATGGCGGTCGGGCGGCCCTTGGTGGCGGCCGCCTCGGCGAATGCCGCCTCGAGCGCCGCGAGGTCGTTGCCGTTCACGCACACGGTGTGCCACCCAAAGGCCTGCCAGCGCGCCTCTTGGCTGTCGGCGCGCATAACGTCCTCGGTGTTGCCCGAGATCTGCAGGTGGTTGCGGTCGATGATGGCGCAGAGGTTGTCGAGCCCGTACGTGCCGCCGGCCATGGCCGCCTCCCAGATGGAGCCCTCGGCAAGCTCGCCGTCGCCCATCACGACATACGTGCGGTACGCACGCCCGTCCATCTTGCCGGCAAGCGCCATACCGGTACCCACGGGAAGACCGTGGCCGAGCGAGCCGGAGTTCATCTCGATACCGGGGAGCTTGTTGTTGGGGTGACCGATGTAGGGGCTGCCGAACTTGGAGAAGCGTGCCTTGACGTCGGCAAGCTCGAGGTAGCCGTAATGGCAGAGCACCGCGTAGTACGCCTCCATGGCGTGGCCCTTGGAAAGGAGGAAGCGGTCGCGGTCCGGGTCATCGGTGCGGTCGGCCGCCACGTTCATGACCTTGCCGTACAGGAGCATGAGGGCGTCCATCACGCTCATGTCGCCACCGATGTGCCCGCCGCCGCCCGCCACGATGATGTCGACGGCATCCTGGCGCAGCTGCCAGCGCAACTGCTCGAGATTCTCAGTCATTATGCCTTCCCCTTTCTCACTCGCCGCGCAGGTAGGCGCGCACGTCTTCCTCAATGGGATCGTAGAAGTCGGGCGTAACGCCGATGTACTTGCATGCCTCGTAGAGCACCGGCACCACGTTCTTGTGGATGCCCACCACGTGATGGATGTAGGGGCCCTCGACGATCTTGGCCTCGAGGCGCTTCAGGTTCTCGACCTCGATCCAGAGATAGGTGCCCATGCCCTTGGGGCCGTCGATGCCGCGGGCGTTGCCCAGAAGCAGCGAGTACTCGCCGTTATCGCCGTCAAAGCGGGCGAGGGTGAGCTCGCCGTGCTTTGCCTCGGCCGTCAGCGCGCCGGGGTAATCGAACGCGAGCGGGTAGGTGAGGCGCGGCGTCTCGCACGCCACCGAGCACGGCCAGGGGCCGCAGTGCTGCAAAAGCTCGCCGTTCTCGTTGTCGGGATGGCGGACGGTCCAGTCGGCAAAGAAGCTGCGCGTCTCCCCCATGCCGGCCGCCTCGACCATAAGAGCCGAGATGGCGCCGTGGATGTCGGTCTCGCAGACGACGGGGATTCCCATCTCGTTCAGGATGGCGTTGGCGGCGCAGGGCATGATGCCGAGCTCGTCTTGGAGCGCGTTCCAGCACTGGACGGCGCCGGCGTTGCAGCCGTACTTGTCGATCAGCGCCTTCATGCCGTTCGCAAGCGCCGCGACGGTGCGGGTCTGCTCCGTGGTGGTCTCGATCTTAAAGTGATCGGCCATCCAGGCGAGCGTGTCGTCGAGGTTGGCCTCGTCGGCCTCGGCGGCGCGCACGGCCTGGATGAGCTCGGTCATGGGCACCGGCGCGAGCTGGATGTTGAACTTCTCGAGCAGCTCGCCCTCGTTCACCATCGTCGTCCAGAAATCGAAGGGACGGGTGGACATCTGCAGGACGCGGATGTGGCGGAACGTCTTGACGACGTTGCAGACCGCGAGGAAGTCGCGGACGCCGCGCTCGAACTCCGGGTCGGTAAGGCGGCAGTTGGTCATATAGGTAAACGGCACCTGGAAACGGCGCAGGACCTTGCCCGTGGCGAACAGGCCGCACTGCGTGTCGCGCAGACGCGTGCCATCCGGCTCAGGGCGCTCGTCGCGCGGGCCCCAGAGGAGCACGGGCAGGCCCATCTCGCGCGCAAGGCGGGCGCAGAGGTACTCGGTGCCAAAGTTGGCGTGGCAGAGCATGATGCCGTCGACGCCCGCAGCGCGGAACTTGTCGACGATGGGCTGGACGTGGCTGTCGTCGAAGAGCAGGCCCTCCTCGTTGATGTCGTCGATATCCACGAAGTCGACGCCGAGCTCACGCAGGCGATCGGCCGTGAGCCCGCGGAACTTGATGGCGTCGGGAGCGGAGAAGATGCTCCGGCGCGTGGGCACATAGCCCAGCTTGATGTGCGGTTTGGCTGCGGTAACGTTCATGACGCTCCCCTTCTGACACGGGCCGTGCGCACGCGCGCGGCCCACCGGTCCCATCGTCGTCTATACTGTCTACTAAACGTTTTACACGTTTCACTGACTATTATGCCAATAATTAAGGTAAACGGTCGTATAAACAGGATGAACGGTAAAAGAAATAGCGGATGGTACCCAGACGATACCATCCGCTTACTTTGTGCACATCAACGCGCCTCCACGGAGCAGGCGCCCGCCTCATGTGTTCGCCCACTGCAGCAGCAGGGAGCGTCTCGCCCGTCTTGCGAGCGCACCGCCTGCGGAGGCGCAGGCGGCCCTGCGCGCCCTATCGGTCGCACACGCTCTTGCGCTCCACAAAGTAGGTGCTCACCAGCGTCTTGCAGGTATAGTTCTTGGGGTTGTTGACGTTGCCGATCAGACGCCGCACGGCGATCTCCCCCACCTCGTGCTTGAGCACGTGCACCGTGGTCAGCGGCGGTGTGGAGAACGCACCGAGCGACAGGTCGTCGAAGCCCACGATCGAGACGTCCTCGGGAACACGAATGCCCGCCTCCGTCAGCGCGCGCATGGCGCCTACAGCCAGCACGTCGTTATCAGCGAAAAACGCCGTCGGCAGGCTATCGCGCGACACACGGGAAAGCCATGCGGCCATATCCCCGTACGCGCGCTCTAGCGTCGTCCCCAGCTCCACGCGCCACCTCGGATCGAAACCGAGGCCCCCTTCGTCCAAGCCGCGGAAGAAGCCCCGCTCGCGCGCGCGGAAATTCTGGATGCGGAAGTCGCCCGACAGATAGCCGATGCTGCGATGGCCGCGCTCGACGAGATACTGCACCACGCGCAGCACCGACCCCTCGTTTGCCATGACCACGGCGTCGAAGTCGAAGCGGTCGCTCCAACCGTCGAGCACCACCATGCGGGCCGGGCAGGAGCGGAAGAGCTCGTAATCCTCCTCGCCGAGCTCGGTGCCCAAAAGCACCACCGCCGACGAAGGGTCGCCCACCAGCTCCGCCACCTGCGGGCGCACGGCATCGAGATCGGAGAAATCGAGCGAGACAAAGGCGGTGCCCATGCCGTGGCGGCGCGCCTGACGCTCCACGCCCTCGATGACGGAGGGATGGAACGTGCTGTCGTCCACGATGGCGCCCGTCTTGCGCGCAACCACGAATTTAATGGCATCGAGCTGCGAGGGGTGCTGGTACCCAAGGGATTTTGCCACCGAGCGAATCTTCTCGGCGGTCTCCTCGCTCACGTTGCGCTTATGGTTGAGCGCGTTGGAAACCGTCGCCGGGGAGAAGCCGGTCACCCGGCTGATCTCACGAACACTGACCTTGTGCATAGGGCACCTCGCACCTAAACAGATTGCTAGAATGTTTACCTATTCGTTTATACCATGGCGTGACGGGCTGTATACGCGCCCGGGGTATCGGCGAACGGCCGATTAAGGTATGCGAACGGTCGTGTACGGCGCACACCGCCGATGCCGGGCGTGGCGCCAACGGGCACATGGGCCGGGGCACCGCCCGGCCCTGCCCCGTTAACGGCGCAGATGACAGCGGCAGGTGGCCTTAGAGGGCGCGGCGTGCTTCGATGGCGCGACCCAGTGTGAGCTCGTCGGCGTATTCGAGGTCGCCGCCCACGGGCAGGCCGCTCGCCAGACGGCTCACGGCAATGCCCAGCGGCTTGATGGTGAGGGCGAGGTAGCTCGCCGTGGCCTCCCCCTCCACATTGGGATTCGTGGCAAGGATGACCTCTTGGGTCCCCTCTTCTGCCAAGCGCGCCAGCAGCTCGCGCACATGCAGCTGATCGGGGCCGATCTTGTCCATGGGGCTGATGACGCCGCCCAGCACGTGGTAAAGCCCCCGATACGAGCCCGTGCGCTCGATGGCGGACACGTCGCGCGGCTCGGATACCACGCAGATGCGCGTGCTGTCGCGCGTCGAGTCCTGGCAGATGGGGCATTCATCGGCCGTAGCGTAATTGAAGCAGCGGCGGCAGAAGTGGACCTCCTCTTTGACCTCGAGGATGGCCTCGGCCAAACGCCGCGCCTCCTCGGCGTCGGCCTCCAGAAGATGATAGGCGATGCGCTGGGCGCTCTTGGGGCCGATGCCCGGCAAGCGCCCCAGCTCGTCGAGGAGTTTCTGCAGACTCTGGTTTGCCACGGCGCAACCGTCCCGTCTTAGAACGGCATGCCGGGGATGTTGAGGCCGCCGGTGATGGCGCTCATCTGGCGGTTCGCCTGCTCGGCAACGCTGCGGTGCGCCTCGTTAACGGCGGCGACGATCATGTCCTCGAGCATCTCGACGTCGGCGGGATCGAGCGCCTCGGGGTCGATCTTGATGGAGGTGAGCTGCATCTCGCCGTTCATGGTCACCTTGACCATGCCGCCGCCCGCAGAGGCGTCGACGCTTACTTGGGCGAGGCTCTCCTGCGCGGCGGCAAGCTGCTCCTGCATCTTGCGGGCCTGCTTCATCATCTGCTGCATGTTCATATTGGGCATGGGAGCTCCTTGTAGGTAGGGGACGCGCATACGGCGCCCTATGCGGTGCCCGTGCATCGTACCACGAGCGCGGGCTACTCCTTATGAACGATGACACCGGACCCAAAAACGCTATCGAGCAGCTTCACGGCGTCTTCCGAAGTCTCCGGAACCTCCGCGGGCGGCGCATCATGGTTGAAGACCGCCGCCGGGTCGAAGGAGGGGGACTTCGCCACCGCGGGCGAAGCGGCCGGGCGCGGGGCGGCAGGGGTAGCAGCGCCCTCGACTGCCGAAGCATCCGAACCGCCGGCAGCAGCGGGCGCGGACGCCGCCGGGGGCTCGACGGGCATATCGAACGGAGGCAGATCCTCCTCCGCCTCGTATCCCGCGATGAAGGCGTCGTCGTACGGGACGACCTCGTCCTCCCACGCGCGGCGGTCCTCCTCGACCGAGGGCTCCGAGATCACCGTGGGGCCGCTCGTCTGATCGGCTGCCGGCGCCGCCGGAACGGAAGCCGCGGGCGAAGCGGGGGTCGCGGGTGCCGATGCCTCGCTCGTAAACGGCACGAAGCCGGGCGACACCTGCGCAGGGGCGGGGGCCGCGGGTTTTACCGCGGTCGCCGGAGCGGGTGCCGGGGTTTCGCCGGACCGGGGTGCCGGCTCGGGCGCGGGGGCGGTAACCGGGCGCGGCGCGGGGGCGGCCGGTGCGGGCGACGCGGGCGCAGCAGCCTCAGGCGCAGGTGCCGCCGGGGAGGGCGCGGGATCGGGCTGCGGCCGGGGAGCCTGCGACACCTGTGAGGGGGAGG
This sequence comes from Collinsella sp. An268, assembly GCF_002159765.1. Lineage (GTDB taxonomy): Bacteria > Actinomycetota > Coriobacteriia > Coriobacteriales > Coriobacteriaceae > Coprousia. The sequence continues at coordinate 4,737 of NZ_NFJH01000009.1, read as the reverse complement.
CGGGCGCGGGGGCGGCAGGGCGCGCGGGGGCGTCGCCCATCACGTAGTGCACCTTACGAGTACCGAAGACCTCGGCGACGACCGGATGGATAGCCGCCTCGGAATCGGCGCGCCCCAGCATCTTGATGGCAAACCCCGACCCCGCCGGGAAGGCGACCGTCAGCGTGTCGCCGTCGTCCGTGCGGGCGCGCGAGCTCTGCAGAAGCGCTCCGCGTGAGGGCTGGGCAACCGTGACGCGGTGCACGACCTCGGCCCACCGGCGCTGCAGGTCGCCCTCGTCAGTCACGGGAGCAGCCGCGGGAGCGGGGGCGCCGGAGGGCGCGGCCTCGTTCTTCTGCGGTACGGGCGCACAGGCGGGCTCCTGCGGAGCAGGCTCCTGAACGTGCGCGACGGCAGGCGCGGGGGCCGGAGCAGCGGCAGCCTCAGAAACGGGAGCGCGCCCGGGCGCCGGGGAGACGGACCTCTCCGGAGAGGCCGGGGCCGGTGACGGGACCGGCGACGGGACAGCATCTTGCACGGGTGCCGGGGCGGAAGCGGCGGCGGATCGTGCCGGGCCGGGCACCGCGCTCGGGGCGGGCGCCTTGCGCTGCGGCGCAGGCGAGGCGGGCGCATCCCACGGCGCCGCCGCATGCGGACGGGCGGCGACTGCGCGCGCGGGGGCAGAGACCGGTGCCGCGGACGGTGCCGCCTCCTGCCGTGCCGCGGGCGCCGCGGCAGGTCTGCCCATCAGGCTCGACGCCGCGTCCGCGTCAAGCGGGGCAGACGGCACGCCGGCGGCAAGCTGTGCCTCGATGCGGTCCAGCCGGTCCGCCAGAGCCTCGAGCGTAAGGTCTGACGCGGGGCGCGCCAGGCGCGTGAGCGCGATCTCGAGCACTAGGCGCGTGTCCGCGGCGTTGCGCATCTCCAGCGCTGCGTCGTCAAGCACGGTCAACATCCGCGCCACGCGGTCGTTCCCCTCAAACAGGGCGGCCTCGGCAGAGAGCGCCTCGAGCTCCTCGGGCGTCGCATCCACCACCTCGCGCGCCGCACCCGCGACGCGCACCATATAGACATCGCGCAGGTGCGCGATGAGGTCCCGGGTAAGCTCCATCAGGTCGTTGCCCTCGTCGACCTGCGCGCGCACCAGCGAGAAGAGCGTCGCGACGTCGCGCGCGGCGAGGGCGCGGGCAAACTCGGCGAGCACCGAGCTCGCCACCTCGCCCAGCAGGGCGCGGGCGTCGTCGGCGCGCACCGCCCCGCCGCCAAAGACCGAGAGCTGCTCCAGCGTCGACAAGGCGTCGCGCATGCCGCCGCGCGCGTGCTTGGCAACGATCTCGAGCGCCTCGGCATCGTAGGCAAAGCCCTCTTGCTCGCAGATGTAGGCGAGGCGGCCCTCGATATCCTCGTTGCCGATGCGATGGAAGTCGAAGCGCTGGCAGCGCGAGAGAATGGTCTCGGGAATCTTCTGCGGGTCGGTGGTGCACATCACGAAGACCACGTGCGCCGGCGGCTCCTCGAGCGTCTTGAGCAGCGCGTTGAAGGCCGCCACGGTGAGCATGTGGACCTCGTCGATGATGTAGACCTTGTAGGCCCCGCGCACGGGGGCGAAGTTGACCGATCCGATGATCTCCTCGCGCACGTTGTCCACGCCGGTGCGGCTCGCGGCGTCGAGCTCGTACACGTCCGGGTGGATGCCCTCGGCGATCTGCGTGCACTCAGGGCACGTGCCGTCCGGCATGCAGCCGCTCGCCCCCTCCGCGCGCGCCGCCTCGGCCTTCTGGCAGAGCAGCGCCTTGGCGAGGATGCGCGCCATCGTGGTCTTGCCCGTGCCGCGCGGCCCGCAGAAGAGGTACGCATGGGAGAGGCGCCCCTCGGTGACGGCGTGCTCGAGCGTCGAGACGATGTGCTGCTGGCCCACAACGCTCTCAAAGGTGAGCGGGCGATATTTACGGTACAGCGACTCCATGGGGAATCTCCTATCTATGCACTCGGTCGGGCGGAGCGGGTCTCGGCGAAACGGGCCTACAGCCCGTGCGCGGTCAGGCGCCGATCGATGTCTTTGAGCGTGATGCGCGTCGCGAAGAGCTGGCGGTACGTGGCGGTCTTGACCTTGTTCTCGGCACGCAGGGCCTCCATGCGCCGAGAAACATCCCCGAGCTCCGCCCGTGCCTCGGCGGCAAAGGCCTCGTACGCGGCCAAGCGCTCAGCATCGCTCATCGTCCATCCCCTCACTTTTGCCCGCAGGCGTCGCATCGACGGTCCTACCATCATACCCGCCGGCGCGGACGAAGCGGCGGGGCGTGGTATGATGACGAAAAACCATGGCCCACACGAACCAGAACCGCACCAGGATCCGCCATGACACGCTTCTCATCCCATAGGCGCCCCGCGCCCGACGCCGCGGCGCGCCCGCACGCGCCCTCGCCCGCCGAGACGGGAGCCGCCATGCTCGCCGACGCCCCCGCCCCCGGCGCGGCCGCCACCGCGCTCCTCAAGCGCTATCGCCCGCTCGAGACGCGCGGGGGCGGTACGTTCGGCACCGTCGAGATCTGCCTCGACGTCCGCCTGAAGCGGCGCGTCGCCATCAAGCGCATGCCGCTCGCCGACGAGGGGGCCGCCGCCGACGTTCCGCTCGAGACCTACGCCACGGCGCTTGCCGAGGCGCGCACGGCGAGCATGCTCGCGGCCAGCCACATCGTCCAAGTCATCGATTTCACCTACGACCGCGGCTACGCCTACCTGGTGATGGAATACGTAGACGGCATGTCGCTCGAGGAGCTTCTCGCCGCCGTGGACGGGCACTCCCTCACCTACGACGAGACCGCCGCCGTTGCCGACGCGCTCGTGCAGGCGCTCGCCTTCGCGCACGACAACGGCGTGCTCCACCTGGACGTCAAGCCCGCCAACGTGCTGATCGACCGCACCGGCAACGTCAAGCTTGCCGACTTCGGCATGGCGAAGCTCTCGCGCGCGACCGGCTACGGCGACGCTCGGGGCGGCACCATCGGCTATATGCCGCCCGAGCAGCTCATCGGCGCCGATGTGGACGGGCGGGCGGACCTCTTTGCCCTGGCCGCCGTCCTCTACGAGGCGCTGTGCGCTGAGGCCCCCTTCCGTGCCGAGTCGGCCGCCGCGTCCATCGAGCGCATCCGCGAGGGCGCCGAGGACCCGGCGGAGGTGCTGCCCGGCATCCCTGAGCTTGCGGACGAGGTCCTGCTCGCGGCGCTCTCCTCCGCTCCCGAGGACCGACCGGAAAGCGTCGAGGCCTTCGGGGAGCGCTTCCTCGCCGACCTGGGCAACCCGCGCGCCGGGCGCCGCAGCCTCGCGAACCTCATCGCCGAGCTCACCGCCGACGAGGACGATGCCGACCTCGCCCCCGAGGCCGCCAAGCCCGCGGTGGAGGTCGACCCGGCCGAGGGCTGGCTCGGCAGCCGTACGCCGCGCGCCCGCGCCCTCGTCACCGGCGGCATCGCGGGCGCGGGCGTCGCCGTCGCCGCCGCATACGTGCTGGGCATGACGGGGGTTGCGAGCCCGGTGGCGACGCTTGCCGTCGCGCTCGCCACGGGCGGGGCCTCGGTGGCCGCGCCGCAGCTGGGAAGCGCCCTGGTGGCTGCGGGCCTCATCTGCGCCGTCGCCCCCGCCACGCCGCTTCTGGCGCTTCTGCCCGTGCTGCTGCCGCTGATAGCGCTCCTCACCAGCTGGTGGTACGTCTGGGGCCGCACGCAGCCCGCCGCCTCGGCCGCCTTTGCCGCCATCCTCGCCGCCGGCGCGCTCACGGGCAACCCGTGGCTTCTCGCCGGACCTATCGCCGTGTGGTGCGGCTACCTCAGCGCGCCCGGCGTCGCCGCGGCGACGGTCGGCCTCGGCGTCCTCACCTCCGCGCTGTTCAACACCGCCCTGGGGACGGCGGGGGCGCTGCCGGCAAGCGCTGCGTGGGCCGCCATCGCCGATGGGCACCTCATCGCCGGCGCCGCCGGGGCCGCCGCGACCGCTGCCGTCGTGTCGGCGGTGGGCTCGCGCCTATGGGAGCGCTTCTCCGCCGGCGGGGGCACGGGGCTCGACATCGTCTGTGCGGCCTCCGGCGGAATTATGGTTGTTTTGCAGCTCTGCCTTGCAAACCCTGTGGAAAATACCAGCTCGCAGACCCTACCCTTTGCCGTTGCTTTAGGGATGGGCGCGCTTTCCTCTATAATCTGGCTCATCTGTACCTATGGGCTCGGCTATCGAAAAGAAACGGCGGAGGGTGATCGTCCGTGAACTTCCTGAACATCTTCGAGGACCACGTGGCGGGTATCTTTGGCGCCAGCCGGGCACCGTTCTCCTTTAAAAAGCTCGCCAAGCAGGCAGTGCGCGAGATGGAGGACCAGACACTCGTCATCAACGGCGTCAACACGGCGCCCGCGCTCTACACCATTCTCATCGCCGCCGACGACGACCCGCTTATGGCGCCGTACTATCCGCAGCTCACGCGGGAGGTCGCCGAGTTTGTGAAGGCGCATGCGGAGAAGAAGGCCTATATCTTTGTGGGCGAGCCGCTCGTCCGCTTCATGATCGACCCGCAGCTCCGCGCCGGCAAGTTCTCCGTCTTTGCCGAGAACGTCGACGCCCCCACCCTGGGCCGCCTTTACGAGGAGGAGCGCGCCTACCAGCAGGGGCTCTCGCAGAGCCTCACCGGCCCCGCGGCCCCGCGGCCGAGCGAGCCCGCACCGGCGCCCGCCGCACCGCAGACGCCGACGCCCCGCACCCGCCGCGAGCCCC
>NZ_NFJH01000008.1 GCF_002159765.1 Collinsella sp. An268 | reverse complement strand
TCGAGTTCTTCCACGGCAGGGACTGGTCGGGCTGGACCGCGGAGCGGTTCATCGCCGAGCTCTCCTCGTACATCCGCTGGTACCGGGAGGGCCGGCTGAAGGCCTTCCGGGAGGGCGGCCGGACGGTGTACGATACGATCAGGGGCCGCAGGGAGCGGCTCGGGCTGGCCGTCTAGGCCTGTCCAAGAAAATGTCCGCATCCCCCAGGACCTCAAAAAGTGGCATATCCGCACACGGGAATGCTCGAGGCACCTAGGGCGTGCGGAACGGCGAGCCTGCGGGCAGCCCTCGGTAGCCATCGATATCCACGGTGGTCCAACAGATGTTCTGCCTAACCAGGGAGCGGGTCGCTTGGCGCTGCTTGCACTATGCATAAACTACGAATAATCGGTCCAAAATATGCAGAAACAGGCGGTAGACCTCAGATGTGCGGGCGGTTACCTGCACCTCAGCGACCGATGCCAAAACAATGTTTCACAAATGTGAATAGACTTGCAATAATATACGGACAAGTGCATACTAGGCGTCGTGGAAGAGAGAGGGCCACGCGCCCATACCCAATAGGGGAAGGAACCTATGATGAAGAAGCTCACCGGTATCTGGAAGAAACCCGCGGCTATCGCGGCGACGTGCGCGCTTGCCCTGGGGCTCGCGGCCTGCGGCGGCGCTCCGGCGTCCGAGGGCTCGCAGGCGGGTTCGGCAGCGGCCGCGCCGAGCGGCAGCATGACGCTCGAGGACGGCACCATCACGTTTGCCACCTCGCCGGATTACCCGCCGTTCGAGAACCTCGTCGACGGTGAGTACGTCGGACTCGACATGGACCTCGGCCGCGCCATCGCCGAGGAGCTCGGCATGACGTGCGAGTACACCAACATCGACTTCGACGGCATCATCCCCGCCATCGTGGCGGGCGGCCAGGCGGATGCGGGTCTCTCGGGCATCTCCGTCACACCCGAGCGCGAGGAGGAAGTGAACTTCTCCACGCCCTACTACGTGGATAACCAGGCTGTCGCTGTGCTGAACACCAACACCGCGCTCACCGAGGAGAACGCCGCCGAGGCGCTCAACTCCGCCGATATCACCATCGCCGTCCAGAGCGGCTCGACCGGTGCCGACTTTGCGGGTGAGAACTTCCCCAACGCCGAGATCGTGACGTTCCCCAACTTCACTGACGCCTTCGCGGCGGTTCAGGCCGGCCAGGCGGATGCCGTCTGCGGCAACCTCGCCGTGGTCGACCAGATGCTCTCCGGCGCCTACACGGACCAGCACACCATCCTGACCTCCGCCACGGGCGAGGAGTACGCCATCGCCGTGTCCAAGGACAACCCCGAGCTGCTCGACGCCATCAACGAGGCTATCGCGACGCTCGATGAGAACGGCACGCTCGACGAGCTCATCGCCGCCAACATGGGCTAGAGCCGCGTGCCATAGCAACTTCCAATCGGCGGCCCCTCCCCGGTGCGGGAAGGGGCCGCACGGCGTATCGTTAGCGAGGTAATGGTGGGTACACATTCAACAGCGCGCCGCATGGCGCCGGCGCATGCGAAGCGGGTGCACCGGTGGGGGAGAGGCGCCCTGGTCCTCTTAGTCGCCCTCCTGCTCGGTCTTTTGGGCGCTCTAGGCGCCCCCGCGCCGGAAGCGCAGGCCATGGAAATCGTCAAGTGCACGGGGCGCCCCAACTCCGATAAGGATCAGACGACCATTCAGGGCGGCACGCAGTCGCGCATCACGCTCGAGCTGGCACTCGAGCCGGATGAGAACATCTCTCGGGTGCACGTCGACATTCCGGAGGGGACGCAGTACGAGACCGATGACCTCGCCGTCACGCTGCTCACGGGCGACGACCTCATGACCAGGACCGAGCTCACCTTCGACCTCGCCGCCGAAGAGGATGCGTTCACCTTGCACTTCGACCCGGCGATTGCCGACGCCGGGCACCTGAACATCATCATCTACGGCGTGTATTTCCCCATGGGCGGCGGCGACATGCAGGTGGGGGTCTCGTATCAAGCTGAGGGCGCAGCCCCGGTGGCGGTCTCCGACATACCCGTCATCCACGTCGAGGGCATCTCCGGTCCCGAGGCGCTCTCCCAGTGGCTCGAGGGGCAGCCGTGGGTCCAGGCGTGGAACGAGAACCGCTTCCTCCACCTGTTCTTCGACCCCACCATCTTGGTGACGAGCTTCCCGGTGGTGCTCACGGGCTTCTTCATGTCGCTTGGCGTGGTGGCGGTGGCATTCCCGCTCGCCATCCCCTTGGGTCTCGCGCTCGCGCTCATGCGCCTCTCCAAGGTGGCCGTGGTGCGCGGCATCGCGACCACGTACGTGAACCTGGTGCGCGGCACGCCGCTCTTCCTGCAGATCTACGTCGCGTTCTTCGGCCTGCCGCTTGCCGGCATCGACATCCCGAGCTTCCCGCTCGGCGTCACCGTCATGTGCATGAACTCGGGCGCCTACATGTGCGAGATCTACCGCGCCGGCATCCTTTCCATCAACAAGGGGCAAGACGAGGCGGCGCGCTCGCTCGGCATGACGCGCGCGCAGACGATGCTCTACGTCATCCTGCCGCAGATGTTCCGTCTGGTGATTCCCAACCTCACGAGCGAGTTCATCGTGCTCTACAAGGACACGTCGCTGCTTGCGGCCGTGGGCGTCATGGAGCTCGTGATGTACGCGCGCACCATCGTGGCCTCGACGGGCTCCATCACGCCCTATATCGTGGCCGCCCTGTTCTACCTTGTGATCACCCTGCCGCTTTCCAAGGTGACCCGTCACCTGGAGGAGCGCGTGCACGGCGGGCGCAGGCGCCGTCGCAGCACCGCCGCAACCGAGAAGGGGGAGGCCGCCCATGCCTAGCGCCGTCAATGTCGGCGCGTCGCACGACGCCGATATCGTCATCTCCATCCGCGACCTTAAGAAGAGCTTCGGCGATCTTGAGGTGCTCAAGGACATCTCGCTCGACATCCACAAGGGCGAGGTCGTCGTGGTGCTCGGTCCCTCCGGTTCGGGCAAATCGACGCTTCTGCGCTGCTTGAACCGTCTCGAGGAGCCCACGGCCGGGCAGATCATCTTCGAGGGGCAGGACATCACGAGCCCCAAGACCAACATCAACAAGGTGCGCGAGCACATGGGGATGGTCTTTCAGCAGTTCAACCTCTTCCCGCACAAGGATGCGCTGCACAACGTCATGCTCGCGCAGATGAAGGTGCTCGGCCGCTCCAAGGCGGAGGCCGAGCGCATCGCGCGCGAGCAGCTCGACCGCGTGGGGCTCGCCGACCGCGCCGACCATTTTCCCGCCGAGCTTTCGGGCGGCCAGCAGCAGCGCGTCGCCATCGCCCGCGCCCTTGCCATGGAGCCGCACGTGATGCTCTTTGACGAGGCCACCTCGGCGCTCGATCCCGAGCTCGTCCGCGGCGTGCTCGACGTCATGCGCGAGCTCGCCCAGGGCGGCATGACGATGGTGGTGGTGACGCACGAGATGGGTTTCGCGCGCGACGTGGCCGACCGCGTCATCTTTATGGAGGGCGGCGTGATCGTAGAGGAGGGCGCGCCCGCGCAGATCTTCGAGCATCCCCAAAACGAGCGCACGCGCGCGTTCATCGGCGAGGTGGGCGCATAGGGGCGCCGCGGCCGGTGGCGCACGTGTGTTAGCAGTTGGTTGCAACGTGCTGCCGCCGCCTACACGAACGCTTTACCATGATAAAGTATATCCTGTAGACGAAGGGGTGCGCGAGAGAGACAGTCCCGCGCGCCCCGCTTGCGTAGGTAGGAGACGGAGCCGCTTGGGGCGGTTTGAGGAGTGGTTGCTATGAGGACGGTGGTGCTGGGTCCGGGCGAGCGCCTGAAGCCGGCGCAGCTTACGCGCAAGGGCGTGCTTCCGGCCGACGTCGTCTCGGCGGCGCGCGACATTGTGGCGACGGTGCGTACCGAGGGCGATGCGGCGCTCAGCCGGTATGCGCGGGACCTCGATGGGGTCGAGCTCGAGAGCCTGCGCCTGCCCGACGAGGCGCTCGCGCACGCGCTCGACGCGGTCGAGCCCGCGTTTGCGGCGGCACTCGAGCGGGCGGCGGCGCAGATTCGCGCGTTTCACGAGCGGGAGCTCACGCAGAGCTGGTTCACCACGCGTCCCGACGGGACGCTTCTCGGTGTCAAGGTGACGCCCGTCGCCGCCGCGGGCATCTACGTGCCGGGCGGACGCGCCCAATATCCCTCGACGGTCCTCATGAACGCCATTCCCGCCAAGGTCGCCGGAGTCGAGCGCGTGGTGATGGTCACGCCCCCGCAGCGCGATGCTGCACCGGGCGAGCCACCCGTTTCGCCCTACACGCTCGCCGCAGCTCATCTTGCAGGGGTGGACGAGGTCTACCTGGTGGGCGGCGCCCAGGCCGTTGCCGCCCTTGCGTACGGCACCGAGACCGTGCCGCGCGTCGACGTGATCACGGGGCCGGGCAACGCGTACGTGGCGGCTGCCAAGCAGATCGTCTCGGGCGATGTGGGCATCGACATGGTGGCGGGCCCCTCGGAGGTCTGCGTGCTCGCGGATGCCACGGCGGAGCCCGCCGTGGTCGCGGCCGATCTTATGGCCCAGGCGGAGCACGACCCCCTTGCCGCCTGCTACCTCGTGACCTGCGACGCGGCCTTTGCGGGCGAGGTTCAGGCCGCTATCGATATTCTGGTGCGTCAGAGCCCGCGGGCGGCCATCACGCAGGAGTCGCTTGCGGGCGAGAGCATGGTCATCGTGGCGGCAGATCTCGACGCCGCGCTCGACGCCGTCAACACCATCGCCCCCGAGCATCTCGAGCTGCACTGCGCCGATGCGCTCGGCCTTGTGGGCAGGATACGCAACGCGGGCGCCATCTTTGTGGGTGCATGGAGCTCCGAGCCGCTCGGCGATTACGTGGCGGGCCCCAACCACACGCTGCCCACGGGCGGCACGGCGCTGTTCTCGAGCCCGCTTTCGGTCGAGAACTTCCAGAAGAAGTCGTCGGTGGTGTGCTATACCCCGGCCGGCCTTATGGCAGATGCGCCGGCGACGCAGCGTCTGGCCGAGGCGGAGGGGCTGTGGGCGCATGCGCTTTCGGTGGGGTTGCGCCGCCGCCAGCTCGAGCAGGGGAGCGCCGCCCTCGCGCCCGAGGCGCTCGCCGCGGCCGACCTGACGCGCATCGCGTGGCCGGGAGACGGGGCCGATGCGATCGCCGCCGGGGCGGAGGTGTGAGCATGGCCGAGCTGTCCCGCCGCATGCGCGCCCTCGTTCAGCCGCACCTGGCCTCCATAGAGCCCTACGACCCTGCGTTCGCGCCCTGCCGCATCAATCTCTCCGCCAACGAGAACACCTATCCCGTGCCGGAGCCGGTGCGCGCGGCCATCGACGCCGCGCTGGCCGCGACACCCCTGAACCGCTACCCGGATCCCATGGCAAACGCCCTGCGCGACGAGCTCGCCGTCTGGCACGGTCTTGCCCGCGAGAACGTCTGCGTGGGCAACGGAGGCGACGAGCTGCTGTTCAACTTCCTCTTCGCCTTCACCGGGCGCGGCCGCACGCTCGTCACCTGCCCGCCCGATTTCAGCGAGTACGCCTTTTTCGCCTCGCTCGTCGAGGCAGGCGCCGTCGCCGTCCCGCGCGACCCGGAGACCTTTGCGGTGGACGGCGACGCGCTCGTTGCCGCCGCCGCCACGGCTGATGCCGTCATTATCACCTCGCCCAACAACCCCACGGGCAATCTCGTGCCGCTTCCCCTCATCGAGCGCGTGTGCTCCGCCTGCCCGGGCCTCGTCATGGTGGACGAGGCGTATGGCGAGTTCGCCCCGGCGGGCAGCTCCGCGGTGCCGCTCATCGCGCGCCATGACAACCTCCTGGTCCTCCGCACGCTCTCCAAGGCGTTTGGGGCGGCGGGGATCCGGCTCGGCTACGTGCTCGCCGCGCCCGACGTCATCGACGTCCTCGCCGCGGTGCGCCAGATCTACTCGGTGAACGTCCTCACCCAGGCGGCGGCCACCGCGGCGGTGCGCCTGCGCGGCGCGTACCGCCCGGTGGTGGATCAGATCGTGGCCGAGCGCGCCCGCATGACCGAGCGCATGGCCGCGCTCGCGCCGGCGGGGGTGACGGTCTGGCCGAGCGCGGCCAACTTCCTGCTCGTGCGCGTACCGGCTGCCGCCGAGGTGCGCCGGCGCCTGCGCGACGAGTACGATATCCTCGTACGCGACTTCAGCGCCACGCCGGGTCTCGCGGGGTGCCTGCGCCTCACCGTGGGGACGCCGGAGGAGAACGATGCGCTCGCAGCCGCGCTCACGCGCTTGGTGACAACGGAGGCAAAGGAGCTCTCATGACCGTATATCGCAAACAGCCCAAGACCCTGGCCGAGACCTCGGCAGCCACCGTGTCAGAGGTGGACGCGCGCCAGAGCTCGGGTCTGACGTCGCTCTTCAAGGGCTCCGCCCTCGCGGCGGATGCACCGCGCACGGCGAGCGTCGCGCGCACGACGGGCGAGACGGACATCTCCGTCACGCTCGGCATCGACGGTGCGGGTACCTGCGATATCGCTACGGGCGTGCCCTTTTTCGACCATATGCTCAACGCCTTCGGACGCCACGGCCTGTTCGACCTCAAGGTCAAGGCGACGGGCGACATCGAAGTCGACGCGCACCATACGGTGGAGGATGCGGGCATCGTGCTCGGCCAGGCCTTTGCCGAGGCGCTGGGCGACCGCCGTCAGATCACGCGCTTCGCAGACGCCACCGTGCCGCTCGACGAGGCGCTCGTGCACGTGGTGATCGATATCTCCGGGCGCGGTCAGGCGTATTGCACGCTGCCTTTGCCCACCGAGCGGGTCGGCTCGTTTGATTCCGAGCTCGCCGTCGAGTTCTTCTACGCGTTCGCCCGCACGGCCGGCATCACCCTGCACGTGCGCGAGCTCGCCGGCGCCAACACGCATCACATCATCGAAGCGGCGTTCAAGGCGCTCGGACGGACGCTGCGCGCCGCCTGCGCCCTCGACCCTCGGGTGACGGGCGTTCCCTCCACCAAGGGCACGCTGTAAGGAGGCGGCGTATGGACTCTCTGACGGCGCAGCTGGTGGTTGTCGACTACCACAAGGGCAATCTCTCGAGCGTGGTGCGCGGCCTTGCGCGCGCGGGCGCCTCGGCCGTTATCTCGGACGATCCGGCGGTCATACGTTCCGCGGCGGGCATCGTGCTCCCCGGCGTGGGCTCGTTTTACGACGCCATGAGCTATCTCGCGGCATCGGGCGAGGCCGATGCCATCCGCGATGCCGTCACCGGGCCGCGCACGGTGCCGTTTCTGGGTATCTGCCTGGGCCAGCAGCTGCTGTTCGAGCGGGGGGACGAGGGGGTGCCCGCCGAGGCTCCAGCCCAGGCGCCCGCTGACAACCGGGGCGGCGGCCTCGCTCCCGGCGCGGTGTTTGAGGCGGAGGGTGTGCGCTGGGTCCGTGGCCTGGGCCTTCTGCCGGGCTCGTGCACGCGGCTGCCCGCCGGGCGCCTCAAGGTGCCGCATGTGGGATGGGACCAGATCCATCTGACGCCCGCGGGAGCCGCATCGCCGCTTCTCGCCGACGTGGCCGAGGGCGCGAACGTGTACTTCACCCACTCATATGCTCTGGAAGACGACGCGGAGCCCGCGCTCGTGGCGGCGCGCACGTTCTACGCCCGGGCGATTCCCGCCGTCATCGCGCGGGGCAACCTGTTTGGCTGCCAGTTCCATCCAGAGAAATCCTCTGCCCACGGCCAGCAGATCCTCAAGAACTTCGTTGCGATCTGCGCGCGCGCCCGCAGCGCTTCCGCGCACGGCGACGGTGCCGCGCTGGATGTGGCGCGCCGCGCCGCGCCCGCTTCCCAGGAGGTGTCCGCATGATTCTCTTTCCCGCCATCGACCTCATTGCCGGGCAGGTGGTGCGCCTCGAGCGGGGCGACCGCGCCCGGTGCACGGTGTACGCCTCCGACCCCGTGGCGCAGGCCCGCGCCTTTGCCGAGGCCGGAGCCCGCTGGGTGCACGTGGTCGATCTCTCCGCCGCGCTCGAGGAGGACGAGGACGCCCGCGCGGCCAACACGGCGGCGATTCGCGCCATCTGCGGCATCGAGGGCCTCTCGGTCGATGTGGGCGGCGGCGTCCGCTCGCTCGCGCGCATCGACCAGCTCGCCGGCTTTGGCTGCAAGCGCATCGCGCTCGGTACGGTGCTCGTGACCGAGCCCGGTTTTGCCGAGGTCGCCGCTCGGGGCTTTGGCGAGCTTCTGGTGGCGGACGTCGCCGCGCGAGACGGCCGCGTCAAGGTCAACGGCTGGCGCGACGACGTGTCGCGCGCGCTGGACGATGTGGTGGGCGAGCTGGCGAGCCTCGGCTTCAGGCACCTCGTCTACACCGATATCGCCCGCGACGGCATGCAGACGGGCATCGACGTCGCGGCATATCGCCGGGTCGCCGCACGGGCGGGTTTTCCGGTGGTGGCGTCCGGCGGCATCTCGTCGGTCGACGATATCCGCGCGCTCGCGGCGGCGGGGCAAGACGCGATCGAGGGCGCCATCGTCGGCCGAGCGCTGTACGAGGGCGCGTTCACGGCGGCAGAAGCGCTCGCGGCGGCGCGCGGCGAGGGCAGGCCCGACCAAGCGGCTGAAAGGGGGCGCTCATGCTGACGAAGCGTGTCATTCCCTGTCTCGATGTGCGCGACGGCCGCGTGGTCAAGGGCGTCAACTTCGTCGACCTGCGCGATGCGGGCGACCCGGTCGAGCTCGCGCGCGCCTACGATCGCGAGGGCGCCGACGAAGTCGTCTTCCTCGACATCACGGCGACGAGCGACGACCGTGCGACCACCATCGACATGGCGTCGCATGCGGCGGAGGAGCTCGCCATTCCCTATACCGTGGGGGGCGGGTTCCGCGACCTCGCGGGCATGCGGCAGATGGTTGCCGCCGGGGCGGACAAGGTGTCCGTCAACTCGGCGGCGGTGCGGCGCCCCGCGCTCATCACCGAGGCGGCGGCCGCCTTTGGCAGCCAGGCGGTGGTAGTCGCCATCGACGCCAAACGCGTGGGCGAGCCCGGCGCGCCGGGGGCGGATCGCTGGGAGGTCTACCTCGCGGGTGGGCGCACGCCCACGGGCATCGACGCGGTCGCCTGGGCTGAGGAGGCGGCGCGGCGCGGCGCGGGCGAGATCCTGCTTACGAGCATGGACCGTGACGGCACCAAAGAGGGGTTCGACCTCGCCCTCACCCGCGCGGTGGCGCGTGCCGTGCCCATACCGGTCATCGCGTCGGGCGGTGTGGGCGCGCTCGAGCACTTCGCCGAGGGCATCATCGAGGGCGAGGCAGACGCGGTGCTGGCGGCGAGCGTGTTCCACTTCGGTACCTTCAGCATCCGCGAGGTGAAGGAGTACATGGCGGCCCAGGGCATACCGGTGCGGCTGGACTTCTGAGGCATGCGGGTGCTGGGGGGATGAGCCAAATCGACCCCGTCCCCAGATGAGTGCATGAAATGAACCCGTCCCCAAATCAACCATGGAGGAAACGATGACGATCGATGAGCTGACATTCGACGAGCGCGGGCTCATCCCGGCGGTGGTGCAGCAATGGGATACCGGCGAGGTGCTCATGGTCGCGTGGATGAACGCCGAGTCGCTCGCCCTCACGCGGAAAACGGGCACCACGTGGTTTTGGAGCCGCAGCCGCCAAGAGCTGTGGAACAAAGGGGCTACGAGCGGGAACATGCAGCAGGTGCGCGAGATTCTCGCCGACTGCGACGCCGATACGCTGCTGGTGAAGGTCGATTCGCCCGGCCCTGCCTGCCACACCGGCGCGCGCAGCTGCTTTTTCAACGAGCTTGACTGAACCGGCCCCGCCCCGGGGCGGACGAAAGGACGAACCATGGGAGAGCGCACGGCAAACGTGCAGGACGGTCATATCGGCGAGACGCTTGAGAGCCTCGCCGCCACCATTCGCGGGCGCCGCACGGCATCGTCCGAGGAGAGCTACACTGCCCGGCTGCTTGCGGGTAAGGAGGACAGCCTGCTCAAGAAGCTTGCCGAGGAGGCGAGCGAGGTCATCATGGCCTGCAAGGATGGCGATCACGACCATATCCGCTACGAGGCGGCCGACCTCGTCTACCATCTCCTCGTCGTGCTCGAGCGCTACGGAGTGACCGTAGAAGAGCTCGCCGGCGAGCTCGACGCGCGCATGAAGTAGCCCCACGGGCGGGGTCTCAGCGCCCCGATGCGGCCATGGCGCGCGCCGCTACAGCGCGACGGTCTCCCACGAGCCGTCTGCGCGCGGGGCGTCGAAGGTGCGGTAGCCGATCTCGTACGCATGGTGCTGCGCCTCTGCGACGCCGGAGCAGATGTCGCGCGCCACATGGGCGTCGGAGCTGAAGGTGATGGGCACGCCCGCGCGGTAGAAGCGCTCGAGCAGTCCTGCAGCGGGATAATAGTCGCCCACGCCCTTGCGGATGCCCGCACTCGAGATCTCGATGCGGCGTCCCGTATCGTGCGCGCAGGCGGCCATCTCGTCCCAGAGGGGACGAAGGTCGATGGTGGCGGCGAGTCCCTCGGCGCAAAAGCGCTGGGCAAGATCGGGGTGCGCCATCACGTCGAAGGCGAGCGGGCTTTCGCACGCACGGCACCACGTCGCCGCATAGCGGCGCCAGACCTCATCGGGACCGAGCTCATGCCAGATGTGCTGATCCTCCCGGTCGTCGATCCAGCCGGAGCCGCGACCGGGCGCATTGGCGCACGCAACCCTTTCGGCAGGGTCGTCGTCGGTACCGGGGGAGGCGGCGCCGACGGCGATCTCACCGGGGTCGCCGAGCCAATGGACGCTTCCCAGGCGCACGACGGCACCCGCGCTCCACCTCTCCACGAGGGGCTCGCAGCCCTCGTACCAATCGCACTCGAAGCCGTAGAGATAGGTGAGGTTGGGGGCGATCTCGCCGGCGAGGGTGCGCGCTTCCTCAAACGCGGCGCGATGGGCACCAAGCGCGCTCTCTGCCACCGAGACCGCGCAGGTGGGGTCCATGCTTGCCGGCAGCGTGAGGTGGTCGGTCGACACGAGCACCCGGCAGCCCGCACGTGCCGCAGCGCGCACGTTCTCCTCAAACGTGGCCGCTCCGTCTGAGAAGTGTGTGTGGGTGTGGCAGTCGACGATGGCGTTTGCGGGCAATCCCATGGTGGCTCCTAGGCTAGAGGATGTGAGTCGGGGTACCATGAAGGCATTGTACAGCCCGCACGTCTTCGGGAGGCCTCATGACCGACACCGCTTACGTTCTCTTTATCGAGTATCCCAAGTGCTCCACCTGCAAGAAGGCCAAGAAATGGTTGGATGAGCACGGCATTGCCTACACGGATCGCCACATCGTGGAGGATAACCCCACCGCCGCGGAGATCGCCGAGTGGCAGGAGCGCGCGGGGCTTCCCGTGCGCCGCTTCTTCAATACGAGCGGTATGAGGTACCGCGAGCTCGGTCTCAAGGCCAAGCTCGACGCCGGCATGACCGACGAGGAGGCGCGCGAGCTCCTCGCGACGGACGGCATGCTCGTCAAGCGTCCCATCGTGGTAACGGGCGACACGGTGCTCGTGGGATTTCGCGAGGCGGCATGGGCGGAGGCGCTGCTCTAGGGTCCGCTTGACCTGAAGCACCCTCCAGGTGCGACGATGGATGAGAACATGACGGAACGCAGCGGAAGGGCGCGTATGGATGCACACGATTTGGAGCGGCTGGCGCAGGCGGTCGCCGCGGGAGAGATGGACCCCCATGAGCTGGTGGAGCGCGTCCATCTCGACGCGGTGAGCGATCTGGGATATGCCCAGGTCGATACCGCCCGCGGGGTGCGCACCGGTGTGTCCGAGGTCATCTACGGTGCCGGCAAGACGGCGGAGCAGATCGCGGGCATCGTGGGCGCCATGCGCGCCGCGGGGCAGGAGCGCATCCTCATCACCCGGCTCGATCCCGCAAAGAACGCCGCGCTCGCCGTACTCCCTGCGTTCGCCGTGGCACGGGACGACTACACCTATCACGATGATGCCCGCGCCGGCGTGGTGGGCGCGCTGCCGGAGCCCTCGGGCAACGGCGACATCCTCGTCATCACGGCCGGCACGAGCGATGCGACGGTGGCGGCCGAGGCCGCGCTCACGGGGCGGTTCCTGGGCAACCGCGTGCGCGTGGTCAACGATGCGGGGGTCGCGGGCATCCATCGGCTGCTCCGTCATGCGGAAGACATCGCCCGCGCGCAGGTCATCATCGCCATCGCCGGCATGGAGGGCGCGCTGCCGAGTGTGGTGGGCGGTCTTGCTTCCTGCCCGGTCATCGCCGTGCCCACGAGCGTGGGGTACGGCGCCAACCTCGGCGGCATCACCGCGCTGCTCGCGATGATCAACAGCTGCGCGAGCGGCATCTCCGTCGTCAACATCGACAACGGCTTCGGTGCGGCGTATCAGGCGTCGCTCATCAACCATCTGCCGGGGCCGCGCGCCTAACGGGAGGCTCCGCCCGAAAAAGCGCCCTGAAAAAGCCGCCGCCACCTCGAGTCGCTGAGGTGGCGGCGGCTTTACCGTGCCCTGCGACGCAGTCGCCGCTGGGTGGCGATGTTAACGGGTGTAGACCGTGCGGCCGCCCACGATGGTCCGGACGACGTCGAGGTCGCCGTCGACGAGCGTGAGGTCGGCATCGCAGCCGCGGGCGATGTTACCCTTGGTGGGGAGGCCGATGAGGCGCGCCGGGTTCGCGGTCATGAGGTGCGCGGCGTGCGCCACGTCCGTATCTGCGAACTTCACGATGTTGCGGAGCGCCTGGGCGAGCGTGAGCGTCGAGCCCGCGCGCACACCGGTGTCGGCGAGCTTCGCGTCGCCGTCCTCCACGACCACGTCGTTCACGCCGAGCTTGTAGTTGCCGTCGGGGAGGCCTGCCGCCATGATGGAGTCGGTGATGGCGACGACGCGGTCCCAGCCCTTGTCCTTGAGGTAGAGGCGGACGCTGCCGGGGTGCAGGTGGCGTCCGTCGCAGATGGCCTCCACATAGAGATCGCTCTCGAGCGCCACGCCCCAGATTGCGGGGTCGTGCTGATGGAAGAGGCGCATGGCGTTGCCCAGATGCGTGGCGCTGGCGGCGCCCGCCGCCACGCAGGCTTGGGACTGGTCGTAGCCCGCGCCGCTATGGCCGATGGCGCAGACGATGCCCATGGCGTTGAGCTCGGGGATGATCTTCTCCACACCCGGAACCTCCGGGGCGAGCGTGGTGTAGCGCACGTGCCCGCCCGAGGCCTCCTGATACTGGCGGAAGAGCTCGGAGGTCGCCTCGTGCATGAGCAGGTGCTCGGGCATGGCGCCCTTGTACTCACTGGAGAGGCACGGGCCCTCGAGGTGGATGCCGAGCAGCGCCGCACCGTCGTACGGGCCGCCCTCGATGACGCGCCGCGCCTGCTCCATGCACCAGAGTGTCTGCTCCGGGGTGTCGGTCAGAACCGAGCAGAGCCAGCCGGTGACGCCCTGGCTCGCAAAGAAGCGGCCGATGGTGCGCAGGCCCTCCTCGTCGGCGGCGTTCACGTCGACGTTAGCCGCGCCGTGCGTATGGATGTCGATAAAGCCGGGCAGGACCGTGAGCCCGGCGGCGTCGAGCTCGGGCAGGCCCTCGATGTTCGCCGTCTCGCGGGGCAGGCCGGCGATGCGGCCGTCCTTGACGACGACATCGGTCCTCGTCATGCCCTCGGGCAGAAGGACCGTCGCGCCCTTGAGGTAGAAGGAGTTCTCGGTTGCAGCCATGTAGGGGCCTCCTTAGTAGGCCTGACCGGCGGCGACGCTGTTGACGAAGATCTTCGCGTCGGGGTGGTTCTGCAGAAGCGTCGCCGGGAAGGCGGCGGTGACCTCACCGTAGGCGGCGCGACGGACGACGGCGCGGTGCCAGTCGCGGAAGACGCCGAGGCGCACCTTGCGGGCGCCCAGGATCTCCTTCATGCCGATGGTGACGCAACGGTGGGGCATGTCCTCAAGCGCACCGCCGAGGTCGCCGATGCAGTTGGTGGCACGGGTTTCGGGATGGATGGAGAGCACGCGGGTGTCGAGCGCGGCGAACTCCTCCACGGAGAGCTCGGGGTCGGGCTCGTTGAACGCGAGGTGCCCCGTGATGCCGATGCCGCCGAAGGCGATGTCGACGCCGCCGAGCTCATCGATGACGCGACCGATGCGGCCGGGGTCTGTGGGGTCGGGGAAGATGCGCTGCTCTTCGGGAACGACGAGCTCCGGGCGAATCTTGCTGTAGACCGTGCGCTCCATAAAGCCGCGGAACGAGAGCGCGTCGGCGGCGTCGATCCACTCGTCATCGTCGGTCAGGTACTCGTCCATGTTGATGAACCAGCAGTTTTTGAGCGAGACGTTGCGCTCGTTCACCAGACGGACGAAGATGGGGTACTGGCCGACAGGGCCTACTGGGCAGATGAAGACGGTCTTCTCGCCGCGGGCGTTATGCGCCTCGATCTCGTCGACCATCGTGAGGGCCATCTCGTAGAAGATCTCTCCCGAGTCGCCGAGCACCTCGAGCGGAATCTTGGCGCCCTCGCCCAGCTGGTCCGCCGGAATGTGATAGTAATCGTGTGCCATGGTGCGTCCCTTCTCGAATCTCGTGTGCGCGACGTGTTTCACGCGCCGCGGCGCTAAAAAGCGGCCGGCCGATGCGCGCGCATGGCCGGCCGCTTGTGGTAAAGCTACAGGTCAGCGCCTGCGCTTAGCGAGCAAACCTACTCCTGCGAAAGGGTGTAGGCCTCCTCCATGATGTCGGTCTTGACGTAGTCCTCGACCGGGACCTCGGCCTCGACGGTGCCGTTGTCGAGGAAGACCTGCTGCTGAGCGGTGTAGTAACCGAGGATGGTGTCGGTGTCGCCCTGGCAGTCGACGGCGCCCTGCCAGTCGCCCTCGCCGGTGGCGGCGACCATGGTGTCCTCGGGCACGTCGAGCTCGGTGGAGAGAAGCTTCGCGACCTCCTCGATGTTCTCGGCACGGTACTGCTGGGCCTTGTCGATGGCGGCGCCAAAGCGGGCGAGCACCTCGGCGTTCTCCTCAGCGTAGTCGGGCAGGCAGACGAAGCTGGAGGGGAAGGCGACCTCGTCGGAGTAATCGGTGTTGGTGCCGAGGACGAGGTAGTTGTCGCCGAGCTGCTCCTCGATGGTCACGGTGTTGGGCGACCAGGTGGCGGCGGCGTCGATCTGGCCGGAGAGCAGAGCGGTGGTCATGCCCGAGACGTCCATCTCGATGGGGTTGATGTCGTCCATGGTGAGGCCGGCGTCGCGGAGCACGAACTGGAGGATGATCTCAGAGGAGGTGCCGGAGGAAACGCCGACGGTCTTGCCGGCGAGCTCCTCGGCGGAGGCGACCTTCGACTTGTCGCAGACGACGGCGTCGGCCTGCGAGAGCTGGTCGAAGGCGAAGACGACAGCGTCGCCGCCGATGCAGAGGCTGTGCGCGCCGTGGCCGATCTGGGCGATGTCGATGTCGCCGGACTGCATAGCGGTGATCTCGGCCGGGCCGCCCTGGAACTGCGCGGGCTCGACGGTGATGCCGTACTCATCGAAGTAGCCCTGGTCGATGGCGGTGAAGAGCGAGGAGGCGGAACCGAGGTTCGGCATGTAGGCGACGCGGAGCGTCACGGGCTCGTAGTCGCTGCCCGAGGCGGCGCTGCCGGCGCTGCCCTGCGCGGGAGTCTCGTTGCCGGAGCAGCCGGCGAGGCCCGCGGCGGCGAGGCCGACGCCGCCGAGACCGGCGAGCACGCTGCGGCGGCTGATCATGAACTCGTTCAGGTTGGACATGATGTTCTCCTTTTCTTGTACAACCTCGCACCTTGCGGTGCTTTTTCCCGACGTTACCGGGCAAATTGCCCGGAGGGTGCGGCGCGAGGCGGCGCGCCGCGGCCGACTTACTTGCGGACGGAGAGGTACTCCTGGTAGACCTGGCCCCAGATCTCGTTCTTGAGCTCCAGGAAGCGCGGGCTCATCTTGGTGGCCTGGTCGCGCGGATAGGGGATATCGATATCGATGATGTCCTTCACGCGGCCCGGGCGCGCGCTCATGATGACGCAACGGTTGCCCAAGATGATGGCCTCTTCGACGTCGTGGGTGATGAAGAAGCAGGTCTTGCGCTCCTTCTCCCAGGTCTCGATAAGCTCCTGCTGGAGCTGGGTGCGGGTCTGGGCGTCGAGGGCGCCGAAGGGCTCGTCCATAAGCAGGACCTGCGGGTTGGTGGCGTAGGCGCGGGCGATGGCGACGCGCTGCTTCATGCCGCCGGAGAGCTCCTTGGGGTAGTGGTTCGCAAACTCCTCGAGCTCCACCATCTTGAGGTACTTGTGGGCGATCTCCTCGGCCTCTTCCTTGGACTTGCCCTGGAGCTTCAGGCCGAACATGACGTTCTTGATGACGGTGAGCCAGGGGAAGAGCGCGTACTGCTGGAACACGATGCCGCGCTCGGGGCTCGGGCCGTCAACCGGCTTGCCGTCGACGGTGACCTGGCCCTCGGTGGGGGACTCGAGGCCGCCGATGATGTTCAGAAGCGTCGACTTGCCGCAACCTGACGGACCGACGACGGTAATGAACTCGTTCTCGTGGATGTCGAGGTCGACGCCGTTGAGCGCAGTCATCTCACCTTTACGCGTCTGGAACTTCTTCACCACATGGTCGATGTGGACCTTTACTGCTGCACGGTCTCCTGCCATCCGGTGAACCTCCTTTCAAGGAAGCGAACGATCTTCTCGAACAGGATGCCGATGATGCCGAGCATGATGATGCCGAGCAGCACGACGTCCATCTGGTAGTAACCGCTAGCCTGCTGGATCATCATGCCGAGGCCGCGGTCGCCGCCGACGATCTCGGAGGCCATGAGCGTCGTGAGCGACGTGGAGAGGCCGAGGCGCGCAGCGACCAGGATGAACGGGGTCGAGGCGGGGATGATGACCTTGAAGAAGATGTCCTTCTGTTTGGCGCCGAGGACGCGGGCGGCCTTGATGAGGGTGTTGTCGACACCCTTGACGCCCTGATAGATGGTTACAACCTGCACCAGGAACGCCGCAATGAAGATAACGGTGATCTTGGAGACCTGGCCGATGCCGAGGGCGGCGATGATGAGGAACACGTAGGCGAGCGGCGGGATGTTACGGATGAACTGGATCCAGGGCTCGACGATGTGGCGGAACGGGTCGTACCAAGCCATCAGGAACGCGACGGGGATCGCGACGATGAAGGCGATGCCGAAGCCCGTGAGCACGCGGGACAGCGACGCCCAGGTGTGCTCCCAGAGCACCCCGCTCGCGGCGCGCTCGGCGGCGGCGTCTAGCACCTCGATGGGCGAGGCGAAAACGGCCGGCCAGGCGCTGTTGGCGGCGAACCACAGCAAGGCGGCGCACGCCAACGAAATCAATACCCACACCCAGTTGGGTATCTTCGCCCAGATGGGCACTTTCTTCTCGTTCTGCATCGCGACAAGCTCCTTTCCCGTGAGAACCGATGCCGGAGTCGCTCGCTTGGGTACTTAAACGTATAAGTAGCCGGACGAACCTTCTCAACAAGCATAGTAGACGCCTTTGAGCGGAATGGATAGGGGGGAGGTTTTCCGTCAAGGGCTAAACAACTATGTTTCGCAGGCATTAAAAGAGCAGGTAAAGCTATGGATAAACGCTTTATCTTGCCTCAGGGTACCAATCTCCAAACGGTTGGTTTTGGGCGGCAGGCGGTTTATTTCCCATTGATTACAAGAAGTCGCCAGTATCAAATCTGCAACGTGGTAACTTAAACGTATAAGTTCGGCAGCGGACTCTTGCCGCGCATGGCGCGCGTCCGCGGCCCAAAAACCGGAGCCAGGGAGGCGACATGGCGAAACGCGTGACACTCAAGGACATCGCACGTGCCGCCGATGTCACCACTGCAACGGTCTCGTATGTGATCAACAACACCCCCGGCCAGTCCATCGCCGCCGAGACGCGCGAGCGGGTGCTGCGTGCCGCCCGCGAGCTCAACTACGTCCCCAATAGCGCCGCGCGGGCGCTTCGCCGGCGCCGCTCCGGCTGCGTGGGCGTGGTGGCCAAGAAGAACCTCGCCGTACCGCGCTTCTCCCAGACGATCCGCGGCATCCAGAGCCGTCTGGAAGACGTGGGCTATAACCTTCTGCTCTGCACCAATAAGGCAAAGACGGCGGGTATGAGCGACTATTTGGTCGCCTATCTGGAGGGCCGGGTGGACGGCGTCATCTTCCTCGGCAAGGATAACGCCGGGCCGAGTGCGGCGAGTGCCGCCATCATCGAGCGCGACCATGTTCCGCTCGTGACGTTCGACTGCGCCGGCAACTCGCGCATCTACAGCACGGTGGACTTCGACTACCGCGACGGGGCGCGCCTGCTGACCGAGTGCGTCCTGGAGCGCGAGCCCGCCCGGATTCTCTACGTGCGCCCCAACATCGATACGCCGCAGGAGCGCGACCGCGCCCGCGGCCTCGAGGACGCCCTGGACGCCCATCCCGCCACCGAGCTCGAGATCGTGACGACGCCCATCACGCTCGAGAACCTGGATACGTGGGACCTCCGCTATTCGGTGGGCGCAACGCCGGAGGGCGACCGCCTGACGGCGGAGTTCGCCGACACCCTGCGCCGCGCGGTGGCCGGGCTTACGCGGGGCGACGCCGTCATCGCCAGCTGGTCGGGCTGGACCGAGCCCATCCGCTACCGCTGCCGCGAGCGCGGTATCCTCACCGCCGAGCTCGCCAACAACGGCGAGAGCAATTTCTACCCCGACCTCTATATGCGCCTGCCGAACTTCGACGCGGGCGTCGCCTGCGCCGACGAGCTGCTCTCTCTCATCGACGGCAAGCCGTCGAGCGCGCGCATCCTGCACCTCACCAACGTGCTCGATGGAACGCGGGGCACCTATGGGCCCGAACCTCGGTAATACCGGCGCCGGACCGTATCCGGCACTAGCAAAGGAGCTGTGATAGCCATGCCACTCGTCCCCCTGAAGCCCGTACTCGATGCCGCGCGCGCCGGCGGCTACGCGCAGGGTGCGTTCAACGTCAACGCCGTCTGCCAGGCCAAGGCGGCCATCGAGGTGCACGAGATGTTCCGCAGCCCCGTCATCCTGCAGGGCGCCGACCTCGCCAACGCCTTCATGGGCGGCCGCGCCGACTTTGCCAACGGTACCGTGGAGGACAAGATCCGCGGTGCCAAGAACATCGGCGACGCGGTTAAGAAGTACGGCGAGAGCTCGCCGGTGCCGGTGGTGCTCCATCTCGACCACGGGCGCGACATGGAGAGCGTCAAGGCGGCCATCGCCGGCGGCTACACGTCGGTCATGATCGACGGCTCGTCGCTCCCGTTCGATGAGAACAAGGAGCTCACGCGCGAGGTTGTGAAGTACGCGCACGCCCGCGGCGTGTCCGTCGAGGGCGAGCTCGGCGTGCTCGCCGGCGTGGAGGACCACGTGTTCGCCGCCTCGTCCACCTACACCAACCCGCTCTCGGCGGTGGAGTTCGTGCGCGATACCGGCGTCGACGCGCTCGCCATCTCCTACGGCACCATGCACGGCGCCTCCAAGGGCAAAGACGTCAAGCTCCGCCGCGAGATTCCCATCGCCATCCGCGAGTGCCTGGCGCACGAGGACCTCGACTGCGCGCTCGTGAGCCACGGCTCCTCCACGGTCCCGCAGTACATCGTGCGCGAGATCAACGAGCTCGGCGGCAAGATCGGCGAGGCGCACGGCATCCCCATCGCCGAGCTTCTGGAGGCCATCCCCGCCGGCATCAACAAGATTAACGTCGATACGGACATCCGCCTCGCCGTCACGCGCAACATGCGCGAGCTCTTCGAGCGCGAGCCCGAGCTCAAGGAGAGCTCGCTTGCGGGCGTGTGGCAGCTGCTCGATGAGAAGCGCGACCAGTTTGACCCGCGCGCCTTCCTGCCGCCGGTGTACGACCTCGTCATGTACGGCACCGTCGCCGACGAGGCGCAGGAAAAGCTCGTTGCCGCCATCGAGGCGGGTGTCAAGGAGGCCGTCGGCACGCTCATCGTGCAGTTTGGCAGCTACGGCAAGGCTCCTCTGGTCAAGGTCGCCACGCTCGACGAGATGGCGGAGCGCTACGCGAAGGAAGGACGGTAGCTTATGGCAGGTAAGAACATCCTCGTCATGCACGGCGGTGGCCCGACCGCGGTCATCAACGCCTCGCTTTACGGTATCGTGGCCGAGGGCAAGCAGCATGCCGAGATCGCCCACATCTACGGTGCGCACGGCGGCCCCTCGGGTCTTGTGAACGGCTCCCTCATCGATCTGGGCGCCATGCCCGATAGCGAGCTCGTGCGCCTGCGCGACGCGCCGGGTTCCGCCATCGGCACGGGCCGCGACGCGCTCGCCGGCCACTATCCGGCCATGGTGGAGCTCCTCATCAAGAACAACATCGACATCGTCATGCCCACAGGCGGCAACGGCACCATGAACACCTGCGCCCTCTTGCAGGAGGCCGTGAACGAGGCCGGCGCCGACATCCAGGTCATCGGTGTGCCCAAGACCATGGACAACGACATCGCCGAGATCGACCACGCCCCGGGTTACGGCAGCGCCGCCCGCTATGTGGCGCAAAGCGTGGGCGAGGTGTGCGCCGACGTGCACAGCATGCCCATCCATCTGGTGGTGGTCGAGGTCATGGGCCGGTCCGCCGGTTGGGTCGCGGCGGCGAGCTCGCTTGCCGCCTCCTGCGGCCAGGGCGGCCCCGACCTCATCTACATGCCCGAGCGCCCCTTTGACGAGGAGGCGTTCCTGGCGGATTGCCAGCGCGTGATCGACACCAAGCGCGGCGGCGTCATCGTGGCGAGCGAGGGCCTGCACGACGCCGAGGGCAACCCCATCGTCGATCCCATCATGGAGGTCGAGCGCGAGACCTACTTCGGTGACGTGTCCTCGCATCTCGCCAACCTCATCGTGGCGAAGCTCGGCTACAAGGCACGCTCCGAGAAGCCGGGCCTTCTCGGCCGCGCCTCGGTGGCGCTGCGCAGCCAGGTGGACGTCGACGAGGCGGAGGAGGTCGGCCGTGCCGCCGTGCGCGCCGCGCTTGCGGGGGAGACGGCGAAGATGGTCGGCATCCAGCGCGTCCCGGGCGATGCGTATGCCATCGAGACGAACCTCATCGACGTGGAGCGCGTGCGCCTCATCGAGCGCTGCCTGCCCGACGCCTTCATCAACGAGGCCGGCAACGGCGTCACCCCGGCGTTTACGGAGTGGGCGGCCCCGCTCGTGGGCGAGCTGCCGCGCTTCGTGAGCTTCCTGTAGCGATACCGGTGGGGGCGGGCCCGGTACAGGGGCCGCCCCTCTATCTGAAGGAGCGTGTATGAAACATATCTTTTTGAATCTCAAGCGCTTTGACATCACGCCCGAGCACGGCGGCGTGAACCGCTTGGCTTCCCCCGACGCCTGGGGCGAGGCGGTGACGTCGTCTATCAAGGACGTCTCCGCGCGCTACGCCGATGCGGAGTTTGCCGCCTTTGTGCCGGAGGCGCACCTCATCGGCGCCGTCGCCGGCGCGGCGGGGTCGCCCCTCGGCGTGGGGTGCCAGGGCGTGCACACGGCCGATACCGCCCCGGGCGGCAACTTCGGCGCGTTCACGACGCTGCGCACGGGCAACGCCGTCTCTCAGCTCGGCTGCACCTGGGCGCTCATCGGCCACTGCGAGGAGCGCATGAACCTGCGCGCCCTCATGGGCGAGGCGGGTGCCGACGCCGCGGCGGTGGAGGCCGCCGTGAACCGCATCCTCAACCGTGAGGTCAAGGCCGCCCAGGCCGCAGGGTTGAAGGTGCTCTTCTGCATGGGCGAACGCGAGGAGGAGGTCGACCGCTGGGACGAGGTGCTCGCCACGCAGGTGCGCGAGGGCCTCGAGGGTGTGGACCTCTCCTGCGTGCGCGTCGCCTACGAGCCCGTGTGGAGCATCGGCCCCGGCAAGACGCCGGCGGACGCGCCCTATATCCAGAAGGTCGCCCGCCTCATCAAGGAGACCGTGCCCGGCGTGGACGTCGTCTACGGCGGCGGCCTCAAGGCGGATAACGCCGAGATGCTCGCCGGTATCCCCGAGATCGACGGCGGTCTCATCGCCCTCACGCGCTTCACGGGGGAGATCGGCTTCTATCCCGAGGAGTACGCCGAGATCGTCGATCTGTACATGAACGCCTGCTAGACCCTGCGACCCTAACCGAAAGGACCGACCATGCATCTTGATTTCGAGTACGGCAACGGCATGCTGGGGGCGGAGCTCCCCGATACGACGGACGTCTTCGTCACCGGCGAGACCGTGAAGGACCCCGAGTGCCTGCCGCAGGATTGGGACAGCCTCTACAACGCGACGCTCGAGTCCATCCGCAACCCCATCGGCATGGAGCCGCTCGCCTCCTACGCCGGACCGGGCAAGAAGGTCGTCATCGTCATCCCCGACATCGTGAAGGGCGGCACGCAGCCGACGGCGCACCGCAAGGTCGCCATCCGCGCCTGCCTGGACGAGCTCTTCGCGCAGGGCGTCAAGCACGACGACGTGCTCCTGCTCTTCTCCAACGGCCTGCATCCGCGCACCTCGACGGCTGAGGCGAAGCTGATTTTGGGCCTCGACCTCTACAACGAGTTCGAGGGCACGGGCCAGATCACGAGCCATGACTCCGAGGACTACGATCACCTCGTCGACCTCGGCTTCACGCCCCAGGGCGACCACGTCATCATGAACAAGTACGTCTACGATGCGGACATCGCCATCCTCATCGGCCATACGCAGGGCAATCCCTACGGCGGCTACTCGGGCGGTTACAAGCACTGCGCCACCGGCATCACCCACTGGCGCTCGATCAGCGCGCACCACGTGCCGCGCGTCATGAGCCGTCCCGACTTCGTGCCCGTGTCGACGAGCTCGCTCATGCGCGACAAGTTCGACCAGCAGGGTATGTTCATGGAAGAGAAGATGGGCAAGAAGTTCTTCTGCGTCGACGCGGTGCTCGATACCTGGAGCCGCCAGATCGCCATCTTCTCCGGGTACGCGGCAGAGATGCAGCCCATCTCCTGGGCGCTCGCCGACAAGCGCACGTATGTGCACTGGGCGGAGAAGAAGTACGACATCGTGGTCATGGGCATGCCCACGAACTTCCACTACGGCGACGGCATGGGCACGAACCCCATCCAGATGATGCAGGCGGTCTCCGCGCAGGTTATCCGCCACAAGCGCATCCTCTCCGATCACTGCGTGTTTGTGATCGCGAGCTACTGCAACGGGTGGTTCCACGACGAGCGCTGGCCGTACCTGCGCGAGCAGTGGGAGCTCTGGCAGTCCGATAAGATGAACACGCTCGACGAGATGATCGAGTACGGCGAGTACTTCGCCACCAACGAGGAGTACATCCGCAAGTACCGCTTCGCCCATGCGTTCCACCCGTTCCACGGCTTCAGCATGATGACCTGCGGCAACCTGGCTGAGAAGTACCTCTCCGCCACCTACATCGTGGGCGCTCAGAAGCCCGGCATCGCCCGTACCATGGGCCTCAAGACCCGCCCGACCTTCGAGGAGGCCATCGCCGACGCCACGCGCAAGTACACCGACGGCAACCCCAACATCCTGGCGCTGCCGCATGCGTACAACCGCGCCGTGCCGCATCTCTGCATGAAGGACCCGTCGCAGAACAGCACGTTCAGGGACGACGCCCCGGCGCATCCCTGCGGCTGCTAGCACCGCTTCGGCGCCGTCCGGGCGCGAGGTTCTCGAGTCCGGACGGCCTCGCCGCAGGACGGGCGGCACCGGGGCGCAGCGTCCCGGCGCCACCGCCACGCCGCGGATGGCGACGGCTGCCCCTCGCCCTTCTTCCATCGTTAGGAGCGCCACATGCTCGATTTGAACACCACCTATACGGAGAAGTTCGTCGCGTCCGGCGAGCTCGCCGCCTACGCCGAGGCGCATGCGCACGTGCTCGCGCGCTGCCAGGCGGGAGAGGAGCGCTACGCCGACTCGCAGGGCTGGCTCGAGGTCGACGAGTGGGCCGGTCCCGCGGTGCTCGACCGCACGGAGCGCCTTGCGGCGGAGCTGCGCGCCATCGCCGATACCTTCGTGATCATCGGCGTCGGCGGTTCGAACAACTCCGCCCGCGCCGTCATCAAGGCGCTGCGCCCCAACGGCGCGCGCATCGTGTACGCCGGCAACACGCTCTCCGCCCACGAGCTCAACGGCGTACTCGCCGAGCTCGAGGGGCACGATGTGGTTATCGACTGCATCGCCAAGAACTTCGAGACGCTCGAGCCGGGCTCGTCGTTCCGCTTGCTCCGTCAATACCTCGTCGGCCGCTACGGCAAGGAGGAGGCTGCCCGCCGCATCGTCTGCACGGGCACCATCGGGTCTTCGCTCGAGGAGCTGTGTCGAGCCGAGGGCTACACCTTCGTTCCCTTTGCGACCAATGTGGGCGGTCGCTACACGGCGCTCACCGAGGTGCATCTGCTACCGCTCGCGGTGGCGGGTGCGGACATCCGGGCGCTTGCGGCGGGTGCCAAGCGAATGCAGGAGCAGCTCCGGAAGACAGATGGTCTCGAGAACTCCGCATGGCGCTACGCGTGCCTGCGCAACATCCTGTGGGACCGCGGGTACCGCGTCGAGCTCCTCGGCTTCTTCGAGCCGCGGTTCCGCTGGTTCTCCAAATGGTGGGAGCAGCTCTATGCGGAGAGCGAGGGCAAGGACGGCAAGGGCATCTTCCCGGCGGCGCTCGAGTGCTCCGAGGAGATGCACAGCCTGGGCCAGTACGCGCAGGACGGTACGCACCAGCTGTTCGAGACCTTCATCGACCTTATGGAGCCCGGTGCGGGCGACAGCCTCGTGCTCGGCGGCACCGATGTGGCGGACGCCTTCGGCTATCTCGACGGCAAGGACTTCTGGGATATCAACAAGGCGAGCTTTAACGCCACGCGCGCCGCGCACGCCGAGGTGCTGCCCGTGCTCACGCTCGAGATCGACCGTATCGACGAGGAGCACTTCGGCATGTTGTTCTACTGGTTCGCCTTTGCATGTTATGCTTCTGGCAGTCTGCTGGGCGTGAATCCCTTCGATCAGCCCGGTGTGGAGGCCTACAAGCGCCTTATGTTCGAGGCGTTGGGGAAATAGAGAAAGGACCGTTTGAATGAAGAACGTCAAGCTGCTGTGCGCCGCCGGCACCTCTACGCAGGTGCTCGCTGCCAAGGTTCAGGAGACGGCCGATAAGCTCGGTCTCGAGATGAGCGTCACGGCGGGCCCGGTCGCGGGCTCCGACGAGTCCTGCAAGGACGCCGACCTGCTGCTGCTCACCCCGCAGGTTGAGTTCAAGCTCGATGTGGTCAAGC
Source organism: Collinsella sp. An268 (assembly GCF_002159765.1). Classification (GTDB taxonomy): domain Bacteria; phylum Actinomycetota; class Coriobacteriia; order Coriobacteriales; family Coriobacteriaceae; genus Coprousia. Next base: position 89,347 of record NZ_NFJH01000008.1, on the reverse strand, counting down.
TCACCTATCCCGACAAGAAGATCGGCGTCATCGACGCCGCTGCGTTCACCAGCCTCGATGCCGAGGCCGTCATCGCGCAGATCAACCAGGAGCTCGGCGCCTAGGGTTTGTCGCGAGGGTACAACTCAGCTCGATGCGAAAGGCATCGCATGGCGGGGCGTGCGAGCGCCCCGCTTGACTTAGAGCCGGCTTCAGGGGCTACGCTTGCCGTCTCACGCACGGCGGGCGGCGGCGCATGGGTCGGCGACCCGCCTCAAGGGGCGGTAGGAAGGGAAACGAATGGGAAAGACGCTCTATCTGGATTGCACGAACGGCATCAGCGGCGATATGACCGTCGCGGCGCTGCTCGATGCGGGCGCCAACGAGGCGCGCCTGCGCGATGCGCTCGCGAGCCTGCCGTTGGATGGCTACGAGGTGCGCATAAGCCGCGTCAAGAAGGCAGGTATCGACTGCTGCGACTTCGACGTGGTGCTCGATGAGGCGCACGAGAACCACGACCACGATATGGCGTACCTCCATGGACGCGACCACGACCATGGTCACTGCCACGGGCATGACCACGCCTGCGACCACCACGACCATGGTGGCGCCCATGACCACGAGCACGCCCACCACCACGACCATGGGCACTGCCATGAGGGGCGTACCTGCGACCACGGTCACGACCATGCTCACGAGCACGGCCATCACCACCATCATCACGAGCATCGCGGCCCCGCGGACATCGACGCCATCATCGATGCCGGCCAGCTGGCGCCGCGGGCGCGCGAGCTCGCCCACCGCATGGTGGACGTCATCGCGCATGCCGAGGCCAAGGCGCACGCCGTCCCGCTCGATGAGGTGCACTTCCACGAGGTAGGTGCCGTCGATTCCATCGTCGATATCGTAGCGGTCGCCGTGTGCCTCGACGACCTCGACGTAACCCGCGTCATCGTGCCGCGCCTCGTCGACGGAACGGGTACGATTCGCTGCCAGCACGGCATCATCCCCGTCCCCGTCCCCGCCACGCTCAATATCGTGGAGGCGCACGGGCTGCCGCTCTCGATCAGCGATGTCGAGGGAGAGCTCGTGACTCCTACGGGTGCGGCCATCGTCGCGGCGACGGAGGCGGAGAGGCGGTTGCCGGAGCGGTTCTGCGTCGTGCGCACGGGCCTCGGCGCCGGCAAGCGCACCTACGAGCGCCCGAGCATCCTGCGCGCCATGGTGATCGAAGAGCTCGTTCCTGGCGGCGCGCCCGCCGCTGCGGCCACCCACGGCGCGTTTGCGGGCGACCCCGCAGCCGAACCCACCCTCGGCGCCGATGCGCCCGCGGAGGTCGTGCGCCTCGAATGCGATATCGACGATGCGACGGGGGAGGAGCTCGCCTTCGCCGCCGAGCGCATCCGCGAGGCGGGGGCCCGCGAGGTCCACTGGGTACCCGTGTTCGCCAAGAAGGAGCGCCCCGCGTGGCAGCTGCAGGTCGTCGTGGCGACACCTGAGCTCGGCGCGGTCGAGCGGGCTATCTTCACCCATACGACCACCATCGGCATCCGTCGCTGGACGTGCGCCCGGACGGTGCTTGCACGCGAGGACATCGAGGTTGCGAGCCCGTGGGGTCCGGTGCGCGCTAAGCGCGCGACGCTGCCGGACGGCACGAGCCGCGTCAAGCCGGAGTTTGCAGACTGCGCCCGCATCGCCCGGACGGAGGGCGTGGCGCTCCGCGAGGTGGTCGAGCGGGTTGTCGCCGCGGCATCGACTGTCTAGCGCGCTACCGGCTCCTGCGGGGCAGCCGTTTGCCAGACAGACCGGGTTCGCGTTGCGTTCGCGCGGCAACCTTGGGTATAAGGCCTGAAGCGATACACCAGGCGCTGCGGGGGATGTATGAGCGCGGCGAATGAGCGAAGGGAGCGGGATATGTCCCAGAACCAGAAGATGCTCAAGATCATGAGCTTCATCACGTTGATCGCGGCCTTTGGCATGGCGGCGTATGCGGCGATGTCCATCGCGTTTGCGAACACCTCGCCGGGCCTTCTGCTCGCTATCTGCGTCATCGTCCAATGCTTCCTGGACGCCGCGCTCGGCGTATGGGGCATCGGCGCCGCCAACAAGCCGGCGCGCAGCGTCGAGACGCCGTTTGTGGGGCTCAACTGGCTGGCGCTTGTGCTCAACGTGGTCGCGGTGGTGGTCACGGTGCTTATCGGCGGCTTCCCCTGGGCGCCCATCGTAAACGCCATCATCGTGGCGGCGTACTTCTTCTACGCCAGAAACGTCCGCCAAGAGGCGCTCGATTAGCGATTATCTCTACGAGCTACTGATGAGGCCCGGTCGCATGACCGGGCCTTTCTGCGACAGTTGCGATTAATCAACCGATTAACTTGCCGTTTGGGGCCGCTTGCCGACCAGATAGATCTTCCGCCCCGGTGGGGCAAGGGCGTGCCTATGATGTGTATATCGATTAATGAAAATCGATTAACGCGCGGAGAGGGGAGTTGTTGTGGTGGACCATCGCGTAACCGGCAAAGATGTTGCCCGTGTCGCCGGGGTCACCACGGCAACCGTCTCCAATGTGCTCAACGGTAAGCGAAACGTCGGCGAGCAGACGCGTGAGCGCGTCCTTGCCGTCGTGCGCGAGCTCGGATATGTGCCCGACCAGACGGCGAAGTCGCTCCGCAAGCGCACGAGCAGGTGCATCGGGGTGGTCATTGAGAAGAACCTCAGCAATCCCCGTTACGGTCGAACCGTTGAGGGCATGCTGCGTGCGGCCGACGCCCGCGGATACCGCATTACGCTCTGTCGCAACCATAGGGCGGCGGACCGTCCGTGCGACGATTACCTGCGCGCGTATTTCGAGCGCCAAGTCGATGCCGTCATCTTTGTGAGTCGCGACACGGAAGGGCCGCGTGCGGAGAGTGTGGAGCTCATCGAGCGCGAGCGCGTCCCGTTTGTCGCCCTCGATTGCCCGGGCAATCCGTCGCAGGCGTACAGCACCATCGACTTCGATTACTTCGGCGGTGCTCGCGATGTCGTCGCCTGCGCCATCAGCCATGGGGCGAAGCGCGTGGTATACCTGCGCCCCGATGTCCGCAACGTTCAGGAGGAGCAGCGCGAGGAAGGCGTGCGCGTGGCTTGTGCGGAGGCGGGGCGGGCGCGCCCCCTCGTGTTCAGGGTGAAGAGCGACATACTCTTTGCACGGCGGTCCGAGCGTGACCGGGGCGAGGTCGACGCCGATGCGTTTGCCCAGCCGTCTCAGGCCTACATGCGCAGCCTCAGCAACGAGCTGAGCGATCTTGCCGCCGGCCGTGTGCACGCGGGCGATGCCGTCATCAGCAGCTGGGCCGGCTGGTCAAATGTGGTAAGCAGGCTGTTCCCCTTGCCCGGCGTTATCTTCGCCGACCTCGCGAGCGACTATCTGAGTACGCTCAGCGCCGAGATATTCAGCGAGATGCCCAATTACGAGGCGGGGGAGCGCGCGGTCGAGGAGGCCATCGCCCTCATCGAGGGCGCAGCGCCCACCGCGCAGGTGCTTCCGTTCCGCTGCTGCGACCTCATCGGGGCGATGCCGTCAACGGCTTCCTAGCGGACGCTATCTATCAACAAGCAGGCACATCGATCGACACGGGAGAAAAGAGGTGAAGGCGAGCTCTATTAGTTAACCGATTAACTGACGTATCAGCCATTGCCGACGTATGACCAAGGGAGGACCATACATGGCGCAGCAACAAGCAACTAAGCTTCGCAAGGCGAGCCTCATCGAGATGCTCGGCTTCGGCTTCGTGGGCATCGGATCAAACATCCCCTTCGTGTTCATGGGCTCGTACCTGAGCTTCTTCTATACCGATATCTTCGGTCTTGCACCGGCCATCGCCTCGGGCCTGATGCTCGCCTCAAAGATCGTCGACGCCATCATCGACCCGTTCATCGGTGTCGTTGCCGACCGCGTCAACACGAAGTTCGGACGGTACCGCCCGTTCCTCATCGTGATGGCGCCGTTTTGGGGCGTATGCATCTGGGCGGTGTTCTCCACGCCCGCGCTCGATCCCACGCTCAAGGTGATCTATGCGTGCGCCGCCTACATCCTCTACGTCATCATCTCCTCGTTCGTCATCATTCCCGCCAACTCGCTAGCGAGCATCATTACCGAGGTACCTAAACAGCGTTCCACGGTCCAGGCCATCCGTCAGGGATGCGCCGTTATCCCGCAGCTCATGAGCGCGTTCGCGCTGCCGCTGGTCGAGCTGTGTGGCGGCGGCCAGCAGGGCTGGTCCAATTACGGCATCATCATGGGTGCCGCGGTGTGCCTGTGCTACTGGGCTGTTGCCTGGACGGCGCGTACGTACGATACCCCGCAGCTGGCGCAGATCGAGGCGGTCGAGGCGTCCAAGGAGGAGGGCGTCTCCCATAAGAAGAAGGAGACGTTCGGCGATATCGTCCGCTCCACCATCGATACCTTCAAGAACCGTGAGCTCCTGCTTCTCTCGGGCATCTTCTTCGCCAGCCTTGCCTCTACGGGTCTGAGCGGCGCAATCAATATGTACTACTTCACCTACGTGCTCGGTCATCAAGAGTGGATTGTAGCAACCACCGCATTCGGTGTTGTGACGGCGTTGCTCGGTCCGGTGCTCACGCCGATCGTGACGAATCTTTGGGGCAAGCGCCGCTCGATGATGATTTTTGCGGCTGCCGCCATCGTGCCCAACCTGCTCGTCGTGTTTATCCCCAACCCCTCCGTTACGATTCTCACCTTGTTCATCTCCATAGCCAACCTGTTCAACGGCGTGGTCGGTACGCTCATGTGGGCTATGATTCCCGACGTAGTCGACTGGGGCGAGTACAACACCGGCGTGCGCGCCAACGGTCTGGCGCAGGCCGCCGTCCAGCTTATGAACCAGTTTGGCCAGGCGCTCGGCCAGGCGCTGCCCGTCGCAGTCATCGGTGCCCTTGGATATGTCGCCAACCAAGCGCAGACCCCCGTTGTCAACGGGGCAATCGTTGCGCTTCGCTGGATTGCCCCCTGCGTGCTCATGTTGCTCGTTATCGTGTTCACAAAGATGTACCGTCTTACGGATGAGCGCTCGCTCGCCATCAGCGAGGAGCTCCGCCATCGCCACGAGGCGGCTGAGACCGAGCTCGCGGGCACCGGTATCGATGAATAGCGCATCTGATGTCCTAGATCATAAGGAGGTAGCGTTATGAAAGCCATTATGGTCATGTACGATACGCTTACGAGGAACTTCCTCGAGCCCTACGGTTGCGACTGGGTCCAGACGCCCAACTTCACCCGGCTTGCCGAGCATGCCGTCACCTTCGACTGCAGCTACGCGGGGTCCATGCCCTGCATGCCGGCGCGCCGCGAGCTCCACACGGGGCGCTACAACTTCTTGCACCGCAGCTGGGGTCCGCTGGAGCCGTTCGACGACTCTATGCCGCAGATCCTGCGTGACAACGGCATCTACAGCCATCTCGTTTCCGACCATCAGCATTATTGGGAGGACGGGGGCGCGACGTATCACACGCGCTACGAGAGCTGGGAGTGCACGCGCGGCCAGGAAGGCGATCCTTGGAAGGCCAAGATCGGCATGGAGGCAGCCGAGCACCTGTTCTCGGCTACGGCCGCGCCGCATCCCATCAGGCAGCGACTGGAGCGCCATGACGCGATGAACCGTGCCTACATCGGCACCGACCAGCACAAGATGCCGCAGGATGTGACGTTTACCGCCGGCCTCGATTTTATCGACGCCAACCACGATGCGGACAACTGGTTCCTCCAGATCGAGACCTTCGACCCGCACGAACCCTTCTTCGCCCAGCAAGCGTTCCGCGACCTGTATCCGGATGACTACGATGGGCTGCCCGCCGACTGGCCGCCTTACGATGCGGTGCTTCAGGACGATGCCACCGTTGCCCATGTGCGACGCCTCTACGCCGCGCTCATCACCATGTGCGATACCTATCTGGGCCGCGTTCTCGACAAGATGGATGAGTACGGTCTCTGGGACGACACCCTGCTCATCGTCAACACCGACCACGGTTTCCTTCTGGGCGAGCACGGCTGGTGGGGAAAGACCATGATGCCGCTCTACAACGAGATCGTGAACACGCCCCTCTTTATCTGGGATCCGCGCAGCAAGGTGAGGGGCGCGCATCGCAGCTCGCTCGTGCAGACGATCGACCTCCCGGCGACCATCCTCGACTATTTTGGCTTGCCTGTGCCCGAGGACATGGAGGGGCGCCCGCTCACGCCCGTCATCGAGCGGGATGAGCCGGTGCGTACCTACGGGCTCTATGGCATGCATGCGAGCTACACCTGTATCACCGATGGCCGCTACACCTATATGCGCGGCCCGGTGACCATGGACAACGGCGAGAATTACGAGTACACCCTGATGCCGACGCACATGCGCGCCATCTTCAGCCCTGCCGAGATGCGCGAGGCGACGCTCGTCGATCCGTTCCGCTTCACCAAGGGCTGTCCCGTTCTCAAGGTGCCGGTGGGCGGCACGGAGTGCAACGGCGCCTACTACGGCAACAAGCTGTACGACGTGGTGGCAGACCCCGGTCAGACCCAGGTCATCGACGATTCCGAGACGGAGTTGCGCCTTGCCCGCGCCATGGTGCGCCTCATGAATGAGAACGATGCGCCGGCAGAGCAGTATGCGCGCATGGGCCTCTCGGCCGATCCGGATGAGGTCACCCTCGAAACGCTCGCCGCCGGTCGCGCCCAACTAGAGGCGGACTGCGAGCCGGGTGTGCTCGAGGATCTCGCTTGGGACCGTGAGGCAAAAAACATCCTGTGGACGATGCTCGGGTCCGTGCCGGCAGAGAAGCGCGATGGGACGCGAGCGGCTTTTGCGGCGTGGATGGGCGAGCGCGGCGCCGACCGCGTGACGGCAGATGACGTGCGCGCCTACCTTAAGGGCACGCTCGACGCCGAGTCCTGGCAGATGATGGACTACTTCACGCGCCTGATCGGTCGCGACTACCTGTAGGCTTGGGGCCCGAGGCCCTGATGCCCCCAGCTTTGAGGGCCTCACGATGACAGGAAGCCACTTCTTGATGGCCGCGCGCCAACGAGGAGTGGTTTTCTGCCGTTCCTGCAAGCGCGTGCCGTAAGGCGCGAGCGCGGTCGCCAGCAGGCGGCGGCCATCCGGAAGCGCAGATCCGGAGCGAAAAGGCAGAAGCGAGGCGCCTGAGGCTCCAGCACCCGCGCCCGTGCGGGGCCGTTGCGGGTACAATAGCGGCGTTTGGCACCGCATCCGCAGCGGCATAGCGCCCGCTGCGGTGGTGAGCGCATCGCTAGAGGAAGGCTTCCCATGAAGGTTCTCATCGCTTCCGATATCCACGGTTCCGCCTATTGGGCGGAGCACCTCGCCCGGGCGGTCGAGCGCGAGCAGCCGGACCGTATCGTGCTGCTGGGCGACCTGCTCTACCACGGCCCGCGCAACGATCTTCCGCGCGACTATGCCCCCAAGCGGGTCATCCCCATCCTCAACCGCATGGCGGAGGAGGGCGCGCTTATCGCTGTGCGCGGCAACTGCGACGCCGAGGTCGACCAGATGGTGCTCGACTTTCCCTGCATGGCCGATTACGCTGAGCTGGTGGACGAGGAGGGCCGCACGCTCTTCCTCACGCACGGGCACGTGTACGGTGCGGGGTTCCACAACAGCGTCGAGAACCTGCCCGCGCTTCCGGCGGGCAGCGCCATCCTGTACGGCCACACGCACGTGAAGGTGAGCGAGCCCGTGCCCGATCAGCCCACCATCTGGGCGTTTAATCCCGGCAGCGTCTCGATCCCTAAGGACGGCAGCAACAGCTACGGCATCTACGAGAGCGGACGTCCGGTGGCGGAGGCGTTCCGTCACGTGGTGCTTGAGGAGGCGTAGGCGATGCTCGATCCCTTTGGCGGTGTGGTTCGCGCACCGCAGCGCGATCGCTCGACCCGCGCCGACGCCCGCGACGCATTCGACGCGCTGACCGAGACCATCTGGCGCCTGCGCCAACCGGACGGATGCCCGTGGGACCGGGAGCAGACGCATCAGAGCATCGCGCAGAACATGATCGAGGAGGCCTACGAGGCCGTCGACTGCATCGAGGCGGGTGACGCCGCGCATCTGCGCGAGGAGCTCGGCGACGTGCTCATGCAGGTGATGCTGCATGCCCAGATCGCAGCGGACGCGCATGCGTTCACCATCGAGGACGTGGTGCGCGAGCTCAACGAGAAGCTCATCCGCCGCCACCCGCACGTGTTCGGCCCGCGCCACGGCGCGGCAAACGCGGGCGAGGTGCTCGACATCTGGGACCAGGTGAAGAAGGACGAGCGGACGCAGGCGGGGGAGGGCGTCTCGCGCCCCGAGGGGCTGCTCGAGAGCGTGCCCCAGGCGTTTCCCGCCCTCATGCAGGCGCAGAAGGTCTCCAAGCGCGCGGCGAAGGTGGGGTTCGAATGGGATTCCGTCGATGCCGTATGGGACGAGGTCGCTTCCGAGCGCGCCGAGTTCGAGGCTGAGGAGCCGGGCAGCGCCGCACGCGAGCTGGAGTTCGGCGACATGCTGTTTGCCCTGGTAAACGTGGCGCGCAAAGAGGGCATCGATGCCGAGCGCGCGCTCCGGGCCTCGACGGCCAAGTTCCGTCGGCGGTGGGCCGCCATCGAGGAGGCCGCGTTTGCCGCGGGCATCCCCGTCGAGAACCTCACTACCGAGCAGCTGAACGCCATGTGGGACGCTGTGAAGGAGGCCGAGCGCTCCGAGGGCGCGGGCGCGGCGTAGGCATCCCCGGGTCCGCCTCGTGCAAAAATCCGGAATCTCCCGCATCGGGTGGGGAAATTCGGGCATACTGATAAAAGTTTAGTCAGGCTAACCTTAGCGGTCTGACATGACGAGAAGGGATGACCCCATGAGTGAGATTCTGGATGTCTACGGGCGCGAGGTCCTCGATTCGCGCGGTAACCCCACCGTCGAGGTGGAGGTCGTGCTCGATGACGGTTCGTTCGGCCGCGCGATGGTGCCCTCCGGTGCCTCCACCGGCGCGTTTGAGGCTGTCGAGCTGCGCGACGGTGACAAGGGCCGCTATCTCGGCAAGGGCGTTACCAAGGCCGTCGACCATGTGAACAAGGAGTGCGCCGAGGCCGTCATCGGCATGGACGCCTTCGACCAGCGCGCCGTCGACGCCGCGCTCATCGCGGCGGACGGCACCCCCAACAAGGGCAACCTCGGCGCCAACGCCATCCTCGGCGTGTCGCTTGCCGTGGCGCGCGCCGCGGCGCAGTCTGCCGACCTCGAGCTTTTCAGCTACCTGGGCGGCGTCAACGCCCATACCCTCCCCACCCCCATGATGAACATCCTGAACGGCGGCGTGCACGCCGACAACAACGTCGACTTCCAGGAGTTCATGATCATGCCGGTGGGCGCCCCCACCTTTACCGAGGGCCTGCGCTGGTGCGCCGAGGTCTACCACACGCTCAAGTCCGTGCTGAAGGACTCTGGTCACGCGACGGGCGTGGGCGACGAGGGCGGCTTCGCCCCCGACCTTGCTACCAACGAGGAGCCGCTCGAGTACATCGTGCGCGCCATCGAGGCGGCGGGCTACACGCCGGGCGACGACTTCATGATCGCCATGGATCCGGCCACAACCGAGCTCTACAACGCCGAGACCGGCACCTATGAGCTCAAGGGCGAGGGCCGCACCCTCACCACCGACGAGATGATCGACTACTGGGCGGCGCTCGTGGAGAAGTACCCCATCATCTCCATCGAGGACGGTCTGGCCGAGGAGGATTGGGACGGCTGGGTGAAGCTCACCGAGCGCCTGGGCAAGAAGGTCCAGCTCGTGGGCGACGACCTCTTTGTCACCAACACCGAGCGCCTGAAGAAGGGCATCGAGCTCGGCGCGGCGAATGCCATCCTCGTCAAGGTGAACCAGATCGGTACGCTCACCGAGTCGCTCGAGGCCATCGAGATGGCCAAGCGCGCCGGCTACGCGTGCATCGTCTCCCACCGTTCGGGCGAGACGGAGGACACCACCATCGCCGACATCGCCGTCGCCACCAACGCCGGCCAGATCAAGACCGGCGCCCCGTGCCGCTCGGACCGCATCGCCAAGTACAACCAGCTCATCCGCATCGAGGACGGGCTGTTCCAGTCGGCTGAGTACGCCGGCAGGACCGCGTTTTACAACCTTCGGTAGCGGCGCGCCCCGTGCGCTGTCGCACGGGAGCGGCTGAAGACCTGTCGCCGGGCGGATGGGGAGGTATCGTGCCGAGCCGTCCGCCCGCGGCGTTTTGCCGGTGCCCTTGTGGTATAACGAAGGGGCGCATACACATCTCAATCGCAGCAAGGCGCCCATGAACATCTTTCGCAACAACGCATCGTCTCGCGGCGCTGCGCGCGCCGGCACCCCCGCCGACGCCGCGGCGACGGGCAACCTTGCCGAGGCCGCGCGCCGGGCGAACGCCGAGGCCCGCCGCGGACCGCGTGCGGGTGGCGACCGGTCGCGGACGGCGGCCTCGCCGCGCGCGGCCCGTACCGCGGCTACGCATGCGCGAGGCGACCGCGGCGGCGATTACCCCTCCCGTGCCCCCCGGGCCGGCGGTGCGGGGCGACCGGGCGCTGCCGCGCGCCCTGGTCGCGCTTCCCGAGAGGGGACGCGCGCTCGCAGCGCGCGCAACGGTGCCCTCATGCGCTATGCGAGCGACAACCGCGTGGTCCGCGCGCTCTATACGATAACGACCGGTCCCTACCGCGTGGTCTTCTACCTGCTCGTCGTGGTCGCCGTGGGCGCGAGCCTCTACTTCCCGCTGCGCGATCTCTACATCGCCCACCGCACGGGCGAGATCCTCCGCCAGCAGTACGACATCCGCCAGCAGTACAACGAGAGCCTGCAGGAGGACGTCGACCAGCTGCTCTCCACCGAGGGCATCGAGGACATCGCGCGCGAGAACCTCGGCCTCGTCAAGCCGGGCGAGATCGCCATCGACGTCACGGGTCTCGATGACACGTCGGGCGATGCGAGCGCCGAGGGCGATGCGACGGCGGGAGACGAAGGCGCCGGCGCGACCGATGGGGCGGGCGCGACCGATGGCGCCTCAACGGACGCCGACTCGCAGGGCTCGGAGGATGCGGCCGGGTCGAACAGTGCCGGCACGACGGACGGATCGAGTGCGGACGGTTCCGGCGACGCGTCCTCCACTACGACCGACAAGCCCTCGACGAGCGCCGAGGCGGAGGCGGCCGAGCGCGCCGTCGTCGACAACGCCCCCTGGTACGTCCGCCTTCTCGATACGATCTTCTTCTTCCAAGGGACCTCGGGCCAGAAAGTCGCCTCAACGGGAGACGGCTCGGCGTCGTAAGCTGAAAGGTGGGGTCGGTTATGACAGATGGTGAGATGGTGACGCGCCGGGTTGCCGCCATCGATATCGGGACGGTGTCATCGCGGCTCTCGCTTGCCGAGGTCGCGGCCGGGCGCGTGCTCGCCGCCCGCAAGCATACCGAGATAACCGATCTGGGTCAGGGCGTTGACGCGACCGGCCGCTTCGACGAGGCGGCGGTGGCGCGCGTGGTCGAGGCCTGCCGCACGTTTACGGCGGAGGCGCGCGCGTTTGGTGCCGAGGGGGTTTCGACAACGCTTACGAGCGCGGCGCGCGATGCCGCCAACGCCGAGATTCTGTTGGGGCAGCTGCGCGACTTGGGGCTTGTCCCGCAGGTCATCCCCGGCGAGGTCGAGGCGCGCCTTACGTTTTTTGGGGTGGCGCACGATTTTCCCGACGAGCGCATCGCCGTGGCGGATTCGGGCGGCGGGTCGACCGAGATCGTGGTGGGGAGCTACTGCGAGCGCGGCCATGAGCTCGAGCTCGACCGGCTGCAGTCCCTCGATATCGGCTGCCGTAGGGTAACGGACCGCTTTCTTGCGGGCGATCCGCCCGCGGGTGCGGACATCCTCGCCGCGGGCCGCTGGGCGCGCGCACAGTTCGAGGCGTACTGGGAGGGGCAGCCGACGCGCCCCGACCGGTTGGTGGCGGTGGGCGGCACCGTCACCACGCTGGTGGCGATGACGCACGAGCTCGTGCCGTACGACTCCTCGTTCGTGCATCTGCGCACGCTCTCCGCGCTCGAGGTGGAGCGCGCCATCGACCGCATGCGCAAGCTGACGGCCGCGCAGATCGCGGCGCTGCCGGGCATCCAGCCCAAGCGCGCCCCGGTCATGCTCGCGGGCGCCGTGGTGATACGCGAGCTCATGCGGGCCGGCGGCTACATGGAGCTCACCGTGAGCGAGAACAGCCTGCTCGCGGGTGCGGCGGCGACCATCGGCGAGGTGCTCGCGGGTGAGAGGCCCACGGTCGGTTGGACGCCGGAGCTCTCCCGCTGACGGCGGCAGCTGAGGGTTCGGGCCTCAAATGGGCACCACATTTCCAACCGGTGCATTGCGTGCGCTCGAGAAACCTTTTCACGCTGGTGTATTTCTACTCGGCGGCGCCCGTTTACGCGGGGGCCACTCGATTTGATGCCCATTCGAGGCCCGAACATGCTAGGAGCGCCCTCGATATGGCGAACCCCCGAACGGCGGTGCCGTCCGGGGGTTCGGATACGTTGCATATGGTGGGCGATGAGGGATTCGAACCCCCAGCCTTGTGCGTGTAAAGCACCTGCGCTAACCGTTGCGCCAATCGCCCGCAGAGGGAAGTATAGCGAAAAACCGCCGCGTGTGCGAGTGCTGGGCGGCCGGGCACTCTAAAGACGTGCTTCCGGGCGCTTCCAGACGTGCCTCCAAAGCTTCCAACGGTGCGCCGCCGGTCGCCGGACGGGGCCCGCTGCGCGATAATGGGGGAGCATCGTAGGGCGACTAGGGGAGGTTCGCATGCGCTATCGCACACTGGGCGCTACCGGGCTTGAGGTCAGCGAGATCGGCTTCGGCGGCGAGTGGATGGACGGTACGGCCGAGGAGGCTCGTGCGGTGGTGGACGCCGCCGAGGCCGCGGGCATCAACATTCTCGACTGCTGGATGCCCGACCCCACGCGGCGCTCCAATTTGGGCGACGCACTCGAGGGCCGGCGCGAGCGGTGGGTCATCCAAGGTCATATCGGCTCCACGTGGCAAGACGGCCAGTACGTGCGCACGCGCGACCTCGATGCGGTGAAGCCGGCGTTCGAGGATCTGCTCCGGCGCTTCCATACCGACTACATGGACCTCGGCATGATCCATTACGTCGACAGCCCGACCGAGTACGCGGAGGCGGTGGGCACGCCGGAGGCGCCGAGCCCCTTCATGGCCTACGTCGAGGAGCTCCGCGCGGCGGGGACCATCCGCCACATCGGCCTTTCCACCCACAATCCCGCCATCGCCAAGCGGGCGGCGCTCCATCCCGCCATCGAGATGATTCTCTTTAGCGTGAACCCCGCCTTTGACATGATGCCCGCGACCGAGAACCTCGACGACTACTTTGGCGACGCGGGCGCGGCGTCGGCGCTGGACGGCATGACGCCCGAGCGCGCCGAGCTCTACGCGCTCTGTGAGGAGACGGCAACCGGCATCACCGTTATGAAAGGCTATATGGGCGGGCGCCTGTTTGATGCGGCGACCTCGCCGTTTGGCGTGGCGCTCACGCCGGTGCAGTGCCTGGAGTACGACCTCACCCGCCCCGCGGTGGCAAGCGTGATGGTGGGGTTCTCTACGCCCGCGCACGTGGCAGACGCCGTCGCCTACGAGACCGCGAGCGCAAAGGAGCGCGACTACGCCTGCGTGCTTGCCGGGGCGCCGCGCCATGCCTACCTCGGGTCCTGTACGTACTGCGGCCATTGCGCGCCGTGCCCCCGGGGCATAGACATCGCGAGCGTCAACAAGTTCTACGACCTGGCGACCATGTACGACGAGGTGCCGGATTCGCTGCGCGAGCACTATCGCGCGCTGGGGACCACGGCGGCGGCGTGCATCGCCTGCCGCGCCTGCGAGGCGCGCTGCCCCTTTGGGGTGCACATCTCCGACAAGATGGCCGCCGCCGCGCGGTTGTTTGGCTGCTAGCCCGCGGCGTCCCGCACGGACCTAGAACGTGACGGTGCGGGGCTCTGCGGTAAATGACGAGAATGTCGCGGTGGCGTGCTCGAGCGCGAAGACCTCGCAGTTGCCGTCGTCGGCGGCGTACATGCCGGCGAGCTCAGGGTGCGCGTCGAGCACGGCCTGGCGCGCCTCGAGGCGGTCGTCGAGCACGGTGTCGGCTTCCACGCGCAGCCACGTGCCGTCGTCTCCCATGGCGCAAAGGGCGATGCGCGGGTGGGCGAGCATCTGGTCCGAAACCGGCTTGACCTTGCCGGTCTGGATGTAGAGCCGTCCCTCAAAGCGGGCGATGGTCCCAAAGGGGCGCACCTGCGGGTTGCCCGCCGCGTCGACGGTCGCGAGAAAATAGGTCTTGTGCTGCTTGAGATAGGCGAGGACTTCGTCCATACGGGGCTCCTTTCACGAGCGGGATGTAAGGAGATATACCCCGCTTGCCGCCGAGGGAGCCCCGTGGGCGTCGATCCGGGTTAGGGCGTCGGTCCGGCGGCCTCGATGTCGGCGAACCCCGTTTGGCGTAGCGCCTCGTAGAGCACGATGGCGGCGGCGTTCGACAGGTTGAGCGCGCTGATGCGGTAGTCGGCGGGATCGATGAAGTTGCCGCAGATGTCCGTGCGGCGGAGCGCTTCGTGCGCGAGGTCCTCGCCGGCGGGGCGCTGCCAGGTGGCGGCGTTCTCGAGCGAGGCGGCGTCGGGCAGCATGGGGATGCGCTCGCAGCTCGCGGGATACGCGGCGAGGAGCTCCTCGGCAAGGCCGGCGCTCTCCTTTCCCAGCACGAGATAGTCCCCGTCGCGGTATACGGCATCCGTGTAGCGCTGCCGGGCCTTCTTGGTGAGCAGGTGCAGGCGCGGCTCGGGACCATGCTCGGCGAGGCCGTTTTTGGCAAGAAAGGAGCCCCAATCGTCGTAGACGCGCACGTCCAGATTGGGCCAGTATCCGAGCCCCGCCCGGTGGAGCGCCCGGTCGTCGAGCGAGAATCCGAGCGGCCGGACGAGGTGAAGGCGCGTCCCCGTGACCACGCAGGTGCGGCCGATGTTGCCCGTGTTGGCCGGAATCTCGGGCTCAAAAAGGACGAGATTGAACACAGTACCTCCTAGCGTGCCATGGGATGGCTCGTGGTGCCCGTACCGTTTCCGTGCTGTCGATTATCCCGCATTGCGGGCGCGTGCGAGCAAGAAGGTCCCGCATTTTTCGTCACGGCGGTTAGCAGTATCGTCTCCGATGCGACCGGCTTCTTCCGCCACGCGGAGAACCCGGTTGATAAGTCCCTCGGCAATCAGGTCGTCCTCGGTGTTCGCGGGTTCGAGAAACCGGGGCCTTTGAGAACTCAAGCTCGCGCATCTGGCGCTGCGTTTGCGTGACGACATCGTAGATCTCCTGGATCCGCCCTAGGTCACTATGCTTCGCGATCATAGATCAGCTCCTTATCCCTCTCAATCTCAGCTTCGAGTGCCTTGTTCTTGAGGCTGCGTGCCGTGATGATGTCCGCAGATCGGCCCGTCGCGTCCTCCACACGTTTTGCGAACTGTTCAAGGTCGTGCAGACTGAAACGGTGATGGGGGTCAATCTCAAGTCGAATGTCCACGTCGCTCTCGCTGTCATGTGCTCCCCGTGCAAACGACCCAAAAAGATACGCGCGCCGGATGGACGGAAAATCGTGGCAGGTCCTTCGCACCGCCTCGACGACGAGCTCCTTGTCTGAGATATCCTCACACTGCCGGCGCATGAGACTCAGCGTTTCCGAGACCTTGCGCTCGATGCGTGCCAGCGTTTCTGAACTCGCGGCATCTCGATCTGCCTCAATGCCCTTGGTGAGGAAATGGAGGAAGGCATCCGTCTTGCTGAGGCGGTGCTCGGCGGCGAATTGCTCGACGGTCTTGACGAGCGACGGCGGTAGCCGCAGCGAGATTGCTGTGCGCGGCTCTTGACGGGCGGACAAGATAGAAGCCATGGTGCCTCCTTTGATGTATTGCAATTGTATTACGCGCAAAAGAAGCTTTGTTTATCACCTTGAAGCTTCATCTTGTGCATATGGGGCCGTGCGCCCGTTTGCGCTTCGAGTGCAGGGGACATCGGCCAAGGCGGTACCAGCCGTGCTCCTGCACGGCCTGCACCCGCCGCTTCCCGTCCTCTCCACGGTTCCTCCGCGCGCGTTTCGCTACAATACGACGGGTTATCGCTACATCACATATGCCGCGCCGCTGCGCGGTGGGAGGGAACCTATGCCAAACCTCGCCGAGGAAATCGCCTCGCGCCGCACGTTCGCCATCATCTCGCACCCCGACGCGGGCAAGACCACGCTCACCGAGAAGCTCCTCCTCTACACCGGCACCATCCAGTCTGCCGGTTCGGTTAAGGGCAAGAGCTCGGCCAAGCACGCGGTGTCCGACTGGATGGACATCGAGAAGCAGCGCGGCATCTCCGTTACCTCGTCCGTCCTGCAGTTCACCTACCAGGGCTGCTGCGTGAACATCTTGGACACGCCCGGCCACCAGGATTTCTCCGAGGACACCTACCGCACGCTCATGGCGGCGGACGCCGCCGTCATGGTCATTGACGGCGCCAAGGGCGTCGAGGCGCAGACGGTGAAGCTCTTCAAGGTTTGCGCCCTGCGCGGCATCCCCATCTTCACCTTTGTGAACAAGCTCGACCGCGAGACGCGCGACCCCTTCGACCTCATGGAGGAGATCGAGGACGTGCTCGGCATCGGCACGTACCCCATGAACTGGCCCATCGGCAACGGCCGCACCTTCCGCGGCGTGTTCGACCGCGCGAGCCGCCGCGTGCTCGCCTTCGAGGGCGACGGGCGCGCCAACGCCGCCAAGAAGGTGGCCGAGGTCGAGGCGGAGCTGGGCGATCCCGCGCTCGACGAGCTCATCGGCGCTGAGAACCATCGGAACCTGATGGACGACATCGAGCTTCTCGACGGTGCGGACCACGAGTTCGACCTTGCTGCCGTGCGCACGGGCAAGCTCTCGCCGGTGTTCTTCGGCTCGGCGCTCACCAATTTTGGCGTGGAGCCGTTTTTGGCCGATTTCCTGCGGCTCGCGCCCGCGCCGGGGCCGCACACCGATGCGGCGTCCGGCGAGGACGTCGACCCGGTGGCGGACGAGTTCTCGGGATTTGTCTTCAAGATTCAGGCCAACATGGACAAGAACCATCGTGACCGCATCGCCTTCGTGCGCATCTGCTCGGGCAAGTTCGAGCGCGGTATGGAGGCCTATCATGTTCAGGGCGGCCGCAAGATCAAGCTCGCCACGGGTACCGCGATGATGGCAGACGACCGCGCCATCGTGGACGAGGCGTACGCGGGCGATATCGTCGGCCTGTTCGACCCGGGCATCTTCTCCATCGGAGATACGCTCTGTGCGGGCAAGCGCCGCGTGCGGTTTGCGGGTATCCCCACGTTCGCGCCGGAGCACTTCGCGCGCGTGTCGCAGGTCGACACGCTCAAGCGCAAGCAGTTCGTGAAGGGTATGGAGGAGCTCGCCCAAGAGGGTGCCATCCAGATCTTCCGCGAGCTCGGCGCCGGTATGGAGAGCGTGATCGTGGGCGTGGTCGGCGAGCTGCAGTTCGACGTGCTCGAGCAGCGGCTCAAAAGCGAGTATCACGTCGCGGTGCGGCGCCAACCGCTCGGCTACACCGACATCCGCTGGATTCAGGGGGAGTATGACGAGGACGCGGTCCGCGGGCTCAACCTCACGCGCGACACGCTGCGCGTCGAGGACATGCGCGGCGGCAAGCTCCTCCTCTTCACGAGCCCATGGAACGTCGATTGGGCCAATGAGCACAACCCGGGGCTTGCGCTCTCGGAGTTCGGCAACGTGACGTTTTAGCAGGCGACCTGCCCGGCGCCCGCCGCCACGCCAAAAAGTATGCCGCTATCAACTTATAGGTTTACTGTGGCTTACTTATCACGAGGATCGGCGGGTGCGCCGCCACATGTTACTCTCCTCTAACTTATGGAGCGCTGAGGTGCCGCTGAGAGGGCCCTGCGGCGCATGCTGGTGGGCGCAAGACGGAGGTGCCGAGGCCGGGGCATCGAGTTCCGGTAGCGTCGGGGCCCGTCGCGCGGGAGGGGAGCGGCAGCGCGTGGTAAACGGACGGCTGGTTAAGATGGGGCGCGCCTCGATGCGCTATGTCGCGGCGCAGGTCGTGTTGCAATGGGTGGCGCTTGCGGCGCATATCGCCTTGGTGGCCGGGGTCGCGCTCGTGGTCGACGCCTTGCTGACGGGTTGTGTGACGATGGGCTTCGCCCTGCCTTCGGTCGTAGGGGCGCTGAGTTGTCTTGCCGTGCGCTTCGCCGCGACGCGCGCGGCGGCGCACATGAGCTTTCTCGCCTCCCATGGGGTGAAGGATACCCTGCGCCGCGCGCTCTTTGCCAAGATGCTCCGTCTGGGTCCCGCTTACGCGCAGCACGTGGCGACCTCAGAGGTCGTGCAGGTGGCGGGCGAGGGCGTCGAGCAAATCGAGACGTATTTCGGCCTGTACCTGCCGCA
Organism: Collinsella sp. An268; assembly: GCF_002159765.1. GTDB lineage: Bacteria > Actinomycetota > Coriobacteriia > Coriobacteriales > Coriobacteriaceae > Coprousia. The sequence goes on along the minus strand of NZ_NFJH01000008.1, from coordinate 70,835 downwards.
GCTCTTCTACGCGCTTCTCGCCCCGCTCACGCTCTTCGCCTGCATCGCGCCCTTCTCGCTGCCGGTGGCGGTGGGCCTCATCGTCTGCGTCCCGCTCATCCCTGTCGCCATCGCGGCCGTGCAGACCGTCGCCAAGCGCCTGCTCGCCTCGTATTGGACGCAATACGCCGAGCTCGGCGACAGCTTCCTCGAAAACCTGCAGGGTCTTACGACCCTTAAGGTGTTTGAGGCCGATGCCTATAAGGCAGATCAGATGGACGAGGAGGCGGAGACGTTCCGACGCGTCACCATGCGCGTGCTCACCATGCAGCTCAACTCGATCATCATCATGGACCTCGTGGCGTATGGCGGCGCGGCGCTCGGCATCTTCCTCACCGTCACCGAGCTCGCCGCAGGTCATCTCACGCTGCCCCAGGCCTTCGCGATCGTCGTGCTCTCGAGTGAGTTCTTCATCCCCATGCGCACGCTGGGGAGCTACTTCCACACCGCCATGAACGGCTCGGCCGCGGCGGACCGCATCTTCAAGATTCTCGATGCGCCGGAGCCCCGGGTGGGTACCCGCGCGCTTGCAGACGTCGATGGCCGCATCGCCGTGCGCGACCTCTCGTTTGCCTACGTGCCCGAGCGCGAGGTGCTGCACGGGGTGACGCTCTCGGTGGAGCCCGGGGCGCTGGTGGGGATCACGGGCGCGTCGGGCTCGGGCAAGTCGACGCTCGCGGCGCTTCTCGCCGGGCGCCTCGGCGGCTATACGGGCTCGATCACCCTGGGCGGCGTCGAGGTGCGCGACATCGCCCCGGAAGAGCTTGCGCGCCATCTCGTCGTCGTGCCCACGCGCGGCTACCTCTTTGCCGGGACGCTGCGCGAGAACCTGCTTCTGGGCGATCCCCATGCGAGCGAGCGGCGGCTGTGGGATGTGCTCGCCGCGGCGCGCATCGACGGCTTTGTGCGCGAGGCGGGCGGGCTCGACATGCCCATTGCCGAGGGGGCGCAGAATCTCTCGGGCGGCCAGCGCCAGCGCCTCTGCATCGCGCGCGCCCTGCTCACCCGTGCGGAGATCCTCGTGTTCGATGAGGCGAGTTCCAACATCGATGCCGCGTCCGAGGCCGCCATCGCCGTCCTCATCCGCGAGCTCGCCGGGGAGCGCACGGTCATCGTGGTGAGCCATCGCCTGGCGAACCTTACCGATGCGGACACTATCTGCGTGTTCGAGCGCGGGCGCCTCATCGAGGAGGGCCCTCATGACAAGCTCGTCGGCGCCGGCGGCGCCTACGCGGCGCTGTGGCGCGCCCAGCACGACCTCGAGAGGAGCCTCGCATGAGCAGGATCTGGATCATGGGGCGGCTCGTCCGGCTCGTCGGACCGCTTTGGGGCATGATGGCGCTCGCCATCTTGGCGGGTATCGCGGGGCACCTCGCCGCCATCGCGGTGCCCACGGTCGGCCTCGCGGCGGTGCTCTCGGTCGCCGGCTTCGACTTCATGCCCGCTTGGGGCGCGCTCATGGGCGTGCTCGCCGCCTGCGCCATCGCCCGCGGCGTGCTGCACTACCTTGAGCAGACGGCGAACCACTACATCGCCTTCAAGCTGCTCGCGCGCATCCGCCACCAGGTCTTCGCGGCGTTGCGCCGCCTCGCGCCGGCAAAGCTCGCCGGGCGCGGCAGCGGCGACCTCATCTCGGTTATCACGGGCGACATCGAGCTCCTCGAGGTGTTCTACGCGCATACGATCTCGCCCGTCGCCATCGCCCTCGGCGTGAGCCTCATCGTTGCGGCGGTGGAGGTTAGCCTGCATCCCGTGTTTGGCGCGCTTGCCGTCTGCGCCTTTGCGGTCGTGGGCATCGCGGTTCCCGTTGCGGCCAACGCATCGGCGGGCGCGGCGGGCCGACGGTTCCGCGACGGGCTGGGCGCGCTCGACACGTATCTGCTCGACAGCCTGCGCGGCCTCGGCGAGGCTATGCAGTACGGCGTCGCGCGTGACCGCGGCGAGGCATTCTTCCGCCAAAGCGCCGCGCTCGCCGACCGCGAGGCCGAGCTCAAGAGCCGTTCCGGCGCCACCCAAGCGGTCATGTCCGTTGTGGTGTGGGTCTTCGACCTCGTCATCGCCATCGTGGGGCTGCACCTGTTCTATTTCGGTCACATCACGCTCGCGCACATGCTCATCGCCACGGTGCTTCTCATGAGCTCATTCGGGCCGGTGCTCGCGCTGGCAAGCCTGGGCACGGGCCTGCAGCAGACGTTTGCCGCCGGTGAGCGCGTGCTCGGCATCTTGGACGAGGAACCTGCCGTGGCCGAGGTTGCATCTGGCGAGACGCCCGACGGTGCCGATGTTGCCGTCGAGGGCGTGTCGTTCTCCTACGGGACGGACCCCGTCCTCACCGACATCTCGTGCACGGTGCCCGAGGACGCCATCGTCGGGCTCGCCGGCAAGAGCGGCTCGGGCAAGTCGACGCTGCTTTCGCTCATCATGCGGTTCTGGGATGTCGACCAAGGCCGCATCGCGGTGGGTGCCGTCGACGTGCGCGCCGCCGCGACCCATGCGCTTCGCCAGACGCAGAGCCTCGTCACGCAGGACACGCACCTCTTTAACGAGAGCCTGGCCGACAACATCCGCATCGGCCGGCTCGACGCCACCGACGCCGAGGTTGAGGCGGCGGCGCGCGCGGCGCGCATCCACGACGTCATCGCTGCCCTGCCGGACGGATACGCCACCCGAGCCGGCGAGCTCGGCGACGTGCTCTCGGCGGGCGAGAAGCAGCGCATCGGCCTCGCGCGGGCGTTTCTGCGCGCCGCGCCGCTGCTCCTGCTCGATGAGCCGACCTCCAACCTCGACAGCCTGAACGAGGCGGCCATCATGCGGGCGCTCGTCGAGGGGCGCGCGGGCCGCACCGTCGTCATCGTGAGCCACCGCCCGAGCACGCTGACCTGTGCCGACACCGTCATCACCCTCGACGGCGGCCGCCTGAGCTAGTCTGTTCCCCCGCACCAGAAAGGACTCTCCCGTGAAACGCTCCTTCCACCGCACCGTTGTCGAGAAGATCCTCTTCGCCCTGGCCTGGCTCGTGCTCGGTCTGGGCGCCGTGGGCGTGGTGGTGCCCATCCTGCCCACCACGCCGCTCGTGCTGCTCGCCTCGCTGCTCTTTGCCAAGAGCAGCCCGCGCTTTGACGCGTGGCTGCGCACGACCAAGCTGTACCGGAACTATGTGGTGCCGTTTCGCGAGACGGGCGGCATGACGGCGCGCAAGAAGGTTACGATGTTTGCCGTGACGGCCGTGACGTGCGGTATCAGCTTTGCGTTGGTGGACGTTCTGGTGGCGCGCGCGATTCTGGTCGTGGTGGTCGTGGGGATGGGGGTCGCGCTTACCGTGCGCATCAAGACCATCACCCCGGAGGAGGAGGCGCGCTTTGGCGCGGGGAGCGGCCGGCGCGCCGCGGTAGGGGAGTAGGAGCGCTATGCCCAGAACACCGGATACGCCGGCGGTCGCCCGGCGGCGCCAGCGCGAGCTGCGCGTTATCTCGCAGATGATCGCCCTGTACTGTCGTGGCAACCATGCAGGTGCCGCACGGACCGAGACCGCCTTTTGCGGCGAGCCCGTCTGCCCGGCCTGTGCCGAGCTCGACGCGTTCGCCCACGGGCGTACGGAGCGCTGCCCGCATATGGCAACCAAGACGTCGTGCAACAAGTGCGCCACGCATTGCTATCCTGCCGCCAGGCAGGAGGAGATACGGACGGTGATGCGTTACGCCGGGCCGCGCATGCTGCTGCATCACCCCGTAGCGGCCGTGCGCCATCTCATCGGCCGCTAGGTATCAAGACGCGACGGCGCCGTTGCGGTGCGGCGCCGTCGAGATGAGCTGTAACGTGGGGATGCGCCTGCTTGCCGCGTGCTCGCGACGGGCTACTTGACCGTCATCACGGGCACGTCGACGGAGCGCAGCACGCCAAAGCTCACGCTGCCTATCATGCCGGAGAGCCTGCCCAGCCCGCGCCGGCCCATCACCACAAGATCGATGTCGTTGTTCGTCACGTAGTCGGCGATGCCCTCGACGGCAGATGCCGAGACGATGGCGTTCGTGATCACCTTGCAGGCCGCGCCGTCGCGCGCTCCCTCGATGACGCCGCCCATATCGTCCCGCGTGCGCTGCAGGAGCGCACCGAGCAGGTTGTCGTAGTCGATTTGCGAGGTGACCGAGAACGGGTCGTCGGGCGAGCCCGCGGCGAAGAGCGGGTCGGGCAACGCTCCCACCGAGACGGCCGTCACCACGTGCACCTCGGCGTCCGGGTCGTTGCCCACCATGCCAAAGGCCACGTGCAGCGCGCTTTTCGCGTGATCGGACTCATCGTAGGGGACCAGAACCTTCTTGAACAGCATCGTCACCCTCCCATCGTCGCCGCGGACGGTACTCGTGCTCGTTATACCCCGCGCCGCGCGCGAGACGCTTTTGCCGTGGCGGCGCACCGCCGAACGTGGCGCCTGGCGCCGCGACCGGTATGATAGGGGGGACCTATCGGCACCGGCCTGCGGAGGAGCCATGCCCCACGTGTTTCTGTCCGACCTCACCTGTCAGGAGCGCCGCGAGCGCTATGCGCGCGTGCGCTACGTCTTCACCGATCTCGACGGCACCATGATGGGGCCGGGCTCGTGCGTGCTCAAAAACGCGGCGGGCGAGCTCTCGCTCGACTTCGTCTCGGTGCTCGTGGAGCTCGCGCGCGCCGGCGTCGAGGTCATTCCCTGCTCCGGCCGCAACCGCTCCATGCTCCACGAGGACACGCGCGTGCTGGGGCTCAACAGCTACATCGGCGAGATGGGCGGCCTCATCATGCTCGACCGCGAGCACAACGAGTGGGAGTACTTCACGGCCGACATGCCCTACGATCCGGCGGACAGCCGCACCCCGCACGAGGTTATCGAGGCGGCGGGCGTGTGCGAGGAGTTCGTCGGCCGTTGGCCGGGCATGCTCGAGTTTCATAACGACATGTCGGTGGGCTACAAGTACCGCGAGGTGACGGTCGGTCTGCGTGGCGAGGTCGATGACGCCGTGGCGCAGGCGATCCTCGACGAGTCGGGTCTGCCGCTCGACTGGGTGAGCAACGGATACCTCGCCTATATCTCCGCGCCGACGACGCTCGCGTTGCCCGAGGGCGTGCGCGGCCGGGCCTTCAACATCCAGCCGCGCGGCCTCGGCAAGGGACGCGCTATCTCGCGCTTCTGCGAGCGCCGCGGTATCGACCCGGCGGAGACGCTCTCCATCGGCGACGCCTCGTCCGATTTCCTCATGGCCGACGCGACGGCGCAGTTCATTTTGGTGGAGAACGGCCTCAAGGATCCGGGCGCAGAGGCATTCCTCGCCGGGCACGACAACGCCTGCATCGCGCACGGGCGCACGATCGACGCGTGGTCGGGCGCGCTGCGCCTCGTGCTCGAGGCCGTTCGCGGCGCGTAGGGGGGGCGGCTATGGGCGAGGTATGCGGCCGCACGGCAGAGGCCGGCGCAAGCGGTTCGGTCGACAAGCTCGAGGTTCGCGCGCTGTCGCCGATCGCGGGCCGCGCGGCCGAGGCGATCGCGGCGGCCATTCCGGCATACGAGGGCGACGAGCGGCCCATCGGCATCTTCGACTCGGGCCTCGGCGGCCTTACCGTGGCGCGCTGTATCGCGCAGGCGCTGCCCCACGAGTCCATCTGCTACATCGGCGATACCGAGCGCTGCCCCTACGGCGTGCGCTCCGAGGCCGAGGTGCGCTCGTTCGTGCTGCAGGTGGGCAGCTGGCTCACGCGCCAGAACGTCAAGATGATCATCATCGCCTGCAACACCGCCACGGCTGCGGCGCTGCAGCTCGCCCAGCAGACCTTCGACGTGCCCGTCATCGGCGTGATCGTGCCCGGTGCGCGCGCCGCCATCCACAGCACGCGCACGCGCAAGGTGGGCGTGCTCGCGACGGAGCTCACCATCCGGTCGGGCGCCTACGCCCGCGCCATCCAGGACTTCGATGCGGGCGTCGATGTGTTCGGGTGCGCCGCGCCGGAGTTCGTGGAGCTCGTGGAGCACGAGCTCGCCGACGGCGTGCGCGACGGCACCCGCTGGCTCGGCGGCGTGGACGTGTTCGACACGCCGGCGATCCGCGCGATCGTGGCCGAGCGCGTCGAGCCCCTGCGTCATCACGGCATCGATACCGTGGTGCTCGGGTGCACGCATTTCCCGCTGCTCGTGGGGCCCATTCGGGCGGCGCTCGGCGAGGGCGTGCGCGTCGTGTCCTCTGCGGAGGAGATCACGCGCGAGCTCGCCGAGATGCTCATGCGCCGCGAGGAGCTCGCCGCCTCGAAGGTGCCGGTCTACCACCGGTTCGCCACCACCTCGGCCGACACGACGTCGTTTGCCACGGCGGGCGGGTTCGTCTTCGGCCGGCCGCTCGGCGAGGTCGAGCACGTGGCCCCCGTGGTGCTCGAGCGCACGGCGGCCTCCCTGCTGTAGCGCCGCGCTGCCCGAAGTGTTGCGTCAGGGTTTGGCCGGAGAGGCAAAGGGGATATCCAGGTCTGTAATAAGGTCATTGCACCAGCTGTAATTGAGCCATCTCTTTCGATGGAGTTCGAGCACCACCACGCTTACAATGTGACCATGCTGCTCGGCTATCGCTTTGATTTGATGGGATCTCGTGATTCCCCGATACGGGCTGAGGTCATCGCCAAAGAGCATCTCACGTGCAAAGCCGTTGGCGCGTTTTTCCTCGAGGGATTGCTGCGCCACGGGTTTGCTGCCGCAATCAATATGCGTGGCGGCCTCTTCGTCGTACAGTAGATGGCCCAGTTCATGGAAGAGCGTCCAAATGACATAGGCATCTTTTTTGCGTCTGCCGGTCTGCTGGATAATGGGTACGCCATTTTTCAGCCAGCGCGTAATCCCATGTAGGGGGAACTTTTTGGGAGGCTCAACAAACTGATAAATTACTCCGGCGGTCTCCAGCATCGCTGAGATGTCATCAATCATGGTGCTGTCTGACGTCTTGGCGCGTCGTTTGATATGAGGAAGAAGATCGAGCAGTTTTTGGCGATCGAAGTGGAGGTCGCTGGACTTTTGGCAGGTCTCGGTTTTTTCTCCGGCCGCTATCCAAGCGGCTACAAGTGCTTCGTCTACGTACGCTCCCGATTCCCGCAGTGCTGCATAGGACGGGCATTGCATGGCCTTGCTCGAATATTCTACGAATGCGCCGCATGAGCCAAATCCGGTAAAGTCAAGAAAATCGATGAGTACCCGTTGGGGGTCGCGGAGCGTTGCCTTGCTCGCACCCTGCCTTCTGAGAAACGAGGCGAGTTCAGAGCTCACGCAGGACAGATGGTTCGACAGCGAGTTTTCCTCTTGGATGCGCGCTCGGTCCTCTTGATAAAGCGCCTCATAGGCAAGCCAGGCCCTGCAGGGAATACCCGTGACGTGTTCGAGTCGCAACGCAAGCTCCGGCGAGATAGACGCCTTGCCCCCGAGAATCTGATTAACGTGCTTGCGCGAGACGCCGAGGCGCTCTGCAAGATCCGATTGGGTGATGCCCCTTCCCTCTTCTTCGATCCACTCCTGAAGGAATTCACCCGGCGCCACCGCATAGTTGGTAGCCATCCCCGTCTCCTTTCATTCTTCCTTAGTCGTGGTAGTCGGTTATATCCCTAACGTTTACCTCGCTAACGGCAAGCTGCTCTATTACGTCGAGAACCTTCACGCCTTCGCAGCTTGGTTCGATGATAATGCGCTCGTTGCCTGATACCTTCCCTGCCCACTGTCCTTCTCGGTCGCCGCTCAGGCGGTGCCATCGTCCCAACGGATCGTTTTTCGAAAGATCGCCTAAAGTCTCTGCGGCCTCAATGGCTTTGATGCGTAGCCGGAGTTTCTTTTCGATATCGGGGCGCTTCCTGTGCATTGTGCGCACGTCCTCGCATAGTTGTTGAAGCTTCTTAGAGGAGTACGTGATTCTCAACGATGCACCGCCCCCAATAGTTCGTCAGGCCCTCCAGCAGTCCCTCCTAAGGCCAGAATGATTATCTCGATGTAACCAAATAGGTTACATCACTATGGAATTTACCACGATTGCGTCGTGATGCGTGCGGAATCATATAGATATAATCCCTACAAGGTTTAAGGAGGTTGCCATGCCCCTTTCCATCGTCCGTAACGACATTGCCCGTGTAGCAGCTGACGCGGTGGTAAACGCTGCCAACACCCGCCTTGCCCCCGGCGGCGGGGTTTGCGGTGCGTTGTTTGAGGCCGCGGGCTATGCGGACATGGCGCGCGCTTGCGAGGCTATCGGCCATTGCGACACAGGCGACGCCGTGGTGACGCCGGCCTTCCGCCTGCCGGCGCGCTGGTGCATCCATGCCGTCGGGCCCATCTGGCGCGGTGGCACCCATGGCGAGGAGGAGGCTCTGCGCCGCTGCTACCGTGCGGTGTTTGCCCGCGTGGTGGAACTCGGCGCGCGCTCGGTCGCCTTCCCGCTCATATCCGCCGGCATCTACGGCTATCCCGTGGCCCAAGCGCTTGCGGTCGCGCGCGAGGAGACGGCGGCGTTTTTGGCCGCGCACGACGAGGTGGCGGCAACACTTGTGGTGTTTGACCGCGCCGTTGTGCGCGAAGGGAGCGCGCTCGCGACTGAAATCGCGGAGTACATCGACGACGCCTATGCCGAGCACCACCTGCGGGCCCGTTCGCGAGCGGCCGAGTTGGAGCGGGAAAGTGCGTGGGCGGAGGACGGCTCCTCATCCGGTGCACCTGGATCCGCGCGGTCTTATGGCGCGGGATCTCTCTGTGCCCCTCAGCCCTTGGCCGTGCCGTCCTCAGACAAGGGTGCCCTCGACGAGGCGCTCGCGCATCTTGACGCGTCGTTCTCGGAGACGCTTCTTGCGCTTATCGACGCGCGCGGTATGACCGATGCCGAGGTCTACCACCGCGCGAACCTGAGCCGCCAGCTCTTTGCGAAGATCCGTGGCAACGCAGCGTATCGGCCCACCAAGCCCACCGCGGTGGCGCTCGCTTTTGCCCTTGAGCTCAACCTGCGCGAGACGCAGGACCTGCTGGGCCGCGCGGGGCTCACGCTCTCGCGTGCGAGCAAGTTCGATGTCATCGTCCGCTTCTTTATCGAGCGCGGCATCTACGACGTATTTCGCCTGAACGAAATGCTCTTTGCCTACGACCAACCGCTCGTGGGCTCGCTGTAGGGCGACCTGAGCGCCGGCGGTGTCGCCGCTCGGGCGCAAGGTCGCTCTCTAGCTTCGTCCCAGGCGCCCGCGCGTAGCGTCTCAGATGTCCCCTGGCAGTTTACCTGCCCCTGCACGCCGCCGCGTAGCCTCATAGGTGTCAGTTCCCAACAGCAAGGAGGGCACCATGGGCAAGAAAGATATCGAGAGAACGACTCGCAAAAAGCAGAACAACCGCGATGGCGTGGACAGCCGCAGTGGGAGTAGCAGCGCGGCTGGTAAGGGCGGCAGGGGCGTACGCGCCGAGCTCGTCTTTATCCTCGATGCGAGCGGCTCTATGGCCGGGCTTGAGAGTGACACCATCGGCGGGTTCAACGCGCTCATCGATGAGAACCGCGCAGAGCCGGGCGAGGCGTTCGTGTCGCTCGTCCAGTTTAACGACCGGTCGGAGGTCGTGCTCGACCGCGTGCCCATCGAGAAGGTCCCGCGCCTCACGCGGCGCACGTACCGCTGCCGGGGCTGCACGGCGCTGCTCGATGCGGTGGGCGCCGCCATCGAGCACATCGACCTCGTCCAGCGTGTGCAGCCGAAGGGCTACGAGGCGGACCGCGTGCTCTTCGTCATCACGACGGACGGCATGGAGAACGCGAGCCGCCGCTTCGGGCGCCGCCAGGTGAGAAGCCTCATCCGCAAGCATCGGAAGATGGGCTGGGAGTTCCTGTTCATCGGTGCGAACATCGACGTGGAGCGTGAGGCGGAGAGCTTGGGGCTCGACCCCGATATGGCGGTCGAGTACATTGCCGACGACATCGGCACCGGGGCGCTGTACGAGGCAGCGAGCATCGCAACCGCGACGGTGCGCGCGGGCGCGTCGATGGCGTCGGGCGCGTGGCGCGCGGGTATTGACGAGGACCGGCGTCGCCGGGGGCGGTCGTAGAGAGCGCTGCGCTACCCGACAATGAGCTCGAGGTAGTCCTCGCCCGCGCCACAGGCCGGGCAGACGGGCGTCTCGCCCTCGGGCACGTCAAAGACGGCGCCGCACATGAGGCAGCGGTAAGTGCACGTTGCGGGCGGGGCGCCTGCGGCAGCGTCCGTTGCCGTGTCCTCTACGGCATTCGCGGTCGCGTCTACGGCCGCGTCCTCGGCTGCGTCGTTCTCGGGGATGAGTTCGAGCAGGCGCTCGGCGGCAGCCGCGGGGAAGTCCTCCGAGGGCGGGGCCGTCACGAGCGCACGCAAGAGGTCGTGGGTGTTTTTGCTCTGCGGCAGCATGTAGCCGCTCTCGCGCAGAAGGTCCTCGGCAACAAGACGTGTGGCCCGGGCGAAGGCGGCGCCGAGCCTGCCCGTCCCCTCGTCCTCAGCGGAGGCGGCAAGCGCGCGGGCGAGCTGCTCGGTGCGCGTCTTTTCGTGCGCCATGGCGAGCGCGGGTGCAAGCACCGTCTCGCTTTTTACCTGCTGGGGCGGGTAGGAGAGGGGCACCATTGAGATCGCGCCGCTCGGGCAGGCGGCCGCGCACTCGCCGCAGCCGATGCACTTATCGGGGTCGATGATGCTGTTCTCGGTGTCGCTTGCGCCGGTGGGACAAACGTAGAGGCAGAGGCAGTCCTTGGTGCAAAGGCGCAGGTTTCTTACGGCAATGTGGGTCTTCTCGGCTGCCATCATGCGGCCCTCCCGCGGATCTCGTCAAACTTCCAATCGGGCACCTTGCAGACGGGGCAGAGCGCGGGCGGGCGCTCGCCCACAAACGTGAAGCCGCATACCGAGCAGACCCAGATGCGGGCGCCGTCGAGCATTGCGGGCCCCTCGCGCCGGTACCGCTCGGCAAGCGAGGCCAGGGTGCGTGTCACCTTCTCGCCCCACGTGCAGATGCGGAGTGTCCCGCGATCGGCCGCACCCTCGGCAGCGGAGCGGAGCGCCGGATAACCGGCGTCGAGGTCGCGCTGGAAGCGGTCGGCAAGTTCGCTGATGGCTCGGGCGTCATCGGTGCCCGGCTCGGCCGCCGCGCGCGCGGTAAAGTACGTCGCGAACTCGCCAAAGAGCGCGGACTCCTCGGCGAGGTACTGCTTCTCGCAGCCGCGAGCGAGGTTGGAGCAGATGGCAGCGAGCACGCCGGCGGGCAGTTCGGTGAGGTCGTGGTCGAGGGACGCGCTCGCAGACGCAGTGGCTGCTGCCGCAGGGGCAGGTGGCGTGTCGGTGGCCGAGGTCTCGGCTGCAGCGGCACGCGCATTCGAGGGCGCCGTGTCGGCCGTCGCGCGTTCAGGCTCAAAGGCGCTCTTGGCGGCGCCGCAAAGGGGGCAGGTCCACGTGTCGGGAAGCTCCGAGAAGGGCGTTCCCTCCACCTCCTCGTCGTAGACGTATCCGCAGATGGAGCAAACGTAGCGCATGCGGCCTCCCTCCGCCGTGGCGCCCGGCGGATTATGCGCGCCGAGCGCAAAACTATACCTTGATTGCACCGGGCAGAGTAACGACCTGTCAAGTGCGAACCCGGCAACGGTTGCCCCGGCGTTCCCAACGGTTTTTCGACGTCTGCCGCGTGCAGGTACCGTATGCAGGTAGAATGGTGCGCACCGCAAGCGGCGTGCGTCCCGGGTCTCGCATGCAGAGGCACACGGAGCGCGCAGTGCGCAGGGACCGTAGAAGGGGAGGAGCGTATGGCCATCTGGGTTACCGGAGACATTCACGGCGGTATCGACATCGCCAAGCTCTCGTACCGCCGCTGGCCGCAGGGGCGCCTCCTCACGCGCGAAGACTCTGTTATCATCGCGGGCGACTTTGGGATGCCGTGGAGCGGTTCCAACGACGAGCTCTACTGGCTGGACTGGCTGAACAACCGTCCCTGGACCACGCTCTACGTCGATGGCAACCACGAGTGCTATTCCTATCTTGAGGATCTTCCCGTGACCGAGCGTTGGGGCGGCAAGGTTCAGGTCTACCCCGAGTATCCCAACATCATCCGCCTCATGCGCGGGCAGGTCTTCGATTTGCCCGCAGAAGCCGCGCGTTCCACCCGGCGCGTCTTCACTATGGGCGGTGCCAATAGTCACGACAAGGAGTGGCGCACGCCCGGCTGGAGCTGGTTTCCCGAGGAGCTCCCCTCGTGGGACGAGTACGCAGAAGCCGAGCGCAACCTCGCGGCTGCCGATTGGCAGGTGGACCTCGTCATCTCGCATTGTTGCGCTACGCGGTGGCTGCCCGCGGTGCTGCCCGCCGACTCCCTCGCCGAAGGCATTACGACCGACGCCCTTACAACGTGGTTCGACGACATCGAGGACCGCCTCTCCTTCCGCATGTGGTTCTTTGGCCACTACCACACCGACGTTATGCCGGACACGCGCCACCGCGCGCTCTACCGGGATATCGTCTCGGTGAACGAGTTGTTGGCGGAGAGCGGGCGCGCATGACGCGGGATGAGCTCTTTCAGGCAGACATGGCCCGCGACATCGCGTTCGCAGGCAGGTCCCTTGCCGCCCCGCATGCGACGCGCTTTGCCGAGGAGGGCGCTCACGACCCCACGCCCACGCCGTACTTTGTGCTGGACGAGTTGCTAGCCCCTCTCCATCTGGGCTCGGGTGACCACCTGCTCGACGTGGGCTGCGGGTGCGGCCGCGTGCTCGCCTATATGCAGGAGCGCTTCCCGTCGGCGCTCGCGACCGGCGTCGAGCTCGATCCTGAGCTCGCCCGCATCGCGCAGGCGTGGACGGAACCACGTCCCAACCTCGCGGTCCGGCAGGCAAGCGTGCTCGATTTGGACCTCGCGCCCTACACCCACATCTACCTCTTCAATCCCTTCGACACAGCGGTGCTCACCCGCTTTCTCGACAAGCTTGCGCGCGAGGCCCGGCGCCCCGTCACGCTCGTCCATATGTCCGACAACGGCGAGACCTATTCCTACCTCGGCCGTGCTGGCTTCTCGCTCATACTCGAGGGGAGTATCCAGAGCTATTGCACGGCAGAAGGAGCGGCGGTCGAGGTCTTCGGCTGCCCGCAGCACTGGTCCCGCTGGCGCTTCACACCCTGATACGGGTATCATGCAGCTCGAAGCGGACGACAGCCGAGCTGCGGGTGGTGGCATACCGCCCGCCCATTGCCGCCCGTGGCGTCTGCTTGCTGCCGTCAGCGGCGCAGGCCGACGTTCCCGCCGTTTGCAACAGCGTCCCTATCGTCGTTCCGCTCGATTCTTCTACAAGGAGCTCTCATGTCCCAGCTCTACCTCGTCCGCCACGGTCAGACCCTTTTCAACGCACTCCGCCGCAAGCAGGGTTGGTGCGACTCGCCCCTCACCGAGGTGGGTATCAAGCAGGCCCACCTTGCTGGCAAAGTGCTGCGCGAGCGCAGCATCACCTTCGACCACTTCTACTCATCTCCCGCCGAGCGCGCCTGCGACACGCTCGAGATTGTGCTCGATGAGCTCGGCTTGGCGGGCACGCCGTACGAGCGCGTAAAGGGTTTGAAGGAGCAGAACTACGGCATCTTTGAGGGGCTTACCGAGGACACCAATCCGCCGCGCGGCACGCGGGGCTTCTACGCGCGGTTTGGCGGCGAGTCCGAGGAGGAGGCTGCTGCTCGCATGGCAGCGTGTATGGCCGAACTTATGGGTCGCGAGGGCCACGAGCGCGTGCTTGCCGCGGTCCACGGCGGCGTGCTCTGGTTCACGCTGCTCGCGGCTGGCAAGGAGCACCTCGCGCGCCTCGACAACCCGCAGCCCATCCCTAATGCGGCGATTCTCGTGTGCGATTGGGATGGCTCATATCTCACACCCGTCGAGCTCATTGACCCGGCCGAGGGGCAGGGCGTCTGCTAGTGAGAACCGTGATCCCTCACAATACGGGATGACCGTCGTCTCGTTGTTGGCGGTTCCGCGGCGTATGACATGTTCGTATCGCTTCTCGCTCGAACAGCCTCTTGGACAGCGCGCTCAGTGGTTGCACGCGTCGCGCGCTCGCCGATTCCTCGTGGGTCGTAGCGCTCGATGCCCGCATAATGGGGATACCGGAAGGGCGAGCGAGGGGAGCTTCACATGGGACACGACAATAATGCGGCGGATGCCCCAGCAGATGCGCACGAGCTGTTGACGGCTGCGGACCGTGCCGTCATCGAGGCGGCTGCCGAGGCAGACTGGTTTCGCGCCGCTCCGGTATCCGAGGCGTTTCGCGCGCAGTTCTCACCCGATTTTCTGAGTTTTGTCTTTATCCCCTCTCAGGCGCGACAGCGTTTGGTGCAGCTTTTTGGTACGTCATCGAATACATTCGCGCTCATCGCGGCTGACTGGGCGTGCGCGTTTGCTGCGGACGCTCTCTACTTGCACGACGAGCGCTCCGTGAGCTTTGCGACCCACGTGCCACTTGCCAATGGCCATGCAGTTGAGGTCTCCATCGCTAAGAGCAAGCGGCCAGACGGTTTGCCGTGGTACCTTTCCTATGTGCCACAGGTGGAGCGTCTGCGCCTGCGTCGCGATGTTGCACGGCAAGATGCTGCTACGGTCCCTTCTGCCCCCTTGACAACGGCGGTTTCGTCACCAGTGCTGGGCGCGGCGCATGCCGTGCCAACGGATGCGCTTACGGGAGACGTACCAACAGAGGCTGCGGCTTCCGATACGGTTGCCAGCGGTCAGATTGCTGAAGTCGCATCCACGGCTGAGCCCGTTACTCGCGCTACATCCGAGGGCACGTTCGCGGATTCATTGCCGCCTGTGCGACCCGAGGCGCTCGAGGCCATGCGCGCGTCGGAGGACTATCAGCTTGGTCCCGTGCCCGAGGCTTTATGGAGTGAGGTTGCGAGCGCGGGTGGCATCTTTACCGACCTTGTATGGGTTTCGCAGCGTTGGACAGAGAAGCTCCGCTCTGCTGCCAAAGCGCCCATCGACGTTTACGCGCTTCTCAACCGCGACTGGGCAGAAGCGTTGAGCACCCATACCGTCCGCAGCTATGAAGGCAAGCTGCTCTTTCCCGTGAGCATCTTGCGCTCGGATGGGACCACACTTGTGGAAGTAGCCTTGAAGCGCGACCGCGCGCCAGAAAAGTCAGGCTCCAAGCCTTGGTTTGTCTGCTATGTGGACGACTTCGCCAAACAAAGGGTCGTGGCTGGCCACGCGCTTACCGATTGGGCATATCTTGGCAACATGACAGAGTTGCTCGACACGCTTGCTACCATCGCCTTACCTGAGCGCTGGAGTTTCGACGATGAGCAAAACGAGCATGCGCGCCCCATTTTGCGCAGCTACCTCACCTATACGTTCTATCGCCTGCAAGCTGAGGGCAAGGTGCTCGAGAATAGGGAACAGGGTATTGCTGCCTTCAATACAGGCCTCGTCGATCGGACATATGAGCCGCTTTACGCGTGCTTCTCGCCCTCGTCGCTCGGTGAGCAGTGGCGGTTTGAGGCATTTTGCAAGGCGGGGTCTCGCCAATGGGGCAAAAAGCTCGTGGCCACCTTCAATCCGCTGCCGCGCCGTCCGCAGTATTTCAAGCGTAAAGAGGACCTGCTGTTCGATACCGACCGCGAGCTCAGGCGTGACGTGGACCACATATTGCTCGACAATATCAACCGTTTGCCACGTGATTTTCTGCTGGAAGAAATGAGGACTTCCGCCGAGGCGCCTGCCGTTATCGAGCGGGCGTATACCTCGCAGGATCCGGGTGAGCGGATTCTTGCGTTTGACGAGCTCAGAGAGATCATCGAGGATGATCCGCGTATCAAGCGGCGCCTCATCAATCGGCTGGATGATGCCATCGAGCTCGCGCAGAAGCGCGTGGACTGGAACTTCAAGACGGCGGTGCCGGCGTTCTATCCCACCAAGAACACGATGAGTCTTTTGCTGCCGCTTGATTTGACAGAGGACGATAGGCCTGACGTGGCGCTGGTGGTGGAGCTCATGGAATCGGGCGCCTACATCGGTCAGACGATCCTTACCATGCGTATGGCCTACAACAACGCGCGCCTCATCTGTCGGCCGGACAGCGACTGGCTCAACACCTCGCTCAAGCTTTCCGATGCCGAGACCTTGGCGTAAGCGTAGCTTGCGTGAGTCTTGCGCCTCTGCTAGCTCATCTGGGCGTCGCTCGGCAGGATGTCGTTCGACGCCCATCCGTTGTTTGCCCAGTTGGGCATTGCGTTCAGGAAGTTCATGAGTATGTCGAGGAAGGGCTTCAGGCTCGCTTTGTCGGGAATGATCTCTTCGTCGCTCACGTATTGCAAAACGGCGTTCGGCGGATAGCCTCCGCGCGACATCTCCTCCAGGGTCTCGTACACGTTGTCGGCGTAGAAGTAGTCATTGGCATCGTCGGGCACGTTGGCGTCGAGAAAACCGATGAGTTGCTGCACCTCCGGCAACGTGAGCTCCCAGTCGTAGAGCGTGTTGCAGGCAGCCATCTCGGGCTCTAGGTGGCGCACCGGTTTGCTCTCACGGGCCTTGAGCAGGTTTTGAAGCATGGGTGGGAGAGGCGCCTCCACGACCGCAGGGGCTGCCCAAGGGTCATCGGGCGCGGTGCCGGCGTCGTCGGAGAGGGTGTGGAAGATGTGCCAGCGCGTCTTGCCGTCGTCCAGAATATCGGAATCGAGCTGGTCGCTTTCAAAGTTGACGCTAAGCAGCGCTTCCACGGCGCGCCGCTTGCCGTGTCGGGCGAAAAGCTCGGCATAGCCTGTTCCAAGGTCCTGCGCGGCGACCTCGTCAATAAGCTCGTCCTCAGAAACGATGCCGCGGAGCTCCGCGTACATGTTGGCGAGTCGGCAGATGCGCATCTCGGTCTCACCGTTGGCGATAATCTCGTCGAGGGGCGCAGATCCAAGCGCCGAGCGCAGCTCGACGGGCACAGCAAAGGTGTAACTCTTGCCCGTTTTGAACGCAAAGGACCACGGCGGGCAGGGGAGAAGCCGCGTTGTGCGGTCGATGAGCTCGTCTACAGAAAGCGTGATTGAGAAACCGTTCTCCACAATCCGTTTGAGTTGCCGGCCCCGCATTTCGTTGAGACCAAAGAGAGCCTCGTGAACGCGCGTGGGATCGGCGAGCGCCTTAACGGCAGCTTCTACCAGCTCTGCCTTTTTCAGGTCGCGTGCGTGTGGGACCTGCAGTTGCAGCGCGATATGCCGCACTTGATCCATGTGCAGGCGGCTGAGCAGGCGATCGAGCGGCTGGTCGGGCTTGCCTGCAACGCGCTGCTCCTCCATAAGGGTGATGATGTGGAGTTGTGGCTCGGCTCCCTCCTCGTCGAGTAGATCAAAGGGTTTCGTGTCGATATAGATGTCGATGGCTCGCTCGCGTTCTTTGATGTCGAGCCCCGCGAGGACGCCGCGGTGTGTGCCGACGGGCTGCTCGGGCGGGTTGAGCTCGTACTCGAGGTCCTCTAGCGCCTCGCGCGCGGCGTGCTCGGCCTCTTCGGCGTGCATGCGGGGCACCTCCTCAATAAAGGTCGCGGCGTCCGAGATGACCGGTTGGGTCTCCACCATATGGCGCAACTCCTCCGCAAGCGCCTTGCGCATGCCGTCACCCCAGCCCATCGGCAGCTCTGAGAAGACGGCAGGGTAGGTTATGCGACCCGCAAACGGAATGAGGGCGATGCTGAGCCCAAGAGGGTCTTCGAAGGTGGGGCGGTGGGAGAGCATGTCGACCATCTCGCGCGAGATGCCGCACGGCTCCACCAAGCGGTCGCTGACGCTTAAGAGCAATCGCCCGCAATCGTCGCAGAAGGCGAGAGCGTAGCCCACATACACCTTCTTCCACTGGCGCACCTGGCTGAGCTCGTAGGAGCTGAAGCCCATGGGATTATCTGCAACGAAGTCATCCACAAGGGCGAGGTTTTGCCATAGCTCGTCGAGGACGTCCGCAAGCTCGTTGGGGTCGTAGACAGGGTCTTGCAGGTTGAAGTGGTCTCGCCGCAAGTCGAGGGCCGCATTGGTGTATGCGGCGAGCCCGTCTACGGTGTCGAGCAGAAGAATCGCAGGCTGCTGGGCAAAGATCATCTCGACTCCCATCCCCAAGACGCGTCACTGTCGTCATTGTACGTGACGTCCGCTGGGCGTGGAGCGTGGGGCGAGCACCGCTGCCGAAATCTTTAGGCATCGGTTGACTAGCGGTGCGGACTGCGCGGTATAGTGATGTTGCCAGCGGGCCCGTGATCTAGAGGGAGCTACGGGCGGCGCGGTGTGGTTAAGGCGCCTGTTCCAGCAGGCGCCTTCTTGCTACTCAGGCGATGCGTCTCGCCTGTCACTCATTGTCATTACGTCGCATCTGGTGTTATACTTTAAACAAAAATATCGGTCGAAAATGAAAGTTGGTTGCGATGAGACTTCTCAAAATGTATTTCGACCATTTGAAAATGTTCGAAGACGGAGTTTTTGATCTCGACTTCTTTACTTCCGACAGAGTTCCCGCGTCAGATTCGTCGGCAACAGAGCTTGAGCGACCGATCTATACCAACAATATCTTGGCGTTTGCAGGCATCAACGCATCGGGCAAATCGACCGCGCTGCGCCTCATTGATTTGGCTGCGAGAGTGTTGAACGGTCGGTCCATTAGCGGGACAGAGTCATTGTCAGCGCTGTGCACCCTGTTCAACGGACCCTCGACACTTCGCTGCCTTGTATGGGAAGGGGGGAAGTACTTTCTTGTCAAGTCCACGCTTCTTACGCCAGAGTTCACACCGGGCGGATACGACCGGGAGCTTACGTTTGGCGAGGAGCTCATCTTCTCCATTCCATCTTCGTTGCTTAAGAAATCCCATCTCGCTTCTTGGGATGAGCTACTGGATGTGGCACAGCTCGTATACCAACGCAGCAAGCCGCTTCTCGATCTGACTATTGTTTCGAGCTTCAACCTGTCCATCGCCTCTCCGGTGATTAGCTACGAGTGCGGTGGTAGGCCCTCTCTTCCGGTTTTCTCCGAAGAGGGATTTACGTTGCGACAGGCAACAGAGGGAACCGATCGCATTCTGAAGGTTTTTGATGCAAGGATTTCTCATCTCGAGCCGCAAGATTCGGGACGCGCATTTATCCTGCAATTTGAAAACGAAGAGCCATTGCTTTTGTCTGCCGAAGGTTTGGCGGAGGTCCTATCTTCGGGAACGATGCGAGGGCTTAGCCTGGTGTATCGAGCGCTAAGCGCTCTTACAACGGGTGGCTATT
Organism: Collinsella sp. An268; assembly: GCF_002159765.1. GTDB lineage: Bacteria > Actinomycetota > Coriobacteriia > Coriobacteriales > Coriobacteriaceae > Coprousia. Next base: position 51,557 of record NZ_NFJH01000008.1, on the reverse strand, counting down.
TGCTTGTGGACGAGATTGAAAACCACCTGAATCGTCAACTCGTGCAAGTGGTACTTGATTTGTTTGTGAACAAAAGCACCAATCCAAACGGTGCCACGATAGTGTTCACCACGCATTACCCGCAAGTACTTGACCATGTGCATCGGAAAGACAACGTGTACTTCCTTGCGCGTGGGACAAATTGCTTGTCGACTGTGGTGAAGTATTCCACCAAGGTGAAACGCATCGAGAACAAAAAATCTGAGGTGTTCGCAGCAAACTACATCAAGGGCACAGCGCCTCGTTACGTAGATGTAAAGGCATTGAGGGGCCATGTGGAGCAGGTGGTCTCCCATGGGTAGCGACGATATGCTTACACAACTTGTGGAAAGGCATTATCATCCCATCATCCTTTGCGAGGGCTCCGCGGAAAGAGTAATAGTCCAAAAGCTGTTGGATGCGGACGCCTTGCGTTTTCCTAAGGACGAGGTGGTCGATGTCGTGCGCAGAGTTTCGGCGGCGAACGTTCAGAATGACCTCCTGAACTTCGACTTCGACTGGCCGGTATGTCTTGTGCGCATTGCCGACTCGCGACATGAGGCGTTTAAGCTTGGAAGGCTGTATGCCGACAGGTTCCCCGTGGTGACGGCGTTTACGCATCCCGAAATCGAGGTCCTTGCGATCATTCGACAGGGAGAGTGGGAACGCTGGCACAAAAGAAAGTCAAAGACAAAGCCGAGTGACTACTGCTCCCAACAGTTAGGCATGAAAGAGATTAAGCGGACGAACTATCTTGAGGAATATTGGGACGCCCCCTCTATCATTGCGGCGGCAAGGGAGTATCGACGCCTTTCCCATATCCCGCGAGGGGAATACTGCTTGGATGACCTGATTCGACCGGATGCCTAGGCGTTGTAGGGTTACGCAGCCCATTCCTACTTCGGCGAGGGGCGTCAGCAGCGCGTGTGATTGGCCTACCGTTAGGCTACGCCTGCGACTCCGTCGTAGCTGCGGTTTTCTCGAGCTGTGCCGTCTCGTTTATGACCCCCGGCTCCGTGAGCTCGTCCTCTTCCGGATACATCTTCTTTCGCCTGATGAAGTAGGCGCCACCCAGATAAGCCGTCATGAGGACCCACGTCACCGGCTCGGTGGCGCAGGTGCCGATGTAGCCCCAGACGGGGATGAGGAAGCTCGCGGCAAGGAACTTCATGGCGAGCTCCACGCAGCTCGAAATCACGGGCGCCGCCTTGTAGCCCATGGACTGCATGGCGGTGCGCAGGCACAAAAGAACGCCCAGCACGGCAAAGAACGGCAGGCTGAAGTGGATGGCGAGCGTGCCGCCCTCGATGATGCCCGTACTCTGCGTGCCGGTGATGAGGCGGACCATGAACTCGCCCACGGCAAAGCCGAGCGCGCATGCAATGAGGCCCCAGACGACCTCGAGTACCAAGGCGATGCGCAGTCCCTGGCGGATGCGGTCGTAGCGACGCGCACCCCAGTTTTGCGAGACAAAGGTTGAAGCGGCGGCCGCGAGCGTGCCCGAGGGCGTCATGAACGCCTCGATGATCTTGCGGGCGGCGGCGTAGGCGGCAATGAGCGTCTCGCCGAGCGCGTTGTTGGCCCGCTGGAAGATGAGCGTGCCCACGTTGACCACGCAGAGCATGAGCGCCATGGCAAAGCCCGAGCTTAGTAGCTCCGGCCAGAGCTTTTGCGAGGCGCCCCAATCGCCGCGCTCGGGCAGGATCGCCTGGTATTTGCGCAGCAGCGTGCCGCCACAAAGCACTGCCGAGAGCGCCTGGGCAAGGACGGTGCCGAGCGCCGTCCCCACCACGCCAAGGCCGAGCACGATGATAAAGAAGAGGTCGAGGGCGATGTTCACGAGGCTCGACACCACCAGCACGTAGAGCGGCGTGCGGCTGTTGCCCACGGCGCGCAGAATGCTCGAGAACATGTTGTAACTCACCGTGGTGAAGAGCCCCAGGCTCAAGATGAGCATGTAGGCAAAGGACTGCTCAAAGATGCCCGCGGGGATGTTCATGAAGTGGAGCATCGGCGTGAGGAAAACGACCGAGAGCGTTGTGGCAATCACCACAAGCGCGCCGTTTAGGATGAGCATACCGGCGATGGAGCGGCGCAGGCGCTTCTCGTTATGCGAGCCAAACGCCTGGGTGACGGGGATGGCAAAGCCGTTGTTCATGCTGATGACAAGGCTCATGAGTAGGTTGTAGAGGGCAGACACCGCACCCACGGCAGAGATGGCGTTGTCGCCGACGAAGTAGCCCATCTCCATGGTGTCGATCATGGTGTACACCTGCTGGAAGAGGTTGCCGATGAGCATGGGCATGGCAAAGGCGATGAGGAGCTTTAAGGGGTCGCCGACGGTCATGTCCTGCATGCGTGCCGATTTCTGCTTGGCGGTCTTCATGGGAGGGGTCCTATCTAGCGGTGTTCGAGGTGTCGGCCGGCGGGGGAGGGTGCCCTCCGAGCCCTCTCGACGCCTCGAGTGGGTGATATGTGAATTGGGATGGACGGCTCGGTGTCTGCGTTGCGTCTGCCCCGCGCATCCGTGTCGCCCCGACTGTTATACCGCAAACACCGTCACAGTGGGATGTCAAAGGATAAAGTCGGTACGGTGGCGCCGCGAGTGTGGAACTGCCCATGGGGGTTTGTACGCTTTATTCATCGTTATATTGGCAAGACCTTTCGCCCCGCTCTGCAAGCCATCCATGCCACCCGTCCTTTCGACTCCTGCGGGCAACAAAAAGCCCGCACCCATCAGATGGGTACAGGCTAAAGACGCGTCACAAGATGACGAATGCGCTAGCCGTTTGTCTTAATTCGACGCCGCCTGGATGTAGTAGTAATACGAGCCGACGATTTTGAAGAGATTGCCTTGGTCAGAATCAACCTGCTCCAAAAGTCCCTTTGCCGCAATCCTCACATCAGCAGAACAAGCTTCTCCGAAAACCATCCCGTTCCACACCTGATCAACGACAACGCAAATCTGCTCGTGGGCGGCCGCTTTTTCCTCTAAGTCGGCATTCTCTTCGCTCAGCTCAAAGGAAACAGAGCCTTCGATCTCTGTGCCGACACGCATCACCTTTCGACCGAACTCGAGCATGGATGCAACAAAATCAGGGTTATCAATCTCCTCAGTAACAGTGGGGTTGATACAAAACAAACGGCAGGTTGCATCAATCGCGTCGAAGAGATCCCCGAAATATCGCCAAGGCAAATCGTCTGAGAAGTCCCCAAGCGCCATGAAAGAGGCATCTTCTAGGTCAGAGTTCTCCTCCGCGATTCCAAGCGTTTTTGTTTCATCGAGCCGTCTTAGAAAGCGTGCGCCCCGAGCGGCTTGCCGGACAGTCTTTCCCATGAATCTGGGGGTAATGCTTACCGTGCAGTTCTTCAATGGAGCGGCTTTTCGGAATGTCATAGTAATAGCAATCGGTGCCGTGTTTTGGCCAGCGTTTGACCTGACGAGCACCTCGGAACCTTCTCGAACCGTCTTAAGTTCGATGTGCAACGGGTAGCTTTTCGCAGGGTCATCTCCTGCGAAAATACTCAAGGCCGCAGGGTGTGTCTGCGGCAGGGAAAACGCCTTTATCGAAACAATGTCTGCATCATGCAATGAGGGATCGATCAGCGACGTGAGGCCAATGTCGTCTGTTCCCAGCTCAAACGAGTGGCCCTCTTTAATGAGTCCCTCAACTGCTTGGGCGCCCTGAGGGGTTTTGATACGCAGTTTCACTGCGGGCACAGGCTCTTTCACCCATGGCTTGAGAGAGTAGACGACGGTTTCCGTCTCGCCGTCAGTCGTGACCGTCGCTGTGAACCTGTCGTCGAGCAAGACATCGTTGTAGACTCTGACGTCACGCGCCGCTGCAGCCAAAGGATTGTGTGGCGGCTCGCTGCTTAGACTTTCCAAAGCATCCTGAATGTTCGGGAAATACTGTTTTCTCACCTTTGGATGATTGATGACCTTCGCTCGCATTTCAGAGCCAAGGATGTACTCGATCTTCGTGCCGTTTCGCTTCGTCTTGAACTCATCAAGCCAGTTTTGCATGGCGGGAGTAGGATCTTCTGAGCACACCAGTATCCAGTGGGGCAAGTCGTATGAACCAGAGGCGGTATTGAACGAGCGCTCGATTTCCTTTTTCTGAGGCGCGCCGAAACCCTTCTTGAAATGCTTGAACTGAAAGATGATGTCCGGACTGGAAAACTCGCCGACATAAGCATCGACACCGCCATCGCCACCACTTCCATCGATTCTGCGCAGACCGGGATATTCGAAGACCAGAGTGTCGAAGCACAAGTCCTCCCACTGGTCTTGGCTGAGTGCTCTAAAGTCGATACTGTCATTAGTTACTGACAACGTACTACCCCAATATCTCTGAACCGAATTCTGCAAGTGTGTACGAGTTCGGCATGTCGAGCGCCTCGCTGGCGAACACCATGAAGTAGCGGAACTTTCCGCCGGCCATATCGGCCCAGCGCGTACCCAGGCTCAGCTTGAGCCTGGAGTCGTCGCCCTTCAAGTGCTCGCCCTTCGTCTCTATGGCCATGAGGGTGCCGTCGTCGCGCAGCGCGAGGAAGTCAGGATAGTGCGTGATGAACCCGTTGATGCTGAACTCGCCCTCGCGGCGCTCCACGACGCGGTGCCACCAGACAACGCGCGGGTTGTTGGCCAGAAGGTCGATCATCTGCCGCTCGGCGCCGTCGATGCGTCCGTCCTCCGCCGCGTAGAGCGACTTCGCATAGCTCGTGAGGGGGCTCGTCTGCGTGAAGCTGTCAGGAAAGCGGTACTCGGGGCTGATCTTCACGTCGCCCCGCGAGAGCAGCTTCTCGAAGCGGTCCTCGCAGAAGTCGTCGGCCAGGCTCCGCACGGCATCAGTGATGGCGCGGGTCACGTTGCCGATGCTGTCGTAGCACGCCTCGACGTCCGGTGACTCCATGTCCTCGACCACACGCTTGATGAAGCGGGTGATCTGCTGCTCGCCATAGGTGTTCTTGAACTGGCCGGACATGGCTTTGTAGATCGCCGCCTTGAGGCTCTCGCGCTTGCCCTCGTCTGACATGTTGTTGAACAGCATCCGCATGTTCTTGCGGATGTCCTCCTCGATCCATCGGATCTTGTACTCGTCAGAGTCCTCGGTCAGGTCGATCTCGCGCGCATCGGAGAACGTCGCCGGATTGATGGTCACGCGGTCGATGCCGTACTTCGAGAGCTTGAAATCGCGAAGCGGGTCCTCGCGGTCGAGCGGCTTCCACGTCTCGTCGTCGGTGAAAAGCCCGCCGTCAACGCGGATGACGAACTGGGGGACGGCGAGCGCCCGGGCGGAATCCGCCGCCTCGTCGCGCATGGGGTACACGTTCGCTCCTCCTCCCAGTCCTCCGGCGAGGGTGTCAAGCCCGCCGTGGCCGGTCTCGTTCTCAAACTGCTCCTCGACGGCCTCAGACTCCTCGATGATGTCGTCAACAAACGGGCTCGCGGGGCCGTGGCCGCCTCCATCGCCGGAAGCCTCGCTCCCCATAGGATCGGCCGCAGGGAAGTGCAGGTCGAGCCCGTCGAGGTCGAGCTCCTCGCCCTCCTCGTCGGCGGAGGGCGAGGGCGTAAAGTCCAGCTGCCCCTGCTGCCCGGAGGTGGGCGCGGGGCCCGCCTCGGCGACGTCCTCGCGCGAGAAGCCCACGCCGTTCAAGCCGTCCACGACCTGCTGCAGCGTCCGGTCGAAGTCGGAGGACGCCGTGAGCACATAGGCTATGTTCAGGCTGCGGGCGCCGGCGCGGGCCGCGTAAGGCTGCCTCAGCACGCGTCCCACGATCTGCTCGACGCTCACCTGCGAGTTCTTGTTCGCCACCGTGGCCAGCACGTAGGCGAACGGGCAGTCCCAGCCCTCGGCGAGCGCCTCCACGGTGATGATGAAGCGTATCGGGCACGCGCGGTCCATGAGGTCGGCGCCGCGCAGCTCGTCCATGTCGCCGGTGCGGATGGCGATCTGCTCCTCGGGGATGCCGCCCTCCACGAGCTTGTCCTTGAGCTTCTGGTAGGTCTCGGCGTCGTCGGTTCCGCGCCGCTCCGCCTGGAAGAGCACGATGGGGCGGATATAGCGGCCGGTACGGCGCTCGTCCTGCTCCGCGATGGCCTCCAGCCTGCGCTGCAGCATGACGGCGTCGGCGACGGTGGTGCGCTTGTCGGGGCGGCGGTAGACCACCACGGGGAGCTTGACCATCTCCTCTGTCTTGAGCTGGCGGGCGGTCGCCTGCGCGATCACGTTGGCGTGCTTGGGGTCGGGCGTCGCCGTGAGCTCCAGCACGAAGCGCGGGTTGAGGTTTCTGAGCATGTCGAGCGAGAGCTTGCTTCCGACGTGATGGCTCTCGTCCACGATGACGATGGGGTTGAAGCCGGCGAGCGCCGAGATGAGCGCCGTGTCGTCGGCACCCTCCACCGACACCGCCGTACCGGCGGCGCGCTGGTACTCGGTCACGTTGGCAACCGCAGAGTTCTCGGCGTAGGCGCGCCGGCCGTCCTTGTTCTTGAACGAATCGTAGGACAGAACGAAGAGCGTGAGCTGGTCGCCCACGGTCGCGGCGCTGAACGAGCGCCCGCGCAGCCCGTCCTCCTTGTCGAGAACCTCCACGCGGCCGGCGAAGTCGCGGTCGAGCTGGATGCGCAGGAAGTGCTCGGGGTTGCGCATGTTGCGCAGCGTCTGCGCGAGGATCTCCCTGCGCGGCACGAGCCACACGATGACGTCGTCGCGCGAGGGCAGCGTCTCGGCCAGCACCTTGGCGGCGCAGGCGCCGATGAAGGTCTTCCCACCGCCCGTCGGCACCTTGACGCAGACCTTGGGCACGCCGCCCAGGTCGTCGTGGTAGCGCGAGACGCCGCCCTGCCCGGGCGTGAGGCCAATGTCGCCCATGAACCGGTCGTAAGCGGCTTTCGCGTCCCTGGTCATCGCGTACGTCCTCGCGAAGCGGCCGACCTCCCTGAGGACGTCCCTCTGGTACTGTTTCAGCTCCATGGCTAGATCCTCGCTATCTGGTCGGGCACGCGCTTGAAGACGACGCCCATCTCGTCAAGGCGCTCGGGCGCGATGGCGCAGCGGTCCGCGTAGATCACGGTCGGCGACCCCTTGCGCGGGAGGCCTCGTAGCAGGTCGTAGGTGAGCGCGGTCTCCTCGCCGGGCTCCCAGGCGAGGTAGTAGACCGCCTGCGCGTGCTCTCCGAGGAGGTAAGGGTGCTCGTCGGCGAGGTCCTCGTAGGGCGCGCGCGTCTCCGTCGCCCACACGTAGCGGGCGAGGTCCGCGCGCGTGACGTCCGGACTCAGCGTCCCGTCGCCCCGGAAGAGCGCGGGGCCGAGCTCGTAGTAGGAGAAGCCGGAGTCGATGCCCTCTACGGCGTTGCCTCCCTCGCCGTAGCCCGCGATGACGCGGCGGACGCGCTCGGCAGTGACGGTGTCGGCGTAGCCGTCAAGCTCGGCGAGGATGAAACGGCGGGAGCCGCCGTCCACTGCGTTGAGCCTCAAGACCGCGTGCGCCGTCGTGCCGGAGCCCGCGAAGGAGTCGAGCACGAGGGCGTCGTCGCCCACAGCAATCTGGAGCACACGCTCAATCAGGCGCGTAGGCTTCGGCGTGTCGAACGGGGCCTTTCCGCCGAAGATTGTCTTGATTTCCTTCTTGGCCTCGTCGGTGTGGCCGACCTCGGAGTAGGGCCAATAGTTCGTCGGCAGTCGCCCTCCTACACTGTCGATATAGGTCTTACGAGCGATTCCACCCTTCCCGTTTCTGGAAAAAAAGAACCTCGGCCACGGGCCCGTCTTCTGGATTGCGGAGGCCATGGCCTTCGACTCCTCGACGGACTGGGCGAGCACGATGCCCTTGACTCCCTCACGGACCTCGGAGGCGTCGAGACCGCAGACCTCGGCCCTCCGATCTGCGTCGTCCAGATCCTTGAGGACATACGGGCACCAGCCGTTCATGTAGTCGAGCATCTTGTCCTGCTGGTACCGCCAGCAGGACCCGCTGTACGGGTATAGCAACTTGCCGGTAAAGGGATGCTGAATCGCATAAACCATTCCCTGGTGGGTCGCGGCGCCTGGCGCGAATGCGTCGCTACTTCTCCAAGGCATGACGTCGTTGTCTGGGTTCTTGTACTTCGAGTCCATCTCCGACGTGCGCGGCAGCTTGCGGGGCTGCCAGCCGGGCGCCTTGCTGTAGACGAGCATATGCTCGACCTCGGCTGGGATGCCCTTGGAGTCGTTTCTGGTCGAGTAGTTTCGCTGCCAGGACACATCGGAGACGAAACACGAGGGAGAGAAGATCTCGTCGCACACGAGCCTCAGGTTCGCGAGCTCCGTATCGTCAATGCTGATGAAAATGGCGCCCGTCGGGGAGAGCAGCTTCCTCAGCAGCTGAAGCCTCGGGTACATCATGCACAGCCACTTGTCGTGGCGGCTGAAGTCCTCGCCCTCCTTGCCCACGGCTTCACCAAGCCATTTCCTGATGCGAGGGTCGTTGACGTTGTCGTTGTAGCGCCACCCCTCGTTGCCGGTGTTGTACGGCGGATCGATGTAGATGCAGTCAACCTTGCCCTCGTACTCCGGCAGCAGCGCCTTGAGCGCCTCGAGGTTGTCGCCGTGGATGACCATGTTCCCGCAGTCCGAGCCGTGGCTGTCGAGCACGCCCTTCTCGGGTACGCGCTCGAGCACGCGATACGGGACGTCACGGTGGTGGTTGACCACCTTCTCCTTGCCCATCCAGTTGAGAGTCGGCATTGACGCACATCCAATCCGGCACAAGCCGTGACGGTTAACAACACAATGCAACCATTATCCCACAGGGACCAGACATGTTGAAAAGTCGGTTCACGCAGGGCGGGGAGAACATCCCTTCATGCGCTCGCTGGCTTTAGGTCCTTGCTTAGCGTGCCGTTGCTTGTTATTGAAGCTGACGGTCCAGCTGTAAGATGTCAATTCGTGGATACTTGTGCTCAAACGATGCCGTCGTTGGAGTAACCGTACGCTTTGAGCACGGCGGCCTTGTTTACCATCTCCCCTGTCGGCTTCGGACGCCCCGACACACTCATCACACTTACGAAAGTTGACAAACCCTCTCACAGGGATTCTCATGTTTTGTCGTAAGGGGGCCGTGCTCGCTTTCCCTCAATGGCTATGGCACATGTCGCACAGGAGCATGACTAATCCTGAGATAGCTGGGAAAATGTCCATCTTTGGCGGTGAGAAAGCCAAGTATCGTAAGTGTACGATGCCCTTTGTATATCTCATTAGCGTTTTGTTGCGCAACGACGAGGATGTTGTGAGGGCCGTTCGCTCTGATGATCTCAAAACGACCGTCTGATAAGTCCGAGAAGAAGTTTTCAAGGTGCTCTCTCTTATAGAGCTCCTCAGAGGTATCGAAGGCGAGCAATCCACTTGAATCTTTAAGTACGACACGCTTATTGCCTGCCTCATTTCCAGACAAGCTTTCGTAAAGTCGTATTGATTCGTCAACCGCACCTCGGCACCAGGCAATGTTGTCCTTCGCCTCAATCAGCAGATTCTCCATGGCTTCAAGTTCTGAACGCCTTTCAGCAAGCCTTAGGCGCATCCGCCTAAGGGATAGGGAAAACAGTGTGCGATCTTCCACGAAGCTAGCATTTCGCAAAGTGCTGTTTGCGGACGCGATAAGTTCGTTCTTTCTTGAAATATCCCGGTTTACCTGCTCTTCGTGCTCTTTGAGCGCCTTCTGAAGTTTTTTCAAGCCTCTAATACTGTCAAAGATATCGAATGATGCATTCGAGGCCTCGTTAACAAGATTTGTCTGAGGGGTTTCCAAACTGATGGCAACCTTTTTGAAAAGATTGGAAAGCTTGCTCTGGGTATCGACGGATTGATGGAGGTTCTGGCTCAGTTTCGTGAGCGCTCTTAGAGATGTCCTTGCCTCATCGAGGATGAGGAGTAGCTGTGACTTAAGGGCAACGTATCGATACAAGTTTCTCAGCCCCGACATTAGGCACCAAGCACCAAGTATAAGCAGAAGGAAATACGCATACAAACTGAGAGGAGAAAAGAAGTCAGTCACATCCAGAAGCGAAGCGAGGCGAACGACAACAAAGAACAGCATTCCTCCTAGAGCAAGAAGTGCTACTGCTCTCGGCAGGCATGTCCAGCGCGCCCTGCCGCCGGCAAGCATGCTCAGCTCCCGCTCAATGTGCTCGGAGAGTATATTGAGCGAGTTGGATATTTCCTGATTGTAATCCAATTTTGAGGTGAGATTTCGATATATCGCAATGTCGGTTTTGATGCGCCCACGCTGGCTGACCTCTGAAAAAAGAGATCCAATTAGAGAGAGCACTGCAGCAAGGATTGGGACAATCACGGTGGCAATCAATTCAATTGTCACAGCAAACCCCCTTTGGATCTCCAGGAGAACCTTAATAAACTCAGATTATATCGGGGACGGGGATTCAATTGTTTCGCATAGCTCTACATGTGTCCTATGGATTAGGAAGAATCAGCAATATCTTCCGCACCCACCGTTCTTGTCTTCTAGAAAGTAGCGCGCTCCGTCGCCGTTCGTGGCGAAACACCATAGAATATATTAAATAGAGAGAATAGCTTCAATATCTGAGATTAAATAATCAATTATCGTAGACTAAATTATCAAACTATAATAGTATCTGTTGTGAAGTGAAATAAGGAGACGAGAGACACCAAGTGCCTCTCTCCGTGGGGCGCAGGCATCTCGAGAAAGGTGGACGCCATGGCAAGCAACCTCTTAGAGCTGCGCCGCGCGGCGGGCTACAAGAACGCCAACGACTTCGCCGAGGCGCACGGGATACCCGCCTCCACCTACGCGCGCTACGAGTCCAACCCGGACAAGATCCCCATGGACCGCGCCTGGCAGCTCGCGGACATCCTCGGCACCACCATCGACGCCATCGTCGGCCGCAAGGCGCCGGCGCCGGGCACCGCGCGCGGCGAGGTGCAGCTCGAGTACGACGGGCTCACGCCCGAGGCGCGGCAGCTCGCCGACGAGCTCCGCGAGTTCGTGCTCATGAAGGACGAGAAGATCCGCGCGCACCGCCGCCGCGAGGAGGAGCGCCCCTACGAGGCGCTCTGCTACCAGTACGAGCAGCAGATGCTCTCCCAGATGCGCGACGGCGCCGCCTTCGGCGAGCTCGTCGCGTTCGACAGCGCCGAGGCGGCGCGCACTACCTTCGAGTCCTTCCTCCAGGAGCAGGCGGCGAAGAAGCGCGGCAAGCACCCGCTCAAGGCGCAGGAACTCATCGACAACAGGACCATCGAGAAGATCATGGCGGCCTACGACCGCACCCACGGCGAGTTCGAGCTCGAGGGCATGCAGGTACTGTGGGGCTCCGTCGACCACGGCGTCGCGGTAGAGTACGACTCCGCGGCGAGCGGGAGGGGAGGTGACGCGAGGGCGTAGAGACTCAAAACAGGTGGGCCCGCGGGAGCTGGCACTCCCGCGGGGCCGGCGTCCGGTCCAGAGGCAAATCCAGAAGGGACGGTGACAAGTATATGTCACTGACTGCAACCTCCCAAACCCCCTACAAGGCCATCAGCGGCAAAAGAACACTCCAGAGGCTCCGCCGCGAGGCGGGCTACCGCTCCGCGAAGGAGTTCGCCGAGGCGCTCGGCATCCCCGGCTCAACCTACGCGCGCTACGAGCGCGCCGGCGACGGCGCCGACTGCGGCATCCCGCTGCCCGCCGCCTGGCAGATCGCGGACAAGCTGGGCTGCTCCATCGACCTCGTCATCGGCCGCGAGGACATCGACGCGCCCGAGCCCGAGGGAATCCAGCCACGCTACGACGCCCTCAGCCCCGAGGGCCGCGCCCTCGTGGACAGCTACCTCTCCTACGTGGAGCTGAGCGAGCATGCGATACGTTCGCAGAAGTGCGTCCAACGGTAGGTGGTCACAAATGACTGATGTATGCAACGTTGGCGATGAAGAAGGCGCCTCCTCATCCGGGGGTCATTCTAAGCCCATGCTTACCGTTGAGCAGCAAATAGCCCACATGAAGTCAAAGGGCATCACCTTCGATCTCGTCTCTGAGGAAGATGCCGTTGCTCATCTGCGTACCAAGTGCCAGTTCTTCCGTGTCTACTCCTACCGCAAGCTCTTTCCCAAATACGTCGGCGGCCCGCATGACGGGAGGTACGTGAAACTCGACTTCGGTCATCTCAAGACGCTGTCGAATCTCGATCGTCAGCTGCGTGACATCCTGCTCGCCATGACTCTTGACATCGAGCACTTCGCAAAGGTCCGCCTACTCTCGGCTGCCGAGGACCACGGCGAGGACGGTTACGCCATCATGCGCGCGTACCACGCGAGCCTTCCCAAAAACGACCGCTCCCGCATTGAGGGGGAGCTCAAGAAGAGGAGAAACGACCATTACGCCGGTGGCGTTGTGAGAAAGTACTTGGGCGACATGCCAATTTGGGCGTTCTGCGAGGTGGTGCCGTTCGGCATCTTCGCCGATCTCGTGAGGTTCTGCGCGGCCAGGTGGGGCGACAAAGACCTGAGGGACGTCCACTATCAGCTCAAGAACTCGAGGCAAATTCGCAACGCTGGGGCACATGGAGCATGCATTCTCAACGATGTCGCAAGTCCCTCGCCCTCAAAGCGCTCGCCCGCTGTTCTTGTGAACGCCATGAACGCGCTTGGAATCCCTAAGCGTCTGCGATCGAAGTGGTTCCGCAGTCGCCGGATGGTCCAGATATGCAGCCTGCTGTATCTCTTCTCGCAGATCGTTCCCAAGGGAGAGGTCCGTTCAGATCGCAAGGCCACGCTCATGGAGCTGTTTGCAGAAGTCGACGCATGTGGGTTACCGCCCGAGAACCCGAGCATGGCGGCGCTTCTTTTCCTAAAGCGCTTGACCTCATCGCTCGGTCTGCTAGACTAAATCGCACGTTGCAAAGCCTTCGGGCTTATCGGGGCGGGACTGCGCGAGCGGTTCTGCCCCGTTTTCGTTATCACCAATTAATCGAGGGCGTTCAGGAGCGGCTTATAGGACAAAAAGTGTGTCACGGTAGAACACCTGTCCTAGTCCAGCCAGAAGGGGCACGGGTCCCTGTGGTAGAGCTCCTCCCAGACGACCTGGTCGCCCCACTCCGGGCCGCCGTCCTCGCGCTTGGGCTCTTTGTTGGATGGTGCTAGACGGGCGATCGGCTATTCCAAAGATATCCGGACGGCCGCGTCTAGGACTCGGAGCCGTTAGTTGAGCATGGGATTCCAGCCGCGCTTAATCACGGTCACTTTGCATGAATAAACGTGCCAGCAAAACGTTGGGTCAACGGGTACGTTGTTGTCTCCGCCAAAGCGCGTGACGCTGCGTACGCGGCAGAACGGTTTGTCCCAAATGCGACATTCCTCAAGCGCTCGTGTAAAAAACTGGTCATCGTAATCGTGATAGGGCGTGAAGGGTAATGGGGAGCCGTCCTGCGTCGTGAAGGTATATCCATATTCGTTTTGCTCTTGCGGGCACCGGCGAATCTCGATAACATCGCCCTCTTGGAGTGCTGCGACAGTGCGCTCGAGCTCGATGTTTCGCGCACTCTCCCCGTCGCGTCAAGTCGATTCGGCCCAAAGCTCGGCGATGCCGATCTTAGTCTCGTATGCTGGGGTGTCGTCTGTGAAGTCGCTCGGTTCCACCTCTTCGGCGAACGCATCCAAGCCGCGCATCTCAATAGCCTCGCCTAGTGTCTTTGCCGCGGCAAATCTAACCGAGAAATAGTCCCTTGCATCGAAGCGAGGACCGTCGTAATGCTTTGGTAGCGGAAGGCCAAACTCGTCCAGTCCATCTCGATTGGCGTTCTCTTCCATAGCCAGCCTTCCCTGCTCCCTTTTGATGCAATCTTGTGGCAGAGATTATTCAAATCAGAATAATTCTGTTCGGAATAATCTTTGTCAGACGATGTGGGACCGGCCGGCGATTCTGTCCCCGGCGGGTCGGGTACCATGGACGTAGACAAATCGGAAGGGGCGCCCATGACCGCTGACAACACCGTTGAGTTTTTGGACCTGTACAACCGGCTCGAGCGGCTCATCCGCGAGCGGTACAACCTCTCGCGCGATGGCGGCGCCATCGCGTGGCTGCTCAGCCGCGACAAGGCACCCCGGGCGCTTCGCGACGAGCTCGACTACTGCCGCGAGGTGCGCAACTTCCTCCAGCATAACGAGCGTATCGACGGGTCATACGCCGTCATCCCCAGCGACGCCATGCTCGACGCGCTCCGCTCTACGCTCGGGCGCTTTGAGGGCATGGGCGCGGCGGAGGACGTCTGCACCCGGCGCGAGAAGATCCGCGTCGCCACTATGGACGAGCCCCTGCGCCCGGTGCTGCGCGACATGGCCGAGCGCGGCTACGCACACGTGCCCATCTTGGCCGACGGGCGCGTGGTGGGTGTGCTGAGCGAGAGCACCGTGCTTTCGTATCTAGTGGACGATATGGCGCTCGAGATCCCCGAGACGGCGACGCTCAAACAGCTCGAGCGGTTGCTCGCTCTCGACGCGCACGAGCCGGGGCGCTTTGCCTTTGTGGCGCGCCGCGAGCCCGCCGACGAGGTGGCGGAACTCTTCCAGGCGTCGCTCAGGCAGGCAAACCGCCTCGTCATGGTGTTTGTGACCGAGCACGGCAAACCCGACGAACGGCTCCTCGGCATCATTACCGCCTGGGACCTCGCCAAATTCTTCTAAGCGGAGGCGTTAGATAGCGATGCCTGAGCAGTGGTCTATCTCGTGCTGGATAATTTCTGCGGTGTAGCCGCTGAAGCGCTCGGTGCGCTCGCGCCAGCTCTCGTCCTGATAGCGCACGGTGATGCGGCGGTAGCGCGTGGTGGGGCGGGTGCCCGCGAGCGAGAGGCAACCCTCCTCGGTCTCAAACGGCTCCGCCTGCGCGATGAGCTCGGGGTTGTACATGAGACGGGCGGGGGAGTCCGCGGCGCCGCCCTCGGAAAACACGATGATGCGCTTGAGGACACCGATCATGTTCGCGGCCATGCCAACGCACTCCGTCCGGTGTGCGGCAAAGGTGTCCAGAAGGTCCTGCGCATGCGGTTCGTCGCCGGGTGCGGCGTCTACCGATGGGCGCGCGAGGATGACGCGCGAGGTCATGATGGGACGGATCACGGCTGCTCCTTACGGTTGCTTGCCTGGTGGCGCGTGCCTGCGGCCGCAAGGTCTCGCCGCACATGGGTGCGGAAGGCCCTGGCGCCGCAGCGCGCCTGCGGTGCCGAGCGGGCTTTGCGCGCACGGATCGGGCTCATTCTTATAATGATGCCATCACGAGCAGTGGGGCAACGTACGCGCTCGGAAGTTCCATCGCGATGTCGGGGGGCGATATGACGGCGACGCTTAGGGATTGCATCTTGGGACAGGCGGTGGCGGACGCACTCGGCGTGCCATACGAGTTCCGCGCGCGGGACACGTTTTCCTGTACGGACATGGTTGGCTTCGGTTCGCACCATCAGCCTGCGGGAACGTGGAGCGACGACACCTCCATGGCGCTTTGTATCTGCGATAGCTTCCGGGAGCTCGGTCACATCGACACCGAGGACATTCGGCAACGCTTTGTGAGGTGGTACCGGGAGGGCGCCTACACCGTCGATGGGCTCTTTGACATCGGCGGGGCATGCGCCCGCGCCCTTGACCAGGGGTATGGCTGCGCGGGGGAGTGGGATAACGGCAACGGGTCGCTCATGCGCACGGTGCCCCTCGCCTTCACGGACGCGACCGACGACGAGGTTCGTGCGGTCTCGGCCATCACGCACGCCCATCCCACGTCGACCGGGCTCTGCGTATCGCTCGTTCATATCGCGCGCACGCTTGCGCGCGGGG
Source organism: Collinsella sp. An268 (assembly GCF_002159765.1). Classification (GTDB taxonomy): domain Bacteria; phylum Actinomycetota; class Coriobacteriia; order Coriobacteriales; family Coriobacteriaceae; genus Coprousia. The sequence goes on along the minus strand of NZ_NFJH01000008.1, from coordinate 35,722 downwards.
TCGCCCCGTGCGATGCGATTCCAGACGCCGGCGTGCTGGCGGCGCGCCCGCGGGCGGAGGTCCGCTCGAGCGGATTTGTGCGCGACACCTTCGAGACGGCGCTCTGGTGTCTGCTCACAACCTCAACCTACGCGGACTGCGTACGCGCCGCGGTGAATCTGGGCGACGACACCGACACCACCGCGGCCGTGGCGGGCGCGCTCGCAGGCATCGTCTACGGTGCCAACGCGATTCCTGCGCGGTGGCTCGCTGCGCTGCGCGGGCGTGACGTCATCGAGGCGTGTCTGTTCTGATGCGCGGTTCGCCCGGGCGGCTCAAAACGCGCCCATGGGGTAAGAAACGAGCAAATGCGTAGCGGATTTGAAGGGAGTTTCGCATGAACGACATCATCAAGGCGCTTGAGGAGCGCAGGAGCGTGCGCGCGTACGAGGACAGACCCGTCCCGCGCGAGCTCATCGAACAGGTTATCGAGGCGGGCCTCTGGGCGCCGAGCGGCATGGGCCGCCAGTCTCCCATCATCGTCGCGGTGACCGACCGAGCGCTCCGCGACCGCCTCTCGGCTGCCAACGCCGCCGTCATGGGCGGCGACGGCGACCCGTTCTACGGTGCACCCGTTGTGCTCGTGGTGCTCGCCCCGCGCGACGTGCCCACCTACATCTACGACGGTTCGCTCGTGATGGGTAACCTCATGAACGCGGCGCACACGCTCGGTCTTGGGAGCTGCTGGATCCACCGCGCGAAGGAGGTCTTTGACCAGCCGGAGTTCAAGCAGCTGCTCGCCGACCTCGGCGTCGAGGGCGATTACGAGGGCATCGGCAACTGCATCCTCGGATGGCCGGCGCAGAGCTCCGAGACCAAGCCGCGCCGCGAGGGCCGCGTATTCTGGGCGGAATAGGGTAGTTCCGTCTCGCGGCGCCGTTCATGCGCGCTCGCGCACGGACGCCGAAGCGTGCTCAAGTCGTTTATGAGCGTAAAAGATCGGTGCCCGTCGTGAGCCGCGGTTGATAAGGCAAGTCGCAATAAAGAAAGAGCAGGTAGAAGCTTTGTTCAAATGAGCTTCTACCTGCTCTTCGCCGTACGGCGCCCTTTACGCTCATAACCGACTTGAGGGTGCGAAAGCGCAAGCGCGCACACTCCCGGAGGCGCTACTTCGCCAGTTTGTCGATGACGCGCTCGATCTCGTCGAGCTTCTCGGCCTTCTCCGCGGGCGTGCCCGATTCCAGCGCGCCGGCGACGCAGTGCTCGAGGTGGGCCTTCAGCACGTCGGCGTTGATGCGGGCGAGGATCGACTGGGTGGCCATGAGCTGGGTCGATATGTCGATGCAGTAGCGGTCGGCCTCGACCATGCGGATGATGCCGTCGATCTGCCCGCGCGCGGTGCGCAGGAGCCGGAGCGTCTTGTCGGTGTCCGCCTGCATGCTACGCAGCGGTGATGGAGACGACCTTGAAGGCGTCGCCCGCGGCGCAGACGGCCGCCTCGAGCGCCTCGGGGGCGACCTCGCCGTCGCATTCCACGGTGACCGTGTTGGTCTCGTGGTCGGCGTCGGCGTCCGTCACGCCCGCGACCTTCATGAGCTCGGTCTCGACGGAGGCGTCGCAGTGGCCGCAGTGGAGGCCCTCGGTCTTGATGGTGTAGTTCATGGTCAGATCCTTTCTGTAGGGGACGGGCTCGCCGTCCGGTATACCCGATGATACGCGTCCGCCGCGGTGCGCGCCGCGGCGGCCGCGCGTCGGCCGCCTACGCCCGCTCGCCGGCGATGCGGTCGGTCACGCGGGGGCGGAAGCCCCTCAGGCGCAGCGCGTTGGTGCACACGCACACCGACGACAGGCTCATGGCCGCCGCCCCGAACATGGGCGAGAGCTGCCAGCCCAGGATGGGGAAGAACACGCCGGCCGCGAGCGGGATGCCGCAGGCGTTGTAGAAGAGGGCCCAGAAGAGGTCCTGCTTGATGTTGCGGATGACGGCGCGCGAGAGCTCGATGGCGCGCGCCACGTCGAGCAGGTCGCTTCTCATGAGGACCACGTCGGCGCCCTCCTTGGCGATGTCGGCGCCCGCTCCGATGGCGAGCCCCACATCGGCGCGGGCGAGCGCGGGCGAGTCGTTGATGCCGTCGCCCACCATGGCCACGGTCGCGCCCGTCTCCTCGAGCTCGCGCACGTGGCGCTCCTTGTCGGCCGGCATGACGTCGGCGATGACCTGCCCGATGCCGACGCGCCGGGCGATGGCCTCTGCGGTGAGCGCGTTGTCGCCCGTGAGCATGACGGTCTTGACCCCGAGCGCGCCCAGGGCCCGGATGGCGGCGGCGCTTGTGGGCTTCACCTGGTCTGCCACGGCGATGGTGCCGGCGAGCTCGCCGTTGCGGGCAAAGAAGAGCGGCGTCTTGCCGGCGCGGGCGAAGGCGGCGCGCTCGTCTTCGGGCACCTCGATGCCGAGCTCGGCCATGAGCTGCGCGTTGCCGGCGGCGATGGTGCTCTCGCCCTCACGGGCCGTCACGCCGCGTCCCGGCACGGCGGCGAAGTCGTTCACCACGCGCGCGACGATGCCCATCTCGTCGGCGCGCGCCATGATGGCCTCGGCGAGCGGGTGCTCGCTTCTGCGCTCGAGCGCGGCGGCGAGCTTCATGAGCGCCTTCTCACTCATCACCGGCGTGCCGTCGGCGCGCCGCGCAGGGATGACGTCGGTTACCTGTGGGCGCCCCTCCGTCACGGTGCCCGTCTTGTCGAGCACCACCACGCTCACCTTGTGCAGGGTCTCAAGGGCCTCGGCGCTCTTAAAGAGTACGCCCATCTCAGCGCCCTTGCCGGTGCCCACCATGATGGCCACGGGCGTGGCGAGCCCGAGCGCGCACGGGCAGCTAATCACCACCACCGCCACGGCGGCGGTGAGGGCCTCGTTGACGTTGCCCGTCACGATCATCCACGCGACAAACGTAACGGCCGAGATGCCGAGCACCACCGGCACAAAGACGCCCGCGACCTGGTCGGCGATGCGCGCGATGGGCGCCTTGGTGGCGTTGGCGTCCTCCACGAGCCGGATGATCTTGGCGAGGGCGGTGTCGGTGCCCACACGCGTGGCGCGGAAGGTGAACGACCCCGTTCGGTTGATGGTGGCGGCGTTGACAGTGTCGCCGGGATGCTTCTCCTGCGGGATGGACTCGCCGGTGAGCGCGCTCTCGTCCACGGCGGAGCTTCCCTCGAGCACGATGCCGTCGACGGGAATCGACTCCCCGGGGCGCACGAGCACGGTCTGGCCGAGCTGGATGGTCTCGACGGCGACCTCGGTCTCGGTGCCGTCCTCCTCGACGACGGTCGCGCGCTTGGGTGCGAGGTCGATGAGCTTCTCGAGCGCCCCTCCCGTTTTGGATTTGCTGCGCGTCTCGAGGTACTTGCCCACCGTGACGAGCGACAGGATGGTGCCGGCGCTCTCGATATAGAGGTTGTCCATGGCGAGGACGTGCGCGGCGTGCACGCCGGACGCGGTGCCGGCGGAGAGCGCGTCTGCCATGAGGAACATCGCGTAGACCGACCACGCGGCGCTCGCCGCGGAGCCGATGGCGATAAGCGCGTCCATGGTGGGGGCGCGGTGCCAGAGCGACTTGAAGCCGTTCTCAAAATAGGCGCGGTTCACGTACATGATGGGCAGCACGAGCACGAGCTCGGTCAGGGCGAGCGTCATGGCGTGCGCGGGGTCCGCGAAGACGGCGGGCACGGGCCATCCGAGCATGTGGCCCATACCGATGTAGAAGAGCGGAACCCAGAAGACGAGCGAGATGATGAGGCGGTGCTTCATGGCGCGCGCCGTCGCCTCGAGCTTCTTGGTGGGGGACTCGAGCTTGGCGGCGCGCACGGGCGCGCCCGGGGCGGCGGCGACGGCAGGACCCCCCTGGGGGGAGGCGGAGTACCCCGCGCGGTCGACGGCGGTGCAGATGTCGTCCTCCGTGAGGACGCTGTCGTCGAAATCAACGGTCATCGAGCCGGAGAGCAGGTTGACGGCGACGCTGTCGACGCCGTCAAGCCTTTCGACCGCTTTCTCAACGTGGGCCTGGCATGCCGCGCAGGTCATGCCGCCCACATCGAAGCATTCGTGTGCCATACGGTTCCTCCTCGGTGGATATGGTGCGGGTGCGGGGCACGGCGTTCGCGCGCCGCGCTGCATCCCCGGACATGGTTGCCTGCTCCATCATATACCCCCGGGGGGTGGGGTGTATCCCATTATACGGGAGAAATCGGTATTCCGCCCTCGTCAATAGGTCCCGCCAGACGGCCGTGGCTATGCTGCGACGCAGGTGAATAGCGGGTTGGGCACGCGGTGGCGCATGATGGGGTTTGCGTGCGTACGGGGCCGGCCATCGGTGCCGCTCCCCGCAAAACCCTATACTTACCGACGGCGGTTCTGCTCCCGCGCGTCTGCTCCAGTCGGGCATGTGCCCGTTTTGCGCGTACCGCCCACGACAAGATAACCCTGGTGCTTTGCGGCGCCCTGCGTCCCCTCGCGGGTCGATGGCGCCCAGAATGGAAATGCAACTCTATGACTACAACTGAACACACGCCGCGCGCTGCGGCAGAGGCCGAGGGATTCGGTGGGCTCGGGCTGTCCCGAGCGACGCTCGCCGCCGTGCGCGATCTGGGCTACGAGGCGCCCACGCCCGTGCAGGCCGCGGCCATCCCCCAGGTGCTCGCGGGGCGCGACCTGCTCGCGGCGGCGCAGACCGGTACCGGCAAGACAGCCGCGTTCCTGCTGCCCGCCCTTGATCGTTTGGGCCATGTGGCCCCGGCCCCTGCGGAGGGTGACGCGCCGCGCCGCTCCCGCAACCGCGCGCGCAAGGAGGCCGCCGGTCGCGGTCCCCTCATGCTCATCATCACGCCCACGCGCGAGCTCGCCCAGCAAATCGACGAGGTCGCTGCCAAGATCGCCCGCCGCACGCAGCACACGGCGGTGACGGTGGTGGGCGGCCTCTCCTACAACCCGCAGATCAGCGCGCTCAAGCGCGGATGCGACGTGCTCGTCGCCACGCCGGGGCGCCTGGTCGATCTCATTGACCAGGGCGCGGCGAATCTCTCCGAGGTCGCCGTGCTCGTGCTCGACGAGGCAGACCGCATGCTCGACATGGGCTTTCTGCCGGCCGTCCGCAAGATCGTGGGGTGCACGCCCGCCGAGCGCCAGACGCTCCTGTTCTCCGCCACGCTCGATGAGGCGGCGGTGGGGTCCATCACCGATTTGGTGCGCGATCCCGCGCGCGTCGAGATCGCCCCTGCCACGGCGACGGCCGATACCGTCGACCAGTACGTGCTGCCCGTTTCGCTCGAGGCCAAAAACGCGCTGCTCGCCGAGGTGCTCAAGCGCGAGGGCGCGAGCCGCGTCATCGTCTTCACCCGCACGAAGCACCGTGCCGACGCATGCTGCCGCCGCCTCAACCGCGCGGGCATCAAGGCGCAGCCCATCCACGGCAACCGCAGCCAGGCGCAGCGCGAGCGCGCGCTCGAGGCGTTTCGCAGCGGCGCCTGCGACGTGCTGGTGGCAACCGATGTGCTCGCCCGCGGCATCGACATCACCGACGTGCGCTACGTGGTGAACTTCGATGTGCCGGAGGAGCCGACCGATTACATCCACCGCATCGGTCGCACGGGCCGCGCCGGCGAGCTCGGTTGGGCGCTCACGCTGGTGACGGAGCGCGACGTCGACGAGTTCTTCGCCATCGAGGCCCTGATGGGCAAGACGGCGGAGCTCTTCGATCCGCACGGCCTTGTGGTGGGGGAGAACCCGCCCGCGGTCGACCCGGCGCGCGTGCCGGCGGCCCATCCCGCCAAGAAGAAGACGAAGCGCGGGAAGTCCACGTCTAAGCGCGGTAAGGGAAAGCCGAAGGCCCCGTCCGCGTCGCCGGTGCAGAAGCAGGAGTCCCCGGCCGCATCATCGTCGCAAGGGACGGATGCGCCGACTGCGCGGCGGCGCGGTAAGGACTCGGCGCGCCGTACGGAGACGCCTGCGGATGACGAGCGCTCCCCGAGGGAGGAGAAGCCGCGGCCGGCGCGCCCTAAGCGCTCCGGGCGCACGCGCGTGCGCGCGGTGGAAGAAGAGCGCGCCTCCTCGCCATCCCGCTCCTCCGCGCGGGAGGGGGCGCCCGTGGTGGCGGGTCAAGACCATGCCAACTGGTCGCGTCACGACCGCCATCGCGCGGGCGAGCCGTCTGGCGCTTCTGCCGGGCGCCCCTCTCGGCGTCGACGCGTGCAGGAGAGCGCGCCCGCGCCGAGCCATGATTGGCGCAACGCCGACCAGGTTTCCGAGCGCCGGACGCGGAGCCGCTCCGGCCGTTCGGGCGGACGCGACAACCGCGGCGGACACGATCGTCCCGTCAAAAGCGTCGGGGTGCCGCGCGGCGGCGCCACCGGACGCCGCCCGGGGGATCGCGGCGGACGCCGCTAGGCTTCCCCACCAATCACATAGTGCGCAAAGCGAGCGCTCGATGCCAGACGGCTCGGGCGCTCTTTTACGTTTGCCGCTGTTAGACCACGGTGGATGCTGCCGGGTACCGGGGGCCTCCTTGCCGTATCCCCGGTGGTCTAACAGAGGCTTACGTTTTGCAGCAAGAAGGCGCGGTGGCGGGTTGTGCCCGTTGCCGCAATCTGGTAATCTATCACGCGGGGTATAACTTAGTAAAACTATGTAATACCAACGCACCAAAACGCAGCACGGAGCGGCGCGCAACCCATCAATCCGTAGTGCAACAGGCACGCCGTCCCATAAACGCAGCAACGCCACAGCATGAGGGACCGCCATGGCAGAACACATGACCCCGGTCGTCGCGAAGGTGCTGCCTCAGGAGAAGGCAGCCTTCGCGGCGGCGACCCAGCGCGTGGGCACGACGCCCTCCAATGCCATCCGCATGTTCATCGCCGCCTTCAACCGGTGCGGCACCTTTCCGTTTGACATCTCGCCCACGGGCGCGTTTGGCCAGGGGGCGGCAGACGGCGCCGATCCGGGTGCGGCGCGCGCCTTCGCGGACGGCTCCGAGCTCAAGGAGGCGTCCTGATGGCGCGCTCTGAGCTCTCTGTTCCGGCCCGTCTGTACCGGGGCTTCCCCTGGCTTCTTGCCTGCTGCGGAGCTGTGGGCGCCTATCTCCTCATGAGCGGGAGCACCTACCTCGCCGTGGCCGAGCTCGTGCTCACGGTCGCGCACCGCGCGGAGGTCGATATCGCTGATCCTGCAACGCTCGCCACGTTCGACCTCTGGTTTCAACTCGCCTCACAGCTGGCGTCGGCGCTTCTGTTCTGGTTGTGGTGGCGCATCCTCACCCCCAGGCAGGTGTCCTATGCGCGCCGCGGCCTGCTGCGGCGCGACGCGGCCTCGATCGCGCGCCGCCTTGTCGCCCTCGCCTTGCTCGGCGTCGTGATCCAGATGCTCGTCTCCGTGGTGCTCACACTCATGGTGAGCCTTCTGCCTCAGGTGATGAAGAACTACCGCGACACGATGGAGGCGGCGGGCACGACGGATTTCAGCCTCATCACGGTGCTGGTGGTCGGGCTCGGCGCTCCGCTTCTGGAGGAGACGATGTGCCGCGGCGTCCTTCTGGAGTTCGCCCTGCGTGCCGTCTGCCCCGAGTGGCGCGCCGCATGGCGGCGGGGTGCCCCGCGCGATGAGCGCTGGCGCGCCCGGTCCCGCCGCGTGCCGGCAGCGCAGCTCTGGCTGGCAAACGGTATCCAGGCGGCGCTCTTCGGGCTGCTGCACGGCAATATCGTCCAGACATGCTACGCGTTTCTCATCGGCCTCGCCCTGGGCGCGCTCTTCTGGCGCACGGGCCGTTTGCGTTACAACATGATGCTCCACGGGGTGGTGAACATCGCCTCGTACGCGGTGAACGCCATCTGGGGCGCGCTCGCCGGCCTTGGGCTCATCGGTATGATCGTCGTGCTGGTGGTGGTAGGCGTGTTCGCAGCGGACCTGTATCGTACGGGTACCGTCGCCTTTGCGGGCGCGCTCCCCGCTGCGGGCGAGACGGAGGCGCGCTGAGGGGCGCTCTTTGCGGGCGGCGCGACCCGTGGGGCCCGGTTGGGCTACCATAGACGGCAAGGTGGGGTGCCGGCGCATCAGAGGGCGTCGGCGATAGGAGGGCGCGCATGTCCGGTCGACAGATGACCTTACAGGAACCTTCCGCATCGGACGGGGCGTCCTCGCCCGTAGCCGCCGCGCGCGAGCTCGCCCGGGGCGCCCGCGCGCTGCCCGGGGCGCTGCGCGAGCTCGGCGGGCACCGGGCGCGCCACACGCGCGTGTCGCATCAGAACCATATGCCCGTCCCTTGGCACGAGGTCCTCGACGACCACGACGTGCGCGCCCCCGAGGCGGGTATCGCCGACAAGTCGTCGCTCATATGCCGCCTCGGCCTCCTCAAGCTCTCCGGCGGATCGGGCGCATGGCGCGTGCGCGAGGCCATGAACGCGGCGGCGGAGGTCCTCGGCGTCACGATCTCCACCGACGTGAGCCTTACGTCCATCGAGTGCACGTGCTTCGATGACGAGGGCTCGTTCTCGGAGGTCGCATCGCTCACGACGACGGGCGTCAATACCGAGCGCATCTGGCAAACCGAGCGTCTCGTGCGCGACCTCACGCGTCGCGGCGCCGAGCTCACCGTTGGCGAGTGGCACGCGCTCATGGACCAGATCGAGCACCGTCCGGGCAACTATGCGCCCTGGCAGGTGGGGCTCGCATCCGCGGCGGCGTGCGGTGCCTTCGTGTTTCTTCTGGGCGGCGGCCCCATCGAGATGTTCTGCGCCTTTGTGGGCGCGGGTCTCGGCATGGTGACGCGCCGCCTTATGGCCGACCGCAACCTCACGCACTTCGCCTGCATCGGCATGGGCGTCACGGTGGCCTTCGCGGCGGCGACCCAGCGCGTGGGGACCACCCCTCCAACGCCATACGCATGTTCATGGCGGCGTTCAACCGCTGTGGAACCTTTCCTTTCGACATATCGCCCGCCGGCGCCTTCGGATCTTCTCAGGTCGAGGGCGATGAGGGCTGCGACGGGGGCTTGCGTGTCTGCTAGCGCCTCTCGGCTGCCACCGACATGACGGTGCCGTGTTCCCGGAATACGCTTGCGCGCCCGGGGCCCGCTTGCGCTAGGATAGTGAGCCGGTGCCAAACGGCGTCATGGTCCACATGAAAGGGCACGGTGGCTCCCATGGAGCGAGCGAAGCAGGTTTCCGAATCGATCGAGCTGGGCGTGATCCTCGCGCTCGCCGGCGGGTTCATGGACGTCTACTCCTATGTGGCGCGCGACGGCGTCTTCGCCAACGCGCAGACGGGTAACATCCTGCTGGTGGGTGTCCACATCTCGGAGGGCGACCCGCTTCTGGCGCTCCGCTACCTCTTCCCCGTGCTGAGCTTCGCCGCGGGCATCATGCTCGCCGACCTGTTCCACGAGAGATTCTCGAGCCGCATCCATTGGCGTCAGGTGACGGTGCTCGTCGAGGCGGTGATACTTCTCGGCGTCAGCTTCCTGCCGTCGGCGCTCAACCTCCCGGCGAACTGCCTCACGTCATTCGCCTGCGGCATGCAGGTCGAGTCGTTCAGGAAGATCCACGGTCACGGTATCGCCACCACCATGTGCATCGGCAACCTGCGCTCGGCGCTCCAGAGCGTCGACGACTACATAGTCACCCGTAAGCGGGGCTTCCTGGAGAACGGCGTGCTGTATTTCGGGGTCATCGTATGCTTCGTGGCGGGCGCGGTCATGGGCAACTGGTTCGTCGAGGCGATCGGCCTGCATGCCATAGCCGTCTGCTCCCTGCTCGATCTCGCCGCGTTCCTCCTCATGTTCATCGACCGGGAGCATGCCCGCGGTCCCCTCGCACGCGGCTAGGTCCGCCCCTGCGCTGTCGGCGGGGCGGCCGCCGCTCTCCCGATAGCGTCTGCCCGCTCGGAGAAAATCACCCCCCGTGGGTGCGATCTTACGGGTATACAGTAATGCAGGCGCCGGATCTGGGCGCCGACAGCATTCAACCAAGGAGGCAGCATGGCAAACCGTATCGTTCTCAACACCATCTCCTATCATGGACAGGGTGCCATCAAGGAGATTCCCGGTGAGATTCAGCGCCGCGGGTACACCAAGGTGTTCGTGTGCTCCGACCCCGACCTCGTGAAGTTCGGTGTCACCGCCAAGGTGACCGACCTTCTCGACGAGGCCGGCATCGCCTGGTCCCTCTACGACGAGATCAAGCCCAACCCCACCATCCAGAACGTGCAGGACGGCGTGAAGGCCTTCGCCGCGTCCGGTGCCGACTGCATCGTCACCGTGGGCGGCGGCTCCGCTATGGACACCGCCAAGGCCATCGGCATCATCGTCGAGAACCCCGAGTTCGCCGACGTGCGCTCGCTCGAGGGCGTCGCCCCCACCAAGAAGCACGCCGTGTTCACCATCGCCGTGCCCACCACCGCCGGCACCGCCGCCGAGGTCACCATCAACTACGTCATCACCGACGTGGAGAAGGTCCGCAAGTTCGTGTGCGTCGACACCAACGACGCCCCCGAGGTCGCCGTCGTCGACCCCGAGATGATGGCCACCATGCCGGCCGGCCTCACCGCCTCCACCGGTATGGACGCGCTCACCCACGCCATCGAGGGCTACACCACCAAGGGCGCCTGGGAGCTCACCGACATGTTCCACCTGAAGGCCATCGAGCTCATCGCCAAGAACCTGCGCGACGCCGTGGCCGAGGCCAAGAGCGGCGTGCCGGGCAGCGGCCGCGAGGGCATGGCGCTCGCCCAGTACATCGCCGGCATGGGCTTCTCCAACGTGGGCCTCGGCATCGACCACGCCATGGCGCACACGCTCTCGGCGCACTACGACACGCCGCACGGCGTCGCCTGCGCGATGCTCCTGCCCATCGCCATGGAGTTCAACAAGCCGGTCGTGTCGGAGCGCCTGGCCGATGTCGCCGTCGCCATGGGTGTGGACACCACGGGCATGAGCACGGACGAGGCCGCCGACGCCGCCATCGCCGCGGTGCGCCAGCTCTCCGAGGACGTGAACATCCCCAAGGTCTGCGAGGCCATCAAGGCCGACGAGCTCGACCAGATCGCTGACGACGCGCTCGCCGACGCCTGCTATCCGGGCAACCCGCGTGAGGCCGATCACGACACCGTCGTGGAGCTCTTCAGGAAGATCATGGCGTAGGGGCACATACTTTCTTTGCCGGCTCCCGATCTTTCGACGAGTTCATATAGGAGCCGGCTCGCATGACGGCGGGGGATGCCCTCTTTGGCACCCCCGCCGTCAGTCTGAGCTCAGCACGGTGCCCCCGCCGAGAACGAAGTCACCTTGGTAGACCACGACGGCTTGGCCGGGGGCGATGCCGCGCTGGGGGCGCTCGAAGTCGATGCGCACGCGGCCCTCACCGCTGCGCGCGAGGCGGGCGGCCTGGTCGTCCTGGCGGTAGCGGATCTTGGCGCCCACGGCGAGCCCCTCGGGGCCCGCCCCGTCGAGCGCCGCCTCCATCTCATCGGCCGGGGCCGTCCACACCCAGTCGCCTGCAACGAGCGAACCTGCCATGAGCTCCTGCTCGCTCCCGAGCGTCACCGTGTTGGCTGCGGCGTCAATGGCCGTCACGTACAGCGGCTGCGCGGCGGCGATGCCGAGCCCCTTGCGCTGGCCCACGGTGTAGCGGATGGCGCCGTGGTGGCGGCCGAGTACGTTGCCGGCCGTGTCGAGCACCTCGCCCTCGGGGAGCGCCCGCCCGCGGCGCCTCTCGATGAAGGCGGCGAAGTCGTTCTTCGGCACGAAGCAGATGCCCTGGCTGTCGCGCTTCTCGGCATTGGCGAAACCCTGCTCACGCGCGATGCGGCGCACGTCGCCCTCCTTGGTGAGGTCGCCCAAGGGAAAGAGCGTATGCCCGAGCGCCTCGTGCCCGATTCCGTAGAGAAAGTAGCTTTGGTCCTTGGTGAGGTCGCGCGCTTTGGCGAGTGCGGGGACCTCGCGCCCGTCCGGCGTCGTGCGCCGCACGATACGCGCATAGTGTCCCGTTGCCATGAGGTCGCAGCCGAGCTCGCGCGCCTTCTCCCATAGCAGGCCGAACTTGATGTGCCGGTTGCAGATGCAGCACGGGTTGGGCGTGACGCCGCGCTCGTAGGCGCAGACGAACTCCTCTACCACGGTGCGTTCGAACGCCGCGCGGCAGTCGAGCACGTGGAAGGGGATGCCGAGGTGCTGGGCAACAGCGCGTGCCGCGGCGACGTCGGCGGACTCACCTGTGGGAGCGAGGTTGGAATCAGCCGCACCGTCGTGCAGGATCATCGTCGCGCCCACGCAGTCGAAGCCCGCCTCGATAAGGCGCCACACGGCGACGCTCGAGTCCACGCCGCCGCTCATCGCGACCAGCACCCGCGGCTTCTGCTCCATGTACGCTCCTTCGTGTCGAATCGCTAACGGCGCCTTCGGCAGGGCGCCCCGATGCTCCGATGGGCCTCTCGGCTCGGCAGGCCGGCCGGAGCTCATCGCATATGCCTATTGCGTGAACAGCTCCGTCGAGAGATAGCGCTCGCCGGTGTCCACGAGCACCACCACGATGGTTTTACCTGCGTTCTCGGGCCGCCGAGCGACCTCGAGCGCCGCCCATGCCGCCGCACCGGACGAGATGCCCGCGAGGATGCCCTCCCTGCGTCCGAGCGCGCGGCCCGTCGCGAAGGCGTTCTCGGCGGTGACGGGGATGACCTCGTCGTAGACGGAGGTGTCGAGCGCCTCGGGCACAAAGCCCGCGCCGATGCCCTGGATCTTGTGCGGGCCGGCAGCCCCGCCCTCGAGTACGGGGGAGTCGGCGGGCTCCACGGCAACGACGCGCAGATGGGGGTTGCGCTCCTTAAGGTAGCGCCCCGCGCCCGAGATGGTGCCGCCCGTGCCTACGCCGGCAACGAGCACGTCGACCTCCCCCTCGGTGTCCTCCCAGATCTCGGGGCCGGTGGTGGCGTAGTGGGCCGCGGGGTTCGCGGGGTTCTCAAACTGGCCGGCGATGATGCTCCGGGGCGTCTCTGCCGCGAGCTCCTCGGCACGGCGGATGGCGCCCGCCATGCCCTCGGCGCCCGGGGTGAGCACGAGCTCTGCCCCGTAGGCGCGCATGAGGCGGCGGCGCTCCTCGCTCATGGTCTCGGGCATGACGATGAGGGCGCGGTAGCCGCGCGCGGCGGCGATCATGGCGAGGCCGACGCCGGTGTTGCCCGAGGTGGGCTCGATGATGGTGTAGCCCGCGTGCGGTCGCAGGCGCCCGGCGCGCTCTGCCTCGTCGATCATGTTCCGGGCGATGCGGTCCTTGGCGGACCCGCCGGGGTTCTGCGACTCGAGCTTTGCGAGCACGCGGGCCCTGAGGGCGAGCTCGCGCTCGAGGCCGGTGAGCTCGATGAGCGGGGTGTTGCCGATAAGCTGGTCGATGGATGAGTACACGGTCATGGGGATACCTCCTAGAAGAGGGATGAAACGTGCCCGCCGCGCGGTTGCCGTGCGCCCGCCGATCCGGTCACGTCAGTCGCGCGTGATGAAGCCGAGTAGCCAGCACATGATGCTCACCACGATGGCGCCCGCAAAGGAGGCGCCAAAGCCGGTGATCGCCACGCCCGCGCCGAGGAGGTTCAAGGCGAGCCAGCCGGCGAGCGAGAGCATGAGCGCGTTGACGACGAGCTGGAAGATGCCGAGCGTCACGATGGTGAGGGGCAGCGACAGCACGGAGAGCAGCGGTTTGATGGAGGCGTTCACGATGGCGAGGAAGAGCCCTGTGAACGCGTAGGCCAGCCATGGCTCCACCGCGCCGAAGGGAAAGATGCCCGGGACGAGGGCGGAGGCGACCGCGATGGCGATCGAGGTGACGAGCCAGGTGAGAAGAAAACGCATACGGACCTTTCTGACGGGGCGCGGGACGCGCCCGGCCTGAGCTAAGATGGGAGCCGATGCGCCCGTCCGTCCCTGCTTTGCGAGGAAGCGGTCGGGGTCGTGCGCGCCGGACCCGCTTTGTGCGTATACCCCAATTTGGAGGCGCGCGCAAGGAGAGGGCGCCGTTCGTGGGGAAGGTATGGATATGACATCTTGTGAGTCACCTATAGATGGCGAGGTCGCCCCCGCGGGGCATGCGGGCGCCTTCCCGTCTCCTCACCTGGGCAACGACGCTACGGGCGCGCGCGTGGCCGAACTCTTCGTTTTCAACACCGACGTGCGGCTCTACGCCTATCCGCCCGACGGCGCCTCGCTGCGCGATTCCTCGGTGCGCGGCGTTCTCGACGCGGCGCTTGAGGACGCGGCGGCGCGCTGCTGGTACTTCGAGCGCACGCTCTCGCGCACCCGTCCCGACTCCGACATCGCGCGGGCGCACGCCGCTGCGCCGCAGCCGGTGCCGGTTACGCCCGAGACCGCCGAGCTGGTGCGCTGCGCCCTCGCCTACGGGACCGCGAGCGAGGGGCACTTCGACATCACGATGGGAACGGTCACGTCGCTCTGGGACTTCCATACCGGTACCGTGCCGGCGCGCGTCGCGCTTGCCCGCGCGCTTGAGCACGTAGGCGCTCACGCGCGCGTCCAGCTGGGCGAGCGCCGCCTGGCAGACGGGGCGCTCGTCCCCACGCTCGCCCTCACCGACCCGGAGACGATCCTCGACCTCGGCGGCATCGCCAAGGGCTACATAGCCGACGACCTCGCTCGCCTTTTGCGTGCGCGCGGCGTCGACCGCTTCGTGCTCAACTTGGGCGGCAACGTGCTGGTCGGCGGGGGCCGCCCCGCCGCTCCCGAGGCGCGGCCGCCGCATCGGGCGGGCGACCCGTGGCGCATCGGCATCGTGAACCCCTTCGACCCGGCGCATCATCGGGCGCTGATCGAGGTGGCCGACGGCTCGGTGGTGACGAGCGGCCTCTTTGAGCGCTCGTTTACCCGCGGCGGCGTCACCTACCACCACATCCTCGACCCCCAGACGGGCATGCCGGCGCAAAGCGACGTGGCGAGCGCGACCATCGTGTCCGAGCGCTCGCTCGACGGGGACGGCTGGTCCACCACCGCTCTCATGATGGGCGCCGCCCATGCGCGCGACGTCATCGAGGGGCTGCCGGGGGTGGAGGCGCTCATCATCGACGACGCCGACCGCGTAACGTGGACCTCGGGGCTTGCCGAAAGGCTCTCGCTCATTCCCACGCTGCCGCATCTGTAGGTGCGACCACGTGGGATATTACGGTCATGTCATAGTCTTTCCTGCAGCGCGCACTTTAGCGTAGTGGTGTGCTACACTACGCACGTGCCGCCGACCGACGGGGAATGCCCCGGCGGGCCGCGGCACGCATACGGCACAGGCACGCGAGCGGAATTGGTGGTCCGATGGATATCGAGAAGATGTATCAGAGGCAGGATGTGCGCCAGCTCGTGCACGCGCTGACGCTTCTCGAGGACGAGGCCGATGTCGAGGCGTTTCTCGCCGACCTCTGCACCCCGCGCGAGATCTGCGACTTTGCCCAGCGCCTGCAGGTCGCGCGCCTGCTCGACGAGGGCGACCCCTACGTGGAGGTCCAGACGCAGACCGGTGCCTCGTCCACTACGGTGAGCCGCGTCTCCAAGGCGCTCAACGGCGCGTACGGCGGCTATCGCAAGATGCTCATCAAGCTCGAGGACGGCGTGTAGGGGAGGCGGAAGACATGGTGGACGAGATTGTGTTCAAACCTGTCGAGACGCGCGAGGAGCTCGAGGCGCTCGCCCGGCTCGCCGCAGAGATATGGATGGATTACTGGCCCGCGCTCATCGGCGAGGAGCAGACCCGCTACATGGTGGAGATGTTCCATTCCGTCGAGGCGATGGAGCGCGACCGTGCCGAGCACGGGTACGAGTACTGGTTCATCCAAAGCGAGACGGGCGACGTCTTAGGTTACACGGCGGGCCACGATGAGCCCGAGAGCGGCCGGTACTACATCTCCAAGGTCTACCTCAAGCCCGAGGCGCGGGGACGCCATCTGGCGACCCGCACCTTCGCCTTCTTTGATGAGCTCTGCCGCAAACGCGGGTGGCATGCGATGCGCCTCAACGTCAACAAGGGCAATGAGCTCGGGCTGCGCGCGTACCGCGGCAACGGCTTCCAGGTGATCGACGCGGTGGTAAACGACATCGGCAACGGGTTTGTGATGGACGATTACGTGATGGAGCGGCCCGTCTCCGCGTAGGCGCCGCGCATCCGGAGCGTTTTCACGGGGCCGCCCGCTATGAGGAGCGGCCATCTGTCGCATATGTCCTTTTTCTTGTCCGCACGGGCCGTTAGGATACTATCCAGAAGACGGATTCCGTGAGGACGGAGGTCGTATGCCGCTCACCATCTCGATAGCCCCGCGCGAGAACCGCCTCGCGCCCGATGAGGTCGCCGCGCTCGCCGAGGCGGTCGCCGAGACGGGCAGGGCGACGCTTGTCGTGCCGCGGTTCGCGGTGCGCGATCGCTGCCGGCGCGATCTGGCGGATGCGGGCCTGGGCGTTGCCGTCGAGGTGACGACGGCAGATGCCTGGATCGCCGGTCTCTGGGAGCTTTGGGGCGATGGGCGCCAGCTGGTGGATGCCCCTGCCCGTCGGCTGCTTATAGCCGAGGTCCTTGCCGAAGGCGAGGCCGCGGGCGCGGCCGAGGGGGCGGCTGCGGGCGGTGCCCGGCTGCTGCGCGAGACGGCGGGCACGGTCGACATGCTCGCCCGGGCGGCGCGGGCGTATCTGCCCCGGGCGATCGACGGCGCGGCGGAGGACGCGGCGGTCACCGTTGCGGAGCGTCTGGTTCTGAAGGCGCTCGCGCGCTACGCGGCCCTGCTGGACGAGCGCGGCCTCATGGAGCCCGCTCAGGCGGCGGATGCGCTCGCGACGGCGTTTGCGCGCGACGGGCTTCCGCCGCAGGCGCGGGCCCTTTTCGTGCGCGAGCTGGATGAGGTGCCGTGCTATCTGCTCGATCTTCTGGCTGCCGTCGCGCGCACGGGTTCGGCCACGTTCTCAGTCGATACCGGGGCCGCCGCCCTCGGCGCCGCGGTGGCGGATGCGGCGCGCACCCGCGGGGTGACGGTGGAGGTGGAAGACGCCGGGCCGGCCCCGACTCCTGCTATCGCGGCGCCCGGCGCTCCCGGCGGCCCGGCGATCTTCGAGGTCGCGGGCCCCACGGCGCGCGACGCCGCCTACACCGAGCTCATCGCTGCCGCGGCAGCCGGCGCGGTCGCGGTCGCTGCCCCGCGTCCCGTGGACACGTTTCGCCGCCTCGCCCCGCGCTTGGCGGCGCGCGGGCTGGCGGTGCGTGCGGAGGGGACGCTTCCCTTCGCCCGGACGCGCGCCGGCGAGACGCTTGCCGTGCTGATGGATTTCCTCGGACGGGTGGAGACGGAGGAGCCGAGCGCATGGTGGCCGGCGCCCGAGCTGCCCGATTGGATCCGCTCGCCCTTCTCCGGCCTCGGTCCGGGGGCGTCGCGCACGGCGCGCGCGCTCGATACGCGCCTGCGAAAGACGCGCAAGTTCGACGCCGTCTCGCTCATGGCCGAGCTCGACCGGCTCCAGAGCCGGGAGCAGCAGCGGATGCACGAGTATGCGGAGCGCACCGGCGCAGACCCGCGCCCCGTTGTGATGAAGCCGGTGCTCGACGCGCTCGCGGGCGCGCAGTACGCCCGCGCACTCAAGCTCATGCGCGATGCGGCGGCAGCGGCCTCCCCCGCGGCGTTTGGGGCCGAGGGCACGGCGGCGCAGCTCACCGAGCTCGCTGCGCTCGATGCAGCGCTCGAGCTCTTCGAGCGCGCGCGGGCGCTGGGGCTCGCGGGCGAGCGCGCCCACACGGTGCTCGAGGGCCTGCGGCTGCGCACGGCCCTCTCCTCTGCTCCCGCGCGCGAGGGCGCGGCGGACGATGAGGCGGCGCGTGCGGGCGCTGGGGTGCGCATCTTTGATGTGGACGCGCTGGCGGATGAGCGGAGCGGCCAGGTGGATGCCGTCCTTCTCACCGACGTCGATGCCGCCTCCTACCCGCTCGCGCACCGGACCACCGTAGACGAGCTTCTCGGCGAGAAGCTGGGGGCGGCCCCGCTCGCGATCGCCCCGGCGGCGCGTCAGCGCCGGCAGATCTCCCGCGCCCTCGCGACGGGCCGCGCCCGCGCGCTCGCCTACGTGGCGCACGATGCCCACGGCGAGGAGCGCTTCGCCGCGCTCGCGGTGGGCGAGCTGCGCGCAAGGGCGGCGGGGGAGCAGGGCTCCGGGTGGCCGGCGGTCGCGCTGCCCCACGAGGGCGCCCTCGCCGCCAATGCGGACCCCGCGGGCTGGCGGGACGCGCGCGTGGACGATGCCCCGCGCGCTGGCGTCTTCGCGCTCGCGCCCGAGCTCGTCCCCTATGTGCTCCTGCCCACGCGCGCCGTGGGAGGGGAGGCGCGCCCCCGCACGCTTTCCGCCTCGCAGATAGAGAACTACCTAGCGTGCCCCTACCGGTGGCTCGTCTCCAACCGCGCCGCGACGCGTCGTCTCGACCTCGGGTTCGGGCCCATCGAGATGGGCAACTTCGTGCACGATGTCATGCAGCGCTTCCACGAGCGCCTGCGTGAGGGCGGCCTTGTGCGCGTTACCCCGCAGAACCTCGAGGCCTGCCGCGCCGAGATGGATGCCGCTTTCGACGAGATGCGCGCCGACCATGCCCGCGGCAAGTACACGCACGGCAAGTACGCTAAGGCGGCGGGCGGTCGCCCGCAGACGATCAAGGCGCCGCTGGTGGCGACCGACGAGATCGAGCGCGGCCAGATCGAGGCCATCCGGCCCAAGCTGCACGAGGTCGTGCGCTATGAGAGCGATATGCTCGGCATCTTCGTGCCCGAGCTGTTCGAGTACGCCTTCGATAAGGAGGGCGTCAGCTACGCCGGCTATCCGCTCGGCGGCCGCATCGACCGTATCGACGTGGCGCCCGACGCCGGTTCCGGCGCGCGCTTCGTGGTCATCGACTACAAGAACCGCGGCGCGCTGGGCGAGTTCGCCTGCCCCGATCCCACCATGGTGCGCGACGAGGGAGAGGCGCTCGACGAGATGTGGTTGCCGGGGCGCGACGAGGACCGCTCGCCCAAGGTGCAGACACTCATCTATGCGACGGCCTATGCGCGCCTAACCGGGGGCTCGCCGCAGGGTGCGGTCTATTTCGGCACGCGCGGACCGGTGGTGCGAGGTGCTGTTGCGGCGGCGCTCACCGAGAGCGAGCCCGCCGCCTTCCCGCATGACAAGGTGTCGGGCTACCCCGGCGTCAAGCAGCCGAGGAGCCGCACGGCGAAACACGACGGCACGCTCTCGTTCGAGGCGCTGCTCGTGCAGGTGGAGCACGCCATCTCCCTGGAGCTCTCCGCGCTCGCCGCCGGGCGCATCGCACCGGCGCCCGCTGCGGATGCCTGCACGTACTGTCCCCTTACGATGTGCCCGAGGAGGCGCTGACCCATGCCCCGTCTCGACCGCAAGCAGGAGCGTATCGTACGCACGCTCGAGGGCCCGCTGTTCGTATCGGCAGGCGCCGGCTCGGGCAAGACGTTCACGCTCACCCAGCGCGTGCTCTACGCGCTCACGCCGGGGTCCAGGTCGCGGGAGCTGTGGGCGGACCCGGAGGTGCCCGAGGCCTTTCTCGACAGCATCGATCAGGTGCTCGCCATCACGTTCACCGATAAGGCGGCGGCAGAGCTCAAGGAGCGCATCCGCGCCGCCCTCATCCAGACGGGGCTCGCGCGCGAGGCGGAGCGGGTCGACGGCGCCTGGATCTCCACCATCCACGGCATGTGCGCCCGCATCATCCGCGCGCACGCCCTCGACCTCGGCGTGGACCCGGCGTTTACCGTCGCGGACTACGCCGACGACCTCAAGCGCCTGGCCGCAGAGCACGTCATCCGCCGTGTCACCGACGAGGATGCAGATGGCGCGGGCGCTTTCGACGCCGTCCTGCATGCGTTTCAGCTCGAGGGGGCCCAGGCGGGCTCGCACGACCTCGACAACCTGCTCGCCATCCTCATAGCCCTTCTGGCGCGCGTGTCCGCCTCGCTCACCGGGCTCGATGCCTTTCGTCAGGTGCCCCCGCGCCCGCCTTTCCGGGAGCTGTACGAGGCGTATCGCGAGATCGCCGAGGCGCCGAGCTACGCCAACAACGCCGCCGCCAAGGAGGCGGTCGCGGCTCTCGAAGCGTGGCAGGCGTCGCCTCACGACCTTCCTCACCTGCGCACGTGCTTTGCGGCGTGCGGCACGTTGAACCTCCGGGCGCGCGGCATGGGTAAGGACGAGAAGGATGCCGTGGCCGACGTGCGCGCCGAGCGCGCGCTCTTCTTCGCCGACGCCTATCTCGCGGCGCGTCGCGAGGCGCTCGACGAGCTCGTCCCGCTCGCCGCCGAGGTCGAGCGCGAGTACACCGCGCTCAAGCGCGAGCGCGGGATGCTCGACAACGACGACCTGCTCGCGCTCGCCTACGACGCACTCAAAAACGATGCGGCGGTGCGCGCGGAGTTTGCCGGCCGCTTCAAGATGGTCATGGTGGACGAGTTCCAAGACACCGCTCAGCAGCAGGTGGAGCTCGTGCGCCTGCTCTGCAGCCCGGACGGGCGCGAGCTCTGCACCGTGGGCGACGCCCAGCAGTCCATCTACCGTTTCCGCGGGGCGGACGTGTCGGTCTTCCGCGGCAAGAAGGAGGAGGTCGCGGCGCAGGGCGGCACGGTGTGCGACCTCGACGTCAACTTCCGCAGCCATGCGGACATCCTCTCGTATGCCGACGCGCTGTTCGAGGGCGGAGCGGCAAACCCGCTCGGGCGCGACTTCTTGCACCTCGACTCCTGCGGGGAGGACCGCCGCGCCGGCGCCCGCGCGCTCAAGAGCCCCGAGACGTCGCGCCGTCAGGCATTCCTCGTCGCGGGCGGAACCTCCGAGGAGCGCGCCCGCGCCAAGGCGGCGGCCATCGCGGCGCGCTTCGTGCGCCTCCGCGACGAGGAGGGCTTCGCTCCCGGCGAGATGGTCATCATCATGGCGACGCTCTCAAAGGCGGATATCTATGCCGATGCTGTGCGCGCCGCCGGCATGCCCTGCGTGGTCTCGGGCGGCACGTCGGTATTCCGCCGCGCGCCCGAGGTGGGGGTCGTGGGTGCGCTCCTCGACTTTCTTGCCAATCCCGATGATGGCGAGCGGGGCATCACCCCGCTTGTCACCTCGCCGCTCTTCGGTTTCGGGGCGACGGAGCTGCTCGCACTCGCCACCCATGTGGATGCGGAGGCGGGCATCGTCGACAGCCGGAGCATCACGGGCGATACGCTCGTCTCGGGCGATGTCATGGCGGAGTTCGGCGCGCTGCCGCTCGTCGCGCGCGCCCGCGAGGTGCTCGCCCACGCCCTCGGCCGCGTGGGGCGCGACCGCGTCTCGGTTATCGCGCGCGACGTCGTGAGCGAGGCGGGGTGGCTCTGGCGCCTTGAGAAGGGCGGCGCGCAGGAGCACGCCCAGGCCGCCAACGTGCTGCGGGCCCTCGCCATCGTCGAGGAGGTGGAGGAGGGGCGCGCATATGCCCCGCGTCTTGTCGCCGAAGCGTTTGCCGACCACATCGCCCATGCGAAGGAGTCACCCGCCATGCTCTCGGGGGCGGACGGCGACGCCGTGCGCATCATGACCATCCACGCGTCGAAGGGCCTGGAGTTTCCCGTCGTCGCCGTGGCGGAGTGCGACGGCATCCGCTCGGACCGCGGACGCGTGCAGCTCTTCGAGCGCGCCGGCGCCACGTGGTGGACGGCGCGCCCCAACCGCTTCGAGCCGGCCTCCGATAAGGACCTGCTGGGGACCGCGCCGGCGCTCGACGAGGAGGTGCTCGAGGCGGACGAGCTGCCCGCCACCGCTACCGAGGCGTTCTCCTACCTGCGCCGGAAGAACGGCCTGCTGGATTACGAGGAGCAGGCGCGCAAGCTCTACGTCGCCCTGACGCGCGCCCGCGAGGTCGCCATCTTGGCGCTCGGGGCGGCGGGCGCGAGCGAGCTTGGCGAAGGGCACGCCACGTCGCTCGTGGGCGAGGTGCTGAGCCGCATCCTTCCGGCAGATCCCGAGATCGGGGCGACCGATCTCGGCGTCGACCGGCTCTCCTTCCCGGGGGCGCATGCCGGCGACTGGCAGCTCATCCTGCTCGACGACCTTGATTTCCCGTACTATCCGTCCAAGGGCAAAAAGGGCCCGCAGGTGCATTTCGCCGCTGCGGACTATCCGGTGGCCGCGCCCGCGCCGGAAGGGGAAGACCCCGTGGAGCCGGACGTCCCCGCGGAGGAGGCAGCGCGCTCGTTCGCGCTCACGTGGCCGCAGGCGCCCGCTGTCACGGTCGCGCCGGCGGCGCGTCCCCCGAGGGCGAGCTACAGCTACACCTCGGTCGCCGCCGCCCTGCACGCCGAGGCGGAGGACCGCGGCTCGCGCACGGAACCGGCGGAGGGCGACGATGCCCCCTGGGCCGACGTGTCCGCTGTCGCGGGCGCCCCCGCGCCATCCGCTGCCGAGGTGCCGGCCCCTGCGCCGCGCTCGGACCTCGAGGGGGATCCCACCGCGCTCGGATCGGCGTTCCATGCGCTCGCGCAGTGGCTCGTCGAGACGGGGGAGGAGGCAGTGCCCGCCGCGCGCATCGAGGCGCAGTGCCGTTACTGGGGCGTGACCGCGCGTCAGCGCGCCCGCCTGGAGGCGGCGCTGGAGCGCTGGGAACGCTCGCGCGTGCGCGCCGAGGCGCGTTCTTGGGCGCAGCTGCGCGCTGAGGTGCCGTTCTTCTCGCAGGGCGCCGAATGGCTCCGCGAGCGGTTCGGCGCGTACGCGGAGGGCGCCATCGACCTTCTGGCGACCGACCCGTCGCGCCCCGGGGAAGCACTCGTGATCGACTACAAAACGGGCGGCAGCGCCTCCGAGACCCCCGAGGGGCTTGAGGAGAAGCATCGCCTGCAGGCCGATGTGTACGCCGACGTGCTCCACAAGGCAGGTTATGGCCGCGTGACGCTCAAGTTCGTTCGCGTGGAGATCGACGACCCCGAGCACCCCGGCGAGCCCCAAGTGGTCACCTACGAGCGGTAACCGCCTTGGTCGTGGGGAGACGCCCCTTCGCTTCGCGCAAGTTCCGCACGAGCCGGAGGCGCCAGCGGCGCCTCCGAGCGAGCCAGGACTGCTCGAAGCGCGAAGCGAAGGGGCGTCTCCCCACGGGCCCATCGCTACCGCTCACCGAACGGATGCCGTTTGCGGTGATTTGCCTAGCGTCTACTCGGCCATACTGAAAAAGATGGTGCGTACAGGCCCTCTATCCCAAGGAGTGTATATGACCGAGCCCATGATTGAATCTATCCTGATCAACCTCGGCATCGAGGTGGACCAGGACCGTGTGCACGTCGACTGGAGCCCGGCGAAGCTCATCGAGCACGCCGTCTCCCACCACGAGGCCTACCTCACCTCGACCGGTTCGCTCTCCGTCTCGACGGGCGCCTTCACCGGCCGCAGCCCCGAGTACCGCTACCTCGTCGACGCCGGCGAGGCGGACAAGAACATCAACTGGAACAGCAAGCAGAACAAGCCCATCGACGAGGCGACCTACAAGCGCGTCCGCAAGAACGTCGCGCGCTACATGTCGCAGCGCCGCCACCTCTTCGTCGTGCGCGGCTATGCCGGCGCCGACCGCAAGTACGCTCGCAAGGTCATGATCGTGTGCGAGCGCGCGCATCAGGCGCTCTTCATCCGCCAGATGCTCGTGCGCCCGACGGCGGAGGAGCTTGAGAACTTCGGCCGCCCGGATATCACCGTGTACGCGGCGCCCACCTATGTGTGCGCGACCGACCGCGACGGCCTCGCCCCCGCCGCCGTCATCCTCGACATGAACCACAAGAAGATCGTGGTCGCCGGCACCGGGTATTGCGGCGAGATCAAGAAGGCCATCTTCACGATGATGAACTACCTGCTGCCCATCGAGGACGGCGTGCTGCCGATGCACTGCTCGGCAAACGTCGACCCCAAGACGGGCAAGACGGCCATCCTCTTCGGCCTCTCCGGTACGGGTAAGACCACCCTCTCGGCCGATCCCGAGCGCCTGCTCATCGGCGACGACGAGCACGGCTGGTCACCGCGCGGCATCTTCAACATCGAGGGCGGCTGCTACGCCAAGACCATCGACCTCACGCGCGAGCGCGAGCCCGATATCTATGACGCCATCACCTTCGGCTCGGTGTCCGAGAACGTCAAGCTCGACCGCAAGACCCGCGAGCCCATCTACTCCGACAGCTCCATCACCGAGAACGGCCGCGCCGCCTACCCGATCGAGCATATCGAGCGCGTCGTCGAGTCCGGCGTCGGCGAGAGCCCGAGCGTCGTGCTCTTCCTCACGGCGGATGCCTACGGCGTGCTGCCGCCCATCTCCAAGCTCTCCCGCGAGGAGGCCATGTTCCACTTCCTGACCGGCTACACCGCCAAGGTCGCCGGCACCGAGGTGGGCATCGTGGAGCCCACGCCCACGTTCTCCGCGCTCTTCGGCGAGCCCTTCATGCCGCTCGACCACATGGTCTACGCCTACCTGCTCGGCGAGAAGATCGTGCGCCACAACACGCGCGTCTACCTCGTCAACACCGGTTGGACGGGCGGCCCCTACGGCATCGGCCACCGCATCGCGCTGTCGCACACCCGCGCGCTCGTGCGCGCCGCCATGGACGGCTCCATCGACGACGCCGGCTACCGCCGCGACGAGATCTTCAACGTCGACGTGCCGCGCGAGTGCCTGGGCGTCCCCTCGACCCTGCTCAACCCGCGTGAGACCTGGGCGGACCCGGAGGAGTATGACAAGGCAGCCAAGAAGCTCGCCGGCATGTTCCAGGAGAACTTCGAGAAGCGCTATCCGG
The DNA here is from genome assembly GCF_002159765.1 of Collinsella sp. An268. Classification (GTDB taxonomy): domain Bacteria; phylum Actinomycetota; class Coriobacteriia; order Coriobacteriales; family Coriobacteriaceae; genus Coprousia. The sequence continues at coordinate 10,896 of NZ_NFJH01000008.1, read as the reverse complement.
GCGTCTCGCTCGAGGACCTCGCGCGTCCGCGCAAGGACGATTAGCACCCGTCCGCACACCTGATACACTGATGGCGGAGGTCCTACGGGGCCTCCGTCGTCCTATAGGGGAGACGTACCGAGAGAGGGCGGCGCCGCGCGGCACCGCCCGTGCCATACAGGAGGACGCCATGGAGTTCACACGGGAGTTGGATATCACGCCGGAGGAATTCTTCGACCAGATCGAGAAGACCATTCTGGAGGATGCGGAGAAGGCGACGGGCAAGCCCGTGACGCGCAAGAAGCTCGCCGGCATGCGCTACACGAAGCGCTCCAAGCAGGGCGGCAAGAACGGGACGACGCTCGACGTCAAGATCCGCAAGTACCGCTACCCCGAGGTCTACGAGGTGAAGTTCACCTACAGCTCGGGCGTGAACACCATCTGCTACCGTGCCGAGCCCGCGGGCGAGGGCATGATCCTCACCTATTCGGAAAAGTTCGTGAACCCGCGCGCCACAGGGGGCTGGTTTGAGCGCTGGCGTCTCGCGCGCTATGAGAAGCGCGCCGAGAAGCGCGCGGACCAGACGCTCAAGAGCATCGTGAGCTATGCGAAGAAAGACCGCGAGGCCCGTCGCAAGAACCCGCTTCTGGCGGAGCTCGACACGCAGGATACCGATAACTGAGCCGCGACGGTCGGCGTCGCTTCCGCCATCGAACACGGTGTGAGGGCTTCGCGAGGTGAGATTCCTGTCCGGCCGCTGCGGTAGAATCGGGTAGCACCGCAACGCTCGATGCTTGAGCGACGTACGCCAGCACATCAGATGAGGAGCAGCATCCGTGGCCTTCGTTCACCTGCACAACCATTCCGAATACTCTATGCTCGACGGCGCCACGCGCGTGGGCGATATGGTCAAGCGCGCCGTGGAGCTCGGTATGCCCGCCGTGGCGCTCACCGACCACGGCTACATGTACGGCATCCCAGAGCTCGGTCTCGCCTGCGATGCCGTCAACAACGCCGCGCCCGACTTCCGTCAGTGGAAGCACGACAAGGCGACGTTTGCCGAGGAGGGCTTCGGCGAGGCTCCCGCCGACGAGAAGGCGCGCGCCCAGTGGGAGCGCGACTGCGCCGTCTGGACCGAGACGGGCTCGCTCGATGCGGCCAAGCCCGCACCCGTCATCAAGCCCATCTTTGGCTGCGAGGTCTACTTCACCCCGGACGACACCCTCGCGCGCGACCGCAAACCCGAGCTCTACCATATGATCCTGCTCGCCCGGAACCACACCGGCTACGTCAACCTCATGCAGATCGTGTCGGAGGCGGCCGTCCAGGGCTTCTACTACAAGCCGCGCGTAACGCTCGACAACCTTCGCCGCCATGCCGAGGGCATCATCGCCACCTCGGCGTGCCTGTCGGGCATCGTCATGCGCAACATCGATTTCGGCAACCCCGCCGAGGCGCTCAAGTGGGCGGAGACGTTCCGCGACCTGTTTGAGCCCGGCAACTTCTATATCGAGATCCAAGAGCACGGCATCACCACCGAACGCGGCAACACCGAGGAGGAGATCAACCGCCAGCTCATCGACCTCGCCCACCAGGTGGGCGTCAAGGTCATCGCCGCCAACGACTTCCACTACCTCGTGCGCGACGACGCGCCGGTGCAGGACATCATGATGTGCATCGGCACCAACTCCAAGGTCGACGACCCCAATCGCATCCGCATGACGGGCTCGGAGTTCTACATGAAGACCGAGGAGGAGATGCGCGCCCTGTTCCCCTATTGCCCGGAGGCCTGCGACAACACCCTCGAGATCGCCGAGAAATGCGACGTGCAGCTCGAGTGGGGCCAGATCATCCTGCCGCGCTACCCGCTGCTCGACCCCGGCGAGACGCATGAGAGCCAGTTTCGCCGCGAGTGCGAGGCCGGTCTTGCCAAGCGCTACGGCGACGATTGGGCCGACCAGGTCATCGGCGGCGTCTCCGTCAAGGAGCGCTTCGAGTTCGAGTACAAGGTCATCTGCGACAAGGGTTTCGCGGCGTACTTCCTCATCGTGGCGGAGTACGTGCGCTGGGCCAAGCAGAACGGCATCGGCGTCGGCCCGGGCCGTGGCTCGGCGGCGGGCGCGCTCGTTGCCTATGCGATGGACATCACGACCTTCGACCCGCTGTCCAACGGCCTCATGTTCGAGCGATTCCTCTCGCCGGAACGTACCGAGATGCCCGATATCGATATGGACTTCGACGATGAGCGTCGCCTGGAGGTGGTGGAGCACGTCCGCCAGCTCTACGGCTCCGAGAAGGTCACCCACGTCATCACCTACTCGACCATCAAGGCCAAGCAGGCCATCAACGATGCGGCCCGCGTGCTCGACTTCCCCGTCTACATGGGCCAGCGCCTGTCGAAGATGATCTCGTCAGACCCCAAGGTCAAGCTCCGTCAGGTGCTCGAGCGCCAAGAGGGGCACGAGGAGAACTACAACCCCGACTTCGCCGACGCCTACCGCACCGATGACGATGCCCGCCGCATCATCGACGCGGCGCTCGCTATCGAGGGACTGACGCGCGGCGAGGGCGTGCACGCCTGCGCCGTCCTTATCTGCCGCGACCCGGTGAACGAGCACGTGCCCACCAAGCTCGACACCAAGGGCGGCGTGGAGATCACGCAGTACGAAGGCCATACCGTGGCGGATATGGGCCTCCTCAAGATGGACTTCCTGGGACTCCGTACGCTCACCGTCATCTCCAAGGCGAAGGCGAACATCAAGGCGAACTTCGGCATCGACATCAACCCGGATGAGATCCCGTTCGACGATCCCGAGATCTTCAAGCTGATGCAGACCGGTCACACCGCCGGCGTCTTCCAGATCGAGTCCGCCGGCATGACGGCCACGATCAAGAACATGAAGCCGACCGAGTACAAGCACGTGGTCGCTCTGATCGCCCTCTACCGTCCGGGACCTTTGGGTGCCGGCATGGTAACGAGCTACATCAACCGCATGAACGGCAAGGAGCCCGCCGTCTCCTACGACCCGCGCTTGGACGATATCTTGGGCGAGACCTATGGCACCATGGTCTACCAGGAGCAGGTTATGAACATCTCCGTCGAGATGTGCGGCTTCTCCAAGGGCGAGTCGGACAGCCGTATCCGCAAGCCCGTGGCCAAAAAGAAGATCAAGATGCTCACCGAGCAGGTCTTCACCTGGGAGGACGGGCACGAGGAGACCATCTACGACCATTGGATGAACGGTGCGGAGCGCAACGACTACAAGCGCGAGACCGCCCAGCGCATCTGGGACGACGTGCTCGAGTTCGCATCCTACGCGTTCAACAAGTCGCACTCCGCCGGCTACGCCATCCTCGTTATGCAGACGGCATGGCTGAAGGCCCATTACCCCAACGAGTACATGGCGGCCGTGCTCACGTCCTATACGGGCAAGACCGATAAGATCGTGCACTACATCTCGGCCTGCCGTCACGACGGCATCCAGGTGCTGCCGCCGGATGTCAACGAATCGGGCCGCGAGTTCACGGCCGTCACCGAGGGTATCCGCTTCGGCCTCGCGGGCATCCGCGGCGTGGGCGAGGGCGTGGCCGACGCGATCATCGCCGAGCGCGAGGCGGGCGGTCCCTTCAAGAACCTGCACGATTTCGTCGACCGTGTCGATTCGAGCCAGGCGAACCGCCGCGTCATCGAGGCCCTCATCAAGGCAGGAGCGTTCGACTCTTCGGGGTACACGCGCCGTCAGCTCATGAGCTTCGTCGACAAGGAGAACCCCGAGAACATCGTCGACGCCGCCGCGCGCCGTCAGAAGGAGCAGGCATCGGGCCAGGTATCATTCTTCGATATGTTCGGTGACGTGGAGGGCTCGGGCTTCGAGGTCTCCGTTCCCGAGCCGGACGGGCAGGAGTGGGACCGTCACACCAAGCTCTCCCAAGAGCGCGAGGTGCTCGGCATCTACGTCTCCGACCACCCGCTGCGCCCCTACGAGTACGCGCTCGGCAAGGCGCGCGAGTACACGCTCTCGCAGATCGATACGGGCTTTGAGGTTGCGGCGCCCGGCGGCGGGACCGTCAACAAGGCCATCCCCGAGGGCAAGCCGTACTGGTTCGCCGGCATGGTCGCCGAGGTGGGGAAGCGCGTCACCAAAAAGGGCGATCCCATGGCGATCGTGCGCCTGGAGGACATGGAGGGCGAGGCGACCATCGTCATGTTCCCCAAGGTCTACAAGGAGTGCGAGAGCTTCCTCTACGGCGAGACCGACCCCGAGACGGGCGCCGTGCTCTCGGACGCGTTCATCCGCGTGCGCGGCAAGCTCGAGCGGAGCGACCGCGGCGACCAGATCATCGCGCAGGAGGTGCTGCCGCTCGAGCTCAACGACGAGGCCAACCGCCCCAAGGTGTTTGAGGTGATGGTGCCGAGCGCGCGCTTCTCCCAGAGCAACATGGCCCGCCTGGCGGCGCTCTTCGCCACCAACCCCGGCGGCGACCGCGTTGAGCTCTTCATCGAGCAGCGCGACGGCCAGCACATGCGTGCCGAGATTCCGACGCGCGTGAACGCGCGCTCCATCCCGCTCATCGCCGAGGCGAAGGCGATCGTGGGCAACGCCGGCCGCGTGACCGTGGTGTAGCGAGGTCGGCGGTCGCGCCGCGAGGCGTGGCCAACCGCTCACCGGCATCTCTTCCGTCCGCATCCACTACGGTTGGTCCCGCGATGCGGGGGATTATGCGGACGGGTTGCTTGCTCGGGACCCCGCGGGGATAAAACCGGCAGATTGTATGCTCGGGACCCCATGGGGAGAAAGCCGGCAGATTGTATAGGCAGATTGTATGTTCCGTTTCTGCGACGGCAAAAGCCCAGCTCAGAGGGGTGCAAAGAACGGGCGGATTGTATGGAAAGATACAATCCGCCCCGTCTTTACCCCAGATTTCATACAATCCGCCGCTTCTCTCCCTTTTCCGCGCGGACATTCAGTCCACCGCATCATCCCCTTTTCAGCGCGGGCATACAATCCGTCGCATCATTCCCGATTGTTCAGGGGTACGCGATCTGCCGGTTTATCCCGGCGCGCGGGGAGGTGGGGCCGGGATAAACGTTCGACGCCAGTTTGGCTCCTCAACAAAAGAGCGCCCTCAAAGGGGCGCTCTTCAGACAAAGCCTCACATAAGGGAATGGGCGGGGCCGCTCTAAACACGGGCAGCTCGCCGCGCACCTTATACGACGTCGATGGAGACCGAGACCTCCTGCACGGGCACGTCGTAGAACGGGTCCTCGCGGCGGCCCAAGAAGTCGCGCGCCTGCTCGGGAAAGAGCGCGTAGCTGAGCACGTCCTCCTCAGAGCGGGCGTAGCAGGCAATCTCCTTGCGCAGCCTGCCCATCTCGGGCAGGATGAGGTCGGCGGGGCGGCAGGTGATGGGCTGTTCCTCCCCGATGATCATCTCGCGGATCTCGCGGCTGATCTTCACGGGCGAGCGGCCGTACATGCCGCGCACGTACTCGCGGATCTCGTTCGAGACCACCTTGTAGCGCTCGCCGGTGACGACGTTCATGAGGGCCTGGGTGCCCACCATCTGCGACAGCGGCGTCACGAGCGGCGGGTAGCCGAGTTCAGCGCGCACGCGCGGCACCTCGGCCAGCACCTCGTCGTACTTATCGTCGAGGCCCAGGTCGTGCAGCTGGTTGATGAGGTTCGAGAGCATGCCGCCCGGCACCTTGTACAGAAGCGCCTTGGGCTCGACGGACAGCACCTTGGGATTCAGGATGCCGTCGGCGAGGAAGCGGTCGCGCACGGGCACGAAGTGCTCCGCGACCTTCTCGAGCGTCTCGATATCGAGGTCGGTCTTGTAGCCCAGCGCATCGAGGGCGATGGCCATCGACTCGGTTGCGGGCTGGCTCGTTCCCTCGGCAAAGGGGGAGAGGCACGTGTCGATGATGTCCGCCCCGGCCTCGACCGCCTTGAGCAGCGTCATCTGGGCGATGCCGGCGGTACCGTGCGTATGGATCTGCAGGGGAATGTCGACCGAGCCCTTGATCTCGGTCACCAGCTCGGTGGCGACATCGGGCGTGAGGACGCCGGCCATGTCCTTGATGCAGATGGAGTCGGCGCCGGCGCGCTCCATCTCGATGGCGAGCTGGGTGAAGTAGCGCACGGTGTGCACGTCGCTCGTCGTGTACGAGATGGCCGCCTGCACCTCGCCGCCCGCCTCCTTGGCGGCTCGAATCGAGGTCTTGAGGTTGCGCGTGTCGTTCAGCGCGTCGAAGATGCGCAGCACGTCGATGCCGTTCTCCACCGACTTCTTGACGAAGGCGGCCACGACGTCATCGGGGTAGTTGTGGTAGCCCAAGAGGTTCTGGCCGCGCAGCAGCATCTGAAGCTTCGTGTTCTTGACGTGCTCGCGGATGGTGCGCAGGCGCTCCCACGGGTCCTCGTTGAGGTAGCGCAGGCATGCGTCAAACGTGGCGCCGCCCCAGCACTCGAGCGCGTAGAAGCCGGCTGCATCGAGGTCCCCGAGCACCGGCAGCATGTCCTCGATGGGCATGCGCGTGGCGATCTGGCTCTGCTGACCGTCACGCAGGATGGTTTCCATAAAGCGAATCTTGCGGGTCATCGTGTCACCCCTTTCAAGCGGCGGCGTCTACTCGCTGTCGCTCGGCGGGAAGATGCGTCCGAGCGCCAGCGAGACGAGGTATATGATGAGCATGACGAGGAAGATGCCGCCCCAGCCGAGGCCGAGGATCTGGACGGCGATCTCGAGGTTCTCCATGTTGAAGGTCATCTGAACCACTTCCTAATTAGAGCAGAAGGCCGAGGACGAGACCGCCGGCGACCACCGAGGCGATCTGGCCGGCAACGTTGGCGCCCGCCGCCTGCATGAGGATGAAGTTCTGCGGGTCCTCCTCGGTGGCGAGCTTCTGGATCACGCGCGAGCTCATGGGGAAGGCCGAGATGCCGGCGGCGCCGACCATGGGGTTGATCTTCTCCTTGCGGAAGATGTTCAAGACCTTGGCGAAGAGCACGCCGCCCACGGAGTCCATCACGAAGCCCAACAGGCCGAGCCCCATGATGATGAGGGTATCGAGCTGCAGGAAGTCGTGGTACTCCATCTTGACCGAGACGCAGAGGCCGAGAAGGATGGAGATGAGGTTCACGAGCTCGTTCTGTGCGGACTGGGACAGGTTGTCGAGCACGCCGCACTCGCGCAGCAGGTTGCCGAACATGAGGAAGCCCACGAGCGGAAGCGAGTCGGGCGCGATGAGGCCCGCGATGACGCAGATGATGACGGGGAAGAGGATCTTGGCCGTCTTGGACACCGAGCGCGGGTTGTAGTTCATGCGGATCTGGCGCTCCTTCTTGGTGGTGACGAGCTTCACCGCGAAGGGCTGGATGATGGGCACGAGCGCCATGTACGAGTACGCGGCGACCATGATGGCGCCCATGTACTTCGATCCGAGCGAGTTCGCCACAAAGATCGAGGTCGGGCCGTCTGCGGCGGCGATGATGCCGGCGGAGGCGGCGTCGTTGATATCGAAGCCGAGAAGAGACGCCACGATGATGACGAAGAAGATGCCAAACTGCGCGGCGGCGCCAAAGAGCAGCAGGAACGGGTTTGAGAGGAGCGGGCCGAAGTCGATCATCGCGCCGATGCCGATGAAGAGCAGAAGCGGGAAGAGCTCGGTCTCGATGCCGGCGTCGAAGAGGATCTGGAACGGACCGGGCTCACCGCCGGTCATGAGGACGCCGGAGCCGGGGATGTTCACGAGAATCGTGCCGAGGCCCATGGGCACGAGGAGCGTCGGCTCGTACTGCTTCTTGATGCCGAGGTACATGAGCAGGGCGCCGATGAGCATCATGGCGATGCGGCCGGGTTCGGCGACGAGCGAGACGACGCCTTCAATCAATATCTCCAAGGGAGTACCTTCCTTCGTAGGGACAGATCAACCTGAGCGCGCTACGAGAGCGAGAAGAGCGTGTCGCCGGGGTTGACCATGTCGCCCTTGGCCACATTGATGGAGGCGACGACGCCATCCTGCTCGGCCACGATCTCGGACTCCATCTTCATGGCCTCGAGGATGAGGACGGGCTGGTTGACTTTAACGGTGTCGCCCACGTTGACCTTCACGTCGACGATCTTGCCCGGCATGGGCGCCGTCTGCACGTGGGCACCGCTCGGGACGCCGGCGCTGGCGGCGGGGGCGGCGGCCGGTGCGGGTGCAGGCGCGGGCGCGGGGGCCGCCGGAGCGGGCGCCGGGGCGGGTGCGGCCGGGGCAGCGGGCGAGGCGACGGCGTCGGCGGGCGTCGCGGTGGCGCCGACCTCCTCCATCTCCACGAGATAGGCGGTGCCGTCGATCGAGATCTTGAATTTACGCAGCATGGGTCTCCTCCAAAGACTTCTGACGATAAACGTGCTTGACGACAAAGGAGCTCTCGGGGAGAGCTCCGGCACCGAGCGCCGTGGCGATGCAAGCCACACGGCGGTACTCGGGGTTTGCCAGGGATACGCGTTTGACCGAGAACGAGGTCTCGGGCCTATCGGCCGCGGCGACGGCGGTGGCGATGATGACGGCTTCGCGGTGTTCGGCCGGGTCGACGGGTAGGTACGGCGGGATCTCCTCCCAGTCGCGGGCGGGGTATCCCGGTGCGATCTCGGGTTCCGGCGGTGCGGCGACGACGGTCCGTGCGGCATGCGTCGCACGGGCGCGCCCGCCGGCGGAGCGTCCGAACAGATTGCGTAGCATCGAGCGAAGGCCCATAGCGGCCCTCCTTTCCGGCTATCGGGCACGGTATGCAGTTGCGTGCACAACAGTCGATATTGTATAGGCCTTATGGAGATGGGCGGCCGAGCGGTAGCAAGAGTTCGGGGAGCGGTTGCTTTATGAGGGAAGACGGTCATACTCGAGCGGTGAACGGTTGCAACGCTCGTGAGGATGGCGTGAAGACGTCGGCCTTGTGGTAAGATGCAACCCGCACTGCGAAAGCGGTGCCTGACGAAGCGGGGCATATGGCCCCCACCTTGCGGCGCCCGAGGGTAGCTGTCTGGTTATCACATATGCAAACGGTCGGCCCCTTGGGGCCTGTTTGATGATGGATGATGCCCGGACGCCCTTAGGCCTCCGGGTTTTTTCGTCTGCATATCTCATACGAGGGAGGTACCGAAAATAGCTAAGCACGATGACACGCGCATCAACGACGAGATCACCGCGACGCGTTGCCGCCTGATCGGCGTCGACGGCTCGCAGCTCGGTCTCTTCGGCATCCGCGATGCGCAGCGCGTTGCTGACGAGCAGGGTCTCGACCTGGTCGAGATCGCGCCCAACGCCGATCCGCCGGTTTGCCGCGTGATGGACTACGGTAAGTTCAAGTACCAGCAGGCCATGAAGGCCAAGCAGGCGCGCAAGAACCAGTCGCGCGTCGAGGTCAAGGAGATGAAGTTCCGTCCCAAGATCGACGTGGGCGACTACGAGACCAAGAAGGGCCATGTTCTTCGTTTCCTCAAGAAGGGCGCGCGCGTCAAGGTCACCATCATGTTCCGTGGCCGCGAGATGGCGCATCCCGAGCAGGGCCTGAACGTGCTCGAGCGCCTGTCCGCCGACCTCAAGGATGTGGCGACGGTCGAGTCGCAGCCCAAGCTCGAGGGCCGCAACATGATCATGCTGCTCGCTCCCATCAAGGGCGCCTTCGACGAGAAGCCCGCCAAAAACGAGAGCAAATCTCAAGCGTAAGTAACCTGTCAAGCGATTAAGGAGTAACCCATGCCCAAGATGAAGTCCCACAGCGGCACCAAGAAGCGCTTCCGCGTCACCGGTTCCGGCAAGCTCATGCGCGCCAAGGCCTTCAAGAGCCACATCCTCACCAAGAAGACCACCAAGCGTAAGCGCAACTTCCGTCAGGAGACCACGATCTCCGCTGCCGACCGCAAGGTCATCACGTCGCGTCTTGCCTAACGAGTGCGCGCACCCGATTCCAACGATCTGAGTTTTACCTAGGAGTGATTTCACATGGCACGAGTCAAGCGCGGCGTTATGGCCCGTAAGCACCACCGCACCGTTATGAAGATGGCGAAGGGCTACTACGGTGCCGCTTCGCGTACCTATAAGCACGCCAAGGAGCAGGTCCAGCACTCGCTCCAGTACCAGTACCGCGACCGCCGCAACAAGAAGCGCGAGATCCGCAGCCTCTGGATCCAGCGCATCAACGCCGCCGCGCGTCTGAACGACATCTCCTACAGCCAGTTCATGCACGGCCTCAAGCTCGCCGGCATCGAGCTCGACCGCAAGATGCTCGCCCAGATGGCCTACGAGGACATCGAGAGCTTCAACGAGCTCGCCACGATCGCCAAGAAGGCGCTCGAGGCCTAAGGCTGACGACACGTCGGGCATATCCGTTGCATGCAACGGTACTAAGGGGCGCCTCCGGGCGCCCCTTTGCATAGGTATAGGTAGAAGGGGACGAGGAATAACCGAGGCAGATGCGACGGCAGCGGCATGAGGCGGGCATAGGGGAAGGCGTTAAACCGCTGGATCTCTTCACAAGCACCTGTGGTGTCCAACATATATAGGCATGAAGTCATATAAGCGCGGCGGTCAGCCGCCCTATATAGGTGGAGCACTCCCGCATATAGAAGTACCGTGCATTTCTGGGGCAGAGTATGATTCGCCCAAGGCAATAGATGTGTAGGAAATGTGTGCTTAAAAATCCCCCTTGCGCCCGGCCCCTCCGGGTGGCAATATATCTCCTTGCCGCGCGGGCCGCACCCCACGGGGGAGGCCGCGGCGGGCACCTTGAGAACCGGATATCGCGGGAGGACACGGGGCGATTCGCCCCGGTGTCCCACAGGAGACAGAGAAGACACCATCTTCCAGAGACGATGAGAGAGAGCAGTAGGGTAGGTACCCTATTCCGCTCAGGTCGACGATGCGAACGA
>NZ_NFJH01000007.1 GCF_002159765.1 Collinsella sp. An268 | reverse complement strand
CGAGTGGGGTTCGAGGCGCTACCTGGACGTGACTCTGCTGGAGGGGTAGCCGCACCGGACGGCGGGCCTATGGGACTGTCGGAAAGTGCGCAAGATTCTTGACGGTACCAAGAGCGCGGCTCGCGCGTCCACGTCATCGTCTGCCAATCCACCGTCATGTCGACCATGCGTCCTTTCTCTCGCAGCCGCCGCCCAAGAACGGGCAGGGGCGGCAGCAATTCCCATCCATCCACATACCATGCTAAAACTCAAAACGGCGTGACGCTCGCAAGATCGCACCTATAACAGCGCGGGGGCTCCGGCAGAGCGCGCCGGAGCCCCCACGAGCTGAACGTTATCGAGCGCGTGCGACGTGACGCACAGCAGACGCCCTTACGCGTCCTTCTCCACCGCGCGCATGATGGCCTTGTAGACCTCCATGAGCGGGATGATGAGGAACGCCAGACCAAGCGCAGTGGCAAGCGCCTCAGGCGGCAGAACCATAAAGCCAAAAGCGTTGGCCAGAGGATCGAACTCCACCACGACCACGGTGAGGATGAGCGCGAGCAGCGCTGCGCCCCAGAGCCACATGTTCTGCTTCTTCATGGTGAAGAGCGACTGGCGACGGCTGCGCATGTTGAAGCAGTGGAAGATCTCGACCATGGAGAGTGTGATGAACGCCATGGTGACGCCCTCTTCATCGGCGGTGCCGGCAATCATATCGGCGATGTCGATATAGCCCATGTCGAAGTACACGCCCGCAAAGAAGCTCGCGAGCACGAGCGCGGTGATGATGACGCCCTGCACCACGATGTCGACGCCCATGCCGCCGGCAAAGACGCCGTCGGAGGCCTTACGCGGCTTGCGCTTCATGATGTTGCCCTCGGCGCCCTCCATACCGAGCGCGAGCGCCGGGAAGCAGTCGGTCACGAGGTTGATCCAGAGCAGCTGCACCGGCTGGAAGATGGTGAAGCCCACGAGCGTCGCCACAAAGACCGAGAGCACCTCGGCGATGTTGGCGGACAGGAGGAACTGGATGACCTTGCGGATGTTGTCGTAGATGCGACGGCCTTCCTCGACCGCGCTCACGATGGTGGCGAAGTTGTCGTCGGCGAGCACCATGTCGGCCACGTTCTTGGTAACGTCGGTGCCGGTGATGCCCATGCCGACGCCGATGTCGGCGCGCTTGATGGACGGGGCGTCGTTCACGCCGTCACCCGTCATGGCGACGATGTTGCCGCGGCTCTTCCAGGCGTCGACGATACGGGCCTTGTGCTCGGGCTGGACGCGCGCGTAGACGCTGTACTCGGTTACCTTCTCGTGGAAGTCCTCGTCGGAGATCTTATCGAGCTCGGCGCCGGTGATGGCGTGACCCGCGCCCTCGCCCTCCAGGATGCCGAGGTTCCGGGCGATGGCGACCGCGGTGTCGATATGGTCGCCCGTGATCATGACGGGACGGATACCTGCCTCGCGCGCCTCGGCGATGGCGGGTGCCACCTCAGGACGCTCAGGGTCGATCATGCCGGAGAGGCCGCAGAACACGAGGTCGTGCTCAAGCGCCTCGGGCGCGCAGTCCGCCGGAATCTCCGTGTGCGTACGGCTCGCGAGGGCAAGCACGCGCAGCGCGTTATTCGCCATGTCCTTGTTGGCGGCGAGAAGCTCGGCCTTGCGCTCCGCGGTGAGCGGGACGATCTTGTCGTTTTCATACACATGCGTGCAGAGGTCGATCACGACGTCCGGCGCACCCTTGGTGTACTGCTCGTAGGTGCCGTCGGCCTCCTCGACCACCACGGACATCATTTTGCGGCCGGAATCGAAGGGTGCCTCGCCCACACGCGGATGCTCGATGTCGAGCCCGGTCATGCCGGCCTTTGCGGCGTCGTTCACGAGCGCGCACTCGGTGGGCTCGCCCTCAGCCTCGCCCTTCTCCTCATCCCACTTGGCGTCGGAGCAGAGCGCCATGCCGGCGAGGAACTTCTCCTCCGGCGCGGCGAGCTCGTGGCGGACGACGGTCATCTTGTTCTGCGTGAGCGTACCGGTCTTGTCCGAGCAGATGACGGTGGTGCAGCCGAGTGTCTCGACCGCGGTCATCTTGCGGATGATGGCCTGGCGCCTCGCCATCTTGGTCACGCCCATGGAGAGCACGATGGTGACGACGGCGACAAGGCCCTCGGGGATCGCGGCGACCGCGAGCGACACGGCAACCATGAAGGTGTCGAGGATCATGGCGGGGTTCGAGCCCAGCTCGCCGAAGTGGCGGATGATGTCGACGGCGAAGATGACCACGCAGATGCCGAGCACGAGCTTGGTCAGGATGACGGAGAGCTCGTTCAGCTTCATCTGGAGCGGGGTGAGCTCCTTCTTGGCGGTGGTGAGGGCGTCGGCGATCTTGCCCATCTCGGTCTTCATACCGGTGGCGACCACCACGGCGCGACCGCGGCCGTACACCACGGTGGAGCCCATGTAGCACATGTTCTTGCGGTCGCCGAGCGGCACGTCGTCCACCCCTTCAGCAAGGGCGATGGCATCGACGTGCTTCTCCACGGGCACGGACTCGCCGGTGAGCGCGGCCTCCTCGATCTTCATGCTCGCGCTCTCGAGCACGCGGCAGTCGGCAGGAACCGAGTCGCCCGCCTCGAGCACGATGACGTCGCCGGGGACGAGGTCCGCGGAGGGCAGGTGAACCATCTTGCCGTCGCGGATGACCTTCGACTGCGCGGCGCTCATCTGCTGCAGCGCCTCGAGGGCCTGCTCGGACTTTGCCTCCTGCACGACGCCGAGCACCGAGTTGATGATGACGACGGTCAGGATGATGATGACGTCGGCCCACTCGGGCTCACCCTGAATCATGCCCGTGGCGGCGGAGATGACCGCGGCGACGATGAGCATGATGACCATGGGGTCGGCCATCTGCTCAAAGAAGCGCTTCCAGAGCGGGGTCTTCTCCTCCTCCTTGAGCTTGTTGGGGCCCACGGACGCGAGGCGACTCGCCGCCTCGCCGGCCGCAAGGCCCGCATCGGCGCTCGTGGACTGTGCCTCGAGCACCTCCTCGGCCGAAGCCAAGTATTCCTTTTGCATACCGTTTCCCTCCCGGGAGCATCAAGCCGCCCTGCAGATTGACGCCCGATCATAATTCCCCGGCAGCCGGGGCAAGGGCTCGTCAAGGCTGCCGTGCTGGGCAGCAGCTGACAATGTTCTCTATGGTACCGCAAATCGATGCCGGGCCATCTAAATTAACGCGGTTAACCGGACCCCGGCGCGCAGCGTGCGTAGCGCTTGTATTGTCCTTATATCTATCAAAATTCGGTGTGCGGTCAAAAAATGCCGCCGTACGGTTGCAAAAACCCTTCTATAATGCGCGATGACGTACAAGAGATAAGAGAAAGACCACTGGAGGACGGATGTACAAACACACTAAGATCGTGTGCACCATGGGCCCCGCCTGCGACAACGACGACACCCTGCGCGAGATGATCAAGGCGGGCATGAACGTCGCCCGCTTCAACTTCTCCCACGGCTCCTACGAGGAGCACCACGGCCGCATCGAGCGCGTCAAGCGCATCGCCGAGGAGCTCGACACCCCCGTGGGCATCCTGCTCGACACCAAGGGCCCCGAGATCCGCACGGGCCTGCTTGAGGACCACCAGAAGATTTCCGTCAAGGCCGGCGACAAGATCATCGTCACCGCCGAGGAGACCTCCGAGGAGCGCCTCGGCAACGCCAGCCACATCTCCCTCGACTACCTGAACCTCCCCCACGAGGTTCGTCCGGGCTCCAAGATCCTTATCGACGACGGCCTCATCGGTCTCATCGTCGACTCCATCGACGGCCAGGACATGCACTGCACCGTCGAGAACGGCGGCGAGATCGGCGAGCGCAAGGGTGTGAACGTCCCCAACGTCGAGATCGGCCTGCCCGCCATCACCGAGCGCGACCGTGAGGACATCCTCTTCGGCCTCAAGGAGGGCATCGACTTCATCGCCGCCTCCTTCATCCGCGACGGCAACGCTGTGCGCGAGATCCGCAAGCTCTGCGACGAGAACGGCGGCGAGCACGTCGGCATTTTCCCGAAGATTGAGTGCGCCCTCGGCGTCAAGAACTTCGACGACATCCTGAAGGCCTCCAACGGCGTCATGGTCGCCCGCGGCGACCTCGGCATCGAGATCCAGCCCGAGCTCGTGCCGCACATCCAGAAGACCATCATCGCCAAGTGCAACGCGGCCTACAAGCCCGTCATCACCGCGACCCAGATGCTCGACTCCATGATCCGCAACCCGCGCCCGACCCGCGCCGAGGTCGCCGACGTCGCGAACGCCATCTACGACGGCACCGACGCCGTCATGCTCTCCGGCGAGACCGCGGCCGGCAAGTACCCGGTCGAGGCCGTCCGCATGCAGGCGTCGATCGCGCATGAGACCGAGCAGCACATCGCCGCGCACGGCCCGCTCGAGGTTCCGGCCGGCAGCCACGGCACCCGCGTGATCAACAACGTCGTGGGCCTCTCCGCCGTGAACATGGCCACCACCATCGGCGCCAAGGCGATCATCGTCCCAACGACCACCGGCCGCTCCGCGCGCCTCATCTCGCACTTCCACCCCAAGACCCCGGTCGTGGCGTTCTCGCGCCATAAGTGGGCCGTGCAGAAGATGATCATGTACTGGGGCGTTGAGCCGCACTACGCCGCCATCACCCAGGGCACTGTCGACGACACCGTCCAGAAGGCCATCCAGGCCGCCAAGGACTGCGGCTGCGTTGAGAAGAACGACCTCGCCGTCGTGACCGTCGGCGATCCCAAGACCTCCATCGCACTCGCCGACAAGATCACGTCCACCAACGTGGCGTACGTCGTTCAGGTGCACTAAGCGCGCTTGCGCTCGACACCGCACGAACCCTTGAGGCGCTCGGCTCCGGCCGGGCGCCTTTTGCTATGCGTGCGCACCGCCAGGCGCACCGCGCCCGCGCAATCGCTACGCCAGCATGAACCGGCCCAGGTCTTGGCGGCGCGTGATGCCGAGCTTGCGCAGCGAGGACGAGATGTAGCTCTTCACCGTGTTGGGTGATACCCCCATATGCTGGGCGATCTCCGCATTGGTCCATCCGCGCGCCGCGAGCATGGAGGCGGTGAACTCCGTAGTGGTGAGATTGTCCGCAACATCGTCGCCCGTCGCCGGGTTGTGCACGCGCCGCCATCCCGCAGAGAACCGATAGGTGATGTCGATGATGCGTTTGAAGTCCTCCGGCCATCCCGGCTTGATGACGGCCTCCAGCATCCCGCCGAGAAGCCCGTGGTGCTCGCCGAAGCCCTCGATCAGGTCGTCGGGGCGCGCCAGCTCCCAAGCGCAGAGGAGATGCTCGCGCGCCTCGGTTGGCCTGCGGAGCGCCATAAGGTCCATCACGGCAACAAGGTGCAGGTAGATTGCGGGAATGGGGTACGTCTCATCCGCACCCATGAGCGCGGTCTCCGCGATGCCGAGGCTGCGTGCGTGGTCGCCCGCCAGGTAGGCGGCATGCGCCTGCACATAGAACGCGAAGGCGCGCAGGCCCGGGGGCAGAAACGGAAGCGCATCGATCACGTCGGGCGCATCTTCGGGGTCCTTAAGATGCAGCAGCGTGCTTGCCGCCCGGGAGATGAAGCCTTGGGCGGCACGGAGCTGCGGCGTCTCGAGCGACGAGCGCTCCAGCGCGCTCAGCGCCCCTTCGAGCGCTCGGCGGGAACCGTCGATATTACCCAGCGGCAGGTTGGCGAAGGCGTAGATGAGGTGGGCGGAAAGGCGGATCTCGACATCGTCGCTCGAAAGATGGAGATTCGCCAGAGCAACCGCCTCGTCAGCATGCCCCGTGAAGTAGAAAAGCTCCGCACGAGCGATATCTGCCCGCGGGCCCGCACCCAGGGAATCAACGAACTCCCGCGCGTGCCCCGGCTCAAACGCCGCGTTGAGAAGCGGCATCAAGTTAGCGTAGTCACCGGGTTGGCGCTTTGCTTGCTGTGCATCGTCGAGCGTAGCGGATTCGCGACGCGGGTCCTGGGGCTTGCGCGCGCTCGCGGGAATGCCCCATGAACGGCCGAACCGCACCGCCCCCGCGATGCGCCCATCAGCACACAGGCGCTGCACCAAGCGCTCGGTCACGCCCCAGTGCTGCGCTGCCTCGCCCACCGTCATATATTCCACGACTACTCCCCCGTGTCGCCCCCTGCAGAAATGTGCTCCCCCACACTATGCCACGAAAGGCCATAGGGCATGCACATGCGCGCACTTCATTTCCCTGAGCGCATCATCCATCGTTGAGCACCGCTCAACCATCTTTGAGGAAAATGGGTGATGCTGCTCCCTGCAGGGGCGGCTGCTGGATGGGCTGGTGTCGCCGGAGGGACCGATTCTCATACCCAAGGTTGGTACGAGCGAATCGCATTTGAGGAGATATCGTCCTCCCCCATGATCGCCCGCTGGGGGTCGAGCGTGTCCCTCCACGTAGCTGCATCTTTTTGCGCGCGGCGCGCATCGACCTCGCCCATGGCCACCAGGGCATCGAGGTCGCGCCGATGGTCGCAGAGCGCGGCCCAGATCACCAAGGTATCGAGAGCCGAGCGCTCAAGCAGCCTGCCCACCCACGAGATACTCGCGGGCAGCCGTGCGGCGAGGCGGCCCTTGAGCCCGTAGCGAGCTTTCAGGCCGCGCCGGCAGGCGTCGGTGTTCAGCATGAGGGCCTGTCCCCTAACCGCCCATGCGAAGGCGCTCCCATAGCGGTCGACGCGCTCCGCATCGGAGAAACAGGCGGTATCGACCCAAAGCTCCCTCCAGCCCGCATCGAAATACCCCAGTCCCGCCTCGCGAACCGTGCGCACCGCATGGCCGTAACGCCCCGCAAGGTCGTCCCCGTCGAGCGGCATATCAATCGTGCAGCGGAAGGGCTGCGCCACCGTCAGAGTCTGCTCGGGCGACGTGTCGAACGTGATGCACACCGCATCCCACCAATCCAACTCGTGCGCTCCGTGGAAAAGGACGGTCGCTATTGTTGCCATTATTGCTCCTTTCACGCGACTGTAGCCATAATACTATAGTATATTGTTGCATTATATCGACTAATATACTACATTGTTCGTAAGATGCTAAGGCAATTTAGCCGACGGGGCCGATTTAGGAACCAGGAACACACCCGGTGCAGAGAGGAGTACCAATGAAGACGACGTATCACGGGGTCATCGCCCTCCACCTCGATTCCGCAGCAGCCCTGTGCCATGCGCGCGGCGCACTGGTGGATCTAAGGGGCAAGGCCGACGCCGCCGACCTGAGCGCGCACCCTGCTTTCTCAACCGAGATGGAGCTCGATGCCCACCTTGTCGCAACATGGGCAACCTACGATGGGGGCGTTGTCGCCAACCCCCGCAGCCGGTCCCGCCCCCTTCCCGCAGACCGTGAGACGGGAGAGGAGCTCATCCAGCTGTATCGGCATGTGCTCCACCGCGTTAAGGACGCGGCCCCGCCTTTTTCGACACCGCTGAGGACGATGTGACCTGGGCCATCGTGTGGCCACGGCCCCTCCCCGCATCTATAGAGACCCTGCTCGCCCACCGTTGGGCGTTTTGGGCAGCCGCCGAAGCGCTTGCCGAAGATGGCTATCGCCTGCTTGCACTCGACGCCGTCGTCTGCGAGATCCGAGGCCGCCTCGCAACGGCACGCGCGACCAAGGGCGCCTCGCGCAAACCCGGTCCCCTGAGCGCCGCCGCGCTCGACGTCGCCGTTCGCTGGCTCCGCGCGCACACAGAAGTAACGTTCCTCGAGCACCAGCTTCTTCCCAACCCCGTCAAGCGCCCGCGCGACCTCGGCTTCTTGGGGCTGTTCGCCACCGGCGCCCTCGTAGAGGCGCTCCGCGACGCGGCGGAATGGGCCGAAGGGGTGTGGGAGAGCGCGGTGATGGACGAGGCCTGGGTGCGGCGGCGCGGCGCGGCCTCCCCCTACCGCATCGAGCGCGGGCTCACGCGCTTCACCGCGCATCGGTCGTTCGCCGTCGCTCGCGAACAGGCGGTTGCCGAATGGAAAAGCGAGCTACCCGATCGCCTGCTGGAAGACACGTGCGATGCTGTCGCCGCTTACCTCAAGCTCAAAACTGGCGTCGAGCTTCCCGTCGAGGAGCTCATGCATCACGCACGCGATAACAGCCCCGGGGGCACTGCCTATCGGCTGGGCGAGGAGCTGCCCGCCCGCCTCGGATTTGCCTTGGCAGCAACCGTGCACGACCTCCCCTGGCCCTCTCCCTGCGTCGAGAACGACGACGAGCTCGAAGCGGAGTCCCGCCAACCATGGGTCTCCCCGTGGGACGACGACCTCGGCCGTGCGCTCGACACCTACACGGAGACGCTCCGTACGCTCTTTGTCGGATGCGGCCAGGAGACGATGGAGAGCCTCGGCGGCGCTATCGCGCAAAGCGCCCTGCTCTGCCTCCGCAGCCATTGCGAGCGCGAAGCGGGTGTACCCGGGTTTTCCAACCCGCAGGGCACAAGCGCTGTCTGGGTGGGCGGCAGCCAGACCGAGCACCCGTGGTAGCCTGTGAAGACCGTGCGCAAAAGCCCTAGCACATGCTCCTGGGAACGCGTTTTGATAACGCATCACCCAACGAGGAGGAAACATGGAACTCCAAGGGATATACGGCTCCATCGCCCTTTGGGTCGATGCGAACGCGGGCGTATGCGCCACGGTGCGCGCGCTCTTTGGCGCGGAGCGGACTGAGGCCGCGGCATTTGCGGGACCGCGCGAGCTCGCCGTCGAGCTCGACGCGCCCGCCCTCGACGCATGGGCATCAGCCGAGCACTATGCGACCGTCCTGCAAAACGCGCCGCAACGGTCCAATCTTACCGAAGCGTCGTCCTCAGGGCGCGCGCTCGGCGCCGACACCGAGACGGACTTTCTTTCCGATGAGCAGAAAGCTGCGTACCTCGACGGAATCGAGCAGGGACTCGGCCGTCTGTACGCCCGGGTAGTGGGCGCCGTCCGCGCCGCCGACCCGCATTTCTTCTGGGCCGCCTCGGCAAGCGCTTGGGTGCTCTGCCTGCCCGACGCGCACTTTGACGCCCCCGACGACCGGGCGCTTCTCAACGTGCACGGCCGAGCGCTCCTCAGGGCGGGCACGGGCACGGTGCTCGTCGTTGTGGACGATGTCTGCGAGCTCCCCTCGATGTCTGCGGCGCTCACCGTCGGCGCGCGCCACCTTGCAGAGAGGGATGAACTTGCTCGCATGCACCGACGCCTTATCGCGCCGCGCGGCCCACGCGATGCGTGGGGTGCGTTGGGAGCCGTTGCGCGCGGCGCACTCGCCCAAGCATGGCGCAATACGTCCACTGAAGTGCTCGAAACCTGGGAGCGCGCCGTTTCCGACGAGGCCGCGGTCCGCCGGGGCGAGGGCCTCTCGCCATGGCGGCGCGCGCACGAGAGGCA
Organism: Collinsella sp. An268; assembly: GCF_002159765.1. Lineage (GTDB taxonomy): Bacteria > Actinomycetota > Coriobacteriia > Coriobacteriales > Coriobacteriaceae > Coprousia. Next base: position 127,786 of record NZ_NFJH01000007.1, on the reverse strand, counting down.
TGCGCTCGATCCACGCGAATCCGCCTCTGTCATCGACGAGCAGATGAAAGAGGCGCTCGACAGACTCAAAAACGCATCGCTCATCGGACGGGCACTTCTCGCCATCATCCGATGGGCACGCGACCTCTCCGGCCTATCCGTGGATAGCGAGTACCTGGTCAGCGCCCTTACCTGGGACACCGCACTCGCCGCCGATGTCATACGCATGGGCGATGTCATAGCGCGCGACTATCCCCGCGTGCTCGAGCGCGCCACGCGCTCGCTCCCTTGGCCAGCCGCCCGTCCGCCCGAGGGCAGGCTGATTCCCCCCGATGCCGGACACGCCTGGAAGCCCCAAGTGGCAGAGGGTGCGCTCGCTCGGGCCCTCGCTAAGGCGCGTCCCACCCTCGGGCTCGAACTCGAGGGCTTGGGGCTCGAGACCGTTGAGGCTGCTGCGCCGCGCATCGCCGAGCTCGTGTACCGCACGTTCGCCTTCGAGCTCAAGCGGGCCGTCGACATAGGGGATGACGGCGTCTCGTACACCGTCATGCACACCGCGATTCCACCCCAGGTGGCGGTTGCAGAAGATTGACGCCGGGTGCGCGAGACAATCTAGCGGGGACCCGCCCCCTCCTCGTCGCGGAACGTCAGCAGATTGCGGTAATCGGTGCCGCGCGGTCGCACGCGGTCGGGATCGCGGAAGAAATCCCGCGAGAGCCGCCTGATCACGGGAGCGAGCGCAATCAACGCGATGAGGTTGGGGATCGCCATAAGGCCGTTGAAGAAATCGGCGAACTCCCACACGGCGTCGAGGTTCGCCACGCAGCCCGCAAACACCATGGCCACATAGGCCACCTGATAGACGCGGACCGCCACACGGCTACCGCGGCGCCCACGGAACAGGTACTCCACGCACTTCTCGCCGTAGTAGTACCAGGCGATGAGCGTCGCGAAGGCGAAGAGCATGAGGCCCACCGTCACCACGTACTGACCGCCCGGGATGCTCTGCCCAAAGGCCGCCGAGCTCATGGCGCCCTCGGACATCATGGGGTCGGCGCACCAGAGACCTGAGGTGATGATGACGAGTCCGGTGATGGTGCACATGACGATGCTGTCGAAGAACACCTCGAACGTGCCCCACAGCCCCTGGCGGGCGGGATGGTCGGTATCGGCGGAGGCGTGCGCAATGGGCGCCGAACCCATGCCCGCCTCGTGCGTGAACACGCCGCGCGACATGCCGACGCGGCAGGCATACATCACCGTAGCACCCAGAAAGCCCCCGGTAGCGGCGGTGCCGGTGAAGGCGTCGCGGAAGATCATGGCGATGGCAGCGGGAATCTCGGCCGCGTTGAAGACGAGCACGATGGCGGCGCAGACAAGGTAGAAGATAGCGGCGAAGGGCACGAGCAGCTCGGTGATCTGCGAGATGCGCTTTATACCGCCGATGAGGACAAGGCCGGCGAGCAACGCCACGACGGCGCCGATGGCGGGGAGAGGAATGCCGAACGTCTCGTTGACGCTCACGGCGAGGGAGTTGGCCTGCACGCTCGCCCCGATGCCGAAGGACGCCAGAAACCCGAAGGTGGCGAAGAGCGCCGCGAGCCACTTGAGACCGAGACCGCGGGAGATGTAGTACATGGGGCCGCCCACGATCTCGTCGCGCTCGTTGCGCGTGCGGTACGCCACCGACAGCGTGACCTCGCAGAACTTGATGACCATACCCGCAAGGGCGCTCAGCCACAGCCAGAAGATCGCCCCCGGACCACCGGTCGCGACGGCAAGGGCCACGCCCACGATGTTGCCGGTACCGAGGGTTGCCGCAAGGGCGGTGCAGACCGCCTGGAACGGCGAGATGGCGCCCTGCTCCAACTCGGATTTGTCCGGTCGGCGGAAAAGCGTCTTGGTGGTATAGCGCATCACGACGTTGAAGCGTGCAAAGACGACGCCCCGGGTGACCACGAGCAAGAATGCGCCCGTTCCAATCATGAGCACGACCATGGGGATACCCCACAGCACGTTGGCGTTGAGTGCGGCCAAAAGCGACATAAATTGGTCAAACATGCATGTTCCTCGTCAACGGTTCTCGTATAACGGTGTGCGAAGATTGTAGTCTACGCTATCCCTGTTTCCGTTGCATGACGAACCGACGCACCTCCCGCACCGTAGCAGCACGCGAGTCCCGCGCGAATCCTACGAGCTCCGTTTGACCGCGTCCCGAGGCGCTACCGAGGTGCTAACCACCGGTTGGGGAAAGACGTGCCGGCAGCCTCCCCTGCGAGAGCTTTGCACGGCGTTTTGCCGGGCGCTCTGGCGGCATCTCCCGTAGTGCGGCTACCTTGCGGAGCGTTTCGCCGGGCACCCGTCGACGCCTCCTCGCCACCGTACATCACCGCGTACATTGCAGGCTCTTTTGCCGGCGCCTCGGTGCAATATCGGGCGCAATGTACGGAATGGTGCGCTGCGAGGGCCCAAACGGGGCGGCGAGTACATTGCAAGGGAAAATGCACAGGTCTCTACCTGCACGTTTGCCGACCGTACATTCGCGCGCACATTGCCGGGTTCTTTGCCGCGGGAAATGTCCCGAGGCCCGGGCAAAACGCGCGGCAATGTGCGCGCGAATGTACGGTCCGTGCGCGGCGGACGGCCGGTGCGGTCTTGGCCGGGCGCTCGCGCCGATGTGGCGAGCCCGAGCGGGCGATGCGTCCGCCTACGGCAGGCGCATCGCCACCGCCTCATCCGCCGCATCGAGGTTCTCGGCAAACACGTGCTCAAAAAAGTCCGACGTCAGCAGCCGGTAGCGCGGGTTCTCATCCCCATGGTTGGTGCGCACCGTCTCGTGCGCAACGCCAATGGTAGTGAGAATCGCCTGCTCATCTATCTCATACTGCGGAAACGCCCGCACCGTAGCTATGAGGCGCGGCGTGGCGCGCGGGATGAGGTCGAGCGGGAGCGCCTTGCCAAACAGGTCGAAATCGCCCTGCTTCTTGATGCGAAACTCCTCGCTCGGCTTGCCGCCGTGCGCGTCGAGGAACTCGTTGACGCGCGTGTTCCAGAGATTGTCCGCCATAAGATGCGACCACGTACCCAGCAACAGGTCGAAAAGCGAACGCTCGAGGGCCGCGGGCGATACGTCATCGTCGGCGGAGACGGCCTGCCACACCGGCGGCTCGGCGTCCTCGTAGCGTTGCGGGTAATGGGAGCGGCTGACATAGTCCTGCTCGACGCGCAGGGACGCCGCGGGTATGCGGTCGGCCTCGCTCACCGCGCACCCGCCCGGACGCACGCCCAGGCGCTCTGCCGCGGGCGCCACATACGTATCCCAAAACTCGCCTTCACGCGGCTTGGGAATGTGGGACGGCGTGGCGAAATGCGTGATGCGGTAGGGGATGGGCTCCCTGATGGCCGGCGTCATGTAGCCGACGTAGATATCGGGGATGAGGCTGCCGAAGAGGAACGCGTTGCGATCGACGACCGTCCGCGCCACGGCGCCGCCGCGTTGAAACAGGCGCTCCGTCTGCGCGATATGTATGTTCCAGCTGGGCATACCCTGCACTCCCCCACGTTTGGACCTCGCCCGAACTCTACCTCCGCACCGGCGCTGCGGGCGCGCCTCGCACATCACCCCCGCCTCAGGCGGCGAGGGGCGTGCAAGGCGCGCAAAAGGTCCCGCGGCGCGACGCTGACAGTACTTAGCTGCGCACCTCGCCGCCGACGGCGCGGCACACCTTCTCGACCAGCTTGCCGTGCACGCGTTCGACCTCATCGGACGTGAGCGTGTGGTCGTCGGCGCGGTAGGTAAGGGCAAACGCCATCGACTTCTTGCCCGCGCCCACGCGCGCATCGTCGCGGTACACGTCAAACAGGCGCACGTCGCGCAGGAGCTTGCCGCCCGCCGAGGTCAGGCGCTGGACGAGCGTCTCGTACGTCACGCTCTCGTCCACCACGATGGCGAGGTCGACATCCACCGCCGGGTAGGTGGAGAACCCGGCGTAGGCGCCCTGATCGCGCGCGGCGCGCATGAGGGCGTCGAGGCTGAGCTCGAATGCCACCACGGGTAGCGCGATATCGTAGCGCTCGCGCACCTCGGGGTGAATCTCGCCCACCCAGCCGAGCACGGTACCGCCGGCAAGCACCTCGGCGCCGCGGCCGGGCTGGAGGAACGCGTATCCCGCGCCCTCGGCGGGACGGAAGCGCACCTTCTCCACACGCAGCTGGGCCAGGAGCTCCTCGACGATACCCTTACCGTCGAAGAAGCGCAGGGGGCGGTACTTCTGGTTCCAGGTGATGTCGTCCCACGCCCCGGACAGCACGCCGGCGATGCTCTGGCGCTCCTTGGGCAGGCTCGCGTTCTCGCGACCGTGGAAGAGCGTGCCGATCTCGTAGAGGTGCACGTTCTCCTGTCCGTGCGCCTCGTTGTAGGCGACGCTCGTCAAAAGGCCCGGCAGCAGCGTGCGGCGCATCTCGGACTGCTCGGCCACGAGCGGGCGCATGATCTTGACCGGCACGCCCCGCCCCTCGTCGGTCATACCGCAGCGGTCGAGGTCGCCGGGTGCGGCGAACGCGTAGGAGAGCGTCTCGTTAAGGCCGCAGGCGCGCATGATCTGGCCGATCTCGCGCACGAGGCGCTGATCGTGGGTGAGGCCGCCGATGTGGTTTCTGGCCGCCGGGATGGTTGCCGGCACGCGGTCCATGCCCCAGAGGCGCACGATCTCCTCGATCAGATCGATCTCGCGCTCGAGGTCGGGGCGGTTGGTGGGCACGGTGACGGTAAGCGCGTCGGCCTCGCCGTCCGCCACGGTGCAGCCGAGGCGTGCGAGACGCGCACGCATGAAGTCCGTCGAGATCTCGGCGCCAGCGATGGCGCAGGCGCGCGCCGGGCGCAGCGCGATGGTTCGCGGCTCCACGGGCACGGGGTAGACGTCGATCGCCCCCGAGACCACCGTCGCGCCGCAGCACTGCTCGAAGAGCGCCGCCGCGATGCGCGAGACCTCCGGGCAGCGGGTGCGGTCGACCTGGCGCTCGTAACGGATGGACGCCTCGGAGATGAGCGAGAGGTTGCGGCTCGTGCGCGAGATGTGGCTCGCGTCGAAGCACGCGGCCTCGAGCAGCACGTCGTGCGTCGTCTCGTCGATTTCGGAATCGAGCGAGCCCATCACGCCGGCAAGGCACACGGGACGCTCGCCGTCATCGGTGATGACGCACATGTCCGCCGAGAGCGTGCGCTCCTGGCCGTCGAGGGTCTGGATCGTCTCGCCCGCGCGCGCAGCGCGCACCACCACGTGGCGACGCCCCTCGCGCTCGGAGAGCTTGCCGAGGTCGAAGGCGTGCAGCGGCTGGCCCGTCAGCATCATGACGTAGTTCGTCACGTCGACGACGTTGTTGATGGGGCGCATGCCCGCCGCCGCGACACGGCTCGCGAGCCAGTCGGGCGAGGGGCCGATCTTGACGCCGCGCACCACGCGCGCCGTGTAGCGGCTGCAGAGCTCCGGGGCCGCGATCGTCACCTCGACGATGTCGTCCACGTGCACGCTCTCGTCCTCGTGCTGGATCTGCGGCAGCTCGATGTGCGTGTCGCGATCGAAGATGGCCGAGGTCTCGACGGCCATGCCCATCATCGAGAGGCAGTCGGGGCGGTTGGGGGTGATCTCGCAATCGAGCACGGTGTCGGCCGTCTCGTGGTACTCCGCAAACGGCACACCCACGGGCGCGTCCTTCGGCAGAATCATGATGCCCGAGTGGTCGCCCGAGAGCCCGAGCTCGCGCGCCGAGCAGTTCATGCCCAACGACACCACACCGCGGAGCTTGCTCTTCTTGATCTTGATGCCGCCGGGGAGCTCCGCGCCCACGAGCGCCGTGACGATATGGTCGCCCGCCTCGAAGTTCTGGGCGCCGCACACGATCTGGAGCGGGGCGGGAGATCCGTCCTCGCCCAGGTTGTACGACCCCACGTCGACCATCGTCACCCACATGTGGTCGGAATCGGGATGCGGCTCCTTGGAGACGACCTGCGCGGTGACGACGTGCTCAAAGGCATCGCCCACGGTCTCGATCGCCTCGACCTCGGTACCGGTGCGAATGTACTCGCGCGCGAGCTCGTCCGGGCTCTCCGGCACGTCGATCAGATCTTTTAGCCAACTATAGGAAACGCGCATGCGTATCTCCCCTTTCTTAGAACTGCGCCAAGAAGCGCATGTCGCCGGTCATGAGCGCGCGGAGGTCGGGCAGGTCGTAGCGCAGCGCCGCGACGCGCTCCACGCCGATGCCAAAGGCGAAGCCGGTGTAGCGCTCCGGGTCGACGCCGCAGTTGATGAGAACGTTGGGGTCGACCATGCCGCAGCCCAAGATCTCGATCCAGCCGGAGTGCTTGCAGAAGCTGCAGCCCTTGCCCCCGCAGACATGGCACGAGACGTCGAGCTCGCAGGAGGGCTCGGTAAAGGGGAAGAAATGCGGGCGGTAGCGCGTCTTGCGCTCGGGCCCGAACATGGCCTTCGCAAAGTAGTCGAGCGTGCCCTTAAGGTCGCCGAACGTGATGCCCTCGTCCACCACGAGGCCCTCGACCTGGTGGAACTGCGGCAGATGGCAGGCGTCGGCCGTGTCGGGGCGGTAGACCGTACCCGGCACGATGGCGTAGATGGGCGGCTCCTGGTGCTCCATGATATGAATCTGCCCGCCCGAGGTTTGCGTGCGCAGCAGCACGTCGGACTCACCCGCGGCGTGCGGCTCGGGGTGCACGACGCTGCCGGGCGCGTTATCGACCACGTAGAACGTGTCGCGCGCCGAGCGGCTGGGGTGATCCATGGGGGCGTTGAGCGCCGTGAAGTTGTACCAGCTGGTCTCGACCTCGGGACCGGCCTCGACGGTGTAGCCGATGGCGCAGAACACGTCCTCGATCTCTTGGGCGATCTGGTTGATGAGGTGCTGATGGCCGAGGGTGGGGCGGGCGCCGGGAAGCGTCACGTCAACGGCTTCGGTCGCCATGAGGTTCGCCATCGCCTGACGCTTGAGGTCGCTCGAGGCGTGCTCTATCAGCGTCTCGACGATGCGGCGCAGCTCGTTGGCGCGCTTGCCGAGCACCGGGCGCTCCTCGGGGGCGACCTTGCCCATCATGTGCATGAGCACCGTGATCTCGCCCTTCTTACCGAGGAGCGCGACGCGCGCCGCCTCGAGCGCATCGGCGCCGTCTGCGCCCTCGATCATCTCGCGCGCGCGGGCCTCGAGCGCGTCCAGATCCTCTATCAGACTCATACGTGTCCTTTCTGGTAGAGCCAATAAAAAACCGTCCTTGGGAACGAATCCCAAGGACGGCTCATATACCGCGGTACCACCTTGTTTGGCCGAGGGTTGTCTCCCCCCGTACCCCCTTTGACCCCGTCTCGTGGGGCAACGGCTTCCCTACTCAGCCGCGGCCATGAGTGCCCCTCATCGCCGCCGTACCGTTCAGGTCGCTGCTCGGGAGTGAACGCTGCATCCTTGCCTCCGCAGGTGGGCTCTCAGCCGGTGACCCTCCCTCTCTTGGCGGCGACGCGGCGGGTGCAACCCTCTCCGTCAACGCGTTGGTCGATATGTTAGCACAGCGCACGCTGCATCCACGTAGACGGGTGCAAATGGCACAAAACCGCCGACACGCGCCCGAGCACGAGCACCGCTCGGACACCGCACGGACACCGCACGGTCGTACGGTTGCGCTTCAAGTCCCTCCCTCGCGAAAGCGAGGAACCATATTGCCACCGCAGACACGATCGAGGGGGGGCGACCCCCGCCCTCTTTTTGGAATAGTCACGCTTACGGTCAAGTCGAATACTGCAAACGACCGTAAGCGTGACGTTATGCAAGGGAGGCGATCTTGCGAGCAAGAATGGCCGGCATCTCAAGGAAATCGCGTTTAGGCCCTCTATCACGTGGGAGATGTGACCTAAACGCGATTTCTTTCAGCAAGGGGGCTCGGGCGACCGGGGCGGGAGCCCGCGCGCCTACCTATCGGTGCCGACGCCCGCACCGAGCCGCTCGGCAACAGACGCCACGGCATCCTCGGTCACCGCGCCGCACGCCGTGCACGAGCCCACCGCAGCCGCGCCGCCCCGCACGGCGCCAGCGGCCCCGTGGCCCGCATCGCCCGTGTGGTCGGGACGGAACTTGCTGTCGTCCATGTCCATGGCGAGTGGCTTCACGCTCTCCATGGTAAAGCCCTTGCCTGCCCGCATGTTCTCCTTCGCCACCGAGATCATGAGCTTGATGCGGTTGAGCTGGTTCACCTCGGAGGCACCGGGGTCGTAGTCGACGGCCACGATGTTGCTCTCGGGGTGCTGGCGGCGCAGCTCCTTGATCACAGCCTTGCCCACCACGTGGTTGGGGAGGCACGCAAACGGCTGCGTGCAGATGATGTTGGGCGCGCCGTGGTCGATGAGGTCGAGCATCTCGGCGGTGAGCAGCCACCCCTCGCCCATGTTGTTGCAGAGACTGAGCACGCGGGTCGCCTTCTCGGCCATGACCGAGATGGGCTCGGGGCGCTCGAAACGCGCCGACTTCTCAAGCAGCTCGTCCACGGGCTTGCGCATCCAGTCTACGAGGCCGATCACCGCATCCATGGCCGCACGCGAAGCCGCCGAGCTGCCGAGCTCGTCCTTCTGCACCTTGGCGTTGCTCATGGAGTAGAGGAAGAAGTCCAGAAGCCCCGGCACGACGGCCTCGCAGCCCTCGTTCTCGATGACTTCTACCACATGGTTGTTGGCCGTGGGATGGAACTTGACGAGGATCTCGCCCACCACGCCCACGCGCGGCTTGGTGCCCTCGCCCACAAGCGGCATGGTGTCAAAGGCGCGGATGGCCTCGCGCGCGAGCTTGGTGAAGCTGCGACGGGTAAAGCTGGGCGCGAGCTTGCGGGCGCGGGCCATATAGTCCTCAAACAGGGCGTTGGCGGCGCCGGGCTCGGCCTCGTAGGGGCGGCAGCGGTAGAGCATCTGCATCATGACGTCGCCGAAGAGCACGCAGTAGACCGCGGCCTTGAGGAGCCCCGGCGACAGCTTGAAGCCGGGGTTGCTCTCGTCGAGCTTAACGGCCGAGAGCGAGATGACGGGGATCTCGGGGTGGCCGCTCTCGCGCAGCGCCTTGCGGATGAGCGCGATGTAGTTGGTGGCGCGGCAGCCGCCACCCGTCTGACTGATAATCACGGCCGTCTTGGAGAGATCGTAGCGGCCGCTCTCGATGGCCTCCATAATCTGGCCCGTCACCAGGATCGATGGGTAGCAGATGTCGTTGTTGACGTAGCGCAGGCCCGCCTCGACGGCGCCGCGGTCGGTGGAGGGCAAAAGCTCGAAGTTGTAGCCCGCGGCCTTCATGACCTCCTTGACGAGGTCGAAGTGGATGGGCGCCATCTGCGGGCAGAGGATGGTGTAGCCCGCGTCGCGCATCTCCTCGGTAAAGGGAACCTTCTCGAAGGCGGCGGAGTTGGCCCGCCGCTGCGCCGCGAGCGCGTACTTGTGCGTGGAGAACGCCGGCTCGTCCCCGCTCGGGGCAACCGGGGCGGCGTCGCCTTGCGTATAGGCCTCGCCGGCGGCAGCGGCCGCGGCGGCGCGCTCGGCCTCCTGGTCCTTGAGCGCCGCCATGAGCGAGCGGATGCGGATGCGCGCCGCGCCGAGGTTCGAGACCTCGTCGATCTTGAGCACGGTGTAAATCTTGCCCGACCCCTCGAGGATCTCCTGCACCTGGTCGGTCGTGAGCGCATCGAGGCCGCAGCCAAACGAGTTCAGCTGGATGAGGTCGAGGTCGTTGCGCAGCGTCACGAGCTTGGCCGCACGGTAGAGGCGGCTGTGGAACATCCACTGGTCAACCACGCGGATGGGGCGGTCCGGCTTGACCAGGTGCGCGACCGAGTCCTCCGTCAGCACCGCAAAGCCAAAGCTCGCGATGAGCTCGGGGAGGGCATGGTTGATCTCGGGGTCGTTATGGTAGGGGCGTCCGGCGAGCACGATGCCGTGGCCGCCGTGCTCCTCGATCCAGTGAATCGCCTCCTCGCCCATGGTCTGGATGTCCTCGTGGAATGCGGCATCCGCCTCGTAGGCGGCGTTCACCGCGGCGTCGACCTCGGATCGCGTGAGCTTGGGGCCGCGCACGCGTCCGCGCCCCGCCTCGGCATCCGCCACGCGCTCGACGGCGAGGATCTCGTAGAGGCGGCGCTTGAGCTCAACCTTGTCGTGGTAGGGCACAAACGGATAGAGGAACTCGACGTTTTTCTGGGCGATGTCGTCGATGTTGAGGCCCAGCGCCGTGGGGTAGCTCATGACGATGGGGCAGTTGTAGCAGTTACCCGCCGCCGGATCCTCCTTGCGCTCCCAGCGGATGCACGGCATCCAGATAAAGTCGACGTCCTTATCGATCAGGTTCATGATGTGGCCGTGGGAGAGCTTGGCCGGATAGCACACGCTCTCGGACGGCATGGACTCGATACCCGCATCGTACGTCTTTTTGCTCGAATCGTCGGAGAGCACCACGCGGAAGCCGAGCTTGGTGAAAAACGCGTGCCAGAACGGGTAGTTCTCGTACATGTTGAGCGCGCGGGGCAGGCCCACCGTGCCGCGCGACGCGTCGGCCTCCTCGAGCACGGGGCGGTTGAAGAGCAGCTCGTTTTTCTGCGCAAAGAGGTTAGGCACCTCGACCTTAGCCTTCTTGTGACCGGCGCCCTTCTCGCAGCGGTTGCCCGTGATGAAGCGGCGCCCGCCGCCAAAGTCGTTGATGGTGAGAAGGCAGTTGTTGGAGCAGCGGCCGCAGCGCGCGTGCTTCTGCGTGACGGTGAGGGTCGCAATCTCGTCGGCTGCAAGGATCGTCGAGACGCCCTCAGCGCCCGCCCGGTCGCGGGCGAGAAGCGCCGCGCCGTAGGCGCCCATGCACCCGGCGATATCCGGGCGGATGGCGTTGACGCCCGTCAGGAGCTCGAAGGCGCGCAGCGTCGCGTCGCTCATGAAGGTGCCGCCCTGCACGATGACCTTCGTGCCGATCTCTTTGGGATCGCGCAGCTTGATGACCTTGAAGAGGGCGTTTTTGATGACGGAGTAGGAGAGGCCGGCGGCGATGTCGCCCACCGTGGCGCCTTCCTTTTGCGCCTGCTTGACGCGGCTGTTCATAAAGACGGTGCAGCGGCTGCCGAGATCGACGGGGTTCTTGGCGGCGATGGCCGCTTGGGCAAAGGCTCGCACGTCCATGTTCATCGAGACGGCAAAGCTCTCGATAAAACTGCCGCAGCCCGACGAGCACGCCTCGTTGAGCATGATGTGCTCGATCACGCCGTCGCGCACGCGCAGGCACTTCATGTCCTGCCCGCCGATGTCGAGGATGAACTCGACGCCCGGCAGAAACGCCTTAGCGCCACGCAGATGCGCCACGGTCTCGATCTCGCCGGAGTCGGCCTTGAGGGCCTCGATGAGCAGGGCCTCGCCGTAGCCGGTGGTGGTTACGTGGCCGATGGTCGCGCCCGCGGGGATGTGCGCGTAGAAGTCGGCCATGATGACCTTGGCCGTGCCCAGGATGTCGCCGTTGTTGTTGCCGTACCAGGTGTGCAAAAGCTGGCCGTCCTCGCCCACCATGGCGGCCTTCATGGTGGTGGAGCCGGCGTCGATGCCGATGAACACGCGCTTGCCGGTGTAGGTGGCCGGGTCGCCCTTGGGCACGACCTCGCGGTCATGGCGCTCCTTGAACTCGCGGTAGGCCGCCTCGTCCGCAAAGAGCGGCTCCAGGCGCGCGACCTCGGACCCCTGCGTATCGCCGAGGGCGTCGATCGCAGCGATGAGCTCGGGGAACGTCGCGAGCTTGGTCGACTCGTGAGCCATGGCCGCGCCGGACGCCACAAAGAGGTGGGCGTTCTCGGGCACGATGCGGTGCTCCTCGTCGAGGTCGAGCGTGAGGTAGAAGCGGCGGCGAAGCTCGGAGAGGTACTGGAGCGGGCCGCCCAAGAAGGCGACGTTGCCGCGGATGGGGCGACCGCAGGCGAGGCCGGAGATGGTCTGCGTAACTACCGCCTGGAAGATGGAGGCAGCCACATCCTCGGGTGCGGCGCCCTCGTTGAGCAGCGGCTGCACGTCCGACTTGGCAAAGACGCCGCACCTGCTCGCGATGGGGTAGATGGTCGTCGCGCGGCGGGCGAGGTCGTTGAGCCCCGAGGCGTCGGTGTGCAGAAGCGTCGCCATCTGGTCGATGAACGCGCCGGTACCGCCGGCGCACGTGCCGTTCATGCGCTGCTCGATGCCCTGGTCGAAGTAGATGATCTTGGCGTCCTCGCCGCCGAGCTCGATGGCGACGTCCGTGCGCGGGATAAGCGTCTCGACAGCACGCTTGCTCGCGATGACCTCCTGCACAAATTCGAGGCCCAGCCACTGCGAGAGCAGAAGGCCTCCCGAGCCCGTGATGGCGCACGTCATCGGCGCCGTCTTGAGCAGGCCCTCGGCGCCCACAAACAGATCGCGAGCGCAGGCGCGCACATCGGTGTGATGGCGCTGGTACTTGGCGTAGACGATCTTGTTGTCGTCATTCAGCACCGCCAGCTTGACGGTGGTGGAGCCCACGTCGATGCCCAGATGGAGCGTGCCGTAGTTGTTCTCGGGCTGCCAGATGGCGCCCTCGGGCACCGGAGCAGTGACACCCTCGACGGGAATCTTAACCATAGATGGCCTCCTAGTTTGTTGCCGTGTCGGAAGGGGTCCCGTGTACGTTGAGACCCATGAGCTTCATGCCGTATGCCGGCACGTTGATGTCAATCGGCTTGCCGTACAGATCGCCCGGACGCACAAAAGCGACCACCGTCATGATGCGCGCCATGGTCTCGGGGCTCTCCTTGAGGCCCGTCTCGAACCAGCGGGAGACGATGCCCATCTCGGCAGCGACCACGTAGGCAAGGTAATAATCGAAAAACGTGCCGAGCGCGCCGGGGAAGATGCCCGTCTTCATGCGGCTCGCCACGGTGTCTCGCGCGATGGCCTGGATGCGCTGGGCAAAAGCCGGGTCGCCGCCGGGGCCGATGAGCGCGCCGATGAGGGCGCCGTTGCGCTTGAGATAGCCGAGCAGCTCGACGGCACCGGGTGCGGGCGCGAGGTCGTCGATGTTGCGATAGAGCCCGGCGAGATCCGTCGCGGCGATCCGTGCGATACGCGCGCGGATCTCGGCCAAGATGAGCTCCTCGGTATGCCCCACAAACGAGGGGATGTCCTTGTAGTGGGTGTAAAAGGTGCGCCGCGTAAGACCCGCGCGCTCGGTGAGCGATGCCACGGTGATGCGCGAGAGGTCCTCGCCCTCGTTGATGAGCTCGGCGAGCGCCGCGCGCATCAGGTGCTGGCTGCGCGCCGAGCGGCGATCGAGTTTTGTGGCGGGCGCATCCTGCCGCGCCGCCTGCACGTCGTCCGCCACGACGTCGTCTGTGGGCGACGTCGCTGCACGGTCCTCCCCGAGCGCCACCATAGATGTGACGTGTGCCACGCGTTCTCCTTCGTCTGCGTTATTGCACGACATGAGTAGTATTGCACATTACGTGCAATACTAAACGTCAGGAGGTACCGCGCACCTTGTTTCCACATGCACCCGGCAGGCGATGCCGGGAAACGCAAGCGGGCGCCTACGCGATGCTCACGCGCCCGCGCTCGCGCCGGAGCGTTGCCATGATGTGGCGCGGCACCGCGTGAAACGCGTTGCTGCCGATGACCGCGCTCGCGGCAGCCTTTGCCTCGTCGCTGCCGTTGGCCATCGCATAGGAATGCCGGAAGCGCTTGAGCATCGCGATGTCGTTGCCGCCGTCGCCGTACACGGCGCACTCGTCCTCGGTGTAGCCGTAGTACGAGGCGAGCCACGCCACGCCGGCGCCCTTGTTGGCATCGCGGTCGGAGATCTCGAACATGATGGGATTGAAGGGCGCGTTTACGAGCGTATCCTCGTGTGCGGCAAGATAGGCGGCGAGCTCTCGGCTCAAGCCCGGGTCGACGACGCGGCAGTTGACCTTGCAGACATCATGCAGCTTCAAGATGTCTGCCGTCGTCTGGTCGAAGTGCATCTGGTTCTGACCCACGGGGCCGCGCATGCCGCGGACGATGATGCGCTTGATGGGGTTGTCGCGTCTGAAGCCCTCGTCGTGCTGCTCCTTGGAACCGCGGATGAACATGCCCTCCGGCGTGGCGCAATCGAAGGGGATGGTGGGAAACGTGGTGAGCAGGTCCTCGAGCACGGCGGGGTCGATGGGGAAGGTCTTGAGCAGGTTGCCCTCGCGGTCGCGCACGATCGTGCCGTTAGATCCGAGCATGTCGACGGGAGCCCCGTCAAAACCGTGGTCATGGGTGGTCTGCACGGCGCGGCCGGTAGCGACGGCGATGTGCGCGCCCGCCGCGACGACGGCCTCGACGCAGCGCAGAATGGTTCGGTCGGTAGCATGGCGCACGTTCAGCAACGTGCCGTCCAGATCGCAGGCAAACAGCTTGATCATGAGGTGAGCATCCGTTCTCTCTTGGTACCGCGCCGGCAAGGGCGGGCCCGGGAGAGGGTGCCCTACCCGAGAGCGACGTCGAGCACCATCATGATCACGAAGCCCGCGATGACGCCGAGCGTGCCCACGTTGGAGTGCTCGCCCAGATGCGCCTCGGGGATGAGCTCCTCCACCACGACATAGATCATGGCACCCGCCGCGAAGGCCAGGAGCCATGGCATGAACGGAGCGATCCAGCCGCTCGCCAGCACTACGAGAATACCAAATATGGGCTCGACGATGCCGGAAAGCGAGCCGGCTGCAAAAGCCTTTACACGGCTGAACCCCTCGCGGCGCAGCGGCAGCGAGATGGCCGCCCCCTCGGGGAAGTTCTGCAGCCCGATACCGATGGCGAGGGCGAACGCCATACCGAGATACGCCTCGCCCGCCGCACCCGGTGCTTGCGACGCCATGGCGAAAAGCAGGCCCACGCTCATACCCTCGGGGATGTTGTGAAGCGTAACCGCCGAGACCAGAAGCGTCGTGCGCTTCCACGACGAGGGCAGCCCCTCGGGATCTTTCTCCCCCGCGTGAAGGTGGGGCAGCAGGGTATCGAGCGCGATGAGGAACGCGACGCCGAGCAGAAACCCGCCCGCAGCGGGGATCCAACCTATCTGGCCGAGCTCCTCGGCCTGCTCGATCGCGGGGTTCAGCAGCGACCAGACGCTCGCCGCGATCATCACGCCCGCAGCGAAGCCTAAAAAGATGTGATGCGTGAGCCGTCCCTTCTCCGGGTCGTTTGAGGTGAAGAGCACGACGGCTGAGCCCGCCGTCGTCATAAGCCACGTAAAGCCGCAGCCGAGCGCCGCCCATGCGAGCGCCTGGAGCGTCTGCTGGTCAAACATGCGATACCTCCTCGCGTGGCCGCCGTCTTTAGGTGCGGCGGCCGTCGGTTGTTCCAACGTGCGTCATAGCACTCATAGGGATACCCCGCCTGCACCCCGCGTACACAGAGGCGGGAGGCGTGACGCCCTCGTGCATCCCTCCGCGCCCGCGCGCGCACGTGCGCACCCCCCATCAACAAGTAGTTGAACACGCCGCCGGAACCTTTCGCCCGGCCTTCCTCGGAGCCTAGACTTATGTCTTGGCAGCTTTCTGCCATCTCAAGTTGCCGCCTATCATGCCGGAGAACCTATGGACATTCGTCACATACGCTATTTAGTTTCCGCCGTCGACGGCGGTTCGCTTTCTTCAGCGGCTAAGCAGCAGTTTGTGACCGTCCAAGCCGTTTCCAAAGGCATCTCCGAACTCGAGGCGGAGGTGGGCACACCGCTGCTCATCCGCAGCAATCACGGCGTCAAGCCCACCGCGGTCGGGCAGGGGTTCTACAACCGCGCGCGACGCATCCTCGACAGCTTCAACGAGCTGGAGGCCTTCTCCGACCGCGTCACCACCCAGCACTCGCGCGAGCGGCTGCTGCTCTCCTTCTGCGCGCCGCCGTTTGAGGGTGGCGACGTGGCTATGAAGCGCCTTGCGGATATCGTGGGCGCCAAGCTCGGTATCGAAATCGAGATCCTCATCGCCCCCGGCAAAACATCGCTCGAGGCGCTGCGTTCCGGCACCGTCGACGCCCTTTGCATGATCGGCTCATACAGCGCGCCGGACACCGACTGCATCGCCATCGGCAGCCTGCCGACGGGCGTGGGCATGACGAAGGGCCATCCTCTGGCGCGGCGCAAAACCTTGAGCCTTGCCGATGTCGCCCCCTACCCCATCATCTGGTCCGAGGACTTCGACTCGTTCAACCGCTCGATCTGCACCGTCTACCGAGAGCGGGGGCTCACCGCCCCCATCGTGCGCATCAACGAGGACGGAACGTGCGACCCCGCCGATACCGACCTCACCAAGGCCGTGTACTTCTCGGTGTACCTGTCTCCCTTTGGCCAGCCGTTTCGCGAGAGCCGCGTCGTCCCCATCGACGCATCCGAGGCAATCTCGATTCCCATCTGCCTCGTCACCCTCAAGACGACTAAGAGCGAAGCGTACCTCAAGCTCGAGCAGCAGCTCCGCTCCGTGTTCAAGCTGACGTCGCTTCTGCGCGCGTAACACGCGCACGTCACCCCACGCCGTCCCGTTGGCTATACTGCTGCATACGGCCTGCGGTAGCGGCCTGACACGGTAAGCCGAAAGGGCATGATGGACCAACGTAAACTGCACCGTTTTGACGCATGCGCGCAGGTACTCGCATGCCCCATCTGCAAGCAGCCCGTCTCACGCGAGGGCACATGCCTCGCCTGCGCCCACGGGCACCGCTTCGACATCGCCCGCCAGGGCTACGTCAACCTTCTCCGCGGCGCCCATGCGCACGACGCGTACGACCGCTCCTCATTTGAGCAGCGTCGACGCGTGTTTGCAAGCGGCCTCTATGCCCCGGTGGCCCAAGCTGTCGTCACGGCGCTCGCCGAGAGGTCGCCCTCATCTGGCCAACCGCTGCGCGTCCTCGACGCCGGCTGCGGCGAGGGCTATTTCGCCGAGGCCGTGCGCCGTACGGGCGCCGCGGTGTGCGCCTTCGACATCTCGCGCGATTCCATACAGCTCGCCGCAGGGCAAAACGCCGAGGACGGCATCCTCTGGTTTGTGGCCGACCTTGCCGCCATTCCCGTGCAGGACGGAGCCATCGACGCTGTCATCGACGTGTTCTCACCCGCACACTACGGGGAGTTCCGGCGCGTGCTCGCCCCCGGCGGGTGCGTCATCAAGGTCGTCCCCACGGCGCATCACCTGCACGAGGTGCGCGAGCTCGCCGCCGACCAGCTGCGCCACAGCGCATACTCCAACCGGCGCGTCATCGACCATTTTGCCGCATCGTGCAGGCTTATCAGCCGCACGACGGTCTCCCATACCCTCGCGCTCACGCCTAAGGTGCGCGATGCGCTCATCGCCATGACGCCGCTTCTGTTCTCGGTCGACGCCGCCGCCATCGATTGGTCGGGTCTCACGCGGGCGACCGTCGAGGCCGAGGTGCTCGTCGGCACGTGGTAAGGCCCGCTGGCACAGCGTACGCCGCGCCAGCGGAGCGCGGCAACGCCGCCACGCAACGCGAAAGGGCGGCCCGAGCATACGGACCGCCCTCATCGTCTGGTTTCTGATCCGGCGCGTCTGCATCAGACGCAGAGCCGGCGCCTGCGCGATTCAAGCACGCAGCACCCCGCGCTACTCCTTGGGGCAGAGCGCGAGCGCCGCCTCGTCGGCAACAACCACCACGTTATCGTGCAGCTGCAGGATAGAGGCCGGGCACTTGGGCGTCACGGGACCATAGCACATGTCGTAGACGGCCTGCGCCTTGGCGGGGCCGTTTGCGGCGATGACAATCATCTTGGCGAACATAATGGTCTGCACGCCCATGGTGTACGCCTGGCGCGGCACGTCCTCGATGCGATCGAACAGGCGGCTGTTCGCCTGAATCGTCGACTCGGTGAGGTCGACGCAGTGCGTGCCCTTGGAGAAGTGATCGTCGGGCTCGTTGAAGCCGATGTGACCGTTGTTACCGATGCCCAGCAGCTGCAGGTCGGGATACCCGGCCTCGGCCACGATGCGGTCGTACTCCTTGCACGCGGCCTCGGCATCGGGGTTGGAGCCGTCCGGCACATGGGTGCGGGACTGGTCGATGTTCACATGGTCGAAGAAGTTGGTCTTCATGAAATAGTGGTAGCTCTGCGGGTCATCGTGCGAAAGACCGCGATACTCATCGAGGTTGTAGGTCGAGACCTGGGAGAAGTCGCAGTCGCCCTTGTGGTTCCACTCGGCGAGCTGCTTGTACGCGCCGATGGGGGTGGAACCCGTAGCCAGGCCCAGCACGCAATCGGGCTTCAGGATAACCTGAGCGGAGATGATATTGGCAACCTTGCGGCTCATATCATCGTAATCACGAGCACGAACGATCTTCATAGCGCGGCCCCTTTCAAAGAGCTATCTACCAAAAGCGGCACCCGCCGTGACGTGCGCCGCCCGTTACCCCACCTATCGTTCTCGAGCCGTCATAAGCTTGTCGAGCTCATGGACCGTCTCTCCCACGCTACCTTTGATGCTAGAGAACTCGACCGCGTTGCAGATGAGAATCGGCGCGGTCAGATCATAACCCTCAGCCAGAATGGCGTCCCGATCGAACTCGATGAGCACGTCGCCGCATTTGACCGTATCGCCCACTTGCGCATGGACCGTAAAATGACGGCCCTCCAGCTTATAGGTGTCAAGCCCAAGGTGGATCAGGACATCGAGGCCGTTATCGGTATGCAAGGCGACCGCGTGCCCCGTGGGGAATATCGCCTTTACCTTACCGTCTGCCGGGGCGACCACCGTGGTGCCCGTGGGACGTATGGCCACGCCATCGCCCAGCGCCCCCGAGGAGAACGTCGAATCGCGCACCTCGGAAAGCGGTATCACGGTACCAGCCAAAGGCGCCAGAAGCACCTCGCTCTTACTCCGCGATGATAGCGAACTCAGAAAACGGCTGAACATGATCCCCCTTTCCCACTCGACGCATCCGCCTTCGGTTACGTCTCAATGGTACCCCAATTTGGGGTGTCTATCGTCCTCGCCATCCACCTTTGCGCGGCGCAGATGCACAGGCTGGAGCCAACACCGGCTAGGAGAACTTTTCTAAAGAAAAACAGATGGAGATGGCACAAAAAAACGGGACCGCCCAAAGGCGGCCCCGCATACAACCAGCGATGTCTCGTGCGGATTAGCGCTTGGAGAACTGGGGAGCGCGACGGGCCTTCTTGAGACCGTACTTCTTGCGCTCGACCACGCGCGCATCGCGCGTGAGGAAGCCGGCACGCTTGAGGTCGGCGCGGTAATCGCCGGCATCGAGAAGCGCGCGGGCGATGCCCAGGCGAAGGGCGCCGGCCTGACCGGAGATGCCGCCGCCATCGCAGAGGGCGATGACATCGAAGGCACCCTGGGTGTCGGTCACCTTGAAGGGAGCGAGCGCGTCGTCGAGCAGGTTCTTGCGACCGAAGTACTCGAGAGCGTCACGCTTGTTGACGGTCACCTTGCCGGTGCCGGGGACGAGACGGACACGGGCCACGGCATTCTTGCGACGGCCGGTGCCCTGGTAGACAACGGAGTTCTCAGCCATGGTTTACGCCTCCAGCTCGATCTTGACGGGGTTCTGGGCAGCATGGGGATGCTCGGTGCCAGCATAGACCTTGAGCTTGGTCAGCTGCTTGCGGCCGAGCGTGGTCTTGGGGAGCATGCCGCGGACGGCGCGCTCGATGACCTGCTCGGGGTGCTTCTCCATAGCGGCGCGGAAGCTCTCCGCCTTGAGGCCGCCGTTCCAACCGCTGTGACGATAGTAGGTCTTGTGAGCGGCCTTGTTGCCGGTAAGCTGGACCTTATCGGCGTTGATGACCACCACAAAGTCGCCGCAGTCGGAATTGGGGGTGAACTGAGGCTTGTTCTTACCACGCAGGATCATGGCGATCTGGGTGGCAAGACGGCCCAGCACGGCACCCTCGGCATCGATGAGAACCCAGTTGCGCTGGACCTCACCCTGCTTGGCGTAGTGAGTCGACTTAGAAATCACTTGGACTCCTCCAACAGTTACGTGTCTTGACAGAGATTCACGGGGCTCTGAAAAGTAACTTGTCGAGTATACCGCCCTACGCTCCGCCGTCAACCGTCAACCGCTGGTCATTCTCAGAGTCTCCGCATGTCATGCATGATTCTGGTGAACAAACTCCCGAATGCTCCCCAGAAGGCGCTGCGCCTCCTGGCGACCCTGGATGTAGAGGGTGAGGAGCTTCTCCGGATTGCGCTCCACATGGCCGACCTCAACCGGCGTGGGCGGCGCCACCACCAGGGCGCGACCCTCCTCCTCATAGGCGTCGATGTGAGCGCGCTGCTCGTTGTAGCGCTCGTGACGGTTCTCGAGCGCGTCCAGGAAATACGGGTACTCGCCATAGCGCGCTCGGGCCGCGCGCATGAGATCGTAGGGGCCCTTAACGTAAGAGCGGTCCTGCGTGAGCACCACGAGCGCCCGGCTATAGCCGTCGTGCTCGAGCGCCCGCTCCACCGGAACCGAGTCGGTAATGCCCCCGTCGAGGTAGAAATGCCCCTGTATCTCGACCGGAGGGGTCACGAGCGGCATCGACGTCGAGGCCCGCACCGCGTCGATGTCGAGGATCGGGTCCTTAACCTCCAGATACGCGGGCGTGCCGAAGACGATGTCCGAGACGGTGGCAAAGAGCGGCATAGGGTTGGCGAGATAGGCCTGCGTGTCAAACGGGTCGATGCGGTCCTGCACGTCATAGAGCATAAAGTCGTAGCCCACGAGGCTCCCCGACTGTGCGACGGCGCGCGAGCCCATGTAGCGGCTGTCGTTGCAGAAGGCGAGGTTCACGCGGTTGGCGCGACCGATCTGATGGGACTTGAAGTTGAGGCCGCAGAGGGTGCCCGCCGACACGCCGTAGCACGCGTCGAACGTGATGCCGTTCTCCATCAGCACGTCGAGCACACCCGCCGTAAACTGGCAGCGGAAGCTGCCGCCCTCCAACACGAGAGCCGTCTTGCCCGTGGTACCCGCAGCCGTCGTCATGATGCGCTCCTTTGCCATACGCAGACTAACGCGCTTCTTGTACCCCAATGGTGCGACGCCTGTCAGGCCCTCTTGTGTCGATTTGCCCCGAAACGTGCGCACCGCAACCCCGCCGGCACCGCGCGAGACGGCCGCGCGCATGCACCGGACCATCTTGTGGTATGATGAAATGTCAGCGCGATTCGATTGCGTGTCGCGCGATGGGAACATTGACAAGGTCGATGGCCTCGCCTATCTGGTGGGGACGCCGGCAGTCTCTTGTGATGGGGGCGACTGGTTTCGACGCGATAGCTCTGAGAGAGGAAGCAGGCCGTGGTCTCCTCGCCACGTTAAACAGGGGTACCGTCAAAATGAATTGACAAGAACTCTTCTTACGAGCCCCAGCTGGCTCTTGCCGCTTAGTTTATAGCTGGCACGCCAATCCCGGGATTTCCCCGCCCCGGGTGCGGTGTCATTTCAGGGGAATGCTCCCGCGCACGTAATCGGTATGGCGCGGGCTAAGACCGAACCGGTTGGGATGCCGCGAGCGTGTCGCTGCGCGCAACGCGTCCGAGATCAAACCAGCGACTGAGCCTGGAGATGCCGATCAGGGGGCTTTCGTGGACCGGAGTTCGATTCTCCGCGCCTCCACCAACGCAGCATGTGGGCGAACCGTGCTCTTCGGAGCGCCTCCGCCTTGTAAGAGACCCTCTACCTACGTGCAGGTAGAGGGTCTCTCTTTTTTTTCCTTCTTATAGCACGGGCGTGCACCCTGCGCACCAACGAAGACAGCAGCAGCTCCTCGCGCAACCTCGCGCGAAGCCGGCTCGCCTAGACGATGACAAGGTACAAAAGACATGCCGCCACGATGAGCGCGAAGCCCAGACCGACCACCCCCGTGACGCGGCGGCCGAGCTCGCGCTCGCGCAAGCGTTTGCAGAGGCCTGCCGAAGGTAACGCTTCCCCGTCGATTCAGCCCCGCGCCATCGACCCGGCAGCCATGCCGCGGTAGCCGCGTCGCTTCATCGGCACCTGCCGCCCCGTCAGCGGCCCCGCGGCCCCACCGTACATTCGCGGGTTCATTGCCGCGCGTTTTGCCCGGGCCTCGGGACATTTCTCGCGGCAATGAGCCCGGCAATGAACCCGCGAATGTACGGTCGACAGAACCGCAGGTGGCGGGCTGTACATTTCCCCTTGCAATGTACTCCCGGGTCCGTTTTCTCCTCTGCAGCGCATTTCCGGGTGCATTGCGGGCCATATTGCACCGGCGCCCCGGCAAAAGGGCTCGCAATGTACGCGGCTATGTACGCAGCAATGTGCACGGTGATGTACCAGCGCTCGCCAAAGACGCGCTAACCCAGGCAGAGGGCGATGAGCACCGGCACGCATGCCGAGCAGATGACGCCGTTGATGAGGGAGTAGACCACGCAGCGCTCGTCGGTATAGCGGATCATCATGGGGAGCGTGGTGTCCTCGCTCGTGGCGGCGCCGGCGGCGATGCAGGCGTACCCGTTCAGATACCGCGCGATCCAGGGGATGCAGAAAAACGAGAGCAGCTCCCGCATGAGATTGGCGAGAAAGGCGATGCCGCCGAGCTCGGCACCCACGGCGTTCTCGATGGTGACCCCGGCGAGACTGTACCACCCCAGACCGCTCGCCGCCGCCATGCCCTCCTGCACCGTGAAGCCGAGAGGGAGCGCCGCGAGCGCACCGCCCACGAGCGATCCGATGACAACGCCCGCCGGGATGACGAGCATCTTGAGATGATGCTCGCGAATGCTCGCCACCAGGCCGCGGTGCATGCCGACACCGATGCCGACAAGCGCCATGAGCAGCCAGAGCACGGGCTCGCTCGCATCCCCCAGCACGCGGACGAGCGCGCTGTCCGGCGCAGCCACGCCGAGGGCGATGCCGAGAGCGAGCATGATGAGCGCGGCGACCGCCATGCCATCGATGGGCAGGCGCAGCTTGGACTTCCCGCCGGCACGGTCGGCCGCGGGAGCGGCGGGGTCGGCGGCAGGGGCGACTGCGCCCCCGGCAGAAGCGGAAGCGGAGGAAATGGAGCCTGGCGCGGGCGCGTCGAGCAGGCGGGCGGTCAGGAGGTAGACGAGCACCACAGAGCATGCCGTGGGGATGAGGCAGAAAACGAGGCTCTTGCCACCCCAGGCGGCAACGCTGGCGAGAAAGCCCTCCCCCGAGCCGATGGAGGCGCCCATAGAGCCGATGAGCAGGCAGGTGCAGACAGTTTGCAGCTTGCCGTTATAGGGCCGAAAGCGCTCGGGCACCGCGAAGCGCCCCGCGAGCATGCCCACGACCATGATGATGAGAATATCCACGTGCGTCCCCCGGCGCCGTCCGGTTTATTTCCGGCGTCACAGTATCGCACAACCGGCAGGGCGCGGGGCACCGAGCGGCACCATCCGACGAAAAGCAGGCAGCCGCGGGGCGGATTCTCAAAGATGCGCACCGCTCGGCAGCCCGCGTGGCGGCGTCGCCGTCCCCGGCCGAATTCATCAGCGCCTCCCTTGCGCACCCAGCTCCGTCACTCGCCGCGCCGGGCACCGCGCTCGGTGCGCAGCAGAGCATCGACCAGCGCGTTGTCCTCGGGATCGGGCGAGCCGAGCGGCAGGCCGCACGCCTCGAAGAAATGGCTGCCCGCAAACTGCCGCGCCCGAAACGAGTCGTGCTCGCCGTCATCGAGGTAGCGCACCCGGCTGCGGCAATCCGTCGTACCGCAGAAGAGCGGGCCGTGGCCCCGTACGTAATCGAGATAGAGGGGGTCGCGCGACCACAGAAGAACACCGGCCATGTTCTCGAGCTCGTAGGCGGCGGCATACGCCTGCCATCGCCCGCCCCGCTCGCGGATATAACGGTCGAGCAGCGACGCCATGCGCGTGACGCGGCGGAGCGTGTCGGAGGCGGACATGACGCGGGGCTGGGCGCCATCTGGCACAGATGCGCCCCCGCCCGCGGGCGAGACGCCCGACACCGCTCCCTCACCTTGAGCAGGGCCCGCTTCAGCGGCAGAGCTCCCCTGCGCGAGGGCGGCCTCCCCCACCCCGCCGAGCAGCGGACCGCAGGCGGCGCGCAGCGACGCCAGGGCCTCCGCCCGCTCGGCCGGCGCGCAGAGCACGGCGGGAACCGTGAGCTTGATCGACTCATCGGGAAAGAGCTCGATGGCCGAGTGCGGCACCAGGCCGTCGAAGGCGATCGAGGTGCGGAAGATGAGCGAGTCGTGCGCATGCTGCACATGGCAGTCGAGCCTCTGGGCGGCAAAGGCGCGGCGCATGGCGGCGGCGCATGCGCTCACCTCGTCGCGCGAGGGCACGTCACGCGAGGGGCCGTCCATCCGGTAGAGGTACAGGTCAAAGAGCGGCACCGGGCGGGCGAAGAACACCGTGCGCCGGCAGAACTCGGCGATGTGCGAGCGCCGCCGCATCGCCTTGTCGTAGAGCTCCACGAGCGCGGTGCCCGTAGCCGGCCCCGACGTCGAGCCCTCGCGAATCTCCACGATGCCGTCGGCCACGTACGGCGGAAAACTGCCCTCGTCCACCCGCACGACGACCACGCCCTGCGCATCGTTGTTGGGATCGGCGATGAAGCGCACGTCGAAGGGCGGGGCGGGCGAAACATGGCGCCGGCAGAGCTCGCCGATAATCTGACTGTAGTCCGCCGAGAGCCTGGGTACCGGGCAGATGGCATGGTCGTCGTCGGCGATGCCGATGACGAGCCATCCGCCGCCCGAGTTGGCAAACGAGGCGATGATCTTGGGCACCTTTGCCTTGACGCTCGCGGCGAACGAGCGCTTGAACTCGAGCACGTAACCCTCGTCCATGGTCGCAAGCTGGGCGAGGTCGGCGTAAGTGAGGGCGGCAAGGCCGAGCGGCCGACCCTGCTCGTCGCGAAACGGGCTGAACATGGCGTACCTCCTGCGAGCGGCTAAGGGCATTTATACCCACAAGAACGCGGCCCCGCGGCAATATGCTCGCGGGGCCGCACCTCGATGGGGGCAGTGGGTCCGGCATGGCAGGAACAGACCCGCGCCCCGGGGAAGGAGGTCGCAGTAGGGCCGCTAGTCGGTTGCGGCCGGGGTGGCGCCGGAGGCATCGCCCTCGGCTGCGAGGTCGGCCTCGGGCGTGACGACCGGGTCGGCGTTCATAAGGTCGCTGCCGCGCCCGTAGCTCGGGCGGGCGGCGGCGTACTGGATGTCGAGGGCGAGCTGGCGCACGTCATCGGCATCGACCGTGTCGTAGCGATGGCACGAACACAGATGGTCGGGCAGGACCTCGCGCTGCTCGGGCGCCGAGACGTCGCACGCGCCCACCTTGGCGAAGCAGCGGCTCGCAAACCGGCAGCCCGCGGGCGGGTCGATGGGGCTCGGCACGTCGCCCTCGAGAATGATGCGACGGCGCTGCAGCTTGGGGTCGGGACTCGGGATGGCGGAGAGGAGCGCCTGCGTATAGGGGCAGAGCGGCTCGTGGTAGAGGCTGTTTTTGGGAGCAACCTCCATCAGGCGGCCGAGGTACATAACGCCCACGCGGTCGGAGATGTGCTTGACGACATTCAGGCCGTGCGCGATGAAAAGGTACGTGAGGCCAAACTGGTCCTTCAGGTCGTCCAGAAGGTTCAGCACCTGGGCCTGAATGGAGACGTCAAGGGCCGAGACCGGCTCGTCGCAGACGATGAGCTTGGGGTTGACGGCGAGCGCACGGGCGATGCCGACGCGCTGGCGCTGCCCGCCCGAGAACTCGTGCGGATAGCGGTTCTTCATGTAGCTCGCCAGGCCCACGCGCTCCAGCAGCTCATCAACCCGGGCATCCACCTGGTCTTTTGGCAGGATGTTGTTGGTGAGGATGGGCTCGGCCACAATCTGGCCGATGGTCATGCGCGGGTTCAGGCTCGCGTACGGGTCCTGGAAGATGAGCTGGATGTCGGTGCTCAGGCGCCGGCGGTCGCGCTGCGAGAGCGCGGTGATGTCCTCGCCCTCAAACAGGATGCGGCCGCTCGTGGGCTTGAGGAGCCCCACGATCATCTTACCGATGGTGGTCTTGCCGCAGCCCGACTCGCCCACGAGGCCAAACGCCTCGCCGCGCCGGATGGTGAAGTTGACGTCGTCCACCGCCTGCACGAAGGACGTCGGCTTGCCAAAGAAGTTGGTGTCGGCCACAAAGCTTTTCGTGAGGTGCTGCACCTCGATCAGGTTATCCGTCTTATCGATTGCCATGTGCTAGCGCACCTCCTTATCGAGCTCGGGACGGCGGGGGCGACGGGCGGCAGCGGCTGCGCGCGCGATGCGCTCGCGCTCCTGCTCCTCCAGGTCGGCCTTGACCTGGTGCGCTGCCTCGGTCGCCTCTTGGGCGCGCGCCACCTCGGCGGGATCGTCGTAGAGGAAGCACCGGACGCGCCGCGTGGTGCCGGGAACCGTCCTGAGCTCGGGACGCTCGGCACGGCACCGGTCGAAGCACCGCTCGCAACGGTCGGAGAACGGGCAGCCCGCCGGCATGTCGAGCGGGTTGGGCACCGACCCCGAGATCTGGTAGAGCCGCTCGGATTCCTCATCCTCCAAGCGCGGGATGGACTCCAGCAGGCCCAGCGTGTAGGGGTGGAGCGGATGCTCGAAGAGCTCGAACTTCTCGCCCTCCTCCACGAGCTGCCCGCAGTACATGACGACCACGCGGTCGGCCACCTCGGACACGACGCCGAGGTCGTGCGTGATGAGGAGCACCGCCATGTTGAACTCGCTGCGAAGCTTGTAGATGAGGTCCAGGATCTGCGCCTGGATCGTCACGTCGAGCGCCGTCGTGGGCTCGTCGGCGATGAGCAGCTTGGGGTCGCAGGAGAGCGCCATGGCGATCATGACGCGCTGGCGCATGCCGCCGGACATCTGATGCGGATAGTCGCGTGCGCGCTCCTCGGGACTGGGGATCCCCACGATGCGGAGCATCTCCACGGCGCGCGCCCACGCCTCCTTCTTGTTCATGTCGGAGTGCGTCTGAATGGCCTCCACGATCTGGTCGCCCACGCGGTAGACCGGGTTCAAGCTCGTCATGGGCTCTTGGAAGATCATCGAGATCTGCCCGCCGCGGACCTGCTCCATCTCCTCCTCCGAGGCGGCCAGCAGGTCCTTGCCGTCAAAGGTGATGGAGCCCTCGGCGACGTGACCCGGCTCCTGCAAGAGCCCCATGATGGAAAGCGATGTCACGCTCTTGCCCGAGCCGGACTCGCCCACCACGGCGAGAATCTCGCCACGCTCCAGATCGAAGGTCACCCCGTTGACCGCGCGCACCACGCCCTTGCGGGTGGGAAACTCGGTGACGAGGTCGTGTACCTCTAACAATGCCATGGCACTCACCTCGCCCTGCTCTTGGGGTCAAACGCATCGCGGATACCGTCGCCCAGCAGGTTGAACGCAAGCACCGTGACGGTGATGGCGAGACCCGGGAAGATCATGGCGTGCGGCGCCGCGAAGATGTAGTTGCGGCCGCGGCCGAGCATGTCGCCCCACTCCGCCGCCGGCGGCTGCACGCCGAGACCCAGAAAACCGAGCGCCGCCGCGTCGAGAATGGCGCTCGAGATGCCGAGCGTCGCGCGGACGATGATGGAGGGCATGACGTTGGGGAGCACGTGACGGAAGATGATGGTCGCGTCCGAATCGCCGATGACGCGGGCGGCGGCCACGTAATCCGACTGCTTGACCGCGAGCACCTGGCTGCGCACGATGCGCGCGTACTCGGGAATGGACACGAAGCCGATGGCGATGATCGCCTTGTCGATGCCGCGCCCAAGCGCCGCCATGAAGGCGATGGCGAGCAGGATCGACGGGATGGCGAGCATCATGTCCATGCAGCGCATGATGATGGTGTCTACGACACCTCCCTTGTAACCGGCGATGGCGCCGAGCGTCACGCCGATGACGAGCGAGATCGCCACGGAGAGCAGGCCGACCGTGAGCGAGATCTGGCTGCCGATGAGCACGCGGCAGAAGATATCGCGCCCCTGCTGGTCGGTCCCGAACCAATGCGCGAGGCTCGGTCCCTCGAAGGAGGCCGAAAGGTCTTGCTGATAGGGGTCGTAGGGCAAGATGCCCGGTGCGATGAAGGTGACGATGGCCACGAGCGCGAGCGCCGCGATGATAACGAGACTCACCATAGCGGGGATGTTCTGGCTGAGGGCGTACCAGACGTCCTTCCAGAGCGACTCGGTCTTCTCAGCGGCGGGCGCCTGGGGGGCGCCGTCGGGACCCTCGGGCGCGCCCGCGCGGCGCTTGTCAAGGTTGACGGATGCAGCTGCCATGCGTATCACCCCTCTTCCTTGGTATAGGTGATGCGCGGATCGAGGTAGGCGTAGATGACGTCCACCACGAGGTTGATCACGATGAAGATCACGCCGATGAGGAGCACCGCCCCTTGCACGACGGGAAAGTCCGATTTCAGGATGCAGTCGACGACGTATTTGCCGATACCGGGCCAAGCGAAGACCGTCTCGGTGAGCATGGCGCCGCCGAGCAGGCTGCCCAGCTGCAGGCCGATGACCGTGGTCACGGGCAGCATGGCGTTGCGCAGCGCGTGATGGATGTCGACGCGGCGCTTCTTGAGGCCCTTGGCGCGCGCGGTGCGCACATAATCCTCGTTGAGTGTCTCGAGCATGCTCGAGCGCGTCATGCGGGTGATGACCGCCATGGAGTACATCGAGAGCGCGAGCGCCGGCAGCACGATATGGCTCGCTGCGTCGGCAAACGCCTCGAAGTCGCCCATGAGGAGGGTATCGATAAGATAGAGGCCCGTCCCGCCCACCGGCTGGAGCAAGGGATCGATTCGCCCCGAGCTCGGCAGTATATGAAAGACGCCGGCGAACAGGATGATGAGCAGCACGCCCAACCAGAAGATGGGCATGGACACGCCCACGAGCGCGAGGATCGTCGCCAAGCCGTCGATGGGCGAGTTCTTGTGCGTGGCCGAGACCACGCCGAGCGCCACGCCCGCGACCGCGGCGATGACGATGGCCACCAGCGCGAGCTCCACCGTAGCCGGGAAGCGGCTGAGCAGCTCCTGCGTCACGGGGGTGTGCGTGTAGTAGCTCTCGCCGAGGTTGCCCGTGAGCGCCCCCGTCAAGAAGTTGAAGTATTGAACGATAAGCGGGTCGTTGAGCCCGTTGGCGTCGCGCCATGCCTCCATGGCCTCCGCCGTAGCGTGCTGCCCGAGCACCACGGGCGCCGGGTCAGCTGAAAACACGCGCATGATGAGGAACACGATGATGGAGACGCCCAGAAGCACGGGAATCGCCAGCAAGATGCGCTTCAAGATGTATTTCAGCACGCTACCTTCCTCCTCCCCAATATCTGCGGCGCGCCTGCCACACGCCGGTGCCGCGCGGAGCGCGGCGGAAAACATCGACGGGCCGAGGGTGAGCCCGGCCCGTCTGTCTACCAGGTCTTAGCGCTCATACGTGCCGTTACGGCACCGTGTGCTACGCCTCCTTCGTGACACCCTCCAGGTGCACGACGCCGGTCGGGTGATAGTAGAAGCCCTTGACCTTGGGGCTGTAGCCCGCGAGGTTCTTGGAGTGGCTGATGAGCATCCAGGGCATCTCGTCGGCGACCATCTGCTCGCACTGCTTGTAGATGTTGTCGCGCTCGTCGCCCTCAGGTGTGGCCAAGCCCTGCTGGATGAGGGCGTTGTACGCATCGCTGCGATAGCGGCCGACGTTCATGGAGACGTTCTCGTCGGCGAGCAGGTTCATGAAGTTGTCCGGGTCGCCGTTGTCGCCCACCCAGCCGTAGAGGCAGCAGTCGAAGGCGTCGGTCTCCACCTTGGTCTGATAGGTCGTCCAGTCATAGGAGACGATCTCCATGTCCACACCGGCATCCGCCAGGTAGCCCTGGATCGCCTCGGCGAGCGCCTGACCGCCGATGGAGTTGTAGGGACGCGGGTTGGTGTAGGTGAGCATGGTGCAGCTCGTGATGCCGAGCTCGGCAAACGCCGCCTTGGCGGTCTCGGGATCGTAGGCGGTCTGCTGGATGTCCTTATCGTAAGGGGCCATCCACAGCGGCATGACGGAGGTCGCGACGCCGGCGTAATCGCTGTAGAGGCTCTCGACCATCTCCTCGACATTCACCGCCTGGCAGAACGCGCGGCGCGCCTCGAGCGTGGAGAACACGCCCTCGTCATTACGGAACGCCATGTAGTTGATGTTCATGCCGTCCTCTTCGAAGAGCTCGTTGCCCGCGTCGGTGATGGTGGGCACCACGGAGGCGTCGATGCCGTCGATGATGTCGACCTCGCCGTTGTTGAGGGCGGTCACGCGGCTCGAGTTCTCGGCGATGAAGCGGAAGATGACGTTCTTGGTCTGCGGCATGTGGTCGGCATCCCAGTAGTCCTCGTTGGCCTCGAGCACGACGTTCTCGCCCTTGGACCAGGAGACGAACTTGTAGGGGCCCGATCCGATGGGGTTCTCGTTGGAGTCGCCGGCCTCGATGGCGGACGGCGCCACCACGGGCGCGGCGAGCGCCATCGCCATGTTCTTGATGAACGGGGTGGATGCGGCGCGCAGGGTGATGACGAGCGTGGTGTCATCGGGCGCCTCGACGGAAGCGACGCCGTTGTTGGACGCCTCAGAACCAAAGACGAAGGAGGCGTAGGGCATGTCCTCGGTGCGCTCGGGCTCGAGCTGGCGGACGATGGAGGTCATGACCGCCTCGGCGTTGCAGTCGGTGCCGTCGTGGAACTTGACGCCCTCCTGCAGCGTGAAGGTGTAGGTGAGACCGTCGTCGGAGACATCGGGCAGCTCGGCCAGACCGGGTACGATGTCGCAGGTCTCCGTGTCATAGCGAAGCAGCGTGTCGTAGATGTTGCACATGATCTTTGCGGACTCGCCGTCGTCCACGTACGCGGGGTCGAGACCGCGGGGGTCGGCACCCTGGGCGAAGGTGATGGTATCGGCCGTGCCGCCTGCCGCAGCGCTGCCGTCCGCCTCGCTCGCGCGCTGGGCACCGCAACCAGCGAGCGCAAACGAGCTCGTGGCCGCGACGGCGCCAAACGCCTGGATGAAGCGCCTTCTCGAAATCTCTGCCATGGACATAATGGTTCTCCTTCCCTGTTACCGAAGTAAACGGTACTTTAGCGCGCTAGAGTGCGCTCGGGAGCGGAGAGAGTTATTTGCTACTTTATCGAAATAAAGTGGTCATAGGTCGGAAACGCGTTCGAAACAAACCCCCTGCAAAGGCGGGGCCCGGGGCGAGGGGTTCGGGACTCATTTGGGGACGGGGTCAAAACGTGCATTTGGGGACGGGGTCAAAACATGCAGTGTTCGGACAGGGGCAGAGGCGGGGTTGCTCTCCGCCGCCTCGGGCAAAGCAACCCTGCCTCCACGTTCCTGCACGCGCGACGGGGACGGGCAACGCATGGTTTGAACCCGTCCCCAAATGCCGCCATGCACGGCTTGAACCCGTCCCCAAATCAGCACCCAAATCAGCACTAGACCGCCTCGGCGACCTCCACCTCGGGCGGCAGCCGTCGGTAGAGCGCGAGCTTATCGCGGAGCGTGTGGGCGAGCTCCTCGGTCGCGAAACCGGGAAGCGCCCGCCACGTCCAGTTGCCGCCGAGCGTCGAGGGGGTGTTGATGCGTGCCTCGCTCCCCAGGCCCAGGAGGTCCTGCATGGTCAGCACTGCGAGGTCGGACGGGCTCGCCAGAATGCCCCTCATGAGGCCCCAGCCCTCGCCCTCCGCGGCATTCAGACCCAGGTACGCGCGCGCCGCGGCAGTGTCTGCCGCGGGCGCGGTCTCGAGCCAGCCGAGCGCGGTGTCGTTATCGTGCGTGCCGATGTAGGCCACGCTGTTGGTGGGATAGACGAAAGGCAGGTAGGCGTCTGCGCCGCCGTCGCGGCTGTCGAAGGCGAACTGCAGAAGCTTCATGCCCGGATACCCCGTGTCGGCGAGGAGCTTGTGCACCGACGGCGTGAGAAAGCCCAGGTCCTCGGCCACGATGGAACGCGGTCCCAGGCGCTCCTCCACCGCCTGGAAAAAGCCGATACCCGGCCCCTCGCGCCAACGGCCCCCTGCCGCGGTGGTGTTGCCCGCGGGGATGGCGTAGTAGGAATCGAAGCCGCGGAAGTGGTCGATGCGCAGGATGTCGTAGAACTTGTATTGGTGCGCGATGCGGCCGATCCACCAGCGGTAACCGTCCTCGCGCATGCGCTCCCAGTCAAAGAGCGGGTTGCCCCAGAGCTGGCCGGTGGCCGAGAAGCCGTCCGGCGGGCAGCCGGCGACCTCGACGGGCCGCAGGTTCTCATCCAGCTGGAACTCCTGCGGGTGCGCCCACACCTCCACGCTGTCCTCGGCCACGTAGATGGGCAGATCGCCCATGATCTCGATGCCGGCGGTGTGCGCGTAGCCCTTGAGGCGGCCCCATTGGAGGAAGAACAGGTACTGCACGCCCTTCCAAAACGCCACCTCGTCGGCGAGCTCGGCGCGCGCCGCATCGAGCGCGGCGGGCTCGCGCAAGCGGATGCCGTCTTCCCACTGGCTCCACGGGGCCCCGCCGTGCGCGCGCTTGAGCGCCATGAACAGGGCGTAGTCCTCGAGCCACGCCGCCTCGCGCTCGCAAAACGCGTCGAGCTCGGCGGGCGCGTGCTCCGCAAGGCGCGCGACGGCCGCGGCGAGCACGTCGAAGCGCTCGCGGTAGAGCGCGCCGTAGTCGACCCGCGCCGGGTCGCTACCCCAGGGGCGTCCGGCGTACTCCGCCTTCTCGAGCAAGCCCTCTGCGGCGAGGTCGTCGAGGTCGATGAGATAGGGGTTGCCGGCGAACGACGAGTAGGACTGGTAGGGCGAGTCGCCGAAGCTCGTGGGCCCGAGCGGCAGGATCTGCCACACGGCCACCCCCGCCTGCGCCAGAAAATCGACGAACGACCGCGCCTCGGCGCCCATCGTGCCGACGCCCCACGGGCTCGGCAGCGAGGTGATGGGCATCAGTACACCGGCTTTGCGCATATGCTCCCCCTTTGCGATGGCGCGCGGGCCGCCTGCGGCAGACGGCCCGCACGCCCGTGTCATACCTAGGGGTAGCCTAGCATGCTACTTGTTCAGACAAGTTGTCATATCGGCGGGCGGGCGTTTGGCGCCCATCAGCGGAGCGTCCTCTCGGCGCGCGGGCCCGCAGACGAGCGAATGCGCGGGGCGGTCAACCGGGTCGGGGCGCGGGACGCGCCGACCCCAGGCCGACGCGCGCCCCGACCCGACCGCCGCGCCCCCTATCAGGAGAGCGAGGCGCGCAACAGCTCGTTGAAGAGCTTGGGATTGCCCTGGCCGCGGCTCTCGCGCATGCACTGCCCCACGAGGAAACCCAGCACCTTCTGATTGCCGTCGCGGTACTGCTGCGCCTGGTCCGCGCAGCGCGCGAGCACCGCGTCGACGATCGGCTGCAGCGCGGCGGTGTCGCTCACCTGGCGCATGCCGCGCTCGTCCACAATCTTCGCCGGGTCGTCGCCCGTCTCTGCCATGAGGGTAAAGACCTCGTGCGCCTGGTTGGAGCTGATGGCGTCCTCGGCGAGCAGGCGCGCGAGCGAGGCGACCTGCGCGGGCGCGATGCCGCAGGTCTCGAGCGTCACCTCAGCGCCGGCGGCGTTGAGATAGCCGGTGAGCTCGTTCACGATGAGGTTCGCCACGGTCTGCGCCGCCTTGCCGGCAAGACCCGCGGCGGCCTCCTCGAAGAAGTCCGCACAGGCCGGGTCGCCAGCGATCTGCTCGGCATCGGCGCGCTTGATACCGAAATCGCGCTGGTAGCGGTCGCGCTTGGCGTCCGGCAGCTCGGGAATCTCGGCCGCGCAGTGCGCGATGAACTCATCGGTGAGGTCGAAGGGCGCCAGGTCGGGATCGGGGAAGAAGCGGTAGTCGTCCGCCGTCTCCTTGGTGCGCATAACGACGGTGCGCTTGCGGCTGGGCTCCCAGTGGCGGGTCTCCTGGTAGATCTCGCCGCCGGCCTCGAGCACCTCGGCCTGACGGCAGATCTCGTAGGCGAGGCCGTCGTGCAGCGCCTTGAAGGAGTTGAGGTTCTTGAGCTCGGTCTTCACGCCGAGTTTCGCGTCGCCGCGGCGACGCAGGCTCACGTTGCCGTCGCAGCGCATGGAACCCTTTTCCATCGAGCAGTCGGAGATGCCGAGCGTGAGGAAGATGCGGCGCAGCTTCTCCATGAAGAGGCGCGCCTCCTCGGGAGTGCGCAGGTCGGGCTCGGTGACGAGCTCGATCAAGGGCGTGCCGCAGCGGTTGTAGTCGATGAGCGACTCGGCCGCGCCGCCGATGCGCCCCTCCTCGCCGCCGACATGCACCATCTTGGCGGCGTCCTCCTCCATATGGATGCGCAGGATCCGGATGGGCACCGTGTAGGAGCCGTCCTCGCGGCGCTCTGCCGTGGCGAGTGCGGCGGTGTCGTAGGACGAGAGGCCCGCGAGCGCCGTGCCGCCCGCATCGTTGGGGGCGGGGTCGTTTTGCGCACACGCGTCCGCACCCGTCGGCGCCGGCTGGCTGTCGGCGCGACGGGAGAGGTCTGCCGAAAGCCCCACCGCACCGGCCGACGCCGAGGCCAGGCTCGCCGCCTCCGCCTCGCCGAAGGCGCACGCGGGGCGCTCCTCGGCACCGCGGCCGGTGACCTCCAGATCCAGGCGCCCGTGCATGCAGAAGGCGACCGGTCCCTGCGTGGTCTGGAAGTTCTTGGCCATATCGGGATAGAAGTAGTGCTTGCGGTAGAACATCGAGTGCTTCTGGATCTCGCAGTTGGTCGCGAGACCGGCCTTCACGATGCTCTCGATCGCGCGGCGGTTGGGCACCGGCAGCGCACCGGGGAGGCCCAGGCACACGGGGCAGACGTGCGTGTTGGGCTCGTCGTCGTGTGTGAGCTTGCAGTTGCAGAACATCTTGGTGTCGAGCGTCGTGAGCTCGGTATGGATCTCGAGGCCGATCACGGCCTCCCAGTCCTCAAGCACCTCTTTGAGCTCCCTCATGCGAGCTCACCCCCTTTCCCGGCACAGGCCGGGGCGACGCCGAGCACGGGCGCCCCCGTCGCCGCATCGGCCAGCGCGCGCTCGATGACCGCAGCGTAGGTCACCAGGCGCTCGTCGGCAAACGCAGGCGCCACGAGCTGGGCCGCCATGGGAAGCCCCGTGTCCTCGCCAAGACCCACCGGTACGACGATGCCGCCGTTGCCGGCGATGTTGAGCGAGATGGTATACATGTCGGAGAGGTACATCTGCGTGGGATCGGAGATCTCGCCGTGGCGGAAGGCCGCGTGCGGGGTTGCCGGCATGAGAATGGCGTCGACCTGAGCAAACGCCGCCGTGTAGTCCGCCGTGATGAGCGTGCGCGCCTTCTGGGCCGCATAGTAATAGGTGTCGTACACACCGCTCGAGAGCAGATAGGCGCCGAGCATCTGGCGGCGCTTGGCCTCGTCGCCAAAGCCATGCGCACGCGAAAGGGCGCTCTGCTGGGCGAGGTTCGCGCAGCCGGGCTCCTGGTAGCCGTAGCGGATGCCATCGAAGCGGGCGAGGTTGGAGAACGCCTCGGCGGGACCGATGACGTAGTAGGCCGCGATCGCCGCGTCGACATGCGGCAGATCGACCTCGACGAGCTCGGCACCCGCCGCCTCGAGCGCGGAGGCGGCGCGCTCGACACCGGCACGGACCTCGGCCGTCAGGCCCTCGGCCTCCATAAACGCCGGCACCAGACCGATGCGCGTGCCGGCGAGGTCCTCTGCCGAGGCAGCAGCGGCGACAAAGCCCGGGACGACGTCCTGCGCCGTCGAGTCATACGGGTCGCGCCCGCCGGACACGAGCGCATCCATGGCGAGCGCCACATCCGCAACCGTGCGGCCGAAGGGCCCCACCTGATCGAGCGAGCTGCCGAAGGCGACCACGCCGTAACGGCTGACCGCACCGTAGGTGGGTTTCATGCCCACCACGCCGCAGAGCGCCGCCGGCTGACGGATCGAGCCGCCCGTGTCGGAACCGAGCGAGAGCGGCACCATGCCCGCGGCGACCGCCGCCGCCGAGCCGCCCGAGGAGCCGCCCGGCACGCGGGCGGTGTCCCACGGGTTGTTGGTGGGGTGGAAGGCCGAACTGTCCGTCGAGGAACCGAACGCGAACTCGTCCATGTTGGCCTTGCCCACGGGGATGCAGCCGGCGGCGAGCATGCGCGCCACGCAGGTGGCGGTATAGGGGCTCTCGTAGTTCTCGAGCATACGGGAGGCGCAGGTCGTGCGCGTGCCCGCCAGGTTCATGTTGTCCTTGATGGCAAGCGGCACGCCCGCAAGCGGCCCCAGCGCCTCGCCGGCGGCGCGCGCGGCGTCAATGCGCGCTGCAGCCTCTTGCGCCAGCTCGGGCGTCACCTGCAAGAAGGCCTGCACCTCCGGCTCGCGCGCGGCGATGGCGTCGAGCGCAGCCGTGCATACCTCGGCGGCAGAGAAATCCCCCGCGGCGATGCCGGCCGCGATCTCCGCGGCGGTGAGGGTATCGAAGGAACGCGCCATCACGCCTCACCCTCCCCCAGAATCGAGGGCACGCGGAAACTGTCGCCGCGCGTCGCGACGGCGTTGCCGAGCGCGGCGTCGCGCGCAAGGTCGCGCTCCGGCGCCGCGGCGTCCTCTCGCATGACATTGGAGAGGTCGCCGATGGGATGGAACGTGGGCTCCACATCGGGCAGGTTGTAGGCGAGCACGGGCTCGAGCATCGCCACGGCGTCGTTCATGTAGGCCGTCATCTGAGCGAGCTCGTCGCCCTCCAGCGCGATGCGCGCGTAATCGGCGATGCCGCGCACGTCTTCTTGGGTGAGTGCCATGGGCGCTCCTTCCGTACGTCAATCCGCATCATTATACGCGGCCCTCTGCGCGCGCCCCGCCGACGGGCGCGGCGGTCACGCAATGGCAACGCTCGCGGCGGCGCTCGCTCGAGCGCGGGATGCACCGGGGGCATGCATATTCGGCTCGATTTTCATCAGCTTCGGCAGCTTAGGGCCTCCATCGCGGGCAAGAAGCCGGGCGCACCTATAATGTGAGCATTGCGTAGCCATGAACCGGGAAGGAGGATCCGTGTACGCCGCCGCTATCGTCGATGACATCCCCGCGGACGCCGAGGCACTCGCACGGCTCGTGACCGCCTCCCGACCGTCCGATGCGCCGACCGCAGCGAGCGAGCCCCTGCAAGGCGCCTTCTTCGAGGTACGCTGCTTCGCCTCGGCCGATGAGCTCGCGCGCCAGCTCGACGAGGCCTACGTCCCCGACATCGTCTTCATCGACATCGTGCTCGACCCCGCAACCGCCGGCCCCGCCGCCGACGGCATCGAGGCCGTGGACCGTCTGCTCGCGCGCTCCCCGCTCACGCAGATCATCTACGTGAGCGGCTACGACGCGTTCCACACGCAGGTCTACCGCACGCCCCACGCCGCCTACCTGCGCAAGCCGTTTTGCGCCGAGGACGTCGCCTACGCCCTCGACCTCGCGCTGGCCGCCCGCGCGCGCACGGCCGAGGAACCCCTCTGCCTCAAGGTCAAGGGCGCCGACCAGGTGGTGGAGCCCGCCGAGATCCGGTACCTGGAGAGCCGGCTCCACGTGGTCCGCGTCCACGCGGCGCGCGGCGTGTTGGAGGTCTACGGCAAGCTCTCCGACCTGCTCGACGCGCTGCCCGCGCGCTTCGTGCGCTGCCACCAGAGCTTCGCGGTGAACCTCGATGCCGTGACCTCGCTCGACGCCTCGTCGATCACGCTCGTAAGCGGCGAGCAGGTCCCCGTAAGCCGCCGCATGCGTGCCGAGGTGCGCGCCGCGCTCTTCGCCCATCTGCGAGCCCGTCGCCGGTAGGCCGCGCCCATGCAGCTGCTCGCGCTGTCCGCCCTCAACCAGATCGTGCTCCTTGGCGTCAACGCCGTCATCGCCGTCGTCGCCACCTGGCTGCTGCCCGTCCGGCGGCCCGCCGCCTTTTTCGCCTGCATGCTCGCGATCAGCCCCCTTGCGCTTGCGCTGGCGAGCCCGACCACCCTGACGTCCTGGAATATCGCGGGGTACGTCCTCAACTACCTCGTAATCCCCTGTCTATTTTGGAAGGCGCCCTGGGCGCGGCGCGCAGTCTGCGCGCTCGTGCTCGTGGCGACCGAGATCTCCAGCGAGATGGTCTTCGGGATCCTCATCCTCTTCACCGGACTCAGCGTCAACCGCGATGCGGTCGATGCGACCGGCATCGTTGCGCGAATCCTGTGCGGGGTATCGATGCTCACCATCGGCCGAGTCATGGCGATCGCCGTCCGGCGCGCCGGCTGGCAGGGGTCCGCTGCGGGCGGATGCGGACGAGGCGCGAGGCGAGCGGGCAACGCGAAGGCTGCAGCGAGCGATGCAGATGCAGGAGCGTCGCCAAACCGCCTGCGCAGCGCCGCGCACCCGCACCAGCGCGACCGTCGCGCCGCCCGGACACCCGACCGACCGTACCTGCTCTTCCTCGCCACCCAGCTGGGATCTTTGCTCGTCGGCTCGGCGGTCATCATGGCGCACCGCAACATCTCGCCCGCCCCCTACCTCATCATGGCGGCTCTCGTCGCCATCTGCCTCGGCGCCGACGTGCTCGCCCTCGCCTCGCTCAGGCGCCTGGGCGCGGCGCTCCGGGAGCGTGAACGGGCGGAGGCGCTCGAGCGACAGCTCGCCGTGCACGCAGACGCCGCGCGCCGCACGATGCGGGAGGCGGAGGCGGAGGCGCGCTTTAGGCACGATCAGCGCAACCACCTGCAGGTGCTCGGGGTGCTCGTGGAGCGTGGAGAGCGCAGGCGTGCCCTGGCCTACGCGCGCGATCTGCGCCGCGGCATCGGCGAGGCACCCGCCGTGGCCGAGCCCGCGGCCGCGACGCCGGGCGCACGGGATATCGCGACACCAGACACCCGGCCGAGCCCGACCTCCTCCTCATCCGTCGCCGACGCGCCGCCGCCCCGCCCAGCGCGACCCGAGTCCCGCCGCGGGCCTCGCGGCGCCGCCGGCGCCCCGTGTCCAGCCGCCTCTCGAACGGCACCGATCCTTGAGGAAACCCCATGAACATCGTCTACGCCCTGGGAGCCGTCTCATTCGGCGCGCTCGCCGTCTCGACCGTCTACCTGTGGTGGCTCCTCCGCGAGCTGCCGCTTGCGCGCCGTGCGGTCAACCTGCTCATGCCGGCGAGCCAGATCCTCTTCGTGGCCAGCGCGTTCCTGCTCCGCCCGCACTTCGCCGCCTGGGAGGCCGTGGCGCTCCTGGCGGCGGCCATGGGCGTGGTCTGCGCCTGTCTGAACCCGCTGTTCTTCCGCAGCCTACTCGACGCCGAGCGAGCTGGCATCGAGGCCGAGCGAGCGGCGCTTCTGGAGGACCAAGTGGCCGCGCAGGAGCACTACGCCCTGCTCATGCGGCGCACGCAGGCCGAAGGCGACCGCGTGCGCACGGAGCTCGATGCTCAGCTCGCCCAGGTCGAGGCCGCCCTCGCAACGGGCGACGATGCCGCCGCGCTCACCCACCTGGCAGGCGCGGCCGAGGTGGTCCGCACGCCGGACGACCGCTTCTGCGAGCACCCCGTGGTCGACGCGCTTCTGGCAGCCAAGGCCGCGTGGTGTGCCGAGGAGGGCGTCGAGCTCGATGCGGACGCGACCGTGCCGGGAGACCTCGCCACCCCTGACGTCGAGCTCTGCGCGCTCTTCGCCAACGCGCTCGACAACGCCGTGCACGCCTGCACCGCACTGCCGACGGGCAAGCGCTGGATCCGCCTCTACGCGCACCCCGCACAGGGTTATTTCCTTCTGGAGGTCGAGAACCCGGTCGCGGCGCCTGATACGTCAGGCAGAGAGGGCGCCGGACGGGAGACGGATGCCGCCCGCCACGGCACGGGAGCGCTCCCCCGCCACGGGCTCGGTCTCGCCATCATGCGCCAGATCGTCGAGCGGCGCGACGGCGACCTCGCCTGCACGCGCGAGAACGGCGTCTTTACCCTGAGCGCCCTCTGGAAAGACTAGGAGCCCTCCATGCAGCCCTTCCTCCAAGCCGCCGATACCGGCGCCCTCGCCATCCTGCTCTTCAACTTCACCGTCAAGCACGTTGCCTTCGACCTGGTCTACCATGCCGTCTGCGCATGGGTCCTGCCCATCAAAAACCCGCGCGTGTACTGGACGGCGGCGATCGCGTGCCAGATCGTCGGCAACATGCTCCTGCCCATCGGTCCCGATCCCACCCAGCGCGTGCTCTGGTATCTTACCGACTACGTGCTCATCCCCTACCTGTGCTGGCGCGGCCCGCGCACGGTGCGCGCCGCGGCAATCGCCATCGGGGTCATTGCGGAGCTGACGGTAGAAACCTCCACCATGGTGCTCTACAGCGTGCTGGGCCTCCCCCTCACGGCTCAGGTAACGAGCAGCCCGCTCGAGTTTGCGGTCCGCGTTGCCGGGCTGGTGGTGCTCGCCATACTCGGCCTGGCGCTCCGACGGCTCTTCGCCCGGCAGCGGGAGGCGATCCTTGCATACGACCGCACGGCGGCAGACGGCTCGAGACCCCTGGACCGCGCTGCACTAGATGGAAGCGGGCAGGTCGAGGACGCGGAGGATGCTGCCCCATACGGGCGGTTTCTGGCCACGCAGGGGTTCGTGATACTCGTCCTCTACACTGCCTACTTCTGCGGCGGGCTGGGCGTCATCCCCACGCCCCTCGCGCTCGTGATGCTAGGCGTGACCCTGTTCTGCGCCGCTGCGGACATCGCGGCCGTCTTCTCCCTGCGTCGGTTCAGCACCGCGCAGCGCGAGCGGGCGCGCGCCGCGGGCCTTGAGGCGCAGCTTGCCGTGCACGCGGATGCCGCACGGCGCATGGCGCGCGAGGCCGAGGCGGCGGCGCGCTTCAGGCACGACCAGCGCAACCACCTGCAGGTGATCGGCATGCTCGTGGAGCGCGGCGAGCTGGACCGTGCCCGGGACTACGCGGCGGAGCTCCGCCGGCAGCTGCACGCGTAGGCAGGCGCACGACGCCGCCGCACCGACCGATGCTGCCGCAGAGGCCACCTGTCCTGCCAAACCTCTTTTATCGCCCGCTGCCTGTTGGGAGAATACGGAAGACTGCATCTGGACGCGCCGCACTTCCGGCGCGGAGAAGGAGGGAACCGTATGAGAAGATGGAACGGAGCAGCCCGGCGCGTTGCGCCCCTGGCCGCGGCGCTGCTGCTCGCCACGTCGGGCGTCGCGGCCGTGACGGCGGGGCTCGCGCCCACGGGCGCATGGGCGGATGACGCCGCCGTGAGCGCACAAGCAGATGCGAGCTACCAGCTCTCGCTGTACCTCAACGATCCAACGGGCACGCTGCCCAACCAAAGCCTTAGCGTCACGCTGGGCGAAACCATCGATGAGGTCCTTGCGCGCTATAGCATCGACTACACCGCAGGGCAAACGGTGACCTTCAACGACGGTACCGTGCATACGTTCCAAGGCTGGACGACCGGGTTCGAGCAGATCGCCTTCGACAAGGAGCTTGCCGCCTCCGACTTCCGCGATACCGGTAGCAACGGCATCCACGAGATCGTCCTCACCGCGCGGTGGACGGGTGCCACCACCCTCATCGCCGCATCCAACGCGAGCGAGATTCCCGCGAACGGCAGGGTCGATGCCTCCTGCATCGACGCCTGGCAGGCGTTCTGCGACCGCATCGGCGGCGCGGGCGCCAACGAGTACCCCATCGCCGTCAACACGACCACCCTCAACGCCGCCCAGCAGCAGGCGTATGACACTCATCTCGCCAACGGTGGTTTCGAAGGCCTAAAGACCGTCGACATCGCTTTCGACGAATACCTCACCGACGGCAGCGACGGCACGCTCGATGTGGCGCAGCACGACCTTGCCGCGAGCGACGGCGTAACGTTCGACCTCACGTTCTATGGCCTCGAAGACACCCTCGGCGTGGACGACCTTACCGATGTGTGGGCCATGCGCCTCCCCGAGGACGGTGGCGAGCCGGAAACCATGTCGATCACCCATGATGCGAGCGGAAACCTCGTCATCAATGACATGACTGCGACCGGCACGTACGCGTTTTACACCTACAAGAACGTTGCAGAGCCGTGGGGCGCGGACGGGAACCTCCTCCCCTACACCATCGAGAACGGCGTCATGACGTTCCCCGATCATCCTGAGCTAGGCTCGTGGTACCAGCTCACGGTCGAGGCAGACGAGGGCATCAGCTTTAGCAACCCGGGCGGCGGCACAGCCTGGACCATGACGATCGATGCGGCCGCTCTCGATGAGGACGATCCGCTCTTCAGCAGCCAGCCCGACTCTGGCATCTATTTTGTACGCGGCGACGGCCAAGGCATGTCGACCGACCTTTTGGTTACCTATCCCGCCGATAAAGCGCTCTCCT
The DNA here is from genome assembly GCF_002159765.1 of Collinsella sp. An268. Lineage (GTDB taxonomy): Bacteria > Actinomycetota > Coriobacteriia > Coriobacteriales > Coriobacteriaceae > Coprousia. The sequence goes on along the minus strand of NZ_NFJH01000007.1, from coordinate 85,427 downwards.
ACGAGCTCTCCCAGGGGGCGGGCACCATCAGCCGCGTAGGAGGACCCAACACCCTCTCCATCAACCTCTCTGCACCCTCCACGCTCAAGCTGCGCGCAGCGTCCGAAACGGTTATTGCCAACGAGGACGGCGCCATGCTCACCCATCAGGCGGGCACCGTAGTCGGAGAAGACGGCAGCTCCTACTCCGATGATGCGATATGGAGCATGCTCACCCTCGTGACCGATTGGCTGGACGGTGACGTGGCCACTGCGGCGGGAGACGCTATCAACGCCGCCATCGCGGGCGTCACCAAGATGTACGTCTACGACATCCACCTTGAGGACCCCACGGGTGCGGAGTTCGAGATTCCCGCAGGCGACCAAGTGACGGTTACCATGCGCGTCCCGCTCGGCATGAGCCTGGAAGGGCTGCGCGTCTTCCATGTGGCCGATGACGGCACGGTGACCGATATGAATGCCACCGTCAACGCCGGTGCCGGCACCGTGAGCTTCACGACCTCGCACTTCTCCACGTTTGTGCTGGCAAACGTCGCGGGCGCAGCCGGCGGGCAGACGGGTTCCCCCACCGGCAACGGCAACGGCCCGGCAAACGGCACGCTCGCGAGCACGGGCGATGCTTCGCTGATTACGTGCGCGGGAGCTGCGGCGGCGGGCCTTGCCGGCGCAGGGCTTGTGGCTGTGGGCTCGAAGCGCCGCAAGTAGCGTGTGGCTGCCGGCTGCATCCGTGGGCAAGCGCGCCCGCCGCAGCCAGAACCCATACCGCGGTCATGCATGGGCCGGTCGCATCAACAGGATGCGACCGGCCCTTTTCTCGTAGAGCCAACAATCCCTTGCCGGCCGCACAGGATTAAAACACCAGTAGCCCCAAGAACAGCATTGCGGGCATAGTCAGCATCGAGAGCAGCGTAGAGACGGAGACCAAGCCCGCCCCTAAGCGGTAATCGCCGCCGAACATCTGCGAGAACATCGCCGTCGTGGTGCCGCACGGCGCGGCAAAGGCGATGAGCATCACGAGCTTGGCCTCGAGCGCCACCGGAAGCGGCGCCAGCAGCGCGATGGTGGCGAGCGGCACGACAACGAGGCGGATGACGTTCGTGAGGTAGACGTTCTTGTTGCGCAGAATGGAGCGGAAGTCGGTCTCTGCCAGATAGCTTCCCAACACGAGCATGGCGAGCCCCGTGTTGAGGTTGCCCATATCGACCGCCGTGACCTCGAGCACGCCCGAGAGGTTGACCGAGCAGAAGAAGAGCACGATGCCGACGGCCACGGCAATCACCGAGGGGTTTGTAAGCACCTTACGCGGCGACATGAGGCTCTTGTCCTGCGAGACGAGCCAGATGCCATAGGTCCACGAAATGGGCACCTGCGCGGCGATGGCGGCAGAGACGTAGAAGACGTACTCCTCGCCCAGCACGCTCTGCACCAGCGGGATGCCGATGAAGCCCATGTTTGAGATCATGATGGCAAACTGCGAGATGCGCTGCCGATCGCGGTAGACGAGCCACGCGATGGCGGCGGAGCCCAACGTGAGGACCACGCAGAGCACCGCGCAGATGCCCGCGTTCGCGAGCTTGTCCCATGAGAAGTCGGTGGCGAGCGAGCTCACCACGACCGCCGGCGTCGCCACGTAGACGGCGATGCTCGCAAGCTGCTGGGCGCCCTTGCGATCGAGGTAGTGCGCCATATGGAGCGCGATGCCGATAGCCATCATAAGAAACATGGCCACCGTCTGCGTGACCATGATCGACATCGTCTGTCCCACATCCATACGCCAGCCCCCTCGCTCACCCTCCATTGTACGCATTTGGGGACGGGGTCGTTTTATGCATGCCTGCATAAAACGACCCCGTCCCCAAACATGCGCCCAACATGCGGGGGCGGCGCACCCGGTTGCCCGAACGCGCCGCCCCATGGGTCAAAACGACCCCGTCCCCGAATGAGCCAAATAGGCTAGTCCAGGTCCTCGCCGTTGGTGGCGATGACCTTCTGGTACCACGCGAAGGAGTCCTTGCGCTCGCGGTGAAGGTCGCCGTTGCCGTCGTTGTCCTTGTCGACGTAGATGAAGCCGTAGCGCTTCTTCATCTCTCCCGTGGAGGCGGACACGAGGTCGATGCAGCCCCACGGGGTGTAGCCCATGAGGTCCACGCCGTCCTCGATGGCCTCGGCCATCTGCTCAATGTGCTTGCGCATGTAATCGATGCGATAGCTGTCGTGGAAACCGCCGTCCTCGGCGCGCTCGTCCACCGCGCCCAGACCATTCTCCACGATCATGAGCGGTATGCGATAACGGTTGTAGACGTCGTTCAGGTAGTAGCGCAGACCCTTGGGATCGATCTGCCAACCCCAGTCGCTCGCCTCGAGATAGGGGTTCTTCACGCCGGAGAAGATGTTGCCGGCGGCCTTGGTCGCCTCGGGATCGGTGGAGACGCAGCTGCTCATGTAGTAGCTGAACGTGTAGAAATCGACCGTACCGGCCTTGAGGGTCTCGGCGTCGCCCGGCTCCCAGTCGAGCGTGACGCCGGCCTCCTTCAAGATGCGTCCGGCAAACGGCGCGTACTCGCCGCGCACCTGCACGTCGCCGCAGTAGTAGTTGCCCTGATAGAACGCGCGCTGGGCAGCGAGCTGATCGTCGGGGTTGCAGGTGTAGGCGTAGGGCATGTTGCCCGCGATCATACAGCCGACCTTGTTCGCGGGGTCGATGGCGTGAGCCACCTGCACGGCCTTGGCGCTCGCCAAGAACTGGTGGTGCAGCGCGCAGAAGCGCCTGGTGCGGTCCTCGACGGTCTCGTTGGGATCGTGGAACATGGTCGGGCCATCCTCCTTGGGCAGGATGCCGAGGCTCATGTAATCGCCGAACTTCATGAGGCCGCAGTTGATCTCGTTGAAGGTGAGCCAGTATTTTACGAGGCCCTTGTACTCGGTGAAGAGCGTCGTGGCGTAGCGCACATAGAAGTCGATCGTCTTGCGGTTGGTCCAGCCACCGTACGCATCGCAGAGATGGAACGGCATCTCGTAGTGGGAGATGGTGACGACGGGCTCGATGCCCTTGTCCTTCATATGCTGGAGGATGCCGCGGTAATACTCGATGCCCGCGCGGTTGGGATCGGTCTCATCGCCCTTGGGGAAGATGCGCGTCCAGTTGATGGAGAAGCGGTAGCACTTGAAGCCCATCTCGGCGAAGAGGTCGATGTCCTCCTTGTAGTGGCCGTACATGTCGATGGCCTCGTGGGAGGGGTAGTACGTGCCCTCCTCGATGTCATGCGTGTAGCGCCGCGGCGTGTCGACCGTACCGCCCGTGAGGTGGTCGGAGGTGCTGTCGCCCTTACCCTCGGCCTGCCAGCCGCCCTCGCACTGATTGGCGGCCGTCGCGCCGCCCCACAGGAATCCTGCCGGGAAACGTGCCATGTAAAGCTCCTTTCAAATCTGCACTGCAGAGCAGAAAATGCCCATCTCCGCGCATTCGTTTTGCTTGGGACGATGAACGAGGGGCGTCTTTCGGTGAGCGCCCGCACGGCGGCGCAACGGGGCGGTTTACGCGGCGCGCTTGGCCTGCATGCGGAGGAAGTGGCGGTAGGCGCCCACCAGGTTCGCGTCGTTGAAGAACTTGCACGCATGGATCTCGGGTACAGGGAAGGCGAAGGGCAGCAAGTCCTCGTTGAAGTAGCGCACGGCCTCGCGCACCTTCTCCACGAAGAACGAATCCTGGCTGATGCCGCCGCCGAGGCAGACCACATCTGGGTCAAGCAGGCACTGGATGTTGTGGATCTCGCGCGAGAGGTTCTCCAGATAGGTGTCGAACACCCCGCAGGCAACCTCGTCGCCCGCCTTCACCCACGCAAGCGCCTCCTCGCCCGAGCAGCCATCCAGACCCTTGGCCTCGGCCATGAGGCGGGTAAGCGACACGGTGCTGCACTTGTCCGAGAACGAGGTGCCGCTGACGAGCTCCTGGGTCACGGGCGGCGTCTCGATGTAGATCATGCTCGCCTCGCCCGCATAGAGGTGCGTGCCCTTGTAGACCTCGCCGTTGATGATGATGCCGCCGCCGATGCCCGTCCCAAAGGCGAGCACCACACCGGTCTTGGCACCTTGGAGGTTGCCGAGGTCGTACTCGGCGATGGTGGCGCAGCGCGCGTCGTTCTCGATCTCGACGGGCATGCCCCAGCGCGCAGCCCAGGTGTTGGCGTCCGTCTCATAGTTGTAGAGAAGCGCACCGCCCGTCTTGATGTAGCGCGCGTCCACGTCGATGGTACCAGGGAGCGACATGGCCACGCCGTCGAGTGCCCCTCCTGCCTCGGCGCGGAGCTTGTCGATCACGCCGTCGAGTCCGGCAAGGAACTCCTCCTGCGTGGCGTCCGCCCCCTGCGGCGTGGGTACCTTGCCCTGCGCCTTGAGCTCGTCGTCCTGCATGAGGCCGTACTTGACCGACGTGCCGCCCACATCGAAAACCACTACGTTCATGGGGTCTCCTCCCTTGGCGGCAAGCGCCGCCGCCCGAACCGAAGGTACGCAGCAAGCATACCCCGAGAGCACGGCGGCAGTCGCGGCAAATCGGGCAACGCGAGCATCCGGCGGGCCGAAGGAGCGGCGGGCAGGCGGACGCGCCCTCTTATCAGACGGGACGGGACGCGGCGTACGCAAGCGGGCGGCGGACCGTTCCCCACCGGTCCGCCGCCCACAGAAGAGGGAGCTATGTCGCAGCGACGCGCCGCGACGCCCGCGCAGGGGCGCGCCGAGCCCGCCGCCGAGCACCCGCGCCTTACCTGTTGTCCTCGATAAGACCGAGGTGCACGAAGGCGTTCCACATGCCGTCGTCATCCACATCGGTGGTGACCCAGTCGGCCGCGGCCTTGGCCTCCTCGCCGCCCGAACCCATGCACACGCTCTGCGCGCAGCACTCGAACATGGGGATGTCGATCTTGGCATCGCCCACGGCGATGGTGTCGGCCATATCGGCCTTGAGGTAGTCCACGAGCACGCGCACAGCGTGCGCCTTGTCGATGCCCTTCACGCCGAGGTCGCCAAAGAGCGCATGCTCGCCCTTGCCACCCCAGGTGTTGGCCACCAGATCGGGAAACTCCTCGATGGAGTCGAGATGGTCCTGGTAGCTCGAGAGGATGAAGCTCACCTTGTTGAGGTCGTCGCGGTAGAGCTCGCCGCCGTAGATGAGCACGTCAGAGAACGCGTGGGCCGACTTCTCGGCCTCCTCCTCGCTTGCGCCCTTGCCCTTGGCGTACTCGACCATGACCTTCTGGGAGGCCTCGCGGAAGTGCTCGCTCGCAAAGAGGCCGTTGTTGGATTCGAGGTAGAACTCGAGGCCGCGGCCGTGCAGCCAGTCCACGATATGGCGGCACTGCTCGAGGGTGATGAGCTGGTGCATGACCACGTGGTCGTGGTCCTCCACGTAGCAGCCGTTGCCGCCGATCATGCCGTCGAACCCGATCTCCCAGATCTCGGGCGGGTTCTCGGCCTTGCTGCGGCCGGTGCACATGTAGACGCGGTGCCCGTTGGCGCGGGCGAGCTTGATGGCGTCCTTCGCCGACTGCGGGATGTTGTTCTCGTAGTCAGTGATGGTGCCGTCCACGTCGAGGAAGATGATCTTCTTATCGGACATCGCCGGTAATCCTTTCCGAAATCCCTACTCCAGGCCCTCAGCGCCGTTGGACTTGATGATCTTCTGATAGGCGAAGAAGGAGTCCTTGCGGCGGCGCTCGTAGGTGCCGGTGCCGTCATCGTGCTTGTCCACGTAGATGAAGCCGTAGCGCTTGCGCATCTCGCCCGTGCCGGCCGACACGAGGTCGATCGGGCCCCACCAGGTGTAGCCGATGAGGTCGACGCCGTCGTCGATGGCCTCGCCCATCGCCTTCACGTGGCGCTTCAGGTAGTCGATGCGGTACGGGTCGTGGATCGAGCCGTCCTCCTCGACCGCATCGAAGGCGCCCATGCCGTTCTCCACCACCATCAGCGGGATCTCGTAGCGGGCGTAAATCTCGTTCAGCGCGACGCGCAGGCCCGTCGGGTCGATCTGCCAACCCCAGTCGGTGGCCTCGAGGTAGGGGTTCTTGCCGCCCATGGCCATGTTGCCCTGCATCATCTCGACCTCGTGGGTGCCCACGGTGCCGCTCATGTAGTACGAGAAGGTGTAGAAGTCGACCTTGCCGTCGGCGATGTCCTGCATATCGCCGTCGGCGATGTCGAGCTCGATGCCGTTCTCGCGCCAGTAGCGCTTCGCATAGTACGGATAGGCGCCGCGAACCTGGACGTCGGAGCAGTACCAGTTCATGCGGTCCATCTCCTTGAGGTTGGCGAGCACGTCCGCCGGGTCGCAGGTCGCCGGGTAGGAGAGGATGAAGCAGTCCATGTTGCCCATCTTGAACTGCGGGTACTTCTCGTGGGCGAGGCGCACCACGCGGCCGCTCGCCACGAACTGATGGTGCAGCGCCTGGTAGCACTGCTGCGGGGTCACGACGACCTTGGACGCGGGGCCCTCGAAGCCCCGGATCATCGAGGTCTCGAAGAGCGCGCCCATAGCGGAGGTGCCGCAGTTGATCTCGTTGAAGGTGAGCCAGTAGGTGACCTTGTCCTTATAGCGCTCGAACACGGTCGCGCAATACTTCTCGAAGAGCTCGATGAGCTCGCGGCTCTCCCAGCCGTTGTACTTCTCGACGAGGGCGTAGGGCATCTCGTAGTGCGAGAGCGTCACGAGCGGCTCGATGCCGTACTTCGCGAGCTCGTCGAAGACCTTGTCATAGAAGGCGAGGCCGGCCTCGTTGGGCTCATCCTCCATGCCGGTCGGGAAGATGCGGCTCCAGGAGATGGACATGCGGAACATGTTGAAGCCCATCTCGGCGAACAGCGCGATGTCCTCCTTGTAGCGGTGGTAGAAGTCGATGCCGTCGTGGTTGGGGTAGAGCTTGTCGGGATCGATGTCGAGCGTGATCTCGCGCGGCTTCTCCACGCTGCCGCCCATGAAGTGGTCGTCTACGCTCGGGCCGCGCCCGTCGACGTCCCACGCGCCCTCGAACTGGTTCGCGGCCGTGGCGCCGCCCCAATAGAAGCCCTTCGGAAACACAACTGCCATGTCAGCATCCTCTCTCGCGACCGTATCAGGTCGCCCCTCGGGCAACAGTCCGGCCGATACGGTCCGACATGGTCAAGTATGCACCGCTGCGGGGCACTTTACGCCGGCAAGCGGGCGTTCGGATACTTCTTTCCAGCAACTGGTTTGTGGCCTATGATACCTCTGATACGTTTTGATACCTAAGGAGCAGGCTTGGATATCGTCTACCGTATACGCGGCGCGCGCGACCTCACCCCCACCGAGCAGCATCTCGCCAACACAGTCCTCGCCATGGGGGATCGCGTTCAGGGCTACACCATCAAAGAGCTCGCGAGCGCCACCTCGACCTCGATCGCGAGCATCCACCGGCTCTGCCGCAAGCTCGGGCTGGAGGGATACAAGGAGCTCAAGGTCGAGCTCGCCCGCTCCGAGGCGCGGCGCGTCGCGCCGGCAGACGCCGTCGACATCAACTTCCCCTTCAAAGCGGGCGAGACCGCGCAGGATATCGGGCCGAGGATGGAGCTTCTTTACGCCAAGACGCTGCGCGAGACGCGCGAGATGCTCGACGCCGCCGCGGTCGATCGCGCCGCCGAGCTCATCGACCGGGCCGAGCAGGTGGACATCTACACCACCTCGCACAACCTCTACCCGGCGAACATGTTCTGCGACCGCCTGCTCTCGGCCGGGCGCGCCGCAACATGCCACGAATCGCTCGAACGCCAGACCAGAACCGCCCTTTCCGGCAACGAGCGCCACACCGCGCTCATGATCTCGTATTCGGGCCTTGCCAGCCAGATTTTTCGTCTGCTGCCGATACTGCGCGAGCGCTCATGCCCCATCATCCTCATCGGCACGCCCTACGCGGCGCGGCGCCACCCCGGTCTTGACGCCTACCTGCACGTGAGCGACAGCGAGAGCCTGCGCAACCGCATCACGCAGTTTGCGAGCCATATCGCCGTCCAGTACACGCTCGACACGCTCTTCAGCTGCTTCTTCGCCCGCTCCTACCGCGAGGACCTCGACTTCCTGCGCGCCTCGCTCCCCTACCTGGGGCACCCCGAGGATACGGGGGCGCGGCGCGGGGCGACCCTGAGCCCTTCGGGGCCGGGCGAGCCGACGGGCGGCGGAAGCACCGCGCTCGACATGGTCCAGAGCATGCGCTGAGCCCGCACGTCGACGGTGCACCTTCTGCCGCTGGCGCCTCTTCTGTCGCCGGTGCGCCTTCTGCCGCCGGTGCCTCTGCCGCCGGTGCGCCTCCTGCCGCCGGCGCATCCGCTCACAGCGGCTCCCCGGCGCACGGAAAAAGCCCGGCGAGCGCTCGCACTCGCCGGGCCCTTCGCACCGTCTGCCTGTCCGCGCCCCGTCAGCCGGGCGCGCCGCGCGCTACTCGCGGCGGCCGAAGATGGCGAGCAGGCGCAGGAACACGTTGATGATGTCGAGGTAGAGCTCGATGGCGTACCACACGGCGTTGGTGAGCGTGGGCACCGCCGTGGCGGCGCGATGCACGTCGTAGCCGATGAAGCCGCAGAAGAGCAGGATGACCACGAGGTCGGTCACGCTCTGCTGGATGCCGAAGAGCATGAGCGCGGCCTCCACGACGATCACAGCGAGCAGCCCGAGCGCGCACACGCCCACAATACGCTCGAAGAAGCGCGGGAACGCGATGCCCGCCAGACCGAAGACGACCATGATGCCCGCAGTCGCCGTGAAGGCGGCGGAGATGGTGTCGAGCGCGTACATCGAGAGCGTCATCGACGTGGTAAACCCGAACGTCAGCGTGAACAGCGTGTAGCCGATCATGCCGATCGTCAGGCTCTCGCGCGCCCGGCCGATGCTCATGGCGACGATGCCGCCGATGGAGCCCGCGAGCGTGAGCAGCATGAACATGAGCGGGTTGCGCCCCACGAACATCCAGAACTCAAGCGTCGAGGTCATCTGCGAGCAGACGCCCATGATCGCGAACGACAGGAGCACAAGGCCGGTCAGGACCAGGTTGTACATGCGCCGCGAGATGAGACGCGGCGCAGAGCCGGGCGCCTCCTCGGTATAGATGGGGGATTCGTACTGTTCGAGCTCGTTCATCTGAGCCTCCTTTGGTACGCCGCGTGGGTCTTACCTCGGCACGCGCGGCGAGAACGCACCTTTGGATCCTCCTATGGTACCCAATTTGCGTCGCGACGACGCGAACAGGGCGCGGCATCTCCATACAGACGCGCCGCCCGCACGCTTTGCGCATACGGGCGGCGCGAGGGCGCGGTCACGTCGGGTGCGTGGGCGCGGTCACGTCGGGTGCGGCGGCACCGGGCCGCGCGGGGAGCGTGCCTAGGAAAGGTCCTCTCCGTTGGTGGCGATGACCTTCTGGTACCAGTAGAAGCTGTCCTTGCGCGAGCGCTCGAGCGTGCCCTTGCCCTCGTCGTCGCGGTCGACGTAGACGAATCCGTAGCGCTTGCGCATCTCGCCCGTGCCGCAGCTCACCAAGTCGACGCAGCCCCACATGGTGTAGCCCATGAGGTCGACGCCGTCGATCTCGATGGCGTCCTTCATGCTCTGGATGTTCTTGCGCAGGTAGTCGATGCGGTAGTCGTCGTGGACCGAGCCGTCGGCCTCCTTGACGTCGCTCCAGCCGATGCCGTTCTCCACGATCCACAGCGGCTTGCGATAGCGGTCGTAGAGCTTGTTGAGCGTGAGGCGCAGGCAGTACGGGTCGGTCGCCCAGCCCCAGGCGTTCGTCTCGAGGTAGGGGTTCGAGACGCCCTGGGTGAAGTTGCCGCCCTCAACGCCCGCATCCTCGGGATGGGTGGTCACGGTCGAGCCGCCGTAGCAGGAAAACGACAGGAAGTCGGCCGGGTAGGTGGCGAGAAGATCGAGGTCGCCCTCCTCCATCTCGAGCTCGATGCCCTGGCGCTCCATCTCCTTCAGGCGGTAGGCCGGATAGTAGCCGCCCGTCTGCACGTCGGAGTACCAGAGGGTGTCGTGCTCGCGCTCCATGACGAGCAGGTCGTCGGCGGGGTCCGCCGTGTAGGGGTACGTCGGGCCGAAGGCGAGCATCTGGCCGACCTTGATGTCGGGCGAGATCTCGTGCGCCGCCTTGACGGTGAGCGCGGATGCCACGAACTGGTTGTGGGCACCCTGCGCCTTGGCCTGCGGGGACTGGTCCACGAGGCCGCCGCCCATGTAGGGGGCGTGGCTCATCATGTTGATCTCGTTGAAGGTGAGGTAATACTTCACCTTGCCGAGGTAGTGCTTCATGACTGTCGTGGCGTAGCGCACGAACGGCTCGATGCACGCCCGGCTCTTCCAGCCGCCGTAGGCGTTGGTGAGGTGCAGCGGGGTCTCGTAATGGGAAAGCGTCACGAGCGGCTCGATACCGTACTTGGCGCACTCGTCAAAGACCGCGTCGTAGAAGGCCAGACCCTCGGGGTTGGGCTCGGCGTCGTCGCCGTTGGGGAAGATGCGCGCCCAGTTCATGGAGAGACGGAAGCACTTGAAGCCCATCTCGCCCATGAGGGCGATGTCCTCCTTGTAGTGATGGTAGAAGTCGGTGGCGGTGTGGCTCGGGTAATACTCGCCGTCGATGATGGCGACCTCGGCGCCCTCGGGCACCTCCATGGGCGCACCGAAGCCCATACCGGTGGAGCCGGTCTCGCCCGTGGCGGGGTTTCGCCACGTCACGCGGCGCGGCACGGTGTGGCTGCCGTTGGTGAGTGCATCGGAGGTGTTGGGACCTTTGCCGCCCTCGTCCCAGCCGCCCTCGTACTGGTTGGCCGCGGTGGCGCCGCCCCACAGGAATCCTTCGGGAAATGCCATGATATGCTCCTTTTCACGCGACGGCGCCGCGCATCGGCGCCTCAAACGATTGGCGTATACCCCGACCGGGCGACAGCAGACCGAACGAGTCGGCGTCTGACACTTCTTTTCGGTAGATGAAACCGGCCGGGCGCCCCAAGACGTCCGGCTGGCCCCGCGGCGCATCCGGTTTGCACCGCGCACCCTGCCCTCGGGAGACCCTTAACCAAGCATGCCCTCGATCTGCCTGAAGATGGCCTCGCAGTTCTGGCGGCCGTAATCGATGGGCGCCATCACCTCGACGGGAATCTCGACATAGCGGGTCACCTGGCCCTTGCTGTACCCCACCTGCGGTCCCAGGAGGATGCAGTCGTAGTTTTGCCAGACCTCTTTGCACTTGCCGATGCCCACCGCGTCGATATGGAAGTCGTCGATCCCATGCTCGGCCGCATAGGCCTCCATCTTTCTCATGAGCATCGACGTCGACATGCCGCCGGCACACGCCAAAAGAACCCTCATCGTCTGTCCTCTCTACACGGTGCGACGCGCGCCGTCGCATGGGCTGCCGACGCCGCTGCCGCCGCAAGAAGGCGGCACGCGCCGGTAAGGCTTCTTATACCACAATGCAAGATGCCGCAAGCAGCCGGCATTCCCAAACGAAGGCCCTAGCCCTCCTGCAGCCAGCGCTCCACCACGTCGGCGACGGCCTCCTCGTCGTTGAGGTCCACCACGGGTGCCTCGGGGCGCGCACCGCGCGCAAGGGCGTCGTTACAGGCGATCGCCACCGTGCGCCCATCCACGAGGTCGAGCGAATTCGCCCCGCGCAGGCGGTCGACGCCCGAGCGCGCGACCACGATGTTGGGGAGACCGGCCGACTTGTAACCCTCCACGATTACCACGTCGACATCGGTATAGCGCGCAAGCAGGCGCTCGAGCGAAAGCTCCGTCTCGGTGTCGGCGTACTCGGCGTAGCGGGCGGCCGACACGATGCCCACGTGGCGGCTACCCGCCCGGGCGTGGCGCCAGGAGTCCTTGCCGGGCACGTCGATGTCAAAGCCCGCGTGGCCGTGGTGCTTGACGGTGCCCACGCGCACCCCGCGGCGCGTGAGCACCGCGATGACCTTCTCCACGAGCGTGGTCTTGCCGGAGTTCTGGTAGCCGATGAACGCGATGGCGGGCGCGGGGCGCGCAGGCGCGGCGGCCGGCGTATTCGACGGCGCGGGGGCGCCGCCCTCATCCTCGGCCTCAGCCGCACCATCATCGTCCGTCGTCCCGCGCTCCCAGAGCCCGGAGCGGCCGCCCTCCTTGCGAAGCAGGCGCACGTCGACGATCTCCATGCCACGGTCGACCGCCTTGCACATGTCGTAGATGGTCAGGCACGCCGCGCTCGCCGCGGTAAGCGCCTCCATCTCGATACCGGTCACACCGGTGACGCCGCACGTGGCGGTCACGCGAAAGCCCACACGGCCGTCCTCCCGGGGCGGGGCCCACCCTTCCGGCGACACGCCGGCACCGCCGGGCTCGCCGAGTTCGCCGGGCGCGGCGGCGGACACGGCGCCGGGCGCGGCGATGGGCGCGATATCGACCTTCGCCTTGGTGATCATGAGCGGATGGCACATGGGGATGATATCGCTCGTGCGCTTCGCCGCCATGATGCCGGCGACGCGGGCGCAGGCGAGGACGTCACCTTTCTTGGCGCGGTCCTCGAGCACCATGGCCTGTGTCTCGGGATGCATGAGGATGGTCCCCTCGGCGATGGCGACGCGGCGCGTCGTCGCCTTCTCGGACACATCCACCATGCGCACGTCACCGTGCTCGTCCACGTGCGTCAGCTCGTCGCGATAGGCGTCGCGCGCCCCTGCGCGCGGATCGTCGGTCATGGCCCTCATCCTCCGATCTGGGACATGAAGCGCTCCGTCCCGTTGATGACATGGTGCTCCTCGGGCTTGTGCGCCACCGCGTCGCGCCAGATCGCCGCGACCGCCGCGTCGTCGCCAGCGCGCAGGGCGTCCCGGACGCGGTACTCGGCATCGGAGAAGAGGCAGGGGCGAATGGCGCCGTCCGCCGTCAGGCGCATGCGGTTGCACGACGAGCAGAAGTGGTTGGACATGGCGGAGATGAAGCCGACGGTGCCCGCGGCGCCGGGGAAGCGCCAGTACGCGGCCGGCCCCGCCCCAGTCGGCCCGCTGCCGGCGGCGACCGGCTCGAGCGCGCCCACACCGGCCGCCTCGCCGGCGCGTGCGATGCGCTCGCACAGCTCCGCGGACGGGACGGTGTCGCTCGCGTCCCAGGCAGATGCATCGACGCCGCCCGGGCAGTGCGGATCGGCGGTCTTGCCGCGCGCAAGGTCCTCGGCGGCATCGTGCGCCCGGTCGACCCCGGTCTTCTCGTTGCCGATGGGCATGTACTCTATGAAGCGCACGTGCACCGGCCGCTCGAGCGAGAGCCGGGCAAGACCGAAGACGTCCTGCTCGAGCCGACGGACGACCACGCAGTTGACCTTCACGGGCGCGAAGCCGCCCGCGAGCGCGGCGTCGATCCCGGCGAGCGTCTGCTCGAGACGGCCGAGACGTGTGATGGCCGAGAACTGGGCAGGGTCGAGCGTATCGAGCGAGATATTCACGCGATCGAGCCCGGCGTCCCTGAGCTCGGCGGCCATGCGCGGCAGCAGCGCGCCGTTGGTGGTGAGCGATATGTCCTCGATCTCGGGGATGGCGCGAAGGTCGCGGATGAGCGGCACGATGCGATGCGAGACAAGCGGCTCTCCCCCGGTCAGGCGCACGCGGCGGACGCCCTCGGCGGCGGCGATGCGCACGAATCGGGCGATCTCCTCGGCAGAAAGCAGCTCGTCATGCGCGCGGGCGGGCACGCCCTCCTCGGGCATGCAGTACACGCAGCGGAAGTTGCACTTGTCCGTCACGGCGATGCGCAGGTAGGTGATACCGCGACCGAAGCCGTCGTGCAGCTCTTCCGTCATGCGCATCTCCCCTCGTCTCGATTCCAGCATTATTCTCGCATCAGAATGAATCGAGCGCAATCGCACAGGCCCGCGACGCATACGGCCGCCCCGGCGGGCACGGGCCCGGGCGGCTTGGGCACGAGGGGCCGCGGCCGCCCGCGGGCGCTAATCCAGCTCCTTGAGCCCCTGACAGAGCTCCCAGTACGTGCCGCCGAGCGCGTAGAGCTCATCATGCGTGCCGCGCTCGATGATGCGGCCGTGGTCGAGCACCATGATGGCGTCGGCGTCGCGCACGGTGGAGAGACGGTGCGCGATCATGAAGGTCGTGCGGCCCTCCATGAGCTGCCTCATGCCGCGGCTGATGAGCATCTCGGTGCGCGTATCGATCGAGGAGGTCGCCTCGTCCAAGATCAGCACCGGAGGATCGGCAACCGCGGCGCGCGCGATGGCGAGAAGCTGGCGCTGGCCTTGGGAGAGGTTCGCACCGTCCGAGGTGACCATGGTGTCGTACCCCCGCGGCAGGCGACGGATGAAGCTGTCCGCGTTGGCGATGCGAGCCGCCGCGCGCACCTCCTCGTCGGTGGCGTCGAGCTTGCCGAAGCGAATGTTATCTGCAATGGTGCCCGTAAACAGGTGCGTGTCCTGCAAAACAATACCGAGCGAACGGCGCAGCGAGTCCTTCTCGATGTTCTTGACGTTGATGCCATCGAAGGTGATCTCGCCGGTCTGCACGTCGTAGAAGCGGTTGATGAGGTTGGTGATGGTCGTCTTGCCGGCGCCCGTCGACCCCACAAACGCGATGGTCTGCCCCGGCTTCGCAAACAGGTTGATGTCGTGGAGCACCTCGTGACCGGGCTCGTACCCAAAGCTCACGTTATGGAAGCGCACGTCGCCGCAAAGCGGCAGCGCGCCCACGGCCAGCAGCGTGCCATCGACGCCGCGCGCGGTGGCACCCACCTTGGCGCCCGCCTCGAGGGCAGCCGGCGCAGCGGTAGCGGCGGGAACCTCAGAGCGCGCCGCATTGTCCGACTCGGGAGCTGGCGAGGGGGCTACCGGGCCGGCCGCGAGGCCAGCTGAGCTGCACGAAACGACCCCGTCCCCATTTGTGCACCCGTCAGCGACTTTTACAAGCGAGCCCCAGGCGCCGATACCCCAACCCTCGGGAATGCGCCATACCCAAGAGCCGCGACCCGTCTGCTCGAGTCGCACGCGGCCCTCGTCCACCTCGGGCCTCTCGTGCATGGCGGCAAAGACGCGCTCCGCGCCGGCAAGCGCCGAGAGCAGGAAGTTCGACTGCTGCGTGAACTGGTTGATGGGCATAGCGGTCTGGCGCACAAAGACCAGGTAGCTCGCGAGCGCGCCCACGTCGGTCGCGCCGGTAATGGCCATCCAGCCACCGACCGCCGCCACAATGGCGTAGTTCACGTAGCTGATGGATACCACAGCGGGGATCATCGACGCAGCGTAGGCCTGCGCGCCCGTACCGGCGACGCGCAGCTGCTCGTTCTTATCGCCAAACTCCGCCACGTTGGCTGACTCGTGGTTAAAGACCTTTACGACCTTTTGGCCGGTGACCATCTCCTCCACATAGCCATCGAGCTCGCCGAGCACCGCCTGCTGCTTTTGGAAGTACCGGCGGCTGCGGCGGGTGGAGAAGCTGATGTAGGCAAACATCACCGCATAGCCCACGACCACAATAAGCGAGAGTCGCCAGTTCAAGATAAAGATCATGGTGAGCGTGCCCACGATCATGATGAAGCTCTGGATGACCATGGCAAAGCTGTTGTTCATGGCCTCTGCCACGGTGTCGACGTCGTTGGTGAAGTAGCTCATGATGTCGCCGCGGCTGCGCGAGTCAAAGTAGCGCAGCGGCAGCGTCTGGATGTGCGCAAAGAGGTCGCGGCGGATATCGACAAGCACCTTCTGCCCGGCGTGCACCATCGTTTGGGTGTAGCCAAAGGTGGCGAGTACGCCCGCGCAATAGATGGCAGCGGTGAGCAGGATGTTTTTGACGAAGGCCTCGTAGTTGCCCGCGGCGAGCGCATCCACCACGGGGCGAATCATATAGGTCCCGACGAGGTTGGCCACCGCAGAGATGGTGACGAGCATCGCCACAGCCAAGAAGAGCAGCTTGTGACGACCCAGATAGGACATGAGCTCGTGCAGGGTATGCAGGAGATTTTTGGGCTTGTTTCCCGGTGCCGGCATTAGCGCTCACCTCCCTTCGAGGCGGGGGTGCCTGTCGCAGTGCACGAAACGGCCCCGTCCCCAACTGTGCCGTATTGCTGCGAGGTGTAGATCTCGCGGTAGATCTCGGAGCTGGCGAGGAGTTCGTCGTGCGTGCCAACGGCGCTCACACGGCCGTCGTCGAGCACGATGATCTGGTCGGCGTCTTCCACCGAGTTCACGCGCTGAGCGATGATGATCTTGGTCACACCGGTGAGCTCGGCAAGCGCGGCGCGAATCTGTGCGTCCGTCGCCATGTCAACCGCGCTCGTTGAGTCGTCAAAAATGATGACCTTGGGGTGCTTCAGAAGCGCGCGTGCAATGCAGAGACGCTGCTTCTGACCGCCGGAGACGTTCACGCCGCCCTGGCCGAGGTCGTAGTCGAGACCACCCGGCAAACGGTCGAGAAACTCGTCCACCCGCGCCTGCCGGCAGGCCGCCAAAAGCTCCTCGTCGGTCGCCTTGGGGTTGCCCCAACGCAGGTTCTCACGCACCGTGCCCGAGAAGAGCACGTTTTTCTGCAGCACGATGGCAACCGCGTCGCGCAGGGCGGCGAGGTCATAGGCACGCACGTCACGCCCGCCTACGCGGACCTCACCCTCAGTCGCATCGTAGAGACGCGGAATCAGCTGCACAAGCGTAGTCTTGCCCGAGCCCGTGCCGCCGAGGATGCCCACCGTGGCGCCAGCGGGAATGGCGAGCGAAATGTGCTCGAGCACGTACTCCTGCGCGTCAGCGCGGTACTTGAAGGAGACATCGTCAAAAACAACCGATCCGTCCGCAACCTCGGTCAGCGCACCCTTCGGCGAGGTGAGATCAACGGGCTCGTCCAGTACCTCAGAGATGCGGTGCACGCTCGCCAGCGAACGCGTAAGCAGCAAAAACACATTGGAAATCATGATGAGCGAGTTGAGGATCTGCATGACGTAGGAGAGAAAGCCCGTGAGCTCGCCCACCTGAAGCGCCCCGCCCAAAATCATCTGCCCGCCAAACCACATGATGAGGGTCGTGGCCGTGTACATCGATACATAGAGCACGGGCATGTTGAAGACCGCCAGGCGGAAGGTCCGCTCGCTTGTGGCGGCGAGCCCCTCGTTCACGCGGCGGAACTCCTCGCACTCGTAGTCGCCGCGGACGTAGGCCTTGACCGCGCGGACCGCCGTGAGCATCTCCTGCACCACATCGTTCAGCTTGTCGACCGTGGCCTGCAGCACGCCGTACAGCGGGCTCACGCGGCGGACGATCACCACGATGGCGATCGCCATGACCGGCACCACGGCGCAAAACACCAGCGCGAGCTCCGCGTTGAGGTAAAACGCGAGCGCAAAGCCGATAACGAGCATCACCGGCCCTCGCACCATGGGGCGAAAGCCTGCGTTGAGGGCGTTTTGGATGACGGTTACGTCGGTGGTCATGCGCGTGATGAGCGATGACGTCTCAAAGTGATCGAGGTTTGCAAACGAGTACTCCTGCACGCGCTCGTACTCAGCGGCGCGCAGGTGCGCCCCCAAACCGTACGAGGCGCGGGCGGCATAGCGCGCATAGAGAAGCCCGGTGATGAGGGCGAGGATGGCGCATACGCCCATGAGCATGCCCTGCCGGGTGATGTAGGCGAGGTCGCGCTGGGCAACGCCAACGTCGATGATGTCCGCCATGAGGATGGGGATGACCATCTCAAAGGCGCTTTCGATGACCACGAGCAGAATGCCGAGGATGGCATCTTTGCGATAGTGCCCCAGATAGGAGACGATGCGTCCGATCTCATGCACGGGAGGTCGCCTCCCCTGCACCGAGTGCCTCGCTCGCGCCGGGCGCCTCACTCGCGCCGGGCTCGGCGGGTATGCGGCCGGTGGCCTGACTATCTGCCGCGGCGGCAGCGAGCTTCTGCCCGTAGGTGCGCAGGTTCGCGTGCGCGCGGCGCAGGTAGTCGGCAAACGCCTCGCGTTCCTTGGGCGTAAAGCCGTCGAGCATGGCGCGTGCCTCCTCCACGCATGCGGCGTTCCACGCGCGGGCGACGCGCTCCCCCTCGCTGGTTAGCGAAACCACCTTGCAGCGACGGTCGTCCGCATGCGGAGCAAAACTCACAAAGCCCTTGCGCTCAAGTGCGTCGAGCATGCGCGAGACGCCCGCTGGATCGAGCTCGTAAAAGTCGGCGAGCTCGCGGGGCGTGCAGGAACCGTTCTCGGCCAAGTAGCTCAGCAGCTTGGGCTGACCGGTACCCAACCCAATGCTTGCCATATAGGGGTGAAGCAGCTGTTTTTGCGCATGAGACGCCCTAAAGAGCAGCATGCGGTAGGCACCAAGATTGACTTGATCGGTTGCGTCTGCCTCTGGGGAATTTGCACGTTCGTTGTCTTGCATAGCTCCTCGCAATACTTGATATGTCAATTGTTGACTTATCAATTATTACTTCACGCTACCACGCCTGTCAAGACAGTTGCGCCAGCTTGTCACTATCTTGCAACCGACAGAGAATCGTTTTGCCGGTTGCGATAAACGCGTTCTCACTACATGCGAAAGGGGCAACCGCTGGGGCCGCCCCTGTAGGAGACTTTCAGATGCGCTAATCGTCGTATCCGCTGTCAGCGTCGTAGCCGCTATCAGAGTCGTAGCCCGAGTTTCCGTCATCGTAATCGTATCCGCTGTCGTAGTCATACCCACTGTCGCTATCGTAAGAGGATGACGGGGCGGGAGCGGGTGCTGGAGTGGGCTCCGGAGCGGGAGCTGGGGCGGGAGCGGCGGTCGAGACCGTTGCGGTCACGCCGTAGTCGCTCGCGCCGTCGTCATACGCGGAATTTCCGTCGTCGTGGTCGCCCATATCGTCGTCATAGGCCGAGCTTCCATCGTCGTATGCTGAGTTGCCGTCGTCGTAGCCAGAATTGCCATCATCCCACGTATCGCGGTCGTCCCAGTCATCGTTGCGGTCAAAGTCGGCCTCGAGCACCTTGCCGGTACTGGCGTCAACCTCAAAATCGTATTCGGTGCCGTTCGCTGTGAATTCGAGCTCGTACACGCCGTCATCGAGTTCATACTCGTGCTCGTGGAAGGTCACCGTCGCCGGATCGAGTCCCAGCTGCCCCAATACCAGCTGCTTGGCAGCATCGATGCCGATGAGTCCGGTATCGTCCAGGTCGTCATCTCCGATGGCGTAGGCGCTCGAGCCCAAACCGCGGTCGCTTGCCGCCCTCTGCACACTTGCCGCCATGTCATCCATAAAGCTATCGGAAGGCGCCCGCGACCCGTCCGCGATCTTGAGAACGATATTGCGCTCGCGCCCGCCGATGCCGTTCTCAAAGTAGCCATCGTCATCAATCTCGCCGACGAGCTCACCCGCAACCATCGTCGCCGGCCGACCGATAGCGTTGTCAAAATCGGCAAGCACGCTCTTGCCGTCCTCATTGGCGCCAGAAACCGCCACCACGTCACCCTGGCTGTCATAGGCGATCTCAATCTCGGGGTTCACGCTCAAAAGAACGCTACCGATGGCCGCCGTGCCATTACCCGAGGGAGTTGAGGGGAGCAGCGTTCCGCAGCCGCTAAGCCCGGCTATCAGGGCAGCGCACACGCCGATGCCTGCGATGCGGGAGAGAGTCCTTGTAGCCAACATGTTTCCTCCTTTGGTCACCGGTTCTTCCGGTCTTCCCTTCTGACAGTGATAGGTTGCGGAGGACCCATTCCCAAACCGGGGTCGCACGAGTACTTTTTTGGACTTTTTTCTTGCCGCTACGCAGGAGAAGCCAGAACGCGAGCGTTAATCGTCGTAACCGCTGTAGCCGGAGTTCCCATAGCCGCTGTCATCGCTATAGGTTGGCTCAGGCGTCGGGGCGGGGGCAGGCGCAGGCGCGGGCGCTGCCAGCGCAGGCGCGGCCTCAACCGGTGCGGGGTCCGCGGGCTCCGGCTCGGGCACCTCGACGATTACCTCCTCGGGCAATTCGTCAGCAGCTGCCTGCGCGGCCTCGATGTCTGCCCTGCGAGCGACCATGATGTCCTCGCCCACGTGGGCGGAGAGGTCAGCGATCAGACGCTCCTCGGTCTCGGCGCGCCATGGTTCGTCGTCCGAAGCCACATCAAGTGCCACCGCGCCACCTGCTGCAAGATCCCCCGCGTCGGCCGCGCGGTCGGTGAGCTCAAAGACCACCGTCTCGGCCTCCTTGCCGTAGGACCAATAGCCCTCGATAAGGGCCTCACCGTCGGCATTCTCACCAGCAAGCCCAACCACACGGTCAAACCGGTTGACCTCAATGGCAACAGATGGGTTGATCTCCAAGTGCACGGTACCTCGCGGCGTCTGCCAGGACCACGCACCGCCGATGATCGCGGCGCAGAGGCAAGCCGCAGCCGCCAGCCACCACACCGTGCGCGCCGGACCGCGGCGCCGGGCCACGGCGTCGTCTATGGGCGTATCGGCAAGGTAGATATCCTCCCGCACCTCGCCCACGGCGTAGCCCAGGTTGGGCACGCGCCGCACGCGGCCCTCTTCGTCGAGCACGACGGCAAAGCTCAGAGCGCACTCGAGCACCAGGTACCTCATGCCGCATCACCCCCCGCTGCCTCGGGCGCGGCACCAACCAACTTGTAGAGGTGGTCTCGAATGATGTCGAAGCCGTTGGTATAGATGAGAAGCATCGCCACAAGGTAGCGACGGTGGCGCTCGAGCGTCTTGCGCTCGACACCCGCGCCTGAGGCTATGGCGGCAAGCGGTAGCTTACCCGTTGCCTCAAGCTGCTCGATGAGCTCAAAATGCTCGCGCGCATAGCGGATGGCGGTCCGGCAGGTCTCGAGTGTGCGGTCCTGCTTAGGGCAGTTGTCCGCTACGTCAGCAAACGACACGCCGTAGGTCTCGAGGAGCGCAGCGAGCTCGCGAATCTCTTTTCGCGTCGCCTCGCGAACCATGCCCTCGTCCATATCCGAATGTTCAGTGGCGATTTGGTCCACCAGAGCGGGACGCTCGTCACCGTCGGTGTCGTCGGTTGCGCTGTCGAGCGACACGACCGTGAGGTGGCGCGCCTCGCGGCGGCGGTAGTCGATGAGGCGGTTTTTGATGAAGCGGGCCGCAAGCGGCAGGAACGCACCCCGGCGCGCATCATATGCCATCACTGCCTCGTGAAACGCAAACATAGCGATTCCCAGCTCGTCATCAGACCCCTCTTGGGGGCTTCGCCCCGTGAACTTTGCGGTCTCGGCCTTGATGAACGGCAGGTAGTCGCGTACCAGGTCATCTGCCCGATGCGCATCTCTCTGCGCCGCCCGCACGCGCGCGGCAATGTCGTTCCGCAAGCCCATGGTCTCCCCTTCTGCCCATAGGATGCGCAGCGCGCACGCGCGTTTTGGGGTCGCGCGGGCAGATTGGTCAAAACTGCTGGAACGTCGAGCGTACCGGGTCGCCGACGCACATTCGGTAAGGGGAGATGACGGATTTGGTAAGGAATCGGTAAGACGCGCCTATCGCTCGGGCACTACGCCGGTCGCCATAATCTGGGCGAGGTCGTCCTCGGTGAGGACCGGCACGCCCAGGCTCTCCGCCTTGGCGAGTTTGGAGCCCGCCTTCTCGCCCGCCACCACGTAGCTCGTCTTCTTGGAGACCGAGCCGGTAACCTTGGCTCCGAGGGCCTTAAGGACGCTTCCCGCCTCGTCGCGCGTGAAGCGCGTGAGGGCGCCCGTGAGCACAAAGGTAAGGCCGGCGAGCGGCTGCGCCTCGGTGAGCTCGGCTGCAACCCCCGCTTCCTCGGCAAAGGCTGCATCCGCCCCCGCGCCACCGAGGTTCTCCTCCAGCGTGACGCCCGCCAGACGCAGGCGCTCGAGCACCGCGAGGTTCTCGGGAACCGCAAAGAACTCCTTCACGCTTGCCGCGATCTTGGGACCGATGCCCTCGATGCCGGCGATGTCCTCCTCGCTTGCGTCAATGAGCGCCGGCAGGTTGAGGAAGCGCTGGGCGATAAGCTCGGCCACACTCTTGCCCACATGGCGGATACCCAGCGCAAAGAGCACGCGCGAGAGCGGCTGCTCTTTGGAACGTGTGATCTCGTCCACCACCTTCTGGGCGATGGTGGCACCCACAGGAATGGGGTCGCCCGCCTTGATGCCGCGGCGATTGTTATCCGCCTGGTAGACGCGGCCCGTGTCGAGCGCGGCCACCGCGTCAACGGTCAGCGCGTAGAAGTCGGCGACGTCGCGCAGAAGCCCCGCCTCAACCATCTTGTCGATAAGCTCGGTGCCCACGCCGTCGATATCCATGCAGGGGCGGCTTACCCAGTGCGCCAAACGCTCGCGCAGCTGCGCCGGGCAGTCGATGGAGACGCAGCGGTAGGCGACCTCACCCTCCTCGTGCACCACCGGCGCACCGCACGCCGGGCAGGCATCGGGCATCTGGTACTCCACCGCATCCGCCGGACGATCGTCGAGCACGGGCCCCACGACCTCGGGAATGACATCGCCCGCCTTGTGCACCACGATGGTGTCGCCCACGCGCACGTCCTTACGGCGAATCTCGTCGATGTTATGAAGCGTCGCACGGGCGATCGTAGAGCCCGAGACCGTCACCGGATCGAACTCCGCCACCGGCGTGAGCACGCCCGTGCGACCGACCTGAATGCGAATCTCTCGCAGGACGGTGCGCTTCTCCTCGGGCGGGAACTTGAACGCGATGGCCCAACGCGGAGCGCGTGCGGTAAAGCCCAGCTCGTCTTGCTGGGTGAAGCTATCGACCTTCACCACCACGCCGTCGATGTCGTAGTCGAGCTCGCTCCGGTGCGCCAGGGCGTTGGCGCAAAACTCGTGCACCTCTGACGGCGTGGCGCAGCGCGCCACGTTGGGATTGACGGAAAAGCCTGCTTGGCGAAGCCAGTCGAGAAACGCGTGCTGGCTGTCGACGTGCAACGGCGCCGTGTCCGCCACGGCATAGAGGAAGGTCGCGAGATCGCGACGCGCCGTGACCTTGGGGTCCTTCTGGCGAAGGCTGCCGGCGGCGGCGTTGCGCGGGTTGGCGAAGGGGTCGCGACCATCGGCGTCGGCCTCCTCGTTCAGGCGCACAAAGCTCCCCTTGGGCATGTAGACCTCACCGCGCACCTCGATCGCGGCGTCGCGGTCGGCACCCATGTGGTCGAGCGCGGCCGCCGAGAGATGCATCGGCACATCCTTGATGGTGCGGACGTTGAGCGAGACGTCCTCGCCCGTCGTACCGTCACCGCGGGTGGCCGCACGCGCAAACGAGCCGCCGCGATAGGTGAGCGCCACGCCCAGGCCGTCGATCTTGAGCTCGCACGTGTAGATGACCCGCCCCGCGCCAAGCGCGTCCTCCGTGCGCTCGAGCCATTCGTCCAGCTCCTCGAGGTTCATGGCATCATCCATCGAATACATGCGCGCCATGTGGGTGACGGGCGCGAACTGTTCGGTATCAACGTAGCCGCCGCCCACGCGCTGCGTGTAGGAGTCGGGCGTCACCAGATCCGGATAGCGCGCCTCGATCTGCTGCAGCTCGACGAGAAGCTTGTCGAAGGCGGCATCGGTTATCTCCGGCGCATCGAGAATGTAGTAGCGGTAGGCATGGTAATCGAGCTCGTGGCGGAGCTCCGCTGCGCGCGTGGCGGCCTCGGCGCGGGCGGCGTCCCCATCGCCTTGTGCGCCCGTCACACCTGACGCTCCCGCCTGCTCTGCCGCCACGTTCTCGCCAAACAGGTTCTCCTGCTCCACGGTACCCTCCTTATGGCACACGACCGCACTGCACGGCCGTCCAATTCGCTCCGGCCTATAGGGTACCATCCCGCGCGGACCGACCAACTCGAGGCACCCGCCCCCTATCAATCGCCCAACCCCGCCACTGTCGCAGAGCCAAGGCCTCCTTAGGGGTGCAGCTATTCTAGTCCTGTTATAATCTGCTTATTATCTGATAATCATCTGATGGAGCAGCCTATGAATACCAGCATCACCGCACCCATCTTTCCCATCACGGCGCTCTCCAAACAGTCAAAAGAGGTAAAAGATGCCGCCGACAAGGGTCCCGTACGCATTACCGAGAACGGCCGTGGCGCCTATGTGTTTATGAGCGAGCAGGCCCTCAACGACCTGATTGAGCGCGAGCGCGCCGATGCCGCCTACGAGGCATACCTGCTTGATGCCGTGCAGCGGGGCGCAACCGACATTGAGGAGGGTCGCTACTCCACCTCGCGCGAGGAGATGTTCCAGCGCGCATGTGAGCGGAGGGCTCGCTATGCGTAGCGTCGTGTATGCCGACAACTTTGCTGACAACGTAGCGGCAATATACTCCCACCGGGTGCTTTCCCTCCTCGACCGGCGCCTTGCCGCCATCGAATCTCACCCCTTCATCGGCAACCCTAACGTGCGGCCCTCGCTTACCGAGCGCTTTGGACCGACACTCCGCACCTTTCCCGTGCCGCCCTATACCATCGTGTACCGCTACGACGACGAGCGTGACCGGCTGGAGTTTCTCTCCTTGCCCTACGATCACTCGGTTTGGTAGCTAAACATAGCGGCTTGGGAATATCGGCGTGCTTTGGGCCAGCAGTCGAGATGCGTGTCACGCAGCTTCCGTGCTAGCGCCTCGCCATACGCATTGCATACATCTAGCAAGGGCGCGGCACCCGCAACAGGTGCCGCGCCCCTACACGCGCTATATAACCAGACGCTACTCCGCAGTTGCCTAGGCGGCGTCCTCTGCCTGAGAAGCCTCGGCAGCCTCAGCAGCGGCCTGCTCTTCGAGCCAATCGGCGCGACGCGCCGCGCGCGACGCGAAGCCGATGACGGCGGCCGGAATGAAGGCGAGCACGGCAAGGATGATCGGCGGTGCGACAACGTAGATTCCCATAGCACATACCCCCTTACACAAAGAGCCCGCCGGCGATGCCCGCGACGCCCGTGAACGCGAGCGCCATGAGGGCGGCCGTGACGAGCGAGATGGGCACACCACGGAGCACGCCGGGCACGAGGCGCTCGTCGATGCGGTCATGAATGAAGGCAAAGGCGACCACGGCGATAAAGAGGCCCATGCCGGCGCCGATGGCGGCGCCGAGGGCGGTATCGAACGTGGTCACGTCGGCAGATGCCGCCATGGAGAGCGGCACGGCGAGCACGGCGGCGTTGACGGCGAGAAGCGCACAGAGCTGATAGATGCGCGAGCGCTCCGCCTTAGCGCGCGGCGCCGCGACAGCAGCACCCAGAGCAAAGATCACGGCAGCGCTCACGAGCACATACACCACCGGCGCCATGTAATCGATGCCCCAGGGGGCGAGCACGTAGGTGTAGAGCGGCCAGCCGATGAGCCCCGCCGCAAAGGTGGCGACCCAGAGGGCGCCGCCCAGACGGAAGGCGTCCTGCGGGCGCTCAGCTGCCAGAAACACGATGACCATGCCAACAAGCTGGCCAAAGACGATGTTCTGGTCGAGCGCCGCCGAGAAGAGCGCATTCAGAAACGCCATTAGCGCTCACCTCCCTCTGCGCTCTTGCGCGCAGCGTCGACGATGGAGTTCACAAACGCGCACACGAGCGCGAGCACGAGAAGCGACCCGGCGGGCGTACCGAAAATCGCGATGGGCGAAGCGGCGAGCTCGTTCATGGTGAGGCCAAAGACCGCGCCGGTAGCGAACATGCCGTTGATGAAACCCACAAAGGTAAGCGTGCAGAACGCGCACACCGCGCAGAAGAGCGCCGTCCCCATGGTTGAGCCCTTAGCGGGGCCTCCCGCAAAGCCGTCATCGTAGATGAAGGCGGCAACGATGCCGTTCACTGCAGCGAGCGGCAGGTAGATGCCGAGGTTCTGGTAGATGAGCGGGTCGATGATGCGCACGGCAAACGACACCAAGGTCACGATGGTCGCGCTCACCATCAGAAGCACCGGGATGCGCGCCCAGATGCCGGTGAGGGCACGGAGCGGGCGGGCGACGAGCGCCATAGCCACGATGGCAACCGCGCTCACGGCGCCGATGGCGATGCCGTTCTCGACCGAGGTCGCCACCGCAAGGCCCGTGAGCGAACTCGCCGCCACCAAGAAGGCCGGCGTGCGCACGAGCTCGGCGATGCGCTCGTTCTGCTCGCGCACCACGTTCTCATTGAGAGCCATGTTAGTTACCTCCCAACTGTGCGTACGCCTCGAAGGCGATGTTGAGGTCTTCCACCACGGCCGTGGAGGTGAAGGTCGCGCCGGAAACGCCGTCGACCTGCGTGCCCTCAGAGCCGTCGAGCGAGAGCGAGCCCTCGGCCGCGAGACCCGTGAAGGTACCGAAGAAGTCCTCGGTAAGCGCGTTGGTGCCGATGCCGTCCGTCTCGTTCTCGGAGACGATCTGAATGCCCGCAACGGTACCGTCGGACGCGATGCCGATCATAAGCTGGACGTCGCCCGCATAACCGGCCGACTGCACGTCGAAGACATAGTCGCCGGCATCGGTCACGTACGCGGAGTTGAGGCCCTCGATGGCCGGGGCGTCGAGCTTCTCGAAGCTCGCGGCCTCCGGGAAGAGCAGCGCGCGCTGGGCGCCGCCCTGGGCCTCGTCGAGACGAGCGTCGGCGTCGGTAAACGCCGTGGTCGCCCACTGGCCCTGGTAATAGGCGAAGCCGAGGACGCCGCCGCACACCACGGCGGCAACGAGCACGGTCACAAACGCGTAGAGCGAGCCGTTGCGATGGCGGGCGATCCAAGAGAGCTTGGCGCCGGACGCGGGGGTCGTGTTAGACGAGGGCATGCTTGACACCTCCCACCGGCTGCGTCCGCGTGTAGCGGTCGATCAGCGGAACGAACATGTTCATGAAGAGGATGGAGAACGCCACGCCCTCGGGAGCGGAGGCAAACAGGCGCACGAGCGCGGTGATGACACCGCAGCCGACGCCGAAGATAATCTTGCCCTTCCACGTCATGGGCGTGGTGGTGTAATCCGTCGCCATGAAGAAGGCGCCGAGGGCAAGACCGCCGGCGAGCACCTGGTAGACGACGTCCTCGCCGCCGATGCCCGTAATGAGGGCGACCGTGGCGATGAAGGGAACCGTGGCCCAAGCGTCAACCACCTTGACGGCGAGCAGGAACACATAGCCGATGAGAAGCGTGATGATGCAGGTCTCGCCCAGCGCGCCCGCATGCAGACCAAAGAGCAGGTCCGTATAGCTCGCAACCGGCGCGCCCGAGGCGGCCTCGGCAAGCGGCGTGGCGCCCGTGATGGCGTCGAGCGGCGTGCCCTGAACGGCCGGATAGCTCGAAAGCGCCGACGGGAAGGCCACCATGATGAAGACGCGGCCGGCGACGGCGGGGTTGAACACATTCGCGCCGATGCCGCCGAAGAGCATCTTGGCGACGATGATCGCAAACGCGGTGCCCGCAACCGCCACGTGGACCGGGCAGGTCGCCGGCAGGGTGTAGGCGAACAGCATCGCCGTCACCACGCAGGAGAAATCTCCGGCGGTGGACTCGCGGTGCATGATGATGCAGCACAGGTGCTCGCAGACGAGCGCCGTGGCGATGCAGACCAGCACCACGAGCGGAGCGGCAAGACCGTAGAGCGCGGTCGCCGCGATGAGGGTGGGCACGAGCGCCAGGCAAACGGCACCCATGATCTTCCACGTGCGCGACTCCCCGTGGAAATGCGGGGAGGCCTCGTTAATCAGATTCATGCGCGGTTACGCCTCCTTCGCAGGTTCGGTGAGCCGGCGGGACTCGTTGCGGTAGTAGCCCTTGCCCTCGCGAATCGAAGCGGTGATGCGGCGGTGCGCCGGGCAGGTGTAGGCGCAGCTGCCGCACTCCATGCAGTTCATGACCGCAAACTCGTCGAGCTTGACCACGTCATGGCTGCGCGAGGCGGCGTCGAGCTGGAAGGGCATGAGGCCCAGAGGGCACACGCTCACGCAGCGGCCGCAACGGATGCAGGGCGTCTCGTCGGGCAGGATCGCCTTGTCCTCCAGGCAGAGGATGGCGTTGTTGGCCTTCAGAATCGGGCAGTCGATGTCGGTGATCGTGCGACCCATCATGGGGCCGCCCATGATGATCTTGCGCGGCTCCTTGATGAGGCCGCCCGTGGCCTCGACCACGTCGTGCACGCTCATACCGATGGGAATACGGTAGTTGCCCGGGTTCTTGACGCAGTCACCGGCGATGGTGACGGTCTTGCGCACGAGCGGCACACCGTAGCGGAAGTACTCCTCGATGCGCGAGACGGTCGTGACGTTCAACACCAGGCAGCCCGCGTCGACGGGAAGCCCGCCGGCAGGCACCGCGCGGCCCGTGGTGGTCTGGATGAGGACCTTCTCGCCGCCCATGGGGTAGCGGGTGGGAACCATGAGAACCTCGACGATGTCGCCGACGCCCTTCTCCTGAATGGTGGCGTTGAGCTTGTCGACAGCCTCAGGCTTGTTGTCCTCCACGCCGATAACGGCAGCCGGAATTTCGAGGGCGCGGGCGATGCGCGTCACGCCGTCGATAATGCGCTCGGCATGCTCCATCATCTGGCGGTAGTCGCTCGTGATGAACGGCTCGCACTCCATGGCGTTGACGACGAGGAACTCGAACTTCTTGCCCGGCGGGCACTTCATCTTGAACCACGACGGGAACGATGCGCCGCCGAGGCCCACGACGCCCGACTTGCGGACGCACTCGATGAACTCGTCCTTGTTGGCGTACGTCGGCTTCTCGAGCGCCGGATCGTTCTCCATCTTGCCGTCAGACTCGATCTGGACGACCGGAGCGTGCTGCCCGGTAGGCAGCGTCTCCTCGGCCACCGAGGTAACGGTGCCCGAGACAGTGGCGTGCACGGGTGCGCACAGCCCCTCGCCATCGCCGATGAGCGTACCGATGTAAACGTGGTCGCCCACGTTTACCACCGGCTTGGCAGGTGCACCGATGTGCATGTTCAGCGGAATGCGTACCTGCCGGGGCGGCTCAATCGACGTGACGGGGCAGTCGCGCGTGTCCTTGCACTGCGGCGGATGCACACCGCCTAACGTCTTGTGCAGAGAGAACATCAACTCCCCTTCCCCCTCGTTATCCGGCGCGTAGACGAAGCAGCCGGATAGACGGTGTTTACACATGCATGCTCTCTATTGTAACGAGATGGCTGCACATTTTGAACACACGATTAGAGGGGTAAACCGTCCAGATGCGCTCTTTATTATTCTATTTGGAGGATAAAGATGGCGATTCGGCTGCCGTCTCAGCCCTCTAGCTCGACCTGTCGATACGTGATCCCGCACCGATCAAAAATGTTCTTGGAGATGAGGTTGTCCTCGGTGCCAGCGTACTTGTCATCGAGGTAGACGACCTCGCCGATGCCCGCTTGCACGAGGGTCTTGGCGCACTCGTGACACGGGAAGAGCGTTACGTAGACGGTCGCCCCTGCCATGTCTTTGAGCGAGCCGCGGTAGTTCAAGATCGCGTTTGCCTCGGCGTGGATCACATAGTTGTGCTTGTCATGCAGCGGGTCGTCGGCCGTACCCCACGGAAAATCGTCGTCGTTGAGCGCTGAGGGCGTGCCGTTGTACCCCACCGAGAGGATGCGGTGGTTGGTGTCGGCGATGCAGGCCCCCACCTGCGTGTTGGGGTCCTTAGAGCGCAGGCTCGCCGCGATGGCGGCGCGCATGAAAAACTCGTCCCAGCTGATGACGTCTTGACGCTTGCCCGGCATAGCCGACCTCCTCCTCACGACGATAGCGCCATTCTACCAAGGCCCGGCCGTGTCGCAAACACAGCCGGGCCCAACGTGGCTCAAAACGACCCCGTCCCCACATGAGTCATTTAGCCATCCGCAACTTATCTCGCCTAATTAATTGACACCCCATGGACAAAAACCGCATCGCAATAATAAATGACCCCCTAGCAATTACCAGAAATACCGCTCGAAGCCACCTCCATATAGTCACTTTGCGACCAGGACGCCGGTAAATGATGCCGATCAGCGCCCGATTCGCAGTGCTTGGCCGCACAGACACGGCTTCTGCAGGGGGTTCTTTATTATTGCGGTGGCGTTTTTGTCCATAGGGGGTTATTTATTTCTATTCCCAAGCGTCACGTGGACGCTTACCACGACAAGACACTCCCTTCGGGATAGCGTAGATACCGTTTCCTCGTGTTGCTGCGCATCGCTAGCCGATCTGGCCGCCCTGGTCGCCCATGCCGTAGCGACCGCCCATGAGCTCCTCCAGATACTGTAGGAACTCCTCTTCGGTCATGGTGGAACCGTTACCCGAGGACGTATCCTGCTGCTCGGTCTGAAGATCCGCATCGGAGCCGAGCGTCACGTCGACCTCCATCGTGTCGCTGCCGCGCACGACCGTGAGCGTCACCGTGTCCCCCACCGCATGTTCGCGCAGCGCGATGATGAGGCCGTCGGCAGACGTCACCGCATCGCCGTCGACCGCGGTGATGATGTCGTTCACCTGAAGACCCGCGTCCGCCGCCGGCGTCCCCTCGTTCACCTGGGACACGAGCGCGCCCTCGGAGACGGAGAGGTTCTCGCGCCGTGCGGTGAAGGCGTTGACGGAGCTCACGCTCACACCGAGGTACGGGTGCGCGGGCGTCTCGCCGGCGATGATCTGGCTGGCGATCTGCATGGCGTAGTTGATGGGGATGGCGAAGCCCACGCCCGAGCTGGAGCCCGAGTAGCTTTCGATGATGGAGTTGATGCCGATGAGCTGGCCCTCGGCGTTGACGAGCGCGCCGCCGGAGTTACCCGGGTTGATGGCGGCGTCCGTCTGGATCATGTTGGCGTAAATCGACGTTCCCGTGGAGGACTGCATGGCGGTCGAGCGATAGAGCGCGCTCACGATGCCCGTCGAGACGGACTGCTCGTTGCCAAACGGGCTGCCGATGGCCATGACCCACTCGCCGACGGTGAGGTTGTCGGAATCTCCGATCTCGATGGGCGTGAGCTGCGCATCATCGGCGTTCGCCAGACGTATGACGGCAAGGTCGCTCGACTCGTCGGTGCCCACGACCTCGGCCTCGTAGCTCGTCTCGTCGTTAACGGTGACCGAGATGGCAGTCGCACCCTCGATGACATGGTAGTTGGTGAGGATGTTCCCGTCCGCATCGATGATGGCACCAGAGCCAACACCGCCGCCCTCCTGCGTCTCGGTTGAGATGGAGACGACCGAGGGCAGGCACTTGGCGGCGACGGCCTCGGCCAGCGTCGTATCCTCGGCGTCGATATCGATAGTCTGCGTGGTCGGCACGTCGGCCGTCACGTCGGTATCCGAGATGCGGAAGGCGCCCGTCATGACAAGCGCGATCACGAGCACCGCGCCCACGACGAGACCGCCAAGCGAAGCCAAGAAGACGGGGAGCTTCTTCGTTTTGGTCTTAACGACGGTATGCCGCTCGGTCGCCGTCGACGGGACAAAGGGGATGTAGTCGGTCTTGCCGGCGCTATCCGTCCCCTCGGTGTGATCGGGCTCGGGGGTGGGTTCAACAGACATGCGCGGAGGCGTGGGGCCGTTACCGGTGGACGTCGCCTCGGGACGCTCGGGGGTGTGTTCGGAATCCATAGCTGTGCTTCCTTTCCAACACGTGAAGTACGGCTACGTTGTACCCTACCCGCTTACCATAAGCACCGACTAATCGAGTTTTTATTGGTTCTTAAGATAGCGAAACGGGGCGACTGAGCAGCGGCGGGACGGAGCTATAGGATGCCTGCACGGCAGCATCCGGCCGCCAACTCCTGGGTATGTCGGCGGTTCGGTTGCACGGCCCCCGATGTTTGCCATCCCTATTGCCGCGCACACGGCGCCCGTCCGCAAAAGAGCGGCGCGCCCAATCTCCGAGATTGGGCGCGCCCGAACGTCGCCGACTGCCCGAGGGCAGCCTGACGCTACAACCTCTCGCGAATAAAAGAAGCCATGAGCTCCCAAGCACGCGCCGCTTGGACAGGTTGATGTTCCTTAAACTCCTCGTGTGTAAAGCCGTGCTGGCAACCGAGAAAGACCTCCCGTGTCACCGTAGTGCCCGCCTCTGCCGCGCGCCGCGCAAATTCCTCCTCCTCACCTGCCAGCGAATCATATTCCGCCGATATCACCAAGGTGTCAGGTAGGTCGTGCAAGTCGGCCGTCGCCGGTGACGCAAGGGGCTCATCAAGTTGAGCACTGTTTTCAAAATACCAGCCCAGATACTGGAGGACGCGCTCGTGCTTAATCGCTTTGCTCGCGTCCAGCACCTTGCGGTGTTCCTCGCTAACCGTTTGGCGCAACGGAGCGTAATCCAGAATCTGTCCTGAGATGCCAATCTCCTGACGATCACGGTCAAGAAGGCAGAGATCCGCTGCGATGCAGCCGCCCGCACTATGGCCCAGTACAAACACCCTATCGGGGTCGAGGTTCCACTCAGCCGCTCGGCGCACAATTCCAGCCACAGCCTCATATGTCGCCAGCGGGGGCTTGGGATACTTGAACTCCGGCGCCAATGGGTAGTCTACATTTACGACAGCACAACCCGTAGCGTCCGCAAGGCGTTGGCAATATTTGCCGTCCGCTTCGTAAAAACCCAAAACAAACCCACCGCCATGGAAGCTGAAAACGACTGGCAGCCTACCTTGCGGCGCCTCAACAGGGCGATACACGCAGAAGTCGACATAACCGGCTGTCTTTGTACGAACTGTGTCCTTTACATAGATGCCATGCAACCGCTCTTCCTTAAGCACAGATGCATACTTCTCCGCTTTTTCAGCTCGATAGGCAAACACCGCCGCGTCCGATTCGTTCACCGTGCCCCCTCCCTCAGTGCCGCCAGCCACCGCAAAGCAAGCTCAATCCATAGCGTAAGGCCGCCATCTCTTCTTTCGTTATCTTTAAGCGTTAGCACGTTATCGAGCGGTTGCCCATGCCCTCCGCGACTAAATAAATGATACTCGCAAGACACGCCCGCATCCGCCAGGGCGCGTACGTACGCAAGCGCTCCGTGCCAGTCAACCACCTCGTCATCGACCGCTCCCCATATGAACGTGGGCGCCGCGTCCGGCGTCACGTAAGACCTTACTTCTAGCGCCCGCACCTGGTCACTCGTTGGATGCGCCGTACCCAATAGCGCGCGATACATAGCGTGTGTGTTATCTCGAGCGTCTTGACTTGCTGGCCATGCTTCATCGTTTGCGCGCAACATCGGATAACCCAGCAGAACGCCTGTCGGCTTTAGCTCATCGCCTTCCACGGCAAACGGGAGCTGCCGCAGCAACGCGGGATCGGCATAGCGCGCACCTTCAGTCGCACACACGTGTCCGCCTGCCGAGAAGCCCATCGTATACACCTGCTTTGGATCCACGTGCCACGCCGCAGCATGCATTCGCACCACATGGAGTGCCTCCATCAGCTGTAACACCTGCGCGGGATACGGCGTGCGGTCGTTAAAGGGCCGCTCGGGATGGACGCGATCGATACCCGTGGTATACCGCAGTACAAAACACTGGAATCCATGCGCCATAAACTCCACGGCCACTGGCTCGCCCTCTCGCGTTGCCAAGATGAGATACGCGCCCCCGGGACAGATGATGAGCGCAGGCTTCTCCCGGTACGACCCGTGTCCTATCTCGGAGTCCTGCACATAGGTGATGAGCTCGCCACCCGTCTGCAGCGAGATTCGCTCGCACAGCATCTATAACCTACTCCTTCTGCAGTGCCGGATCGTCTTTGGCAAAGCCAAAGAAAAACGTGATTGCAGCTGCGACCACCAAGCCGATAGCGCAGCCGATGACACCGTTAATCAGGTTCGCATTCGAAGCGCCAACGAAGTTCAGCAATGTGAGGAAATTCGTCGAGGGAATCATGGTTGCCGAGTACGCGCCCGTGATGCCGATATAGAGCGCGCCGATGGCACTGCCGGCAACGAGACCAATAAACGGACGGCGATAGCGCATGCAGATGCCATAGAGACACGGTTCTGAGGTTCCGGCAAGGACTGCCGTCGCCGCAAACTCCGCGGCAAGGGATTTCTGCTCGCGATTGCGAATGCGCAACATTGCACCGATGCACACACCCATGATGGCGCAGGCCTCAACAGCACAAGCCGGGCTTGCTAACCCATCAAACCCTTGTGCAGCCCAAATCTGAAACATAGCAGCGATAAGCACCATATGCATGCCGGTCATCACGAGGAACGGATACAGCGCGGCGATGACGACAACTCCCAGTACTCCGCTTATATTTCCGATGCCGAGCAGCAGGGCAACCACGTAATTGCCCAAGAAGGCACCTGCCGGACCCACGATGCACAGGGTGATGGGGAGCATTACGAGAATCGTGAAAGCCGGCGAGAACACGCTGCGAATAGACGAAGGCAGCACCCTGTCAAAGAACTTCGCGACGTAGGACATAACCCACACGGATACGATAATAGGAAGAACCGTAGAGCTGTAATTCTGAACATCGCAAGGTATACCAAACACATCGAATGGCTGGTCGACCATACCGACGAACGTTGGATGCATCATAATGCACCCGAGCAAAATGCCCAAGACGGGCATCACGTTGAACTTCTTCGCCGCAGACCAGCCAATAAGCACCGGGAAGAAGTAGAATCCCGCATCGCCTACAAACGTAAAGACGGTATAAAGCGAGCTCTCCGTCGAAATAACGTTGAACATGTCGGGGCCGAGCAGCGATGCCAACATCTTAAAGAAGGCGCACGCAACGATGGCGGGAATAATAGGGACCAAGCTTCCAGTCAAACCGTCCAAGATTGCCGAGCCGACCGCCTTAGGCGTCAGGGGTTTCTTAGCGTCGAGATTCTCCTCAATGGCCATTTCTGGATTGACCCCGAGCACCTCCACCACCTCGTTGTAGACATTCTCTACATCCGGCCCGATGATAACCTGAAACTGCCCGCCGGCATGGGCAATTCCGAGCACACCCTCGGTCGCCTTGAGCCCCTCTTCATCCGCCTTCGTCTCATCACGCAGGTTGAAACGCAATCGAGTCACGCAATGAAACGCCTTGACTACGTTATTCTTACCGCCAACCAACTCCACAACCATCTTGGCCAGCTGCGCATAGTCTTTACTCGCCATACCGCTCTCCTTAGACCAGCATCCTCTTGGAACTATCGAAACGCGCATTCGAAGTGACTTGATACTCAACTGTTTTACTTATTTAGTCAACTATTTTATCTGTAGTAATTCCTACAAATCTGCAAATGGTCGCTTCCAGACGGCAAACGGTCTCAAAGTAAGCGAATTACCAGCATAACGCAATTTACATACGCTGATATTCTTACGCAATTTGTTTACTTATTAAGCAACTTAGAGGCGCGAAGCCGCTGGGCAACTAACTCGTGCTTCCCACATGCAGAGAAACCGGTACCTGCAGTTGCGTTGAGGCGGCCCGGCGCTGACCGGGGTTCTCAATCATGTCAACCAGCAGCGCAACCGCCTCATCCACAATCTGCTGCATATTCTCTTGGATATAGGAGAAATCGATCCCGCTGTACGACGCCAGCTCCGGCGTGCCGTGACCGATCATCTTGAGGTCGGCTGGAATATTGCAACCAAGCTCGCAGAACGTCTGATACGCACAAGCCATAAGCCGGAACGACTCGAGAAATATGCCCTGCGCATCGGGGTGGTCGAGCAGCATTTGGGTCATGACGTTTTTCTCTTGCCAAAACGCACCGTGCGTCGAAAACTGATAGGGATATACCACCGCGCCCACCGATGCGGCCTCAGCCTCGAAGCCACGCCATCGCTCATCGTATTTCAGTCCGTCGGGAAAACGCGTCGCATACAGCAGCCGCTCGCAGCCACGACTCACTAGGTGCCGCGCCGCCAACTTACCCGCCGTTACGTTCATCGAGCGCACCGAACACACATCTGGCGAACAGGAGAAGCCGAGGGTCACCACTGGTATGCCTTGATCTACAATGGTCGATGCGTTGTTTACGAACGTCGCCATGAACACGCCGCTTACGCCGCGGTTGGCAAGCTCCGTGAAAAACTGGTCCTCGTTTCCCCGGTCAAAAAGGGAGCCGCAGAGCACAACTTCATATTGATAATCAAACGCAACACGTTCGATCTGTGTGGCGAGCAGCCCATAATACGGTGCATGACTGGGTGGAAGCACCACAGCGATACGGCGGACGTCGCGCTCGAGAGCATCGCGCAGGGCGTGAGCAGAAACGTAATTGAGGCGGCGGGCAGCTCGCTCAACTTTGCGTATCGTCTCTTGGCTAAACGATCCCTTGTTGTTGAGGATACGGGAGACGGCAGCCTTAGAGATGCCAACCTCATCCGCGATGTCCTGTATAGTCGCCATCTTAGTCCTTAAACAGGTACCCCACGCCGCGAACCGTGGTGATGTGCGCCGCGATCTGCGGGCCCACCTTGGAGCGGATGCGACGGATATGCACGTCCACGGTGCGCGTGCCGCCGCAATACTCGAAGCCCCACACGCGATGGAGCAGCACCTCGCGGCTGTAGGCACGGTTGGGATGCGTTGCCAAAAACGAGAGGAGCGAGTATTCCATCAGCGTGAGGTCGACGGGTTCGTCATCGATCGTCACCTGGTAGGTTGCGAGGTTAACCACCATGTTGTCGATGCGGAGCACATCGTCTGCCGCGTAGGTCTCCTCATGCCCCACAAGGCGCTGCACGCGCACGGCAAGCTCGGTAGGCGTGGCCGTGGGGCAGATGAAATCGGAATGCGAATGAGCCGGCAGCCTGAGCGAGGAGAGCGCCTCGTCGTCGGCGATCACGAGCATGGGAATGCCGCCGCGGTCCTCGAGCCACTTGGCGATCTGCTCGACGCGATCGTTGCGCACGCCATCGGCATCAAGCAGCAGCAGACAGAAATCGTGCACGGCATGCGGCGAATCGGGTGTGGCAAGAACCACCTCGTAGACACCGGTCTCGGCGAGCGTGCGGGCGAAGTCGTTGAAGCGCGTCGTGCGCGCCATAAACAAGATGCTGTTCTCCGCCATGCTCAACCTCCT
Organism: Collinsella sp. An268; assembly: GCF_002159765.1. GTDB lineage: Bacteria > Actinomycetota > Coriobacteriia > Coriobacteriales > Coriobacteriaceae > Coprousia. The sequence goes on along the minus strand of NZ_NFJH01000007.1, from coordinate 48,504 downwards.
CAAACTTGGATTTCATACTAGCGCAGGCAGGGTCTCCGACCGGAGCTTAGCGCTTGTTTTTATGTCGTAAAACGCGTCTCGCCGGTCAAATCTCCACAGGATAGGCTACGAATTGGCCAGGTAGTGCTTAATCTCCCACTCCGTGACCGTCGAGGCGAACTTATTCCACTCGTCACGCTTCTTGGCCAAGAAGAACGTGTGGATGTGCTCGCCCAGCGCGTCGCGCATGAACGCGGACTCCTCAAAGATGTCGAGCGCCTCGTCGAGATTGCGCGGCAACGGCGCGATGCCCGCCGCCTCGAGCTCGTCAGACGACATGCTGAGTACGTCCGACGTGGTCTCCGCCGGAAGCGTGAGCCCGCGCTCGATGCCGTCGAGGCCCGCCGCCAGGGTAACGGCGTTGACGAGATAGGGGTTGGCCATCGGATCGGGCGAGCGCAGCTCGATGCGCGTGGAGAGCTCCTTGTCGGGCTTGTAGATGGGCACGCGGATCATCGCCGCGCGGTTGCGCAGGCCCCACGTCGCCGCCTTGGGCGTCGGGCCCTCGTCGCCCAAGATGCGCTTGTAGGAGTTGACGGTGGGGTTGGTGATTGCCGCCATCTCGCGCGCATGGGCCAAGATGCCCGCCATGTAGCTCTTAGCGATGGGCGATAGATGGTAGACCGGATCATCCGGACCCCAGAAGACGTTGTTGCCGTCGTGGTCGAAGAGCGACTGGTGGAGCATCATGGCGCTCGCCGCCTCGCCCTTGATGGGCTTGGGCATAAACGACGCATGGATGCCCGCCTGATATGCCACCAGACGGACGACGTGCTTGGCCGTGGTGATGGCATCTGAGGCCGTCAGCGCCTCGGCGTGGCGCAGCGAGATGCCGTGCTGCGAGCGACCGGAGGAGTGGAACGTGTACTCGACGGGAATGCTCATCTTCTCGAGCATGAGCACGGTCTCGCGACGCAGGTCGCGCGCCGAGTCGTCCGGCGTGAGGTCGAAATACCCCACCTCGTCGAGCGGCTCGGGCGTATGGTCGTTGGGAAAGTAGTAATACTCGAGCTCGGCGCCCACGTTAAGCAGATAGCCGCGCGCCTCGGCGCGATAGAACATGCGGCGCAGCACCTCGCGCGGGTCGCCGGCAAAGAACTGGCGGTCGGGGGTGCAGATGTCGCAGAACATGCGCGCCGCGCCATCGTGCTTGGGACGCCAGGGCAGCACCTGGAAGGTCGACGGATCGGGGAAGGCGAGCATGTCGGCCTCTTCTTTGGGCGTGAAGCCCTCGATGGCGGAGCCGTCGAACCCGATACCCTCCTCAAAGGCAGCCTCGAGATCCTCGGGCGCGATGGCGAAGCTCTTGAGGCGTCCGAGCACGTCGCAGAACCACAGGCGGATGAAGCGGATGTCACGCTCCTCAACGGTACGCAGAACGAAGTCGATGTACTGCTGCTGGTCCATGGGAATCCTTTCGCCCCGCAGCCGGCACCTTCCGGCATGTCACAGAACTGGTTAACTCTCTCATATGTTTGTTACGGCGGCGTTTCTCACCTAGGATGCCCATGCGCCCAACGTGCGGCGCGGACGGGACGCGCACTCCATCCGCAGGCTACCGCTCGCGATAGAGCTCGTTGGCGTCGGCAACGCAACGGACCCTACGCGGCACTATGTATACTCACGAGTATTACACTCGTGAGTATAACTACATACCAGCGGAGGACCGCTACCTCACACCGCGGCCCAGCTCGTCGGCGATGGCATCCACACCCTTACAGGCGGGGCAGCTTTTTTTCTGCGCCGAAGAGCAGTGCCCGGTACACGCGTCGGCATCTGCACAGTCTGCGCACGTGCCCTTGCGCCAGATGCGCACGCACACCGCCGCAAAGGCCGCGGCAACCAGAGCCAGTATGACGATATCTGCAAGAGACATAGCCCCTCCTTAGTTTGCTATTGCTAACTTTACCCGTTTACGAGACCTCCGTCAGCGACATTGCCGAACGTCGGCAAAAACACCGACGACCCGTCAGGGGCTCCCCCGCCGTCTAGCGCACCGACGCCCCGCCCCACCCGCAACAGGAAGACGGCGGGCACCCCAGGGCACCCGCCGCCTCGACAATCCATTGGTGAGCCGGAGCGCATCACCGCGCGCTCGCGCTACGCAGCAGCCGGTGCCATTGCATCGTCATGCTCGTCGGTCCAAGCGTACTTGGGCATAGGACGGAAGAGCTGGAAGAGAATTGCGGCCGCAAACAGCACGGCAACGATGGTCCAGAAGCTGAACACGCCGGTAGCAGCCAGGTAGAACTGGTTGATGATAAGACCGACGACCCATGCGAAACCGCACTCGTACCCGATGGCGATAGCGGTCCACTTGGCGGAGTTCATCTGGGCGCGGATCGTGCCCATGGCCGCGAAGCACGGGGCGCAGAGCAGATTGAACGCGCCAAAGGCCGCGATGGCGCCCACCGTGGGGAACATGCCGGCAAACGCAGCCCAGAGGTTCGGGTCGGTCTCGGTGCCGTCGGCGATGTGGAGCAGCGAGCTCGCCGTCGCGACGACGTTCTCCTTGGCAACGAGGCCCGTGATGGACATAGCCGTCGCCTGCCAGGTGTCAAAGCCAAGCGGGTTGAAGATGAAGGCGATGGCGCCACCGAGCATGGCGAGCACAGAGTAGTCGGTGAACTCCTCCGGGATGCCCTCCATGGCGGGAAGGAAGCCGAAGGCGCCCTCGAACACGCCGAAGTTGGTGAGGAACCACACCACCACGGTCGACGCGAAGATGATCGTGAAGGCCTTCTTGATGTAGGCGGAGACGCGCTCCCACACGTGCAGCGCCCACGAGCGGACCGAAGGGAAGTGGTAGCTCGGGAGCTCCATGACAAACGGGGTCGGGCGGCCGGCGAAGAGCTTGGTCTTCTTGAGCATGACGCCCGAGACGATGACCGCGAGGACGCCGAGGAAGTAGAAGAGCGGGCTGATCCAGTTCGCCTCGGCATCGTCCACCAGCGCGCCCATGAGCAGCGCGATGATGGGCAACTTGGCGCCGCAGGGGATGAACGTCGTGGTCATGACCGTCATACGGCGGTCCTTCTCGTTCTCGATGGTCTTGGTGGCGAGCACGCCGGGCACGCCGCAGCCGGTGGCGACGAGCATGGGGATGAACGACTTGCCGGAGAGGCCGAAGCGACGGAACACGCGGTCCATCACAAAGGCGACGCGCGCCATATAGCCGCAGTCCTCGAGGAAGGAGAGCAACACGAAAAGCACGAACATCTGCGGAATGAAGCCGAGCACCGCGCCCACGCCCGCAACGACGCCGTCCAAGATGAGGCTCTGGACAAGATCGCTCGCCCCGAGGGAGACGAGCCAGCCCTCGATGGCGCCCGGAATAGAGGGGAACGCCATGCCGAAGAGCTCGAAACCCTCGCCAAAGAGGTTGTCGTTCACCCAATCGGTGCCCGCGGTGCCGAAGGCGTCCGCACCGGTGGCGATGCTGTACACCGCCCACATGATGAGGATGAAGATGGGAAGACCCAGGATGCGGTTCGTCACGATCCGGTCGATCTTCTCGGAGGTCGACATGCGCGACGGCGCCTTTTTTACGCACTCGTCCATGATGTGCGCGATGACGGCGTAGCGCTCACCGGTAATGATGGACTCGGCGTCGTCGTCGCAGTCCTGCTCGCACTGCGCGATGAGGCGCTCGACCGCCGCGGACGCATCTTTGGTGAGATTGACGAGCCTCTGGGCGTCCGCGTCGCGCTCGAAGAGCTTGACGGCCCAGTAGCGGCGCTTCTCTGCAGGAACAGAGCCCGGCAGGAGCGCCTCGATCTTGTCGAGCACCTCCTCGATGGCGGAGTCAAACTTGTGCTCGGCAACCTTACCCTTGTTGCCCGCAGCACGCTTGACCTCGGCGAAGAGCTCGTCGATGCCCTTGTTCTTAAGGGCGGAGACCATGAGCACCGGGCAGCCGAGCCGACGGGAGAGGGCCCGGGTGTCGATCTTGTCGCCGTTTTTCTCCACGAGGTCGGCCATGTTGAGTGCCACGACAACGGGCAGGCCCGTCTCGATGACCTGGAGCGCGAGATAGAGGTTGCGCTCGAGATTGGTGGCGTCGATCAGCTGGACGACGACGTCGGGCTCGCCGCTCATCAGATAGTCGCGGCTCACGCGCTCCTCGGGGCTGTACGGGGAAAGCGAGTAGATGCCGGGGAGGTCCGTCACGATGACGCTCTTGTCGCTCGAGAGGCGCGCCTCCTTCTTCTCAACCGTCACGCCGGGCCAGTTGCCCACGTAGCCGTTTTGGCCGGTGATCAGGTTGAAGAGGGTTGTTTTTCCGCAGTTGGGGTTACCCGCCAACGCGACATGAAGCTCTGAAGCTGCCATGTGTCCTTCTTCCTTGGCTTTGAAACGAATGTTCTGAGCTGGGCGGCGCACCGCGTGGGCGCGAGGAAATTTGCCTTGTCTAACAAATGATGCCTCTGCAGTATCAATTGTTAGACACGCCTAACTCTACCGGTAAAAAAAGAGGCCCTACTGCACCTCGACGATAGCGGCCTCCTCCTTGCGGATGGAGAGCTCGTATCCGCGCACGGTGATCTGGATCGGATCGCCAAGCGGCGCCACCTTGACCACCTTGAACTGCGTCCCCTTGATAAGACCCAGGTCCATGAGGTGGCGGCGCAGCGCACCGTCGCCATGAAGCTTGACAATCGTCGCGGAGTCGCCGATTGCCACGTCTCCCATCGTCTTCATTGGTTTCCCCCTTTCAACCTCATCTACCTGCCCCGCCAAAGCGCAAACGCTGACGCAAGAGGCTACACGGTCATGACGTGCTGCGCCACTTTGGCGTCAAGGCCAAAGCGCGCGCCCTTGACGGTCACGATGATATTGCCGCCGCTGGCAGAGACCACATGGACCTCTGATCCCTCGACAAACCCGAGGTTCCCGAGGTGGTGCTTCATATCCTCGTTGCCCCGCACGCGCGCAACGGTGACCGTCTCGCCAGCACGCACCAACGAGAGCGGCATTGCCGGCATCGTGGGACCTGCTGCCATTACTATCACCTTCTTTGCGCTCGTCATCCCGACCGTCAAGCCAAGCACGCAGGCGCTGCCCATGCAGGGGCACGCGCTCACGTGTTTGTTCACCTCAGTAAACTACCACGGCGAAGCTGTCATGTGAAGCACAAATTAGCCATAGGTAACAAAAAGGAATCATGACCGAACCGATGGGGAGATGGATACCCCCGTGGACAAAAAGTGTATCGAAATAACGATTCGCCCCTCGATTGACGGCCGATCCGGACGCCTGAACAGCATACGACTCCGCCCGAGCTGGCGTTTCCGCAGGAAACGCGCTTCTACCATGGCACAGCCCGACCGTTCGAACCCGTCAGAGCGGCTCATTGCCGCGTCCAATCGCTATTTGAAGCGCTTTTTTGGTCAAGGGGGGTTATTTTTTCTGTAAGTGACGCGTATGCTCGCTTCTGCGCACAAGAAACGGCGCGGAGGCTCAACGCCGCCGCGCCGCGTGCCTGCCACCTTGCTGTGCGGGTCGCAGCGCAACCCTTACGGATGCGAGATGATCACCTGCATGTCGCCCGCAAACACCAGCTCCCTGCAGGCGGAGAGCGCCAGCAGGTTAGAGCCCTTGCGCACCGGTTCGCCGCAGAGCGTGCCCTCGCCCTCGATGACGCTCACGCAGGTGAAGGGATAGGAGACCGGCACGGCGAGCTCTCCGGCAACGGTAGCGCGCACCACGGTGTAGCACTCATTTTGCTCGAGCGTGGTGAGCGGGCCCTCCGAAGCGGCGACCTCACCGGATGCCGGCAGCTCGGCGCCGTAGTTAATGACATCGAGCGCCTTATCGAGATGGAGCTCGCGGAGGCTGCCATCTGCCTGCTTGCGATCGAAATCGTACACGCGATAGGTGATGTCGCTCGACTGCTGCGTCTCCAGGATGACGGTGCCGCCCTTGATAGCGTGGACGGTGCCCGCATCGATCTGGAAGAAATCGCCCGCATGCACGGGAATCTCGTACACGAGCTCATCCCAGCGGCCTGCCTCAACCATCTGGGCAAACTCCTCGCGCGAGCGGGCGCGCTGCCCCACGATGATCGTGCCGCCCGGCTCGGCGGAGAGCACGTACCAGCATTCCTTCTTACCGAGCGACCCGTCCTCGTGCTCCGCGGCGTAGGCGTCATCGGGATGCACCTGGATGGAGAGGTCGTCAGCCGCATCGATAATCTTGATGAGCAGCGGGAACCGATCGCCCTCGGCGTTGCCGAAGAGCTCGCGGTGCTCGGCCCAAAGCCACGAGAGGGTATGGCCGGCGTATGCCCCGCTCGCGATGGTGCAGTCGCCGTTGGGGTGCGCCGAGATGGCCCAGCACTCGCCCACCTGCCCCTCGGGGATGTCGTAACCGAACTCGGTCTCGAGCTTGCGCCCGCCCCACAGCATGTTCTTGAAGACGGGCTCGAGCGTGATGATGGAATCCATGGCAACCCTTTCTCGGTCTCAGGCGGCACCGGCGGGTGCCGCCCCTACGGTAGTCAGCATACCCCGGTTAGTGCCCTATGCCCCTGGGGGTCTACAACTAATCGGCGGCCGCGAGCAACGCGCGCAGCTTCGATTCGAGCACGGCGGTTACGCGGTCGTAGCCAGCATCGTTGATGTGCAGGCCGTCGCCCGGGCGGTAGAGTGTCGCCAGCGGGGAGCCCGCGGCATCCAGCAGCGCCGGATACGCATCGACAAAGGCCACGCGCCCATCGACTATCCCCTCCTGCGCGTTGGCGAGGATCTCGGCGTTGGGCATGAAGCCCGTCTCGCCCCAGATGCAGGCAAAGACGACGTTGTTGATGAGGACGGCGATGCCGGCGAGGATGTACAGCGGCATGATGGCCGCGAACGAGTCGCACAGCGTCCTCAGGTGGACCTGGTTGCCCACCCTGGCAGAGATCTCGGCAAATTTGTCGAGGAACGCCCGCCCCTTCTGATTAGCCATGATTGCTCTTAACTGTTGAATCTGGCTTCCCCATCTGCACAGCCGCGGAGGTTCCCCCTCCCCCGCGGCCGATGTGCCCCTATGGGCTCGGTCTCTTGCCGGCGCGGGCCTACGCGACCACGTGCGTCTCGGCGACCTGCTTGAGCCACGTCGCGGACTTCTTGGGCCGGCGCTCATAGTTCTCCATGAGGTCGACCTCCACAAAGCCGTAGCGGTTCTTGAAGGCGTTGGCCCAGCTCCAGTTGTCGATGAGGCCCCAGTAGTGATAGCCCACGCAGCGGGCGCCGTCGGCGATGGCGCGGGCGACCCAGGTGAGGTGGTCGCGCACGAAGTCGATGCGGTAGTCGTCCATCACCTGCTGGGTCTCGGGGTCCTTGTTGAGGTACTCGCGCTCGATGCCGATGCCGTTCTCCGACACGAACCATTCGAGCTCGGGATACTCGTTTTTGCACTTCATGCCAAAGTCGTAGATGCCCTTGGGATAGATCTCCCAGCCGCGGCTCTCGTTCATAACGCGCTCGGGCCAGATATAGGGCTCGGCAAAAAGCGGGTTGCCCCACTCGTCATGCGTCTTCGAGGGCGCCTGCACGCGGCTCGGCTGGTAGTAGTTGCAGCCGATCCAGTCCACCACGCCGCCAGCGAGCACTGCCTCGTCATAGGGGCGCTGCGGCAGCACGATGCCGAGGTCGTCGACGAGCGTCTTGATGACGTCTGCGGGAAGCTTGCCGCGCGTCACGAGGTCGAGCCACCAGCGGTTGGTGAGGCCGTCGTTCATGCGAAGCGCCTCGAGGTCCGCCTCGGAGGGGTCGTCTTTGGTGTAGCTCGGGCTGAAGTTGCAGATCATGCCGATGCGGGCGTCCTCGCGGATCTTGCCGGCACGGTAAAGCTCGCGGTAGCGACTAACGGCGAGTGCGTGCGCGATGGAGATGTTGTACTGGACCTCGCAGGCCTCCTGGAAGTTGTGGTGCCTGGGATACCACACGCCGTGCCAGTAGCGCTGCTCGGGCTCGACGATGGGCTCGTTAAACGTGAACCAGTACCGGATCTCCTGCCCAAACTCCTCAAACGCCTTCGCGGCGTAGTTGGCGTACGCCTCGCAGACCTCACGGTTCTGCCAGCCGCCGCGGCGGAAGAGGTAGGTGGGCATATCGAAGTGATACAGATTGACGAAGACCTCGAGGCCGGCCTCGCGGGAGGCGCGGAAGAGCTCGTGGTACCAAGCGGCGCCCTCGGGGTTGATGTTGCCGTCCTGGTCAATCAGGCGGCTCCACTGGATCGAGGTGCGGTAGCTGTCGAGACCGAGGTCCTTCAGCAGGGCCAGGTCCTCCTTGTAGTGATGCATGAAATCGTTGCCCACGTAGCTGCCCACGCGGTTGTAGAACGAGGAGATGTCCTCGTTAGACCAGGTGTCCCACAGGTTCTCAAGCTTGCCGCCGGTGTTCCAGCCGCCCTCGGTCTGCGGGCCGGACATCGCCGCGCCAAAGAAGAAATTCTGCGGGAGCTCGTACTGCGCCATGCCTCCCCCTTTCATCTAGGATCGCGTTCGGTCTCGCGTCGGTTTCAAAATATAGCGCTATACTTCTCACTGTGAAGCGTGTTTCTTATTTTTTGTCTCGCACTTTGCAAAAACCGGCAACATGGGCATAGGCTCATCATGTCCCTTGTCGACCCTAGGAAAGGTGGTGCCATGCTCAAATTCGAATCCATTGCGCGTGACCTGCAGCAAAGCATCGAGGATGGCACGCTGGCCCCCAACGACAAGCTCCCCACCGTGGTCGAGCTGTGCAGCCTTTACGGCGTGAGCAAGATCACCGTGCGCCGCGCCATCGACCTCTTAACTGAATTGGGCCTGGTGAGCAGCCGGCGCGGATCGGGCACCTATGTGAAAAACGCGAGCGCCATCAAACGCGACGCCCTGCAATTTGCCCGCTCAGACCGCGCGAGCGGCTTTACCGAGGAGCACGAGGGCGCCCCGGTCACCTCGGATGTCTACGACTTCTGCGTGGTCAACCCCACGGCAGAGATCGCCCAGTGCCTCGACATCGCCCCCGACGCCTTTGCGTATTACGACTGCCGTGTGCGCCGCCTTGACGATGTGCCCATCTGCATCGAGTACACCTACATGCCCATCGATGTCATCCCCGGCCTCAAGCGCTCGCATGTGGAGGGCTCCATCTACCGCTACATCCGCGAAGACCTGGGGCTCAAGATCGCCAACTTCAACCGCGCCGTGCGCGCCGTGGCAGCCACGCCCGAGGAGGCCGAGCGCCTCGACGTGGCAGCAGGGGCGCCCCTCTTGGAATTTGAGCAGGTAGGGTATCTCGATAACGGCGAGCCCTTTGAGTACTCCATCTCGCACAACGTAGGCGAGCGCTATACCCTGCACAACATCGTGCTGGCATAGCGGCGGCGCGCCCGCAGCGCATATCGCGGCACGCAGCCGCCCATACGACCGCTCGCGCGCCGCACGCGTGACAGGCCGCGCTCCTACGCTGCGTCGCCGTCGGCGCGGCCCGCCGTCACCACACGATCGATCAGCAGGGACGAGAGCGTAACCGTGACGAGCGAGCAGGCGATCTTGCCAGCGGGGATATACGTGAGCGACAGAGCGAGCACCGACAGGTCCGTTGCCAGATAGCAGCGGGAAAGGCGCATACCCGTTGTCTGCGAGATAACGAGGGCGAGGGCGTCATCGCCACCCGACGAGCCGCCCTGCCGGACGATGAGGCCGCAGCCGATGCCGACAAAGCAGCCGCCCACCAGCGCTGCCGCCAGCGGATGCGCCGCAAGGTCGGGCAACAGGTGCGGCAGCTGATCCCAAAGGGTGTAGCACAGCGACGTGCACGACGTGGCGACGGCCGACCACACGAGAAAGCGCCAGCCCAGGTAGCGCAGGGCAAGCACGTAGCAGAGGGCATCGAGCGCAAACGTCGCCGCCGATGACGGGATGCCGAACCAGTGGTTGATGAGGAGCATGCCGCCGATGATACCGCCCTCGGTGATGCCCGTGACCTGATGGACGTTGTGGATGCCGAAGGTGAGGATGGCCGCCCCCAGCGCGATCATGGCCACGCGGCGCAGATTGCGTCGCGTGAGGGCGCGGGTGTAAAGGCTAGAAAGGGCGTGACGCACGGCATGCGGCGCCACCTGCGGGCGAGATACGCGCTCCGCCGGCATGGTATCAATCCTCCTGAGGGGATACGAGAACGGTATTTTAGTCCGTATTCAGACTATCTTGAGAAGCGCAGGTTGTCAAGCCAGTGCCCCCGCCCCACCAAAGGGAGCGAGGCGCTCTCAGCGGACGCGCCTTCCCCACGGCGACGGACCCGAGCTCTCCGTACGGCGGTGCGCTATGATGGTCGCAACGGCCACGAGGGTTGGGGGAGCCTATGGATGCCCGTCTGCGGGAGCATGGTGTGTTGCTCTGTGCGTGCGATGCGGACGAGGAAGCCGCTGCGACGGCTGCCGTCGCGGCGCGTCGTGCGGGGTACGAGGTGCGACGCGAGAACCTCGCCCCGACTTCTAACCAGCCTTGCGACACCCCGTGTGACATCACGCTCTGCGTGGTGCTCCTCTCCGAGGAGGCTGCCGCCGCGCCCGGTTTTCTCGAACGTGCCAACGCCCTCGCCGAGCACATGCCGGCGACCATTCCCGTCCGGCTCGACGGCATTACCCCGGAGCGGTGCGGTGCACCCGGCTCCCCTATCCGCGAGCGGCACTGGGCGGACGCTCGGAACCATCCGAGCATCTGGCAGGAGATCTTCCATTCGCACGTCTGGCTCTACCCCGCCTACGACGACCTCGCCGCCCGTACGGCGCGCTGGGAAACCTGCGGGCGCGACGACAGCTTTCTCATGCAAAGCGTCAACCAGGCAAAGCAAGCCTGTGCCCTCATCGACGAGATGCGCGACGACTCCTTTCAGCGCCCGTCCGACGCCATGGTCCGGTACGCGCATGCCTCCCACACGTTTGCGCGGCGGCAGCGGAAGCGCACCCGCCGGCACAGCCTCGTGCTCGTCGCGGCGATTGCAGCGGCGGTCGCGACGGTCGTCATCGTGCGCGGCGTCGTAGCAGCGCACGTCGAGCATGCGGTTCAATCCGCGCAGTCGGCCTACAGCATGCGTCTCGAGACTGATCCAGCGTTCTTTTCCTTCCAAACGTATTGCGCCATGAGGGATGCGGGCGGGGTCGAGCCAGAGCAGGTGCACGCCCTCACCGCGGGGCTTGAGCGCCCGTGGGCGATGGGCATCTTGGGAACGGAAGACTTCAACGCCGGCGGCTGGCAGGGCGAGGGCGTCTTTGCGCAAACGGGGGCGCAGTATTGGGTGCGCGCGGATGGCGGGACGCTCCAACAGTGGAACATCCTCGCGTTCGAACCCGTCAGTACTATCCGTGTGTCGTCCTCAGACGCGTTCGTCTTCGACGTGACGGCCGACGGCGCAGCCGCCGTGGTGGCCGATGCCGATGGCGTGGCCATGATCGACCTTAAAACCGGGGAGCGCACAGCGCTTGACACGGCGTGCACCGATAGCGTCGCCATAGCGTGCAGCGAGGACGGCAGCCAGATCGCCGTACAAACCGCAAGCGCGATTGCGGTATACGAAAATGGCGCGCGAGCGCGCGAGATCGACCTCGCCGGGACGGACGTCTTGGCGCTCACCCGCGCCGCGGCGGGCCTTCGGGCGCTCCGTGCGACCTCAGCGGAAGCGGCGGGCACCGCGACAACGGCCGAAGAAACCGCCGCCGGGGAAACGGTGCAGCTCATCGACCTTACCATGGGCGAAGTCGTCGCGCAGGCGCCGCTTCCCGCTGCCGAGATACTCACGGGAACCATCCTACCCGCAGGCGAGGCGCTCGTATGTTCGAACGGTACCGTCTCGCGCCTCTCTGCCGCCAGCGCGCTCGAGCCCGTGGGATTCACCACGCGCGACGCGCCGTCTGCCCTCGCGTCGGACGGCAACGTGCTGGTGGTGGCCACCGAGCAAGACGGCGTGCAGGTGGTCGACCTCGCCACGGGCACGGTACTCGAGACCATCGCGCGCGACCTGGCGGGCGTCTGCTATCTTTCCATCTCGGACACCGGCGTCGTGGCCTGCGGAAACGGCTTTGTTACGAGCATCTGGTCGCTCCTGCCGATTGCACCCGACATCGCCACGGTCTCTGGCGTCACCTCGGCGAAAACCACCTATGCGGCAGAAAGCGCAACAGCGGAGCTCGCGGACGCCGAGACGCTGCGCATCGCGCAACCAGAATTTGCCTTGGGTGCGTCTGGAAGCGCATCTGACGCGGCCCCGGAGGCAGTCGAGGGAGATTCCCCCGTGTCAGCCACCCAGCCCACAACGCTCGATATACCACTTGCTCCGTACGGCGACCTCGGCACGGCAACCAGTGTGTGCATAGCTCCGTATGGAGGTGCGGTCGCCCTCGGTTTTGACACGGGACACGTGCTTGTGTTCGACCTCGCGTCAAACGGACAGGCGTACCTGTGCCGCGCTTGGCAGGTGCCGACGGCGGATGGCGTGGAGCAGGTGGGGTTCTCCAGCGACGGCGCGCGACTTATAGTGGAGGCCGCCGGTCGCTGGTGGCATCCCTGGTCTAACAGCGGCTGTACGAGCATGGAGGGCCTCGTCTCGCTGCTGCGCGCGCGACAGCCCAAGCGTTGGCCGCTCGCACAGTGGCAGACGTTTCCCAAAGACGTTCGCCAGCAATTGGGAATGATGTGCGCAACCGCGGCGCCGGCGGAACGGTAGGGGTCACCATGGCGTATCTCTTTATCTCGTACCCGCGCCGTCAAGCCGAGGTGGTCACCCGCCTGCAAGCGCTTCTCGAGGCACGCAGCATTGAGGTCTGGCGCGACACCGAGCAACTGCGTTTTGGCACCGCGTGGGATTCCCGCGTGACGGCGGCGATTCGCGGGGCGGCCATGGTCGTGCTCTTTCAGTCGGAGGATTGGTTTGCCTCCGGACCGTGCCGAAGCGAGGCCGACCAGGCGCGCTACTACCACCGGCCCATCGTGACGCTCTCAGCGCACGACGAGGCGCTCGATCTCGAAGCGGCAGCCGCTTTTGTAGCCGGTCGGTTTGCCGCGCGCCCGCCGGAGGGCGACGTGGTGGCCGACCTTGAGGTACAAGCTGCGCAATGGGCGGAGGGCGGACGGCGGGTGCGCGACCTTGCCCGTCGCCAGAACCTGCGCCGTTTTGTACCTCTGACATCCCGCGCGGACACGGTGACGGAGTTGGCGGAGGACTTTGTGCGCCAGTCGCGGCGTTGGCGGCGGATCGTGCGCTTAGCGCTTGCCACGCTTGCGGTGGGCGTCATCACAAGCGGGGCGTTCGTGACGCTCGGCGCCTATCAGACGGCGCGCGTCGACGAAGCCGATCGGGCCAACGGCGCACTGCTTGCGCAGCGCGCGACGTTTGAGGCCGCACTTGCCGCTAGCCCCTACGCCGGTGCCGAGGCGGCGCTTGCCGAAGACGCATCGTCGGACGGATACACGACACTCGTCGACGCCCAGCAGGCGCTCGAGCGGTGCGTGCCGGTGGCTTACATGGCGGGAGGTGGGGCACCCACCGCGAGCGGGGCGACCGTGGATGCGGAGGCGTTCGCCTTCCCCGAGGCGGGGCGTGCCGAGGCGAGCGGCGCGGGCTGGTACGCCACGAGCTCCCCCAACAGGAGAAACCTTTACGTGAGGCGGACGGATGCCGCCGGCGCCGTCTCCGCAGCCCCCGCGGTGACGGTCGCGCTCGACGCACCGTGCGATGACATAGTCGCCTCACCCGACGGGCGCACGCTTGCGGTGGTGACCGCGCGCGGTGTAGAGCTCTTCGACCCCAAGCTCGGCACGTGCTTCACAGAACTCACGGGGGCACCGACTTCAAAAGGCTGCGTGCTCGCATGGAGCGCAGACGGCGAGCGTCTCGCTATGCGCGCGCCCGACGGTTCTGCGGCGGTGTGGGAGCCGCATCCCCGCACGACGGTGACCGCACACACGGGGCTCTGGTTCATGGACGGGGTGTCCGCCGTGGGCGGCGCGCAGGCGGTCTTCCTTGCGCGCGATGGCTCGCTTGCCGTAGTGGATGCAACGACGGGCGAGCTGCTCGGTACCGAGACGTGCCTGGTGGATACCCTGACGCTGGCAACAGACATCGCACCGGGCATCTCGGCAAACGAGGTCTACGTAGTGGGTGCCGATACTGAGGGAGCACCGCTGCTCTGCCTGGTAGATCTTACCGCGCACACGGCACAGCCCGTTGCGGTGCCGGAGGACCTTGCACCACTCTACGTCGCCACCTCCCCTGAGGCGGGGATCATGGCGCTGAGCGATGGGGCGCAGACCGTGGTGCTCGATCTCGCCAGCGGAGAGGAGGAGCGGCGTATCGAGGGCGTTTCTGTTTCCGCGCTCGCCGTTGACGTGGAGGGCCGCGTGTTTATCGGCAGCTTGGGCGGTGGCGGACTCTCGGTGGTGGAACCCGGCTCGATCGTACCGGCAAAGACCGAGGCGGTCGGCATCGACGGGATTTCGAGCACCTCTCCGACGCCGGGGGCCTCACCGCGGGCGCTCGCCGTGGGTGCCACGCATGCCGTGAGCGTGGGCGATGGCTTTGCGGAGAACGGCTCGCTTGCGTTGACGAATGTCGATGGATCGTGGCGACTCACGACAGGCTACCTTGCGTTCTGGACACCTACGCAGGCACAGCAGGCCCGGGCACTCGCCGTCTCGCCCGATGGCTCGGTCTTTGCCGCTGGGTTTTCCGACGGCACGGTGGCGTTCCTGCGCGAGAGCGACCTCTGTCCCGGCTCGACGGTGCGCGAGCAGGCAAGTGAGGTGCGGGCGCTGGCGTTCAGCCCGGATGGCTCGGCAGTGATCGCAGCCATGCGCGACGGCACCATTGCACGCGTCACCGTCGACGAGGGCGCTTTTGATATCGCCACGTTGCACGAGCGACTGCAGCAGCGGCTCGATACCGCTCGCGCGCTCGGGCTGAGATAAGACCATAGGGAGACCGGCGATGGGTCCGTAAGAGGGCCGCAGGTGCAGGCGCAGCGCCTCAGAGCGCGGTCGCGCAGAGCTCACGGACGGCCGCAGCGCACGGTTCCTCGTCCGGTCCCTCCACCGTGATGATGAGCTCGTCGCCCGCGCGCGCATCGAGCCCCATGAGGGCGACCATATCGCGGGCATCCGCCTCATTGCCGCGCGTCGCCACGGCGATGGCGCTCGCGTGGTCGAGCGCGCAGCGGCAGAGCTGCGCGATGGGCCGCGCATGCAGGCCCTGCGGCGATAGGATGACATGCGATATGGTGATCATAGGTGAAACCCTCCGCCTCGTGCCTGCGCTCTTCTTGACAATACGTCTATTGTAACGCGCCCAGCGTACCGCCGACGCGCCCAGCGAAAGACGATGGCGGCGCGGGCGCGCCGACCGTTAGCGCGCCGCCGCGACGGCCGACAGGCGCGCGGCGAGCGCACGCACGCGCGGATCGAGCCGGGCGGGACCCGGATTGGCGAAGAAGCGCGCCGTGCAGGCCATGACCTCGCCCGTCACGACCAGGTTGTTCTCCCTGAGCGTCGTCCCCGTAGCCGTGATGTCGACAATGCGATCCGAGAGCCCCACGATGGGACCGAGCTCGATATTGCCGTGCAAGGCGATGATATCCGCCGTGATGCCGCGCCCCTCGTACCACGCCGCGGCGATGCGGGGGTACTTGGTGGCGACGCGGAGACTCCCCCGCTGCGCGTAGGCGCGCTCTGCCTCGCCGGCACGGTCGGCGCTCTCCGCCTCGATGAACCGGCAGGCACCGTAGCCCATATCGAGCAGCTCGAGCTGGTCGAGACCCGCCTCGATGAGCGAGTCGCGTCCGCACAGACCGCAGGCGGCGCCTCCGCAGGCTACAAAGGCGGGTGCATCGGAGGCGCGCACGATCACATACTCCACCGGCCCCACGTGCCCGCCGGGCGCTCCCGGCGCGCAGTCGGCGCCGCGCACGATAAGGCGCCTGCCCGGATCGCGCAGCTCGTCCACCGAGAGCCCCGCCGCCTCAAGAGCCGCAAGCGTGTCCGCAAACAGCGACCCCTTGGGCACCGCTATGCGCAAGGGGTCCTCGTCGCAGGCACCGCCCGATGCCGAGCAGCGTCTCCGCGACGCGGCGCGCGCCGCCGCCAGTTGCTCGAGCGAGAAGGCGAAGCCAGCGGCGGGCACGTGCGGCGCGGCTGCAAACGCACCCTCGAACGTGGCGTCGTACCGACCTCCCGACCCCACGGGGTCGGCAAGCCCCGCCGCATAGACCTCGAGCACAAGACCCGTGTAATACGCAAACGAGCTCATGACGGAAAAGTCGAACGTGAGGGGCGCAGCGTCTACCCCCGTCCGTGCGAGCTCGTCCAGAAGCGCGCGCAGCTCGTCTGTGGACCCCGTGCCTGCGCCCGCCGCCGCACTCAGGGCGTCGACCTCGTCGAGCACCTCGACGCCGCCCGCCAAGCGCGGCACCTGCGAGATGGCCCGCGCAAGCTCCGGTGCAAGCCCCGCCTCGGCCACGCGCTCGTCCAGGTCGACCAAGTTGTTGGCGTGCACGAGGGCGAGCGCGTCACGGGCGAGCTCCGCATCGTTGGCGTGCGCCAGCAAGGCCGTAAAGGGGCGCACGCTCCCGCACACCAGGCGCACGTCGGAAATGTCGAGCGCCTGGAGAGCGGTGAGGACGAGCCGCACGGCCTCGGCATCGCCCACCGCCCCCCCGGCGCCGATGAGCTCGAAGCCGAGCTGGGTGAACTGGCGCGCGCCGCCCGCCAAGCGCACCCGCCCTCGCACCACGGGCGCCTCGTAGCGCAAACGCAGCGGCAAGGCGGCCTCGCGCAGGCGCGCCGTCACGAGACGCGCGACCGAGCGCGTGTTGTCGGGGCGCACCACCATGAGGCGCCCATCGTCATCAAACAGCTGAAATGGCGTCTCTGCGGCGCGGCCCCGCCCTTCGAGCGCCGCACGGTCCTCCAGAAGCGGCGTTTCGACCGGCAGGTAACCCGCCTTGCGCAATACGCGGCGTACGGTATCGGCGATATCCTCGCGCACCAGCGCCTCCTCGGGCAGGATATCGCGAAATCCCCTCGGCGTAGCTGACATTACCAGGGCCTCCTCGTCAGGCACCGTGCGGGAAGAGATTCGGCATGCCCCGCACGGACAAGCGACAATCGTTCGCGATACTTTAGCATACTGGAGTGCCCTATGCGGAAACCATATCCCTTCCGGTAACACGCTGGACATAGGTATACTGGTGCGCATGACGAAACGCGAAACCATACCCACCTCCCCTGCTCGGCGCGCCGCGCTCATGGGCGCTCTCACCGCGCTTGCGCTCGTTGCCGGTTACGTGGAGGTGCTCGTGCCGCTTCCCGTCACCGTGGCGGGCGTGAAGCTCGGCCTCGGCAACACCGTGGTGCTCTTTGCCCTCGTGCGCTTGGGGGCGCGCCCCGCCGGCCTCCTCATGCTCGCCAAGGTGCTCTGCTCGACGATTCTCTTCGCCAACCCGCAGATGTTCGTCTTCAGCCTCGCGGGCGGCGTGGTCTCTTGGGCCGTTATGTCGCTTGCGTGGCGCAGCGGCCTCTTTTCCGTCCTCGCTACCTCGATTCTCGGCGGCATAGCGCACAATGCCGGTCAGCTGCTTGCGGTCGCACTCGTGCTCTCGCCCCATGTCGCCCTCGTCAACGCGCCGGTTCTGGCCGTGGCAGGCCTTATCTGCGGAGCCGCCGTGGGCCTGCTCGTGCACGCTATCCTGCGCGCCGTACCCGAGGAGAACCGCCATGCCTAATCAGCCTGAGACCCCTGTGTCCCTTCGCACCGCCGCTACCTGCACGCGCCGAGCCTTTGCGGCGCGCGCCGGGGCCCTGGGGGCGGCGCTCGCCCTCCTCGCCGGCGCGCCGCTCGTCGCCGGTTGCGTGCGCGAGAAGACCGAAGGATCGGGCGCTGCGGGGCAAGGCGACGCCGCATCTGAACCCGCGACGAGCTCTACCTTTGCCTTCGACACCTATTGCACGTTCTCCATCTACGGCGACGACGCCGCGCCCGCCCTCCTCGCCCGGGAGTGCGCGCGCTATGACGGGCTATTCGACCTGTACGACGCCGAGAGCGATATCGCGCGCGTCAACGCCGCCGGCGGCGCGCCCACGCAGGTGGATCCCGCAACGGCCGAGGTCGTCGAACGGGCGCTCACCTTCTGCGCCGAGGCAGACGGACGCTTTGATATCACCATTGGCGCCGTCTCGCGCCTCTGGGATTTTGAGGAGGGCGTCCGCCCCACCGACGAAGAGGTCGCGGCGGCACTCGCCCACGTCGACTGGCGCGGCGTGACGGTCGATACCACCGACCCCACCGCTCCCACCATCACCCTCGCCGACCCCGCGGCAGCGCTCGACCTCGGCGGCATCGCCAAGGGGTTTATCGCCGACAAACTGGTGGAGACCCTGCGCGCCGAGACCGACGCCACGGCCGCCATCATCTCGCTCGGCGGCAACATCGTCTGCTGGGGCGAGAAGCCGGACGGCACGGCCTGGAGCGTTGGCGTGCGCGACCCTAATGACCCCGGCGGCACGGCCACCGTGGGAACGGCGCGGTTGTCGGTGGGTGCAGGCGAGGCGGTCTCGCTTGTGACGAGCGGCCTCTACGAGCGCACCTTCGAGCTCGACGGAGTCACCTACTGGCATATCCTCGACCCCGCAACGGGCATGCCCGTCGCTACCGACACCGCGAGCGTGACCGTGGTATCGCCCTCGTCCACGCAGGCAGACGCTCTCTCCACCACGCTCTTTGTGGACGGCAGCGTCCGCGGCGCCGAGGTCGCGGACGCCTATGATGACACGGCGGCGTACTTCATCCTTACCGACGGCACCGTCCGTGAGAGCGCGCGCTGGGACGCGCTGACGGACTTCGAAGCGTAGACCGGCGCGTTACCGCCGCCGGCGCCGCGCCGCGACGAGTACGGCGACGCCACCGAGCGCGCTCGCAGCGCACCACGCAAAGGCGGGATCGCCCGTGGCGGGCATACCCTGCGCGGTGCCGCCGGCCTGATTGCCCCCTGTCTGGCCGCCGTCGCCACCGGTCTGGCTGCCGTCCCCGTCTTCCGTCGAGCCACCGGGCACGGTGGGCTCATCCGGATCCGGCTCGCCCGTCTGTACCACCGATCCGTCTTCGGCAAGCTCTGCGCCACTCGAAACCGTCTCCTCGGTACCGTCCGGCCGCGTCACCGTAAAGCTCCCGTTGCCATCGGGCGCCACGGTCGCGCCCCCGGGCAGCTCGGCAAGCTGGTTCTCGCTATCCACCCGCGAGTCCCCGGGCAGGGTGACCGACGAGCCGTCGGGGAACACCACCGCGCCGCCCTCTGCGGGAAGCACTACGAGACCGGCATCGTCCTCGGTCGAGCCCGTGGGGAAGGTGATGCTGCCGTGCTCGTCTGCAAAGGACGCCACGCGCACCTCGACGATCGCGGACGCCGCATGGTTTCCATCGGCCGACGCCGCGAGGCGCACTTCGTACACGCCGGGCGCCACCGAAACGGCATCGCCGGTCGCGGCCGTCCAGGTATCCGTACCCTTGAGCCGCCACTCGGCGCCCGCGGGCAAATCGCTGAGCGTACCGCCCGACCCGACCACGGACTCCGCAATGCCGGTGACACCTTCGGGCGCCTCCGTGGGCGCGGCCGCAATCACGGTCTCGCCCTCCCATGAGGTCCCATCGAAGTACACGCCGTCCTCAGCCGGACGCGCCGGCAGCTCGGCCCGGAGCTCGTACGCGCCCGCGTCGCTCGGAAGGCCCGCCTGCCACGCCGCATCATCGGCCGCATCGGCTGTGCGCCACGACCACATGACCTTCGCTGTAGCATCCTCGTCCCCATACGCGGCCGTCACTCGCCCGGACAGGTCGAGCGGCTCACCCGTATAAGTGAAGCCTTCGGCCGGGAGGTCGACCGCAAGCGTCGTCTCACCCGGCACCGGCTCGGGCTCCGGCTCGGTAAAGTCGAGCGTCACCGCGCGCACCGCAGCGACCGTTGCGCCCGACGCCGTCTGCACAACCACCCGCGCAGGCAGCGTTACCGAGCCGGCCTCCGGCACCGCATCGCACGAGAGGCGCAGCACCGCACCCGACGTTTCGAGCGCACCGTCCGCATCCGCAGCGATCGCACGGACGTAGTCGCCCGCGTCGCTCACCGCGGCACCAGAGAAATCGGCGTCCCCGGTCCCTGCGAGCTCCACGGTAAGTCCCTCGAGCCCCGCAGCCGCGGGATCGAGCAGGTCTACCTGCACGGCCGTCGCGCCCTCAAGAAGACCGGACAGGTCGAGCGCCACCATGGGCCGTCCCTCCGCGTCCTCGACGCGCGTCGCCGTAAGCACTGTGCCCTCATCGCCGCCGGCAGATGCCTCGGCATCAGTCAGACGCGTGTTGATGCCCCCGTTGGTCAGGTACGCCATAAGCTCGAGCGCATCTTGGTAGTCAACGAGGTCGTCGCCGTTCAGATCGCCCGCGAGCTGCTGCATGGCATCGAGGCCATCGCCGGCATCCCGCGCCGCCCCGGCCGTCGCCGCCACCCGCGCGCGCGACACGCCGCCGCCTGCTTGCGCCGCCGCCATCGCCGCCGCGTCGGCCACGTCGACCGCGCCGTCCTCGGTCACATCGCCCGGTACAAAGATGTTTACCTCGGCCCCGCTCACCGGGTCGCGTAGCACCGCCCCGGTGGGAATCACGTCGCCGTCCTTGAGCTCCCGGTCACCGTAGAAGAGTTCCCAGCCCATCTCGTCGAGGAGCTCGTAGTAGTCCTCGGTAAAGACGCTGCCCGACGGCATCAGCAGGTCGTTCAGGCCCACGGGGTCCTGGATGGAGCTTAAGATGTGCTCCTGCCCGGGGAAGGTCTCCGCCACTTCAAACCGTTGCGCCGTCACATTGCCGTCCTCGTCCTGCACCATGAGGTAGGCCGTGCCGGTGTTGAGCGCATCGACCGAAATCTCGGTATCACCCGTAAAGGTGTAGCGCCCGTTCTCGTCGGGCTCGAGGCCGTCGATGCTCACCTGGATCACGTTGGAGCCCTCCTGCGTCTCGACCCACGCTATGCAGCGCTGGCTCTCCTCGGCCGTCTCGACGCTAAAGATGCTCGTGATGCCCTTGTAGGTCCGCTTGACCCACGAAAGGGTGTCGTACATGCCGCCCATCAGGTACTTGAGTCCAAAGCTCGACCCCTTGTCCCACACCTGCTCGATCGCGGTGCTGACCGCCACGTCCGTGAGCGACGGCCCTGCGTGATGATCAATCTCAAAGTCGGTGGGAATCTCCGCCGTCGAGCCCTCGAGCGTGGAGATCACAGTATCTTCCAGGTAATAGCGGATGTCTATGTTGGCCATGATCTGCAGCATCGTATCGATGCCCGCCCCAAGGCCCTTGTTGGCGCCGATCGCCACCATGATCTTGTGCGTGATCTCGGCGTTCTCACCCGCCTGCACCATGGACGACTTCCAGATGACGTTGGTGGTGAGCGCGACCATCAGCCGCTCGCCGGGCTTGAGTTCGTCAGCCTCTATCGTTGCACCTTTCCCGAGCTCCTCGGTGGTGAGTTCGGTCCAGTCTTGCGCGTCCTCAACCGCCTCGTCGCTCGTGAGGTGCGTGTACTGCCCCTCAAACTGCGAGAGCTCTTTGATCCTGTGCGAGACATTGTAGATAGTGCGGTCCGAGACGTTCTTGAGCTCGTAGAGCACGGTGTAGGGCTCGTTGTAGTAGGCCGCGTCCGACAGGTGAATGGTGAGCCGCATGTCGCTGCCGGCATAGACGTGCAGCGGCTCGGCGCTGCGGAAGGTATAGGCAAAGGGCGCACCGAGCTCTTGGAACATACCCGTGAGCGAGGCCTCGAGCGTAAAGTCGCCCGCGCTGTCGCCGCGCACGTACCAGTCGACCGTCTTGGTCTCGAGGTGGCCGACGGTGCCGACCTCCTGCTCCGCCCTCTGCTCACCTGTGGTCAGGCTGGCGAGCGTAAGACCGCTCGGCAGGTTAAGCGCGGCGGTGCAACCGGCAAGTGTGTCGGTGTTGGACATGTTGACCACAATGAGCTGGACGTGGAACATCTCCTTCAGCCACTTGACCTCGCCCTGCGTCACGAGATAGAGGTACTCGTTGATACGGGTGACCTTGGTGGGCGCCTCTTCCTCCGGGTCGCTCACGGTGATGGTCATGGGCCTATCGTTGCCGTCCTCGTCCTGCTCGACGCGCTCGCCGTCAAAGACGGCACCGACGGTCTCGCCTTTCTCGTTTTTGTAGACGTAGGTATCAAACCCGAGGTCGATGCCCTCGATACCCTGATTGAAGCGGATTGCCCCACCATATTGGTAGACGTGGTTGTTGTCGGGGTCGGAGGTGTCGATGCCCGCCGCCTCGATCTCCTCTCGCGTCATCTCGCGACCGGTGAGCTCACCCTGGACGAGCGCCTCAGGCGAAAGGCCGATGTCGGGCACCTCGACCTCGCCCACCGCAAAGGTGTACGTAAACCCGCGCACCTGGAACTGACTGTACTCGACCGTGATGTCATACGTCCCCGCCGGGGCAAAGAGGGCCGCGCGGCCGAGGTCCTCGGTTGTGAGCTCTTGGGACTCGGCCGAGCCGCTCGTGGGCGTGAGGGTGATGGTCGCGCCCGTGAGCGGCTCGAGCGTCTGAGCGTTAACCACCCGGAAGGTGGCGAAGGTGTAGTCGGGATGCGCCTCAAAGTCAGGCTCGAGCTGGGCGATCACGCCGTCCTCGCGCACAGCGCAACGGTCGCAGACGCGGTGGTGCGCGCCGGCGGCAAAGTAGGTTGCCGGCGTGTCGACGATCCAGTCGCCGTAGCTGTGACCGAGCGCGTCGACCGTCTCCACATCGGTGCGGTCGTTGCAGCGACTGCAGTAGCGAGAGCGCTCGCCGGGCTCGGTGCAGGTGGGCGCGGTGTCGATCACATAGTCGCCGTAGTCGTGGCCAAGCGCATCCACGGCCTCCACATCGGCGCGGTCTCCGCAGCGCTCGCAATGGTGCGAACGCTCGCCGGGCGTGGTGCAGGTGGGCTCGGTGTCGACGGTCCACTCATCGGCGTAGGCATGGCCGAGAGGCGCGATCTCCTCGGCGGCAGACGCCACCTGGCAACGCGTGCACACCCTATGCCCCAATCCGGGCTCCGTGCAGGTCGGCTCGGTGTCGACCACGACCTCGCCCGAGAAGTCATGCCCGAGTGCCTCGGGGTAGGCGCGCTCGTCGATCGCCTCACACCAGCAAACGCGCTGCTGCGCACCAGGCTCGGTGCACGTAGGCTCCTTGACCGTCGTCCAGTCCCCATACTCATGCTCGTGCGTCATATCATGAACACACGTGTATCCCCGCGGCTCGGCAAACTGGCAGGCAACCGAGTTTTTCACACAGTGGACCGTCACGCCGTCGAGTGTGTTCGACTCATCAATGAGCGCAACAGATGCGGGAAGGTACAGATCTCCGATGCCCGCTCCTGTCTCGTCGTCATTCGAACACGTGAAGACCTGAGAGCCGATGGAAGTAACGGTATCGGGAATATGCAGCTCAGTAATACCCGCACCATCGAAGAGTGTATCGGGAAGCGATGCGATACCCCCACCAAACGTAACGGACTCGATGCCGAAACTACCCTCAAAGGGGTTTGCTACCGACGCCTCATCCAAACCAAGACCTGCTGAGATGTGGACGGAGCGCAGGTCGGGCATATGCGCAAAGGCATTATGCTCGATGATGGTAACGGAATCCGGGAGAGCAATCTCCTCTAGTCCGGCAACATAACTAAATGCGTCATACCCGATCTTGGTCACGCCGTCAGGGATGACAACATTCCCGATGGAACTACCATTACCAAACATGAAGTGAGGGATGACCTCTGTCCCCTCTTCAAAGATGACCGTATCGATCGTAGCGCCCAAAAAGCCACCGACGCCCCCGCCTTTCGTAATTGACGAGGGAATGACCAACTTTTGCACGTTCAGGTTTTCAAACGCGGCCGTGCCAAGGTACTCAACACCATGCCCTAGGTCAACGCTCGATATCGAAGAACAGCCCGAGAACGCCCCAAGCCCAATTTCCTTCACGGAATCGGGAATGACCACCGAGGTAACACTGGTCTGATCTTGAAACGCCCAGCTTTCAATCTTGGTCACACCATCGGGAATGACCACGTCGCCGCCCGGGCCCACGTACGCGGTGAGCACGCCGTTCTCGTCAATCACGAAGTCGGACGACTGGTCATCCTGCAGGACCGCCGCGCTCGAGTCTTGCTCCCCTGCTTGGGTGGCGCCCTCTTGCGCGTCGGTCCGAGCAGCGCTTTCCTGCAAGCTCGCTTGGCCGTCTGCCTGCTGCGCGGCCCACACGGCCGCCGGTGCGCACACCGCGACCCCCATCAGAAGCACGGCGAGCGCCGCACGGATCAACCCGGTTCGGTTCATGGTATCCCCTTCCCAGCCAGCCACAGAGATATGGCTGGTCACGATACCCATCCATTGTATCGGCGGGGTATCCGCGACCAGGGGAGGGGAGGTTACTGTTTATGACATCGAACGGATCGTTTGTGACAGGTTGCAAGCGATGGAGCGCGAGACGCGTCAAACCGCAGAAACGGAGACGGGGCGTGGGGCGTCACACAGCACGCCACGCGACGACACCGAGCGCTAAAACTCGCCGATCATCCGCACCTCGGGCTCGAGCTCCACGCCAAACTTCTCGCGCACCGTATCCTGCACGTGGGCGATGAGCCCGCGAACGTCGGCGGCGGTGGCACCTCCCGCGTTGACCACAAAGCCGCAGTGCTTGGTCGAGACCTCGGCGGCGCCCACGCGCGCACCGGCGAGACCGGCGTCCATGATGAGCTTGCCGGCAAAATAACCCTGCGGCCGCTTGAAGGTGGAGCCGGCGCTCGGCAGCTCGAGCGGCTGTTTCTCCTCGCGACGGCGCTGGTAGCTGTCCATGTCCGCCCGAATCATGGCGCTGTTGCCGGGCGCGAGCGCAAAGGTGGCAGAGATGACGACGAGCCCCTCGCTCGCCACGCGGCTCTTGCGGTACCCCATGCCCAGCTCGTCACGCCCGAGGGTGCGGACCGTCCCACGCAGGCGCGCACCGCCCTCGTCGGGACCGCCCGGCACGTAAACCGTCACCGATTCCAGCACGTCGGCCGTGCAGGCGTCGTAGGCGCCCGCGTTCATGAAGCACGCGCCGCCCACGGTGGCAGGGATGCCCCAGAGTGGCTCCAGACCCGAGAGCCCCGCATCGGCCGCCGCGAGCGCCACGTCGCGCAGCAGCGCGCCCGCCTCGGCAGTCACACGCGTGCCCTCGACCGAGATGCCGGAGAAGTTCTCGCGCAGAAGCACCACCACACCGCGGATGCCGCGGTCACCCACCAAAAGGTCGCTCCCGTTGCCCACCACGGTCACCGGCACCCCGGCGATCGCGCAGGTATCGAGCGCTTTGACGAGCGCCTCGGGGGTCTCGGGCGTTACCAGCACATCGGCCGGACCGCCGATCTTGAACGTGGTGTGCCGGCTCATGGGCTCGACGAGCGCCACGTTGTCCTCGCCTACCGCCATGGCGAGCGTGCAGATGACGTCCTCGTTGAAGCTATCGTAATCGTGCATGGATACCCCTTCGGGTCGCTGCGTCACGGAATCGCCGCCCGACAGTGGACGGCAGCCGCCCCCGATTCTACCCCAGCGGGGCAGCGCGGCGCAGACGGCGCCGCTCCGTCACATCTCCAACTCGTAGGGAAAGACCTCGGCAAGGTAGCCGCGCGCGGCGAGGGCGGCCTCGATCTCATCGAGGGCCTCCTCGGTGTCCGCCATAATCCGGTGAAAGTGATATCCCGAGGTCACCGTCATGAGCGGACAACTCTTGCCCGAACGGATCCCCTCGAGGTAGCGCTCCACATCCCGGCGCGTGCGCACGTTGAGGTCGGCCGAGATCATGCCGTACACGCGGTGGTTCACCATGACGTTCAGCACCGTTCCGCCCAAGTCGACGATGCAGGTGAGTTCATCGCCGAGCTGCTCGGGGGTGTGGTGGACCTTGACGAGCCGCGTGGGCACGGCGGGCGCGCTGCCCTCACGGAGCACGTACCCGCGACTCGTGGCGACGATATCGCGACCGTCCGCACGCAAAAGCGCGATATCCTGCACCACCACCTGGCGGCTCACGCCCACCTCGCGCGCGAGCGCCCCGCCCGAGAGCGGGAGCTCGGAGGCGCGCAGCAGCTCGACGATGCGCTCGCGGCGCCCCCGCCCCGACCCGGCGCTCATCGCGCGTCCTCCGAGAGCGGGTTTGCATCGGCAGACGCCTCGTCGAGCAGGCGCAGGTGCTTGAGCGAGATGTCGAGGATGGGTGCGGAATGCGTGAGGGCGCCGGACGAGATGTAGTCGACCCCGAGGTCGGCAAGGGCGCGGATGCTCCCGGCGTCCACGTTGCCGGAGCACTCGGTGCGCGCGCGGCCGTCGATGAGCGCGATGGCGCGCGCCATCTCGTCGTGCGTCATGTTATCGAACATGATGATATCGGCGCCCGCCTCGACCGCCTCGCGCACCATCTCGAGATTCTCGCACTCGACCTCGACGGTACAGGTGAAGGGGGCGCGCTCCCGGGCGGCCGCCACCGCCTCGGCCACGCCGCCCGCGGCGTCGATATGGTTGTCCTTGAGCATCACCGCGGTCGAGAGGTTGTAGCGGTGGTTGTGCCCGCCGCCTGCGGCCACCGCCGCTCGCTCGAAGGCGCGGAGCCCCGGCGTCGTCTTGCGCGTGTCCACCAAGCGGGTGCGCGTTCCCTCGAGCGCCGCGGCCATGCGGCGCGTGTAGGTGGCGATGCCGCTCATGCGCTGCAGGAAGTTGAGGGCCACCCGCTCGCCGGAGAGCAGCACCCGGGCGTCGCCGCGCACCGTCGCCAGAAGCTCGCCCGGCACGACCTCATCGCCGTCTGCCACCCGCGCCTCCACGCGCGTCGCCGGGTCGAGCAGCGCGAAGACGCGCTCGAACACGGCAAGCCCCGCAATGACCCCCGGCGCCTTGGCGATCAGATCCACACACGCGGGCCGCGCCGTCGGGCAGACGGCGTCCGTGCTCACGTCCTCGTAGGTGATATCCTCGCGCAGGGCGCGCAACAGCACCTCGTCACCGTGAAGGCGCATATAGATAGGGTCCATCGTCAGTCCTTTCGCACTGTTCCGTCCGCTCCGCACAGTATATCGATTGCGGCTCCGGCAACGCCCGTCGAGCGGTGGCGCCCGTCGAGCGCGGGCTCTCCGATCTCCTCAACCGCAAGCGATGCGCCCGTGGCGATGCGCGCCGCCGCGCGCCGGGCGAACACGAGCGACTCGAGCAGGCTGTTGCTCGCCAGCCGGTTGGCACCGTGCACGCCGTTGCAGCTCGTCTCGCCCGCCGCAAAGAGCCCGGCGAGCGACGTTGCCGAGTCGCGGTCAACATGGATGCCGCCCATAAAGTAATGCTGCGTGGGGACCACGGGCACGGGCCGCTCCAAGATGTCGATGCCCTCCTCGTCCTGGCAGTGCGCCCGGATGTTTGCAAAATGCGTGCGCACGACCTCTGGCTCGACCGGCGCGAATGACAGCCATTCGTGGTCGGTGCCGTCGGCGCGCATCTGCTCGCGGATCGCCGCGGCCACCACGTCGCGCGGCTGCAGCTCGTCGCAGAAGCGCTCGCCCTGCCGGTTGAGCAGGACCGCGCCCTCGCCACGGCAGCTCTCCGAGATGAGGAACGTCCGCCCGGGTTTGGTCGAGTAGAGGCCCGTGGGGTGAATCTGCACGTAATCGGGGTTCTCGAGCGCGATGCCGTGCTCGTGCGCGATGACGCACGCATCGCCCGTGAGCTGTGGGTAGTTGGTCGAGTGCGCGTACACGCCGCCGATGCCACCGCAGGCGAGGATGGTCGCCCGCGCCCGGATGGCGCGCACCTCCCCCGTCGGCCCGGCGCTACCTGCCGCCGCAGAACACGGCGGGGCGACGCGCAGCTCCTCGACCGTCTGCGTGGACTCCTCCTCGTTCACGCGGCGCACCAGAGCCCCCGTGCAGCGGCGCACGCCCGTAGTGGCGTCGCGCTCCTCGATGACGTCGATGAGCGCCACGTGCTCCCAGATCTCCACGTTGGGCAAGCGGCGCACCTGGGCGAGGAGCTTGGTCGTGATCTCGCGGCCGGTGATGTCGGCACGGTAGCAGATGCGCGGTCGGGAGTGCGCGCCCTCGCGCGTGAAGGCGAGCGAGCCGTCGCGCTCGCGCTCAAAATCGACGCCGAGCGCCACGAGGTCGTTGATGACCGCACGGCTCGAGCGAATCATGATGTCCACGCTCTCGCGGCGGTTCTCGCCATGCCCAGCGCGCAGGGTATCGTCGAAGAACGCCTGGTAATCGCCCGCCTCGGGAAGCACGCAGATGCCTCCTTGGGCGAGCATGGAGTCGCACTCGTCCACCGCTCCCTTGGAGAGCAGGACCACTCGATAGGTTGCGGGCAGGTTGAGCGCGGCATAGAGCCCCGCCACGCCGCAGCCGGCGATGAGCACGTCGCAGGCCGTCTCCTCCGCGCGCACGCCTGCCACCGCTACCGCCCCGCCAACTCGAGCATGCGGTCGAGCGCGCGCTGGGCGGCAACCGCCTCAGGCGACGCCGCGTCCAGCACGACCTCGCCCGCGCCCGTCTCGAGGCAGCGAGCGACCTTCTCGAGCGTCACCGAATCCATATCGGCGCAGGTAAGCGGCGTAGGAGGGAAGATGAAGCGCTTGGTGGGGCAACGCCGGGCGAGCTCATAGCCCACGCCTCGCACGGTAAGTACGATGAGCTCCTCGGCCGGGCTCTGCTCGGCATAGCCGATGATACCCGCCGTCGAACCGATATAGTCCGCCTCGGCAAGCACCTCGGCGGTGCACTCGGGATGCGCGAGGACCGGCGCCGCGGGATGCCCCGCCTTGAGCGCGCGCACCTCGGCAAGCGCCACCGCCTCATGGCGCGGGCAGCAGCCGTCGTTCAGGATGATGTCCTTCTCCGGGACCTGCTCGGCCACATAGCGTCCGAGGTTGCGGTCGGGGATGAACAGCACGTGGCGCTGCGGGAGCTCCCGCACGATCTTGACGGCGTTGGAGGAGGTCACGCACACATCGCTCGCCGCCTTGGCAGCCACGGTCGAGTTCACGTAGCACGCCACGGCGAGGTCGCTCCCCCACCGCTCCCGCGCCCGCGCAATGGTCTCGGGGCGCACCATATGGGCCATGGGGCAGTCGGCGGCGGGTTCGGGCATGAGCACCGTCTTTGCGGGGTTCAGCAGCTTGACGCTCTCACCCATGAAGGCGACGCCCGCAAGCACCACCGCCTGCTGCGGCAGCTCCACGGCGAGCTTTGCCAGGTAAAACGAGTCTCCCACATAATCGGCCACGGCCTGGACCTCGGCCGGCGCGTAGTAGTGCGCAAGGATTACGGCGTCGCGCGCGGCGGCGAGACGGCGCACCTGCACGGCGAGCGCATCGGCGCCCGGCGCGGCGGAGCGCGATGACGGCTGTCGGTACTCCATACGTCCCCCTGAATGACAACGGTTGATCGCGGGCAAGTATGGCACGGTTGCCGCAAGCTGACAAGACACCTGACAAGACAGCTTCATATGTTCGCGGAATCCAGCCCTGAGCCCCACAAGCGGGCGTGCGTGCCGGCGCGCGGTTGTATCTCGGCGCGAAAAAGGGGTATAGTGGCGCTGCACAGTTTCAGGGTTGGGTGAAATTCCCTACCGGCGGTAACTGGCGGAGCGGCGGGACGAGATTTCCGTCGCAAGCGCGCCAGAAGCCCGCGACCCGCGCGAGCGGCTGACCCGGTGAGAGTCCGGGGCCGACGGTACAGTCCGGATGGAAGAAACGGAGGCTTCCTTATGCACAGCTCTATCGACACCAAGAAAATCGCCCTTGCGGCACTCTTCACGGCGGCATCGCTCGCCTTGAGCTTTATCCAGATTCCCATCTTCCCTGCCGCCCCGTGGCTCATGTACGACCCGTCGGGCATCGTCTGCCTCATCGCGGCGCTCGCCTTCGGCCCCAAGATGGGGGCGGCCGTCGCCATCATCTCGTGGCTGCCGCGCGTGTTCCTCGACCCGTTTGGCGCACCCATGGGCATGGTCTCGACCTGCGCGCTCATCATTCCCGCGGCGCTCATCTTCCGCACGCACCGCACCCGTGCGGCGAGCCTTGCGGGCATGATCGCCGGCGCCGTGCTCTCCATCGCGGTCGCCTGCGTGCTCAACCTCTTTGTGACGCCGCTCTACACCGCCGTCTCCATGATGGATGTGGTGGCGATGATCATGCCCATCCTCATCCCCTTCAACACGCTTAAGATGGTTATCAATGTGGTCGCCGGCCAGGTGCTCATCGCCCCCGCGCTGAATGCGCTGGGCGCACCGCTTACGAGCAAGCGGGCGTAGCGCCGACGCGCGTACCGGCAGGGCGGGGTTCTTCCCGTACGAGGAGCCCGATAGCGGGGCGCACCCGCAAGGGGATACGCACAGCACGATGACGAGAGGCAGGCAGGTGGAAGCGAGCGACGCGACGATAGGGCAGATCGTCCTGCGTGATGTGCACGTGCGGTACGGCACGGCGGGCGAGAGGGCCGGAAGCGCGCCCTCGGCCGCCGCCGACGCCGCACTCGACGCCGCAGCCGATCCCGACGCGCCCGAAGCGCTCGCCGGCGTCTCGCTTGCCATCAACGCGGGCGAGCACGTCTGCATCCTCGGGGCAAACGGATCCGGAAA
This sequence comes from Collinsella sp. An268, assembly GCF_002159765.1. Taxonomy (GTDB): domain Bacteria; phylum Actinomycetota; class Coriobacteriia; order Coriobacteriales; family Coriobacteriaceae; genus Coprousia. The sequence continues at coordinate 17,741 of NZ_NFJH01000007.1, read as the reverse complement.
GTCGACGCTCGTCCAGCTCATCAACGGCTTGATCTGTGCGTCCGAGGGATCGGTCGAGGTCTTTGGCCTCAACGCGGGCGACCCGGCATCCGCCGCTGCCATCCGACGGCGCGCAGCCATGGTCTTTCAGCATCCCGAGGACCAGATGGTCACGAGCATCGTCGCCGACGACGTTGCCTTTGGCCCCGAGAACCTGGGGGTGCCGTCGGCTCAAATCGCCGCGCGCGTCGATGCGGCGCTCACGGCGGTCGACATGTCCGAGCACGCCCAGGCGGACCCGGCCGACCTCTCGGGCGGCCAGCAGCAACGGGTCGCCATCGCCGGCGCGCTCGCCATGGAGCCCGAGGTGCTGCTGCTCGACGAACCGGCCGCGATGCTCGACGACGCCGGCAGACGGGCAATCCGGGACATCGTGCGCAGGCTGAACGCGCGCGGCATCACCATCGTCCACGTGACGCACTTTATGGACGACGCCCTCGCCGCCGGTCGCGTGATCGTACTCGAACAGGGCCGCATCGCCCTCGACGGCACACCGGCAGAGGTCTTTCAGCATCGCGAGACGGTGCATCGCCTCGGCCTCGAGCTGCCCTTTGCCGAGGAGCTCGCCTGGACGCTCGAGCGCAACCTGCCCGCGCTCGGCCCCCTGCCGCGCGAGACGGACGCGGCGACGCTCGCGCAGGAGCTTGCCGAGCGCATCGGCAGCCACGCCGTCAGCCTGCCGGGGAAACCCGCCGGCTCGCACGTGCCCGACCGCACGGCGCCGTCCGCGCAGGCGCCCGCCATAGTCTTCCGCGACGTGTCGTTCTCGTATGTGGATGAGCGCTCTGCCCGCAAACGGCATCTGCTCCGGCGGGGCCTTGGCCGACGCGGGCGCGCCGGTGCGCCCCTCGCCGTCGAAGGCCTTGCCTTTGACGTTCCGCGCGGGAGCCTCACCGCGCTCGTGGGATGCACGGGCGCCGGAAAGTCCACCACCGTTGAGCTCGCCTGCGCGCTCAAGCTCCCCCGCACAGGAAGCGTCGAGCTCATGGGCATCGCTACCGACGACCTCTCTCGACGGCGCGAGCTGCGGGCGCAGGTTGGCTACGTGTCGCAGCTCCCCGACCGCCAGCTCTTTGCCGAGACCGTTTTTGACGACATCGCCTTTGGCCCCCGCAACCTCGGCCTCACCGAAAAGGAGGTGCGCGGGCGCGTGGAAGAGGCGCTCGCGCTCGTCGGGCTTTCCGCGACGCCCGAGATGCTGCGACGCTCCCCCTTCGCCCTTTCGGGCGGACAGCAGCGCAGCGTCGCCCTTGCCGGCGTCCTTGCCCTGCGCACGCCCATCCTCATCCTCGACGAACCGATGGCGGGGCTCGATCCCCAGGGCCGCAGCCGCATGCATGCGCTCATCCGGCGGCTTCGCGCCGACGGCGTGACCATCCTTATGGTCACGCACAGCATGGACGACGTGGCCGAGCTCGCCGATCGCGTTATCGTGCTGGCGCGCGGGCGCGTGGCGGCGCTGGGCAGCCCCCGCGACGTCTTTTGCCCGCCGCACAGTCCCGCACCGGGGCTTCCCGCCGCGCTCGCGTTCGCCCGGCGCCTCGGGCAGGCAGGCGCACCCCTCCCCCACGAGCCGCTCACCCGCTCCCAGCTCGTCGCAGAGATTGGCGGGCTCGTTCGCCCTCACACGGCGGAGGCATCGTCTGCTGAGGAGGTGTCGCATGGCGCTGCGCGTTAGCATCGGGCAATATTACTCGGCAGACTCCGTCATCCACCGCCTCGACCCGCGCATCAAGCTCACTGCCACCGTCGTCTTCATGGTGAGTTGCTTTTTTGTGTCGAGCGCGGCGACACTCGCCCTGGCCGCAGTGGCAGTCGGCGCGTGCATCGCCTTGGCCCATGTGCCTGCGGGGCGCCTGCTCTCGCAGATCAAGCCCATCGCGCTCTTTTTAGTGGTCACCTCGGTTATCAACCTGTTCTTTGTGCAGACGGGCGACCTTGCCGCGAGCCTCGGGCCCATCCGCATCTTCACCGGCGGCATCGAGGCAGCGCTCCTCTACACGCTCCGCTTCTTCTTGCTGCTGCTCGCGGGATCGCTTCTGATGCTCACCACCCAGCCGGTCGCGCTGACCGACGCCGCCGAAAAACTTCTCGCTCCGCTCGAGCGGTGGGGCGTCCCCGTGAGCCAGGTCACGCTCATTCTTTCGATCGCGCTGCGCTTCGTGCCGACGCTCTCGCAAGAGACGAGAAACATCGTTGCGGCCCAAACGGCGCGCGGAGCCGATCTTGAGGGCAAGGGCGCCATCGCGTACGCACGCGCGTGCGTTCCCTTGCTCGTACCGCTTTTCGCCAGCGCCCTGCGCCACGCGGAGAATCTCGGGCGCGCCATGGAGGCGCGCTGCTACACCGGCGGCGCGGGCCGCACGCACTATCACGAACTCAAGCTCGTTGCCCGGCGCGACCTGCCGTTTGCCTTCGGGGTCGCGCTGTATCTCGCAGCGCTCGTCGCTCTCTCGCTGCTCGCGTAGCTTATTTGGGGACGGGGTCGAAACGCCGCACATCAAATGCTGCGTTTCGACCCCGTCCCCAAATGACGCAGTTTTACAGGCCGCCCCCCGCCGAGAAGCCCGCGCAAAACCTGCTCGGGGTCGGCCGAACCGCCGCGCGGCACGAGCGCGGTGATCTTCTTCTGCACCTTGTACTCGGCGACCTCATCCTCAAGCGCGCGCACGCGGGCACGGAGCTCCTCGATCTCTGCCTCGCGCTTCTCCGCGCGCTCCTTCATGTCGAGAATGCGCACCACACCGGCGAGGTTGATGCCCTCGTCCGTCAGCTGATTGATGAGCTCCAGGCGCTCGATGTCCGAGCGTGAGTACAGACGGGTGTTGCCGCCCGAGCGCTTGGGGTTCACGAGCCCCTTCGACTCGTAGACGCGCAGGGTCTGCGGGTGCATGCCCGTCAGCTCCGCCGCCACGCTGATCATGTACAGCGGCTTGTCGCGATCCGCCTGAGCCATCTCAACCAACTCCTCGTACAACCGGCGGCCGCCCGCGCTGAGAGCGCCGACGGCCGCCGAGACCTCACATCAGCTAGACACGTGCACGGTACCGGTTCACCTGTTCACGATAATCCCGGGTATCGCCATCGCGCAACTGCTCAAAGGCGCGGCGCTCGGCATCGCTCAGACGCGTTGGCACCTCGACCTCGATCTTCACCAGAAGCGCTCCCGTGCGCCCGCGGCGCTTCACGTCGGGCGCACCCATCTCTTTGAAGCGGAACGTCTTGCCCGTCTGTGTGCCGGCCGGCACCTTGAGGCGCACCGTCGCGCCGCCCGGGGTGGGCACGTCCACCTGGCAGCCGAGGGCCGCCTCGGCGACCGAGATGGGCAGCGTCATGGTTACATCGGCGCCCTTGCGCTTAAAGAGCGGATGCTCCTCGACATGCGTGGTCACCACCAAATCGCCGCGCTCGCCACCGTTAGCGCCGTACTCACCGCGGCGCTTGTAGCGCAGCTTGCCGCCATCGACGGCGCCCGCGGGAATCGACACGGTGATGACCTGCTGCTCGCCCGTCGAGGGAATGCGGTAGGTCACCTTGCGCGTGGCGCCCATAAAGGCGTCCTCAGCCGAGACATCGACCGTGAGCGACAGGTCGTTACCGCGCTGCGGGCGCGATGCGCGGGCGCCGCCCATGTTGCCGAAGCCCTGCGCCCAATCGCTGCCAAACGCACCGTCGCCATTAAAGATGCTGCTAAAGATATCGCTCCAACCGCCCGCGCCCGGGCCGCCCGCATAGCTGTATGCGCCACCGGGTCGTCCGCCGGCGCCGGGCATGCCGCCAAACATGAGCAGCTGGTCGTACTCTTTGCGCTTCTGGGGATCGGAGAGCGTCTCGTACGCCTCGCTGATCTCCTTGAACTTCGCCTCGTCGCCGCCCGCGTCGGGATGATATTTCTGCGCGAGCTTGCGAAAGGCGGTCTTGATCTCCTTCTCGGAGGCGTCGCGCTTGACGCCGAGCACATCGTAGAAATTCTTTTGCGGCATACGCCTTGCCTCCTCTCAGATTATCGCCCCGCACGCGCCGCATGGGCGCTGCGGGGCCGTTCGAAAATAAGGGCTCCGGAGCCTTGCAGCCCGGAGCCCTTGGCCCTTACTCCTGAGGCGCCTCGGTCGCCGTGTCCGAGGGCTGCTCCCGAGCCGGCTCCTCCACATCCGCGGGCTCCGGCGCAGGGCGCTTTGCCCCGCCGTAGGTAACCGTCACCATCGCGGCGCGCAGGATACGGTCGGCCATCCGGTAGCCCTTCTGGTACACGTCGCGCACCGTCTCGTCAAAGACGCTCGGGTCCTCGACGCGCCCCACGGCCTGGTGCTCGAGCGGGTTGAACGCCTCGCCGGCCGGATCGATGGTCTCGACGCCCTCGTGCGCGAGCACGTCGACCATCTTGGTGTGAACCGCGTCCACACCGTCGACAAACTGCTTCATGTCGTCGGCCATCTCCTGCGTGCGGGCATGGTCGATGGCACGCTCGATATCGTCGAGCACGGGCAGAAGCGCCGTCACGAGCTTCTCGGTGGCGCGCTCGCGCTCGGCCAGGCGCTCAGCCGCCGTGCGACGACGGAAGTTCTCCCAGTCGGCCTGCAGGCGGGCGGCGCGCTCGGTCGCCTCGCGCACGCGGGCATCGGCGCCCTCGCGCACCTCCTCCGCCTCGGCAAGCTGACGGCGCACCTCGGCGAGCTCGTTTTGCGCTTGCTCGTACTTCAGCTTGAAGTCGTTCTCCGCGGCCTCTTCGCCGGCGCGGATGGCGGCCTCGATCATCTCCTCCTCAGACATCTCCGACGCATCGGCGGCGGCGGTGTCCGTGCCCTCAGCGGGCGTCTCCTCCACGGGCTCGGGCTCGGCAGGCGTGTCGGCACGAACCTCGTCGGCGTCCTCTACGGGAATCTTCACGTCCTTCTCCTCAGAGTCAGCGGAGGCGGCGGGGTGAGCCGCCTCCGTGCGAGCGTTCCGGGCGCACATGATTACTTCGCGTCCTTATCGTCGTCGACGACCTCGTACTCGGCGTCAACCACGTCGTCATCGGCGCCCTGCGGCTGCGCACCGCCCTCCGTGGCGGCCTGCGCATCGCTGTAGACGATCTGCGCGAGCTTGTAGGCGACCTCCTGGAGCTTGTCGCCCGCAGCCTTGATGGCATCCACATCGGAGCCCTCGAGCGCGGACTTGGCGGAGGCGATGGCGCTCTCGGCGTCGCTCTTCACGTCGCCGGGGACCTTGTCGCCGAGGTCGGCCAGGGTCTGCTCGGTGGAGTAGCACAGGCTGTCGGTCTGGTTGCGGACCTCGACCTCTTCCTTCTGCTTCTTGTCCTCCTCGGCGTGCGCCTCGGCGTCCTTGACCATGCGGTCGACTTCCTCGTCGGAAAGCGCGGTGGAGCCGGAGATGGTGATCTGCTGCTCCTTGCCGGTGCCCTTGTCCTTAGCGGAGACCTTCACGATGCCGTTGGCGTCGATGTCGAACGTGACCTCGATCTGCGGCACGCCGCGGCGGGCGGCCGGGATGCCGGTGAGCTGGAACTTACCGAGCGACTTGTTGTCGCGCGCCAGCTCGCGCTCGCCCTGGAGGACGTTGATCTCAACGCTAGTCTGGTTGTCGGCGGCGGTGGAGTAGATCTCGGTCTTGGAGGTCGGGATCGTGGTGTTGCGGTCGATCATCTTGGTCATGATGCCGCCCATGGTCTCGACGCCGAGCGACAGCGGGGTGACGTCGAGCAGCAGGATGTCGCTCGGGCCGTCGCCTGCGAGGATGGCGCCCTGAACGGCAGCGCCGCAGGCCACGACCTCGTCCGGGTTCACCGACATGTTGGGCTGCTTGCCCGTCATCTTCTTGACGAGGTCCTGAACGGCCGGCATACGCGTGGAGCCGCCGACGAGGATGACCTCGGTCAGATCGGAGAGGCGCAGGTTGGCGTCGCGCAGGGCGTTGGTCACCGGCTGCTTGCAGCGCTCGAGCAGATCGTGCGTGATGCGCTCGAACTCGGTGCGGGAGAGCGTGTAGTCGAGGTGCTTCGGGCCGGTGGCGTCAGCGGTGATGAAGGGCAGGTTGACGGTGGCCTGCTGGGCAGCGGAGAGCTCCTTCTTGGCGTTCTCGGCGGCCTCCTTCAGGCGCTGCAGGGCCATGGGGTCCTGACGCAGGTCGATGCCGTTGTCCTGCTGGAACTTGTCGGCGAGCCAGTCGATGACGCGCTGGTCCCAGTCGTCGCCGCCCAGGTGGTTGTCGCCGGAGGTGGAGAGCACCTCAAACACGCCGTCGGCGAGATCCAGAATGGAGACGTCGAAGGTGCCGCCACCGAGGTCGAAGACGAGAATGCGCTGGTCGGTGCCCTGCTTGTCGAGGCCGTAGGCGAGCGCTGCGGCCGTCGGCTCGTTGACGATACGCTTGACGTTCAGGCCCGCGATCTTGCCCGCGTCCTTGGTTGCCTGGCGCTGCGCGTCGTTGAAGTAGGCCGGCACGGTGATGACGGCGTCCGTGACGGTCTCGCCGAGGTACTTCTCGGCATCGGTCTTCATCTTCTGCAGAATCATGGCGCTGACCTGCTCGGGCGTGAAGTCCTGGCCATCGATGGAGGCGACGGCACGACCGCCCTGGCCCTCCTTGACGCTGTACGGCACGGTCTTGAGCTCAGAGGAGACCTCAGAGAACTTGCGGCCCATGAAGCGCTTGATGGAGAAGACGGTGTTCTTGGGGTTGGTCACCGCCTGGTTCTTGGCGGCCTTGCCCACCACGCGGTCGCCGTCGGCACGGAAGCCCACGACGGACGGGGTGGTGCGATCGCCCTCGGCGTTGACGATGATGGTGGGGTTGCCGCCCTCGAAGACGGCCATAGCCGAGTTGGTGGTACCGAGGTCGATACCGAGGATCTTGTTGCTCATAGGATGTCCCTCCTTTTGCCGGGGGCGCATCGCCCGCCGGTTGCTGCCGCGCGCCCCGGCACGCCGCCGGAACATCACGACATCGTTGTCGTTCGGTCCTATCTTATCCTGCATAGGGGCACCCTATACGCCACGTTTCAGAAAATCTAAGTCAATTCATATAAGATTTTTTAGCGTGACCACCAACAGGTCGACGGAGGCGCATGGGCCGCGCTGCCGCGCGCGGCCATCCCCGAGGGGCCCAACCACAAACCGCAGTGGCGCGCACGAACCCCGCGTGTTACCGCGCTCCGCTCGCGCTCCACCATAGCGCAGCCTCTGAGCTGCTACGGTATCCCGTAGGCCATTGACCTGCAAAAGGTTTACCATGGCTGACTCGGTGAACGGTATGAATTGGCCGCATTAGGGTCTTGCAAATAGACGCGCGCGGGGTATATTGAACCCATCAGACCCGGCTCATTCGCCTGGGACGCCGGGCGCTATTAGAGGAGGAACTACCATGGCCCATCCCGTTATTTCTGCCGACGATTGCATCGCTTGTGGCGTCTGCGTTGACGACTGCCCGCAGGGCGTCCTCGAGATGCAGGACGTTGCCACCGTGGTTGATGAGGATTCCTGCATCGCCTGTGGCATCTGCCAGGACAACTGCCCGGCCGGCGCCATCACCGAGATCACCGAGGACTAGTCTTTAGCCTTGCATCGTCGATGGCGGCTTTGCCCGCACGACTCGAGCACATCGCTCACATAGGGGCTCCCCGCGGGGAGCCCCTTTTTCACGCCCGGCTCATTGCGCACATTACCGCGTACATTGCAGGCCCTTTTGCCGGGGCCGCGGTGCAATATCGGCCGCAATGTACGGCAAAACGCGCTCCGACGGCCGAGGCGGGGCCCAGGGCACATTGCGAGGGGAAATGTACAGGCCGCTACCTGCGGTTTCACGCACCGTACACTCGCGCGCACATTGACGGGTTCTTTGCCGCAGAAAATGTACGGCCACCCGGGCAAAACACGCGGCAATGTACGCGCTAATGTACGGCCGGGCAGCGGAGGGGCCGAGCTGAGAGAGATGCAGTTAAAAAGATGGGGCTAATATGGTGAGCCGAGCGGTGGGAGCTGCTTGAGATAGGCCCACACGCGCTGCTTGGAGGCCGCATCGGCAAGCGACGCCTCAAAGCCCCCGAGGGCGAGCACGCGGCGGCCAAGCACGCGGGCAACGAGCCCGGGCTCCAGCATCGCCACTTCAAACTGCTCGATATGCGCGAGCGCATCGGCATACGCCTCGCGCATCGCATGCGCCGCCTTCCCGTCGAGGAGCACGACCGCCTCGGGGTCGAGCGCCTCCAGCGCCTCGCGAAAGAGCTCCACGGGCACCTCATCACCGGCCGCAAGACTGCCATCGTCGGCATCCCCGGCAACGGTGGCGAGCGCGCAGAAATCCTCCGGAGCGTAGCCGAGGCGCAGCAGCGCCGCGCGCAGGGCCGTACCGTCGGCGCCGGAGAGAAGCGCCGCGCCGGCACGCTCGGCGTCATTGAGCTCACCCTTAACGAGCACGATGGGCGAAAAACCATCGCCCTCCATACGGACGCCCCGCGCCTCCAGGCTTTTGAGCTCGGCCTCCGCCGCAGTTAGATACGCCGCACGTGTCTCGCGCGCCGATATGCCCATCGATCCTCCTCCGTATCTGCGCCGCCCGGTCGGCGGCGCGTGCCACCCATTGTACGCGCTCGCCGCAAGAAAAAGGATTCTTGTGCGCCCTCATTTTGTGTAAGCTGCCGCCGGATGGGTATAAGCCCCAACGTAACCAACCGAAGCGCCGCATAAGCGCACTCCCCCGAGGAGGAACCATGGCAGATATCACGACGGTAACCGCCGAGTCCTTTGATGCCCTCATGACCGAGGAGCTGCCCGTCCTTATCGACTTCTGGGCACCGTGGTGCGGCCCGTGCCGCACGCTTTCCCCCATCGTCGACGAGCTGGCCGACGAGCTGGCCGGCCGTCTCAAGGTTGCCAAGTGCAACGTCGACGAGAACCAGGACCTCGCCATGAAGTTTGGCGTCATGTCCATCCCCACGCTCGTGGTGTTCAAGGGCGGCCAGGAGGTGGGCCGCACCGTGGGCGCCATGCCCAAGGCGCGTCTTGCCGCCGAGCTCGAGAACTACCTGTAAGCGCGGCGTCGGGCGGGATCGCGACTCCCCCGCCCGCGCTTGCGCCTCGTCTCTCGCCCCGGGCCCGCACCAATGCGGCCCGGGGCGTTTGCATATACGGCCTCTCACGGTATGCACCGCCTGTTGATGATGCTGGTACAATCGGGACGACCACCTAAACTAAGCGCAGGGCAGCGAAACCCCGCCGTGTAAGGAGACATACCATGCATGACGTTGGAATGAACATGAGTCAGCTCGCCATGAGCGTCAAGCAGGTAGACGACACCATCGCGCTTGCCCGCACGTGGAGCCACGACCTCTACCATGCCACCGAGGCCTTTGACATGCAGCGCATTGAGGAGAAGCTCAGCCGCGCCATGAAGGCGCTTGACGAGGCGCGCGAAGCGCTCGCCGGTTACGAGGACGCCATCGAGGCCGACCACAACTCCGTTGGCTCCGTGCGCCTGGTGTAGCCATGGGAGCCCACGGCACCACAGGCGAACTTGCCCGCTTCTCCATCGCCATCCCGGCTGAGCTCCTTGCCGCTTTCGATGCGCAGATCGCGCGCGCCGGAGGCCCTGCCAACCGGTCCGAGGCGATTCGCGACCTCATCCGCGCATCCCTGGTGCAAGACGAGCTGCGCACGCCCAATGCCGAGGTCATAGGCTCGCTCACCATGATCTACGACCATCACACGGGCGACCTCACCCGCAGGCTCGACGCCATCCAGCACGATTACACGCACGAGATCGTCTCGACCATGCACGTGCACCTCGATCACCATAACTGCCTGGAGATTCTTGCCCTTAAGGGCCGTGGCGAGCGCGTATACGAGCTTGCCGACAAGCTCCTGGGGCTGCGGGGCGTAAAGCACGGCGAGCTCACCTGCGCCGCCACCGAAGAGAGCCTCGAGCGCTGACGCCTGCGTGCCGCAGCCGTCTACCGAGCGATTGCGCCCGCTCGGAGGATGGCTGCGCAACGCGGGCAGGACGGACAACTACACTGTCCTTGTCGCAAGAATTGCATAGAGTCGCGTGTTTCCGCAGAACCCGGTTTGCTCAGCCGGGGTTTTTGCATGCCTAGGGTTTCAAGTACCGCCCCAGGCAATTGCCCACATCCATCGGGCACGGTGCATTGGCCAGCCGCCCGCTTAGAAAGGAAACACCATGGGACTCTTCTCCAAGCTCTTCACCAAAGAAGCCGATACCTCCGCACCCGCACCGAGCGTCCTCTGCCCGGTCACCGGCACACTGGCCGACATCTCTACCGTCGCCGATCAGGCGTTTGCCAGTAAGGCCATGGGCGACGGCGTGGCCATCGTGCCCACCGAGGGTGCTGTTATCGCCCCGGTCTCGGGCACGGTCGATGCGCTTTTCCCCACGGGCCACGCCTTTGGTATCACCGGCGACAACGGTATCACCGTCATGGTCCACGTAGGCATCGACACCGTTGAGATGCAGGGCGATGGCTTCACACTGCACGTTGCGCAGGGCGACCGCGTCACGGCTGGCCAGAAGCTACTCGATATCGATATCGAGAAGATCCGCGCCGCGGGCTACGACCCGGTAACCATGTGCCTCGTTGCCGAGCACACCTGCTCAGGCAACCTCCACAAGCACGACGACGGCTCGGTAACTGTGCAAGACACCGCCATCTGGTTTGCCTAAGAGGGCAGAAGGAGCGTCGCCCGTGCCGCGCTGCGGCGGGCATATCGCTCGCGCCCGACGTCCATCCGTCTACAAGAGAGCGCCCGGTCATCGCCGGGCGCTCTCGTCTTACGCACCCGAGACGCACCGGCGCGCCTCTTCAGGCGCAGAACCGAGGCAAGCGCCAACATGATGCCGGCGACCGACAAGAGCATCACAGGTTGAATCATCGCGCCGGAAAAGCGCTTCATGACTCCAGCCACATCTACCTTCATTGACCCCACTCCCCTCAAATTGATTGGGTCTCAGTTAGGACATTTGTGGTTAGAGAAACGCGGCCGCTATCTCACTCCGATTTGCATTATGCCTGTCGCGTACAACTTGCTCGAACAGGATGGGATTCCGTGAACGACGCCGGCCCAGAAAAAATGCATTTCGGCAAAATGCCGTTCACGACCTGTTTGCTACCGTTCGCGGCAAGAAGGTGAAAAAACAGGGTGCGCACCGGCCCATCCCGTCACCGGCCCGCCCGCCGGGCGCCGGCGCAATCGCCCTGCACGCACCCCCCCGATTCGCCCGGCCCGGCCCCACGCCGCCGTCCGCGAAAGGATCGCTTGCGGCGCCGCAAAAATGAGTCCCCTGCCCCGGCACCGAGTTGTACTAAGGTTTCGGTACCGGGCGTCGGCGCGCGCCAACGGCCCGTCCGCATCGCTCCGAGCGCACACCCAAGTGAAAGGAAGCCCATGGATCAGCAGAACCATCTCTCGGCGCGTCTTGTCGTTGAAGACGATTTTCAAGTGGGGGCCGTTCACGACCGCCTGTTCGGCTCGTTTGTAGAGCACCTGGGCCGCTGCGTATACACCGGCATCTACGAGCCGGAGCACCCCACCGCCGACGAGCATGGCTTTCGCCGCGACGTGATCGAGCTCGTGCGCGAACTCGGCGTCACCGCCGTCCGCTACCCCGGGGGGAACTTCGTCTCCGGATACCGCTGGGAGGACGGCGTCGGCCCCCGGGAGGAGCGCCCGCGCCGACTCGATCTTGCCTGGCACTCGACCGAGACCAACGAGTTCGGCCTGCACGAGATGGCCGCATGGCTCGCAGCCACGGGCGGCAACGAGCTGATGGAGGCCGTGAACCTCGGCACGCGCGGCCTTGAAGAGGCCCTTGACCTCCTGGAATACGCCAACATCCCCGGTGGCACGGCGCTCTCTGAGCGCCGGCGCGCCAACGGCGCCGACGAGCCGTTCGACATCCGCATGTGGTGCCTTGGCAACGAGATGGACGGGCCCTGGCAGCTCGGGCACAAGACCGCCGAGGACTACGGCACGCTCGCGGCCTCCGTCGCCGCCGGCATGCGCCAGATCGATCCAGATGTCGAGCTGGTCGTCTGCGGCTCCTCGTCGCACGGCATGCCCACCTTCGGCGCCTGGGAGCAGACCGTGCTGGAGCGGACCTTCGAAAACGTGGATTTCATCTCCTGCCATGCGTACTACCAGCCCGCCCTCAACGACGATGGCACGCGCGACATGGCGAGCTTCCTCGCGTCGGGCGAGGACATGGACGGCTTCATCAACGACGTCGCCGCCATCATCGACGCCACCAAGGCGCGCCTCAAAAGCACGCACGACGTCTCTATCTCGTTTGACGAGTGGAACGTCTGGTATCAGGGCGAGGAGCCGAGCAAGGTCCCCGAGGGCAGGGGCAACTGGCCGGTCGCCCCGCGCCTGCTCGAGGACATCTACTCGGTCGCCGACGCCGTGGTCTTCGGCGACCTCCTTATCACGCTGCTGAAAAACGCCGACCGTGTGCGCGCCGCCTGCGTGGCGCAACTCGTGAACGTCATCGCCCCGATCATGACCGAGCCGGGCGGTCCGGCGTGGCGCCAGACCACGTTCTGGCCGTTTGCCCTGACCGCGCGCCTGGCGAAGGGCGGCACCGTGCTGGAGCCCAAGCTTACCGCCGACACCGTGGCGACCCCGCGCTACGGCGCGGTCAACGGCGTGAACGCCGTGGCGGTGCGCTGCGCGGACGGCACGCTGGCCGTGTTCGCGACCAACCGCTCGCAAGACGCCCCCGCCGCCTTCGAGGTCACGGTGCCCGGCACCGCGGAGACCGTCGAGGCGACGACCCTGCACGACAGCGACCCGTTTGCCGCCAACACCCTTAACGACCGGGAGCGCGTCGCTCCCTACGCCAACGATTCGGCCGCGCTCGACGCCGCGTCCGGCACGGTGCGCGTCACGTTGCCGCCGATCAGCTGGACGGTCCTGCACATAAGGTAAGGCGCTCCGCACAGACACGTGCCCGCCCCATCATGAGGCGGGCGCGTACAACTGTTGCATCGGCAGCCGCCGGCTACGCCTCCTCGAGCAGGAACGTGACGCGCGGGCCCAGCGCATCGAGCAGGAAAAGCTCCTCGGGCGCGATGCGGCCGATGTGGTTGCGCTGTCCATCGTTGGGCATATCCTTGAGCACGATCTGCAGCTCGGCGCGGTAATGCGCGAGATTGTCGTTCACCACCACGATATCACCGCGATGGAACATGGGCTCCGCCCAGGCACGCGGCTCGATAGCCTGGCCGCGGTAGGACATGCGCGTCATGCGGGAGCGCAGCATGTACGCGGTGCCGTCGCCGCCGTCGCTGTGGCGCCGGTAGTCCAGCGCGATCGAGCGCTCGATGGGCGAGATATCATCATCGAGGTCGACGTGCAGGAGCGTGCGCTCGCCCGCACCGAAGAGCGCCGCGATCCCGTCGAACTGCGATGCGGCGCCGTCCGAAGCCTTCGGCTCGTCCTCGCCGGCGAGCTTGCGCATGAGCGCGCCTACGGCGACAAGCTCCTCGTCGGTCGCCGGCTCGTTGCCGATCAGGATCTCGTCGACGTCCCCCAGCAACAGGGCATGGCGCAGTTGCAGCTCAAGGGGCATGTCGCGATGGTCCTCCACGGTGGGAAGGCCCTCGCGCACCGGCCAGGGGCCGCGCGCGCCCTCGCTCCGGCTGCTGATGAACATGCCCACCCGCGCGCCGCGCGCCTTCCAGAAAGTATTCATCTGGCAGTAGGCCTCGACGCTCTCCGCTGTGAAGCGCTGCGGGTAGAAGTTGTGGCACACCGCGACCTTGGGCATGAGCTCCGCCGGAATGAAGCGGCAGAGCAGATCCTCCATCATGGCGTTGAACTCGATGCCGATACCATAGGGGTTCTCTATCAGCGCGGCGTTGCGTTCATCGAAAAACGGCATGTCCATGCGCAGCACGTCGATGCCCATGCGGTGGAAGATCTCGAGGTTATCGGCCGCAGCCCCAATACGGTCAAAGAGCATGGGGTTCACGTCAACCGAGAGCTCCATCCCCAGCGCATGTACGCGCTCCGCGAGCGACCCAAAACGCTCCACAAGAGCATCTGCCCCCTCGTCGACCGAGAACATGCTGGTAAACACCTTTTTGAAACCGGCAGCCGCCACACGCTCGAGATACGAAGCGAGCTCTTCCGCCGACTCCTGCTCCGGGTAGACCGAGACTCCCAGCTTGACCATAAAACCTCCTGGCTCGAATTGTCTGCACAGCGAGTCAACTGTATCGAAGCTACTGCCTCTGTGCCGCAAGCTGACGGCGAACACCGGCGGACGGCACGCACGTATTCGGCGACTGGCTGCCATCTCTGCTATATCGCACGCGGTTCGAACGTATTCGAAACCGGCCGCTCGTCACAATGCACGCTGGTGCACCAACCCGTCAACATGCACCTCATCGCGGTCGGCATCGTATAGGTACAGCACGTCAAAGGGGCTCGCGACCAGCTTGCGCGCACCTTCGCCAAAACGCCGACGCGCCGCCTCAGGCACATCGGGGGAGCCCATCTCTGGCATGTGCTCAAGGTAGGACACAAGCGTAATGATGCGCTGATAGACGCGCTCCGACTGAACGTCTGCCAGCGCATCGACAAACGTATCGGAGAATATCAGGCGCGTCATTAGGCAACTCGCGCACGGCGCGCGGAAACAGCGGACTTTAGGGCATCGACGCCCTCCACATAGCGGCCCTCTCGAATATCGCTTTCCCCGCGCTCGTACGCCTCAAGGCACTCGCGCTCATAAAGAGCCTCTGCTACGGCGCGCTCGATGGTCTGCTCGAGCACTTCCTCCGAGCAGAACACATAGGCAGAGGCCCCGTTTTCCGTGATGCGCAGAAGCTTGCTCTTTGCCGCCTCACGAACTTCACGCTGATTTTTCTGAAGTGCGCTGATGGGATACACGCTTGCCGGCTCAAAAACCATTGGGACCTCCCCTGATAATCTATATTCCCTACATTATATAGATAATTATCTATATGATTAGCTGTCTATTTTGGAATCCGACTCTGATCCACAAGAGACAAACGGTAGAAATTCGCCGCCGAGCGGTAGGCGATAAAGCTTACTTGACAGACCAGCGCCCGCGCTCCTACTATGCGGGAGCACAGGGTGTAACCCACGCAATCGCGACGGGGCAGACTGGACGCTAAGAGGCGTACTATGTCTGTTCCGTTTTTTCATGCCGAGGGGAGGCACCGTGGTCGTCGTTAAGCGCATCAACAACAATGCCGTGCTCTGCGTGGACTCCGCTGGCCATCAGGTCGTGGCGCTCGGTCGCGGGCTCGCACAGGCCACACTCGGCAGCGAGCTTGACCTCGACCTTGTCGACCACACCTTCTATGACGTTGAACCGCGCTATGTTGAGCTCATGCGCGACCTCGACCTTGCCTATCTGGAGGTAAGCGCTCAGATCATCGACATGGCACGCAGCATGCTCACCTATGGGCTCTCGCCTAATATCGAGGTAGCGCTAGCCGACCACATCCAATTTGCCGTGCAGCGCATGCGAGAGCATATCTATCTCTCGACGCCCCTTTCCTACGATTTGCAGCAGAACTATCCACTGGAATATAAGATCGCGCAGTGGGCGCTCACACGTATTGACCACCTGTTTGAGGTCACGCTGCCTCGCAACGAGATAGCCGGCATTGCTATGTGCATCATCAACGGTGCATACAGCTCCGCCGGTGCCGTATCCAGCGATTCCGCCGAGACGCAGGACCGCCTACTGGAAGACATCACGCGCATTGTTGAGGAGACCATGGGCACAGCGGTCGATCGCGAGGGCTTTGGTTTTGCGCGCTTTGCCACGCACGTCCAATACCTCATTCGGCGCGTTGCGACAGGAGACGCCATCGCAAGCGAGAACTCGGGCATGTATGCCTTGGCAGCCACCGACAATCCGCAGGCATCCACCTGTGTAGAAGCCATTGCGGCCCTGTTGATGAGCACGTACCAGCAAGAACTTACCGATGAGGAGAAGCTCTACCTCATCCTCCATATCAACCGTATCTGCTCGCATCCAAGCGCCAACGAGGGTTAATACCCCGGTGCTCGACGCGAAAAGATTGCTATCCGGGGTCGGTGCGGCGCGCACGCCGACCAGGGCATAGGGAACATCAGCGGTCGTGAAACAAAACGACCACCGCCTGCAAAGGCGGACAGAGAAAGGAGCAGCCGTGGCTGACAACAAGCAGATCGCAGCAGACGTGCTCGAAGCTGTGGGAGGCAAGAGCAACGTCAGTTTCGTAACCCATTGCATGACGCGCCTGCGCTTCACGCTGAAGGACCGCACCGTACCCGATGCCGCTGCCGTCAAAAAGATCAACGGCGTGCTGGGTGCTCAGGAATCCGGCGGACAGTTCCAGATCATCATCGGCCAGAACGTGCCGAAGGTCTATGACGAGCTCTGCGCCATGGGTGGTTTTGCCAAGCAGGCGGCCATCGACGAGAACCTCGATGCCCCTGCCGAGAAGCTGACCCCTTCCGTGGTTGGCAAGCGCATCATGAACTACCTCGCCGGCTCCATGACGCCTATGATTCCCGTGCTTCTCGCAGCTGGTCTCTTCAAGACCGTCGGTGTGGTGCTCGGGCCAACGATGACGGGCGTGCTCGCCGCCGATAGCGATGTTGTGCGCCTTATGGACATGATCTACAACGCCGCGTTCTACTTCATGCCCATCTACCTTGGTTACAACGCTGCCAAACAAATCGGCCTCACGCCCATCCTCGGCGCGTTTCTGGGTGGCATGCTCATAGAGCCCAATTTCTCGGCACTCGCCAGCGAGGGAACTGCGTTCAGCATTTATGGCGCTTTCCCCTGCACCCCGGGCAGCTATGCTCAAACCGTGCTCCCCATTTTGCTGACAATCCCCGTTGCCTACGCACTCGAGCGCATCCTGCGCAAGAACATGCCCGATGCGCTGCAGACCGTCTTCACTCCGTTCCTCACGCTTGGTATCACGCTGCCCATTATGCTCTGCCTGCTCGCGCCGATTGGCTCGTGGCTCGGTAACGGACTCGCCGCTGCGTTCAACTTCATTGGCACCTCGGGCGGCATCATCTCTATCATCGGCGGCGGCATCCTCGCTGCTGCCTGGTTGCCCATGGTCATCACCGGCATGCATGTGGCGCTCATCGGCATCGCACAGGTCGCCTTCCTCCAGGCAGGTTCCGATCCCTTCATCTTTGTGGCAATCACCATCAGCCTGTGGCCGGCCTTTGGCGCAGAGATTGCCTCGTTCTTAAAGCTCAAGCTCGCTGAAGAGAAGAGCGCCTGCGCCGGCTACCTGATCGCACAGCTCATTGGTGGCGTCGGCGAGCCGTTCATCTACGGCATGGACTTCCGCTACCCCAAGCTCTTCGTATGCAGCATGGTTGGCAGCTTTGTCTCGGGCGCCCTCGCGCTTGCTCTTGGCGTGACGGCTTATGTCGCCGGCTTGCCCTCGAGCGTGCTTTCCATCCTCACGTTCGTGGGAGGTGGTACGGGCAACCTCGTTTCCGCCTGCATCGCCGCTTCCGCCGGTTTTGCTGTCTCGTTCATCGTCACGTGGTTCTTTGGCTTCACCAAGGATGAGATCGAGAACGGCCCTGTGAGCGAGCGCGCGTAGATTCGCAAAACAACCGCTGTGCGCAGCCCCGCAAGGCACTGACGGCCGCGCCCAACAACCGCAGCGCCCGGACGCAGGACTCCCCCCC
>NZ_NFJH01000006.1 GCF_002159765.1 Collinsella sp. An268 | reverse complement strand
CGCCGCCCCCGCCGCGACCGACCGTCCTGCCACCTGGAAGGCCGTCGAGAGCCCCATGGTCGGCACGTTCTACCAGGCGCCCGCACCCGATGCCGACCCCTTCGTGAAGGTCGGCGACACGGTCAAGGCCGGCCAGACCCTCTGCATCGTCGAGGCCATGAAGCTCATGAACGAGATCACCGCCGAGGAGGACGGCATCGTGCGCGAGGTCTGCGGCAAGAACGCCGAGCCCGTTGAGTTCGGCCAGCCGCTGTTCTACCTCGAGCCCACGGCCTAAGGACAGGCGAGTGCCATGTTTAAGAAGATTCTCATCGCCAACCGCGGCGAGATCGCCCTGCGCGTCGTGCGCGCCTGCAAGGATCTCGGCGTGACGTCGTGCATCGCCTACTCCACCGCCGACCGTCTGACTGCGGCCGTCGAGGAGGCGGACGAGCGCGTCTGCATCGGCCCCGCGCCCTCCGCTCTAAGTTACCTCGACATGCAGCGCCTGATCGGCGCCGCCGTCTCACGCGGGTGCGAGGCCGTGCACCCCGGCTACGGCTTCTTGTCCGAGAACGCCGAGTTTGCGCGCAAGTGCCTGGAGAACGGCCTCACGTTTATCGGCCCCGATCCCGACGTCATCGACCGCATGGGCGAGAAGAGCAACGCCAAGCAGACTATGAAGGCGGCGGGCGTTCCCACCGTACCCGGCTCGGACGGCGCCGTCGAGACCGTCGAGGAGGCGGCAAGGTTTGCCGAGGAGGTCGGCTACCCCGTGCTCATCAAGGCGAGCGCCGGCGGCGGCGGCAAGGGCATGCGCGAGGTCCACGACCCCGCCGACCTCGAGCACGAGTACCAGGCGGCCCGCGCCGAGGCCCGCGTGGCCTTTGCCAACGACGAGGTGTACCTCGAGAAGCTCATCACCCGCCCGCGCCACGTCGAGGTGCAGGTCATGGCCGACAACTTTGGCCATGCGGCTGCCGTGTGCGAGCGCGACTGCTCCGTGCAGCGCCGTCACCAGAAGCTCTGCGAGGAGGCGCCGAGCCCCGCCCTCACCCCGGAGCTCCGCCACAAGATGTGCGAGACCGCGGTGCGCGCCGTACGCGCCACCGGATACACCAACGCCGGCACCATCGAGTTCTTGCTCGACGAGGACGGCAGCTTCTACTTTATGGAGATGAACACGCGTATCCAGGTCGAGCACCCCGTGACCGAGGAGATCACCCGCACCGACCTCGTCTGCGAGCAGCTGCGCATCGCCTCCGGCGAGCCCATGACCATTGCGGACGGCGGTATCGACACGCCGGACGGCCACGCCTTCGAGTTCCGCATCAACGCCGAGGACCCCGAGCACAACTTCCGCCCGTGCCCGGGCACCATCACCAAGCTGCGCCTCCCCGGCGGCCCCGGCGTGCGCGTCGACACCCATGTGTACGAGGGCTACACGATACCGCCGACCTACGACTCGCTCGTAGCGAAGCTCATCGTGTGGGGCCCCACGCGCGACGCCGCCCTCGCCCGCGCACGGCGCGCCCTCGACGAGTTTGAGATCGAGGGCATCAAGACGACCCTGCCGTTCCACCGCGCCGTCGTCCGCGAGCCCGACTACGCCGCCGGCATCGTGTACACCGACTTCATCCCCACACACATGCCGCAGTTCTTGGCGTAGACCCGCACGTCGGCATCCGGCAGTCCCCCGGAGTGCACACGGGCGCATCCCCTCGCCGCGTCAACGGCAACAGGATGCGCCCGTTTTTTGGTGCTGTTGCGCGTATCATGCTATTGCGCGTATCATCGGCGTTTTCCGCTCGTTGTATGGGAGGAATATGCCAGACCCCGCATCGGCCTCGCCGACCTTGCACCAAACGGCAGAGGCGAGCCGCCTCGCCCCGCGCCCGCTCCTCACCCGCACCTGGTGCGTGGCCGCCTTGGCGCTCATCTGCTGCGCGCTGTGGGGCAGCGCCATCCCGTGCATCAAAATCGGCTACGGGCTTCTCGGCATCGCCGCCGGCGACGTACCCTCTGAGTTTGTGTTTGCCGGCGTCCGCTTTATGCTCGCCGGCGTTGTCGCCCTCGCAGCGGCATCGATTGCCGAGCGCCGGCTGCCCCGCGTCTCGCGAGCAGGCTGGCCCCTCGTCGTCAAGCTCGCCCTCGCCCAGACCATCGTGCAGTACGCGTTCTTCTACGTGGGCGTATCGCATGCGTCGGGCGTGCGCGGCTCCATCGTCAACGCCACGAGCACGTTTCTCTGCGTCCTCGTGGCCGCCCTCGTGTTCCGGCAGGAGCGTCTCACCGTGCGCAAGGTCCTCGGCTGCGCCATCGGCTTTGCCGGCGTCATCATCGTCAACCTCACCGGGGGCGACATGGGCGGGGCCGTCACGCTTACCGGCGAGGGCTTTATCCTCATCGCCGCCTGCTCCTACGCCGTCTCGTCCGCACTCATCCACAGCTACGCCCAGCGCGAGAATCCCGTCGCGCTCAGCGGCTATCAGTTTGTGCTCGGCGGGCTCGTGCTCACCGGTGCGGGGCTAGCCCTCGGCGGCAGCCTCCCCCGCATCACCCCCGCCGGGCTCGCCATGATCGGCTACCTCGCCTGCGTGTCGGGCGTGGCGTACTCGCTCTGGTCGGTGCTGCTCAAATACAATGCCACGTCGCGCGTGACCATCTTTGGCTTTATGAACCCGGTGTTTGGCGTGGTGCTCTCGAGCATCCTGCTCGGGGAGGGAGCCACGCTCCCCTGGCTTGAGACCGCGCTCGCGCTCGCCCTCATCGTCGTCGGCATCGTGCTGGTCAATCGGCCCCAACCGGCAGCACGCGACGGCTCACCAGGCCCTGCACGATAAGGCAGCAGAGCACCGCGGCCCACAGCAGCCCGTAACCGCCCGCCGCAAGCAGGGCGGTGCCGAGGGCGGAGCCCACGCCGCCGCACGCGAAGACCGCGAACCCGATGAGGCCCGTGCAGAGCCCCGCCTGCGCAGGGTCGGCCTCCATGGAAAGCGTCACGAGCGTGGGCTGCACGAGGATATAGCCGAGGCCGAGGCTCGCCGCCGCCACGAGCGCCGGGGCCCACGAGCCGGTCGCCCAAGAGAGGACGAGGGCCAAGGCAGCCACCTGACCCGCCACCTCACCGATCGAGATGACATGGCTGAGCCCGCGGCGCGCCCCGAGCCTCCCCGAGAGCGCACCCCCTAACAGGCAGAACACACCGTACAGCATCATGACGAGGCCGGACTCCGTAGGAGTGAGGCCGCATGCCTCGGCTAGAAACGTGCCCATGAGCCCGTAGGTGCCGAGAAAGAGGACGCCGGTCGAGCAGGCGAGCAGAAAGACCGCGCGATGGGGACCGAAGAAGATACGGAGGGCGTCGGCAGCAAAACGCACCACGGGGTTTGCCGAAGCACGGCAAGATGCACGGGCACCGCCCTCGGCGCCACCGTCGCCGATAGCGCCGCTCTCGGGCCCCTGCGCCCCTTCCGCATCTGCCCTACCTACGACCCCGGCCTTGGTATGCGCCGGCTCCCGAAGGGTGAACAGCCCGAACCACGCGATAAGCGCGAGCACGCCGAACGCGGTAAACGCCGCGCGCCAGCCCACCGCATCGGTAAGGATGCCGCCGAGACCCGCCGAGAGGCCCTGCCCGGCAAACGTGATGCCCATGAGGATGCCAACCGCGCCTGCACGGTGCTCGCGACCCACCACATCTCCCACAAACGCCTGCGACACCGAGATGATACCCGCCGCAAAGCAGCCGGTCACAATGCGCGCGACCACCAGAAGCGAAAGGCTCGGAGCCGCGGCGCAGAGAAACGTACCGACGGCGAGACCGAGCACGATGATACGCAGGAGACGAAGACGGCCCACGCCGTCCCCAATGCGCCCGCACACCGGCTGCAGCGCGCCGTAGGGCACAAGATACGCGGTCAGGATGATTGCGGCGACCGTCGGCGCGACCGCAAGCGTGGACGCGATGGCCGGAAGCGCCGGGGAGACAAACCAGTTATCTGCCGCCGAGACAAGACCGCAGAACCCGAGCGTTATCACCACGTGCAGCTGCGCAGGCGTCAGCCTACCGGGGGCGGTACTCGCCCGCGACGCCGCTTTCGCCACATCCGCTTCTTCTGCATGCTGCATACGCATCCCTCCGCCTGCCCATTATAGGCTCAGCGCAGAGGGCGGGAGAGATAGACCATATCGACAAGCTGCACGCCCGCCTCGATGATGGGATGGTCGTAGTGCTCGAGAAAGAAGTTGGGTACCACCGTGCCGCGCGTAAAGCCGCAGCGCTCGTAAAAGGGCACCGTGAGCGGACTGTCCCCCGTGCCGACTTGCAGCGTGTGGAACCGGCCCGCATAGTATCGCGTCACATGCTCGATAAGCGCCCGGCCATAGCCCTTGCCCTGATATACCGGGTCAACGGCCAGGCTCTTTATCTCCAATACGCCCGCCCCCTCGTCGGTCACCAAGCACTCGCCGATGGCCGATGCTCCGGCATCTTGCGTGCATATCCACAGGTCCCCGCGGTTAAGGTAGCGCTCGACCATCTCGGGCTGCTCGTCTGCCAGCAAAAGCAGGGGCATAAAACGGCGCCGATCGCCCTCAACGCGCTCAATCATCGAAAACCTCCGCGATGCATGTCCCGCAACACAGCAATCTTTCGGCAAAGCCCGTGCCGGCTTACTCCACCCATCCCCTATCATACCAGCCGGGCGTTTGGGCCCGCGCCTCGCCCCCACCCGTACGGCAACCCACTCGCCACCAGAGCTGGCGCACCGACGAGGTCGTCCAAACTCTCGTCGGCGAGGGCGTCGGCGGCAAGCGCAGCCGCGCGATCAGGCGCGTCGTCCTCAAGCGCGAGATCGGCCACGTGTACGGCCGTCTCCGCGGCGGCCTCCTCGTGCGATTCGCCAGCGCGGCCCTCCGGTAGCGAGGTTTAGGGGAGAACAGCCGCGGCGACCTTCTGCACGTCACCTCTTTGCCCCTGCGCCGCGATCCTCACAGGGAGACACCGTCCGCAGGGGCGTCCGGCGAGGCGTCGGCGGAAAGACCGCTATACGCCGCCAGCACGTCGATCTCCTCGTTCACCGCGCGCAGGCGCTCCTCAAGCTCGGCGCGGACGGCGAGTTTCTCCTCCAGAAGCGAGCGCATGACCGCCTGCTCACGTGCCTCGCACGGGTGGACCTGCGCATCCGGCTCCGCCGCTTCGGACGCGCGAGGCTCTTGGCCGTCGACGCCCTGGGGCGCGGCTTGCGCGCTGTGCCGACGCGCGCCGAGAAACGAGAGGCCGGCGGCAGCGGCACCCAGAAGCGGCGACGCCATGCCCAGTGCAGGCAAAGCCGTCATCCCGAGCGCAGTGCCCACACTGGCGCCGATCGCCGCCGCGCCCGCTGCCGGCGTGGCGCCCGCTTGCGGCACAGCCGATGTGGCCGTCTGCGGCGATGCCCCGTCTTGCGCCAGCGCCTCCTGCATGGCAACGGTCATGAGGCTCGGATTCATGGCGAGAAAATGCCGGACCGCCTCGGACGTGATGCGGTAACCCTTGCGCCCCGGGCGGTCGCCCGCGCTCGGCACCGCCAACTGCACACCGTTGCGGCCGCGGATGCGCCAGCGCCGCACGGTCTCCTCGTTGACATCCAGCAGCTCGGCGATCTCGGCGACGGTGAACTCCCTCATATCCGGCTCCCTCACATGACCGCCTCGGCGGACGGCCTCTCGGCACTATTCCTTACGCGATGCTAGCACGCCCGCATCTATTGCGCGCAATGGCTACAATTGATGGTAAGAGCTAGCAATATCTGAAACACTATTACAGCTTTTACCTCGTTTCCTATCTTTAGTTTACCTGTTTTGCACCTATTACGCCGGCGGCATGTCGAACATCTAACGCCCGCGGCCCGCACCGGCGACGTCGAAGATCTCCCCGGCGAGCATGGCCGCGCAGGCCGCGCGGTAGCCATGCGCGACGGCGTCCCACGGGGCGTCGTCGGCAAGCGACCGGGCGTCCTCCCCCGCGCGCTCTATCCGGGCGCGATACGCATCCCCCTCGAGCGCTCCCGCGAGCGCGTCCCCGTCGGCCAGGGCGCGCCCGTCCACATCGGCGAGCATGCATGCTTGCTTGCAAGGTGGAGCGTCGCGATGGCGCGGCACTCGTCCGGCGTGGGCAGGAAGAAGAACTTCTCGTCGAAGCGTCCCAAGCGCATGAGCTCGGCATCGCTATCGGGACTCAGCACGACGGTCTCTTCGGGATACGCGCGCTCATCTGGGGCGCGGCCCTCATGAGCCTCCGCATACGCCTCTGCGAAGTCTTCACGATACGCGCGGATCTGGTCGATTGCCCGCGCGAGCCCCTCGGTGCTTCTGACGACCCAGACGTGTTTGTCGGTTTTGACCATAGCTCCTCCCCGTACCGTGAATGGGCACTTGAGTTTGGTGGCGAAGTGACGCGCCGCCGCAGCCGGCCGAGCATGACCCTCGCCCCGCTTTTGCCCTCACCGCTCCCCGTGATCATCAAGCTTGCATGGACCGAAAATCCTCCCCATCCTGCACCACCTTATGGGCACGGCCTTGCCCCCGGAAGGACGTGCGTCGGCCCGTCATCGGCGAGCCCCTCTAGCCAGTCATCAATCGCTCGCTCGAACCATGCGCGAACATGCGGCTCAACGGCTGCGGTCGGGTCCTCATCCGAGGCAATGTGAACCCCCGCATACGGATAAAGCTCTTCTATAACGTTCTGCACGATCTTCAGGTGCCGCAGGCGGCCACAGATCAGCACATCACAGGGCACGTAATGGGGATACTCCCACCCGTAGCCGCTCCGACCCCTGCTGCGCGGGAGACCACTCTGCCATGCGCAGATTCCCCCGATGAGCTTGAGCAGATCCTCGAGCTCCTGCGTAGACTCCTCGAAGCCTTGGCACAACCGCTCGGAGATGCAGCCGCCGCGCAAGCCTTTGAAATCAAGGTGGACGATCACCTTGTCGGGTATATAGCGCCAATAATCGGGACCCCTCAGAAGCTCAAGGCCGTCCCATCCCAAGGGCTCGGTCATCTGGAAAAACACGATCGAGAAATAGGCATCCTCGGCCACGACGACCATGAGGCCGTTCTCGGAATACTCCGATAACTCATAGTTGTCCCTATGGGCGTAGACATCGCAGAGCGCGGCGGAAAGGACCTGCGAGAGGGCGCTGCCGCCCCTCGTTACGTGCTGAGAGCTCTCCGTAATCCTTTGACTATCCATGACGCCTCCTTCGATCAGCCGTCGATTGCGACAAGACGCTACGACGCCTCCCCGATCGTCCGCATACCGATCACCCTCTCCCCGGCCATCTGTCCCTAGGATGTGAGAAGTATAGTATTTTGTAGTTTATTTCGTAGTCTTTTTAGCGTATTTACTTGTAGTGAATAGCGTAGCGGTTGGCACCAGATAACAAAAAGGGCGACCGTTTCCAGCCGCCCTTTTGTGTTGCATCTCAAGCGGCGCCGAACACCGCCCGGAGATTGTTGTTAGCAGAGCTTGGCGCCCGCCGGGATGCGGTCGTCGAGCATGAGGAGGTTCAGGCGCTCCTCGGCATCATCGCCCTCACCCTCCCGGTGCACAGCGCTGATAAGCATACCGCAGGAGTCGATCCCCATCATCTTGCGCGGCGGGAGGTTGACGATGGCAACGCACGTCTTCCCCACCAGATCCTCCGGCTCGTAGTACGCATGGATGCCGGAGAGGATGGTGCGGTCGGTGCCCGAGCCGTCATCGAGCGTGAACTGCAGCAGCTTCTTGCTCTTCTTGACCGCCTCGCACGCCTTGACCTTCACCACGCGGAAATCGCTCTTGCAGAACGTGTCGAAGTCAACGAGGTCCTCGAAGAGCGGCTCCACTGCCACGTTGCCATAGTCGATGGTCGGGAGCTTGGGCGTCACGAACGGAGAGGGGCTCGCGGCGTCGGCGTCAGAGGCAACAGCTGCGACGGCCCCGTCGGTTGCGGCGGCGGCCGCGGCGGCACCGGAGGAGGCGCCCTTCTCGGGCTTCATGTGCGGGAAGAGCAGCACGTCGCGGATAGATGCCGAGTCGGTTAGCAGCATGACCACGCGGTCGATGCCGATGCCGATGCCGCCTGCGGGAGGCATGCCGTACTCGAGCGCGCGCACGTAATCCTCGTCGTACTCCATGGCCTCGTCGTCGCCGGCGAACTTCTCCTCCACCTGCTTGCGGAAGCGCTCGGCCTGATCGACCGGATCGTTGAGCTCGGAGAACGCGTTGGCGTACTCGTGCCCGGCGATCACGAGCTCAAAGCGGTGCGTGAGGCGCGGGTCGTCCTCGCGACGCTTGGCGAGCGGTGACACCTCGACGGGATAGTCGACCACAAACGTGGGGTTCACAATCGAGGGCTCGCCCTTCTCGTCATAGATCTCGGCAATGAGCTTGCCGGCGCCCCAAGCGGGATTGACCTCGATGCCCGCCTCGGCGGCGGCGGCGCGCAGCTCCTCGAGGGGCGTGTCGAGCGTGAGCTCGCGCCCCATGGCCTCCGACACGATCTCGGTCATGGGACGGCTCGGCCACGTGCCCGACAGGTCGATGGTCTGGCCCTGGTACTCGATGACCTCGGGGTTGCCGATGGCGACATTGGCGGCCTTGATGACACCTTCGGCGAGTTCCTTCATGCCCTCGAGGTCGGAGTAGGCGCGATACGCCTCCATGGTGGTGAACTCGGGATTGTGGGTGAGGTCCATGCCCTCGTTGCGGAAGATGCGCCCGATCTCGAACACGCGCTCAAAGCCGCCCACCAGCAGGCGCTTTAAGTGCAGCTCGGTGGCGATGCGCAGGTAGCACTCCTGGTTGAGCGCGTTGAAGTGTGTGATGAACGGCTTCGCGGTGGCGCCGCCCTGAATGGTCTGCAGGATGGGGGTCTCGACCTCCATGTAGCCGGTCTCCTCCATGTAGCGGCGGAAGGCCGAGATGATGGCGGAGCGCTTGGCAAACGTTGCTCGCACGTCTTCGTTGACGATGAGGTCGACGTAGCGGCGGCGGTAGCGGGTCTCCTTGTCCGAGAGGCCGTGGAACTTCTCGGGGAGCGGCCGCACAGCCTTGCTGAGCAGCGTGAGCGCACGAGGTGCGACGGAGAGCTGGCCGCGGCGGGTGCGCACGACGATGCCCTCGGCGCCCACGATGTCGCCCAGATCGAGCTCGCCCAGAAGATCCCACGCCTCGGCAGGCATGTCGTTGATGCGGCAGAAGAGCTGGATGTCGCCGGTGGGGTCGCGCAGCACCACGAACATGATCTTGCCCTGGCCGCGCTTGGCCACCACGCGGCCGCCGATCTTGACGACGTCGGAGGTGTCCTCGCCGTCGGCGAGCGTCGCATAGCGCTCCTCGATGGCGGAGACGTAATCGGTCACATCTGAGTGTTCGGGGTAGGGGTTGCGCCCCGCTTCGATCATCGCGGCGCGCTTGGCAAGACGGTGCGCGCGCTCGTCGTTTAGGGTATCGGGCGCCGCCTCAGCGGCTTGGTTCATCTCGGTATCTGCCATGAATGGTGCTCCTCAGACTCTCATCAACAAAAAGCTCCCCGGGGCATGCGATCCCGGGGAGCAAAGCGTACGTGCACAGCGCCGGACCGCAGCCTAGCGCGAGATCTTGGTGATGGTGTAGACGCGGCTCTTGCCCGACGGGGTCACGACCTCGACGGTCTCGCCCTCGCCGTGGCCGATGATGGCGCGGCCGACGGGGCTCTCGTTGGAGATCTTGTGCTCGAGCGAGTTGGTCTCGGTGGTACCCACGAGGGTAACGGTCACCGCAACGCCGTCGCCGTCCACGAGGTCGACGGTGCAGCCGATGGAGACGGTGAGCGTATGATCGACCGTCTCGGCATCCTTGGCGTTGGCCAGGATGGACTGGATCTCGGCGATGCGGGCGGCGTTTTTAGCCTGCTCCTCCTTGGCGTCGTCGTACTCGGAGTTCTCCGAAAGGTCGCCGAAGTCGCGCGCGGTCTTGATGCGCTCGACGATCTGCTTGGTAAGATCGCCCTCACGCCATTCGAGCTCGTCGATGAGCTTCTGACGGCCCTCGGCTGTCAGTACGATGTCGCTTACCGCCATGTTGTGCTCCTTGCTCTTGTTCTTGGCGATGGCCCTATTGGACCTAGATGACAAGGCGACCGGTACCCCCAGGGCACGCCGGTCGCCACACGCTCCCTATAGGCGCGGGACTACTCAGCGTCCTGCCCCTCTTTCTTCTTCTTAGCCTCGGCAAGCTGCTCCTCGAGCTCGCGGATCTTAGCGTCGTTCTCGTCCTCGACGGGAGCCTCGGACTCCTCGGCGGTAGCCTCGTCATCACCCTGCATGCCCTCGCGGAGGTTCTTCACCGTCTTGCCCAGCGAAGCACCGAGCTTCGGCAGGTTCTTAGGCCCAAAGATGACCAGAACGATGACGAGGATGATGATCCACTCGGTACCCTTCGGCAGAAAACCCATTGTTTTCCTCCCAATGATTCGTCGAAACAACTCGCAAGAGTATACCGCGCGAGCGCGGGCCGAACAACCTCGCCACAATTTACACGTGCGGCCCCGCGGACTCGCTATGCGCCCCCAACCTGCGACGTTGTCGGCGCCAGGGGACACGCACGGTAAGGCTTGCGTAAGCAGACGGGCATGACCCGCACCTCTACGCAAACAGGCCAGCGCGGATATCCGCACTGGCCTGCATCATTGCGATGGTCGGGTTGACTGGATTTGAACCAGCGACCCCCGCGATGGCGCCCGGATGAATCGCCGTCGCGGCGCAGCATCCGGCAGCAGCGCATAACTCCATCGTGATGGTATACCCGGGTCAGCGCGCGGAAACCCCAAGCTACGTTCACCTTCGCTGCCGCCTCGCGCGCAGACGGGCGGCATCCCATCCGATTGAGTCGCCCATCCTCCGCCATTAGAATATATAGTATTGGGGAGCATGCCCGCACCGAGTATTGGGGAGCATGCCCGCACCGCGACCGTAGTGCACGCCGCGCCCCGCGGGCAGCGAAAGAAAGGCCGTGTTATGAAGCGTCTACTCAACTGCGATACGTCCGACCTCGCGCGCATGGGTCGCCGGGAGCGCCTCGACGCCATCGAGGCGAGCGAAGGGCGCGTGATCGTCCAGGAGCTCTCGCTGTTCCGCGACACCATGATGCTCGAGCCCATCTCCGATCCGGAGGTCGCTTGCGCGTTCGGCGCGGACCTCATCTTGCTGAACGCCTTCGACTGCGAGCACCCGCACATCGCCGGCATCGACTGCGAGCCGGCCGAGACCATCCGCACCCTCAAGCGCTACACCGGCCGCCTGGTCGGCCTGAACCTCGAGCCGGTGGGCGACTCCGCTACGCTCGGCGAGCAGGAGGACATGCCCGCCGGTCGCGCCGGCACCGTCGAGAACGCCCTGCGCGCCCGCGACCTCGGCTTCGACTTCATCCTGCTCACCGGCAACCCCGGCACAGGCGTCGACAACGCGGCAATCCTTAAGGCCGTTCGCTCCATGCACGAGGCGGTGGGCGACACCATGATGATCTTCGCCGGCAAGATGCACGCGGCCGGCTCCAAAGACGAGGCGGGCGTGAACATCGTCTCCCGGGACATGGTCCGCGCGTTCGCCGATGCCGGTGCCGACGTCATCCTGCTGCCCGCCCCCGGCACCGTCCCCGGCGTGACCTTCGAGTTCGTGCACGACATGGTCTCCTACATCCACAGCCTGGGCAAGCTCTCGCTCACGGCCATCGGCACCTCGCAGGAGGGTGCGAGCGCGGCCACCATCGAGCAGATAGCGCTCATGTGCAAGATGACGGGCACAGACCTGCACCACGTGGGCGACGCCGGCGTGGGCGGCCTGAATCCCGAGAACCTCATGGCCTACAGCATCGCCATCCGCGGCAAGCGCCACACGTACCTGCGCATGGCCCGCTCCATCAACCGCTGACGCCGACGCGGGCACGTGCCCGCACCCCCATCGCGCCCGCACCGTCGCACCTCTCGAGATGGCTCCTCGCGATGGCGCGTGCGCACGCAAACCGGCCGCATCCGGCTGCAAGCAGCTGCCGCCGGAGCCCATAAGAGAAAGGAATTACCATGCATCGTCTCGGCATCTCGCTCTATCCCGAGCACTCCACCCCCGACAAGGACTACGCCTACATGGAGCTCGCGGCGGCGAATGGCTTCAGCCGCATCTTCACCTGCCTGCTCTCGGTGGAGAAGGACGCTGAGGGCACCATCGCTGAGTTCGGCGACTTCATGAAGAAGGCCCATGAGCTCGGCTTCACGGTCGCCGTCGACACGAACGAGAAGGTCTTCGAGCGCCTGGGCGCCACCCCCTCCGACCTCACCCCCTTCAAGGAGCTCGACGTCGACATCATCCGCCTCGACGGGCATTTCGGCGACATGGGCGACATGATGCTCACCCGCAACCGCGAGGGCATCCAGATCGAGTTCAACGGTAGCTCGAACCTGCCCATCGACCTGCTCGCCGAGCGCGGCGCCGACAAGCGCAACATGGTCACCTGCGCGAACTTCTATCCCGAGCCCTACACCGGCATGTCCGAGGAGCGCTTCTGGGAGCTCTCGTACAAGTACAAGTCCCTGGGCTTCCAGACCGCCGCGTTCGTCTCGAGCCAGCAGGAGGGCACCTTCGGCCCCTGGCCGGTGTTCGCGGGCCTGCCCACCTGCGAGGACGACCGTCATCGCCCCATCGACCTGCAGGTGCGTCACATGATCGCCACCGGTCTGATCGACGACATCATCATCGGCAACGCCTTCGCCAGCGCCGAGGAACTCGCCGCCATGGCGGCCGTCGACACGACGCGCACCACCATGCGCATCGACCTCGATGAGGGCGCAACCGAGACCGAATGCCGCGTCCTGTGGGACTTCGACCACACCGAGCGCCCCGATTCCTCCGCCTACATGCTGCGCTCCAGCTGGCCGCGCATGGAGTTCCGCGGCACGAGCATCCCGGCGCGCACCGCGCCGGAGGTGTTCCATCGCGGCGACGTCCTCGTGGTGAACGACAACCTCGCGCACTATCGCGGCGAGCTCCATGTCGCCCTGCGTGATATGGCCAACGACGGCTCGCGCAACCTCGTGGGCCGCATTCCCGCCGAGGAGCTCTTCCTACTCGATTACATCAGAAGCGAGCACCCCTTCGCATTCGTGCGCGCATAGCGGCCGAGCAGGAGCATCCAAAGCCGCCTCCCGTTCCACAGCGGCGCCGTCTCCCTCAAGGAGGCGGCGCCGCTGTCATGGCACGGCATTCGTCCGCATAACGCGACAGCTGTCGGTTTTGTCCGACGCAATCGGTGGGCATGTAAAGATTGCGTAAGCCCCGCGGAGGAACGGTTGCGCATCGTGACAAGCCGTCCAGCCCCGAAAACGAACCGCTGGGCATGGCGGAAGCTTCTCTGACAGAGAAGGAAAATCCGCCCTTCTCGGCACCGATGCCCCCGCATGTCTCCGCATCCCGCAACATCGCCGCAGGCCATAGCCCATGCGCACGCAGCCTCGAAAACTCGTGCAGCACCGTCGCCGGCACCGTCGCCGGCGAGATCGAGCTCCGCTTCGATATCGACCTGCCCGAGGAGGAGATCGCCTACATCGCGATCCACTTGGCGAGCAAGCACCTTGTTGAGGGCGGCAGCCCGCCGCACCTGCAGGACGCATCCGACGAGAACCTGGAGATTACCGACGAGGCGTGGAACCTCGCTGCGGACATGATCGAGACCGTCTGGCGTGCGTTCCGCTTCGACTTCCGCAATGATGCCGAGCTGCGCATGAACCTCGTGCGGCGGCGCGAGCACCGCTGGCACGGACTTCATCTCGCTCATGGTGTCCAACAAGACCGGTCAGTCCATCTGGGGCCTGATCTTCGCGGGCAACTGCGCTGTGCTCCTCATCTTCGGCGCCCTGTTCGGCTGGGAGGCGGCAGCCTACCCTATCATCTTCCAGTTCATCTCCACCAAGGCCATCGAGATGTTCTACACCCGCTACGACCGCGTGACGCTGCAGATCACCACGACGCGCCCCGAACAGATTCTCGCGGACTACAACGAGATCCACAAGCACGGGTCCTCTGTCGTGGAGGTCATGGGCGGCCGCAGCCGCAAGCGCTATTGGCTGATCACCACCGTCGTATCCTCGTACGAGATCGACGACATCATGCACCTCATCCGCGTGCGCGACGGCAGCGCGGTGGTGAACGTCTTCCGCACGGAGAGTCCTGTTACGCCGGGCACCCAAAAGCCGGAACGCCTTGATAGCAAAGCAGGCCAGAGGAATGCATCCCTCTGGCCTGCATCATTACGATGGTCGGGTTGACTGGATTTGAACCAGCGACCCCCGCGTCCCGAACGCGGTGCTCTACCAAACTGAGC
Organism: Collinsella sp. An268; assembly: GCF_002159765.1. GTDB lineage: Bacteria > Actinomycetota > Coriobacteriia > Coriobacteriales > Coriobacteriaceae > Coprousia. The sequence goes on along the minus strand of NZ_NFJH01000006.1, from coordinate 129,154 downwards.
CACAACCCGAAGCGGAGGACATGATAGCACAAAGCCGCCGCGCATGGCTAGAGTTTTTAGCCGACCGAGATATAGGGGCCCGACTTCTCCATTTGGGCAACCTCGCCCCACCAGCCGCGTGCGCGGGCGGCGAGCACGATGGCCTCTGCCGCCATCTGCGTGTTGCAGATGGCGAAGACAGTCGAGCCGGAGCCCGCGACCGCAGAAGCGCGCACATCGCGCTGGTCGCCGATCCAAGCAAGCGCCTCCGCCATAGCGGGATGCAGCTCGCAGCTCGCCGGCGCGAGATTGTTGGCGACGTTGGCGAAGATCTCGGTCTCGTCGTGCTTGCGGAGAGCCTCGAGCAGGGGCTCGAGCGGCGGCAGGGCGACGGGGCTCTCATCAAAGCGACGGTACGCCTCTGCCGTGGAGACCCCGGGGCCCTGGGGACGCACGAGCGCGACCGGCGTGCCCGTGAGCGGGCGGAACATCTCGCGTACGGTATCGCCCGCGCCGTCGCAGTACGCAGGCGGGCCGTACAGGAAAAACGGCACGTCGGCACCTATGCGGCGCGCAACCGCATCGATGCGCGGGTCGCGGGCGTCCAGACCCCAGTACGTCACCATGCCCAGGATGGTCGCAGCCGCGTCGGTCGAGGGGCCTCCCAGCCCCGCCTGCTGCGGGATGTGCTTATCGATAAGAATCGCAAAGTTTGGTTCGCGCCCAAACGCCTCGCCCATCGCGCGCGCCGCCCGATAAGCGGAGTTCTGCTCCATGGGGTAGTCGGCGGCGGGCACCGTGTGAACCGAGAGCTCCTCGGCGGGAGCAATCGCCACCACGTCGGACAGGCTGATGGTGGTCATAACCGAGTCGACGCGATGGTAGCCGCGGTCATCCGTCTCCGCGTGCACGCCCAAGTACAGGTTGATCTTAGCCGGAGCGGAGATGAGGATGAACTTACCCGGGGTCCGCGGCATGCTAGTGCTCCTCGAGCTGGTTGCCGAGCGGCGTGAAGATGTGCTGGCCGCTCTCGATGTCGAACAGCTCAACCGTGCCGGTCAGCACGTCGACATACTGGTAGGACTGGCGCGAGGTGCGGCCACGGCGCTCCGTGGACTCCACCACGAACACCGAAGGGTGCACGGCCTTGATCGTGCCCATGCGCTCGACGACGCGCGTGCGGCCCATATTGGCCTTGACACGCACCCGCTCGCCCACCATGCTGGCAAGCGTGTCCTTGATCTCGTCGACGTGATTGACCGGCATCTCTTCCATTGACAAGCCTCCCGCGGCCAGAGGGCGCGCTGCAAAGGGGCAGCATACCCCCAACATAGACAAACGCGGGCATTATAGCAGGTTATCCCTGCATTTGCACGCACGCGTCGGTCTATGGTGGGGATGCGGTGGAGAAACGGAACGCGGCGGGGCTTCGGTGAGGGGCCTAGGAGCGCGGCGCAAGCTCATCGGTATCGAGCACGATGGTGAAGGGCCCATCGTTCACCAGGCGCACCTGCATATGCGCACCAAAGGATCCCGTTTCCACGTGTCCGAGGTCGCGGCGCGCGAGCTCGGCAACATACCGGTAGAGCTCCTCGGCATGCGCCGGGTCGCCCGCCGCGGTGAACGAGGGACGGCGCCCGCGGCGGCAGTCCGCATAGAGCGTGAACTGCGACACCACGAGCACCTCGCCCGCCGTCTGCGTGAGCGAGAGGTTGGTCTTGCCCTGCTCGTCCTCGCAGATGCGCAGGTCGCGGATCTTCGCCCATAGGCGGTCGGCATCGGCGGCCGTATCTGCCGCGCCCACGCCCAACAGGATGAGATAGCCCCGCCCGATGGCGCCAACGGTCTCGCCGGCGACGGTGACCTCGGCCTCCGCCACGCGCTGGATGACGGCGCGCACCCTAGGCCCCCGCCGCGAGCTTGCCGCAGAGGTCCTCGAGCGCGTGGAACCGGTGGCTGATGGCGTTCTTCTCCTCCGGCGTGAGCTCGGCCATGGTCTTGCCCGGGGTGTCCGCCGGCAAGAAGAGCGGGTCGTACCCAAAACCGTTGGTGCCACGCCCGGCAAAGCCCACCGTGCCCTCGCAGGCGCCCGTGCCGGTGAGGACCCTCCCGTCCGCATAGACGAGCGCGACCACGCTCATGAAGCGCGCCGTCCGCTCAGCGGCGGGCACTTGACCAAGCTCCTCGAGCAGCTTGGCGTTGTTGGCGGCGTCGTCCCCGTGGACGCCCGCGTAGCGCGCCGAGTACACGCCGGGCGCGCCGTCGAGGGCGTCGACCACGAGCCCCGAGTCGTCCGCCACGGCGGTAAAGCCCGTCTCGGCCACCGCCGCACGGGCCTTTATGAGGGCGTTCTCGGCAAACGTGGTGCCCGTCTCCTCCGGGTCCTCAAAATCGCCGAGCTGTCCCACCGCGACAAAGCGCGTGCCGGGCAGCGCCGCACCGAGGATTGCCTCGATCTCGGTGAGTTTATGGGCGTTGCCCGTCGCGACCACGATGGTCTTCTGCGGATCGAGCTCAGCGGGATCGATGTGCTCCAGCGCCATGGCTACTCCTCCTCGTCGCGAAAGGCCGTTACCTCGTTTTGCAGGGCGATGAGGCGCTTGATGCCCGCCTCGCCCAGATCCATGAGCCGGTTCAGGCGATCGCGCGTGAACGGCGTCTGCTCACCCGTGCCCTGGATCTCGATGATCTCGCCGGTATCGGTCGCGACGAGGTTCATGTCCACCTCGGCGTGGCTGTCCTCGCGATAGTCCAGATCGAGGAGCTCCGCCCCGTCGACGACGCCCATCGACACGGCCGCAACCTGGCCGGTGAGCGGCAGACGGGGGATCTTGCCGGCATCGACCCACGTCATGAGCGCGTCGTGCAGCGCCACCCACGCGCCGGTGACGCTTGCCGTGCGCGTGCCGCCGTCGGCTTGGATGACGTCGCAGTCCACGGTCACCGTGTACTCGCCGAGGGCGCGCATGTTGACCACCGTGCGGAGGCTGCGGCCGATGAGCCGCTCGATCTCCATGCTGCGGCCCTTGCGCTGACCGCGCTCGCGGGGCGAACGGCGGCCCGTCGAGGCGGGAAGCATCGCGTATTCGGCCGTCACCCAACCCTGCCGGCTCTGCCGGCGCCACCCGGGAACGCCCTCTTCGATGGTGGCGGCGCAGAGCACCTTGGTGTCGCCGAAGGTCACAAGGCACGACCCCAGCGCGTGCTTGAGCACGTCGCGGGTGAGGGTGACGCGCCGCAAGGCGTCGGCGGCGCGCCCGTCGGCGCGGTTGTACGGGATGATGTCCATCGGATAGCTCCTTTAGTGCGTAAAGCCTCTCTTGCGTGCCGTCAGTATCGCACAAATCGAGGGGAGCGCATAAATCGTCCCCGTCCCGGCAGCGTCGCGCACCCGCCCGCGCGGGAGGACTATACTTTTCGCATCTGCATCTTCTGTCCTTTAGGGGGAACCGTATGTTGCGAATCGGCCTGCTCACGAGCGGCGGCGACTGCCAGGCGCTCAACGCCACCATGCGTGGTATCGTCAAGACCCTCATCAACAAAAGCAAGGAACCCGTGGAGATCTACGGCTTTGAGAACGGCTACCAGGGCCTCATCTACGGGCGCTACCGCCGCATGACCGCGCGCGACTTCAGCGGCATCCTGACGCGCGGCGGCACCATCTTGGGCACCAGCCGCACGCCATTCAAGCGCCTCGACATCCCTGAGGCCGACGGCGTGGAGAAGGTCCCCGCCATGATCAAGACGTACAAGTCGCTGGAGCTCGACTGCCTCTTCATGCTCGGCGGCAACGGCTCCACCAAGACGGCGAATCGCCTGCGTGAGGAGGGGCTGAACGTCATCGCCCTCCCCAAGACCATCGATAACGACACCTGGGGCACCGACATGACCTTCGGCTTCACGAGCGCCGTGGAGGTCGCCACCAAGTGCATCGACGACATCCACACCACCGCATCGAGCCACGGGCGCGTCTTTGTGATCGAAATCATGGGTCACAAGGTGGGTTGGATCCCGCTGTACGCCGGCGTCGCTGGCGGTGCGGACGTCATCCTCATCCCCGAGATCCCCTACGACATGAAGAACGTCATCGCGACCATCGAGAAGCGCATGAAGACCGGCAGCCGCTTCACCATCATCGCGGTGGCCGAGGGCGCCATCTCCAAGCAGGACGCGAAGCTCTCCAAGAAGGAGTACAAGAAGAAGGTCGCCGAGCGCACGAGCCCGTCGATCGTCTACGACATCGCCCGCGAGATCGAAGAGAAGACCGGGCGCGAGACGCGCGTGGCCATCCCCGGCCATACCCAGCGCGGCGGCGCGCCGGATGCGCAGGACCGCGTCTTTGCCACGCAGTGCGGCGTGGAGGGCGCGCTCGGCTGCCTCGACGGCGAGTACGGCTTCATGGTCGCCCAGGTCGACGGCAAGATGTGCCGCGTACCGCTCGAGGAGGTCGCCGGCAAGCTCAAGTACGTCGACCCCAAGAGCGATCTTGTGCGCGAGGCCAAGGCGCTCGGCATCAGCTTCGGCGACGAGTAGGCGCCCCTCGGCACACCCGCGGCCTTGCGACTCGCCCCTCAAGCCGCCTCATGCCCTGCAGCTGCCTGAGCATGAGGGGCTCCGGCCGCAGGACCGGGCAGCACCTCTCTCACGTGTCGCCCGGTCCTGCGGCCTTACTTTCTTTCATGCCCGTTTCTTTACCGCCAGCATCTTGACATTGAGCGTGCTCGATGCGCTATACCTTACACAGCAGCGTGGAAAGGATCCTCATGCGCATCGCCGAAGTAGCCCAGCAGTTTGACATCACCCCCGACACCTTGCGGTATTACGAGCGCATCGGGTTGCTGCCCCGCATCAAGCGCACCGCCAGCGGCGTGCGCGACTACTCGGAGGCCGACTGCGGGCGCATCGAGTTCATCAAGTGCATGCGCGGCGCCAACGTCTCGATCGAGGCGCTGCAGGAGTACATGCGCCTGCTCGACCTGGGCGATACCACCATTGCCGAGCGCAAGGCGATTCTCGAGGAGCAGCGCAGCATCGCTCAGGCGCGCATCGCCGAGATGCAGGCGGGACTCGACCGGCTCAACCACAAGATTGAGAACTACAGCAACATGCTCGAGGCCGAGAAGCGCTTCAGCTAGACCTACGCCTGCCGCACCTCGCTCGGCAGCGCGACGGCAACTACGAGCGAGATAAGCCGATCGATGGGCATGCGGTCCTCCTGCCCCATCCAGGTGTTGATGGCGGCAAGCAGCCCCGACAGGTAAAACTCGCGCAGAATCTCCTGTTCGGGCGCATTGAGCCCACGCTCCGGAATGATGAAGCGGTCGAGCAGCGGGGCGATGATGCGCTTGAGCCGCTCGCCGAAGGTCGGGTCCCCTGCGATAAGGCGCGGCATAAATCCATCGAAACGCTGCGCCATCCCCACGATAAGCCCCATATGCTGAGAGAAGTCGAGGGTGTCTCCCGCGAGCAGGTGCTCGTCCACGAGCACCTGCACCTGCGTGAGGATATCGCGCTCCAGCTGCTCGAAGAGATCGTACACATCGTGATAGTAGAGGTAGAAGGTCGCCCGGTTGTAGCCGGCGCGCTCGGTTATCTCGCGTACGGTGATCTTCTCGATGGGGCGCTCGAGGTAGAGCGACCAGAACGCCTGGGTAAGGTTGGCCCGCGTCTGCTCGGTAACCTGCGGCTGCTTCTTCATCGTGCACGCTCCCCTCGCACAGCCCGCGCCCGCATCGCCGCGGCGACGGACACGCCCGCCCGCTCATGCGCGCAGACGGGAACGCCCGCGCGTCCACTCGACAATTACGCGACCGGTGTCGAGTCTCCCCCGTGAGCGGACGATGCCCCCACTATACTGGGTAGACAACACGATGTCGAGTAATCAACCCGGCGGCTGCCCCGCGCAGCGCCCCGACAACGAGCGGGCAGGTGGCCCATGGCATATATCGAGTTCACGGACGTCGTCAAGGCCTACGGATCGGGCGAGGCCCTCATCCACGCCCTCGACGGCGCAAGCTTTGAGGTGGAGCGCGGCGAGCTCGCCGTCATCCTCGGCGCATCGGGCGCGGGCAAGACCACCGCGCTCAACATCCTCGGCGGCATGGACACCCTCACCTCCGGCACCGTCCGGGTCGATGGGCGCGACATCTCGCATGCCAGCGAGGCCGAGCTCGTTGAGTACCGGCGCACCGACGTGGGCTTCGTCTTTCAGTTCTACAACCTCGTCCCCAACCTCACCGCACTCGAGAACGTCGAGCTCGCGAGCCAGATCTGCCCCGGCGCGCTCGACGCGGCAGAGACCCTGACCAAGGTGGGGCTCGCCGACCGCCTCGGCAACTTCCCCGCCCAGCTCTCGGGCGGCGAGCAGCAGCGCGTCTCCATCGCACGCGCCATCGCCAAAAACCCCAAGCTCCTGCTCTGCGACGAGCCCACGGGCGCGCTCGACTACCAGACCGGCAAGCAGATTCTGCAGCTCTTGCAGGACACCTGCCGGCGCGACGGCATCACCGTCATCATCATCACGCACAACTCGGCGCTCGCCCCCATGGCCGACCGCCTCATCCGGTTCAAGAGCGGCAAGGTCACGGAGATGAGCCTCAACCCCGCACCGACGCCCATCGCCGACATCGAGTGGTAGCGCGAGGGCCCCATGAACGCGTTCACCAAGGACATCGTCCGCACCATCCGCCACACCAAGAAGCGCTTCATCTCCATCGCCGCGATCACGGCGCTCGGCGCCACCATGCTCACGGGCCTCTCCATGGCATGCCTCGATTTGCGCGAGGCAGCGGACGCCCTGTACGCCCGCCAGAATCTCTTTGACATCTCGGTGCAGTCGACCTACGGCCTCACGCAAGACGATGTGGACGAGCTCGCCGCCATCGACGGCGTTTCGGCTGCCGAGGGCGGCTATGAGCAGGAGGCCTACACGCGCGTGGACGGTTCGCGCGCCACGGTCTCCGTCAAGGCGCTCTTAGACTCCTCTATCAACGAGCCGTACGTGAGCGAGGGGCGCCTCCCCGAGGGCGAGGGCGAGGTCGCGGTAACGGAGAACTACCTCCACGCAACGGGCAAGCAGGTCGGCGACACGCTCACGTTTGAGAGCAGCCCCCAGGACGACCCGACCGGCCTCTCCGATATCGGCGACACCGCGAGCGGAGATACGGCCGAGGACGATTCTTCGAGCGACGGCGCCACCGACCCCACCATCCCGAGCGGCACCTACACCATCGTGGGGTCCGTCATCGATCCCACCAACATCACGCAGCCCGAGGGGCCGGTTGCCTTCCGCGCTGCAACCTCATCGGACTACACCTTCTTTGTGAGCCGCGATGCGGTGTCTGATGACGCTGCCTTTACCATCGCGTACCTGCGCGTTTCGGGCGCCGAGGGGCTCTCCGCCTATTCGGAGGAGTACGAGGCGCGCGTTGACGAGGTGCAAGACCGTGTGGAGGAGCTCGCGCCGCAGCGCGAGCGCGCACGGGCTGACGAGCTCAAGGCCGATGCGCTTGATACCATCGCCGAAAGCGAGGCCGATGCCGAGCAGCAGCTCGCCGACGCGGAGCGCGAACTGGACGATGCGCAGGCCACGCTCGACGAGAGTCTGGCCGAAGCGCTCGACGGACAGGCCGAGCTCGACCGTCAGGAGGCCGATGCGCTCACCCAGCTCAACGACGCCCAAGCGGTGATCGATACCAATCGCACGAGCCTCGCCGAGGGCCTGGCGCAGCTCGAGCAGGGGCGCGCCGACCTCGAGGCGGGTATCACCGCCTACAACGCCGCGCTCCCCGCAGCCAAACAAAAGCTTGAAGATGGGCAGGCGCAGCTCGATGCCGCACGAGAAGATTTCTACAACACGACCATTGCCGACCTCGAGGCAAAGCGCAACGAGGCGCAGGCAGTTGTCGACACGCTGCCGGCGCAAATTGACGAGATGGACAACGGTGTGACACAGCTGGCCGATGGATTGACGCAACTCGCCGACGGACTAGAGCAAATCGAAGCCTCAAGTGGGACGGACGACGGCACAACCGGCTCCGGCTCAGATTCCGACGTATCCACCATGCTCACAGGCCTCACCGCGCAGCTCCGCGGTGAGGCGACGAGCATCAGCACCGCATGGGATGCCGTCAAGACCGTGGACTCCCCGGAAACGGCCGCCGCCGACCAAGCGGCGCAAGCTTTTGTCCAAGCCGTGAGCGAAGCGAATACCGTTATCGAGCAAGCGGAGCCGGAGATTGCTGGCGCGCTCAACACCAAGACCCAGCAGGTTGAAGCCGGCATCACGAAGGCGGAGGCCGACCTTGCCCCCCTCGACCAGCTACTGCAAACGCTCGCCGATGACATCGACGCCACGCAAAGCGAGCTCGATGAGGTCAATGCCAAGCTCGAAACTATCCCTGCGGATGACCCCGCCAGAACCGAGCTTGAGGCGAAGCGTACTGAGCTCACCGAGGCACTCGTGCAGAAACGCGCCGAGCAGACTAGCACGCAGCAACAGCGCGACGCCCTAGCAGCCGACCTCGGACAACTTCAAGCCACCCTCAACGGACTCAACGTTCTCCAAGAGGGCCTGAGCAACCTCAGCGAGAAGCTCTCCGGCCTTGCCGATCCCGCACGCGAGGAGAACGCCGCCGTTCTCGCCAACGGCCGCATCGAAGCGGCATCGGGGCTCGCCCAAGCCGAGAGCGCCCTCCCCCTGCTTTCTGCAGCCCTCGAGCAGGCCATACGCGTCGCAGAACAGGAATTCTCCACGCAACAGGCCGAGATCGACGCGGGGTGGCAGGCGCTGCAGGACTCCTACGACCAACTCGTCGCCGCGCAGCAGCTTCTTGACGCCAACGCCGCAACCATCTCCGCCGGCCAGACCGAGCTCGCTCAAGGCCAGGCCGAGCTCAACCAGCGCCGCGCCGACGCCCTCGCCCAGCTCGCCGATGCCCGTGCCACGCTCGAGGACGGTCTCGCCCAGATCGCCGACGGTCAGGCAGAGATCGACGACGGCCGCGCCACCCTCGCGGAGGAGCGCCAGAACGCCGCCGACCAGATCGCCGACGCGCGCCAGCAGGTGTCCGAGGTGGAGAACGCCACGTGGTACGTGCAGGACCGCTCGGGGCTCGGCAGCTTCTCGAGCGTCGACTCCGATGCGTCCTCCATCGAGGCCATCGCGCGCATCATCCCCGTCATCTTCTATGTGGTCGCCATCCTCGTGAGCCTCACCACCGCCACGCGCATGGTGGACGAGGAGCGCGGGCTCATCGGCCTGTACAAGGCGCTCGGCTACTCCAAGGCGCGGATTCTCTCCAAGTACCTCGTCTACACCGTCTCCGCGGCGCTCATCGGCGGCATCATCGGCGATATCGCGGGCTTTGTGCTCATCCCCTACATCCTCTACTACATCTTCCAGGCGATGTACCTGCTGCCGCTCTTCAGTCTCAACTTCAGCGCCTTCTACGCGGCGCTCGGCATCCTTGCCTTTGTGGTGGGCATCGGCGGCTCGACGTTTCTCAGCTGCCGCGCCGACCTGCGCGAGACCCCGGCCACACTCATGCGACCCAAGGCCCCGCGCGCCGGGTCGCGCATCTTCCTCGAGCACATCGGCCCCATCTGGCGCCGCATGGGCTTCCTCAACAAGGTGACGGCGCGCAACCTCTTCCGCTACAAGAAGCGCCTCGCCATGACCGTCTTTGGCATCATGGGCTGCACGGCACTGCTCATCTGCGGCTTTGCCATCAAGAACACCGTCGAGTCGCTGGCGCCCCGCCAGTACGAGCAAATCTACCGCTACGACCTCATGGCGGCGACCACCACCGGCGACTACGCATCCTGCCTGGCAGAGCTCGAGGACGCGCCCGAGGTCACGAGCATCCAGCCCATCGGCGTCGACACCATCACCGTGGAGTACGCGGGCGCCAAGGAGAGCATGCAGCTCTACGTGATTCCGCGCGGCGCCTCGATTACCGATTACGTCTCGCTCGAGGAGCTCGGCGGAGCCGCGATCGACCTCGAGGAGGCCGGTGCGGTCATAACCAACAACGCCGCCACGGTGCTCGGGCTTGTCGAGGGCGATACGGCGCGCATCACCACGAGCGCGCTCGACGAGGCCGACGTCGCACTTACCGCGATCACGCGCAACTACCTCGGCAACGCCGTCTACCTAACCGAGGACGCCTATGAGGAGCTCTTTGGCCCGCTCGAGTTCAACGGGTTCTTCTGCCACCTCTCGGGCACCAACGATGAGCAGGCGGCCTTTGCCGACACGCTCGACGGCGAGGAGCAGTGGCTCTCCATCACGAGCGTTGCCAAGATGCACGAGCAGTTTGAGCAGAGCTTCACACTCATCAACGTGGTGGTCTACGTGGTCATCGCCCTAGCGGCGGGGCTCGCCTTCGTAGTGCTCTTCACGCTCTCGACCGTCAACATCGGCGAGCGTGAGCGCGAGATCGCCACCATCAAGGTGCTCGGATTCCGCAAGCGCGAGGTGCGCACCTACATCAACAAGGAGACGCTCGTGCTCACGCTCCTGGGCATTCTGGTGGGGCTCCCCGCCGGATGGGCGCTTTCCGAGAGCTTCACGGTCATCCTCAAGATGCCCTCGATTTACTTCGATGTGGTGGTCGACCCATGGTGCTATGCGCTCGCGGCGGCGTTCTCGACCGTCTTCGCCATCGCCGTGAGCAGGATCTGTAACCGCATGCTCGACCGCGTGGTGATGGTGGAGGCGCTCAAGAGCGCCGAGTAGCGCCCAAGATACCCCACCAAATGCGGCGACGCGATCATCGCAGACAGATTGCGTCGCCGTTGTCTGATGGCATCAGCCCTCGTGACAGGGGGCTTATCCGGCAAATACAGCGGTCCCACGGGTAAAGGTGCAACTCGCGTGTGGTCGAGCAGAACCGTCTACCCGGCGGCTCGGGTTGGGCGCCGCCTTCCTCCTGATCTGAGTTGCTCGGCGAACGGCGCGAGGCCAAATCCCGCTGCGCGCACGTATTGCACGAATTGAACCCGTCCCCACATGTGCACTTTACCGACGCGCGACCGCAATGTAGTCATATTCGCAATACCAGAAAGCTCGCTCGCAAAATTGCTGCTCGAATAGTTCGAGCGCCGCTCTCATCCATTCATAGTCGTTCCTACGCGCCAAGTCGGTCGGATCCTTTTCGTACGCCTTCCGAAAGTAATCGCTCCGATACGCAAAGCTCTCCTCAAAAAGCGCCTCGCGATCATCGTAGTCTATTGCACTCAGGTCCTTCATGTTGCTGAACACGCGAATATCGTGAAAGCCAGAATCGGCCAGCTGGGTGAAGAGCTTCCTGCCATTCAAACGGTCCGAGACGCCCTCGGCGGTGAGGCTCTTCTCGATGATCTGCTTCATGAGGTTATGGGGGTCAGGGTAGCAGAGCTTGCTGCCATCATCGGACCCGCGCAAGATGATCCAGCCGTCCCGTGACACAAACTTGCGGAGCTGACGCAGCACCTTACGCGGGTTCTTGAGATGATGCAGGGTAAGCGCCGAGAAGAGCACGTCGATCGCATCGAGGCCGTGCGCGTCGAGCACGGCGCGAAACTCCTCGGAGAAGCGCTCGCTCTCAAGATCCACAACCTCAAAAATCATCTTGGGGTTGTCGTGCATCTTGCGCGCCTGCTCGATGACCTCGGCATTGTTGTCGATGCAAAGAATCGTATCGACACGGTCCATGTTGCCAAAACGGTCCTCGGCCACATACCCATATGCACAACCCGCGTCAAGCACCACGGCATGCTCGGGCAAACCGCCTGAGCGCTCGATGAAGTCGAGCGCAAGCTCATCCGAAGACCGCGAATTCGACGCCTGGACCTTGAGGCGCGACGCCTCATGGTGGTACGTCGAGGAATACGCTGATTTGCGGTGCCGCTTGGCCTCGAGAAACACATTGGAGAACGGATCATGGACATCGAGATCATCCACGGGCTGCGGCATCTTAAGATCTGGTGCAACCGCGGGCTTTTCGAGTTTCCGGAGCGCCTGCTCTACAAAATCGCAGAATGCGTCGACGTTCATCTCGGCCGCATTGCAGTTCTGGTAACTCCTCAACGCACGCGGCAGGGCACGCGGGTCAATATCGCGCGTATAGGTAATGATCTCGCCATCCGGCTTGACTCCGTCGAGCAGATCGGAATGGAAGCTCTGCCACTCGTAGCCAATCCAGCGTGACTCGATATACTCGAGCCGCGTACCTATCACGACGAGTACTTTCGCCGTATCAAGCGCGCCGTCGATCGAGCGCTTGTAGATGCTCTCGCCAAGCTGAAGCAAGGTCACATTGCTGTAGAAGGTAGGGATCTTGCGCGCGCAAAGCTCCTTGTAGACGAGCTCGGCCAGCATCGCATCGTCGGCACGACGGCCATCGTCGCCCGTGTTCTTAAAAGAGATGAAAACATCGAACGTGTCCATGCGAACCCACCTCTCAAGCTGCGCTCCTCAGAAGGCGTCCGAGTCAATTGTAAGACGAACGGAAAGACGTTCAAAGCCGCAGGCAAAACAAGCCTGCGGAGAAATCCGTCCTCGGCCACGACGAAATCTGCCCAAGGGACGGGACGCGGCATCTCCCGCCCGTCCCCACATGCTCCCCACAAGCTCGAAAACAGGGCCGTCCCCCGCCGCCCGCTTACGGCAGGTCGTTGCCCGCCGCTCGGTAAAGCTTCCACCACTGCGCGCGCGTAAGTTCGATGTCGGCACCGGCTGCCGCCTCCCGAATGTGCGCGGGCGAGGTCGAACCGCAGATAACCTGCATCTCGGCAGGATGCCGCAGGATCCAAGCCGTCGCCACCGCCGTAGGCGTGGAACCCACCTCGTCCGCGACCTCGGCCAGCGCGGCATTGAGCTCGGGGAAGTCGGGGTGGCCGATGAAGCATCCCGCAAACGTACCAAACTGATACGGGCTCCACGCCTGAATGGTCATGCCGTAGAGGCGCGCGCACTCGATAAGCCCCGTCCCGCGCTCGGCGGCGGTGTCATCGTCCATGTTGACATGCAGGCCGCTGCTGATGAGCTGCGTGTGGCCAAGGCCGAATTGCAGCTGGTTGACCTCGAGCGGCACATCGATTGCCGCCTGCACCAGGTCGATCTGCCAGGGGTTCATGTTGCTCACGCCGAGATGGCGCACCTTACCCGACTCGACCATGGCGCCGAGCGTCTCGGAGAGCTCATCGATATCCAAGAGCGGGTCGGGGCGGTGAAGCAGGAAGAAGTCGACGTAATCGGTCTGAAGCCGCCTGAGCTCCGCATCAAGCGCCGCCTCGAGATGCGCCCGCGAGAAGTCGTAGCGCTCGCCCGGCACGATACCCGCCTTGGTCTGCAGGACCACTTCTTCGCGCGGAACCCCGAGCTCCTTCAGCGCCGCTCCGAGCACCTCGGAGCTCTTGCCGCCGCCGTAGATGTCTGCGGAATCGAAGAAGTCGATGCCCGCCTCGAGCGCCGCGGCGATAGAAGCCGTCGCATCCGCGGGCGACAGGCCCGCAAAGCGCATGACGCCCAGCGCCACGCGCGAAGCCTGGACACCTGTCTGGCCGATTTCCTGCATGTTCATGGTGACCTCTTTCTATGGAGCGGACGGATGACGCTCCCCCATGGTAGCGAATACCCTGGCGGCGATTCCGAGCGCGGTGCCCCTTGCCGTGAGCGGCAGCATATGGGCCGCCATCGGGTGCGGGCGCGGGGCACGTTTTCCCTTCGACGCTCGAATGTGCATCAAATTCCGCATGCCCCCGGCAGCCCTGGCCGGCGCGCGTAGAAAGATGCACGTTCCGCATCCCCGGGACGGAACGTATACGCACCCTTTCGCGGATTTGGTGCACATTTGAGCGTCGAACCTAGCTGTGACCGTGAAAAACGGAGAAGACGTCCTTCTCATCCCGCCTTGACATGCAAAAGGCCCGCCCCCAGCACCGTGCGGGACGGCGAAAGGGCGGGCGGCAAGCCCATCTGAGAATGAAAGCTCGTTTGATGAGGACGCCGGCTTACCGGGCGAGCAGCTCCGCGATCTGCACGGCGTTGGTCGCTGCGCCCTTGCGAATCTGGTCGCCGCAGCACCAGAAGGTGATGCCGCGCGCCACATCCGGGTTGGAGATGTCGCGCCGCACGCGTCCGACCCAGATGAGGTCCTGGTCGGAGGTGTCGAGCGGCATGGGGTAACGGTCGTGCGCGCTCTCGGCAGCGCGGTCGTCTACAAGCTTCACGCCGGGTGCTGCGGCAAGCGCCTCACGCACCGCCTCAAGCGTGACCGGGCGCTCCAGCTCAAGCGTGACGCTCTCGGAGTGCGAACGCAGCACCGGCACGCGCACGCACGTACAGCACACGGCGAGCTCAGGCAGATGCATGATCTTGCGACCCTCGTTTTGGAGCTTCATCTCCTCAGAGGTGTAGCCCTCCTCGTTAAACCCGCCGATCTGCGGAATAAGGTTGCTCACGAGCTGCGCGGCAAAGGCACGGGGCTCCGGCAGGGGCTCCCCCTTGCCCATTGCCTCGATCTGGGCCACCAGCTCGGCCATGCCCGGCGCTCCGGCGCCCGAGGCCGCCTGATACGTCGACACGATCATGCGGCGCACGCCGGCGAGCTGATGGATGGGCCACGTGGGCACGAGCGCGATGATGGTCGCGCAGTTGGGATTGGCGATGATGCCCTTGTGCCAGGCGATGTCGCCGCCGTTGATCTCGGGGATGACGAGGGGCACATCCGGATCCATGCGGAAGGCGTGGCTGTTGTCGACGACCGTCGCCCCCGCATCGACCGCTGAGGGCAGAAGCGCCTTGGCAATGGCATCGTCTGCCGCGCCGAGCACGATGTCGCACCCCTCGAACGAGGCGGGCGTCGCCTCCTCGATCACGATATCCTCACCGCGAAACGCCATGGTCTTGCCAGCCGAGCGCGCGCTCGCCAGGAGCTTGAGCCTGCCCACGGGGAAGCTGCGCTCCTCGAGGCATTGCAGCATCTGCGTGCCCACGGCACCCGTTGCTCCCAAGATGGCGACGGTGTACTCCTTCATAGGTCCTCCCTCTCCCCAGCGGGCGCCGCTCCCTGCGCGCGCCTACTTGTCGTCAACAACATGCGGCCGGGACTCGTCCGCGGTCTTCTTCAGGTCCTTCAGCTCCAGCAGGTGGTCGCCATCGGAGAATGCGCGGTAGATGGCGCGGATGGCATGCTCGAAGTCATCCCGGTGCACACCGACGATGATATTGATCTCGTCCGAGCCCTGGGCGATCATGCGGATGGAGATACCCTCGTTGCCGAGCGCAGCGAACAGCTGACCGGAGATGCCCGGCCGACCGATCATGTTGCGGCCGACGGTGGAGATGAGCGAGAGGTCGTCGACCACCTTGATGGCATCGGGCGCGACCTCGGTCTTGATATCGGCGACAATGGACCAGATGCAGTCCTTCACGTCGTCGCCCTGCACCACGACGGCAAAGCTGTCGATGCCCGACGGGATGTGCTCGACCGACACGTGGTAGCGCTCGAAGATCGTCAGCGTGCGGCGGATGATGCCCACCTCGTTGGACATGTGGTCTTTGAGGACGTGCACCGCCACGAAGTTCTTCTTACCCGTGACGCCCGTGATGATGGGCTCGTCCTCCACGTAGTCCTCGCGGTCGGAGATGATGGTGCCGGGGTCCTGGGGGCGGTTGGTGTTGCGCACCGCGATGGGGATGCCCGCCTCCATAACGGGAAAAACGGCCTCTTCGTGCAGCACGCTCGCGCCCATATAGGAGAGCTCGCGCATCTCCGAATAGGTGATGCGGCTGATGGGCTGCGGGTTCTCCACGATGCGCGGGTCGGCCGAGAGGAAGCCCGACACGTCCGTCCAGTTCTCGTACAGGTCGGCGTCGAGCGCCTGCGCGAGGATGGCGCCCGAGATGTCGCCGCCGCCCCGGTCAAGGAGCAAGATGCGGCCCTCGCGCGTGGCGCCGTAGAAGCCCGGCATCACGAAGCCCCCGGGGATGCCGCGCTCCTGGATGAGCTCGTGCGTGCGACCCATGGCGAGCGTACCGTCGTGATGGAAGGCGACCACATCGGCCGCGTCGAGAAACGGCAGCCCCAGGTACTCGGCCATAAGCTGGGCGGTAAAGTACTCACCGCGGCTGACGAGCTCCTCGGTGGAGAGGGCGCCCGCCTTGGCCTTCTCGGCAAACGCGGCAAACTCGTCACGGATGGGATAGGCGAGGCCGAGCTCGTCGGCGATGGCGAAGTAGCGCGCGCCAATATCGGCCAGCAGGTCGTCGCACGACACGTGGTAGCGCACATGGGCGGCGACCAAGTAGAGCAGGTCGGTGACTTTGGCGTCGCCCGAGAAGCGGCGGCCGCACGCCGACACCACGATAAAGCGGCGCGCGGGGTCGGCCTCCACGATGGCGCGGATCTTCTTGAAGTGCTCGGCGTCCGCAACCGAGGAGCCGCCGAATTTCGCGATCTTAATCATGACGAGGTGGTTACCTTTCCGGGTAGGGCACGTTGAGCGCGGCGGCTCTGATACCATGGGCGTACGTTTCCGCGGGCTCGAGGCATTTTAGGAGCTACCGATATGAGTTTGTACCATAGCACACGTTCGCGCGCCGAGGAGTGCTCGGCCAAGGAAGCCATCCGGCGGGGCCTTGCGCCCGATGGGGGGCTTTTTGTTTCCGACGAGCTCGGCTCGGCGAAAGTCGACGTAGATGGGCTCGCTGAGCTTGATTATGCTGCTATTGCACGTGCGGTGCTCGGTTTGTTACTACCTGATTACACAGCAGACGAGATTGCCGCATGCGTAAACGAAGCGTATACCGGCACGTTTGCGAGCCCCGAGGTAACGCCCGTTGTCCCGCTCACAAAGGCACCGGGCGCTGCTGCAGGCCCGCACGCGCACGTGCTCGAGCTCTACCACGGCCCCACGAGCGCGTTCAAGGACGTCGCCCTGCAGATGCTGCCGCGCTTGATGGCGCGCGCCCAGGCATCTGCCGGCGCGGGCGAGAAGATCATGATCGTGACCGCCACCTCGGGCGACACGGGCAAGGCGGCGCTCGCCGGCTTTGCCGACGCCCCGGGGTGCGGCATCACCGTCTTCTACCCCGAAGGCAAGGTCAGCCGCGTGCAGGAGCTGCAGATGACCACGCAGGCGGGGGCAAACGTGGCCGTCGCCGCCGTGCGCGGCAACTTCGACGACGCGCAGAGCGCCGTGAAGGGCATCTTCGCCGACCGCGCCCTCGCCGAGCGCCTGGCCGCGGCGGGCATCGTGCTCTCGAGCGCGAACTCCATCAACGTCGGCCGGCTCGTGCCGCAGGTCGTGTACTACTTCGCCGCCTATGCCCAGCTCATGCGCGCAGGCGCCATCGCGGCGGGCGATGCGGTCGAGTTCTGCGTGCCCACGGGCAACTTCGGCGACGTGCTCGCCGGCTACTACGCCAAGATGCTGGGACTCCCCGTCTCCAAGCTCGTGGTGGCGAGCGACAAGAATAACGTGCTCTTCGACTTTCTCACCACGGGCGTCTACGACCGCAATCGCCCGTTTTTCACCACCACATCGCCCTCGATGGACATCCTCATCTCGTCAAACCTGGAGCGCATGCTCTACTACGTCTCGGACGGCGACTGCGAGCTCATCGCCCACCTTATGGCAGACCTCGCCGAGACCGGGCGTTTTGAGGTGCCTGCCGAGCTTCTTGCCAAGATTCAGGAGACGTTTGCCTGCGGCTGGGCGGACGAGGACGAGGTTGCCGGCGCCATCGCCGCAAGCTGGCACGAGAACGCCTATCTGATTGATCCGCACACCGCCTGCGGCTACCACGTGTTGGAGAAGCTTCCCGCCGCCGCGGGCAGCGCCGCCCGTATGCTCCTCTCCACTGCGAGCCCCTACAAGTTCCCGCGCGCCGTGCTCGAGGCATTGGGCGAGGACGTTCCCGCAGATGACTTTGCCTGCATGCGCAAGCTGGAGGAGGTCACCGGCACCTGCGCGCCGGCGCAGCTCGCTGCGCTCGAGACCGCACATGAGCGGTTCTCCGACGTGGTCGATGTCCCCGGCATGGGTGCCTACGTGGAGGATGCGGCGCTCAGGCTATAGGCACGCTCGGGCGGGAGGCGCCCCTACCATCCTCTGCTCAGACAGTCCTCGAAAAAGGAGCCCGTTGGGCTCCTTTTTCTGCGGAACTCGCGACGGACGGTGCGCGCGCCTCCTCGAGCGACCCCTTCCTCCCATGCGCGCCGGCGGCAACCGCATAGAAGCCGTGTAGGGCTTGCGGAGAATCCCCCTGCCGCAGCCGGGCTCTTGACCGTGCGCGCCTTGTTCGCGTACCTTTGACGTGCTTAAAAAGCGCGTGGACTTTTCTGGACGATAGGTCACCTTTTTGCCACGCAACCGGGAACGCGGTTGCGTGGCTTTTTCTGTGCGTAGGTAAAGCGCATCGTGCATGCCACCACCCCGTTCTCACGCGAACGACGGTACCCAGCGTACCGGGAAAGGGGTATTGTGCACGATACGACCCGCTCTACAGCGAGCGCCCGCCAAAGCGAGCTCTCAACAGCCAACAAAAGCCAACGAACCCTGGCTGCCCTGCAGGTCTTTGCCGGCGGGGCCTGCTACGGCGCGATGGCGACCACCTACAAGCTCGCCTACGCGGCGGGCTTCACCTCCAACCAGGTTGTCGCGAGCCAGGCGTGGTTCGGCTGTTTGTTCTTCGTGCTCGCCGTCCTTATCGGCCGTGCGCGCGGCAAGCGGCTCAGCGCGCTGCCCGTGCGCACGGTACTCAAGCTCATGGGCCTTGGCGCCCTCACCTGCCTCACCTCGATCCTCTACTGCTACGCCATGAGCGTACTGCCCGCCCCGGTGGCGCTCACGCTGCTCTTCCAGTTCACGTGGATGGGTCTTGTCTGGCAGACCATCATGACGCGCCGCGCGCCGCGCCCAATCGAAATTGCGTCGGCGGCGGTCATCGTTGCGGGAACAGTCTTTGCGAGCGGCGTGTACCAGACCGGTATCGCCGGCTACGACCCCGTCGCCCTGCTGTGCGCGCTCGGCGCCGCCGTCTCGTGCTCCCTCTTTGTCACGCTCTCCGGCAAGGTCAAAGCACCGTGCGGCAACGAGCAGCGCGGGGCGATCGTCTGCGCAGGTTCGGTAATCATGTCGCTCACCGTATGCCCGGACTACCTCGTCTCGGGAGTGCTCACCCAGGGCATCCTCCCCTTCGCCGCCATCGCCGGGTTCTTTGGCCTCATGTGCCCGGTCCTGCTCTTTGGGCTCGGGTCACCGCATCTGCCCGCCGGGCTTTCCACCGTCATGGCCGCCGCTGAGCTCCCCGCCGGCCTCTTTATCGCCATGATTGTGCTCGGTGAGCCCCTCGGCGTGATCGAGTGGCTCGGGGTCGCCGTCATCTTGGCCGGCGTGTGCCTGGCGCAACTGCCGGAACTCATAGGCAACGGAAAGCGGCACGGTCATTGCTCCAGCGAGCACCGTGCCACCGCATAACAGAAAGGAGACCAGCCATGCCGTTTCCCGAGGGATTTCTATGGGGAGGCGCTACCGCGGCGAACCAATGCGAGGGAGGGTACAACGAGGGAGGCCGCGGACTCGCCAACGTCGACATCATCCCCCACGGCCCCGAGCGCAACGACGTGAGCCGCGGGCTGCGCCGCATGCTCGACTTTGAGCCCGGGTATTACTACCCTGCCCAAACGGGTATCGATTTCTACCACCACTACCGTGAGGACATCGCGCTCTTTGCCGAGATGGGTTTCAAGGTGTTCCGCCTCTCCATCGCCTGGAGCCGCATCTTTCCCTTGGGCGATGAAGACGAGCCCAACGAGGAGGGCCTCGCCTTCTACGAGGACGTGTTCCGCTGCTGCCGCGACCATGGCATCGAGCCCCTCGTCACCATCACGCACTTCGACTGCCCGATACACCTCATCAAAACGTACGGCGGCTGGCGCAGCCGCAAGCTCATCGACTTCTATCGGCGGCTGGTGGAAGTCCTCTTCACACGGTACAAGGGCCTCGTCCACTGGTGGATCACGTTCAACGAGATGAACATGATCTTGCACCGACCGTTCATGGGAGCGGGCATCGTGATTGAGCCGGGCGAGAACCCGCGCGCCGCCGAGTACCTCGCCGCGCACAACGAGCTCGTGGCGAGCGCCTGGGCGACCAAGATCGCGCACGAGATAGACCCCGAAAACAAGGTCGGCTGCATGCTCGCCGCCGGCAGCTACTACCCCTACTCGTGCCGACCGGAGGACGTGCGCGCCGCGCAGCTCAAGAACCAGGAGAACTACTTCTTCGTGGACGTGCAGAGCCGCGGGCGCTACCCAGGTTATGCGCTCAAGCAGCTTGAGCGCGAGGGCATCGATGTAGGCATAACCGAGGAGGACGAGCGCATCCTCGCCGCACATACGGTGGATTTCATATCCTTTAGCTATTACTCGTCCCGCTGCATCGCGGCGGACCCCGCAACCGCTGGCGGCATCGCCGAGGGCAACGCCTTCGCGGGCGTGGAAAACCCGTATGTGCGCACGAGCGACTGGGGCTGGGTCATCGACCCGCTCGGCTTCCGCATCACCATCAACGACCTGTGGGACCGCTACCAGAAGCCGCTCTTCGTGGTGGAGAACGGGCTCGGCGCCCACGACACCGTCAACCCGGACGGCACGATCGACGACGACTACCGCATCGACTACCTGCGCCAGCACATCGAGGCCATGCGCGATGCCATCGAAGAGGACGGTGTCGAGATGCTGGGCTACACCACCTGGGGCCCGATCGATCTCGTGTCCGCCGGGTCGGGCGAGATGGAGAAGCGCTACGGCTTCATCTACGTCGACCGCGACAACACCGGCGCGGGCACGCTCGCGCGCTCCAAGAAGAAGAGCTTCGACTGGTACAAGAAGGTCATCGCCACCAACGGCGAGGATCTGGGCTAGCCGGGCGGAGTCTTCGCGAAGTCTGCGCGGCTACGCCCCAGGTCGAGCCACCAACGGGGCCGATTTGAGCCAAGCGTCCCGCCAACCGGGCGATGGCCGCGCGACTGTTTCCGTTTCACGCGCAGGGGCGCGCACGCCGTGCCCCTGTTAGGATAAAGACGCATGACAGCTCCGCGCATGAGCATACATTCGCCAGAGGCGATGTGCCCATTCCCTTCGTCGCGAGTTCCGCAGCGAGCGAAGCGAGCGAGGACTGTCTGAGCAGCGAAGGGAATGGGCACATCGACCAGGAGGAGACCATGATCAAGATCACCGTACCGGCAACGAGCGCGAACCTCGGCATCGGCTACGACACGCTCGGTATGGCGGTGTCGCTCTATGCGCACGTCACGATGGACCGCGCGAGCGAACTCGCCATTACCGGTTGCCCCGAGGCGTTCCGCAACGCCGATAACATGGTCTACCAGGCCTTCCTCTACGCCCTTGAGACGTGGGGCGAGAAGCCCTTCCCCGTCTCCATTCACATCGAAACCGAGGTGCCGGTCGCGCGCGGCCTGGGCTCGAGCTCGACGCTTGTGGTCGCGGGCATCATGGGCGCCGCCGCGCTCACCAACCACACCGTCACCCGCGAAGAGCTCGTGGCGCTCGCCACCGCCCTCGAAGGCCACCCCGACAACGTCGCGCCCGCGATCTTGGGCGCGGCCGTATGCTCGTTCACGCCCACAGGCGAGCTGCCACGATGCCTTCGCTACGACGTCTCCCCGCGGCTGCGCTTCATCACCATCATCCCGCCCTACGAGGTCCACACCGCAGACGCCCGCAAGGTGGTGCCCCAAGAGGTGCCGCTCAACACGGCCGTATGGCAGATGGGCCGCATCGC
Organism: Collinsella sp. An268; assembly: GCF_002159765.1. Classification (GTDB taxonomy): domain Bacteria; phylum Actinomycetota; class Coriobacteriia; order Coriobacteriales; family Coriobacteriaceae; genus Coprousia. Next base: position 107,380 of record NZ_NFJH01000006.1, on the reverse strand, counting down.
CGGCCTCACTCGCGGGCTCGAAACGGGCGACACGGCGCTCATTGCTGCCGCCAACGACGACCGCCTGCAGGAGCCCTACCGCCGGGCGCTCATCCCCGACTACGACGCCATCCGCACGGCGTGCCTTAAGGGAGGGGCCAAAACGCTCTGGATCTCGGGCTCCGGCTCCACCCTTATGGCCGTGACCGACGACACCATCGTGGCGAAGTTCCTCCAGGTGCGGCTGCGCGAGGCGTTCCCCGCCTGCGAGACACATATCCTCACCTGCGACACCGAGGGCGCGCAGATCGAGTACCTGTAACGCGCGCTCACACCACTTCGTCTAGCGTGAACACCGGTTCCAAGAGGTCCTCTATCGCGCAATGGAGGACACGGGCGAGGCTCTGCAACGTTTGAGCCTGGGCTTTGTTGATATCCTTCCTGCGTTGCTCGTACATCTGGATGGAGCGCAGGCCCACACGTGATCGGTGCGCAAGTTCGCGTTGCGAGAGGCGCAGGGCGCCGCGCGAGACGGCGAGCCGCGTGGGAACTCTCGCCTCGCTATCTCGCGCCACCTCGGCAAAGAGCTCGCAGAAGCGCTCCTCAGACGCTTCGTGCCAGGGATGGTACCGTGCAACGAGCTCGTCGTAGGGCATAACGCGAAACAGCTCGTCGAAGGAAAGCGCCAGACGCCACTGGACGTATGCCGCAACCCACCCCGCCCAGTAATGGGGCGTCTTTTCAAACCTGAACAGAGGCTTGGGAAGCGCCGTGTCATCTGAACTCTCGGAACACCCCCATCCGCTGCGATGGTCCATGCCAGGCAAACCGCCTCCCCCCAAACCTCTGCTAGGATGGATGCAAAACGATTCGAAGCAGGAGAGCCATGGCATCATCGCACCGCGAACGTTCCCAACATCAAGCCGCGTCACACATGACCGGCACGCGAGGCTCGTCGCCGAAGCCAGTGCAGTCAAGTCCCTCGACACGCAGACGAGCGCACCCCAAGTCTTCGACACGCAAGATAAAGCCCCAGCTCGACCCCACCGGACCCACGGCCCTCGGCTTTACCCGCGCGGACTTTCCGCCCACCACACGTGCCGACATGGACGCGCGCGGCTGGGACGCCTGCGACTTTGTGTATGTGTGCGGCGACGCCTACGTGGACCACCCGAGTTTTGGCTGCGCCATCATCGTGCGGCTGCTCGAGGCCCACGGCTACCGTGTGGGCATCATCGCGCAGCCCGACTGGCGCGACCCCGCGAGCGTAACTGTCCTCGGCAAGCCGCGCCTCGCTTTTCTCGTCTCGGCCGGCAACATGGACTCCATGGTGAATCACTACAGCGTGAGCAAGCACCGCCGGCGCACGGACGCCTACACCCCCGGCGGCGAGGCGGGGCACCGGCCCGATCACGCCGCGGTGGTGTACGGCAACCTCATCCGCCGTACCTACAAGGAGACGCCCATCGTGCTCGGAGGTATCGAGGCGTCGCTCCGCCGCCTCGCCCACTACGACTACTGGTCGGACAAGCTCAAGCGCTCCATCCTGCTCGACGCGGGCGCCGACCTTATCATCTACGGCATGGGCGAGCTCGCCATCGTGGAGGTCGCCGACGCGCTCGCCGCCGGTCTGCCGGCCGAGCAGCTCACCTACATCGACGGCACGGTCTTTCGCACGCGCTCGCTCGACGAGGTATACGATTACACGCTGCTGCCCAGCTGGGACGAGCTTCTGGCCGATAAGCTCACCTACGCACGGAGCTTCAACACCCAGTACGAGAACATGGACCCCATCCGCGGCGGACGGCTCGTCGAGCCGTACCCGCATGACGTCTATGTTGTGCAGAATCCGCCGGCGCGCCCGCTCACGCAGGAGGAGTTCGACGAGGCGTACGACCTCCCCTACACACGCACCTACCACCCCGATTACGAGGTGGCAGGCGGTATCCCCGCCTTGGCAGAGGTAAAGATGTCGCTCATCTCCAACCGCGGCTGCTTTGGCGAGTGCTCGTTCTGCGCGCTCACGTTCCACCAAGGGCGCATCGTGCAGGCGCGCAGCCACGAGAGCCTCATCGCCGAGGCGCGCAAGATCTGCGCTGAGCCCGACTTCAAGGGCTACATCAACGACGTGGGCGGCCCCACGGCAAACTTCCGTCAACCCGCATGCAAAAACCAGCTCAAGCACGGTGCGTGCCTGCGCAAGCGGTGCCTGTGGCCCAAGGTCTGCCGCAGCATGACAGTCGACCACACAGACTACGTGGCGCTCCTGCGCGAGCTGCGCTCCCTGCCCGGCGTCAAGAAGGTCTTTGTGCGCAGCGGCATACGCTTCGACTACGCCCTCGCCGATGCGGACGACACGTTTCTGCGCGAGCTCTGCGCCCATCATGTCTCCGGGCAGCTCAAAGTGGCCCCGGAGCACGTTTCCGACGCCGTGCTCTCTGTCATGGGCAAACCCAGCCGCGCCGTATACGACCGCTTTGTCGAGACGTACCGCGCCATCAACCGCGAGCTCGGCAAAAAGCAGTATCTCGTCCCCTACCTCATGAGCAGCCACCCCGGCTCCACCTTGAAGGAGGCGGTGGAGCTCGCCGAGGCGGTGCGCGACACGGGGTACATGCCCGAGCAGGTGCAGGATTTCTACCCCACGCCAAGCACGATGTCGACCTGCATGTATTACACCGGCGTCGACCCGCGTACGATGCAGCCGGTGTACGTGCCGCGCTCGGCGCATGAGAAGGCGCTGCAGCGCGCGCTCATCCAGTACCGCAAGCCCGAGAACTACCCGCTCGTGCGCGAGGCGCTGGAGCGGGCCGGGCGCACGGACCTCATCGGCTACGGACCGAAGTGCCTTATCCGCCCCGTTCCGCCCCACGGGGTGAGAAGCGGAAAGCACGCCGGCGGCGCGGGGACCGGCGGCGGGCGCGGTGCGAGCGCCGGCGTGGCATCCGGCAAGGGCGGCGGGCGCTCCGGCGGCAACGCACAGGGTCGCAACCGCAACGGCGACAAGCGCGGCAACGCGGGTGGCAACAGCTCCGGTAAACGCGGTGCCTACGCAGCCGGCCGCAACCGAGCAGGCCAAGGCCGCGAGGCCAACCGCGGCGGTCACCGCGGCTAGCAGGTTGCCGGGTAAACCTTAAGCTCCGGCCGCCGTGCTCTCCCCTACAGACAGCGCTCGGCGATAACGCGCTTGAGCTCGTCGATGCCTGTACCATCCTCAGCAGACGTGACGATGATGTCTTCGGCGGGCACATTGAGCTGACGGCGGACGGCGGCGGCCTGCTGCGCGCGCTTCCCTCGGCTGAGCTTATCCGCTTTGGTGAGGCAGACGATGAACGTGAACTCGTTCTCTTGCAGGTACTCGATCATCTGGTGGTCGAGTGCGCTCGGATCGTGACGGATGTCCACGAGGGACACCACAAGGTTGAAGCTCCGCTCGCTCTCAAAGAAGTCGCCGATGAGACGGGCCCAGCGGTCGCGCTCGGCCTTTGAGCGCCGTGCAAAACCGTAGCCCGGCAGGTCCACAAAGTGCACGCCGTCCGCCTCGAAGAAGTTGATGTTGGCGGTCTTGCCCGGCGTGCTCGACACCTTCACGAGGCCCTTGCGCCCAAAGAGCTTGTTCATGATGGACGACTTGCCCACGTTGGAGCGACCGACAAAGCTGACCTCGGGGCAGGTCGACTCGGGGATCTGAGAGACCGCGCCGTAGCTCGCCACAAAATGAGCCAGCTGGTAATTGATGGAATCTGCCATAGCATCTACCCTTCGCGCGAAAGACCGAGGCGGGCGGCGACGCGCCGCACGATGGCCAGCGTCAGCGAGCTTGCGGTGCGCGCGTACTCATCGAGGTCAAACGTGCGCTCGCAGAAGGCATCGTACTCCTCGTCGCAATTATCGCTGATGGCGCGCAGCACCAGGCAATCGACACCGTTCTTGGCGGCGATGTGCGCCACGGCCGCACCCTCCATCTCGACGCAGTCCGCCTGTGTGGCGGAGATGACCTCTGCTCGCATCGCGGCGCCCGTGCAGAAACGGTCGCCCGTGGCGATGGTGCCGCGCAGGTAGCGCCTAGGGTCGGCAGACTCGCCCTCGCGCCGGAAGCGCGCAAACGGGGAGCTGCCGGCGGTCTCGAGGGCGGCATCGAGGGCGTCGCCGTCAAGCTCGGCGGAAACGAAGCCCCATGCCTTAAGGGTCTCCTCCGCGACGTCGACGAGATAATCGGTCGAGGCGAACTCCTCGAGCGACGGAGCGGACTCCGCGATGAGGGCCGTATCGGTATCGAGATAGCGCAGGCGCGCGCCCACCACGATGTCGCCGATATGGAGCGCCGGGTTGAGACCGCCCGCGATGCCGGAGAAGATGACGGCGTTTGCCCCGTACACGCTGATGAGATGCTGCGTGGCGGCTGCCACGTTAACGGTACCCATGCCCGCCGTGGTGGCGACCAAGTTGAACCCGTGGTACGCACCGCCGACAATCTTGAGCCCGGCCTCCTCGGTAACGGTCCCGTTGTCGACTTCGGTATAGATCTGGCGCACTTCCTTCTCAAGCGCGCCGATGATGGCAATGGTTGGCGTCATGATGGCCTCCTCGGTTTGGTCACGCCCCACGATACCAAAAAACGCGCCACGTTGGCCGACCTCCCCGGACTCTCCTGGCACTTGCGATAGTTCGGGGCTCATCTGTGCATCAAATTCGAAACGAGCCGGATAGACTCAGCCATGCGATTCCAACGACCTGCCCCTTTGCCGGCGATGGAGGGCGGCTACTCCACCGTTTGGCGATTTGGTGCACAGGGGAGGCTCGAACTTACCGAAAGCCGCCTTTCGCGGCGTCCCGCGCGCCCCCTTGCCACCGGCAGCCGCCCAAAACAGGGCGCACCTAGCCCGCGCCCTACCGGCGCCAGTAGGCTATGGCGATCTGCGTGCGGTTCTTGAGGTGCAGCTTCGCGAGAATCGAGCTGATGTGGTTGCGGACGGTCCCCTCCCCGAGATACGCAGCCGCCGCGATCTCGCGGTTGTCGAGCCCTTCGGCGATAAGTTCGGCCACCTCGCGCTCGCGCTCGGTCAGGCAGGCAAACGGATCGGATGCAGCGCGTCCGGCGCCCGAGGCCTCCACCGGCGCGCCGCCACGGTGTGAAACGCGCGCCAGCACCTCCCCCTCGAGTACGCTCTGCCCGCTCATAACCGCCCTGAGCGCCGGCGCGATAGTGCCGACATCCTGTTTGATGAGGTATCCGCGCGCTCCGAGCGCCAGTGCGCGCACGATGTACTCGTCGTCGGAAAACGTGGTGAGAAACACGATGCGGGCAGCTGGATCGCATGCGAGGATCTCCTGCGCCGCCGAAAGGCCGTCGCGTCCGGGCATCTGGATATCCATGAGCAGGATATCGGGGCGCTCGGCAGCCGCAAGGCGCACGGCGTCGTTCCCATCGCCCCCGATGCCGACGACGTCAATATCGGGCTCGTTGCCCAAGATGATGTTGAGCGAATCGCAGATAAGACGATCGTCATCGATGATGGCAATGCGCATGCCTGCCCCTTTCTACCTGCTGTTTCCCGTCGTGCACGAGTCGTTTGGGAACACGTCGGCCCAATCTGCCGGCTCCGCGTCGCCACGTGGGGCGGCATTGCCCCCGACGGTCGCGCCGCGCGGTTTGGGGATGCTCGCAAACACTCGCCAGCCATACCCCGCGGCATCGGGGCCGGCGCGAAACGTGCCGCCGAGCGCATCCACCCGCTCCTCCATGGAAGTCAGGCCCAAACCGCGGCCAACATAGGGCGCTGTGGCGGGCGGGCGCCCCTCTGGCAAAGGGGCATTGCGCACCGCATCGCCGGAAGCCGTGGCAGGCGCGCCCGCCTCAGACGAGACGGCCGCCCGATTCTCGACGCCCGGGGCTGCGCCACCATCGTCCGTGACGGTCAGCTGCCAGAAACCGGGATGCTCGACCAAGCTCACCTCGGCGCGCGCGGCGGGCCCCGCATGATGCGCGACGTTGGAGAGCGCCTCGCGCGTCACCGCCGCCAAGCAGCTCGCGACCTCGGGCGGGGCCGCAGCGACATCGGTTGTGCAATGCGTGGGCACCGGAGCCTCCGCGGCGATGCGAGCCACCTGAGCACCCGCATCGATACGATCCTCGTGCAGGTCGCGCACGCTCGCACGCACCGTACCGAGCGCTTCGTCCACATCGTTCGCGAGCGCCGAGAACGCCGCGCGAGCGCGTTCGTCCGAGGCGAACACGACTTCATAGGCTTTAGCCTGCAATAGCGTCCTCGTGAGAAGATGGCCAACGTTATCGTGTATCTCGCGCGCGATGCGGGTGCGCTCCTCGAGTACGGCCACGCGCACGGCAAGCTCGCGCTTATCGACAAGATCGCGGTTCTGGGCCTCAAGCTTGAAGGAGCGCTCCCGCAGGCGATCGCGTTCGCGCAGGTTGCGGTCGCGCTGACGACGGGTCTGATCGGTACGGCGAGCGAGCACCACAGCGGCTGCGCTTAAGAATGCCGCAAATACGATGGGAAGCACATCGAGGCCCGCCCGATTGATGCCAACGAGAAGCATAGTGAACGGAACGGCGATGAGAGCGCGGGGAGGACGGCGCGCCAAATCATACGCTGCGAGCGGTAGGGCAAGGAGCGTCTCCGGCAGCGCCAGGGCAAGCGCGCAGCAGGCGAGCGGGAGCGCCGTGGGGACGCACTGCCTCAGCACGGAAACCGCCCCGCCGACGGAACTGCCTCGAAGGGATCTGCTGCCCGCGATTTCGCCAGCGGCGTCATCGCCCATAACGCCAGCGGCGTCATCGCACCCGGAACCCATGTCCGCAACCTCAACCGCAATCGCCGCGGTAGCGCATACGAGCAGCACCGCAACCGTCGCCGCACGCGGGGCGAAGGCGATGGCGGCGGCGAGGCAGCATGCAAAGAGCATCAGCTTGTCAGTCAATCGTTCCATGAGGCAAGTCTAGCGCACGAGCCGCGCCGCACTTCGTGCGATGCCTCCCTCCGGCCAGCCTTGCACCCAATTCGTGACAAATGTCATGTCCAACCGAGATCGATGGCGCCACGGGCACCGTAGCTGGCGCCCATCGCCGCAGAACTCGTGACAAACCTCACTTCCGCCGCGGCGCCTTGCGGCCGATACTGCAATCATGCAGCGTCTGAAGGGAGTCCCATGTCCGCGCAGCACCAAGCCCAGGGCACCGCGCCCGTCATCTCCGTCCGACAGCTCGTCAAGCGCTACGGCGATCTCACCGCACTCGACCACTTCGATCTCACCGTCAGGCGCGGGGAGATCTTCGGCCTCCTCGGCCCCAACGGCTGCGGCAAGACTACGGCAATCAACTGCATGCTTCAGCTCCTCAGCTACCAGAAGGGCTCAATCGAGCTTTTCGGCGAAGCCATGAGCCCGCGACGGTACGACCTCAAGCGGCGCATCGGCATCGTTCCCCAACAGGTGGCCGTTTTTGACGAGCTCACCGTCACCGAGAACATCGACGCCTTCTGCTCGCTCTACGTATCCGACCGCGCGCTCCGCCGCACGCTCGTAGAGGACGCCATCGCCTTCGCCGGTCTCGAGCGCTTTCGGCGCTTCCGGCCTCGCAAGCTCTCCGGTGGCCTGCTCCGGCGCCTCAACATCGCCTGCGGAATCGCGCACCGCCCCGAGCTCATCTTCTTCGACGAGCCCACCGTTGCCGTCGATCCTCAGAGCCGCAACGCCATCCTCGAGGGCATCTTGCGCCTGGTAGACGAGGGCGCTACCGTGGTCTATACGAGCCACTACATGGAAGAGGTCGAGCAGATTTGCGGGCGCGTGATGATCATGGACCGTGGGCGCGCCATTGCCGAGGGGACGGTCGGCGAGCTCAAGGGCATGATCGATGTGGGCGAGAAGATCGCTGCCGAGATTCCCAACCTGCCCGATCGCGCACTCGAAGCCGTGCGCTACCTTCCCTGCGTGCTGCGGGCAACCTACCGAGGCCATGAGCTGCATGTGGCATGCGGGCAGGGGCAGGGGCACCTCGCCGAGGTGCTCGGTGTGCTCGCCGACACGGGAATCGAGCCGGTCCGCGTGTTCTCTGAGCCCCCGACGCTGAACGATGTCTTCCTCGAGATGACCGGTAGCGACCTGCGCGACGGCGACGGCGCACCGGGCGCCGATGCCAGAGCCGCGACTGAAGACGGAGCGGCGGGGGCGGAAGAGGCGCCCGGCCTTGTAGCCCGCCTTCTACGGCGCAGCGGGAGGTGAGGAGCATGCTCTCGCTCATCGCCTGCGACATACGCACGAGCCTGCGCAACACAAGCATCGTCATCTGGGCGTTTCTCTTCCCGCTCATCATGGCGACCATCTTTATGACGATGTTCTCCAACTTCTCCAGCTCGCAGTACACGAGCGGTATCGCGCTTGGGGTCGTCACCGATACCAACTGGTCGCGCGCCACGGGTTTGCGCACGCTGGTCGAGAGCCTTTCTGAGGAGAACTCCGGCGAGGGCAGCGCCGAGACCGACGGCGCGGGCGGTAGCCCCGAGGAACCCGCCGAGACCGATGACGGAGCGCTCTTCGAGCTCACTCGCTACGCTTCGTCCGACGAGGCCCGCTCCGCCGTGCTCGCCGGCGAGGTCGCGGCCTACCTCGCGGTGGACAGCAACGGCGTCCCTGCGCTCTTTGTCTCCCCCAGCGAGACGGGAACCACCAGCCAGGCCATCATCCAAGTTGTGCTCGACCGCTATCTGCAGGGCGAGGCCATCGCCCAAGACCTTGCCAAGCGGGACCCCGCAGCGCTCGCCTCGCCCAGCGCCGTCGCTGCGCTCTCCCAGAATCTCTCTGGCTCCAACGCCGGTACCTCCGAGCTCGACCTTCTCCGCGAACCGCCGCAAGAGATGGGACGCTATTACTACGCACTGCTGGGGTACACATGCATCATGTGCGCCGACGTGGCCAAGACGCTCATTGAGCGCACGCGCTCCGGCGCCTCTGCCCTCGGAGACCGCTGCCAGGTGAGCGCCACCCCGCCGGGCAGACAGCTTGTGGCCGCCCTCGTGGCGAGCTGGCTCATCGTGATGGCGAGCACGCTCACCACCGTTGCCTACCTGTGGCTCGTGGCGGGCGTATCGTTCGGCGGGCGCATATGGCTGACCCCGGTGGCATGCGCCGCGATCTCTTTGGTATCGTGCGCGTTCGGTGCGCTCATCGGGTCGCTGCCCGGCGCCACCCCGCGCGTGAAGGACGCGCTCGTCACCATCTGCACGCTCGGACTCTCGCTCCCGGCCGGTCTCTTTGGCGAGCCCGCGGTGGAACTCGGAAACTGGCTTACGCAAAACGTCCCGCTGCTGCAACTCGTCAACCCGGCTACGCAGGCGTCGGAGGCGCTGTTTGCCCTCACCTTCTACGATTCGCTCGTGCCGTTTGCCCAGGCCCTTGCCGCACTCGTCGCCATCGCCGCGGTGTTCGCCGCCGGCTCCGTGCTTTGCATGAGGAGGACCCGCCATGCCTATCGTTAGAATCGCCTGCCGGCTCGTCCGCGAGCACCGCATGCTCTTTGCCGTCTACGTGCTGCTGTTCTCGCTGCTCGGAGCCTTTGCGGCGGGGAGCCTTGGATCCTCGGCCACCGCTGCAGGCTATGTGTCGGCGCGGCCCACGATCGCCGTCATCGACCGCGACGAGAGCGCCGTCTCGCAAGCGCTCGCGTCGTACCTCGCTGGCACCGGGGAGACCGTCGAAATCGAGGACACCGTCCCCGCCCTGCAAAAGGCCGCTGCCAACAACTTAGCCAACTACGTGCTGATTATCCCCGAGGACTACGGTAGCGACCTCGTCGACGCCGCACGTGCGGGGCGTGACGCACCCGATCTCTCGTGCATCGTGAGCTATATGAACGCTTCCGGCGCGCTCGTCGACCAGCGCGTGCGCGCTTGGACCCAGGAGCTCTACGCGCTCGCCGCTGCCCGCGGTGCGTCCGTGTCGGAACTCGTGCAGATGGTCGATACCGCACAAGAGACCGGCGTCGCCGTCGAAAGCGTCCCCACCGAGGAGACGGGTCTGCCCATCACCTATCTCGTGTACTGTCAGTTTGCCCTCTACGCGCTGTTTGGAGGGATTGCGGCGATCGTGGGCACGGGACTCTTCAGCTTGCGTCAAACCGAAATCAGGCAGCGCATCGGTGTCTCGTGCGTGGCACAGACGCACTTCGACGCCCAGGTGGTGGGAGCGATCGCCCTCTGCGGGGTAGTAGTGTGGGCCATCAACGCCTGCGTGGGACTCGTGCTGTACCGCGATGCGCTCAGCACCGTACCGACCCTGTTTGTGCAGCTCATGTTGGTAATCCTGCTCGCGCTCATGCTGGTGGGCATGGCCTTTGGGTTTCTGGTATGGCAGCTCAACGTGCGCCATGAGCTCATCCACGCCATCTGCAACATCGCCGCGATGATCGTAGCGTTTTTGGGCGGCACGTGGATTCCCCTCGACAACATGTCGGAAGCGGTCACGGCCGTGGCGCGCTTCACCCCCGGGTACTGGGCGGTGAGCGGCATGCAGGAGCTGGTGCGCGCCACCAGCGTGTCCGGCGAGCTGGTTGCGTCCGTGCTGGCAGACGTGGGACTGGTGGTGCTCTTCGCCGCGACCATCGCGGCCGCTGGACTTGCCGTGGGGCGTGTGCGGCGGGTGGCGTAGGAGCCGTACCGCCCGCGCCGACCACCTACCGCCCGCGCGCCGCCTTCATGCCGCGCAGAACCGCTTGGCGAAGCTCCGGGATGCGCGCTTTGTCCATCTCCGGCACGCCGGCGAGCGGATAGGCGATGCCCAGCTGCTCGTATTTGGCGACGCCGAGAGTGTGGTAGGGCAGCATCTCAAGCCCCGCTACGTTGCGCCACGGGGCGATCAGGCGCCCGAGCGCCTCGCACTCGTCCGTCGTATCGGTGTGCCCCGGCACGATCACATGGCGAATCACCACTGGGATGCCGCGCCGCGCCAACTCGTCGCCAAAGGCGAGAATGCGCGCAGGGTCGCGCCCCGTGAGCGCGCGATGCCCCTCCGGATCGGCATGCTTGATGTCAAGCAGCACCAGATCGGTCTCATCGAGAGAGCGCGCCCACCGCTCGGGATGCTCGGGATCGAAGGCGTACCCGCAGCTGTCGAGGCACGTGTGGACCCGCCCCGCCGGCCGCGCATGCATCGCGGTAAAGAGGTCGGCCAGAAACTCCGGCTGCAGGAGCGGCTCCCCGCCCGATACCGTGATACCGCCGTTTCGGTAGAACTGGCGATTGCTCTCGAACTCCCCGACCAGCTGCTCGACCGTCACCTCGGTGCCGGCGTGCGCACCCGTCTCCCACGTATCGGGGTTGTGGCAATAGAGGCAGCGCATCGGGCAGCCCTGGGTGAAGACGACGAAGCGGATGCCCGGACCGTCGACCGTCCCCATGGTCTCCACCGAGTGGATGCGTCCGCGGGCAAACTGCGACGTCTGGATGTCGTCGTGAGCATCGAGTTGGATACGAGCCATGGCTACCCCTTCCGCAGGCGCGAGTGCGCCCGCACCAGTATTGTAGTCCATGCGCAGAGCGGGGCTGAATGTGGCCGTGCGCCAACACGGCTACCACCATCCCGCATGGCGGCGCGACAGGTCCGAGGGGCGGCCGGCAGCCCTGCATGGCGCTCGAATCGGCACACAAGGCGCCTCAGCCGTCCCGTCCGCGCCCCTACCTCAGCCCCAGCGTTTATGTCGCCCGGGTTTCCGAATCATATCTGGGCCTTTGCCAAGCGATTTCCATTCAAGACGCAACGCGGCGGTAAAGAGCCCGACATATTCCGCCCCTACGATGGGCCGCAACGGGACGCGGAGCATAGGGCCGTCCCATCGCCCCGCGGCGCATTGGCCGCCTCCTCGCTCCGCTACCCAGGCCCAACGCACGTCTCGAGAAGGGAATCGCCATGTCTGCCACCAGCCCGTCCACGCACACCACGTCGACCGCCCGCTCCCGCACCGCCGTCCGCGGGCTCTGGGGCCTCGTCACCGAGCTCAAGGGAGAGCGCTACCGCTGGGTCGACCTCACCCACACGCTCTCCGCCCAGACACCGCACTGGTACGGTTTCAGCCCCTTCGCGAGCAAACTGCTCTTTGACTACCTGCCAGGCACCCCCGATGCCATGGCCGCGCCGATGCGCTGCTACGAATACTCCGTCGCATCGCAGTACGGCACGCACGTCGACGCGCCGCGGCATTTCTGGGCCACGGGGCGCGCACTCGACGCCATCGGCCCGAGCGAGCTCGTCATGCCGTTGTGCGTCATCGACCGGCACGAGGAATGCGCGGCAGATCCCGACTACGTGCTCACCACCGACGACCTCACCGCTTGGGAAGACGAGCACGGGCGCATCCCGGAAGGCTCGTTCGTGGCGTTTCGCTCCGATTGGTCGCGCAAGTCCGACCTCGAGAACAAGGATGCCAGCGGCCAGCCGCACTACCCCGGCTGGAGCCTCGACGCCATCCGTTGGCTCGTGCACGAGCGCAACATCGCCGCCATCGGACATGAGCCCGCAGACACCGACCCGGCTCGCGTCACCACGCGCGAGGGCTTCTACCCCTACCCTGCCGAGCAGTACATCCTTGCCGAGGACCGCTATCAGATCGAGGTGATGGACCATCTGGATGAGGTGCCCGAGACGGGGGCGATCATCGTCTGCGCCTTCCCCAAGCTGCTCGACGGCGTGGGCTACCCGGCGCGCTGTTTTGCCATCTGCCCGATCGAGGAGTAAGGTAAGCCCAACGTCATCAGACTACGCCATCGGCGAGTGAGGAGATCGGTATGCACATCGAGCGCGTCGCTATCGTAGGACGTGGGGCCGTGGGCCTCATGTACGGCAGCATCATGGCCGCGCACCTCGCACCCGGATCCGTCGTGTTTGCCATGGACGACGCACGCTTCCGCCGCCATGCGGACGAGGACGTCACCGTCAACGGCGCGCCCCTCGCCGTGCCGACGATTCCCATGAGCGAGGCGCAGCCCGTCGACCTCGTCATCCTCGCCGTCAAGGCAGGCGGTCTCGACGCCGCCATCGACAGCATGGCGCCGCTTATCGGGCCCAAGACCACCATCGTGTCGCTCCTCAACGGCATTACGAGCGAGGAGCGCATCGCGGCGCGCTACGGCTGGGCGCACACGGTCCTCGGCATCTGCCAGGGTATGGACGCGGTGTACCTCGCCGGCGCGCTCACCTATACGCACGCGGGCGAGATCCGCTTTGGCGCGGCGCCGGAAACGGAGGCCGGCGTGGTTGAGGCTCTTGCCGACTTCTACGCCCGCGCGGGCATCCCCCATGTGGTCGAGTCGGACCCCCGCCGCCGCATGTGGGTGAAGCTCATGCTCAATGTGGGCATCAACCAGACGTGCATGGCATATGGCGGCACCTACGGCAGCGCGAGCGAGGCGGGCAGCGAGCAGAACCGCTGCTTTATCGCCGCCATGCGCGAGGCGCTCGCCGTCGGACAGGCCGAGGGCGTGCAGATGGACGAGGGGGACCTCACCGCGATGGCACGCCTCATCGCCGGTCTCGATCCCGCCGGCATGCCCTCGATGGCGCAAGACCGCATCGCGCGGCGCACCACCGAGGTTGAGGAGTTCGCGGGCACCATTTGCCGGCTCGCCGCCAAGCACGATATCCTCGTCCCCACCAACACGTGGCTCTACCAGCGCATCCGCGAGATCGAGAGCTCCTATTAGCCCTGGGCAGTTGCTGCGAGTGCCGCCGCCGTCGCCTCAGGCCGTCACGCGCGGCGCGCGCATCAGCCGGAACAGCCAGCCAAAGGCGAGCAAGGTCCCCAGAAGCGCCAGCGCACCGCCCACGTACCCGATGGCCGCAATGGAGATGCCCGATACCACCATGCCGCCCACGGCGGTGCCGGTACCGATGCCAAAGTTGAAGAGGCCCGAGTAGATGGACATGGCAACCGTCGCGTCGTCTGCTGAGGCTGCCTTCATGAGCTCGGACTGAAACGCCATGTTGAAGGCGGTGCCGCAGATGCCCCAGACAAGACAGGCGGCAACCATGGCGGCAAACGACGCGGAGGCCGCCTGCAGGCAAAAGAGCACCGCCGTGAAACCGATGATGACCGTGCCCAAAAACGCGAACCGATGCCCATCAAACAAACGAGCGAACAGGAAGCTCGCCACCAGACCGGCCGCGCCAAAGATCGTGAGCAGCAAGGTCGTCGTGCCGTCGTCGAAGCCGCCCACCTGACCCAGAAACGGCTCGATGTAACCATAGGCCACGTAGAACCCCATCGAAAGGCAGACAACGACTACGTAGATGCCCACCAGCACGCGATTCTTGGCAAGGCCGGGCAGACGCTTGAGGGTGAAGCGCTCGGTTGCCGGCAGCGAGGGAAACACGACGGCCTGATAGATGACGAGCGCCACCGCGATGACGCCCACGCAGGCAAACGTCATGCGCCAGCCCACCGCGAGGCCGATGGCGCGACCGAGGGGCATACCCACCACCGAGGCGATCGAGGTGCCCGTGGCGACCATGCTGAGGGCGAGGGCCGCATGCCGGTCGCCCGCGATGCGCGTGGCGACCACCGGTGCGATCGACCAGAAGATGGCGTGCGCGGCAGCCACCAGCAGACGCGCGGCCGTCAGCAACGTAAAGGTGGGCGCGACGGCGGCGCACAGCTGGCCGAGCGCGAACACGGCCACCACCGCAAGCAACAGCGGTTTGAACGAGAAGCGCGATGCGGCAACCATCAGCGGAAGCGACAGGAGCATGACGCCCCACGCGTAGACGGAGATCATGAGGCCGGTCGTCGCCTCGGAGAGCGAGAACGACGCGGCGATGCTCGTCAGCAGGCCGACGGGCATGAACTCCGAGGTGTTGAACACAAAGGCGAGTAGCGTCATGCCCAGAAGCGGCAGCCACTGCGCCCTCGTCATGCCGCCGCGATGCTGGCTGGGCGTCTCCTCATGCTTCATGGTAGTAATCCCATCCCCCCGAGGCGGTCGCCGGCGGCTCCGGCAACCGCGCTAGATGTACGCACAAGTCGGGAATGGTAACCCAAAACCGACCCGCGGACGCGTGCTTCGATCAATTCACGGTTTGCGCATCCGTCGCTGCAGTGGGTGACTCTGGGGGCGTGCCGGCCCCCGGACAGACCCGGGCGGGCACCCCGGACCAGCCTCGCGATTCCGCCCTACAAAGGAAATCGCGCTTAGGCCCCCTCAGGGGACCGAATACGGGCCTGAACGCGATTTCTTTACTCCCCTTCAACACAAAACCGGCCATGGCTGCATGTAAGCCATGGCCGGTATCTCCTCCGCCCGCGCGAGGCGGAGGTTGCCTTATACAGGGATCAACCTACATCGCCTGGTGGAACGTACGGCTGATGACCTCGTCCTGCTGCTCCTTCGTGAGGTTGTGGAAGTTGACCGCGTAGCCCGACACGCGAATGGTGAGCTGCGGGTACTTCTCGGGGTGCGCCTGCGCATCGAGCAGCGTGTCGCGATTGAACACGTTGACGTTCAGATGATGGCCGCCCTTCTCGGCATACGCGTCGAGCATCTGCACGAGGTTATCGGCCTGGGCCTGGGGTACATCCTTGACCTGCATGGGAACTCCTTTCGGAAGGCGCGCTATCTGTTAGCGCAATCATAGCATTTTTGGCAACCGCCTAGTTGCGACATCTGGGCCGGGATCGAAGCGACAACTGCGATGCCATATTTCGACCCCGTCCCCAAATGAATCACCTAGCAGTCGGCGCACTCCGGTGCGTCGACCGAGAACTCCGCCGTCGAGAAGTCGAGGCTGTCGAGGTCGAGGTCGCCGAAGAACACCTCGTCCTCCTTGCCGAGCGCGCCCGGGATGATGGAGAACGTGTTGGAGATACCGTCCTGCGCGTCGCGGAAGGGCAGCTTGGACACAGAGCTCAGGCTCGCGATGGCGCCGTGCGTGTCGCGCTGGTGCATGGGGTTCGCGCCCGGGGCGAACGGCACGCCCTTCTTGCGGCCGTCCGGCGTGGCGCCGGTGTTCTTGCCGTACACGACGTTGGAGGTGATGGTGAGCACCGACGTGGTGGGGATCGAGTTGCGGTACGTATCGTTCATACGGATGAACTCCATGAACTCGTGCACGATGTCGTGCGCGATGGTGTCCACGCGATCGTCGTCGTTGCCGTACTTGGGGAACTCGCCCTCGATCTCAAAGTCCACGATGACGCCCTGCTCGTCGCGGATGGGGCGCACACGGGCGTACTTGATGGCAGAAAGCGAGTCGGCCACCACGGAGAGGCCGGCGATGCCCGTGGCGAACCAGCGCTTGACGTGCTTGTCGTGCAGCGCCATCTGGATGGCCTCGTAGCAATACTTGTCGTGCATGTAGTGGATGATGTTGAGGGCGTTCACGTACACGCCGGCGAGCCAGCGCATCATGTCGCGGAACTTGGCCATTACGTCATCGTAATCGAGCGTGTCGCCCACCACGGGACGGTACGCCGGGCCCACCTGCTTCTTGGTGATCTCGTCCACACCGCCGTTGAGCGCGTAGAGCAGGCACTTGGCGAGGTTGGCGCGGGCACCGAAGAACTGCATCTCCTTACCCACGCGCATGGAGGAGACGCAGCAGGCGATGGCGTAGTCGTCACCGTGATAGACCCGCATGACATCGTCGTTCTCGTACTGGATGGACGAGCTCGCGATCGAGGCCTTGGCGCAGAACTCCTTGAACTTCTGGGGCAGGTTCGTCGACCAGAGCACCGTCAGGTTGGGCTCGGGGCTCGTGCCCATGTTCTCAAGCGTGTGCAGGTAGCGGAACGCCGTCTTGGTGACGAGCGTGCGGCCGTCGACGCCCATGCCGCCGATGGACTCGGTCACCCACTGCGGGTCGCCGGAGAACAGGTTCTGGTACTCGGGCGTACGGGCGAACTTGACCATGCGGAGCTTCATGATGAAGTGGTCGACGAACTCCTGGATCTGCTCCTCGGTAAACGTGCCGCGGGCGAGGTCGCGCTCGGCGTAGATGTCGATGAAGGTCGAGGTGCGGCCCATGGACATGGCGGCGCCGTTCTGGTCCTTCACGGAGGCGAGGTAGGCGAAGTACATCCACTGGATGGCCTCTTGGACGTTCGTCGCCGGGCCGGAGATGTCGAAGCCGTAGAAGTCGGCCATCATCTTGAGCTGGCCGAGCGCACGGATCTGCTCGGTGAGCTCCTCGCGGTCGCGGATGTTCTCCTCCGTCATGACGACGGGGGTCGAGGCCTTCTGGGCCTCCTTGTCCTTGATGAGGTAGTCGACACCGTAGAGCGCCACGCGGCGGTAATCGCCGATGATGCGGCCGCGGCCGTAGCCGTCGGGGAGGCCCGTGATGATGTGCGACGAGCGGCAGGCGCGCATCTCGGGCGTATAGACGTCGAAGACGCCGGCGTTATGGGTCTTGCGGCGATAGGTGTAGGTCTCGACAACGTCGGGATCGATCTGGTAGCCGTGCTGCGCGGCGGCCTGCACCGAGATGCGGATACCGCCGTTGACGTGCAGCGCGCGCTTGAGCGGCTTGTCGGTCTGCAGGCCGACGATGGTCTCGCGCTCGGGGTGCGCGGGGTCGATGTAGCCTGCCGGGTGAGCCACGATGCCCGTCACGGTCTTGGTGTCCATGTCGAGCACGCCGCCCTGCTCGCGCTCCTTGGTGAGGAGGCCCATAACGGTATCCCACAGCTCGCGCGTACGCTCGGTGGGGCCGGCGAGGAACGACTCGTCGCCTTCGTAGGGGGTGTAGTTGCGCTGGATGAAGTCGCGCACGTCGACCTCGTCGGTCCACGTGCCGGGCGCGAAGCCCTCCCAAGCAGCCTGCATGAAACCACGCTCCTTATCGCCTGTCCGGACGTTGGAACCAGGCGGGTCGTCCCGACGGGCGCGGAACCTGACGGGGACGACACATCGTCGGGCAAATGTGCGTCCCATTTCACAGTTTCCGCAGCTTATCGGGAATTTTATCTGGGTGGATAGCATATCATAGGGACCCCGCGCCAACCGAGGCCGTCTACCGATTGGTGAGAGGTTCACAAGTTACCTATAGCAAACTAGATATGAGCACCCGCACCGCAGCATCCCCGATGCGCACCGCTGCGTTTCCCGCCGCGGCGCCGGCTTCCAATTCTGCTGCAGGAGCTACCTAATCTGCAGAACGTCTTTTCTGGCAAAGCGGCTGCCGTACCCTTGTGCTATCTACCGGTAATCTGCTGAGAGTGTGGGGGCGGCAATGGTTTGCTCGCAGTGCGGCGCCGCGTTGGACGACGGTGCGAAGTTCTGCTGGTCCTGCGGCTCGGCGCTCGACAGCCATGCAAGCAGATCGTCCGCAAACCGACCCGCGGGCACCAAAGGCGTCGGCAAGGTGCTCATCTCGCCAGACGGCACCATCCACGTCGAGCACCCTAAATCGAACACGACGGCATCCCCGGCAGACGGTCCCTGCGCCTGGTACAGCCCCGCCTTCTTCCAACGCCCCTTCGGTCAGGTCAGACGAGACCTCGAGCAGCTCGGATGCCGGCTGAAAGCCGCGCGCGGCGCATCCGACCGCCCGATGGAGATCGCGGTCCTCGCAAGGGGAGGAGGAAGCACCCTCCCTGAGCCCTTTGGCTTGGTCCGCGCCCCTCTGGACGCGACCCTCTTTCTTGCACCGGTCGCTTCATTGCCCGAAGAGAACGGCTGGATCCCCCTCGATGCCATCCCCGCGAACACCCGCATAGCGAGCGCGTGGGCTTTCATCTCCATCCCGAGCAAAGCGATCGACGCCCTGGCGGTGATAGGCGCCGTCCTCGACCACGCGCACCTCGACGCCATCACGCTGCTCGCCAGCGATTCGGTAGAGCTCATCGCGGACGCGAGGAAACGTTTCGCCGCCCTCATCCACCCATCGGGCGCGGCTGAGAAGCTGTGGCGCGCCGACGCCTCGGCCGCCCCCTGCACGGGCGCCGCCGTGAGCGGATCGACCTCGTGCGGCGATGCGTACACCATCAAATACCTGGCCCATGACGGCACATCGGAGCTCAGCGTCGCGTTCGCCTACGAGGCGCCGGCTTCTGAGGCGATCTGAAACAAAGTGCGAACAACCATCCTGCACACCGAAGACTAGGAGGTACCCCATGTCCCACATTCCCGCAGGTATGACCGCCGCACCGTCCAACGACGACAACGCCGCCGCGGCGCAGCGCCGACGCATCGCCGAGATGCTCCGCAACAACGAGCCCATCAACGTCTCGCACGCGGGCACGGTCCACAGCGCCAACGAGACGCCCGACGGCACGCCCGTAGAGGAGGTCGTCGACGGCGAGGTCGAGGTCTTCGTTCCCAAGGGGGTGCTCGCGTAAGATGGCGTCCTTCTACTGGTACGAGCGCAACCCCGAGCTGCTTCAGGCGGAGAAGGCTGCCATGCAGCAGTTCTTCCCCCACTTCAAGCTGCAGACGCTCGACGACGGGCGCCTCTATTGGGTGGGTACGCTGAATCCGCGCGGCAAGGCGGGCGGCACATGGACGCTCATGGCCATCTACCAGCACGATCATCCCAATAACGATGCCCGGTACGGCTCGTCGGTGCGCATCTACTCCATCAAGCCCGACCTCGACGAGCTCTGCCGTGCGGCGGGCAGCCTGCCGCACGTCCTCGTCGATGAGGCGAACCACTACTACATGTGCACGAGCGACCGCCAGTACGTCAAAGAGGGCCTGCACGGGGGCAAGAAGGAATATGAGGCGACCTCAGCCGCCTCGTCGCTCGCTTGGGCTGCCAAGTGGATTTTCATCGTCGAGGAATGGCTCGAGGGCGAGCTTCCCACGAGAGAGGTCTTTGCCGATGTGTATTAGGATCTGGGGCGACCTGCTGCGCCGCTTGATCTCGCTGCCGGGGGAGCGACCCACGCCGCGGCGGGCGTCGCGTCCCCGCGCAAGCGTCGGCTCCCGCCAAGACCGGTACGGCGCCGATGATGAGGCGGACGCGTACGCGGCCGAGGGCGCTGCCGCCACGCACCTGGACGACCGCGACACCCCGCCGCAGCGGCCCGTCCCTCCGTTTGCGCCGGAGCACCTCCACGTGCGTTTTACCCAGCGCGCCTGGGTCTCGCTTTTGAGCGAGACCCTGTATAAGGTGGCAACCGAGACGGGCGGCATCCTTCTGGGCTACCGCGATGGCGACGACTGGCTGGTGGCGGAGTCCATCGACCCCGGCCCCAACTCGGTGTTTGAGTTCGCCTTCTTCGAGTACGACCAGCCCTATGTGAACCACCTTGCCAACCGCATCGTGCGCCTGTACGAGCGCCCGCTCGAGGTCATCGGCCTCTGGCACCGCCACCCCGGGTCTTTTGACCGCTTCAGCAACACCGACGACGGCACCAACGCGCGCTACGCGCAGCTGAGCCCCTGGGGGTCCTTAAGCGGCCTTGTCAACATCGACCCCGAGCCGCGCCTCACGCTCTTCCACGTCGACGGGCAGACCTGCGGCTACACCCGCGTCCCCTTTACCGTTCTCACATGGGAGGAAAGCCTCGCTCAGGCGCCCCTTTGCGCGCCGGACGCCCTCATGCGCCGGCTCGCCGCGCAAAACAAGCGCGCCCTGCACGCCGGAGCAGCTCCCGCGCCGGCGGCGCCGGCGCTCAGCCTGACCGAACTCGCCGAGCTCTGGGAGGACGCCGTCTCACGCCAGGCATCCCATGACCGCCCCGTTTTCGACGGGGCGGAGCCGGTCTGGGACACCGCGCTTTGGACCGACGACGAGCTCGCGCAAGCCGTGCACATCACCGAAGCCGACGGCGCGGCGCTTGCCGCCCGCGGCGTCGAGCTCGAGCTCTCCCTCGACCGCGAGCAACGCCTGCGCCTCGTTGCAACCGACGGGCACGCAGAGCGCGTGCTCGGCGTAATCGGCAAGCTACCGCAGGCAAATGGCAGTGCTACCTTTGCGCTCCGCCTTCCCGCGGCAGATGCCACCATACTGCTGCGGACGGGCGCCATCACCCGGGCACTCGACGCGCACGGCGCCCCGCACCCCGCCTGCGTCACCGTCTCCTAGCAAGGGAGGACCATCATGGCTTTTGGCACCACCGCCGCCACCACGTTGCGGGCGCTCGTCCCCGGCTCGCTCATCGACGCCCGCGCCACCGGCGCCGTGCGCGGTATCTATCACGCCGAGACCGGCGTGCTGAACGTGCTCGCCCCCGGCACGCCGCACGCGGAGCGGGCCCGTGAGGTCGGGCGCATCTACCCCACCCTTGCCGATGCGCCCGCCTGGGCGCGCGATCTGGACAGACGCACCCGCCCCGCGAGCAAGCGGGACCTTCTGGCGCTGATCAAGGGCGCGGGCCCTGCCGAGGGGGAGGCGGACGCGCCGCACGTTGACGACGCGCCCGTCGCGCATGAGGAGCCTCAGGGGTTCTGTCTCTACTGGACGGACGCGGCGGAGCCCGAGCTCGTCTGCGTGGGACCGGGCGGGCGCTACGCCGTCGAGCGTTACGACCTGCACCGCGATGTGTTCTCGCGCAACACCGGCATTTTGGAGACCGACCTTATGGCCGCCAAGCGCGTCGCCGTTCTGGGATGCGGCTCGGTGGGGAGCCTCGTGGTGCTGGAGCTCGCGCGCGCCGGCGTGGGCAACTTCCTGCTCGTGGACGCCGACATCTTTGAGTACCACAACATCTGCCGCCACCAGTGCGGGGTGGAGGACGTGGGCCGCTACAAGGTCGATGCCGTGCGCGACCGCATCCTCGCCATCAACCCCTGCGCGCATGTGGAGGCGGCCCGCACCACCGCGGAGCAGGTCGCCAAAGACGTCTTCGACCGGTGGATCGTACCCGGCGAGACCCTCCTCATGGGCTGCGCCGACGGGCGGGCGGCAGACGCGTACGGCAACAGCATCGCCGTGCTCTACCAGGTACCCTACCTTTCCATCGGATTTTGGGAGCGCGCCTTTGCGGGCGAGATCTTCTACTGGCTGCCCGGGCGCCGAGAGCCCTGTTACCGCTGCGCCCTCGGGGCGGGCGAAGACGGCATCTCCCAGCGCGTGGAGGCGAACCACCACATCTACTCCGACCAGGCGGACCTCGCCGCCGTCAACTTTGAGCCCGGCATCTCCATCGACATCAACTTTGTCACCATCATCGGTATCAAGCTCGCCCTCGACATCCTGAACGAGGGCAACCCGCGCTTTACCCAGCGTCTGCTCCCCCACCTCACCCAGTACACGCTCGTGTGCAACACCAACGACCCCGCCGTGGGCGGCGAGATGGCCGAGATCTTCAGCTATCCCCTGCAGGTCACCACGTCGCTCATGGTCGGCTTCCGCGACGGTTGCCCGCCGTGCACCTATGAGCGGGGTGCGTGACATGGACGCGTACCAGTCTGAAGCGAGCATCCGCGCGAGCCTCGCCGCCATCGCCGACGCCTCCGCCACGTTTGGCACGCGTTGGGGCGCCTTCAAGCAGAACATGGCGGGCGACCCGCACGTGCCCGATCTGCAGGATGCCTACATCGAGCCCATGCTCCGCTCCCAGACGGCGCTCATCGAGGCCCTCGATGCCATGCGCAAGGCAGCGCACCGGTTTTACGAGGTGAGCGACGACGCCGCCCGCGACGAGCGCGCGGCGCGCGACCCCTCCCACCCCCTCGTCTGTTAGGTACCCACTATGCCCATCCCCCACCTGCACCGCGTAGACGAACGCCTCCACGAGCTCGGCCAGTCAGCCCTCGACGCCGCGCGCGACATCCTGAAAATCGCGTCCGACACCGCCGAGGAGCTTTCGACCATAGCGAGCGAGGACCTCGCGCACTTTGAGGAGCGCGACCGGCGCTTCAAAGAGGCGATCGACGCGGAGTTCGACCGCGCCATCAAACCGCTCCTGGGGCAGGCGGACCACCTGGCCCATCGCATCGACGACGTAGACGCCTACGTGCGCTCCATCAGCTCGCTCTATCGGCAGGAGCGCAGCGGGATGCTCGACGTAGGCGATGCCTGGCAGGCCGGGTACGAGACCGAGCTCGACCCCTCGAACACACTCGCCGACGTGGTGAGCGCCCTGCAGGGGTGCCTGGCCTCCGCCGAGCGTCTGCGCGACCAGATCGCCGCGAGCGCGCGGCTGCCGCGCCTGCTGCAGGACGGGGTCCCCTGCCAGCAGCTCAGCCAGGTGATCGAGCAGGCAAAAGCCCTCTACACGGGTCTGAGGAACCCGTTTATCCAGCGGGAATGTGACCGCATCGCCACGCGGCTCGCAAACGACCCCGCCCTGGGCGGCGCCCCGCAGCACGCCAGCTTCGACGAACTCGAAGCGGAGGCTGAGCGGCGCGAGCGCGCCCGTGCCCGCGCCGCGGGGGAGGGCTTTGCCCAGATCCTCGCACCCCAGGAGGTCGAGCTGCTCGACACGCTCGCCAACCTCGCGCTCGACGCCCTCAAGACCCCCGCGCGGGAGACCTGCGATTTCCTGATGCTCGGCTGGCTCGCCTACCAGCTGCCGGACGGCCCCTTCACGCCTGAGTTCACCGATGACACGCCCGCCCTACTCGATATCCCGGCGGCGTATCGCGCGTGCTACGCGGAGCGCCTCGATGGCGACTACCTCATCGTCCCCCAGCTGCTGGACCGCAGCGAGAACTGCTCGTGCACGGTTGTGGGCAACCGTTCGCAGGCGCTCCCCCTCATGAGCCTCATCGCCGCGCAAGAGCTCGCCGGGACGCGCGCCGGGCGCCAGCGGTTCCTCGTCATCGACCTCTCCGGCGCGGCAACGGGGCTTGAGATCGACCTGCCCTTTATCCGCACGTGCCCCGAGCTCTTGGAGGCAGATGTCATCTCTGACCCGCAAGAGGCGCTGCACGCACTACGGGACGTGCTGGCCACCGTCATGCAGGGGGGCTACGCCACCACGCTCGACATGGTGGAGCAGACGGGCGGTGTGGCCGGCAACCACGCGCCGCTCCTCACCGTCATCGCCATCAACATGCCGCCGGCCGTGGACGAGAGCTGGGCCGAGGCGCTCGTCAACATCGCCACGCACGGCCACCACGCCGGCGTCAACCTGCTGATGAACACCCTGCCCCCGGCCGAGGGCGAGGTGTGGCGCGGCACGTACAACCTGCTCGCCAGCCTGCCCGAGGAGAACCTCATCATCGATTGCGCCGACGACGGTTATCGGGTCTGGGGCACCAAGCTCTTTTGCGAGGAGACGAGCTGGACGTCGCTCGAGAGCATCCAGCAGGCGCTTGCCGGCGAGCGTGCGGCCGCGGCGGCGCGCTACCGCGGGCTCGCGGGCCTGGTGCCCGCCGAGCGCATGGGCGCGGGCGACCCCACCGACAAGCTCTCCATCCCCTTTGGCTTCATGCCCGACGGGGCGCCGCTTGCGCTGGAGTTCGGCGATGCGGTGGCCGACGGCCTCTCGCACTTCGCCCTCGCCACCGGCACCACCGGCACGGGCAAGACATCGCTTCTGCATGCCATCATCCTTTCCGGCCTTGCCACCTATGGGCCCGACGACCTCAGGCTCTACCTGCTCGATTTCAAGCAGGGCGTCGAGTTTGAGGTGTACGCGCAGTACCGCCTGCCCCATTTGCGCGTCGTCGCCCTCGACGCCGACCAGGCGTTTGGTGCGAGCGTGCTCGAGGAGCTGTACACCGAGCTGCAGCGGCGCGCCAAGCTCTACCAGGAGCTCGGGGTGACCAGCTACGCCGCCGCGCGCCGCGCCTCGCCGTCGCCGCTCCCCCGCTATCTCGTGGTGCTCGATGAGTTCCAGGTTCTCCTCAACGAGGCGACCGACCGACGCGCCGCCAATCGCGCCGCAGCCGTCTTGCGCACGTTCTTCCAGACGGCGCGCGCCTTTGGCATGCACTTCATCCTCTCCACACAGGCACTCGCCTCGCTCAACCTGGGCTGCAGCATGAGCGACCGCGACCTCTCGCAGGTAAACGTGCGCATCGCCCTCAACAACTCCGAGGCCGAGTTTGCGAAGCTCTTTGGCGACCGCATCGCCGCCGACGCGCGCCGCCTGCTCGGCAAAGAGAAGGGCTCCGGCGTCTACCTCGTTGACAAGGATGCCGCCGAGCCCGACCTCCGCTCCTTCCGCTTTGTCTATTGCGACGATGCCGAGAAGGAGCGCGTGCTCCGCGCCGTTGAGGAGCGCTATGCCAGCATGGACGCGGAGCCTGCCTTTGTCTACCGTGGCATGGACATACCGCGCCTGAGCGCGTGCGCGGCCTTTGCCGCCGCGAGCACACCCGCCGCGCCGGGCACCCCCGTCGGCGCGCCCCTGCGCATCGCCCTGGGCGAGCCCGCGCGCATGGGTCAGGCGAGCTCCCTCGAGATCAGCCCCACGCGCCGCTCCACCCTCATCGCCACCTCCGTCTCATCCGACATGGTCGACCGTCTTGAGGCAGCCTACATCGCCGGCGCCGTAGCCGCCACGCCGGGCGCGGGCGCCAACGTCTACGTGCTGGACGCCCACCTTGCCGCCGGCGACGGGACCCGCACCGCGACCGAGGCCGTCTGCCGGTGGGCGGGCGGACGCGTGCGCGTGGCGCGCACATGGGCCGAGATGGTCGAGGCGCTCGACGGCATCGCCCGCGAGCTCAAAGAGCGCGCGATGGGCGCGGCCGGCAAAGAGATGCTCTTCGCCGTGGTCGGAGACCATCAGCTCGCCGAACCCCTCGCCGCCTTTGTGGCGGGACGCGACCTCGGCACGTGGCGGCAGACGTCCCCCACCGCCACGCCGGTCGCATCTGCCCCGGCCGACAAGCCCTCGCACCAACCGGCGCCGCCAGCGAGCCGGCCCTCGCCCGATACCAGCGCCCCGGGCATCCCGCACCTCGATTCCTTTGAGGAGATGCTCGCCAAGATCAACGCCCTCAACGATACGTACGCAGACGACACCGCCCACACCGCCGACACGGCGGGCGGGGGAGCCCCGCGCGACGCGGCCACCCCGGCGGGCGCGAAAGACGCGATGGCCGCACCGCCGGTTCTCGCCGACAGGCGCACGTTTGGCGACCTCACGGAATACGGCCATACGCGCGGCATCGCCTGCGCGCTCTTCAACACGGACTACCTCGCCGTCAAGGAGATGCATTACGAGACCCTGCCCAAGATGGCGTGGCGCGTGGTGCACGGGCTCTCCGACAACCAATGCCACTTCATCATCCCCGACATCAACCCGGCGGCCCTGCGCGACAACACCGCCGTTATGTGGGACGGCGCACACCCGCCCCTCGTCTTCAAACCCTATCTGATCGACGCGGAGAACCTACCACCGCTTTCCGCGCGGTAACCCGCCCCGCATCTGCCACCCCACCCCGACGAAAGGAACACCATGGCAAGAGGACAGCAAGCAGTAGAGGCCATGAACGACATGGTCAAAGAGCTCCTCAAAGTACTCGAGATGCAGAAGGAGACGAGCGAGCACCTCGTCCGCGCGTACGCCACCGTGCAGGACGAGTGGGACGACGAGAAGTGCCGAGAGCTCCAGCGCGTCATCAGCGATATCACCGCCAAGATCCAGGCGCCCTACACCGACATCCACGAGTGCATCACACGCGTGCAGCTGCTGCGCGGCGCGCTTGAGGACTACCTGAGCATTCGCGTATAGCGGCCCGGGCGCACTATCTGAAAGGACGTGGTGGGCGTGGCCCGCGATGTGGAAGAACTTGCCGCTTTTCGCGCGAGCGCCGAGCGGCTCGACAGCGTGATGCGCGAGCAGGACCGCATCATCGAGCGCATCATGTGTGACCTGCAGCAGACGATGGAGGACCGCATCCGCGAGGTACGGGGGCTCCGCGAAGAGGCCGAGGCGACCGCACGCACGGCCGAGGACAAGCTGTGGCACATCGACCACGATGTGCGCTATGCGCATTCCGATGACGAGCGGCTCGACTACTGGCAGGAGACCCGCCGCCAGGCGGTGCTGCTCGCCGAGGCCAAGGCGGAGGCCGAGATGCGCGCCCGTCGCGCCGCAGACTACGAGGCCCAGCTCATCGAGCGCAAGCGGGAGTTTGACGACGCCGTCTTCAAGGTGACGCAGATTCTGGAGGGGCCGGGCAACCGCTACACCGAGACCCTCGGCCTCTCCGTTGCCCAGCTCGAGCGCGCCCTCGACGAGTATTACGCCGTCGACGTCTCCGTCAACACCAAGCACCTCTAACGATCGCCAAAGGAGCCGGCCATGATCAAGCTACCCGATACCCCCGCCGAGCGCATCAACATAGGAAGCGCCCTCTCGTTCGCCACGCTTAAAACCGCCATCGAGCAGCTGGTGGGCACCCACGGCCTGCCCATGGTGGTCGAGGTAACCGAGGTCAAACCCGCCGGCTTTCTGAGAGATTCCGTCGAGGGGCTCGTCATCACGCACGCCACGGAGCCGCGCAAATACTCGAAGGCGGTGCTGACGCAAGAAGGCTCGGGGCTCTCGACCCGCCTCATGGTCTACTACGTGGGCACCGACAAATACACCCGCAATATGCGCTCTGCCGAGATGACACGGCGCGATCACGCCATCCTATCGGGCGTCACCCGCATGCTCAACGCCAGCAAGGCACAGCAGCAGGAGATGTACTACGAGGACATGGGCCAGGTGGTGATGCAGGCGATCGATATGGTGCAAAGCGGCGCCGTGAGGCCCACCGCGCCGGCGCCGGCGCCGCGACCGGCTCAGGCATCCGCGCCGCAGCCGCAATCGACACCGCAGCCCGCTCCGGCGCCGCGACCGGCGCCGGCACCGCGACCCGCACCCAATCCGGCGCGGGCACCTCGGGCAGAGAGGACCTCGGCGCCGGCAACGCAACCCTCGTCCCCATCGCACGCGACTCCTGAACCCGAGCCCGCACCGCAACCTCGCACCGTTCCGCTCGACCACGTGGAGGGACCGCGCGCCAAAGCCGTCTGCACCTGCCCCCATTGCGGCGTCAAAGTGCGCGTGACCGTGCCCAACGCCGATTGCCAGGTAAGCGTCACCTGCGGGAAATGCCATCAGAAGTTCCCGCTCGAGGTGCGCCGCAAGCGCTCATAACCTACTAACCACACCACCCTGAAAGCAAGGATCCCATGGCAGAAAAGAAATCCAAGATAACCATCGGCCCCGATGGCACCATCCACGTGGACGATAAAGAGAAGCCCGGAGCTTCGTCCGACACATCAATTGATTCCGATGGAACCATCCATATACATGGCGAAGAACGCAAACCCGAAACGTCTACCAGACAACCCGATAAGTCGTCAAAGCAGAAGGCCAAGCAGGAGAACAAGAACCCCACGGTCAACGCATCCGCAGAAGCAGGCGCGACAAAACATGGCGATGAATCGCAGAGCTCCGATGACTCCAGCGACTCTGGGGGATGCCTCGGCTGCATTATCTTCATCGCCTTTATTGCGGCCGCCGCCTACGCTCAGTTCGGCCTCGGCATCCCCATAATCGGTCTGGCAGGCATGGCGTTCGGTTTATGGGTAGTTGTGGTTTTCATCAAAGCTCTATTTAAATAGAAGACATCGAAATACCGCCGTCTTCTGCGCACTGCAAGCATCATAAGGAATTCTCATGACAGTGAAGAGACCAAAGATAACCATCGATCCCGACGGTACCATCCACGTGGACGATAAAGAGAAGCCCGCCGCACCCGCTAGCAACAAACTCAACACGTCGAGCAAGAAAGCGTCAGAGAAAACCAGTGGCAACCAAAAGACGCCAGCAGTGACATCACCTCGAGCAAGTACGGCATCACAACGAAAGAAAGCACCCAGCGACCTTCAGCAGAAGGAATCTGAACCGTCCAAGTTGACATATTTTCTTGTAGGCGTGGCTCTTCTCATCTTCATTGCCGCAGCACTTGGAGCCCCCTTCATAACCATGCCGGTGTTATTATTCGGCGCCGCCCTTTACTTCATTGGCGTTTGGCTCGATCTGTAACACATGAACAATATCTCCCCCTACGCCCCCAATCGAGAGGTACGACAACAAGGAACACATTATGCCCGACAAAAACAAACCCAAGATAACCATCGGCCCAGACGGGACCATCCGCGTAGACGAGGAAGAGAAGCCCGATGTCTCGAGCACCAAAATCGGCTCAGACGGGACCATCCATGTAAGCAACAGTGGCTCCTCTACCGGTCCGCGCGCACGACAGAAATCACAACCTACCACGTCCAAATCCAAAGATAAAAAATCCGGTGCGCGCACTTCGGCCCGTCAATCGAACGACAACAGCCCCCGGGGAACGGAATTCAGGAACACGCAAGCAACACCAGCGTCAACGCAAACGCAGGATACAGAGAGCAAGGGGGCAACGGGCTGCCTCAACTTTTTCGCCAACATCATAGCCTCCGCATTACTGGGCGGCGTAGCGATGGCGCTTGGCGGCGGGCTTTTCGGGCTTCCCATCCTCGGTGTCGTCGTATTCATCGTATGCTTCATCTATATCCAATTCTTCATCGATAAGAGCTAGGCTCAGCTCCTAACATCCTCACGCGCAGGTCACAAGATTGATGCCGTATCCAACATCCAAGGAGGCCTTGTAGACTGCGTAGGGATGACCGACATAATCCAGTAGGCGCGCTTTGAGGCCATATCCTTGGCACGTATCCTTGCGCTTGTCGTAATACTGAACAGCGCTCGAACCCCAGGCTTCGCCAACGATCGTCGTTTTGCCCGCAAGCCCAAATGCGGAAGCCAGTGCATCGGTCAGGTTGTGGTTCCCTACGACGCCCTCGTAAATCGTCCGAGGAGCAAAACCAACGTGGTGCGCCGCCACTTGCACCATTTTGACCAACGTCGAAGTGTCAACATGGGTGTCCACGTTAGGTAGGAAGAGCTGCAGCGAGCCGACCTTGAGCTGATACGGAATATCATCGAGCGTTCGCACCGACGAAACATTGATTCCCGCAATGTCAACGGCAAGACAATCTTCTGATGTTCCGTATGGGACAAAGGGAAATAGCGCGGGGTTGACGCGATAGATCAGCTTTGGGGTCTCTCCGTAGAGATCGAGCCCCTCGAAGGTGAAACCCGTGGCAAGCACCGCCTGATGAACATCAAACCACGTCCCCGTGTACACCGAAGGATCGATGCATGCCTGCTGCACCTTGGGGGTCGATATGTCATCATCCCCGAAGGCGTATTTGGGACCCTTTTCCTGTATGGTTCCGTCCTCATGTACGAAAAGAACCTGATGCCGCCCCTCAGTGGAAGCCCCAATGGCAGACTTCAACAACGACCCATCTGCTTGCGATGCATCAGCTTCAGCAGGTATGGCATCCTCCGACCCCGCTTCATCGGGGGCGCCGACCTTGGCGCCGCACTTCCAGCAATACGAATCTGCATCGCGCACCTTGGCGCCGCATGCAGAGCAGAACAAAGCAGCCTCTTTCTCACTCCAGTGGCTTTCCCGTTCATGATATGAGAGGAGGGCAGCAGTCTCATCACGGTCCGCCTGTCGACCGCACCTGCCGCCAGCTTCCCAGAAAGCGTGCTATACCTTGGGCTTTGCCGCCACCTCGGCAAGCGCTGCCACGATATCATCGAGGCCGGCACCCGCCTGTGCGCGCACCGTTGCCTCGACGGCGCCTTCCACAAAAGGACAGTCCGCAAGGCGCACGCGCGCATCGTCCCGATCCTCGAGCACCATCTTGGCCGTGAGCGCAGCCGACCCCATATCGACGATGACCACCACGCCGTCCGGGCCGTCCACCGTATCAATCGCCGTCTCGATGGCCTCATAGCTCGTGCCGAACGAGCCGTCCTCAAGCCCGCCCGCACAGGCAACGGGCGCCGTCGGCGCCATCATCTTGACGTAATCCGCCAGCGCCTCGGCAAGCGCAGGGGAATGAGAAACCAGGACCGTGCCTACCATGGGCATCCTCCTATCGCGTGTCTACACCTCGGCACCCTAAGCGGCAGCGTCGGAACGAGTACCCTCAGCCGCCACAGCCTTGGCAACCGCGTCCAAACAGTAGGCAAACGAGGCGGCACCAGGGTCCTTGTGCCCCGCCGAGCGCTCGCCCAGATAGCTCGCGCGGCCCTTGCGCGCAACGAGCGGAATGGTTGCCTCGGCACCGTCCGCCGCCGCCCGCGCCGCTCGCGACAGCGCCTCGGCAGCCGGCACCTCCGCCGCGAGCGAATCCTTTAGCGACGCGAGCGCCGGCACCATCGCATCGATCATCGTCTTGTCACCCGGAGCACCGCCCGCTAGCTCCTCGATGCCGGCAAGTCCCTCCTCGAGCCCTTGCGCAAAGATGGCAAGTGAGAGCGTGCCCGCGCGCTTCACCGCAACCGAGAGCTTGCGCAGCAGCGTGCCGTACAGCGGACCGGACGAGCCTCCCACCTTGGAGATGATGGTCATCGCTGCCTTGCGGAGCAGAGTCGCCGCATCACCTGTGCCAAGCTCGGGCAGCTGCGCGCGCACCGCATCGAAGCCGCGCGCCATGTTGATGCCGTGATCGGAGTCGCCGATAGGCATGTCGAGCTCCGTCAGCTCGTCTTTATGCGCATCCAGGGTATCCGCCACCGCCGCGAGCACGCGGGCGACCCGCTCCGTCGCCGGGTCTAAGGCGCCGGAGGGCTCGGGGCGCGTCTCGCCCGCGCGCGCCGACGCAACAGGCACCGCGCCAGCAGAGGCCGGCGCGGGTGCGGCAACCTCCTTGGCGGGCGCTGCCGCCCCCTCCCGCCAGGCAACGGCATGCGCCGGGGCGGCGAGCAGGTGCTCGAGCTCCTCATCTAGACGCAGGACGGAGATCGAGAACCCGCGCATCTCCAGCGAGGTCATATAGGAACCCATATAGCTTTGCACCACCGTGATGCCGCGGGATGCCAACACGTCGTGCACACGGTTCGAAACGATGGCGAGCTCGTAGGGCGGCGTGCCGCCCGCACCGTTTACCAGCACCGCCACGCGCGCGTTCGCGTAGTCGAGATCGCCGAGAATCTTCTCAAGTATCTCGTCCACCATAGCGTCCGCCGGCTCCATCGCGGCGCGGCGCACCCCCGGCTCGCCGTGAATCCCGACACCCATCTCCATCTCGTCGTCAGCAAGGGTGAAACCGGGCTTGCCCGCCGCCGGCACCGTGCACGGCTCGATGGCGACACCCATGGTGCGGACGTTGGCGATGACCTTCTTCGCCACGCGCTCGACCCCAGCGAGGTCCGCGCCCGCCTCCGCCGCCGCGCCCGCGCACTTGTGCACGAAGACCGTTCCCGCCACGCCGCGGCGCCCGACGGTAAACGACGAGCCGTCGACCGCGACATCGTCGTCCACCACCACGTAAGCGATGTTGACGCCCTCCTCCGCCGCCTCCGAGGCCGCCATCTTGAAGTTGACGACGTCGCCGGTATAGTTCTTGACAATCAGAAGCACGCCGGTCGCACCCGGCGCCACCGCGTCGATGGCGGCCTTTACGCGATCCTCGGCCGGCGACGTGTAGATGGCGCCGCCCACAGCGGCATCGAGCATGCCCTCGCCCACATACCCCAAATGAGCCGGCTCGTGACCCATGCCGCCACCGGAAACGAGGGCGACCTTGCCGGTCTTGCGGCGCGCTCGCACCACGATATCGTCAGCCGCCTTGGCGATAATGCCCGGGTAGGTCTTTACGTAGCCGTCGACCACCTGACGCTCGACATCCTCCGGCCTGTTGATGAATTTCTTCATGGGATAGGGCTCCTCTCACTCCTCATTGGCCCCATTGTACCCAGCCGGTAAAGCCCGGTCCCGCAGCTCTGCGGTACCAAAACGGTCGCAGGAGATAGGGGGCGGCGATACCGCTCGGCTTTCGGTGAACGGTAGTTGACGTGAACTCAATGTGATATCACAATGCAATCAACGAACGCCATCGGGGTGTTCGCTCGGGGAGCACCCCCCCCCGCCACCAAATCAGGGGTTCTGCCGTCGGGCGACCGCAGGGCGCCCCGCGCGGCACGGGCCGCACCGCGCGACCGATAGCGAGAAAGGAACTCTCATGAGTACCGAGAAGAAGATCAAAGCTGCGTCCGGTTGGGGCATGCTTGCGGCGAGCCTCGTTGGGATCGTGGCCGTTATCGCCCTGTTCGTCGGCGGCATCGTGCTCGCCGTCGCCACGGAGGATTCCGGCGAGTCCGCCACGCTCCCCGTCATCATGGTCATCGCAAGCGTCGTCCTCTTCATCGCTTGGTGCATCCTCGTCTCCGGCTTTTTCACGCTGCAGCCCGGCCAGGCGCGCGTCTGCATCCTCTTCGGTGACTACAAGGGCACCGTCCGCGACGAGGGCTTCCGCTGGGCGAACCCCTTCTACAGCCGCTCCATGGGCTCCGACGGCACCGCCGAGAACGCCACGGCAGAGGTCATCAGCAAGTCCGGGCTCTCGCTCGGCAAGCAGATTGAGACGGCCACCAAGGCGACCAAGGCCCTCTCCACCAAGGTCTCTGTCCGCGCACGCACGCTCAACGGCGAGATCCTGAAGGTCAACGATAAGATGGGCAATCCCATCGAGATCGCCAACGTCGTGGTGTGGCACGTGGCCGATACCGCCAAAGCCCTCTTTGACGTGGACAACTACGAGCAGTTCGTGGCTACGCAGGCCGAGACGGCGCTTCGCCACGTGGCGAGCATCTACGCCTACGACCATGCCGAGGACTCGAGCGACTCCATGGACTCCATCACGCTGCGCTCCAATATCGAGGAGGTTTCGACGGCGCTCAAGCACGAGCTGACGCAGCGCCTCTCCCCCGCCGGCGTCGCGGTGGACGACGCGCGCCTCACGCACCTCGCCTACGCGCCCGAGATCGCCCAAGCGATGTTGCGCCGTCAGCAGGCCGAGGCGGTCATCGCCGCGCGCAAGAAGATCGTGGAGGGCGCCGTCACCATGGTCGAGATGGCCGTGGACGAGCTGGGGCAGCACGGCAAGATCGAGCTCGATGAGGAGCGCAAGGCGCAGATGGCCTCCAACCTCATGGTCGTCCTCTGCGGCGAGAGCGAGGCGCACCCCATCGTCAACGCCGGCTCGCTGTACTAGCGCAGCCCGTTGCCCGGCACGCGACGGCGTCGCCATGAGCGTGCCGGGCGCCACCGTGATCGGCCTCTCACGATAAACCTAGGCCTATCGACTCATGCCGCGCTTGGACCTGCACCGCGACTCGGCAGATCCAAGCGCCCCCTTCAAGCAGGTGACCGCCATGGCGCGCAAGCAATATCCCCTCCGTATCGATCCCGCCGTATGGGAGGCGGTACAGCGCTGGGCCGACGACGAGATGCGCAGCGCCAACGGGCAGGTGGAGTGGATCTTGCGCGACGCGCTCAAGCGGGCCGGGCGCCTGCCCAAACGGGAAGAAAAGCACCGGGATGACGAGCGCTCCTAGCCGTCAGCCGCGAAACCGCATCGTCTATGAGCACCGCTCCCGGAATAACGCCCGCATCCTAAACCCCGCGACACGGCCCAACAGAGACCTCGCGCCTTCAATGTGCATCAAATGTCGCAGATGCCTCCTATACCCTCCTTCGGCGCCCGCATATCAGCACGCAACCCCTTCCATGCATCATGGTCTAGACGGCACTTCTCGCATTTGATGCACATTTGAGTCTCGAACCGTCTCCTCAGGGGGTTGCCGTCTCCTCAGGGGGTTGCCCGCGGCCCGTCGGCTCCCATCGGCCCCCAATGTCCCGGCGACGCGCTCGCCCCCGATCCCACCCACCGTCCTTTGATAGGAGGACCCATGCCTCTAACCCGCAAAACCCCTATTCTCACCGTGGACCGCTTCGAAAAGCGCTATGGCGACAAGGTCGCCGTGCGCAATCTCACACTCACCGTCGAGGCGGGCGATATCTACGGCTTTATCGGCCATAACGGTGCCGGCAAGACCACGCTCATCCGCTCTATCGTGGGAGCGCAGCCCTTTGAGGGCGGGAGCATCGGCGTGTGCGGCGTCGACGTAACCGCCGACCCTGTTGCCGCCAAGCGACAGCTCGCCTACGTGCCGGATAATCCCGATATCTACACGTTCATGACGGGCATCCAGTACCTGACCTTCATGGCAGATGTCTTCGAGGTGCCCCGCGACGTCCGCGAGGAGCGCATCACCTCGTTCGCCGGGCGCCTCGGCATCCTCGATGACCTCGCGAGCCCCATCGGCAGCTACAGCCATGGCATGCGGCAGAAGCTCGTCGTCATCGGCGCGCTCCTGCACAAGCCCAAGCTCCTGATCCTCGACGAGCCGTTTGTCGGCCTCGACCCCGTCGCCTCGCACGAGCTCAAAGAGATCCTGCACGAGCATGCCGCGCGTGGCGGTGCGGTCTTCTTCTCCTCGCATGTGCTCGAGGTCGTCGAGAAGCTCTGCAACAAGGTCGCCATCATCCGCAAGGGCGAACTGGTGCGCGCCGGCACCACCGATGAGGTCCGCGGCGACGACTCGCTCGAAGACGTGTTCCTGGAGCTCGCCGAGGTCGACGCCGCCGCCCCCGACCGCGCATCCTCAGAGGACGGCCGCCATGCGTAACTTCTTCATCCTGCTGCGAGTGCAGCTGCTCGCCCTCTCCCACTCGCTCAAGCCGGGCAATCGCTCAGGCGGCGCCCTTGCCGTCATTGCCGGGATCGTGCTCGCCCTGATCATCTTCCTCTATATGGGGCTTGTCGCCATAGGGCTCGTGAGCATAGGGCTTGCCAACGCCATCCCCGGCTTTGCCGTGCTCATCGGCGCGCTCGCAGGCGTGGTCTTTACGTTTCTCAAGGCAAACGGCACCCTCTTCGGTCTCGCCGATTTCGACCTCGTCATGGCGCTCCCCATCCCGCGCCGCATCGTGGTAGCCGCCCGCGTGAGCGCGCTCTACGCGAGCGCCACCCTCCTCGGTGCCCTGCTCGCCGCGCCGCTGTGGGCGGTCTACCTTGCGCTCGTCGATTTTAGCGTGATGAGCTTCGTCGGCATGGTGGTAAGCGTCCTTCTGGCGCCCGCCATCCCCACCGCCATCGCCACGTTTGTCGCGTTCGGGGTGAGTGCCGTCGCCTCGCGCTTCCGCCATGCGAACCTCGTCTACCTCATCGTCTCGCTCGTGGGGTTCAGCGCCCTCTTCATCGGCCTGTACGGCTTCTCGTTCTGGGCGCAGGCGCAAAGCGACAGCATCACGGCCGCGCAGATGGAGGGTGGCATCGCGTTTGCAAGCGACCTGCTCTCCCGTGGGTGGCCACCCGCAGCGCTCATGGGCTCCGCCGTCGCGGACCGTTCGCTGGGCGCGCTTGCGGCCTTTGTCGCCCTCTCGCTTGTCATTCCCGGCATCGCCCTCGAGATCATGCAGCGCAACTATCTCGCCATCAATGCGGCCCTTGCCGGGCGCGCCCGGGCGCGCGCCCTCACCGCGCGCGAGCTCCGCGACCGCACGGGCCGCACGAGCGCGCCCATCGCCGCGCTCATCATGAAGGAGTACCGCACGCAGATCGGCATCCCCTCGTATGCGTTCAACTGCCTGTTCGGCTACCTTCTCATGCTCATCATAGCGGTCGCCATCTCGGTGGTGGGGCTCGATACCGTGGTGACCTCAGGCGCTATCAACGGCGTGGACATCTCGGCCGATCAGTACGCCTCAGCCTCAGGCCTCGTCGCCAACCTGCTCCCCTGGGTCTTCGCATTCTGCGCCATCACCTGCCCGAGCGCGGCGTGCTCCGTATCCATCGAGGGGCGTAGCGCCTGGGTCACCTCCACGCTGCCCCTCCCCGCGCGGACCATCCTGGGCGCCAAGCTCGCCGCCAACGCGGTGCCCGTGGCCGCCACGCTCGCCATCTCGGCCGTGATCATGCTCGCAACGGGCCAGATCGACGTGCTCGGAGCTATCAACGTGGTGGTCGTCGGCTTTGGCGTGTTCTTCCTTTTCGTCACCATCGGACTCGCAAGCGACGCGCGCAAACCCAACCTCACGTGGGCCACGCCCAACGACGTCGTCAAGCGCGGCTTCCCCATCATGGTCGTCGTGCTGGGTGGGCTCGCAGCCGTGACCGTCGGCGCCATGGCCACGTTCGCGCTCTCGATGGCAACCACACCCCTCGTGGCAAGCCTCGCCATCCTTGCCCTGGGCCTGCTGCTCGCCGGCGCCGGCTGGCTTGTCTTCACGCGTGCCTGCCGCCGGACGCGCCTCATGTTCTGATGCGCCGCGGGCGCGCCGCCGCCGCAAAGGCACGCGGCGCGCCCGCAACGGCGCGCCTCATCGGTCGCGGTAGGCGCGCCAGATGAGCCACACCACGCCCGCGGCAGCGAGCCAGCCTATCAGCGGCATCCAAAAATCGGTGACCACCGCGATGGCGCCGTGCACGTTACGCAGCATCGCCGCTCCCCTCAACAGGCGGCGCGAGCTTCTCTTGCGCGGGAGCAGGGATCTCCTCCCATGCAACCTCCTCCCAGCGCACCACGCCGCGCAGCGCGAGCGTGGTGAGGTGCAGATACGCCCCCTCGCGCAGCTCGCGGCTCGTGTCGAAGCCGAGCTCGCGCTCCGCGCCCGCGGCGTCCACCGCCGGCAGGTCGTAGTGATACGGGAAATCGTTGTTGTTCTCCCCCGCCTGCGTGAGCCGGGTGTTGTCCACCTGCACGTACCAGGCCTCGCCCGCGCCGAACATCTGGTTGTAACCCCACCAGGCGCCCACGGCGGCGACCCCGATCAGAGCGAGCACCACCAGCACCTTCACCGCACGCTTCATCATCTTGCGTCTCCTTTCCGCCTCGATCGCGCAAAAGCGCGTCTCCATAGGTTCCCACGGCACCCGTTACGCAAGCGGGCCGGCGACAACGTCGACCGGCCCGCTTCGTTCCCGTTATGCCGCAACCCTTGTTCGCACAAAGTCGCGCACCATGCCCTTGCTCATAAGGTAGGTCACGCAGAAGTAACCGCCGTAGGCCACCACAAAGATGAGACCCGTGATGCCCACCGTGCCGCCGATGGTAAGCCCGCCAAAGAGCGCCACGAGCTTGATGATCACGCTGAGCGCGCAGGCGGAGTGAGCGACGCCCACCATAAGCGGGAACAGGAAGAACACCGTCTGCTGCACGAGGACCGAGTGCGCGATCTCGCCGGTCCGGGTGCCGAGTTCCGCCAAGATGCGGTAGTTCTTGCCGGCGTCCGCCACGCCCGAGAGCTGCTGGATGGTGAGGATCGCCGCACAGGCAACCACCAGCACGAAGCCGATGTAGATGGCGAGGTAGCTGATGAGGCCGTTCATGGAGTCCGTGCTCTCGTACGTCGTGGTGCGCGTGGCCTCTGAGCCCCAGCTGGCGATGCTCTCGCCCGCGTCGTTGGTGATGTCGCCGTATACGCGGTACTCGCCGATGTACGCATCGCCCTCCTCGGTCGAGATACCATCTGCGTAGTTGACCATGAGGTAGCTGTAGTAAGGTGCGAGGTCGAGCGAGGCCACCAGGTCGTCGGGCAGCACGATGGTGCCCGCGTTCATCCCCATCATGGCGTTCTGGAACGTGCTCGCGTCCTCCGGCACGCGGCTCTGCACCGGCGTGAGCGTGCGCCCGCCAATCTCAAGCGCAACCCCCTGGCCGAGCACCGCGTTGTAGATGTCGTTTACCGAGGCGCCCATATCGGACGTGATGGTATAGCCGCTCTTCCCGAGGTCGATCTCCTCCATCCCCCGGAACCGCAGGTAGGCATTGTAGTTGCTCTCGGTCATAACCGCGAGGCCGAGCGACGACAGATTGGACGCATCGACCCCTGCCGGCAGCGGCATGTCCACAGCATCGCACAGGTCGACGAGGCTCACCACGGGCTCGCTCGCCCCGCGCGGCGTGGAATCGAACGTATCAACCTGCATATAGTCGCCGGCAATGGCGGCAAGATCGAACGGGTGTGTCTCACCCGTCCCGGGATCAATGACGTCGCTCGAGCTCGCAGCCATCATATCGACCGGACCGTCGGCAACCGCATAGCGCATCCCGGCGTCATCCGCGGCCGCGTCGGCGTTCATCTCGTCCACCACGCTCGGCCCCCAGTACACGAGGCAGCGCGTATAGTCCACGGGCGTGCCGCGCTCGACCGAGTTGTTCATGGTGTCTGCGAGCGACATGCCCGTGGTCACCGACGTGATGGCCAAAAAGAGGATCATCGCGATCATCGCCATCGAGAAGCTGACCGTGTTGACCTTCGCGGAGAGCTGCCGGAGCGTCACCATGTTGAGACCGCGCCAGTACACGCCCCGGGCGCTCTGCAGGGCCTTCAGCAGAAAACCGGCAAGACCGAAGAAGAAAAGGATCGTGCCCGCAACCACCATGGCGGTGGTGATAAAGAAGGCCCCCATCGCCTCGGGCTGGCCGTCGTAGGGCAACCCGTCGTGCAGCAGGCGCGCGTACGCCACGATAATCGCCCCGAGGCCCACCACAAAGATGGCCGCCGAGATCCAGGGGTTGCGCGTCTTGACGGTCTCGTTTTGACGGTTCGCGCTCATAAGGTCCACGATGCGCGCGCGGCGCACCACGCGCAGGTTGAAAACGAGCGTGACCAGAAAGATCGCCACAAGGCACCCGACCGTCTGCATAAACGCGCCGAGCGAGAAGAAGAAATGGAAGTCGCTGATCTGCGTCTTGAAGAGGGACGCGGTGAAGAACACCATGAGCTGCGAGAGCGCGAGGCCGAGGATGAGGCCGAGAATGAGGGCCGCACCGGACACAAAGAGGGTCTCGAGCGCCATGATAACGGACACCTGGCCGCGCCCCATACCGAGCACCTGGTAGAGGCCGAATTCCTTCTTACGGCGCTTCATGATGAAGTTGTTGGCATAGACCATGAGAAAGCCCATCACCACGGCAAGAAACACCGTGAGGCCCGCGATGATGCTGCCGAGAAGCTCGCCCATGCCGTCGTTCTGCGCGGTCACGCCGGCGATGTCCACTTGGATGGAGATGGTGTTGAACGCATAGAAAACGGTGACGGCCAACGTGAGCGTGAGCAGGTAGACGAGATAGTCCCGTCCAGCGCGCCGCACGTTGCCCCACGCGATCTTACAGAGCATCGGAGCCCTCACCGCCCATCATCGCCACGACCTCCATGATGCGCTCGAAAAACGCCTGTCGGGTCGAGTCACCGCGCCTGAGCTCGGTAAAGATCCTGCCGTCGCGAATAAAGAGCACGCGGTGCGTGTAGCTCGCCGCAAAGCTGTCGTGCGTGACCATGAGCACCGTCGCCTGCAACCGCTCGTTCATGGTCTCCAGGCTCTCGAGCAGCAGGCGGGCGTTTTTGGAGTCGAGGGCGCCGGTGGGCTCGTCGGCCATGATGACGGTGGGCTCCGTCACGAGCGCGCGGGCCGCGGCGACACGCTGCTGCTGGCCGCCGGACATCTGATAGGGATACTTCTCCAAAATCTCGTGGATGCCGAGGCGCCCGGCCACCTCGTCCACGCGCCGCAGCACCTCTTTGGCCGGTACGCGGCTGATGGTGAGCGGCAGGGCGATATTCTCGCGCGCGGTAAGCGTATCGAGCAGGTTGGAGTCTTGGAAGATGAACCCCAGCTGCTCGCGGCGGAAACGCGTGAGCTTGGCGGGCTTCATGCGCGTGACGTCGACACCGCCGATGAGGACCTCGCCCGAGGTGACGGCGTCGATAGTCGACACGCAGTTGAGCAGCGTCGACTTACCGGACCCCGATGCGCCCATGATACCGAGGAACTCGCCGCGCTCGACGGTAAACGAGACGTCGTTCAGGGCGCGCGTCACGTTTTGACGGCTGCCGTACACCTTCTCGATATGGCGCGCCTCCAACACGGGCGCAGCCGGAGCCTGGGCTTGGACCTGAGAGAGCTTGCCGGGCGCGGCGTGCGCCGGGCGCGGGGCTTGGGCAAATGCGGGCATGCGATTCCTTCCCATCTGACAGGCGGGCCGCACCAGAGCGTCGGCCCGCCGCTTGAACTGCACTATTTGTTGACGTTCCACAACAGGGCGATCATGCCGAGGGCGAGCACCGCCATGATGACGAGCCAGACCACCATCTCTGCCACCGACATGCCCGCGCGCACCAGCGGGTTGTGGGAGCGGGCGGGCTCGGGCTCGGGGTCATACGGGTTGCGCTTCGTCATGGTCTCACCCAGGGGGCAGGTTGTTCTGATTGCCATGGGTACCACACCTCCGCCCACTATAGTGGCAGGATGCACGTGGAGCAGCCATCGATTTGCCTTACAGGCGCATTGCAGTTTTGTAAGGTTGGCTAAAGAATGCCTTAACGGGCCGCTTGACGGCCCGTTAAGCGGTCTTTTTAGCTCCTCTTCGACCTTTTACATCTATGAGACGCCCGCCCACGGCTTGAGCGACTGAAGGGCCGTCGCAAACGCATCGTTATGCACCACGCGCTCGAGCACCGAACCAAAAGCATAGGCGAGGTTGAGGTAGCCGGCATCCGCCGCAGTGATAAGCGCCCGCGCCGCGAGGGCGAGAAGCTCATCGTCCGGCGCGATGACCACGCCCGCCTCATCGAGCGCCTCAGCAGCGCGCCCATCGTCGAGGGGCTCGGTCATACCCAGCTCGCGCATGAGGGCTTCCATCTCCTCCTGCGCCATGTCGCGCAGGCGCGGATTGACAACTGCCCGCTGGTAGCACGCAAGTCCCGCCAAGGGGTCGCCGGCGCGCCAGAGCGCATACGCCAAGCGGTAATACGTGTAGGTGTACGACGCCGGCTCCGCGTCGTAGGCGAGAGCGTCCTTTAAGAGCTCGGCCGCCTGCTCGTATTCGCCGAGTTCGCTCTCGGCGGAGGCGGCCGTCACGTAGGCGTGCGGCGACGTGGGCCCAAGGTCGAGGGCTTGGCGCGCATAGGCCAGCCCATGCTCGGCGTCATTGTTGTCGGTGCACAGATTCGCAAGCGAGATGAGAACATCGAAGCGCGAATCGTACACATAGCGGTAGCGTGCGGAGGTGTCCTCGTCCACGAGCGCCATGGCGAGGCGGGCCAGACCGCTTGAGCAGTACAGTGGGCGGCGCGCGGGGGCGGCGTCCGGCGCGGAGCCAGCCTCGGCATCCGACGCGGCGTCGAGCCCGCCATCGTCCACCAAATCCATCACACCCAGCAGGTCGGATAGCTGTTGGGCCGCCTCCGCGGGATTACTCCCGGCATGCTTAATCGCCTCCCGCAACCGGTCGGCAAAGGGGTCCTCGCCCAGATGGTAGACATCAAGCTCGCAGACCCGGTCGGCCCGCAAGAGCTCGGCAAGCTCCGGCGTAAGCGCGCGCTCGTCCTCCCACACGGGCTGCGTGCGCACCGGATCGGGATCGGGGAGGTCCGCCGCAGCGCCCTCAAGTGGCTTGAGGCCCAAACGCGGCCCCAGCGAGCAGGTGAGCTGCGCGGGCTCCAGAAGCTTGCGGAGACCGCTCACGCCCCAAGTGAGTCTCTGTTCAGAGAACCGGCCCTTACGCACCTCATCGAAGAGCGACATGATGAACGCCTGACGGTCGACGTCGAGCACCACGAGGGGGCGCGCAAAGGCACGGTCCTCAAAAAGGCGCACCTCAACATGGCTCACGCCCGCGCCCGCCGAGAAACCCGCCGTTGCCAGCGCGGCGGCGAGACGCAACGCGTAGGCGCTGGCGGCAACCTCGGCATGGTCGGCGCAGGGGGCGAGCTGCTCCGTTTTGGCCGATTGCGCGTCGCACACCCAGCGCGGCATCGCCTGCGCGCCCGGCGTTTTGGCGGCGATGGTCACCGTGCCGGCGGCCGCGTTTACCGCGATGCGATACGTCAGACGGTACGGCAGCACCAAGCGCTCCAGAATACCCGTCAGGCGGGTCCGCACATCCCACTCGCCACCGCGCGCGCCCGTGGCGCCATAAATCTGAAGGAGGGGATTCTCCGTTTGGGCCAAACGCTTGAGGAGCGACGCCGTCTGGTCGGTGATGGCACGCAGCGCATGCCAGTCCTCGTCGGCGCAGAACGCCTCGGAGGTTGCGGAGAGAGCATCCGCACCGTTCTCGCGCGCGCGGTCGGCAATGAGCGCGAGGCGGTTGAGCGCGCCCTCCATCGCCATGAGCGTATCGAACTCCTCTTCGCGCACCTCAGAAAGGTCGCAGGCGATCCAGAAGAGCTTGGTCGAGCCCAAGCGGCGGAGCGTCGGCTCGTGGCGCGCCGCAAAGCTGCGGAAGGCCACCGGGTTCGCATCGCCCAAGATGCGCGCCGCATACCGCTCGAACCCCGACGTGCGCGCACCGCTTCGCACCTCGCCGATAAGGCCGTCAACGGCATCGGCGGGCGGAAGGTCCAAAAACGCCGCCACCACATCGCCCATGGTCTTGCCGGGAACGTCGGTCGCCCGTACGCGTACGGGCAGATAGTAGAACGTCAGGTAGGCAACGGCCAGAAGCCCGCGCAGCGAAAGCGCGCGCCCTCGGTAGCTCCCCACATCGCTCACCGGGTCCACCAGCACATAGGCGTCCGCTTTCTCACAGCGGTATTCGCTCACCATGCGCTCCTCGCTGGCGGCCTTCCCGCATACGCTCAGGCGACCTGCCGTGGGGTTATCGCTCCACCGTGCGGCGGAGATAATGGGGGCGTCTGAGGGAACGTCGGTCAGATAATCGTCGCAAGCGTAGACATACCCGCCGTCGCGCACCCAACCAATCACGTACCCTGTGCGCTTGCCGGTAAACGAGATGAGGTAGCCCAAGCTCCCCTCGGGCTCGGGCATGCCGCCGCCCCAGCACACGGCATAGCGCGCGCCTGCCGCCTGCAGCGGCAGAGGATCGAGATGCATGGCATGGCAAACCAGGGGGAGCTTCTTTTCTTGCGCAGCCATCGCGTAGCCTTTCTCGCAGAGGCGCCGGGCGCCCCAGCAGCGCCGACGCCACAGAAATGTCTACGCCCTATCATACCGGTTCGCCCGGACAGAAAACCTGAACGTTGGCTTGTGCTTTTGCTAGCATAGTGCGCTGGCGGGCGCGGACAGCTATGCGGCGTGAGGCGAGGCGTGCGCGCACGCGAGACGGACGGATTGCGGCGGCGGTCGCACGGCATGGGAGGTGCGCCTTGAAAACCGTACATGTGGCAGCGGGCATCATCCGCCGCATGGAAGATGGCACAGCCACCGGCGAGGTGCTTG
This sequence comes from Collinsella sp. An268, assembly GCF_002159765.1. GTDB lineage: Bacteria > Actinomycetota > Coriobacteriia > Coriobacteriales > Coriobacteriaceae > Coprousia. The sequence continues at coordinate 63,403 of NZ_NFJH01000006.1, read as the reverse complement.
CGGTGCAGCGCGGCTACGGTGACATGCGCGGTCTCTGGGAGTTTCCCGGGGGTAAGGTCGAGCGCGGCGAGACCGCCGAGGACGCCTGCCAGCGCGAGCTCGCCGAGGAGCTCGGTATCACGGTCGAGCACCTCCGCGCCTTCTATACCGTCGAATACGACTATCCCGATTTCCACCTCTCGATGGAGTGCTTCTTCTGCCGCCTCGCCACAGGCGAGCCCACCCGCTCCGACCGCCAGCTCGACCTGCGCTGGGTCGGTCGCGGGGAGCTCTTAAGTCTTGCCTGGATGCCGGCAGACGAGGGGCTGGTCGAGGCGTTGGCCGCGGCTCCCGCGCACGATGACGAAGCGGAGCTGGTGCGTCGCCGGGCTGCCATCCGCAAGTCCATGCAGGGCAACAAGCGTGCCAACACCAAGCCCGAGCTTCTGGTGCGTCAGCGCCTACGCGCCGCCGGATACACTGGCTACCGCCTACAGTGGGCCAAGGCGCCGGGACGCCCCGACATCGCCTTTCCCGGACGCAAGATAGCGATCTTCATCAACGGCTGCTTCTGGCATCGGTGCCCCCACTGCCACCCGAGCGTCCCCAAGCGCAACACCGAGTTTTGGGAGGCGAAGTTCCGCCGCAACGTCGAGCGCGACAAGGCGGCGGTCGCGGCGCTCGAGGAAGCCGGATGGGCCGTTATCACCATCTGGGAGTGCGAGCTCAAGCGCAAGAAGATCGACGAGACGATGGAGCGCGTGCTCGAGCAGGTTCGCGCGGCGTGGTAGCAAAGACGACTCGGTAGCGAACAGGCGGGGCCCGGTTACCCGGAACCCCACCCGATGCAGACTTGCCTGCGCGTTATGCGACCGCGCTAGTCCTCACGACGGCGCGAGCGCACGCCCGCAGCCACGGCACCGACGCCCGCGAGGCCGGCGATCCCCATCGCGACAAATGCCGGGTCACCCGTCTCGGGCAGCCCCTCGCCATCGGACTTGTTCTTGTTGTCCGTCGTATCCTGGGGCTTCTGCTCGTCCTTCGGCTGCTCGGTCTCAGCCGGCGCAGAGGAATCGGTCACCGTAACCGCAATGGTGCGCGTCACGGTTCGCGTTTCACTTGAGCCGCTTCGAGTCACACCGTTATCGACGGAGAAGGTACCCACCAAGGTCACCGTAGCCGTTCCGACTCCCACGAACTCAAGACGGTCGACTCCGTAAGTATCGTCCCGTGTAACCTTCACCACAGCTTCGTTGCTTGACGAGGTGGTGCAACCCAAATAGGAAACGTTTGAGCCCTCGGCATTAGCGCCGGTCCACAGAAAAACAGCGCACGAACCGGCACCGTTAGCCATATCGTAGGAGATGCCTGTTACGTTGCCGCGATCATCATACGTATATTGCACATCTTCGGACACGCCAGGAATTGAATGATCGAACACCATCGACTCATCAATGAGACTTTCATAGCTGCGTACGGTGTAGGAAAGCGTAGCAGTGCCCAAGACGGTCGTTCCGTCTTCGTCATACACCGTGGCGATGAGGTCCGCCGTGCCGGGTTTGAGCGCCTCGATGTAACCGTACGCCTCATTGACGCGGAACACGGAGCTATCGCTCGAGCTGTAGACGACCTTGTTGGAGACCTCATCGCCCACAACCTCGCCCGCGGCGTTTGCTGGAGCGACCTTGAAATACTGCAGCTCGTAGCGCGAACCGGGCGAGAACGTGAGCGCATCGCGCGAATCGCTCACGTACCCGCTAAAGGCATAGCCCACAGCATCCTCAGGTACATAGTCGATGACGGTGTAGTCGAGATGCGCGACCTCCACTTCGTTGAGATAAGCAGTTACCCGCGCAGAGCCGGCAGGGCCCGTCCTCATGCTGAGGCCCTCAGGATCCACCCAGAGTACGTCCTCGTTATCAGAGGAGAAGGTCACCCCTTCAGTGATAACGGTGTCCTCATACCCCTCGACCCGGTGAAGCTGGAACATATAATCATTGGCGCCCAATGGCCACTCTGTGTTGCTGTAAACAACGCACGCGCCCGCCTCGTTGTAAACGCCCCAGATCTCATAAAGCACGTCCTCCTGCGTTGCGGTGGCAACCACAGGCGCGGAGGTATTATCCGCAGCAACGGCATCCTCAGCGAACGCGGCCATGGGGGCGCCGAGCGACAGGGCGCCGGTGAGCCCGGCGACAATGAACGGTTTAACGTAACGATGAGCAGCCATATGCATCCTCCCAAGCAGCAATGGGCACGTGACAACGCGCAATGCGTCCATTCTGCGCGGGAGCACCGTCGATTCCCAGCGATTTGTCACAAACGCAGCACCCGGGGTCACAAATCGTCAACGAGATAAAGAGACGGCGCGCAAGACCTTGGGAATGCCCACAGCGCGCGCCGCACGTCCCGCAAACCCGCGGGTCGGCAGCGTCTGATACGCAAAGGGCGACGCTGCGGCTACTTCCCCAGCTTGAGCAGCGCGACCGCCCGAAAGCGACCGTCCGCCACCTCGAGCTTGAGCGAGCCTTGGCGCAGCTCGGCAAGCTCGCGCACAATGGAGAGCCCCCACCCGTGCTGAGGCAGATTGTGCACGCGCTCCGTCGGGCGCAGCGTGCGACGCGGCGCGGCAAGCTCCCGCAGGGTTGCGTCCTCCTCCGGGAGATAGGGGTTCTCGACGCGCACCGCAAGATACCCCCGCGTCGTGCCAATCGTCACGGCGACCTGAGGCGGTACGAGATCTTCCGCATCGCGATTCCTTGCAGCTTCCGCCACCCGTGCCGCTGCCGCGATCGCATTGTTGACGAGGTTGGACACCACCGCGCAGAGCTCGGCGTCGGACAACTCGAGCTCATAGGGCACGTCGGCATGCACCTGAAGATCCACGTCCTCGCCCGCGGCCTGCGCCATCTTGGCTTTGAGCAGCGCGTCCGCCACGGGGTGCTGGCAAAGCCTCCCGCCCGAGCGCGGAATCATCGCGTCGGTGCGTTCAACCGCCACCAGGGCACCGGGCACGTCTCCCGCCGCGAGCGCCTCGGCGATACGCTCGAACTCATCGGCATACACGTGACGGCTCCGCACCGCCTCAACGGCTGCGCGCTCCGCCTGCTCGAGATAGGCCTGCTGCACGCCCACCTGCTCCTCGAGCGCCTGCGCGCGAGCTGCCGCCACGTCCTGAGCGCCTGCCTGCTCGATACCTGCGAAGAGCCGCGGGTTAAACGCCGCGCAGGCAAACCCCACGCCGGCCACTATGACCTCGCAGAGGGGAACCCACGCAACGCCCGCACCGCGCAACGCCCCCGCAGCAAAGCTCACGCCCATCATCGCGACCTGCCACAGCGGAATGAGCGCCACGAGCGCACGGCGCGCAGGCGGCAGCTGGTAGCGGCCGCGCGCGAGCGGCACGGCGGTAACGGCAACCGCCGCCATCGCCACAGCAACCAGCACTAGGCTTGCGACGAGCATGCCGTATCACCATCCTTGTTCGAAGTTGTACCCGCGTCGGCAGAAGCGTGGAGGTCCTCCGCGCGCGAACCAGGCGAAACCGTCGCCTCGCCCGCCGCGTCCCCGTCCGCGTCCCAGAGGCCGAACGCGCCGTAGTCGTCGGCGCGTAGGAGCGCCGCCATCTCGCGGGCGTAGCCCTCTGCGCGGGCGTGGTCGCCCTCTGCCACGAGGGCGGAGACTGCCTGCAGGTGGGCCCGGGCGTCGTGACGGAGCTGCGCCGTGCGCACCGTCGCCCGCGAGACCCGGCCGTACCGCGCGAGACACGCCTCCAGCCGCTCGCCCGCCACGCGTGCGTGCGCGTCGGCCGCCGCTGCTCGGCGCGCCCGCTCGAGGCTCCAGAGGAGGCCCGCGTCCAGCGGGACAACCAACGATGCGAGGGCGATGCTCATCACGCTCAGGGGGTCGGAAGCAACTAACCCCTCCATCACGATGATGTAGAACAGCCCGGCGGCAAGGCCGACGCCCAGCAGCGTCGCGAGCGCGAATCGAGGAACCACGGTCTCTATCTGGTCCCCGCGTAGGTGGTGCCTCATGAACGCGCGGACAGCGAACCCGCCGCATATGTTGAACGCTAAGTCAAATATGCGACAGCCAAGCGTCAGCGCTGCCCACTCCCTCGTCACCTCCGCAAACGACAGCTGAATGGCGACGGGAACCATAGCGAGCGTCACCGCAAACTCGCCCGCAAACAGCAATCCCACGCACAGCGCCATGCCGATGAACCGCTCACCCACCGCGCCTTCGAGAAGCATGAAGGGGCAGACCAGCCCGCAGACCACAAAATGGACCTGCGCCAACCGCGGCGCCACCCCGGTGAGAGCCGCCACCACGAATGCGCCCGCACCGGTGAGTACCAGGTAAGCGCTCCGATGCCGCATGGGCAGCACCGTGGCGATATTGATCTCGCACGCAAGGACGATGAGGGTGCCCGTCAACAGGCTCGCCACTTGCAACAGGTCATCTAGCATGGTCCGCCACCGCCTTGCGGCTCAGGAGAGGGGCCATCGGCCTTGTGCGTGCCGGGCGACAAGGCCGTCACCTTACTCTTCTCCTCGCCAGCCACGGCAGACTCATGAGGCAGCTCGCCCTCCGCGTCCCCGCCCTCGTCCCAGAGGCCGTACGCGCCGTAGTCGTCGGCGCGCAGGAGCGCCGCCATCTCGCGGGCGTAGCCCCCGGCGCGCTCGGGGTCTCCCTCTGCCACGAGCGCGGCGACGGCCTGCAGGTGGGCCCGGGCGTCGTGGCGGAGCTGCGCCGTGCGCACCGTCGCCCGCGAGACACGGCCGTAGCGGGCGAGGCACGCCTCCAGCCGCTCGCCCGCCACGCGTGCGCGCGCGTCGGCGGCCGCCGCCCGACGCGCCCGTTCGAGGCTCCAGAGGAGGCCTGCGTCGAGCGGCACTGCAAAGACGGAAAGCAGCATCCCCACCACGCAGAGCGGGTCGGAAGCGGGTATCGCGAGCAGAGTCAGTATGTAGTAGAACCCGATAGCGAGGCACACATGCAGAAGAACACCCAGCGCAAAACGGGGCAGCACGAAGTCGATCCGTTCGCCACGCGTCCACCGTGCGACAAACGCCCGGATGCCAAGTCCGCCCGCCACCATCATCATCAAATACACCGTCCGGAAGACAAGCATGACCACCACATGCTCATGAGCAAACGAGGTATACGGCATCCCACCGGCGAAGATCAGCACCATCGCCGCCGTGAGGAACTCTCCCATGAAGAGCAACCCCAGATTCAACGCGATCGCCACGAGCCGCTGACCGCGCGAGCCGCGCAGCAGCACGAGCGGCAGCAGCAATGCACAGACGACAAAGTGGAGCTGACTCAGCAGTGGCAGCACGCTTCTCACCGCGATTACCGCAACCGCACCAAGATAGGCCACAACCAGGTAGGCACGCCGTCCACGCATGGGCAACGTGTACGCGAGGTTGGTTTCGAACGTGAGCGTGATGGCCACGCTCACCAGCGTGCTTATGGCCTCCAGAACCTGCTCTACCCCGCCGTTCATCTGCCCCGGCCCTAGAGCGAGCGCCCGATGAAGGCGACAAGGCGGTCGGCAAGAGACTTGCGGCAGCGCTGGCTCACCGGCAGGCGCTCGCCGCTCGCGAGGATGAGCTCGCGGCCGTGCAGCTCGGAGACAAAAGCGAGGTTAACGAGGAAGCTCTTGTGGCAACGGGCGAACTGCTTGGGCAAACGCGCCTCGAGGTCGGAGATGCGCGCGTACGTCTCGATCACACGGTCGCGTTCGTGAATGCGCACCTTGCGCCGGTCGCTCTCCACGTAGCGCACCTGATGCGGGGCGATGCGCACGAGCGCCGACCCCTGGTGGACAAGCAGCGGCTCAGAGCGCTCGGCATCGAGCGCCGCCACGGCGCGGGTGAGCGCCGCATCGAGCTCTGCGGGGTTGACGGGCTTGGAGAGAAACCACGTGTGGCGCGTATGGTACGCGGCGGGAGCATACTCGAGGTAGGCCGAGACGTAGATAACCTGCACGGGTGCTGCAGCCGGGATGAGGCGGTGAATGAGCTCGATGCCGTTGGCGCCGTGGTCGAGCTTGACGTCCACAAAGAGGATATCGGGGAGATCGGTTACCCGAAGCGGCGCGGCATCGGAGGCACTGCCCCCGCCGGGGATAGGACCGGACTCAACACGCACAGAAGTCTCGGAGCCGGGCGCATCCGCCGCGGCAGACGAAGCGCCGGATGCGGTGCTCGTAACATGGCGCATGCCCGCAAACGTCAACCGCGACGCCAGGGAAGACGCTTCGATCATACGGACGAGCTCGGCGGCGGCGCGCTCATCGTTCTCGATAACCGCAACAGAGTACATCGATGGCCCCCTCCCCCGCGCTAGCGGCATGCATTGCCTACCGTGGCGTTTTCATCGTACCATCGGGCAGTCCCGTGGAAACGCGCTTGAAACGCTTGTGGTAACAAGCGATGGCTCTGATGTCGCAAACGATGCAATCTCACGTACGAACGCTGCGCGCCCATCGTCTTGGGGACAGCATCGCGCCCGTCTCCGCGCGACAGCTTGCGCAGGCCCTACGCCGCAACGCGGGACGATCATACGTATAACGCGATACCGGCCCGAAGGCCGGTATCGCGAGTCGCTGAAAAGGAGTTGCGCTCAAAGGCGCCTGATGTGCCGGCCGCGCCCTACAGCGCCGCCGCGTGCGCCAAAGGCTGCACGTTGAGCGCGTCAAGCAGCTCATGGCTCGAGTGCAGGAAGTTCGCTACCTGATCGCGCGAACGGTCCTGGGCGGACGGGGTGGCGAGGAGACCTGGTCTCTGTGTTGGGGGGAAGGAGAGGTAGTCGGCGCTGGCCTCGCTGCGGTGCAGCTGCCGCGCCTGTGCTGCATGTTGGGAGCAATGCATCGCGGCCTCCTCGCTCGTCCGCCATAGCTGCGCGCATCGGCTGCTGCGTTTCCGATGCGTCGATGTCAGTATGACCGAGGAACCTCAGGCAAAACTTATGGTCAAATGAAGACTTACTTACATCGCTTTGAAGCCTTTATGGATGCCTGTTTATCTGTGGTTTTGCCCATTGGTCCCCCGTTTTCCATACCAGCGCGAGCGCGTAGGGGACCCTCATATGGCGAGGATATGAACCTCCGCCAACAATCTGGCACGGCCCCGGCAAGAGGTCCGCGCCGCGCCGCGAGAGCGCAATCGACTGGAGCAATATCTCAGCCGCTCGCCCAACCATTGGGGGGTTATTCATTCTAGTGCCTATTTTATGGCGTGCCCTGCGAGTAGCCACGGCAACCGCCAGCTCGCTGACCTGCCCTTTTTCTTTCACGCCCCACCCTGGCTACTTCAAGGGTGCCCGTGGAACTAGGCACTAGAATGATTAACCCCCCTACGATGCCCCGTCAATCGGGAGAAATCCTTCACCGCAACCTGAAACGGCCCCTCCTACAACCGAGATTTCCCCGCGGCACGATTGCGCAGGCAGGGCTGCCGCACCGCTCCACCCCACGCTGCCGCCGCGTTGCCCCAGATAGGGCAAAGGCCCCGGGAACCTGATCCCGGGGCCCAAAGCTCCACGCTATACCGTAAGCCGCCTACATCAGCTCGCACACGTTCTTCGCGAAGGCGACCGGATCCTCCGGCAGGATGCCCTCGACCAGCAGCGCCTGGTCGTAGAGAAGCCCCGTGTAGAGCTTCACCTTATCGGCGTCGCCCGCCTCCTGCGCGGCAACGAGCTTCCCAAAGACCGGGCTCTTGCCGTTGAGCTCGAGCACGCGCTGCGCCGTCGGCATACCCTCCACATCGCCCTCGGGACCGCGCTTCAGCACCTTCTCCATCTCAAGCGACAGCGGACCCTCCGTAGTGATGACGGCCGGCGTGTCGTTCTCGCCCAGGCGCGCCGACACGGCGACTTTCTGCACGTTGCCGCCGAGCGCCTCCTTCATCGCGTCGAAGAGGTCGCTGTGCTCGCGCGTCGCCTCCTCGGCCTCCTTCTTCTCGTCTTCGCTCGCGAGGTCGAGGTCGCCGGTCGCAACGTTCTTGAGCTCAAGATGACGGTCCTCGAGCTCGGGCTCGGCGCCATCGGCCACGGCCTTCGCCGCCGCCTCGCGCGCCGCCTCGTCCTCGTAGACCTTGGGGCAGTCCTTCGCTACGTACTCGCGCATGGACTGGAACGTGAACTCATCGACGTCCTGCGTGAGCAGCAGCACGTCGTAGCCGCGCGCCAGCACGCCCGTCACCACGGGCATCTTGGCGAGGCGCTCGCGATCGTCGCCCGCGGCGTAATAGATCGCCTTCTGGTCCTCCGGCATCGCCTTGACGTACTCGGCGAGCGTGACCATCTTCTGCTCCTTGGCGCTCCAGAAGAGCAGCAGGTCCGCGAGCTCGCCCGCCTTGGCGCCGTAGCTCGCGTAGATGCCGTACTTAAGGCCGCGACCAAAGCTCTCGAAGAACTTCTCGTACGCCTCGCGGTCGTTGTCGCGCATGTCCTCCAAGTCGGAGGTGATGCGCTTCTCGATCCGGCGGGCGATGGCGCGGAGCTGACGGTTCTGCTGGAGCGTCTCGCGGCTGATGTTGAGCGAGACATCGGCTGAATCCACCACGCCGCGGACAAAGTTGTAGTAGTCGGGCACGAGGTCGGCGCACTTCTCCATAATCATCACGTTGGAACTGTAGAGCGCGAGACCCTTCTCGTAATCCTTGCTATAGAGGTCAAACGGCGCGCGGCCGGGGATAAAGAGCAGCGCATCGTACTCGAGCGCGCCCTCGGCATGGAAGCTGATGGTGCGGGCCGGGTCCTCGAAATCGTGGAACGTTGCCTTGTAGAACTCGTGGTAGTCGGCGTCCTCCACGTCCTCGCGGCGCTTCTTCCAGATGGGCGTCATGGAGTTGACGGTCTCGAGCTCTTGGTAGTCCTCGTACTCGGGCTGGTAGTCGTCGCCCGCGTCCTCGGGCTTGGGCTTCTGGCGGGACTTGGTGACCATCATCTGAATCGGGTAGCGCACGTAGTTGCTGTAGCGCTTGACGAGGTCCTTGAGCGCCCACTCGGAGAGGTAGCGGCTGTAGTTCTCGCCCTCCTCGCCGTTCTCGCCCGCGACGTCGTCGCGCAGCGTTAGAATCACGTCGGTACCGTGGTCGGCGCGCTCGCCGGGCTCGATGGTGTAACCCTCGAGACCGTCGGACTCCCACACGTTGGCCTCGTCCGCGCCAAACGCGCGCGACACGACGCGCACGCGCTTCGCCACCATGAAGGCGGAGTAGAAGCCCACTCCAAACTGGCCGATGATGTCGATGGCGTCGCCCTGGCTCTCGGCGTTTTCGGTCTTAAACTCCTCGCTGCCGGAGTGCGCGATGGTGCCGAGGTTGCGCTCGAGCTCGTCGGCCGTCATGCCAATGCCGTTGTCGGAAATGGTGATGGTGCGGGCATCGCGGTCAAACGCGATGCGGATGGCAAGATCGCCCTGCTCCACATGCATGCTGTCGTCGGTCAGACTCTTGAAGTTGAGCTTGTCGACGGCGTCCGACGCGTTGGAGATGAGCTCGCGGAGGAAAATCTCCTTGTTGGTGTAGATCGAGTTGATCATAAGATCGAGAAGCTTTTTGCTCTCTGTCTTGAACTGACGCATACGCTACCGTTCCTTTCGAGGCTGCGGAATATCCCCGCACCTGTTCTACCTACCGCGCATGATGATACCCACCTTGCTCACGCATAAAACCTAAGCGCTAAAGACTTAGATTATTTTCATGAGTCATGCGCAAGTGCGCGAGAGCGATGCGCGTCGAACGCTATCGGTGCGATGCCCAATCCACAGAAGGCTTCATCTGAGCTGTTCCGCGACGTTCGCTCGAGACAAACCGGCGCAGACCGTTATGTAATAACCCCCTATGGCCAAAAACCGTAGCGAAATAATAACTGACCCCCCAGCTTTTGCGTCCTTGAGGAGCCCTGAAGACGCGATTCTGTGTTCTTTGACCCCCAAATAGATCATAAAGCGGGTCCGAGGCCCCGTTTTCTTCATGCATTCAGAGCGCTAATCATTATTTCGATGCGGTTTTTGGCCACAGGGGGTTAGTAATATGCGCTTTCCCGCACACATAAGGGACCGCGGGCTCCCCAACGTTGCGCGGCCTACCGGTGCGCGTCGCGCTAGCGCGCATCCGTCGGCACCGCAACGCTCGGCAACACCTGCACGGGGAAGGTCACTACGATGCGCGTGCCGCAATCCGGCTCGCTGTCGAGCGAGATCGTCGCCCCATGGAACGCAGCCGCGTGCTTGACGATCGCCAGGCCGAGCCCCGTGCCGCCGCGCGCCTTGGAGCGGCTCTTGTCCACCCGGTAGAAGCGCTCGAAAATCTTTGCCTGCTCCTCGCGCGCGATACCGATACCCGTATCCTCCACGCGGATAAACGGCCTGCCGTCATCGTCGATACCGCAGGCGAGCACCACCGAACCGCCGGGGCGGTTGTAGCGGATGGCGTTTGAGGCGAGGTTGTAGGCGAGCTCGTCGAGCAGGCGCGGCACGCCGATGACCATGGCGGGGTGCTCGTCCAAGAAGAGGGCGACCTCGGCTTTGAGCGCTACGTGCTCCAAACGCTGCTGTACGGTCTCGAGCATGCGCGGCAGGTCGATGGGTTCCGTCGAACCGAGTACGCCCGCCGCCTCATCGGATTCCGACCGCTCCGCCTCGTCGAGGTTCGAGAGGGTGAGAATGTCGTTCACAAGGGCCGTCAGGCGCCCCGCCTCGCGGTAGATGCGGCTCGCAAAATCCTTCACATCGGCCTCGTCGACCACCATGTCAGACGAGATGAGCTCCGCGTAGCCCGAGATGGCCGTAAGCGGCGTCTTGAGCTCATGGGTGATGTTTGCCGTGAACTCGCGCCGCATGCGATCGTTGTCGGCGAGCACGCGCACCTGCTGCTTGAGCTCCTGGCGCTGGCTCTCGATGCGCTCGAGCATGGGCACCATCTCGGCGTAGGCGCCCTCCATGTTGCGCTTGGGGTGGTCGAGGTCGACGTCGAGCAGGGGCGCGATGATGGCGCGCGACTCGCGGCGCGCCGCGAAGAACGAGACGACGATCACCATCGCGGCGATGATGAGGAGCGGCCCCACGAACGACAGCAGGATGGAGAGCACCCCCGCCTGCGCCTGCGCGATGCGGATGACCTGCCCGTTATCGAGCAGCACCGCCTCGTAGAGCATGACCTCGCCGATGGTGGTGGAGTCGCGCTCGTCTGAGCCGTGCCCCGTCTCGCGCGCCTGGAGCACCTCGGGGCGCTGCCCGTGATTCTCCATGGTCGCCGCCGGCTCCTGGTTGTCGTAGATGACGGCGCCGTCCTCTGCAATAAGGGTGAGGCGCGTGTTCTCGATCTCGACGCGCTGCAGCACGGCGATGTCGTTGGTGGTGCTATCGAGCGCCGCCGCCACGATCTCCGCCTCGTCGTGCAGCTCGCTGCGCGTCACCGCCGCCAGATTGGACTGCAGAAACGCCGATCCCACCACCGTGAAGACGGCGATGGCGGCAAACGCCACGGTAAAGACCGTGCCGAAGACGCGGCGCGAAAGGGTGTGTTTCGATCCAAAGGGGCTCATGGACGATCAGCCGGGAGGAGGCCGGCGCTACTCGGTGCGGTCGGCAAACCGGTAGCCGACGCCGCGCACCGTCTCGATGCAGCTCGCGTGGTCGCCGAGCTTCTGGCGCAGCGTCTGCACGTGCACGTCTACCGTGCGCGAACCGCCGTCGAAGTCCCAGCCCCAGACGCTCTGGAGGAGCGCCTCGCGGCTAAAGACGACACCGGGCTTGCGCATGAGGTACTCGAGCAGGTCGAACTCGCGGAGCGTCAGCTTGACCTCCTCGCCGTCGACGCGCACCTCGCGGTGGCTCGGCGAGAGCACGATGCCGCCCGAGGAGAGCACGTCGGAGACCTTCTTGGTCATGCCGCCGCGGCGCAGAAGCGCGCGGCAACGGCTGGTGAGCTCCATGAGCGAGAAGGGCTTGGTGAGGTAGTCGTCCGCACCTCCGTCGAGTGCGACCACCTTGTCGAGCTCGGTGTCCTTGGCGGTAAGCATCATGATGGGCACCGTCGCCGTCTCCTGGTCGGCGCGCAGGCGACGCAAGATCTCGAGCCCGTCGGTATCGGGCAGCATGATGTCGAGCAGGACGGCGTCGGGAACGCGCCGGGCAACCGCCGCCTTGAACTCGCTGTCGGAGGCAAATCCCTCCGCCTCGATACCCTGCTGATGCAGCGCATAGAGCGTGAGACCGCGGATGTTGTCGTCATCCTCAACGTAATAGATCATGCGTCACCCTTACTCTACAACCACTGACGGCGCGCCCGCGCGCACCGTACCGGCTCCATCTTACACCGTATCAGCCAAAGCGTCCGGTGAGGTAGTCGGCCGTGCGCTGATCCTGGGGCGTCGAGAAGAGCTGCTGGGTGGGCGCGTGCTCCACGAGCTCGCCGAGCAGGAAGAACGCCACCGAATCGGAGATGCGCGACGCCTGCTGCATGTTGTGGGTCACCACGACGAGCGTGTAATGCTCCTTGAGCTCGAGCGCCAGCTGCTCGACCATCTGCGTAGAGATGGGGTCGAGGGCCGACGTCGGCTCGTCCATGAGCAGCACCTCGGGCTGGACGGCGATGGCGCGCGCGATGCACAGGCGCTGCTGCTGGCCGCCCGAGAGGCCCATGCCCGAGCTCTTGAGCTTGTCCTTGACCTCGTCCCAGAGGGCGGCGCGGCGCAGGGACTCCTCAACGATGCCCTCGAGCTCGCTTTTGCTCTTGATGCCCATGCCGCGCGGCCCGTAGGCGACGTTATCGAAGATGCTCATGGGGAACGGGTTGGGGCGCTGGAACACCATGCCCACGCGCTGACGCAGGCGCGTAACGTTGTAGTCCTGGTAGATGTCCTCGCCGTCAAGCGTGATCTTGCCTTCGATGCGGCAGTCCTTGACGAGGTCGTTCATGCGGTTCAGCGTGCGCAGCAGCGTGGACTTGCCGCAGCCGGACGGGCCGATGAACGAGGTCACCTCGCGGTCGCGGATGTCGATCGAGACGTTCTTCAGGGCGTGGAAGTCCCCGTAGTAGAGGTCGAGGTTCTGAACGGCCAGACGCACCGGGTGCTCGGACGCGGGCGCAGCAGCATCCGGCGCCCCCATCTCGCGCGCCTGCGCCGCCTCTACCTGTGCCGCCCAGCTCTGATCAGCTGTATCCACCTCAGTACCTCCCAATGTTTAGCGCACCCGAGTCTGCGTGCATCGTACGTGATAGCTCACCAGATGGTACGCGCTCGACTTCATGCAGCTGAAAGAGACATGTTAGGGGAGTGTAAGGCGCGCGACGGTGCGCTATACTGCGTTATGCACAGCCGCGTATGCGACACGCGGGCACTACGATGAGAAAGGGTTTCTCGGGTGCGTATTCGCTAACGTTCTCAAACGTTCCGCACGCTTTCGGCGTCGCATGCGTCGCCGGGGCCGCCCCGCGCAAGCGCGGCGGCTGCCTAACCCGAGGAGACAACCCATGCAACTCACCCTCTCGCAGGTGACCTACACCTATCCCTCTGCCACCGCGCCTATCCTCCACGACGTTTCCGTTGCCTTTCCGGCCGGATGGACGGGGGTGCTGGGCGACAACGGCTGCGGCAAGACCACCCTCGCCCGCATCGCCGTGGGCGACCTCGCACCCGACCGAGGCACCGTCAGCCCCGCTCTCATGGGGATATTGTGCACCCAGGAGGTCGACGATCCGCCGGAGGGACTTGCCGACTTTGCCCTCGACTTTAGCCGCGAGGCACGCGAGCTGAGGCGCATCTTTCACCTTGAGGACGATATGGCCTGGCGGTTCGACGAACTCTCATGCGGCGAGCGCAAGAAGCTGCAGATCGCCGTGGCCCTGTGGCGCCGACCGGACGTGCTGGTGGCCGATGAGCCGACCAACCACCTCGACCATGACGCACGCAGCGAGCTCGCCCGCGCACTCGAGTCGTTTCGCGGCATCGGCATCGTGGTGAGCCACGATCGTGAGCTGCTCGACGCCCTCGCCGAGCGCTGCGTCTCCTTTGAGAACGGCGACGTGGTGGTGCGTCCCGGCGGCTACACGCAGGCGCATGCCGAGGCGGACCGCGAGCGCGGGGCCCTCATCGCCGAGCGGCAGGCGGCAAAAAGCGAGCTCGCCCGCCTTGCCGCCGAGCAGGACCGGCGCGCCCGCGAGGCGGCGCGTGCCGGCGCGCGCCGCAGCAAGCGCCACATCGATCCCAAGGACAAGTCGGCCAAGGCCAAAATCGACCTCGCCGTCTACACGGGGCAGGACGGGGCGCGCGGGCGGCTCTCCGCGCAGATGGGCGCCCGCACCGAGGCGGCGCAGAAGCGCGTCGCCGCCGCCTTTGTGGCAAAACGCTACGACGGCGACCTCTGGCTCGACGCCGAGCCGAGCCCCCGCAAGACGCTCGCGCACCTCGCCGAGGGGCGCATTCCCTGCGGCGCGGGCACCCTCGCCATACCGTCGCTCTTTGTGGGCAACACCGACCACATCGGCATCGTGGGCCCCAACGGCGCCGGCAAAAGCACGCTTTTGGCGCACCTGCGCGGGCTGCTCGCACCCGGCCTACGCGTGCTCGACATCCCGCAAGAGCCCTCCCCCGCTGTGCGCGCCGAGGTGCTCGCCCGCGTGCGCGCGCTCGACGCCGCCGCGCGCGGACGGGTCCTCTCTACCGTGGCGCAGCTCAACTCCGACCCCGACCGCATACTTGCCGGCGAGCGTGTGAGCCCCGGCGAGCTCCGCAAGCTCATGCTCGCGCTCGGCATGCTCGATCGCCCCGTCCTCATCTTGATGGACGAGCCCACCAACCACCTCGACCTGCATTCGACCGAGGCGCTCGAGCAGGCGCTCGCGGCCTTTCCCGGAGCGCTCGTGCTGGTCAGCCACGATCCGACATTTCTCGCCGCGGCGACCGCGCGCACCTGGGAGGTGCGCGACGGGCGCGTGCGGGAGCGATGACGGGTACGGCAGGATAACGCCGGCAGGCGTCTGGTTTTTGGGAAGGTCCCGGGCGGCGGAGGAGTCGGGCGGACGCTACGCCCGGGCCCTGGAGAAGAACGTCCGCAGATGGTATGGGCGGTTCCCGCGGAAGTTATGCGGCGGATGGTATGTCCGGACCCCTGAGGGGAGAAAACCCGCGGATTGTATAGCCAGATTGCATGTCGCGATTCCAATGCGACGAAAGCCCAGCTCAGCGCCGTGCAAAGAATGGGCGGATTGTATAGAAAGATGCAATCCGCCCGTTCTTTCCCCAAAAACCATACAATCCGCCGCTTCTCTCCCCTGCTCTTGCGGAGATGCAATCTGGCGGTTTTATCCCCGCGTCCGAAGAGGTGTCGGCAGTTACGCGAACGGGACGGGGCAGCGTTCCTCTAGCCGAGCCACCCGAAGAGCGCGCCCGCCACGTCCTGCCCCACGCGGCGGGCGACGATGGCCGCCAGGTTGCCGAGCTCGCGCGTGATGAGGTCCCGCTCGTCGGCATCGAGCGCGCGCATCGCCTCCATCGCTGCACGGCCGATCTCCGGACCGCCGGCAAAGACGGCCCGCGCATCGGGGACTCCGCTCGCGGCGATGGCGGCAAAGAGGGCGTCGATCACCTGCTCCTTGCGGGCGTCATCCATACCGGCGAGCCATTCGGCCGCCACGGCGCGCAGCCCCAGCGAGGCGTCGTTGGGACGGTCGCGCCCCACAAAGTCGTCGCCCGCCACCTCCCACGAGAACGCCGAGTGCGCGTCGAGACCGGTGGCAAAGCTCTCGACCGTGCGCTCGGGACCGTGGTGCTCGAGCAACATGCCCACGATGGAATCATCGGGCACGATGCGCGTGATGCGCCCCTCGAGCGGCCGATAGTCCTCTTCTCCGAACCGCCCCGCCTTGAAGCCGGGGGCGTCGAGCGCCCACACGTGCGCGATGCGCTCCTGCACGCGCGGCGCCGCCGTGAGAGCCGCGAAGAGCGCAAGGTTGCCGCCCTTGGAGTGGCCGCCCACCATGAGCGGGCACGCCAGATGCGCCGCCATCGTCTCCAGATACGCCTTGGCGAGGCGCTGGGCACGCACCACGGGCTTGTACGCCATATCGAAGTTCTCGCGCCAGCCGACGAGCGACGTGTCCGTCCCCCGAAACGCGATAAAGGCGAAGGCGTCACGCCACACATACGTTGTCGCCGCAAACTGGGTGTGCGTCGTCTCGTCAAACACCGCCTGGTACCCCACGAGGCGCACGTCGCGATACCGCGGGCTCGCCACAAGCCGGAGCAGCATCTCCTTGAGGTCGCCGGGCACGAAGCCCAAAAACATGGTGTCGAAGCGCTCAGCGCGCGCGAGGTCGGCAAAACACGCGCTCCGCATGCTGCCCGGCGCCACGAGGGCGCGCAGGCGCGAGAGCGCCGAGGGGCGCCTGGGCGCGGCGGGCACGATGCCCGCACCGTCGATCATGCACGCCTGCGAAAAGATGGCGGCATCGATGGCGTTGACCTCGCGCTCGTCAAACGGGGCGAGCTCGTATCCCAAGTATTCAAATAGGTTGGCCACGAGGCGAACCTCCTTTTAAGCGGGCAGCGTGATGATGAAGACCGTATGCTCCGGCGTCGACTCACACGTAATGGTACCCCCGTGCGCACTCACGATCTCCCGCGCGATGGCAAGGCCCAGACCCGCGCCGCCGCGGTTGGTGGCCCGCGCGGCATCCAGCCGGTAGAACTTCTCAAAAATCAACTTGAGCTTGGGGGCGGGAATGGGGTCGCCCTGGTTCTCGAAGCGGATCTCGACCAACCCCTCGGCATCCCCCTCCGCCGCGAGCCTGCGCGCCCGCACCCGGATGACGGAATGCTCGTAGCTGTAGGCGATCGCGTTTTTCATCACGTTGTTGAAGACGCGGGCCATCTTGTCGCCGTCGATGAGGACCGTGAGGCCCTCGGGGACGTCGATCGCCGCCTCTTTGTGCTGGGCGGACAGCGTGGGGTAGAACTCGTCCGCCACCTGCGCGAGCATAAGCGCCAGGTCCACGTAGCCCCGCGTGAGCACGATATCGTGAAAGTCGAAGCGCGTGATGTCGAAGAACTCCTCGATGAGCTCATCCAGGCGATGCGCCTTCTCGAGCGCGATGCCGGTAAAGCGGGCGCGCTGCTCCACCGGGAGGTCGGGAGCCTCCTCGAGAAGCGAGAGATAGCCCACCACGCTCGCGAGCGGCGTCTTGAGGTCGTGGGCGAGGTAGGTGACGAGGTCGTCTTTGCGGCCCGCCTCGTCGCGCAGGGCCTGCTCGGCGCGGCGCTCGCGCTCGCGCACGCGGTTGAGGGCGCTCTCCACCTCGAGGTAGTCGCCGTCGAGGCCCTCCCAGTTGTTGCGGTGGTCGATCAGGCGGTCGACAAGATGGGAGGCGATGACGTGGTCGGCCTCCTCCTGGCCGCGCGCATAGCCGAGCCTGAACATGGAGCGGCCCGCAAAGTAGGAGCCGCACACGGCGACGGCGAGCAAAAAGCCGCCCCACATAAAGAGGTGATCGAGCCCAAAGACAAGAGGGGCCGTCACGCTTCCGGTGACGATAGTGCCCACCAGGAGGGTGAAAAGCCACGCAGCGCCGCCCAAGATGGCGCAGCGCCGCGCGGGCGGAAACCGATCGATCAGAAGATAGCCCACAAAGAGCAACAGCACAAAGAGCAAGAGCTGCTGCGGACCCACCACGGCGATCAACAGCACAAAGAGCATCGAGATGGCAAACGCACGGTTGTCCAGAAGAGCGCCGAGGCGCTCGGGCAGGGGCCGGGGCTCCTCGGGAGCCCCCTCGTCGGTGATAAAGGGGATGGACGCATCCAAGCCCGGTGCGTCGCGGACGGCGCGGGCGGGTTCGTCGGCGTCCCAAAACGATGGCTCCGGCTCGACGGCGTCTCCCTCGGCCGCAGAAACCGGACGGGCCACACCCGTCAACGGATTGATGGGGGCATGTGCCTCGCGGCGCACCCCCTTGTGCTGTATCGCCATGCGCTCCACCCCCGTATTGCGCTGCAGCAAATCTCCCAAGACGCGCTTATGCGTCGATGGTATAGCCCACGCCCCATATGTTTCTGATGAAGCGCGGGTTGGCGGCATCGTCGCCTATCTTCTCGCGTAGATGGCGGATGTGCACCATAACGGTGTTGTTGGAACCCGCCATGAACTCCTCGTTCCACACCGCCCGGAAGAGCTCCTCCACCGGCACCACCTTGCCGCGGTGCTCCACCAGGTAGAGGAGGATGGCGTACTCGAGCGGAGTCGTGCGGACCGGCTTCTCGTCCACCGTCACCTGACGCGCATCGCGGTTGATGGTGAGGCCGTTGACCGAGACCTCGGCATCCTCCGCCTGATCGCGCGTGCCATAGCTCGTGTAGCGCCTCAGCTGCGCCTTGACACGCGCCACGAGCTCAAGCGGACGGAAGGGCTTGACCACGTAGTCATCTGCCCCGAGCGTCAGCCCTTCGATCTTGTCGGACTGGGCGTCGCGCGCCGTGAGCATGATGACGGGGTAGGTGTGGTTGGCGCGAATGGTGCGCAGAAGCTCGAAGCCATCGATATCCGGCAGCATGATATCGAGAATCGCCAGATCGAAATCCTGCATGAGAATGGCGCGGGCGGCGTCCGCCCCGTTGTAGGCGAGCGTCACCTCATAGCCCTCGTTTTTGAGATAGATGCCGACGAGGTCGGTGATAGCGCGCTCGTCGTCTACGACGAGGACGCGCGGTGCGTGTGCAGTATCCACGGGCACTCCTTCCCTGAGGTCTCATTATGCCCAGCGCGCGGGAGCGGGGCCAACCGTTTTCAGAAATTAAGCGGGCGTTAAGGCAAGCCCCGTCAGATGCGCAAAAGCGCCCGGGCACGGCGGGCGGGACGGCGACGTGCTAGCATGATGCCGTCGCCTGTAAACCCTCTGTCGGATGACCTGCAACGGGAGGCATGATGCCCAGACGCGCGCTCGTGGTGGAAGACGATGCCAGCCTGAATGAGATCGTGTGCACCTTCCTCGGCCAGGAGGGCTATGTCTGCACGCCCGTCTTCTCGGGAAGCGAGGCGCGCCTCGTGATCGAGGGCGCGGGCCGGGACCGCGCGGCCGGACCGGGCTTCGACCTCATCATCACCGACCTCATGCTCCCCGGCATGCCCGGTGAGAAGCTGGTGCCGCTCGTGCGCGACCGGCTCGGCGCCGTGCCCATCATCGTGACCTCGGCCAAGGGGGCCGTGTCCGACCGCGTGGCGCTGCTGCGCACCGGCGCCGACGATTACCTGGTCAAGCCCTTCGATCTCGACGAACTCCTCGCCCGCGCCGAGGCGCTACTGCGGCGCGCAGCGCGCCCGGTGAACGGCGGCGCCGGCGCCGAGGAGGGGCGGTCAGAGACCGAGGACGCGCTTGCCTTCGGCACCTGGCGGCTCTCGCCCGAGACGCGCACGTTCACGGTGGCGGGCGCGCCCGTCAGGCTCACCCGCACGGAGTTCGACCTTCTCGCCACGCTGATGGCGCACCCCGACCGCGTCTTCACCAAGCGTGAGCTCTATGTGCTCGCGTGCACCGACGACGCGGCCCTCACCCCCACCGTCGCGGACGAGAAGACCGTGGTCACCCATATGGGGAACCTGCGCGCCAAACTCAAGGCGTTGGGCACCGACGGGTACCTCGAGACCGTGTGGGGCATCGGCTTCAAGCTGCGGCGGTAGGCCGCCGTCGGCGCGGGCACGGCGCGGCGCCCGCGCAGCATGGCCCTCCGGCGCCACCCGGGCGGCGCGACGGCACCGTGCCCGGGCGAAAGCGCGTCGCGGGCGGCAGCGCGGCGACGCGGGCAATCTTGTAACAATCTTGCAGCTTTGCTGGCGCCTTCTTGCAGGGCGCCCCGTATCTTCTATGCCAAGATGAAGGCCAGACGAAAGGAGACCGGAGCATGAACGCCATCGAGACGCACGCGCTCGAGAAGAAGTTCCGCGGCAAGCGGGCCCTCCGCGACCTCAACCTTACCGTGGGACGCGGCGAGATCTACGGATTCATTGGCAAAAACGGCTCGGGCAAGTCCACCACCATGAAGATCGTGGCGGGGCTCATGCCGGCAACCGCAGGCGAGGTGCACGTGCTCGGCGCCGCGCTCGCACCCTGCGAGGCTCATCCGGCGGTGGGTACGCTCATCGAGAGCCCGGGCATCTACCCCAGTCTCTCTGCGTACGACAACCTCATGGTGAAGGCGCTCACCTTAGGGCTCGTAGACGCCAAGCGCACCTGCCAGGAGCTGCTTGACGCCGTGGGCCTCGCCGACACCGGCCGCCAGAAGGCCAAGCGCTTCTCCATGGGCATGAAGCAGCGCTTAGGCATCGCACTCGCCCTCATGGGCAACCCGAGCGTGCTCATGTTGGACGAGCCCTTGAACGGCCTCGACCCGGATGCGGCGCGCGCCATCCGCACGCTTATCGTGCGCCTCAACCACGAGCGCGGCGTGACGGTGCTCATCAGCTCGCACGTGCTCGACCAGCTCGAGCGTATGTGCACCTGCTACGGCATCATCCGCGACGGCCATATGGTGCGCGAGTTGACTGCTGCCGCCGTTGAGGAGGAGTGCGCGAGCTACCTCGCCCTCAGCTGCGCCGAGCCCGAGCGGGCTCTCGCCACGCTCACCGAGCGCGTCCGCGGCGCGCGCATCCAGATGATGCCGGACGACACCCTGCGCATCGACGGCGAGGTGGACACCGCACGCGTGGGCGAGGTCCTCATGAGCGAGGGTATCGCGCTTTCTGACCTGCACCGCACGGAAGGAGACCGCGAGGCGTTCTTTGTGGAGCTCATGGGCGGGCACGACGTGGACGACGCCGGCACCGCACCCGGCGCCGGTGCGGGTCGCGCCACCGGCCGCTTCTCCCGGAGAGGCAGGTGATGGACGATGCTGAACTATCTGCGCGCCGACCTCTACCGTTTGCGCCGCTCGGGCGTGGCGGCGGGCGTTTTGCTCTTTATCGTCGGGTTCTGCCTGTTCTTCATAGGGATGAACGTCGTTATCGCCCTCAGCGCGGGCGAACCGATCTCTGGGGTGGATTTCCCTAACGCCCTTGACACCACGGCAGAGATATCGTTCTTATCCGGCTTTCTGCCGCTGTTCGCCTCCTATGCGCCCACCTACCTGATCGCGAGCGACTGGAAGGCGGGCGGGTTCAAGACCGTGCTCGCTGGCAGCGGCGCCCGAAGCGGATACGCTGCCTCCAAGGTTGCGGTGGGGGCGCTGTTTACGCTGGTGATACCGGGTGTCATGCTTGCTTGCTTCGGGCTTGTCCCCTGGTTGCTCGGCATGCACATCGAGAGTGTCGCGAGCGCATCACAGCTACTCATGTGGTGGGGTCTGGCCTCACTCGTTGGGTTTGCCTACACCGTCGTCTGCACCCTTTGCGCCATCCTCTCCCGCGGGGAGACGCTCGCCTGGGTGAGCACCATGTTCGTGGGCCTCGGCATCGTGGGCAACGGCTTCATGCTGCTCTTTGGCATGGTCGCGGCGTTTCTGCCACCGGCGACCGGTTTCGCGCAGATTGCTATCGACAACCTGCTCTACGCGCAGGCCATGACGCTCGGCAACGGCGCGTCCTTTGTCACCCAAGATGCGGGCACGCTCGTGCATACGGCGCTCGTCGCCGTGGGCTGGGCGGTCGCGGCAGGCGCGCTCGGCTGGATCGTCTTCCGCCGCAAGACGCTGTAGCCATCATTTTGCGCCGTCCGTCCAGAGCCCATCGGTCCGGGCGGACGGCACCGTTGGAAACGCCGAGAAAGGCCGCCCATGTTCATCAACATCGTGCGCGCGAACCGCTTTCGCCTACGCCGCTCCCCCACGTTTTGGATCTGCCTTGCCTGCTGCGTACTCGTCCCCCTCGCCCCACAACTTTTCGCTTACCTCGTGCACATCGCAAATGGCACGTTAGGCGACTTCACCATAGTGGTTGCCCCCAACAGCCGTGGCTTTTACGGCATCTGCGCGCTTTTCTCGAGCATCATCATCGCCGATCTCCTTTCTTCCGAGCACGGGGCAACTCGGTCGTTTATCTGTGCGGGGTACCGGCGCGCTCACACGTATGCTGCGCTGGCGACGCTTTTCCTCATCTCCCTCGTCTCAGTCTCCCTTGTCATGGCGGAGGGCATCGTCTTCTCAGCGGCAACCGGCGTTTCCATCGAAGAGGCAAGCGTGGCTGCATGGTGCTACGGATTTGCAGGCTTTGTCTTCTACACAACAGCCGTGGCATCCCTTTCGCTCATGGTAGCGGCAACCATACCCGTAAAAACCATCAGCATGTGTTTTGCCACCCTTATGGGGCTCTCGTTGCCGGGAGGATCTGTTGCATGGGTTATGGATCTGCTGGCGAACATGTTCCCTATGGCGGCCGGGCTTTATACGCTCATCGCGCAGATACAGCTCAGCTCGGTTGCCACCGCGCTCGAGAATCCTGCCATGCTCTTGGGCAATGCGACGAGCGCACTGTACCCCTTCGCTGTCTCTGCGGGCTGGGTGGGCGCATCCGGCTTGCTCGTCAAAACGGTATGGCGGCGTGCTACGCTTGGATAATACAAAACGAGCTTTCCGCCTCAGCTTTATGGAAACAGCGGCTGAAAACGACTAAGGCCGGCAGGGTTACCTGAGGAGGGCGCATGGCTGCCCAGACCATTCTTCTGATATGCGTGATAGTCCTCGGCGCGGCGGGCGCACTCTGCGCCCTCGTTCTTCTTGCACGCGAGCGCGAGCTTGGGCGCATCGCCTGCGCTATCGAGGCACGGGCCGAGCAGGGGCTCGACAACGCGCGCATTATGTTGCACGTGCGTAGCGCCGGCCTTACGCGGCTCGCGCAGGCGCTGAACGCCGAGTTTGATCGCACCGAGGAGGCGCGCATCGCTGCCGAACGCGCTCATGGCGCCTTCCAGCAGGACCTAGCATCGCTCAGCCACGATATCCGCACGCCGCTCGCCGGCGCCCAAGGGTACCTGCAGCTTGCGGAGCGCACCGAGGACGCGGAGGCGGCCGCGCGCTTTCGCGCGCAGGCGACCGAGCGGCTTGCCACCATGCGCGAGCTGGTGGACGGCCTGTTCGATTACGCGCGGGCAAGCGACCCAGACTTTGCTCTAGAGCTCGAGCCGGTGGAGGTCATGCCCGCGCTTTCCGAGGCGCTTCTTACGTTCTACCCCGACCTCAACGCCCGTGGCTGGGAGCCGCGCGTCCTCTGCGCGGAGGCCGACGCGGGCGTCTGCACGCTCGCCAACCGTGAGGCGCTCGGGCGCGTCCTCATGAACCTTACGGTCAATGCCCTCAGGCACGGCATGGGCGCACCCACGGTGGAGGTGGCACGCGAGACAGCCTCCCCCGTAACGCCAGCAGGCGCCGGCACGGCCGCACGCAACGGGGCCGCGGGCACCGCCCACACCGCAAGCGCGGTCTTGCCCGCAGGTAGCGTGACGATACGGTTCGCAAACCCGGTGGCGGATGCCTCACGCATCGATGCGGAGCGGCTCTTCGACCGCTTCTATCGCGGCAACGCCGCGCGCACGGGAGAGGGGACGGGGCTCGGCCTCGCCATCGTAGCGCGCTTGGTAGAAGCCATGGGCGGCACCGTTGCCGCCCAAGCGGCAGACGGCACGCTCACCATCACCGTTGCACTGCCCGCCGCATAGCATCACGGTCGCGCCGCCCGCGCCCGCGCGCCATTGCATACTTTGACCCCGTCCCCAAATGGCCGCGTTAAGGGGCGCGCACGAAAGTCCCACGCTTGCGCGGGGCGCACGCTAGGCGCCCGGAGCGAGCTCGCGCTCCGCCGCGGCGATGCCCTCGGGCGTGGCCACCAGACCGAGCACGTCGCCCACCTCGACCCGCTCGTCGGGCGCCACCACGAGGGCGACGTCGTCCCCGCGCCGGCGCGCCACCACCTGCGCCCCGGTACGGGCGCGCAGGTCGCTCTCGGCCAAGGTCTTGCCCGCCAGCGAGCTGCCCTCGCCCACCTGGACCCAATCGAGCTCGAGCCCACGCATCGCGCCCATGAAGCGCTCGATGGCCCGCACGCGGCTCAGCTGCGCGCCGTCGCCCAAGGCCTCGTAGCCGCTGGCGCGCAGATCGTTGGCATAGCCCTGGATTTGCTGGGGACGGTACCCGAGACGCAGGAGGGCATGGCGCATGAGCTCGACGCCGCCCTCGAGCTCGGGGCGCACAACATCGGCCGCGCCCGCCGCCACGAGCTCGGAGACCGCCTCGTCGGAATCGGCGCGGGCCACGATGCTAAGACCCGGTGCAAGCTCGCGCGCCTCGTGCGCCATGACCTCGGCCGAGGTCTCCTCGCCGACGGCGATGACCATGAGACGGGCCTGCGCGAGGTGCGCGTGCTCCAAGATGGTGGAGTTGGCCGCATCCCCCTGCAGCACGCAGAGCCCCGCCGCCTCCGCCTCCTCGGCCGCCGCGAGGTCGCGCTCCACCACAAGGCACGGTACCGAGAGGCGCGCCAGCACATCGGCCACGCAGCGGCCCGCATGCCCGTAGCCCACCACGACCACATGGTCGCTGAGCGTCTCCGCCTCGGGGCTCGCCACGGTGCGCACATGACGGTCGTACAGATGCCGGAACAGGAGGCGCGCGCCGAGCGCGCGCTCGAACGGGTCCACCGTCTTGAATACAAACGAATTGAGGGCGATCGAGATGACGGCACCGCCCAGGATGAGGCTGTACTGCTCGGCCGTAAGCACGCCGAGCGACATGCCGAGCTGCCCGATGATGAACGAGAACTCGCCGATCTGCGAAAGGCCGGCCGCCACGGTGAGCGTCGTGCCGAGCCCCGCGGAAAGCACAATGCCGAGCACCATGTTGATGAGCCATTTGCCCACCATGATGAGGGCGACGATGGCAAGGAGCTCGGGCAGGTGCGCGGCGAGCGTGAAGGGGTCGACCATCATGCCCACGGACGCGAAGAAGATGATGGAGAACAGGTCCTGAAAGGGTACGGCCTCCGCGGCGATGCGGTGAGAGAGGGCCGAGCCGCTCACCACCACGCCTGCCAGAAACGCACCGAGTGCCACCGAGACGTTGAACACGAGCGAGGCGACCATGGCCACGCCGAGTGCGACGACCACCACCGCGAGCTGGAACAGCTCACGCGGGCAGAAGCGCGCGATGCGCACGAGCAGCCAGGGCAGCGCGCGGGTGCCCACCACGAGCATGAGCGCCACGAAGACCGCGGTGAGCACGAGCGCCTCGGCGATCTGAAGCGCTAGCGCGGGCCCCGCCACCTCGCCCGGCCCAAACACGACCGGCAGGATGACAAGGATGACGATGGTCGCAAGGTCCTCGACAATCAGCCACCCGGTGGCGATGCGACCCCCTGTGCTCTGATACCTGCCGGCATCGGTGAGGTTGCGGATGAGGACGACGGTCGAGGCGATGCTCACCGAGAGGCCGAGCATGACGCCCGCCTCGATCGACCAGCCGAGCGCGAGCGCCAGCCCCGTGCCGGCGAGCGTCCCGAGCGCGATCTGCAGCACGGCGCCGGGAATGGCGACGCCCTTGACGGCCAGCAGGTCCTTGAGCGAGAAGTGCATGCCCACGCCGAACATCATGAACATGACGCCGATCTCGGAAAGCTGACTCATCGCATGCGAGTCGCCGATGAAGCCCGGGGTGAAAGGGCCCACGGCAAAGCCGCCCAGAAGATAGCCCACGATGGGCGGCAGGCGGAGCGCACGGGCGACGAGTCCGCCGACAAAGGCGGCGACCAGCGCGAACACAAACGTCATGAGCAAAATGGTGTCACCGTGCATAGGGTCCTCTCGGGTAGACGGGAGCGAAAAGGGGATCAACAGCGCCCGACGCGCGCTTGCGCCGGGCAAACACACACCGGTCCCACCGCGAGGGGAAGCCGGCAGCAGCGGTCTGTACCTCTGATACCTCTACCCTACGGTACCTAATCGTCACCGGCGCGCAACTGCATAGTTTTTCCTTGAACGCCGGCGCCCCGCCCCAAGCCCTCAGGCGCGCAAATAGGCCTCGAGCGCAGGGAGCGCCGCCTCGGCGTCCGCGCGGCCGCGCTGGTATATCTCCTCAAGCAGCGCCGGGTCGCGCACCATGGCGGGCGTCTTGACCGAAGCGGACGGGCGCACCACAAAGATGCGGCCCTCGCGCTCGAGGCGCGCGATCTTGTCGAGCGTGGCGTTATAGCGCTCGTGGCGATCGGCAAGCGCGGCCACAAAGCGCGGATAGCGGCGAAACCACAGGCGCAACAGCGGCATAAGGCTGTTGGGCTCTTTTTGGTAGCCCGCGGGCTGCGTGAGCACGACCACCGTCTTCGCAAACCCTTGCGCGAGCATCCAGTCGAGCGGAATGGAATCTGCCACCCCGCCGTCGAGCAGACGCATGCCGTCGAGCTCGACGGGGCGCGCGAGCACGGGGATAGATGCCGAGGAGCGAATCCACTCGATGACCTCGGCACCCGAACCGGTGAGCTCGTGGTAGACGGCGCCGCCCGTGGCAAGATCGGTCGAGACGGTGTAGAAGCGCATGGGGTTGCGCTCAAAGGCCGCAAGATCAAAGGGGTCGATCTCCCAGGGCAGCTCACCGTAGGCGAAGTCACGGCTGTACAGGTCTCCGGTGGTGAGAAGGTTCCTTAGGCTCGCGTACCGCGGGTCGGCGCAAAACCGCTCGTTATAGCGGCGCGGACGACCGATCTGCAGCGACTTGAAGTTGCAGCCAAACGTGGCGCCCGCCGACACGCCCACGGCAGCCGTCGCGGTGATGCCCTGCTCCATCCACACGTCGATGACGCCCGCGGTAAACAGCCCGCGCATGCCTCCGCCCTCAAACACCACGCCGGTCGAGTCCGCCCCGAGCGAGGGCGCCGGCGCGGGCGTCTCCACCAGGGGCTCTCCCACGGTAAACGTCCTGCCCGTCGGCGTCATTATCACCGTGCGCTCCCGTGCCATGGGTACCCCTTCTCTTGCGTCATATGGACGAAAGTATACGCGCACGCCCGCAGCGGCGCCATGTTTCGCCCGCGCCCGCTCCGTTTTTGCCGGATAGAGAATGGGGTATACCATGGGCAAAAGATACCGAAGACACGATAGGCCGCCTTATGGAACCGTTTCTGAACCAGCTCTTCTCGATCCTCCCCGCAGGTTGGATGCGTTTCGTCGCATGGTTTCTCATCATTCTCATCGTCACTTTTGCCTGCTCGCGCACCTGCGCACACGTGCTGCGCCGCGCCCTTCACAGCGACGAGAACCCCCTGCCGGCGTCGTCGATTATCGTAAACATCGCACGCGGCACCATCTGGCTCATCGGCGGGAGCATCATTCTCGACACGTGCTTCAACGTCAACATCAGCACCGTCATCGCCGCGCTCGGCGTCGGCGGCATCGCCGTCTCCCTCGGCTTTCAGGACACGCTCTCCAACCTTATCGGCGGGCTTCAGCTCACCCTCATGCGCGTGGTGGTGCCGGGCGACCACATCCGCGTCGGCTCGGACCAGGGCGTGGTGACCGACGTGGGCCTTCGGCACACCACCATCGAGAACGCGAGCGGGCAGACCGTCATCATCCCCAACTCGGTGCTCTCCAAAACGTCGCTCACCAAACTGCCGCCGGCAAACCTCGTGGTCGTACCGTTTGCCGTCACCTCCACCGGCGCGCCGCTTGCCGAGGACGCCGAGCGCATCGCCCAAGCGACCGAGACCGCCGTTGCCGCCGTCTCGCCCATCATCTCCGACCCGCCCGTCAAGGTGCTCTTCTCCGACATCACCGAATACGGCTTCCGCGGCAAAGCTATCGCGACCATCGAGGACCCTGCGCTGGTAGCAGCCGCCATCGATGCCGCCGTGCGCGCCATCGCGCCGCTCACCCGCTAACGCCGCCGCGCGCCGCTCACCCGCCAGCATCCGGCCCCGCCGAAGCGCGCCTCTCACCACCCCGAAGTTCCCGTGTGCGGATTTGCCACTTCCTACCCTTTTTCATGCGCCCAGAGTGGCAAATCCGCACACGGCAACGCCCGTGACGCCAGGAGGGCGTCGGCTGTCCGTGCGGCAGCGGCGCGTTGCGGGTACAACCGAGGTATCTGTCCGATACCCCTGATAGGAGTCCCGCCATGCCCGTAATCAAGACGCACGCGACCACACCCATCCCCGAGACCGCCCAGCACGCCCTCAAGGCCGCCTTCGGCCAAGCCATCGAGAACATCCCCGGTAAGTCCGAGCAATGGCTCATGTGCCTCTTCGACGAGAACGCGCCCATCTACTTCGGGGGCGACGATAGCGAGGCGAGCGCCCTGATCGAGGTCGGGGTGTTCGCGCGGGGCGAGGTTCCGGCGAGTGCATGGGAGGCGCTCACCGCCGCCGTGACGCCCGCCGTCGCCGAGACGCTCGGCATCGACCCGGCGCGCATCTATGTGAGCTGCTCGTCCACCCCCAACTTTGGCTGGAACGGGACGACGTTCTAGCCGAGGTTCCGCCGGGGCGTCGCGTCTCCCGTTCCTTCTTGCACGCTTCGGGTATAACCCCCATCGTTTAGCGACGCAAGGAGCCCTACATGACCGACACCCTCGAAACCAGCACCGCAGGCGGCGCCCCCTCGCCCAACGCCTTCGAGTACACCTACCACGTCCGCTACAGCGAGGTGGGGCGCCGCGGCCTTATGACGCTGCCCGCCCTCATCAACGCTTTTCAAGATGTGAGCACCTTTCAATCTGAATCCCTCGGCGTAGGGCTGGCATGGCTCAGAAACGAGCAGCGCGCCTGGGTCCTCACGCACTGGCACATCGTCATCGACCGCTACCCCTCGCTCTGCGAGCCCGTGACGGCGGGCACCTTTGCCACGCACTTCCACGGTTTTACCGCCAAGCGCAACTTCTACCTGCGCGATGAGGCGGGCCGCCTCATCGTGCGCGCCGATTCCTCGTGGGCGTTTATGGACCTCGCCGCCATGCGTCCCTGCCGGCCCGCGCCGGAGCACGTCGCGCCGTACGGAGAGGGCGCACCCCTCGAGATGCCCGCCGAGGGCAGGCGCATCGCGGTGCCCGAACACCTGAGGATGTGCGCGCCCATCTCCGTGGGGCCGAGCCTCATCGACACCAACGAGCATGTCAACAACTGCCATTATGTGCAGATGGCCTTTGAGCAGATCGCCCGCGAGGACCTCCCCCGAGACGTGCGCGAGCGCGGGGCGCGCCACGTGCGCGTCGACTATCGCCGCGCCGCCGTGCTGGGCGACACCATCTACCCGCACGCCGTCATCGACGGCGACCGGGCGGTCGTCTCCCTCACCGATGCCGAGGGCGGCGTCTTTGCCGTCGTCGAGCTGCGCTAGCGCTGAGCCGCCGCCGTGCGCGCCGACGCTGAGGCGCCCGGGCGGGTTCATGCGGACAACCCCGACCAGAAGGAACACACCATGACCGCACCAGAGAAGACCGTCCGTTGGGGCATCCTCGGCGCCGGGCGCATCGCGCACCGCTTCGCCGCGAGCCTGGCGCACGTGCCCGACGCGCGCCTTGTTGCCCTGAGCTGCCGGACCGCCGCCAAGGCGGCCGCTTTTGGCGCGGCGTTTGGCGTGGATGCCACGGGCGCGCTCTCGGACGAGGCCCTCGGTAACGAGCCGGGGGCGGCGCACGAGGCGCTGCTTGCCCGCGATGACATCGACGCCATCTACCTCGCCCTCCCCCATGGCCTGCACTACCCGTGGGCGATGCGCGCCATCGCCCAGGGCAAGGCCGTCCTCTGCGAGAAGCCCGCCATGCTCGACGCCCGCGAGATGCGGGAGGTCGCGCAGGCGGCGCGGGCGGGCGGCGTCCTTTTCATGGAAGCCTTGAAGACGCGCTTTACCCCGTGCTACCGGCGCGTGCGCGCCCTCGTGGACGCGGGCGCCATCGGCGAGATCGTGCGCGTGGAGTGCGCCCTCGAAAACGATATGGGAGGGCGCATCGCCGCGGGCAACGACTATATGTCCGACCCGCGCCAAGGCGGCGTGCTGCTCGACACGGGCATCTACTGCGCCGGTTGGCTGGAGGACTTTTTGGCCGGCACGCCCGAGGTCGCCAGCTGCCGGACGCGCTATGAGGGAGCTGTCGACAGCTTCGTCGACGCCGAGCTTGTCTACCCCCGTGCGACCGGCCGCCTCATCGCCGCCGGCGACACCGCCGAGCTCCCCCGGCAGGCGCGCCTTGTCGGCACCGAGGGCGAGATAGTGGTAGACGACCTTCACCGGCCCGAGCATGCGGTCCTCATGCGGCAGGGCGCCGCGCCGGAGGAGATTTGCCTCCCGTACGAGGTCGATGACTTCTTTGGGCAGATCGACCACTTCTGCGCGCTTGTGCGCGCCGGTGCCACCGAGTCGCCCGTCGTCCCGCTTGCCGCGAGCATCCGCACGGCGGAACTTCTCGATGCCATCCGCGCGGCCTTCCCTCCGCGCGACAGCGCGGTTCAGCACCCGGGCGCAACCGTGTAAGCGCGCACGGAGCGCCGACGGGAAGCATCGACGGGAAGCGCCGGCGCCCCTCAGTCCTCGGCGATGCGCACGCCCAGAAGGCCGATGAGGTCGACGGCCTGATCGGGCGCGATCACGCAGCCCCGCAGCTCGCGGTAATCGCTCGAAACGGTAAACCCGCCGATACGGCACGTGGTGAGGTCGATGCCCGCGAGCGGCGTGCGCACAAACTCTGCGCGCGTGAGGTCGCAATCGACCAGGGCGACGCTTTTGAGACCCGTCGCATGCCACGAGCTCTCCGCGAGGTTGCAGGCGCGCAAGCGGAGTCCGCGCACCGTTGCCTCGGAGACGTCGGCGTAGCGCAGTTGGCAATCGGTTGCCGAGACGCTCGTGAGACGGCTCTTGAGAAAGCTCAGTCCCGGCGCGGAGCACGAGCGAAAATCGACCCGGTTGAGCCAGCAACGCTCCATACGGCAGGAGATGAAGCGGCAGCCCTCAAAGCGCACGTCGGTGAGCGTGCTGCCCGAGAAGTCGACGTCCTCAAAGGCACAATCGTGAAACACCACCTGCTCAAACGTGGCGTCTTCGGTCGAGACGCCCGCTAGCTCGAGGTGCGCAAAGGCGTTGCGAGAAACCTCGGCCTCACCCTCCGTCAACAGGCGCACGAGCCCCTCGGCACCCAGCCGATCGCCCATCCGCTCCACAACGTGCGCATATCCCGCAAACGGTTTGGTCCCCACGCCGCGCTCCCTACCTTACGAGAGGCGCACCTCGCGTGCGAACAGCTCCTCAACGCGCGGACCCGCCTCGTCGGGCATGACAAAGGCCTCGCCGAGCGATGCCGGCGCGCCGTACTTGCCATGGTAATCGCTTCCGCCCGTGACAAACAACCCATAGCGCGCAGCCGCCTCAAAGGCGAGCGATGTATCCACGGGGCCGTGATCGGGGTGGTAGGCCTCGATACCCGCAAGACCCGCGGCCACGAGCTCGGGAAGCGACGCCCAGGAGTTCATCTGCCCCGGGTGCGCGAGCACGGCGACGCCGCCCTGCTCGCAGATGGCGCGCACCGCGTCTGCCGCCGCCGGATAGACGATGTCGTGGTTGGCGGGGCTCTCACCTTTGAACTGGCACTGGTAGAAGAACTGGTAATCGGGGTCCTCGTGATGGCGGTGCGTGAGCGCCTCCATCACGTGCTGCTTGTAGACGCCGAGGCTCGCGCCCGCGGTGACGACTACCTCGTCGAGCGAGATGTAGCGCCCCGAGAACTCCGCGCCGCGCCGGCGGAGGAGCCATGCCTGCCAGAGCGTGTTTGCCGTGCGCTGGCGGAGGGTGTCGTCGACGATGCGCTCGAGGGGGCCGGAGCCGTCCGGCGTGGCCTCGAGCCCGAAGGCGAGGATGTGGACGTTTCTGCCCGTCGTGTAATCGCGCGCCGAGACCTCGGTCCCCGCAAGCACGGGGAAGCCCTCCCGGCGGGCCAGGGCGCGCACCGGGGAGAGCTGCCGCAGGCTGTCGTGATCGGTGACGGCGAGGGCGGCAAGGCCGAACGCACGCGCCTCGGCGATGAGCTCGTCCACCGAGGCGGAGCCATCGGAAAACGTCGAATGGCTGTGGAGGTCCCAGGCGCCCACGACCGTGCGCGCACTGGACGGGCACGGCGCGTCCTGCGGCGCCATCGGCCGCGCGGCGACCTTCTGCGCGGCCGTCCGCTTCTGCTCCTTCATGCGCTTCTTCTCCTTCTTATCCTTCTTCTCTGTGTTTACCTTGCCCTCGCTCCGCTGCTTCTTGCCCATGGCGCGCCTCCTCAGCCGTGACGGTTGGCCTCATGATACCCGCGCGTAGGGACATGCAAAGCTACAAGCGCTGACTCAGACGGTAATGCGACTTCGCGAGGCCGGCGCGCTCGTAGAAGCGGTGCGCCCGCGTGCGGTAGAAGCTCGAGGTGACCTCATACACCTCGCAGCCCGCCGCGCGGGCGCAAGCGCGGGCCTCCTCGACCAGACGGGCCCCGAGCCCGTGCGCCCGCGCCGGCTCGTCGACGACGAGCTCCATGATCTCCGCTGCGGGGCGCTCGTGGTGAAGCTGCACCTCGATGCGCAGGTTCAGCATGCCGAGAATCCGGCCGCCGTCCTCTGCCACCAGGCAGGTATAGCGCTCGTCGGCGAGCTGCACCGCCAAACGCTCGGCAAACGCCGCCCGGTCAAACACCGTGTCCTCCAGCGCGCACACGAGCGCCCAGAGCGCGTCCGCATCCGCCGCCGCAGCGGGCCGGATGCGGACGCCTGGCTGCGCCGCGCTCACGCCACAAACCCGCCGGCCTGCATGTTGTACTCGCGGTCGCAGACGCCTTCCATGAACTCGAGGTCGTGGAAGATGCCGAGCATCGTGGTGCCGCCCGCCTTGAGCTGCTCGATGAGGTCGCGCACCTTGCGCTTGCTCGCGTTGTCGAGCGATGCCGTGGGCTCGTCGAGCAGCAGGAGGCGCGGCCGGCGCACCATGGCGCGGGCGATGTTGAGGCGCAGCTTCTCGCCGCCCGAGAACGTGTTGGGATAGAGGTCCCACAGCGGCCGCGGAAAATCGAAGTGCTCGAGCATGCGCGTGGTCTCCGCCTCGATGTCCGCCTCGTCCTCAAACGCCTCGGCGGCGCTGGCGCGCACGATCTCGCGCGCCGTGGTGCGCGGGACGACGTCCAAAAACTGCGAGATGTACCCGATCTCGTAATTGCGCAGGTAGATGACGCGCCGCTCATCGAGCGTGGCGAGGTCGATGGGGCCGAAGGCGGCCGAGTCGTACCATATCTCGCCCGACTCGGGCAGGTTGGTGCGAAAGAGGCACTTCAGGATGGTGGACTTTCCCGAACCGGAGCGGCCCGTGATGCCCACAAACTCGCCCGGCATCACCTTGAGCGAGATGTGCTCGCAGCCGCGCACGCGGCGGTTGGCGGCATGCAGGGTAAAGCCCTTGCTGAGGTCGCGGATCTCGAGCAGGGGGCGCGAAGTCTCGGCCATGTTAGCGCACCTCCTCGTCGGCAAGCGTCTCGGCAAGCGTGGCGGCGTCGGTCGCGAAGCGCGCCGACATGCTCGGCAGCGCCGGGTACCACATGCGCGAGACCACGCGGCCGTCCACGAGTGTCGCGGTGATGACGGGGTAGCTCCGCTGCCCCTCGGCCACCTCGCGCACCACGAGGATGTCGGCCTTCTTGCCCTCCTCGAGGCTGCCGAGCTCGCGGTCGATCTTTACCGCGCGCGCCGGGTTGATGGTGAGCATGGCAAAGGCCTGCTCGAGCGGCAGCTTGAACTCACGGTGCAGGACAAACGCGCTCTGGAGCATCGCGGTGGGGTAATAGTCCGAGCAGAGGCACGTCGCCACGCCGGCGCGCACCGCGTCACGGGCAGAGAGGTTGCCCGAGTGGCTCTTGCCCAACAGGATGTTGGGCGTGCCCATGACGGTCGCCATGCCGCGCTCCACCGCGGCGGCGGCCACCTCCTGCGAGATGGGGAACTCCGAGATGGTGCAGCCGAGCTCGCGCATGAGTTCGAGCTTCTCCAAGGAGTCGTCATCGTGGCTCGCGAGCGCGATGCCCTGCTCGCGCGCGACGCCGGCGAGGTAGTCGAGCTGCTCGAACGAGAGCTTGGGCGCCGCCTGCTGCTCGGCGAGCATGCGCTCGGCCTCCTCGCGCGTGATGTCGCCGCGGAACGACTTCCGCCAGATCTCGATGTCGCGGTACTGGCCCTGGCCGGGCGTGTGGTCCATAAAGCTGAGCTCGTCGATCTCGCCGGCGCGCAGGTGCCGCTCGACTTGCTCCACCAAGTGCACGTTGTCGATCTCGAGGCGCAGGTGCAGCCGGTGCCGGATGAGGTGGGCGTTGCGCCCTTCGGTCTTCTTGGCTGCGGCGATGAGCGCGATGATCTTCTCGGTGTTGTCCCACTGGCGCACGGGCTTGACGTCCATGAGGTCGTGCGCGTAGGCGGAAAGGGAGTGGAACATGGTGGTGATGCCGTGGGCCAGAAGCTCGCGCTCGGCCTCGAAGAGCGCTGTGGGGAAGTCCATAAGGACGGTCGGCCGGGGCGAGATGACAGTCTCGATGTAATCCGAGTGGATGTCGATGAGGCCGGGCGTAACATACCCACCGTGCGCATCGATGATGCCGAAACCGCGGGCCTCGGCGTCGAGCGTGCCCTGGCGCTGGATGGCCGCGATGCGGTCGCCCTCGACCACGAGCTCGTAGCCAAAGAGCAGCCGGTCGGGCTGGACGATGATGCCGTTCCTGATGACGTACAAGAAAGTCTCCAATCACTGGGAAAGATGCCGGTTCGCGCGCTAGAGGAGCGAGTAGACGAGCTCCTGGGTGTAGGCGTGCTGCGGATCTTGCATGATCTGATCGGTGAGGCCGTGCTCGATCACCTGACCGTCGAGCATGACGATGGTGCGGTCGGCCAGAAGCCGGATGACGCCGAGGTCGTGCGAGACGACCACCATCGAGACGCCGAGGTCGCGGCGGAGCTGCAGGATGAGGTCGAGCACGCGGGCCTGCACCGAGAGGTCGAGCCCCGTGGTGACCTCGTCCAAGAAGAGCACGGGCGGCTCGTTGGAGAGGGCCTTGGCGATCTGCACGCGCTGCTGCATGCCGCCCGAGAACGCGCGCGGCGGGTCCTGCTTGCGGCGCAGCGGGATCTTGACGCGCTCGAGCAGCTCCTCGCCGCGGTCGACCATCTGGTGCACGTTGCGCACCCCGGCCGCGATCTGCTTCTCGGCGATGTTGGAGAGGCTCGAGAAGTTCATGCGGAGGCCGAGGTAGGGGTTTTGGTACACCATGCCAAAGATGCGGTCGCGGATGTAGCGCTGCTGCTGGCGCGAGACCGTAAAGCAGTTCTCGGCGCCGCCGTCGAACGCGGCGACGCGCATGTCGCCCTCGGTGGGATCCTGGTCGAAGTAGAGGCACTGCATGAGGGTGGACTTGCCGGAGCCGGACTCGCCCACGATCCCTAAGATCTCTGCGGGGTGCACCTCGAGCGATACGTTGCGGACGGCGTGCACCGTGCCGCAGACCGGGCAGATGTTGCGCTCGAGCCGGGCGTCGGGGTCCGCGCAGTACGGGCAACCGGCACCGAAGCGCTTGGATAGGCCGGTGACCTTCAGCACCGGTGCATCGTCCACGTAGGTATGGCTGACGGGACGGGGCAGCGTCTCATCTGCGGTTGCGGTCGCGTCGCTCATCGGGCGTCGCCTCCCTTCCGCGCGGTCGCGGCAGCACGCGCCGCCTCCACGCGCTGGTCGCAATAATCGGTATCGGAGCACATCCAGATCTGCGCACCCGTGGCGGGGTCGACCGTCTGGGTGAGGTACACGCCCGTGGCACCGCAGCGATGGCAGCGCGCGCCCTCGAACTCTTCGGTCACAAACGGGTAGTCATCGAAGGCGAGCGACGCCACGTGCGTGTAGGGCGGCACGGCGTAGATCTTCTTCTCGCGGCCGGCGCCCAGAAGCGTGAGGTTCTCGGCCATGTTGAGCTTCGCGTTGTCGTAGCGCGGGATGGGGCTCGGGGCCATCACGTAGCGGTCCTCGACCATCACGGGGTGGTCGGCGCCCGTCGTCGTGGTGCCGTAGCGCACGATCTGCTCAAAAAGCTCAAGGTAGGCTCCTGTGTACTCCGCCTCGGCATGCAGGCGCTTCGTCACGGTCTCGCGCGCCTCGTACGTGCGCAGTGGCTCCGGTGTGGGCACCTGCAGCACCAGCAGCTGGTCGCGCGTGAGCGGATGCTCGGGGATGCGGTGGCGGCTCTGGATGAGCGTCGCCTCCTGGGTCACGGTCGTCGTCTCGACGCCGGTGGTCTCGCGCACGAGCCCGCGGATGGAGACGGCGTTGACGCTCGCGTCCGAACCCTGGTCGATGACCTTCAGGGTATCGTCGGGCCCGATGCACGAGAGCGTGAGCTGCAGGCCGCCCGTGCCCCAGCCGCGCCCGATGGGCATCTCGCGGCTGGCAAAGGGCACCTGGTAGCCGGGGATGGCCACACCCTTTAAGATGGCGCGCCTGATCTCGCGCTTGGAGCCCTCGTCGAGGAAGGCGAAGTTGTAGTTCTTACGCATCTGCCTCGCCTCCCTTCTCGGGCTCCGCGATGGAGCGAAGCGCCGCGTCGAGCTTGCTCTGGAACGTCACGTAATGCGGGAGCTTGAGATGGCTGATGAAGCCCGTGGCCTCGACGCCGTCGATGTGGTAGAGGACAAACTCCTGGTCCTGGGTGGGATAGCGCACGTCGTCGGCGCGCAGGCTGTGATCGAGCACGCTCATGGCGATCGCCTTGCTCTCGTCGTCGCCCACCACAAGGCCGTAGCCCACGTCGAGGGCGCTGCGGTGGTTGCCGCGGTCGTCGACCTCGTCGGACACGATGAGGCTCTCCACCTCGGTCACCGGGATGGCGCCCAGGTAGTAGGCATCGTCCTCGGTAGGGGCGTCGGAGCCCGGCGCGTCGATGGTCACGGCGACGGTGCCGTGCCTGAGCTCGCCCACCGTGGGGTGGCTGAGCCCGAAGCCGCGGATGGCGGCGTAGCCGATAGCGATAACAGCCTGGGTGAGCCCGCGCGAGAGCGCCTGCAGGATGACGCTGCGGGGTGCGGGGAACGCGAGCGGGGTCTTGGTGATGTCGACCGGCTCGGTGTCGTCGAGGGGATAGGACCTCACCATATCGATCTCGCGCAGGTACGTGAGGACGCGGGGCACCCTGGTCTGGGCGGCCGCCGCTTCTGCCTGCGGCTCGGCGGCAAGCGCCCGCTCGAGCTCGGCGGCGCGCTCGCGCACGTCGGCGGGCGTCTCGTCGGCGAGCTCGAACTCGATCAGGCGATGGGAGTAGTCGCGCGTGGCGCCGAGGATCTGGCCGCCCGCGATGTCCTTGAACGCGGCGGAGATGCGGCGGTCGACGCGCATCGTATCGGTATCGATCACCCGCGAGGTGTAGAGGCGCTCAAGCGTGGACCGGTAGGCGCGCATGAGGAAGACGGCCTCTTCGACCGAGCCCTGCGCCTGCTTGACGGCCGTGGCGGCGACCTCGGGCGCCCAGAGCGACCCCTCGGACTCCACCTGCTCCACGAGCTCGGGAAGCGCGGCCAAGATGGTCTCGACCTCGATCGAGCGCCCTGCGCCGACGCGTTTGAGCTCCGTCAGGTCGAGCGAGGCGGCGATGGCCTGCTCGCCGCCGGAAACGGCTACATAGCCCATGCTAAACCTCCTTCTGCCATGGCGGACGCCCCGTCCACCCGCCGTGCGCGCGTGGTGCGCGGCAGGGCGATGAGATGGCCCGCACCGTCCACCAGGATGCAATCGATACCGCAGGGAAACTCGTCGCCGCGTGCGGCGCGGGCGTCCATCACGTCGGTGCGGTCGAGCGTGATGAGCGCGCGGTCCTTGATGCCGGGGCCCGTGAGCTC
This sequence comes from Collinsella sp. An268, assembly GCF_002159765.1. Lineage (GTDB taxonomy): Bacteria > Actinomycetota > Coriobacteriia > Coriobacteriales > Coriobacteriaceae > Coprousia. The sequence goes on along the minus strand of NZ_NFJH01000006.1, from coordinate 25,572 downwards.
CCACGTGCTCGCCTCGTCGGCGCCGGCGACGGCACCGGTGCGCACGCCCGCGCGGTCGAGCCCCATAAGCGTGCGGCAACCGACGATGGCCGTGGCGCCGAGCTGCGGGTCGATAAGCGTCCCCGGATTGAGGGCGCAGATGGCCTCGGCCGCCGCGGAGCCGCGCACATCCTCCGGCACAAAGCAGAAGGCCGCCTGGGCCAAGGCGCGGGGCCTTGCATGCGTGCGGCGCGCGATGACGGAGGCCGCGCGCGCACCCGCAGGTCCCGCAACCGCGACCGTGGTGGCGGCATCGAGCACGACGTCGCCCACCACGAGCGCCGCCGACGTGAGCCCCGCCGCCGCGGCGTCAGCAGGGTCGCCCTGAGCCACCGGCTCGATCTCGGTCACCTCGCCGGGACGCGCCATGGCGTCGAGCACGGCGCGGAAGGCGCGCTGCAGATAGAAGGCGCGCGCATCGGCCTCGGCGTCGCGCGCGAAGATCTCGTCCGTCATTTGACCACCGCCTGCACGCTCATGTCCTGTCCGCCCATCTCGTCGAAGTCGACGCGCGAGCGCTGGATGCGCGCCGCCGCGGCGGCCCGCTTGCGCTCAAGCACGCGTCCGGCAGCCTGGATGCGCTCGTCCACCTCGGCGAGCGGTACGGGCGCGGGGTCGGCCGCATACGCGGCGTCGATAACCGCGAGGCTGCGGGCAAACGCGCCGTCCGCCCCGAGCACGACGCCAATGCCCTCGGCGTCCCCGATGCGCACCCGGCACTCACTCATAAGGGCCTCACCCAGATAGAAGCGGCTCATGCGCGCCGTCTCGCGCACCTGGTTCATCACCAGGCCCTGGCGGGGCGGTACTACGACGCGCACCGGACATGCCGCCTCGATAAGCCCCGCGAGCTCATGCGCGAGCGCAGGGCCGCTCTCCACGAGGACCTCGGTCCTCGCCCGTCTCGTAACCATGACATTCCTTTCTCGTATCCCCCGGGGGTCAGTGCCTCGGGAAAAAAATAAGAGCTACCGAAGCCCGCTTGGGGGGCGGTCGATGGCAAGCCCGGCGCGGGGAGGACGCGCGACGCGCCACCCTCTCCCAATCCGCGCAGGCACAGGGACACCGACCGCCCGGCGGGGCGTTAGTCTTGCAAGATGTAGCGGCGACGCAGCTGCACGCTCACGTACTCGAGCACGAAGGCGGCGATGAGGCACGCATACACGATGACGCCCACCTCGTGCAGGTTGTAGTAGCGACTGCCCGCCTGATAGAGCTGGAAGCCGATGCCGCCCGCCCCCGCGAAGGCGCCCACCGCCACCGCGTTGGTGAAGTTGATCTCGAGGCGGATGAACGTCCACGAGAGCAGCTTGGTGATGGTCGCCGGCACGATCGCCTGGAACACGATCTGCCAGAAGCTTGCCCCGCTCGCGCGCAGGGCCTCGATCACGCCCTCGTCGATCTCCTCGAAGCTCTCCGAGTAGCTCTTGGTGAGGTAGGCGATGGAGTGAAACGAGATGCCGAGCACGGCCGCCTCGGAACCGAGGCCGATCGCGACGGTGAAGACGAGCACCCACAAGATCGTGGGGATGGAGCGGATGATCGCGACGATGCCCTTGACCACGTTGGAGACGGCAGAGCTCGAGAGGTTCTCCGACGCGGCGAGCGCGAGGAAGAACGACACGATGGCCGAGATGACGGTGCAGAGCGCGGTGACGGCGATGGTGATGAGCATGCTCTCGGCAACCGTCGCCCACGTAAAGTGGCCCGCGCCGAGCGGCGGGTCGAGCGCCGGCTGGAGCATCATGGCGCCAAAGTCGGCCAGCGCCTGACGGGCCGCCTCCATAAGGTCGACCGTGCCGTACCCCATGCGCGCGAACGTCACAAACGTGAGCACCACGAGCACGACGAGCGTGAGCTGCACAGAAATATTGCGCCCCGCGCGCGCCGTCAGGCGGATGCGCCCCGCGAAGTCGCGCTCCAGCGTGGCGGCGGTGCGCTCGGAAAGCGATACGGACGTCATCAGATCATCGACCTCCTCGCTACGTTGGAAACCGCCTCGATCACGAGCACGAACACGATGGTGACAATGATGACGAGGCCGGCGGTGTCGTAGCGGAACGACGTGTAGTACAGGTTGAACACAAAACCGATGCCCGTGCCCGTAAGCAGGCCTATGAGCGTGGCAGAGCGGATGTTGGTCTCCACCATGTAGAGCATCCAGCTCATAAGGTCGGCGACCGCGAGCGGCAACCCTGCCTGGAACACGATCTGCCAGTAGCCCGCGCCGCAGCTCTTGAGCGCCTCGACGGGCCCGGTGGGAATCTCATCGAACGTATCGAGGAAAAAGCGCGTGAGCTGCCCAAAGGCGGTAAGGAAGAGCGCGAGGAACCCTGTGAACTCGTTCTGCTTGAACGAGAGCAGAAGCAGAAGCGCCCATGCGATCATGGGGATGTTGCGAAAGACGCTCGCGATGGCGCGGATCGCGCCGCGCACCGGCGCCCACGACACGCCGATGGTGGAGGAGCCGAGGACGGAGAGCACGATACCTGCGATGGCGGCGATGACGGTCGCCGCGGCGGAGTCGAGCGCCGTCGAGACGGTCTGCGTGATCACCAGCGGAAAGTTGGCCAGCGACTCCGCCGTGGGGACGAAGTTCTGAAACATCCAGACAAACGCCGCGGGCACCGAGCCCAAGGCGTAGGTGAGGCTGAAGTTGCAGACCATCGAGCAGAGCTGGAACGCCACCACGACCGCGACCACGCCCATAAGGGTCCGGAGCTGCCGGCGGCGAAACCAAGTGAGGTCGACGGCGCGGGCGCGCCCCGTGCCCGCCGCGGGCGCTGCCGGCGCGGCGGCGCTCACTGGACACCTCCGGCAACGGGCTCGACGGCAAATGCCCCGGGGGCGCCAGCGGCCGGTGCGGCTTCGGGCACCTCGACGGGAACATCGACCATGGTCTCGGCATCGCCCTCGTAGATGCGGCGGATGACGGCGGAGGTCGCCTCCTCCGGCGCGCCCTCGAAGACCTTCTCGCCGGCGCGGAGGCCGATGATGCGGTCCGAGAACTCGAGTGCGAAGTCGACCTGGTGGAGGTTCACGATGCACGTGATGCCGCGCTCGCGCGTGAGGCGGCGCAGCGTCTCCATCACCATGCGCGAGCTCTTGGGGTCGAGGCTCGCGATGGGCTCGTCGCAGAGCATGACCTTGGGGTCCTGCATGAGCGAACGGGCGATGCCCACGCGCTGCTTCTGCCCACCGGAGAGCTGATCGGCGCGGCGGTAGGCAAACTCACCCAGACCCACCTCGTCCAAGAGCTCAAAGGCGCGGGCCTTTTCGTCCTCCGTATAGAGGCCGAGGCTGCCGGCGAGCGCGTTTTTGTACCCGAGGCGCCCGTGCAGCACGTTTTGGATCGCCGTCAGGCGGTACACGAGGTTGTAGTTCTGGAAGATCATGGCGATCTCGCGCCGCACCTCGCGCAGGCGGCTACCGGGCAGGTGTGCGATGTCGCGCCCATCGAAGGTGATGGCGCCGTCCGTCGGCTCGATCAGACGGTTCAGACAGCGCAGCAGCGTCGATTTGCCGGCGCCCGACGGGCCGATGACCGTGATGAACTCACCCTGTCCCGCGGTGAAGCTCACGCCCGAGAGGGCGCGCGGGGTGCCCGCGGCCGCGTTGCCCGCGACCTTCCCGCGGCGGCGCGACGCGTCGTAGTTTTTGCCGAGGTCGCTCACCTCGAGCAGCATCTGTCTCTCACTCATGCTCAATACCGTGTCCCTTCGAACACAAGCGGCCCGCCGACCTGCGGCGGACCGCTCAAACCCACGCTATATGCGCACTTACGCAAGCTCGCGGATGGGGTCGTACCACTCGTCGTCGACCGCGATGAAGCCGGCGGTGTCGCCGAGGCTCCAGATGGCGCCCGTACCCTCGGCGTCCTCCGGGGCGAAGAGCTGCTCGTTCTCGGCCACCTCGGCGGAGGTCATGCCCTCGAGGATCTTGTCCTTGATGTCCTCGGGCAGCACGTCGGCGTTGTAGACGATGGGGCCGTTCAACACGGGCGTGGACTGGATGATGCCGAACTCCTTGCCCTGAACGCGGTCGAAGGGCTGCGCGGCACCCTCGGCCACACCGTAGACGGAGCCGGGCTGGTTCACGGCGTCGCGCTCGCCCTCGGGCACCGCGAGGTACATGTCGACGTCGATGTCGTCGAAGGCGGCCACGTCGGCGTCGCCCTGGAGCAGGTTGACGCAGCTACCGGGGTGCGAGTTGCCAAAGAGCACCTGGCTGAAGAAGCCGGGCTGGGCGAGCTCGTCGGTCGAGGTGACCTCATCAGGGAACTCGGTCATGATGGCGTTGCAGGGAACCTTGAAGCCGGAGGTCGAGGTCTGCGACACGAAGCTCATGCGCTTGCCCTTGATGTTCTTGATGGAGTAGCCGGTTGCGGACTCGGCGTCCTCGTACTCGGCCATCTGATCGGCCGGAACGGCGATGCGGCTGTAGTACTTGGCGCCGTCGAGCGTGCCCTCGGTATCGGAGGTGGTGAAGAGGGCGTGAACGTTCTCGTTCTTCTCCTGAGCCTGGATGTAGCCCTCGGCGCCGAGGTTGGCCATCTGGGCCTTGCCGGAGGCGATGGCCTCGATGGCGACGTTGTAGTCGGTGGTGGTCATGAGCTCGACCTCGACACCGGCGTACTCGGAGAGGACGCTGCCAAACTCCTCACGGCCAGCATCGAACTCGGCGGCGGACTCGTTGGGGAGCCACACCATGGTGATCTTGTCGAGGGTCGCGGTGCCCGCCTCGGCGGAACCATCGGTGGCGGCGCCGCCCTTGCCGGCATCGTTGCCGCAACCCGCGAGGCCGAGGCCCGCGACGACAGCGCCGGCGCCAACAATACCGAGGAAGGAACGACGGGAAATCTGGGTATTGGTGACGTTCTTCACCTTTGTCTCCTTTCGCGCGTCGCACCCCCATGGCACGACGACACCACTCGAGCGGTCCGCACCCTTGCGGCCGCCAAACCGGAGACGATAGTAGGGTGCCCGCGGCGGCAGATCGGGCCGCATCGACCATCCCTTGCCAACCGGTGACGAAGCCTGACGGCATCCGCGCGGTTTTAATTACACCTCGCTTGCCAAGCGGCCCTCCGGTAAAGAACGGTCCCACGGCGGGTAAGCAAATCGGCCGCGCAGAGCACCGCAACGTAAAAAGGGCGCCCGCAAAGCGCCCCCTCAGTAATGATTTGTTGTCAGACGGTGCCCCTGAACCGCGCGCGTAAGGATTTTTGTCTGCCCACCGTCAGCCCGCGGGCGGCCCGTGTTAGCGAAAAAACAGACGGCAGGCGTTATCCCAAGCTGCCCGCACAATGATGTCTGGATCCTCACCCGTACGCGTTGCGCGATCGCGCGCGAGGGCGTCGGCCGTAAACGCGATCATCGCGGGCTCGCACTCCAGGCCGCGGATGGGCTCGGGAGCCATATAGGGGCAGTCGGTCTCAAACAGCAGCCGCTCCCGCGGGCACGCCGCAAACGCCTCCCGGATATGCTCGTTGCGCTTGAACGTCGCCGCCCCGCCGAAGGCGATATGGCAGCCCAACTCGAGAAAGCGCTCCATCGTGGCGCGGTCCTCGCCAAAGCAATGTAGGACGCAGCCCGCTCGGGGCACGCCCACCTGCGCGAGTACCCTATAGGCGTCCGCATGGGCCGCGCGCGCCTCATCGCCCGCATCGTTGCGCAGGTGTAGCTCGACGGGCACATCGCGCGCAACCGCGAGCGCGAGCTGGCGCGCCATGACGGCCATCTGCACGTCATGCGGGGCGGCCGCGATATCGTCGTCCGCATCGTAGTGGTAGTCGAGCCCGATCTCGCCGATGCCCGCACAGAGCGGGTCCGCGAGCGCCTCCTCGAGCACCGCGTGGGTGGCATCGGTGTAATCGGGCGCTCCGTAGGGATGGGCACCAACCAGATAGCGCACCCGGTCGGCAAGCGTCGACCCCGCAGCCCGCGCGCTGTCGAGCCACCCGCGCAGCTGCTCCCGATACGCCGCGAGCCGCATGTCGTCGCCCAAAGGATCGAAGAGCGTCACCAGCGCCGTCACACCCGCGGCCTCCGCGCGCATGAGGACCTCGACCGGGTCCTTGGTCCAGAAACACGTGAGGTGCGCATGCGTATCGAAGAGCGGGGCGCTGAGGACCGGCGCGGCGTAGGTCTTGTCGCCGCGCTTGGTGTGCTTGGTAAAGACGAGCGGAGTGGCGCACGCAGCCGTGGAGCGCGCGGCATTGGCCGCAGTCGACGACCCCATCAGAGCGCCCCCGCGCCCTTGAGTGCACAGGTCAGCCGCACGAAATCTGCCGGCACGAGCGTCTCGGCGCGCGCCGTGGGCGCGATGCCGGCAGCCGCGTAGGCGCTATCGAGCGCCGCCTTGTCAAACCCGCATGCCGCCATGGAGTTGCGAATGGTCTTGCGGCGCTGGGCGAAGGCGGCGTCGATAACACGGCAAACCTGATCGGCATCCGGAGCCTCCGCGGCGCCTGAGGGTCCAGCAGAGCCGTCGCCCGCAGTCAACGCGGCCGGCGCATCGTCCGCCGCGGTCATCTGCGTGAGCGGACCTGTGCCCGCACCCCAACGGTCGAGGCGCACCACCGCCGAGTCCACGTGCGGCGCCGGCAAAAAGCAGCGCGGCGGTACCTCGAACCGACCTGTTACCTCGGCAAAGAGCGCGAGCTTAGCCGTATAGGCGCCGTAGGCCTTCGTGCCCGGGCGCGCGGCGATGCGGTCGGCGACCTCCTTCTGCACCATCACGACGGCGCGCGCGAGGGCGGGCATCCGCTCAAAGAAGTCGAGGATGATCGTCGCCGCCACGTTGTACGGCAAATTGGCGACAAACACCGTCGGCGCGCCGTCCGCCGCCTCCTCCACTAGGGAGAGCGGCACCTTGAGCGCATCGCCCATCAGGTAGCGGAAGTTGCCGTGCGCCACCGCATGCGCCGCGAGCACGGGCTCGAGCTCGCGGTCCATCTCAATCGACACGACGCGGCCGGCGTCCTCGATGAGGGCCAGCGTGAGCGTGCCGATGCCCGGCCCCACCTCGAGCACCCGCTCGTCTCCGGTAAGCTCCGCGAGCGCCATGATGCGCTCGATCACATGGTTATCGATCAGAAAGTTCTGACCCAGACGGTGCTTCGTCGCCAAGCCGAACGCCTCGAGAAGCTCGCGCGTGGCGGTGGGGTTCGCAAGCGGGGAGGTGGTCACAGGGTTCCTTTCTAAAAGCGGCTCCCCCGCGGGGAGCCGCACGTAAGACAAGCATGCACCCCAAGGCGCCGGCCGGTGAGAGCGCGATTGCGCTAAGGGGACTACTTCTCGTCCACCAGACGCGGGAACAGCGGGTCGCCCTTCTCGACGGGCGCGCCGCCTGCAAGGCCGCCCCAGCGGCACGCGGCCTCAAGATCGCGGGTGGGCGCGGGGTCGAGCGACAGGCGGCGGCGCACCTCGGCCGAGATGCTCGGCATAAAGGGATCGTAGAGCTCGGCGGCGATACGGATGACCTCCAGCAGGTTCCAGATGACAAGCGCGAGCTCGTCGGCCTTCTCCGGGTCCTTGGCGAGCGCCCAGGGCGCCATGTCCTCGATATAGTGGTTCGCAGCAGACACGATGGCGAGCACCTCGGCGGCGGCCCCGCTGTAGTCCATCGTCTGCATGCACGCGGCGTAGCGCTCAAAAATGCCGTCGCACGCATCGCGCAGCGCCGAGGGCTCGCTCCACGAGGCGGGGCGCTCCGGCGCGCAGCCGTCGAAATACTTCGCACTCATGTTGAGAGTGCGCGAGACGAGGTTCCCCCAGCTGTTGGCCAAATCGGCGTTGTACACCTGGCGCATGCGGCCCCAGCTGATGGGCGCGTCGGTACCGTGCACGACGTCGCTCATGAAGTAGTACCGGTAGGCGTCGACGCCGAGAAGCTCGAGCACCTCCTCGGGCGCGATGGCGTTGCCGCGGCTCTTGCTCATCTTCTCGACCTTGCCGGTCTCCTCGTTGCGCACGGTGAGAAAACCGTGCACGAAGACCTTCTCCGGCAGCGGGAGACCCGCCGCCATGAGGAGCGCCGGCCAGATGACGCAGTGGAAGCGGATGATGTCCTTGCCCACGACGTGCACCTGAGCGGGCCAGCGGTAGCTAAACTCGGACTCGTCGTCCGAGCCGTACCCGAGCGCGGTGAGGTAGTTGATGAGGGCATCGACCCACACATAGGCGACGTGCTTCTCGTCAAACGGGAACGGTACGCCCCAATCGAAGGTCGAGCGGCTGATCGAGAGGTCCTTGAGGCCGCCCTTCACAAACGAGACGACCTCGTTCTTGCGCGTCTCGGGCTGGATGAAGCCGGGGTTCGCCTCGTAGAAATCGAGCAGCGGCTGCTCAAAGGCAGAGAGCTTGAAGAACCAGCTCTCCTCCTGGATGCGCTCGAGCGGACGGTCGCAGTCCGGGCAGAGCGGGTGCTCGGGATCGGCCGGCTCCTCCCCGGCGGCGCGGCGCGCCTCCTCGTGATGGCGCACCTGCGTCTCGGTGAAGTACGTCTCGTCCGGACGGCAGTACCAGCCATCGTAGGCGTCCTTGTAGATGTAGCCGCGGTCGAGCAGAACCTGCAGAAACTTCTGCACGCCGGCGATATGGCGCGGCTGCGTGGTGCGGATGAAGTCGTCGTTGGAGATGTTGAGCGTCTGCCACAGATCGCGAAACGCCGGCTCCATGGAGTCGCACCAGGCCTGCGGCGAGGCGAAGCCGTTCTTCTCGGCGGCCTCAGCCACCTTCTCGCCGTGCTCGTCCATACCGGTCAGGAACTTGACGTCACGGCCGCAGGCGCGCTGGAAGCGGGCCTCGACGTCGGCCATGATCGTGCAGTAGGCCGTGCCCAGGTGCGGGCGGGCGTTCACGTAATAGATGGGCGTGGTTATGTAATACGACGGCTTGGTGTGCTCCATACCGCGGTTCCTTTCCGATGCGGCGCAGGGCCGGACGACCTTTGACTAAGGAGCAATTCTACCGCAAACGGCCCGCACACCGCCGGCGACATGCGCCTCTACGATGTCTCCCCGCGCCGGTGCTTCCGTCGTTTACGCTTGGCCAGCCCCCGCCTCGGCCTCCTCTGCCATCGCGAGGATGAGAGCGTACACGTCGCGCCGCTTGCGCGAGAAGCGCTGTGAGAGCCGCTTGGCTGCGGAGGACGCCGCCTCGCCCTCTGCCAGCGCCCGCCTGATCGCCGCGGCGAGCGCCGCGTCCGGATCTGTCCCCGCGTCCCCCTCGCCGCCCTCAGCCTGGGCCCACGGGGCGCAGCGGCGCGCGAGCTCCTCCTCATCGGGAGGTGCGACCACAACGACCATCTCGCCCTTGAGCTCGCCCCGCTCGCGCACCGTCCGCGCAAGCTCCGGCGCCGGGGCGCGCAGGACCTCCTCGTGCAGCTTGGTGAGCTCGCGACAGAGTGCCACCTCGCGCGCGGGATAAGCCTCGGCCAGGGCGTCGAGCGTGTCGCCCACCCGATGCGGCGATTCGTACAGCAGAAGCGCCCCCGGCACCGGAGCGAGCTCCGCCAGACGGCGCGCCCGCGCCGGCGCCTTGCGCGGCAAAAAGCCCTCGAAGAAGAAATGGTCGCAGGCGATGCCCGAGCTCACGAGCGCCGTGATGCAGGCGGTGGGGCCCGGGATGACCTCGACGGCGACATCTGCCGCCCGCGCGGCGTCGACGAGCACCTGACCCGGATCGGAGACCCCGGGCATGCCCGCATCGGACGCGAAGGCGAAGACCTCGCCGGCGCGCATCCGCTCGACGAGCCCCTGCGCCCGCTGCGCGATGACGTTCTCATCGCAGCGCACGAGCGGCTTGCGCACCCCGGCATACGCCAGAAGCTTGCCCGTCACCCGCGTGTCCTCGCAGAGCACGGCGTCCGCCGCGGCAAACGTCTCCCGCGCGCGCGGCGATAGATCGCCCCTGTTGCCGATGGGCGTGCCCACCACATACAGCTTGCCTGCGGCCATACCGCCCTCACGCTCCGACAACACCGGCGCCGTCCTCTAGTCGAGCATCGCGCGCTCGAGCGAGCCGAGTGCCACGCGGGCATCCCAAGCGACGATGCGCTTCTCGGTCTTCCACGTCTGGAAGAACCAGCCGCGGGCGTCCGCAAACGAGGCGAGCTGGTTTGAGATGAAGACGCGGGCGTACGCGGCATGCCCCTCGGGCGTGGTGGAGGCGTTTGCGAACACCGCCGCACCCGACCACTCCCCCACGATCACGGGGAAGCCCGCATCGCGCGCCTCCTTGATGAGGCGACGGTTGCGCGCGATCGCCGCCGAAAGGCCGCGCGGGCTCGTGATGTCCTGGGCCGTCTCGTCGCGGTAGTGGTAAAGATGCACATCCATAACGACGTTCTGGTACTTGTCACCGCTCATGAAGCGCTTCCACGCGCCCGGGTCGCCCGAGGCGGAAAAGACCACGAGCTTGTCCTCGGGCATATGGGTGCGCACGAGCTCGTACGCATCGCGATAGAAGTTGCGCAGGTAATGACGGGGGATGCCGTCGGTGGTGGTAAACAGGTTCACGCGGCGGCTCATGACGGGGGAATCGAGCAGTTCGAGACCGAGAAGCCCCGCCCTGTCGCCGTAGCGGCTGGAGAGGCGCTCGAGCACATTCAGAGCGATGTGGCGCCCGTTGGTCGAGGAGTGCCAAGCCGCCGTGGATTCGGGCGTACTCGGAGAGGCGTTCGAATCCCCCTGGCCGCCGGGGACGGTGGCAAGATCGAGCAGCACCCCCATGCCGTACTTCTCCGCCCACTCGAAGGCGCGGTCGATATAGTCGACCAAGGGGATGTAGACCTCGGACTCGCCCTGCGAGCCGAAGGCGTACCAGGGAACCGGCAACCGCACGGCGTTAAGACCGATGGCGGCGATGCGGCGGAAGTCCGCCTCGGTGATAAAGGTCTCGAGATGCTGACGGATGCGCTCGTTATAGGCGGTCGCACCGAGGGCCGCCTGCAGCTCCGAGGCGTTTGAGGCACCCGTTGCGGCAAACAGGGAGGGCGTGACCCACGGCTCGGGGATAAACCATCCGGAAAGGTTGACGCCACGAATTCGCTCCGCCATGCTCGCTCCATCCTCATTGCGCAACTGACGCTACCGTGCACCTGAGTATAGCCGATACCCCTCGCCCGCCCCGGTAAACGCTCCATGCGAAAGAAAATGCCAATTTCCTCTTGACCCCCTAAGAGATTTTGGTATATTTAACAAGCTGTCCTTGAGACAGACCCGGTCAGATAGCTCAGTTGGTAGAGCAGAGGACTGAAAATCCTCGTGTCGGGGGTTCGACTCCCTCTCTGACCACCCTTTGACTGCTAGGTCCGTAGGTTTACCTACGGACCTTTTGTTTTCAGCTTCCATGTAGACATCCGAAAACACATCGCCCGCGGCGTACCTCACGCGCCGTCGGGGCTAGAGCCCGTTTCTTCAGCCCGCTTAGGACCTATAAACAACTAGAGCCAGTCCCCGAAAGGACCGGCCCTTACAAAACCTCGAAGGTTTTTGCATCTGTGCACATCATGACATCAGTGCCGCGCCGCATCAAGAACCCTCGCGAGAAACACAAGATGCGACACGAGAGGGTTCTGCGTTCCATAGCGCGACATCGCCTCATCCATCAGAGGGCGGAGGCCGGCGACCGCGTCGAGTGCCGCCGGGGCGGCATTATCGCCTGCGAGCGTGTCGTGCAGGGCGACGGTGGTCACGAGCTGCTGCGTGCGACGGTTGCGCAGCTTAGCGCGGCGACCCTTGCTGTTGCGGATCCCATGGGCGTTCAGCCACTCGAACACGACCCCGGAGGTGGCGTGCCTCGTCTCGCGGTCGGGCAGGAAGCCGTTGCAGAGACAGCCCGCGTGGCTCGCGCAGTTGCGGACGGCCTTCACATCCTTCAGGGCATAGTGAATCTCCCGCCGACTCTCCTCGTCCCAGCGCTCGACGCAGAAAAGGTAAAAGGCAAGCAGCGTCCCAAACGGCACCACTTCCAGTAGGACCCACACGGGCATGGCGTCCCGGTAGTGATCTATCAGCGACCCCGCGTACTCATCCGCTTGGGAGCGCGATATGAGTTCGCGCCTCAGTCCCTCGCGAAAACGACGCGGCAGGGAGGATGCGAAGTCGGCGACGATTCCATAACCGTCCTCCCCGCGTCCGGCGGCCTCGGACACGAGCCGCGCCCTGATCGTGCGCTCAACATCTTTCGCCAGGAGGCGAAACGTCTCACGGAGTGCGTCGTCGAGACAGCTCACGTCCAGGAGGTCCCCGAAGTCGAGGTTCACGAACTTCCCAGCATGGGAGCCGTCCTCATGGCGCTGGAAAAGCACCGATAAGCGGAGAGATGCAAATAAGTCTCGCCGCTCGTAAGAATGTCAAGCGCACGGTCCTCCGCACAGCGCTCGAATGTGACGCCCTTGCCCTTGAGCAGCTCAACCTGCTGCTCAGGAGTCGTTATCAGCTTGATGGAAACCGCGTCACGCGCGCCGTCGTCAATGCTCCATACTGTGTACTTCTCGACACTATCCATCAGCAAACAATTCCACCCAACGCCCAATAGCCGAAGGGTTCGGTGCCCGACACGCGCTCCATCACGGCGCAAGCGTCGGCGCAGCGCACAAACCGCCCCGGCGCCACACCTTCGTAAACGGTGAGGACCCCGCCCGTCGCATCGAGAAACGCGATGTCGAGCGCGCAGCCCATACCGATGGTGTGCACCGCAGAGCAACGGGGAAAGCCCATAACAAGCCCGGAGCGCACGGCAGCGCGAGCGTCGCGCCCCATCATGCCGCGCAGCCGCTGTCCAAAGCGCTCGGCAATGAGGAGCACGCGGCAGTCCCATCCCAACGCCCGCGCCGCTCGTCGAAAACCATACGGGTCGAGACCCCGCCGGGCCCCGCCCCTGCGCCACGGAACCGTTACGCGCATCTTCTTGCACCTGCCTCTCATACCACCACCCCCGACCGCCACGGGTCGATCGTCACGCTGCGCTCATGCACGAGCTCCGCCGGCGCGCCCAAGGACACCCCTGCGATGCTCAGGGGACCGGGCCACACGGTGAAGCGCATCGTGCAGCGATAGGTGTGCAGCGCGCCGATGAGCGAGAGCACCGTCGATGCCTCGCCCTCGCCCTGCTCGCACGCGACGGCGACTTCGACCCCATATCCCTCCATCGCGCGGGCGAGCGCGCTCCTCACGTTCTCCACCGTATCGGCCGTTGCCTCCCCGCCCGCCGGCGAGACAGCCTCCGCCATCACGATGTCGGCAACGATGTGGTCGAAGCGCGCCGTCGCCGCCGCAAACTGCATCAGGTTGTAGACGATGAGCGCCACCACGAGGAGCACCGGCAAGACGACCGCCATCTCGACGGTTGCCTGGGCGCGCCCCTCGCATACGATGCCCCTCATGACGCCCCTCCTCTCACCAGGTCGCGCAACCGGATCGTCAACGGCAGGGAGCCCCCGCCGGGGAGCGGGATCTCTGCCAAGGTGAAGGTGAGCTCGTCGATGGTCTCGACCGCCCCGTATCCCAGCGCCGCGAGCAGCGCCTCGGGGTCGGTCGCTCCGACGGGAAGCGAGCGCATCAGCTCCTGCGCGTCGGCGAGCCCGCTCATGCCGGAGCGCGCGATCACATGAGAGGTGTCGGTGAGCACCGGCTTTACCAGCGACAGGTCGACCGGCTCCAAATCGAGCGCCGACGCGGCGCCGTCGATACGGTCGTTCAGCCATGACGCCACCGGTCCCATCCCCAGCGATGAGAGCCCCTCTGTCATCCCGTCGAATGCCGAGGCAAGACCGCCCGCCGCCTCGCCGTAGGACATCAGCAGGCTGCCCCAGAGCCCCATCACATCGTCCACGAGCCCTATAGCGCCGCCTCCCGTCTCCTCGGAGACGCGGGCAAAGAACTCGGACAGCACGTTGTGCGATGACGTCGCCGCCTCGGGCGCGAGCGCCGATGCGGAGAGCGCCCCGCGCGCGGCGAGAACCGACCCCGGCGCAAACGCCTGCGAGAGCTCCTCCGGCGTGGCGCTCTCTCCGGTCACCGCGACGCCGATGCACCCGTAGCGTCCCGGCGGGGCGATACGCGGTCTCTTTCCCGCCAAGGTGCCCAACGCCTCCTCGAAGGCGCCGGCCGAGGCGTCCGCCGCCTCTCGCGCCGCCCCCTCCAGGGCAAGCTCCTCGTTCCTGCGGACAACGTATTCGTCAAGTGCCTGGGTGAACGCCCGCAGGTGGTATTCGAACCCGCTGTCGATCGAGGTGGATGCAGCGGGGGTCTTGCCCACATCCCCAACGCCAAAACGGCACACCGGGCACTCGCGCGCCGCGCCGCTCTCCGTCGCCGCGAGGGCGAGCAGCGGCCCCGCCGCCCCGGTCGCACCCGGGCAACCGCTCCCGTAGTGCAGAGTGAGACCTTCGGCCTCGACCGTAGAGGGCCAGCGCGCATCGGAATACAGCGCCGTGCCCCGCACCTCATCGGTGTTGCGGGGGAGCAGTTCCAAGGTCGACACCATGCGTCCGTCCACCTCCTCGATGCGCGCCCCCTCCAGCTCCTGCAGGGCATAGGCGTAGAACGCATCGCGTGCGGCAGCGTCGGCGGCAGCCTCGACTCCCGGTCCTTCCGGCGCGTTGTGGGCGAGGCGCCAACGATAATAGGCGCGCGCCCGGTCGAGCGCCACCTGTGGCTCCCAGGTGATGCTCGAGGCGAAGTCGGGGTTCTCCGCCGCGGTCAGGCCAGAGAGGCGCCCGGCGCGCTCCTGCATGTTCGCCCCCTCGCTCCCGCAATCGGCAAGCCACGCCGCGCGCTTGGCATCCTCCGCCTGCTCCGCCGCGGCAGAAAGGGCGCGCGCCGCCTCATCGAGCTCGTCCGCCGTGGCCGTCAGCTCCTCGGTGGGAATGCCCTCCCCCTCCAGGGCGGGGAAGCGCGATGCGGAATCGCGCGGCGCGGCGAGAGCCGTCCCGGTGTAGGCAATCTCCTCCGTGCCCTGGGCGGCGCAGACCCTCGCGCCGTTGGCGGCGACCAAGTAGGGCAGGGCGCCCTCGAGCCGCGAGAGGCCCTCAGACGCGGACGCGGCAAGATCGTTCCTGAGGTCGAGCATTCGGATTCCCGCCTCCACGGTTTCCGCCGCAGCGGCCTGGGCGCCGGGGATGAGGGTCGCCACGAGCCCCGCCCCCGTCATGCAGAGACCTGCGAGCCCCATGCTCAGCACCGCCGCATCTACCACCGTAGCCGCCGTGCGATACGACGCCACCACGTTCGACCCCGCGAGCGCCGTGGCATCGGCGCTCGCCTGAACCTCTCCGGACCGGGCGGCGCTCCATATCGCCGTCACCGAAGAAAACAGGAGGGTCAGCACCACGAGCAGCGCCACGGCAGACGCCAAGGTGGTATAGGCCCCCTCCTCGAGAAAGCAGTCAATCCCAAACCGCCGTCCACGTCTCATAATCCCCCTCCAACCATGACGGCCTCCCCTCGTACGCGACCTCGACCGCAAGCTCGATGTCCCCCTGGGCGTTGCGCGTCCCCCAAAGGCCCGCGAAGGCGCCGAGCACCGGCAGCGGCTCCACCGCACCGGTCACCGTCACGCGCACCGACCCTGCGCCCGCCGCGGCCGCCTCGCAGGTGATGTCCCAGGCGAGCGGGCCTCCCGCGTGAAAGATCGCGACATCGGGCACGGCGGCGAGCCGTCGCAGCGCAAAGGCGCGGTAACCCGCCGCATCCGGTTGCTCGCTCGTGATCATGAGGCGCGCCGTCTGCCCCGCGGCGCCCTCCATCACCGCCCGCGTGTACAGAAGACACACCGGCTGCAGAGCCAAAAGCAGCACCGTGAGGAACACGGGGAGCAGAAACGCGGCCTCGACCGTCGCTTGGGCCCGTGTCTCCCCCGCGGCCTCAGTACAGGGCGATATCCAGCGCCCCCGTACCGTCCAGCTGGTGAGACGCCGCGTCTTGCGCAAGCCCCACCAAGGCCCCCTCCTCTCCCGCGCGCCAGAGAAGGGCGAGCGCCACCACGATGGCGAGAAGCGCCACCGTGACCACCGCGTACTCCACCGTCCCCTGAGCGCGCTCCTCGCCCCAGAGCGCCTCCAGGGCGCCGCCGCCCGGCACGCGCCGCGCGCGTGCGCCCCCGGCTGCCGCAACCATCCCTGCACCTCCATCATCTCCCCGTCCTCTACGAGGCGGCATCGTCCTCCGCCCAGAAGCGGACCACCTGCACCCGGGCGGTCGCGTCATCGGCGGCGCCCGTCACCGTCACCATGTCGACCCATCCCCGCGCATCGACGAGCAGAGCGCCCCAGACATCGCCCGCAAGGTCGACGTATCCGCTGGTCGCAAGCTCGCTCAAGCCCTGAGCCCGATAGGCGTCGAGGAGGGCGGAGGCGGCGCCGACGAGATCCCGGTCCTCCTCCCAAGACACCGTCGCTGGATTCTCTCCTGCCGCGCGCCCCCTCTCGAGCGCATCGTCAAACGTGTCGAGCGACGCTCCGCCCGTGGCATCCTCCTCTTGCTCGTCCGCAGCCGACTCGTCGGCTCCCCCCTCTACCAGCGGAATCCCCTGTCCCCTTGTCCCATCGGGATATTCAGCCGCCGGCGCATCCCCCTCTCCCCCGGCGGCAGAGGGGCGCGGCCCAGCGCCGCCCCCTCTCATGGCGAGCGCCGTTGCACCCATCAGGGCCAGGGTGATCGTTGCGGGCAGCAGCAGACGGGCCAGACGCCGGCAGCGCCTCACAAGCTGTTGATGCCGTCCGAGATCGCCTGCCACAGCTCGCTCACGCGGTCGCGGAAGGCGACGATGGCGATGATGGCGATCACGACGAGCACGCCGACGAGGATGGCGTACTCTGTGGTCCCCTGTGCGCTCTCCTCCCGCGCGAGCCGACACGCATCTTCCCGGACGCGCGCCACCCCCGTACGGAAGCGCTGCGCCCAGCCCTCAAGATATCGACCGACATACATAGATCCTCTTCCCATGGTTGACCTCCTCACCACATGCCGCTCGCCGCGACGAACGGCCCCAATATGGACAGCAGCAGCGCCGGCAGGATAAGCGTGCCGGTAGGTATCAGGAGCTTTACCGGCGCCTGCTCGATAGCGCGCTCGATCTCCGCACGATGCGCCGCGCGAATCTCGCGCCCTTGGGCGGCGAGCGTCTCCGCCAGGGGCGCGCCGAGCGCGATGGCCTCTGAGACGGCCACGGCAAACGATTCCAGCACCTTCATATGAACGCGGCGCGCAACCGCCGTCAGCTCCTCCTCGCGCGTCCCCGCCCCGATGCGCCACAGCAAAAGCGCGCGCATCATCTCCCTGGCAAGCGGGGTGTGCCGCGAAGCGCCGTAGAGCTCGAGCGCCGCATCGAACGAGAGCCCCGCGGAGAGCCCCAGATTGACAACATCGATCATCTCGGAGACCTCTGAGAGGGACACCCGGGCATCATCGGGGTCTTGGGGGCGCGCCAGACGATGTGCCGTGCGCTCGAGCAGCGCCCCGAGCACACGGAGCTCGTCGCGGACGCGATGGCCCAGCCACCGCAGCTCGTCCGCCCGCCACGACAGCCATGCCCCCACAGCGGCCGAGGTGCCCGCGCCCACCGCCGCGGCTCCCCACAACAGCCCTGCCATCACACCTTCACCTCCATGATCTTGCGGATGATGAGCCACGCGACGGCATCGAGCGCCAGCGCGACCACCACGGAAAGCGCCCCGGCGACAGACGCGATGCCCGCCCGGAAATCCGGCGAGAGCAGCGTCAGGGCGCCCATGAGCACCACGGGCATCGCCGTCACGAGCCGTGCCGAGAGACGTGCCTGCGCGGTCTTGACCTCCAACCGGCGCGCAAGCTCAATGCGCTCCCCCACCATGCCGGCGGCACGGCCGAGCAGATCGCGCAAGGGGGCGCCCGTGCGCTGCGAGACCGCGAGCGCCGTCGTCACGAGGCCGAGCCCCGGCGCCGGCAGGCGGCGCAGCAGCTCCTGCAGGGCCTCATGCGCGGGCACGCCGCACGTGATCTCGAGCGAGGCCTCGAGAAACGCCGACCGAAGAGGCTCCTCGGCGTGCGCCCCCACGAAGCGCAGCGCCTGCGCCAGAGAATGCCCCGACCCCAGCGAGATGGCGAGCGCTTGGAAGGCCTCGGGCATGGCCGCCTCGACGCGCCGGGCAGTCTCGCGCGCACGGCGCGCCGCGCGGGAGGCGCAGACCGCCGCGGGGGCAACCGCCCCCACCAGAAGACCCCAGGGCGAGAGCGCGACGACAAAGCCCAGAAGCGCCCCCGCGGCCACCTGCAGGTAGAGCGTTCCGCGCGCAGCGGTGCGCTCGCGCGCGGCCGGCCCTACAAGCGGCGCCGCCAGATGCGCGGCCTCAGCGGCCCACGCGTCCACCACCCGCTCGACCCGCGCCGGCACGTGCACCCATCCGCCCAGGCGCCGGGCGAGCGCAAGCGCGCGCAGACGCAGCACGTCGGAGTGCACCCTCCCCTCACCGCGGCGGGAGCCTGCGGGCGAGGCGATGTCGAGTGCAGCGCGCACGGAGACGGCGGTCAGCGCCCCTACTCCCCAGGGCATGAGCTCCTCCATTGCGCCACCTCCTCCTCGCTCAGCGTGCCCGCCTCGAGTGCCCGCGCGATAAACGGCGGCTCGCGCTCAAGGCGCCATGTCGCCGTGGCACGGTCGAAGGAGACGTAGCGCTCGAGCGCGACGCCCCCGCCGGGTGCGCGTGACACGCCCGAATAGGTCGATACGAACCGGCGGCCATCGGGGCGGCGCTCGGACATGACGATGCCGTCGAGCGCAAGGGCGATCTGCTCCTCGATGAGCTCCGACGGCAGGTTGATGCCGTAGCGTGCCAAAAGCGTCAGGCGCACCACCGCCTCCTCTTCGCTCCCCGCGTGCAGCGTGGTGAGCGAGCCGTCGTGACCCGTCTGCATGGCGCTCAGCATGTCGATCGCCTCGCCGCCGCGCACCTCGCCAACCACGATACGGTCGGGCCGCATGCGCAGCGCGTTGGCCACCAGGTCGCGGATGGTGACCGCGCCCTCGCCCTCGATCGATGCCTCGCGCGCCTCGAGACGCACCACATGGGGGTGCCGCGAGAACTTGAGCTCGGCTGCGTCCTCGATGGTGATGATGCGCTCCCCTGTGGGAATCTCGCTCGACAGCGCGTTGAGAAGCGTCGTCTTACCCGAACCGGTGCCCCCCACCACGGCAAGATCCTGCCTGAGCGACACCGCGCACGAGAGCAGGCAGGCATACCACTCCGGAAGCGAGCCCAGGCGCACGAGTTCGCGAAGCGATGTGATGCGATCGGAGAACTTCCTGATGGTGAGAATCGGGCCGTCGAGGGCGATGGGCGGAATAACCGCGTTGACGCGATACCCGCTCTTGAGGCGCGCGTTCACGAGCGGACTCCGCTCGTCGAGGCGGCGCCCGAGCGGAGCGACGATGCGGTCGATAAGGATGCGGATCTGCTCGTCGCTCTCAAACAGGCTCTCCATGGGGTACAGCACACCGCGGCGCTCGAAGAAGGCGGAACGGCACCCGTTGACCATGATCTCGCTCACCGTATCGTCGTCGAGCAGGGGCTGGAGCGGACCCAACCCGACGATATCGTCGATGACGCCCTCTATAACCCGCCCGCGCAGAGCGCGGTCGAACTCGAAGAGGCCCTGCGCGTTCACCATCGCCTCGACGGCGGGGCGCAGCTCGGCTCGCGAGCGCTCGGGCTCGTCGCCGCCCACGATGCGCACCATCTCGTCAAAGCCCACGCGGGCGATGGCGTCGCGCTTGACAGCGCTCACGAGCGCACGGCGCTGCACCACCGCCTGAGATCGACCCGCCTGGCGCGGCGAGCCCTCTGCCGCGCGGCGCATACGTTCCCGCACGCTCATGGCTCCCATCCCCCTCCCCGCTTCCAGGGAAGGCGGATGCGCACGCGCGGCTCGGCGGGAGCGGCCGGCGCATCGTCCGCCGCGCCGACGCAGCCGAGCTCGCCGAGCAGGGTGTCGGTGAGGGCGCACACGCTCGCCTGAAACGCCCCGGGCTGAGCGAGCACCCGGTCGAGCCGTCCGACCGCTGCGAGCCCCGGCAAATCCGAACCCCCTTCGTCGATACGCGCCTTCATGCCGAGCGCCGTCGTAAACTCGAAGCGCGCGGCGGCATCCTCGGCGCCCTCGCGCGACGAGCACCGGTTGAAGACGCTCACCATCTTGGTGCGGGAGACGCCGATGCGTGCCGCCAGATCGATCGCGCGCTCGGCGGCCGCCGTCGCACCCACCCTGTCGTCGCCCACCACCAGGCACCGGTCGCAGGCGGCAACCGACGCCGCCACGGCATCGGTCCACGTGACCGACGTGTCCACGATGATGAGGTCTGCCTCTCGGCGCAGCAGGGGTATGAGCTCGTCTACCACGGGCCCCATAAGCTCCGCCTGCTCGGGCGCCTGCACGGGACCCCAGAGCGTGAGGCCGGGCCCCACCCGCATGGAGGCGCGCACCAGCTCGCCCTCGGTCAGGGCCCCCAGGGAGACAGCGGCTGCCAGCGGCGCTGCATCGCGGGGCTCCTCAACCCCCAAGAGCGCGTAGAGGTTGCCAAACATGAGGTCGAGATCGATGAGCGCGCACCGCAGGCCCCGCGCACTGGCCCTGAGCGCCATCGCGCCCGCCAGCGTGGTCTTGCCGCATCCGCCGCGCCCCGAGATGAGCGTCACCAACGGCGCCGCAGGAGCGCTCTCCTCCGTGGAGGGAACATCCTCGCAACGGGTCGCGTGCCCCCGGCGGGGTATCACCTCGGCGACAACCGGCTCGGCAACCCCCGTCCGCTCCGGTTCGTCCAAATCATCCGCAAAGGAACCCGCACCGGCCAGCGCCCGGGGCACCGCCTCCGCGACGGCCTCCTCCGGAGGAGAAGCCATCCGCATGTCACCATGGGGCGCCCCGAACGCTTCCTCATCGCAGGCGCGCGGCCGCGCGGGCGCGCCTGCGACGCGCTCCGTCTCCGCACGTTCCTCTTCCTCGCTATCGTCTGGAAGCGCCCTCGCTCCCGCGATGACCTCGGTTGCACCCGCCTGGAACAACCGCGCGGCGAGCGCGGCGTCCGTCTCGGGGCAAAGCGCGATGACCTGGCACACCGGTGTATCCCGGGGCAGTGCCTCAAGTGCCTCCAGCACCCGCGCGCCCGATGCCGCAACCGCCACGCCGACCTCTGTTTCCGCCTGCGCGAACGCCAAGACCACCGTCGCGAGCGACGCGGCGCCGTCGACCCGCATGATCTTCGCCTGAGGAGAGCGCGCCGCGATCTCGCGCTGAATCTGGGGGTAGGCCTCGCACGCACAGCAGGCAAGCCAAATCGTTTCCATCAGGAAGCCCCTTCCTCATCGGCTGGAGCGGCCGCCCCGCCGTCCTCCACTGCCTCGTCATCCGACGCCGGGACGCTCTCGTCGGGCGCCGCATCCGTCTCGTCGGGCAGCTTCGCATCGGGCAGCGTCAGACTCACCGAGCCGCGCGCCGTCGCTGCAAGAACCTCGCTCACGCGCTCCGGCTCGACGGCGAGCGTGGCCCAGCTGATCGCCGCCCCACCCGCCTCGCTGCCCTCGGCGCTCGTCGCGATAACCGTCGCCCGGCACAGGCGGTCCGCGACGCCGTTGGTGGAGACGTACACGTCCACCGCATCGCCCGCGGCCAAGGCGCCGCCCACGGCATGCTCCTCGTCCACCGCGACAGAAACCGCCACCGTGCCCGCCGGCACCTCGATGGCGCCGTCGCCCCGCTCGAGATAAACGGGGCTGATAACCGCACGGGCCGGGATAGCCGATGTCGCGCGCTCGCCGACGAGGTTGTCGAGCGAGGTTTCCGCATCTTCCGGAAGCAGACTCGCCACCCACTCCTCGACATGAACATTCGCCTCGCTCAACACCTCGCCGGCATCGACGTCGCGCGTCGCGACGCACACGCTCACCAGATCGCCCCCGTAAGCCGCGAGGGCCTCCTGCCGCATCTGCTCCGCTTCCGCGCGCACCGAGGAGCCGTACCAGAGGGCCACGACGCAAGCGAGCACTCCCGAAGCAACGCTCAGCAGCAATTTGGTGGTTCGTCTCACGCTTCGCACCCGCCTTTCCCGCACCCGAGCCTCCGTCCGGCTCCCCTGGCTTCATTCTCAGAGCGGATGTGCGTGCTCTTGGGCACAATCTCAGAAAGTCGGTGCGGCATCCAACCAATCGCTGTGCGCAGATCTGACACGCCGGTCAGGTTTGCGACAGATTCAGCGGGAAAGTCGCCCAAAACCGGTTGGATAAAAAGTGAAGCAGTTCAATTGCGGTGCGCAATCAGAACCACCCCTAAAAGGGGTGGTTTGCTCTTAGGGTATAACCCTCGGAATGCCGGCCCGCGTCTAAAGGCGCCGGCCTTCACGCTGTTCAGGCCGCACGGCATCTTGACTCGCGGCCAGCCGGTCAAACCGGCGCTAGCCCCTCTTCTTGGGACCCCTCGAGAACGGGTCCCCGTGCTCCTTGACGCTCAGCCGGTCCAGCGCGATGTCCGCCTTCTCCTGCTCGCGTATGCACTTCGCGGCCGTCGCCTCGTTCAGCCCGACGGTCGACACGTAGTAACCCGCCGACCAGAACTTCCTGTTGCCGAACTTGCACTTCATGTTCGCGTGCCGGTCGAATGTCATCAGCGGGCTTTTCCCCTTCAGGTAGCCCATCACGCTCGCGACGCTGCACTTCGGCGGTATCGCCAGCAGCATGTGCGCGTGGTCGGGCATCAGGTGCCCCTCGATGATCTCGATCCCCTTGTACTGGCAGAGCTTCCTGAATATCTCCCCCAGGTCGGACCTGGTTTGGTTGTAGATGACTTTCCTTCTATACTTCGGCGTGAACACGATGCGGTACCTGCACGGCCACTTCGTGTGCGACAGGCTGCAGGCCTTCTGGGCCATACGCCACCACCGCCCTTCCGACTCGGATTGCCTGCGGCCCGAACAATCGCAAGTGTCCGGCGGGAGGGTGGTCTCGTAAAGCAGGCCGTTGTCCGCCCGCCTAGCGGGTGGGTTTTTGCGCGACGCGCTGCGCGCGCCGCACAGCACCCCGGCACCCAACGGCGCCGGCAGCGTATCCGCTACAGCTTTACGTCCGGATCGAGACTCTGGGCGCTCACGCGCATCGCCCGCGCCAAGGTCAGGCACGCCTCGAGCCGCACCGAGTCGAGCTCGCCCGCGGCCTCGGCCTCGCGCACGGCGCAACCCGGCTCATGCGTATGCGTGCAATCGTTAAAGCGGCAGCCATGCGCCGCCTCCACCACCTCGGGAAAGACGCGCGCCAGCCCGCGCTCATGCCCCACCAGGGGCAAGCTCCTAAGACCCGGCGCATCGGCAACCACCCCGCCACCGGGGAGCGAGACCATCACGCGCGCAACCGTGGTGTGCCTGCCCGCGTCGTCGCGCTCGCGCACGGCACTCGTGGCCAGCACCTCATGCCCAAGCAACGCGTTGAGCAGGGTGGACTTACCCGCACCCGATTCTCCCAGAATCATGGCGCACGTCCCCGCCGGCACACGCTCGCGCACCGCGTCTACGCCCTCGCCCTCTGCCGACGAGGTCACCACCACGTCAACGCCCGAGCCCACCAGCCGCCGCACGCGCCCAAGCTCATGCTCGAGCTCGTCCGGCGTGCAGCGATCGGCCTTGGTGAGCACCACGGTCGCCGCCGCGCCGCAATCCGCCGCGAGCACAAGGGAACGCGCGATGCGGTCGAGCAGCACCTCGCCCGCACCGAGCGCCGCCACCACGAGCACGCGGTCAACGTTGGCGCAGAGCACCTGCCGCTCGCCGCGGTTCTTGCCGCGCCAACGCTCAAAGGCGTTGCGCCGTGGCAGCACGCGCTCAATCACGCCCATGTCGTGCCCTGGGGCGAGACGAACCGCCACCGCGTCGCCGATGGCGGGCAACAGCCCCTCGTCGCGCTCGCGGTCGCGCTTGGCAAAACCCACGGCGTGCTCGGCGCGAAACGTCGCCTCCGCCGTCGTCACCAGGGGAAACCCCCGGTCGAGCCTGATCACAAACCCGAGGTGCATCTCGTCGGGGGCTTCGCTCCCCACCCGAAACGCCTCAAAGGCCGCGCGCTGCGCATCGTCCACACGGAGGTCGTCGAACGACGGGGCATCGGCCAGGGCTGCGCCGGAGGGCAGCGATGCGATCGCCGCGGCATCCAGGGCCGCATCCGCCCCTGCGCGCCGCCGAGCGCCGGCGCGCGAACCCGTCTTCTTTCGAGCTTTCTTTGCCATGCACACCTCCGCAAGCTACCTGCGGAGATTATAGCAGCGTCTTGTCTGGGCTAACCAAGAGGCTCCAAAACCGGCAATCTGCCGCCTTGCACCCGCGCGGGGCTTCAACGGCATGCTGCGGCATGGCACTGCGCAGCTATGACCGCGGCGAGAAGTCCTTGCCGGGAAACACTGCCGTGAGCACCTCGGGTGCCGGAACGACGACCTCCCTGCCGTCGGCAAGGGTATAGATCACCGCCCCGCTCACCAGCATGATCCTAAGCTGACAGTGCACGGGATCCTGCGGGTTGAACCCTCCCCGCCTGCCAAAACACCCGTCGACGAACTCCCGGTAGCGCTCCATCGACGAATACGCCGCCGCGGGCAGCTCAAACGGCGTGCGGGCGCGCTCGTCAGGTGCTCCCGCATCACATGTGCCTTCGTCGCCCGGCTCACGCTCGCCATCTGGCGCCAGCATGTCCTCCGTCAGCCACAGATCGGGTGCGGCCAGCTCCTCTTCCCCATCTCTCATGATGCTCGCCACCCGTTTCGCACCTCCACGGTCCGCCCCGCCACGCGGCCCGGCAGCACGCCGCTTGCCCGTCTTCTCCCCGGATGCCCGTCTCAGCAGTCCTCGTCGGGCGCCTGGCCGTCGTGCGCCGCCCATGCGCAGGGGCCGAGCGAGATGTCGCTGAACCGCGCCGTGAACGACGAGTCTTCCGGCGATGCCGCATACACGCCCACGCGCACCACGCCAGCAGCCTCGTGCAGATGGCAGATGCGCATCTGCTGCCAACTTGCGCCGTCACCGGAGCACTCGATACGGAAGTCGCCTTCGCGGCGGCTCAGGCGATACCACATCTGCCGCGTAGACGCGGGGATCTCGGTCGTCGCCCAGTCGGACCACCCGTGGTTGGTAACGACGCTCCCCAGATGCTGGTACTCCTCGTTCTCGTACTCAACCGACGCCTTGATCCAGTTCTCGGCGTCAAGGTAGAGCGCGACACCACACTGGTCGAAGCGATGGTGCGCGCCGGAGAAATCCGTGCGCACGACGAGCGAGAAAAAGCGCTCGGCAACCTCGAGCTGCAGCACCGGCGCGTTGTCGTTGCGAAAGTGATAGTAGGTGCGCTGCCACAGGTCGGTCCCGGGCTCCGTGGTGATGGCAAGCTCGCCGTCGGCAACCTCCCAAGAGCGCGGTAACGTACAATTTCTTGCGCACTTTGACAGCGGAATAGCGTCCAGATAGGAAGGAGGGCACGGCCCGCCCCGGTATGATTCTGATTGTCGAGAAAAGAAACATGCTG
>NZ_NFJH01000005.1 GCF_002159765.1 Collinsella sp. An268 | reverse complement strand
GGGGGGGGCAGTCCTCCGTTGCCCTCGATGCAGAACTATTGTGGGTATATAGCCCGTATGTGTTTCTTGCTAGCGAGGAGGCACCATGAACGGTATCGTCGACATGCTCAAGACGTCGTGGCAGGTGATGGGTGAGCAGGCGCGGCGCAAGTTCCTTCGGTATCTGGTGTTTACCTTGGTGACGGACGCCATCGCTTCTGTTGCGCTTATCGTGCTGAATGTGATGGATGCCCTAGGCGTCAATCCGTTTGGGCAGCTTGACGTACTGCAGGCCTTCAATCTAATAATCGGCCTCTATCTGTTCCTCTTCATCTTTTTGATCGTCACGGCTATCTTTATTGCCGGTGCCTACAAGGCGATCAAGCGTGACTACTTTGCCCGGAACTTCGCAGGGGAGACCTTTGTGGAGCAAAACCATTGGAGCAAGAAGGACGCCTTTATGCTGTACGGCGGACTGGTGGGCTTGGTGGCGTTTATCCCCAACATCGTGTCGCTTCTGGTGGAGCTCATACCGCCCATCGATCCCGATGTGACGAGCATCATCACGGGCATCGTCTGGATCGGCATCGCGGTTTATGCCGTGCCGCGCTGCTGTGAGCGCTATCTTTCTCCTGGTCCACAACTGAGCGATGGATCGAGTTTGTCGGTCACGCCGGGTGCCTCCGGCGCGGCAAACCCAACCGATGGGGATAGGCAATAACCCGTTACCGTAACAAACCATTCGTTCGCGTTTCTTTCCATGCAGAATCGCTATCGTAAGAATTGCAATCCGGATTGCTTGCTCAAGTCTTTTGTTGGAGGTGCAATCATGAAGCGGGAGAGCAATGCTACTGAGATTACGAGGCGAGGGTTCCTGACTCTAGGCGCTGTGGGGGCTGTGGCGCTCGTCACGCCGCATGGGGCGTTTGCTCTGGATGGTGTTCCTGCCGGTGGGGTTTCCGGAGACTTGTCCAATATCGTTGTCGAGCCCATCGAGAATGGCTGGCGGGTTCGCGATACCTCAACCGGTGAGGTCGGCACGGTTGTGTTCCTTGGTAACGGCAGGGACTCCGTCGCAACAATGCCCGGTGGCGAGATTATCGTCACCCGCTGGAACAACGACGGGACGGTCACCCAGAACGGTGTAGTAATTGGCGAGCCCGAGCCACACATTAGCCCAATGTCTGTCCCAGCTGGATTTACCTATCTCTCCACAGTACATTACGATTTTTCAGGGTTATCCGAAGCGGCCTTAGTCCTCGCGATTGTTGGAGCAGGATTATCGCTGATTGATGCAACGAGGATTGCGGCGGCGGCAGTCGGTGGACTAGGCGCACTTGCAGGATATGCGTCAGACTTTACCATGGATTTATACCAATACGTCAATTGGAACACCAATCAGTGCTTCAACGTGTACAAATGCTATAAGAACGGTAAGCTTGACTCCACGACAGAAGTTGGGCCATTTAATCTGTATCACTAGTGGATTACGTGCCAATACTTATCGGTTGGGTGTGAAGGTCATGGAGAGCCTGGGGAATGAAAAGAAGCGCAAAACGGCTCTATCACGAATTTGCTTGAGTTTGAGGGAAAAACCGCTGTTGATTAAGCTGACGGTTCTGCCCCTATTCTTCATTGGGCTGGTGCTTGTCCCTTGGGATCTTCTTTCGAGCAGGCTTGACGAGATGCCTAGCCCGCCTGAGGTTCTAGTAGTTATCTGGTTCACCCTGACGGCTGTTTCCGTTCTGTTTGTTGGATGTGTTGCCTTCATTCAAAAGCACGTTCGGAAACGGTAGATGAATGAAGGGCCGGTCTTATCCAGCGACGGACCGGTCCTTCGCGTTGAACAGCACCCGACCGTTTACAATGCGAGCTTCGAGGGGAAGGCGTGCTGTGAAAGGCTGGAATCTCCTCTGCCGTGTAGTCGATGTGGCAGCTGTGGTAATCCTCGCTACATACGCCGTGTGGGGCATTGCGTCTGCCGATGGTCTCGATGTCCTCGTAAAAGCATCTGGTTGGGTGTTTGGGTATTCGTTCAGCCCAACAGAAGGTTTCGTGGATCTCGGATCGATTGGTGCTTGCATCGCTTTT
Source organism: Collinsella sp. An268 (assembly GCF_002159765.1). GTDB lineage: Bacteria > Actinomycetota > Coriobacteriia > Coriobacteriales > Coriobacteriaceae > Coprousia. The sequence goes on along the minus strand of NZ_NFJH01000005.1, from coordinate 165,257 downwards.
GCCTGTCTCGCGTTTGTCTTCAGATACGGGCAGATGCTTCAAGCCGTATCCGACGATACGGTCTAGGTGACACTATGATCGTTATCAACCTCGACCGCGTACTTGTTGATCGCAGAATCTCATCCAAGGAGCTGGCAGAGCGCATCGGCCTTTCGGAGAACAATCTGTCCCGTATCAAGGCGCGTCACATCAAAGCAATCCGCTTCTCCACGCTAAACGGTCTCTGTCGCGAGCTCAATTGCAAGCCTGGAGACATCTTGGATTATGTTCCTGATGATGAGGAGAGGGAATAAATGAGGTTGTGTAGTCGAGCGGTTGGAGCGACAGCCCTCCAGCACATGCTTTAGCCTGCCAAAGCGACTTTGCCCTCTGACGTTCTTTTTGTCCGATACCCCTTTTAACCTGCGCAATCATACGCTATGGTGTGTCGCGGACCAAAGGGGGCAGGCATGGCAGAACAAGAGGATATTACAGCGGAAGATTTCGGCACCGATGCCGCCTCTCGTGCCCGTCGCCGCGGCATCCGCGAGCGTCTTAACGCCTCGGCAAGCCGCAAACTTATCGCGGGCTTTCTGGCTACGCTTGCGGGCGGTATCTTCTGGGGCTTCTCGGGAACGTGCGCGAGCTACCTTTTTGAGAACTACGCGGTCGATACCGCGTGGCTTATGGTCGTGCGCCAGCTCTGCTCGGGCGCACTTTTTCTCGTTTTCATCCTCGCGACCGATCGCGCGCGCCTCAAGCAGCTGCTTACCACCCCGCGCGACCTTGCCTTGCTTGCGGTCTTTGCGGCGAGCGGTGTTTTCCTCAACCAGTATTTCTATCTGCTTGCTGTGCGCGCCATGAACGCCGGCACCGCGACGGTGCTCCAGTGCCTGCAGCTCATCATTATTATGGTCTACGCCTGCCTACGTGCGCGGCGCGGTCCCCGCAAGCGCGAGCTCGCGGGCGTGGTGCTGGCGCTCGCCGGCACCTATCTGCTTGCGACGGCGGGTAACCCCTCCACGCTCGTTATCCCTCCCGACGGGCTCGCCATCGGCCTTATTGCCGCGGTGGGCGCCGCCTGCATGTCCATCATCCCCACAGGGCTTCTTGCTCGGTACGGCTCCTCGATCGTGACGGGCATGGGCATGCTTGTGTCAGGGCTGGCATCCTCGGTCATCATCCGCCCATGGGAGCAGGTGCCCGTATTTGACGCTATGGGCTGGGGCGCCTTCGCCGTGCTTGTCTTTGTGGGATCGTTCCTCGCGTACTTCTTATATATGCAGGGCGTGAAAGACATCGGCTCTATGCGTGCAAGCCTCATCGGCACGGTCGAGCCGGTGTCGGCGACCATCACGAGCGCAGTCTTTTTGGGGACGGTCTTTGCGCCGACCGATATCGCCGGTTTTGCCCTCATCATCGCGATGGTGTTCCTCACGGTGTAGACTGGCTCGCCGCGCTGCAACATGTGTTGATTTTTCGCGCTCGCGCAACTTGGTTATACTGTCCGGCAAGAAACCACCGCCGCGGGGCACGCTTCGCGGTGTTTGATTTGATGTATCAACCGGCCGGCAAGGGGTCCCCACGTGAAGCTCGTCGTCGCAGAGAAAAACATCGCCGCGCAGAAGATCGCGCAGCTGCTCTCCACCACCAAACCGAAAAACGACAAGGTGTACAACACGCAGGTCTATCGTTTCGAGGTGGATGGCGAGGAATGGGTCTCCATGGGTCTTGCGGGGCACATCCTCGCGCCCGATTTTCCCGATGACGTGCTCTTCGACAAGAAGCAGGGCTGGTACAGCGTGACGGAGGACGGCGAGGTGCTGCCCGCGGACATCCCCGACGGCCTGGCGCGCCCGCCCTACGATACCAAGCGCAAGCCCTATCTCGCCAACGGCATCTCGCTCAAGGGATGGAAGGTGGAGAGCCTGCCCTACCTCACGTGGGCGCCCGTTCTCAAGAAGCCCGCCGAGAAGGAGATTATCCGCGTTCTCAAGAACCTTGCCAAGAAGGCCGATGCCGTCATCATCGCGACGGACTTCGACCGCGAGGGCGAGCTCATCGGCTCGGACGCGCTCGACATGGTGCGCGAGGTCGCGCCGGAGCTGCCCGCCTTCCGCGCGCGCTACTCCGCCCTCATCAAGGGCGAGGTGACGGCCGCCTTCGAGAATCTCGTCACGCTCGACCAGAATCTGGCCGATGCGGGCGAGAGCCGTCAGTATATCGACCTCATCTGGGGCGCGGTGCTCACGCGCTACCTTACGCTCGCGCGCTTCGGCGGGTTTGGCAACGTGCGCTCTGCCGGCCGCGTGCAGACCCCTACGCTGGCGCTGGTGGTCGAGCGCGAGCGCGAGCGCATGGCGTTTGTGCCCGAGGACTACTGGCAGATCCGCGGGCTCGCCGCCAAGGAGGGCGATGAGTTCAAGATCGCGCACGCAACGGCCCGCTTTACCGACAAGACTGCGGCCGAGACCGCGTTTGCGCACGTCGAGCATGCCCAAACGGGCACCGTCACCCAAGTGACCAAGCGCGCTCGCAAGCAGCAGCCGCCCATTCCCTTCAACACGACGAGCCTGCAGGCCGCGGCGGCAGCGGAGGGCATATCCCCGGCGCGCACCATGCGCATCGCCGAGAGCCTCTACATGGCGGGCCTCATCTCCTACCCGCGTGTGGACAACACGGTCTATCCGCGCACGCTCGACTTCGCGGGCGTGGTTCGGGGCCTGGCGGACACCAACCCGGCGCTCCGCCCCGTTGCCGCCAAGGTCCTCGCCGGGCCGATGAAGCCGACGCGCGGCAAGGTTGAGACGACGGACCATCCGCCCATCCATCCCACCGGCCAGGGCGACCCCTCCTCGCTCGACGGCGGCCAGAAGAAGCTCTACCAGCTTATCGCGCGCCGTTTTTTGGCGACGCTCATGGGTCCCGCGACCATCGAGAACACCAAGCTCGCCATCGACGTGGCGGGCGAGCCCTTCACCGCTTCGGGCGACGTGCTGGTGGAGCAGGGCTTCCGCGAGGCCTACCCGTACGGTCTCAAGCGCGACGAGCAGCTGCCGGCGCTTGCCGAGGGGGACGTCGTTGACGTGCGCGCCCTCAAGCTCGAGGCGAAGCAGACCGAGCCCCCGGCGCGCTACAGCCAGGGCCGCCTCGTGCAGGAGATGGAGAAGCGCGGGCTTGGCACCAAATCGACGCGCGCCTCGATCATCGAGCGTCTCTACCAGGTGCGCTACCTCAAAAACGACCCCATCGAGCCGAGTCAGCTCGGCATGGCCATCGTCGACGCCCTGCATGAGTTCGCGCCGCGCATCACCACGCCCGAGATGACGGCGGAGCTCGATCAGGACATGACGCGCGTGGCCGAGGGGCAGGACACGCAGGAGCACGTGGTCGAGCACTCGCGGACGCTGCTCGCCGGTATGCTCGATGCTTTAATCGACCATAAGGACGATCTGGGCGACCGCATCGCCGACGCCGTGACGGCCGATGCCAAGGTGGGAACCTGTCCCAAGTGCGGCAAGGACCTGGTCATGAAGACCTCTGCCAAGACCCGCGGCAGCTTCATCGGCTGCATGGGCTGGCCGGATTGCGACGTCACCTATCCCGTGCCCTCCGGCGTCAAGGTGAGCCCGCTTGAGGGCGAGGCGGCCGTGTGCCCGGAGTGCGGCGCCCCGCGCATCAAGTGCCAGCCGTTCCGGAGCAAGGCGTACGAGATCTGCGTGAACCCCCAGTGCCCCACCAACTTCGAGCCCGACCTCAAGGTGGGCGAATGCCCCACCTGTGCGGCCGCCGGCAGGCACGGCGACCTCATCGCCCACAAGTCGGAGAGAAGCGGAAAGCGCTTCATCCGTTGCACCAACTACGACGAATGCGGCGTCTCCTACCCGCTGCCCGCCCGCGGCAAGCTCGAGGCGACCGGCGAGGTGTGCGAGCATTGCGGCGCGCCCGTCGTGGTGGTCGAGACGGCGCGCGGCCCCTGGCGCATCTGCGTCAACATGGACTGCCCGGCTAAAGAGCAGAAACCGGCCCGTGGGCGCGGGCGCGCGGCGACGGGCAGGGCCTCGGCCAAGAAGGGCGCTGCCGCTAAGAAATCGTCGTCCAAGAAGGCGACGGCCGGAAAAGCGACGGGCGCGCGTACGAAGAAGTAACGGTTCGCGTTCTGTACGGTGTCCGGGCGTTCGTTTACCATGAGACGATACCGCGCATGGCGCGGTCACCTGTTTCGCTCATTTAGGAGGCGCGTATGGCCACCTGTCCTGTGTGCGGGTACGAATTCGAGCCCGCCAGTGCCGAGAACGTCCGCTGCCCTGCCTGCGGCGCGCCGCTCGCCGGTGAAAAGACGCCCGATGCGGAAGACGCGTCCGCGGCAGAGGCGGCACCTGCTGCTCCCGAGGGTGCAGAGCCGGCCTCCGGCGATAGCGCCGAGGGGCCGGTTGTCAGCGCCGACGCGGCGCCAGAGGCGCCGTCTCCCGAGCCCGCTGCCGCCGGCGCCCCCGGCACTGAGGTGCACCCCGTGATAGCCGATCCGTACCGCCCGAGCCCGCTCGCGCGCGCCTGGGAGGACTTCAAGGCATCGCCCGGCAAGCTCTGGATCATTCTCAAGCTCGCGCTCTTCCAGTTCGTTCCCGGGGTGGGGAGCCTCGTCCTCAACGGCTACGTCTACACCTGGGCGCGCGAGCAGGCGCTCGGTCGGCATCTGCCGCTGCCGCACAAGATCGTGCGTCCCGGCGTGCTCGACAACGGACTCTATATCTACGGCGTCTCGGTCATCATGTCCGTCTGCCTCATCGTCCTCGGTCTTTTCTCGGCAACGGTGTTCGGCGCGCTGGGGCTCCCCCTCATCTACGTGCTGCTCGTCATCGCGTTCGTCGTGTGCTGCGCTCCGTTCATGGCGGTCGTCAATATGCGCACCGCGCTCTGCGGCCGCGTGCGCTCCGGCATCAATCTCAAGCGCGCTTGGTCGCTCTTCGCCGCCCCCGGCAAGACCGGGCAGGTCTTTGCCGCGACGTGGGCGCCGCTCGCCATCGTGATGCTGTGCTCGGCGGTGCTCTACGTGCTGCTCGCGCTCGTCGTGCTGGGCTCGAGCATTTCGGTCGCCTACGGCATGGGCACCGCGTATCACTCGGACTGGTATATCTTCGCGCAGCTCGTGGCGCTTTTCGTGTCCTGCATTCCGCTGCTGCTCGTCGTGGCGTTCGCCATCTTCTTTGTGGGCACGGTCGCCTCCATGGTGACGGCGCGCGCCCTCGGGTACTGGGTGCAGGATTTCCGCCCCGATGAGTGGCCGGAGTACCGGGAGAACGTCAAGTACTATATGGATCGCGCGGTATAGGGGGCGCTTGTCATGCTTGATGTGGCGCCCACCGTGCCCGAGCCGCCCTTCATCACCGTAGAGGGCATCGACGGCTGCGGCAAAACGACGCAGGCGGCCCTTATGGTCGATGCGCTCAAACGAGCGGGCTATGCGGTGCTTGCCCTGCGCGAGCCGGGCGGCGTGGCGCTGTCCGAGAAGATTCGCGCCCTTCTGCTCGATCCGGCGTATACCGAGATGAGCGACACCTGCGAGCTGCTGCTCTACGAGGCGGCGCGCGCTCAGCTCGTGCACGAGCGCATCGCCCCCGCCCTCGCGGCGGGGACGGTGGTCGTCTGCGACCGCTTCTTCGACTCGACGACGTGCTATCAGGCCTTTGGCGGCGGGCTCGACCGTGCGGTCGTCGGCCGTGCCAACGAGCTCGCGGTCGGCGCCTGCCGCCCACGGCTCACCCTGGTCTTCGACATCGATCCGGTGGATGCGGCGGCGCGCGCGGCGGCGCGCGACGGTTCGCCGGACCGTATGGAGGCCAAAGGGCTTGCGTACCAGGAGCGGGTCGCCGCGGGGTTTCGCGCCCTCGCTGCCGAGGAGCCCGATCGCGTCAAGCTCATCGACGCGGCGCGCCCCGTCGAGGTGGTCTTTGCCGATGTCTGCACCTGCCTGCGCGGGGCGGGCTTCGCCCTGGCAGAGGCGTAAGGGGGCGCCATGTCATCTCATGCTCCCGAAACCGCGAGCCTTCTCGCGGCGCTCGATACCCAGCCCCGTGTGCGGGCGTTTCTGACGCGTGCTGTCGAGAGCGACCGCACGAGCCATGCCTACCTCTTTTTGGGCGCGCCCGGCTCCGGCAAGCTCGATGCGGCCTGGGCGCTGGCGCAGGCCATCATCTGCGAGAGCCACGGATGCGGCACCTGCGAGGCCTGCGTGCGCGTGGCCAGGCGCACACATCCGGACGTGCACTATCTCGCACCGGAGAGCGTGACGGGCTACCTCATCGGCCAAACGCGCGACCTCATCGAGGACGTGGCCCTGGCCCCTATCCGGGCGCACGCGAAGGTCTATATCATCGACCGGGCGGAGCAGCTGCGGGCAGATTCCGCAAACGCGCTGTTGAAAACCCTTGAGGAGCCGCCTCGCGGGGTGACCTTCATCCTGCTGGGAACCTCATCCGAGACCATTCTCCCCACCATCGTCTCGCGCTGTCAGTGCGTGCCGTTTCGCTTGGTGTCGCCCGCCGATGCTGCCGCCGCTGTCGCCCGCGCCACGGGGGCGGCGCCCGAGCGCTGCCGGATGGCCGTCGCGGTGGCGGGGAGCCCCCAGCGCGCCGTCGCGTTTCTCAAGAGCGCCGAGCGCCAGGAGGCGCGCCGCGTCATGGTGCGCGCGCTCGACGCCCTGCCCCATGCTGACGATCTCGATATCCTGAATGCCGCCAAGGAGCTCATCGTGGCGGTGAAGGCACCGCTTGCCGAGGTGAAGTCGACGCAGGAGGCCGTGCTCAGCCAAAACGCCGATTACCTTTCGCGTGGAGCCTTGAAGCAGCTTGAGGACCGCCAGAAGCGCGAGCTTAACGCGCGGGAGCGTTCGGGTATCATGGAAGTGCTGGCGAGCGCACGTTCGCTTCTGCGCGACGTGCTGGTCGTGCGCGAGGGCATCGCCGACGGCATCACCAATACCGATGTCGCCGAAGTCTCCAGTCGCCTCGCGGCGAAGACCGATACACCAGGAGCGGTGGGCGCCCTCGATGCCGTCGCGCGCGCCGAACGCGCCATCGCCCGCAACAGTACCCCTCAGCTGACCCTGGAGGTCATGCTCTTTGCTATCAGGAAGGCGCTTCTATGCCGCTAGTTGTTCCCGTTAAGTTTCCCTTTGCCGCGCGCGAGCTGTGGTTCGACCCGCAGGGGCTCGATATCGTGGAGGGCGATTACGCCGTCTGCTCCACGGAGCGCGGCACCGAGTTGGGGTTGGTGACCGAAGACCCGTATGAGGTGGAGGAGGCCGATCTTGCCGCGCCGCTGAAGCCGGTGCTGCGTATCGCCACGGATGCCGACCTCGACCGCGCCGATGAGCTCGCCGACCGCGGGGATGCCGCGATGACGGAGTTCAGGCGCCTCGTCAAGCAGAACGGGCTCGACATGAAGCCTGTGGGCGTCGAGTTTCTCTTTGGGGGCGAGAAGGCCGTCTTCTACTTCGCCGCCGAGGACCGCGTGGACTTCCGCCAGCTGGTGAAGGACTTGGCGTCGAGTCTCCATGTGCGCGTGGATATGCGCCAGATTGGGGTGCGCGACGAGACGCGCCTCGCCGGCGGGTACGCCCAGTGCGGGCAGGAGCTCTGCTGCACGCGTTTTGGCGGGCAGTTCGAGCCCGTGTCCATCCGTATGGCCAAAGAGCAGGACCTGCCGCTCAACTCTTCTAAGATCTCGGGCGTGTGCGGACGCCTCATGTGCTGTTTGCGCTACGAGTTCGAGGCGTACAAGGACTTCAAGAGCCGCGCGCCCAAAAAGAAGACGCTGATCGACACGCCGCTCGGTAAGGCGAAGATCCAGGAGTACGACACCCCGCGCGAGCAGCTGGTGCTGCGTTTGGAGAGCGGGAAGGTCTTCCGGGTGAGCCTGTCCGACATGACATGCTCCGATGCCTGTAAGAAGCGTGCGGAGGAGCAGCATTGCGCCTGCCGCCCCGACTGCGTGACGCGCGACGTGCTCGAGAAGATCGAGTCGGCCGACATCTCGCTCGCCCTGCTGGAGCTCGACCGTCAGAACGGCGTCGATGTGGGAGGCGGCCTCTCTCAGGCGGACCGCATCGTGACCTCCGGCCCCACGCGCACGAAGCGCCGCGGCCAGGACGGTTCGGGCGAGACAGGTACACCGGGGCGCAAGCGCACGCGCGGCAAGGCGGGACAGGCCGCCGGGGCCGAGGAGCGCACGGCAGGGGAGAGCGGCGAGCGCCGCCGGCGCCGCAAGCGCTCGGCGGCACCCGAGGCGGACCGCGCGACGGAGACCGCGCCCGAGAGCCGCTCCGAGGGCGGCAAGGGCACCACGGCGCGCCGTCGCCGCCGGCACCTTTCGGCCGAGGAGCGCGACGAGGCGTTCCGCAATGCCGCCGCGCGCGACGCCGCCCCCGCGCCCGCGGATGCGGCGACCCCCCAGCGCTCGCGCCGTCGCCGCCACACCGCAGCGTCTGGCGCTGCGGCGGGCGAGGGGCGCTCGCGCTCGGTCAAGCCGTCGATGCCCTCGGTCGCCGATCAGGTGGCAGATGGCGAGGTCAAGGTTACGCGTCGTCGTCCGGGGGACGGCGGTGGCACGCGTCCGCAGGCTCCGCGCGACGATGCGGGCGCGCCCGATGAGGCGGCCCCCAAGCGCCGGCGCCGCCGCCGTTCGCGCAAGCCTCGGAGCGAGGGAGGAGACGCCTCCGCGCCCACGTCCCCTTCTGCTGAGTAGCGAGCTCCCCTAATGGGTACCGTGTAACCATCGCCACCCTCCCTTGACCTTACCGGGGGAGGGTTTTGCGTATATGGATGCACGGGGGTGGATTGGGGCGCGGGCCGGTGCCGTGCGCGAGCGCCTGCAGGCCGCGCTGCTCGAGGCGCTCTCGCCCACCCGGTGCGCCGGCTGCGAGCGAAGGGACGTGCTCATCTGCGACGCGTGCCTCGCGCGCCTTGCCCTGATCGACCCGAAAACGTCCTGCCTTGCCTGCGGGGCACCGTTCGGGTCGCTCATCTGCACCGAGTGCGCCGGCGCACCGCGCGCCGGGGAGGTGCCGCCACGGGTGCGCGACGGGCCCGACCGCGTGCTCGCCATGGCGGTTTTCGCCGACCCGCTGCCGCGCATCATCCGCGCCTACAAGGATGGGGGCGAGAGGCGCCTCGCCCCGCTGATCGCGCAGATGCTCGTCGATTGCGCCGAGCATGCCGAGGAGGTGGCGTCCGAGCGGTACGGGGGCATCCTCACCGCCGCGGATGCGGTGACGTTCGTGCCCGTGACGGCGCGCGCCTGGCGGCGGCGCGGCTTCGATCATATGGAGGATATCGCGCGCGCCTTCGCGGCGGAGACGGGTCTTCCGGTCGTCGACGCGCTCGTCAAGCGTGGCAGCGCCGACCAACGCGCCCTCGGCCGCACGGGGAGGCAAGCGAGCGCCCGGGGTGCCTACGAGGTGGTTGCCGACGTGGGCGGCGAGCGCCTGCTCCTTCTCGACGATGTCATCACCACCGGGGCGACCATCGCCGCCGCCGCGAGCTCCCTGTCCGCATCCGGCGCGGCGCGCGTGGACGCCTTGGCCGCCGCGCGCGTATGGTAGATGCCGTGATGCCCGCGACCTGCTATAATGCCCATCGTCCCTCAGGCTGTGGTTGCGGGCGCCCGGCGCCCTAGTCCAAGACAGACGCGGTCGAAAGGATCCACGTAAGCGTCCGCGTGCGCGCGGCGCGATCATGGCGCGTCCTAGAGGTAAGCCGCACCGCCCGTTTCTACCTTTTGGGGCAATACCGCCCCGCGGGCGAGCGGGCTAGTCGTGAAGGGTGCCACGGCACCCCGAGCAAACGCCCCAGTGCGCAGGTGTGGGGTCAAAGACCAGGTCAGCTGAGGGGCTTGGGACAGTATGCCGCTCTTTTCGCGAGGGCGGATCGAGGTCGCTCGGGCGGCGGGTAAAGGACGGACGGTACCATGGTGGGGACGACGAGAACGGTTGTGGCAAAGGCGGCGGCGCTGGTCTGCGCCGGGGTGATTGCGCTCGGTGCGAGCGGCTGCTCGCTCACGGTACCGCCGCTCTCGGAGGCCGAGGCGCCCCAGACGTACGCGCAGACCATTGATGACAGCCTGCTGGTCGCGCCGGGCACGCTTACCGTCGCCGTGGACACGGCGGACGCTCCGCAGGCCATCGCGCAAAACGGCGGCATCGAGGGCTACGACGTCGATTTAGCCCGCCTGCTCGCTGCGCGCATGGGGCTCGATCTGAATGTCATCGAGGGAACCTCCGCCGAGTCGACGGTGGGCGAGGGGCTCGCCGATGTGTATCTCGGCGCCGAGACGAGCGACGGCTCCTCGTCCATCACCGTCTCCGGCGTCTATCTCGAGAACGCGACCGCGGTTTTCGGCCGTACCGAGGGCGCCGGCACCGGGCTCACCTCTGATGTGCTCGCCCAGGCGGTCGTGGGCGTGCAGGAGAGCTCGGCCTCGCAGGAGGTGCTCGTGCGCGCAGGCATCGCGTCTACCCAGCAGACGTTCAGCAACGTGAACGCGTGCTTCGAGGCGCTGGGCCAGGGCCAGGTGGACTATGTGGTCTGCGATGCCACGGCGGGCGCCTATCTTGCCCGCGCCTATCCCGGCGTGACGTTTTTGGGAACGCTCAGCACCACGACGACCTTCGGTCTTGCCACGAGCGCGGATGCGAGCGACCTGACCGATGCGCTCACCCAGGCTCTCGGCGACATCACGTCGGACGGATCTATCGGCGCGGTGCACACCGCGTGGTACGGGCATCTGCCCGTGAGCCTTGCCGATACGGCCGTCTCAGGGGTTACGGTGGCGGATACCGGCACGGATGACGATTCGGATGCCGATGCCGCGACGACGAGCGACGCTCCGTCTGATCCCGACAGCATGAACAGTCTCGACTAGCGCGTCTTCTTGCGCTAGCCCCTCGTCTTGTCCAGCCCGCATCGGCGGACGGGGCGCATGTTCTCGCCAACGGGCATCCATGTGGCGCGGTGCTCAACTCGCGCGGGTTTGGGTACAACGTGAGTACCCAGTCCTATCCCCGAGGAGAACAGGAGCATTCATGGATATCACCGTATCGGGACGCAAGACCACGGTAACCGATGCCCTGCGCGCACATGTTGATGAGAAGATCGGCGGAGCCCTCAAGGTCTTCGATATCGAGCCCATGACGGCCGATGTCGTGCTCAGGTACGAGAAGAACCCCGCCAACCCCGAGCCCGCGATCGTCGAGGTCACGGTCCGCGCCCGCGGCTCGGTGATCCGCGTCGCCGAGCACGGGGTCGATATGTACTCCGCCATCGATCTCGCGGCCGACAAGGTCACCCGCCAGCTCCGTAAGTTCAAGACCAAGGTTATCGACAACCGGCAGCAGGGGCCCTCGGCGGCCGAGGTGGCGCCGGAGGCGCGCGTGGAGGACCTTGCCGACCTGCTCATCCCCGCCGATCAAGACGACCAGCTCGTCCGCGAGAAGATCATCGAGATCACCCCGATGACCGAAGAGCAGGCCCTCGTCCAGACCGATCTCATCGGTCACGACTTCTACGTCTTCGAGAACGCCGCGACCGGTCTCATCAATGTGGTATATCACCGCAAAAACGGTGGATATGGCATCATCAAGCCCAAGATTGAGGAGCTTGAGGCGTAAAAGCGAGTAAAATTGATGCCTGTTACGCGTAAAGTGATGGGCGGCCATCCGTACGGGTGGCCGCCCTTTCATGTAGGAAAGGGTATGGAGATGGCTGAGCCTTCCTCTTCGGGCCATGCAAACCGCTATCGCATCGTGGTCGACACGTGCGCCGATCTCACGCCCGAGATCGCCGCGACGCTTGACGTCGACATTCTCGGGTTCCCCTACATCGTGGACGGCGAAGAGAAGACCGACGACATCTGGACGTCCATCACGCCCAAGGAGTTCTACGACGAGATCCGCGGGGGCGTGAAGATGTCCACGTCGGCCATCTCGCTCGGGCGCTACCTCGAGTTCTTCACCGAGTGCGCCAAAGAGGGCACGCCGACGGTCTACCTGTGCTTCACGAGCGCGCTCTCGGGCAGCTACGATTTTGCGTGCCAGGCTGCCGAGCAGGTGCGCGCGAGCTATCCTGATTTCGAGCTCTACATCGTCGACAACTGCCTGCCGTGTGCCTGCGGCGAGCTGCTCGCGCTCGAGGCGGTGCGCCAGCGCTCGGCGGGTCTTTCTGCCCGCGAGCTTGTGGACTGGGCAAACGAGGCGAAGCACTACGTGCACGGCTACTTCACGCTCGACAGCCTCGATTCGCTCGCGGCGGGCGGGCGCATCCCGCCGGCTGCCGCGCAGCTCTCCAGCAAGCTCGACGTCAAGGCGTCGCTCTCGTTCGACCTGGCGGGCTCGCTCTCGCTCACGGGCGTCAACCGGGGCCGCAAGAAGGCCCTGAAGGCGCTCGTCAAGGCGTTCCAGGAAAACTATGTGCTCGATCCGGCGCTGCCGCTCACCATCGTGACGGCAGACGCCGAGAAAGACGGCGATTGGGTCGAGGCGGCGGTCCGCAAGGAGCCGGGCTGCGCCGACCTCACCATCATCCGCGGCTCGGTGGGACCGACCATCGGCGCGCATGTGGGCCCGGGTATGGTCGCCCTCATCTTCTGGGGCAAGAACCGCGCCGAGAAGGTGTCGCTCTCCGACCGCATCGCCCGCCGCGTTCGCAAGTAAGTCGCTCGATTCCAACCTGCAAAGGAGCAGTCATGGCAGATAAGAAGCAGTCCGTCGCGTTCATCGGTACCGGCATCATGGGTGCGCCCATCGCCGGGCACATCTTGGACGCCGGGTATCCCGTGACCGTGTACAACCGCACGGCCGCCAAGGCGCAGCCGCTGCTGGAGCGCGGTGCCGTGTGGGCGGAGACCGCCGCCGACGCCGTGCGCGGGGCGGACGTGGTCTTTACCATGGTGGGATACCCCGAGGACGTCGAGGAGCTCTACCTTGCCGGCGACGGCCTGCTGGCCTCCTCGAAGCCGGGCGCGATCCTGATCGATCTCACCACGAGCTCCCCGTCGCTGGCGCGCGATATCGCGGGCGCCGCCGCGGTGAGCGAGCGCACGGCGTTCGACTGCCCCGTAACGGGCGGCGAGGCCGGTGCCATCGCAGGTACGCTCACGGCCATCGCGGGCGCCACCGAGCGCGATATCGAGCCGGTGCGCGCGCTCCTCGAGACGTTTACGAGCAAGATCTTCTGCTTCGGCGGCGCGGGTAAGGGCCAGAGCGCGAAGCTCGCCAACCAGGTGTCGCTCGCGGCATCGATGGTGGGTATGGCGGACGCCCTCTCCTTCGCGCAGCAGGAGGGGCTCGACCTCGCCCAGACGCGCGAGATGATTCTCTCCGGCACCGGTGCCACGGGCGTCCTCGCCTCGCTTGCCCCCAAGGCGCTCGACGGCGATTGGAAGCCCGGTTTCAAGGTGCGCCATTTCATGAAGGATCTGGGGCTCGCCCTCGCAGAGGCCGAGGAGCGCGACATCGCCCTGCCGGGGTGCGACGTCGCCTTCACCCTGTACGACATGCTCGACGCCATCGGTGGCGCCGAGCTGGGCACGCAGGCCATCACCCTGCTCTACCAGGAGGAGGCCGAGGCGGTTGCCGCCGGTCTGGACTGGTCGCTCTACACGGCGGAGCATGAGCACGAGGACGGGTGCGGCTGCGGCCACGACCACGGCGACGGCCACGAGTGCACGTGCGGCCACGACCATGGCGACGACCATGAGTGCTGCCACGGGGCGGGCCACCACCATGAGCATGGTGAGGGCTGCTGCCACGGGGCCGACGGGGAGTAGCGGATGGGGGACGTCGCCTTCGTCATCTGCTTCGCGCTGCTGTTCGTCTTCAGTGTGTACCTCGGCTTTATCGTGGGTAACCACTGGGGCGAGCGCGCCCTCTCCGCAGGGGCGTACTGGCTCTACAACGCCGTCGCCATCATCGCCTGCGTGGTGCTGGCGGCGGTGCTCACGCTCTTCCCGCTCCTGTACGCCACGCCGCTCGGGCTGCTGATGGGCGCCATCGCCGGTCTCAAAATGGGTTTTGGCGAGTCGGTGGGCCCTTGGAAGCTACTCGACCGTTTCTTTGACGTCAACCGGCGTCAGCGAGGCGCGGCGGGGGCGGCGGCGCGTGCGGCGCGTAAGCGGCGCAAGACCGGAGAGAAGGCGCCCGATCTCATCTCGGTTTCGGGCGACAGGGCCCAACCTTCGGCCGGGCGCGCACCCAAGACGGCGCGTCGTACAGACAATCATTCGAGAAACAAGAGGTAGATAGCATGGCTCAGCCCATTATGGAAGAGATGAACGACGAGGAGCGCGCCGAGCTCGAGCGCGTCGAGAAGGATGCGAACGCGCTCGGCGCGCTGGTGGAGGACCTGGCGAGCGCAAGCCGTCGCAAGCGCCAGTTCGCCGCCCGCGTGGTGTCGCACCTGGCGGCAGAGGAGCCCGAGCTCATCGCGGGACACATCGATGCCCTCATCGACGCGCTCTATCGCCCCGAGGCGCAGACCCGTTGGGAGGTGCTCGACGCCCTCACCTGCTTGGTGCCGACGCATGCCAAGGAGGTCGGCGCCGCCTTTGAGGGCGCGGAGGCCGCGCTCTTCGACGAGCTGTCCTCGACGCTGCGCTTCTCCGCCTTCAACTTTTTGGTGACCTGGGGGGCCTCGGAGCGCGGCCGCTCCAAGAAGGTCTGGCCCATTCTGGACGAGGCAATCCAGTGCTACCACGGCGACCTAGAGTACCGCGACATGCTCGCATGCCTTCTGGTGTTTGCCGAGGGCAAGATCGCGGGCGAGGTCGCCGACGAGCTGGCCGGCCGTCTGCAGTTCGACGCGCAGAACGGCAAGGGCGCTTTCATCAAGTCGCGCTCGGCCGAGATCTACGACATGCTCGTCAAGCGTTTCAAGCTCAAGGATCCTAAGAAGCGCGCCCGCGTGACGCCCAAGGACGACGAGGAAGAGGACGAAGAGGAGTAGCCCATGAGTCACGACGTGGTCCTTATCCCCGGTGACGGCATCGGTCCCGAGATCACGCGGGCCATGCGCCGCGTGGTGGATGCTACCGGTGTCTCCATCTCCTGGCATGTTGCCGAGGCCGGCGCGGCTCAGATCGAGAGGGCCGCAACGCCCCTGCCGCCCGAGACGCTCGAGGCGGTGCGGACGTACGGCGTCGCCATCAAGGGCCCGGTCACCACGCCGGTGGGAACGGGGTTTCGCAGCGTCAACGTCGCGCTGCGCCAAGCGTTCGACCTCTATGCCTGCGTGCGCCCGTGTCGGTCGCTGCCGGGCGACGGCTCGCGCTACCGTGACGTCGACTTGGTGATCGTGCGCGAGAACACCGAGGACCTCTACGCGGGTATCGAGTTCGAGGCGGGGGCGCCCGAGGTAGATGAGCTCGCGGGCATCGTCGAGCGCTCGGGCCAGCGGGCGATTCGCCCCGGGTCGGCCATCTCCATCAAACCGATTTCTGCCGAGGGCTCGCGCCGTATCGTGACCTACGCCTTCGAGTACGCGCGCCGTGCCGGGCGCCGCAAGGTGACGGCGGTGCATAAGGCGAACATCATGAAGGCTACCGACGGGCTCTTCTTGCGCGTCGCGCGCGAGGTTGCCGCCGCGTATCCCGACATCGCCTTCGAGGACAAGATCGTCGACGCTTGCTGCATGGGTCTCGTGCAGGATCCGCGGCAGTTCGATGTGCTTGTGCTGCCCAACCTGTACGGCGATATCGTCTCCGACCTCTGCGCCGGCCTCACGGGCGGGTTGGGCATGGCGCCCGGCGCCAACATCGGCGATGAGCTGGCGGTGTTCGAGGCGACGCACGGCTCGGCGCCCGATATCGCCGGAAAGGATATCGCCAACCCCACGGCGGAGATACTTTCTGCCGCGTTGATGCTCGAGCACTTGGGCGAGACCGAGGCTGCGGGCCGTGTGCGCGCGGCGGTAGTGTCGGTCCTCAGCGAGGGTGCGCAGGTGACGGCTGATGTGCGGCGCGCTCAGACGGGTGCGGCCGCGGGTGCGGTCGGCACGGCCGCGTTCGCCGATGCCGTGATCGCGCATCTGGGTTAGCAAGCGAAGGGAGAACACCCTATGGGTTTCATTCAGAAGCGAAACGAAGAGGACCGCGAGGAGATCGAGGGCATCCAGATCATCGAGCGTTCCGACGTGCCCGATGACCTGCCTCAAAACGACGTCGACCTTGTGGAGGGCCCTTCTGCCGAGAGCATCGCGCGCGGCCGTCACTTTAGCGGCGAGAACGCCTCGCAAGAGGAGGAGGCAGGGTCTGCTGACGCATCGCAAGACAAAGCGCCTGCGGAGGATGCGGCGTCTCAAGCGCCGGTACCCTCTGTGGACGAGGACCCCGATGCAGACGGCGCCACCTCCGCTGACGAGCCGAAGGAGGGTGCGGATGCCCCGCGCCGCCGCTCGCGCATGCCGCTTTTCGTCGCCGGTGCCGTAATCGCGGTCATCGTGGCGGCGATTCTCGGCTACGTCGTGGGGTCCGGTGGTCTGGCGCCGCACTCCGTCGAGGGCGCGACCGTTACCGAGGCCGAGCTCGACACCCCGCTGGCTCGGTACACCTATAACGGCGCCGAGCACACAATCAGCGTGCGCGAGGCCATCGAGAGCCAGTACAGCCTCGATGCCGCCCAGACCGACGACGGCTCCTATACGGTGCCCTCTGCCGAGGTGATCCTGACCGAGGTGCGCAACCGTATCCTGACCGCAGATGCGGAGGCCCGCGGTATCGAGGCCAGCGACGACGAGTTGGCGAGCCATGCCGAGGAGACCCTCGGCACGTCCGACTTTGCGGAGATCGCCGAGCAGTATCAGATCAGCGAGGAGCAGGCGCGCGAGATCGTGCGCGAGAACGTGCTGATCTCTAAGCTGTACGAGCAGATCGCACCTACCGATACGGCCTCGATGCCCGCGCAGCCCACCGCGCCCGAGAACGGTGACGAGAGCACGAGCTCGCCGGAGTACGCCACCTATATCATCAACCTGCTCGGGGACGAGTGGGATAGCTCCACGGGCACGTGGGCGCGCACCGACGGGGCGATGTACGCGGCTATCGGTGGGGCGGACTTCGACGGCCAGACGGCTACCTATGCCCAGGCGACCGCGGCGTTCTACGTTGCGTATCAGGCGTATTACGAGACGGCGAGCACCGCGCAGCAGGCATGGACCACCTATGCCAACAACCTCTACGCGCAGTGCGACCTGACGCTGCTCGGCGTGTTTCAGTAAGAAGGGGGCGCCCGATGATTTACGGCACTTGGAAAGATCTTGAGCGGTATCGCGGGCTCTACCGGAGCCTCGATGTTCTCATCGATTGGAGCCGCGACCACGATTTCCGCACGCTTCCGGTCGGGTCTCACCCCATCGATGGCGAGCGCGTGTACGCCAACGTGATGGAGGCTACCACGCGCGACGCGGCGGATGCGTCGTTTGAGACGCATTACCGCTATATGGACGTGCAGGTAGATGTCGAGGGCAGGGAGGCGTTTCAGGTCGCAGCGGGGCAGACGACGCCGGTCGCCGCCTATGACGAGGCGGATGATTTCGAGCTCGTGGATTGCGCAGATGCACTCAGCGGCGACCTAGACCACGGTGCCTTCGTTCTCTTTATGGCGGGCGAACCGCATAAGCCCACGCTGCTGTACGGCGCGGACGGTCCGGCGCCGGTGCGCAAGATCTGCTTCAAGCTCATCGTAGACGAGCTGTTTTAGCGGTCGGGTTTCGTCGCAGCGATTCACATAGGATGAAATAAGAGGTATCGACTCGCGTCGATACCTCTTTACCTATACCGCGCACACGGATAGCCCTGAGGTCGAAGCAATGTAAAAAGGCCCCATACCTGGGGCCTTTCCAAATCTTATGGTGCGGGCGAAAGGACTTGAACCTTCACGGGGTTGCCCCCATATGGACCTGAACCATACGCGTCTGCCAATTCCGCCACGCCCGCGTCTTTCAGCTTGCGCCAAAAGCAGGGACCATCATACCCTAGCCCCTCGCGGGATGCAAGTACAAAGTTGCATCCCGCGAGGGGTCGACAACGGTAGCAGCCGTTAGCAGCCGAGCGCCTCGAGAACCTCCTGCTCGGCAGCAGGGCGGCCGATGCCGGTCAGGAACGGCACGCCGTTGACATACGGGCAGGTAAGGCCTTCCGGCGCCACGGTGGTGGCGATGAGAAGGTCGGCGTCGGCGCACGCGTCCTTTGCCTCGTTGAGCGCGCACTGCACGATTTCGTAGGCGCCCTCCATACCGTTGGCATCGAGCAGGGCGGAGACCTTCTGGGCCACCACAGCCGATGTCGCTACGCCCGCGCCGCAGGCAAGCACGATTTTCTTCATCACAAACGCCCCCCTTTGGAGAGAGATGATCTGACGTCCCCATGACGTGGAGACGATGGTAGGGGCGGTGGGACTCGAACCCACAATCCTTGCGGCCGAAGATTTTAAGTCTCCTGCGTATGCCAATTCCGCCACGCCCCCACGTTGCCCTAGTCTACCAGATTGCCCCCACCCCGTAGGCGATACGCCCGGAGCGTCTGCTCACTTACGCTTCTCTGACCGTGGTCTTACGAGGGCTCTGCCACATGCGGCGTTTTTTATACCGATGTCGCGTAAATAATCAACAAAGGTTCGGTAAACGTACTGGCATATTCGGCGAAACGATAACTATAGCTGCCAAAAAGATGTTCCACCCCCACAGATAATGACGCCCATCGCTGCCATGTCGGGAATTGCGCGCACGATATGACGAACGCCCGTTGCAATGCGTCTGACAAAAACCTGAAGTCAATCTGACGGAAACCTGACCGGATTTCCCTGAGTCGAAAAATGCGCATCGAGCGTTCCCGCCGTCATGGTTACGGTGTGAAAAAGGAAGGATGGGAGCGTATGAAAACGCATGATGCTGACACAAGTCGAGAGGCCCTTCTCGCACAAAAGCCGACGGAAGAACATGGTGCCCCCGCCCAAGGTGAGGACGAAGAGGCCCCCGTACGCGCCCCCGAGGTCGTGGCACCGGCGAAGACGCCGCGGCTACCCATGGGCGAGAGCTTCACGGTGCAGCGAACCGATCTTCTACGAGAGCTCACGAAGAAGGTCCTGTCTGCAGGCATAGTGGTCCTTGTTGCGCCCGAAGGCTTCGGTAAGACGGCTCTGCTGCTTCAGTATGTCGAAGAAGTGCGCAGCGATCCCTCGCGCGGGATGGCCCGCGTGATCGACGCGGCGGGGCTGTCATGCGCCGAGGTGCTTGCGCAGATGCAGGCGAGCCGCGAGGAGCTCCCGGTGAGCCTCGACCCCCTCGTCGCCATCGACAACGTTCCGGCTTGGTCGCGCGAGGAGCTCGATCGCTTCGCGCGCGGCGTGCGAGCTCTGCACGGGGCGGGCTGCGAGGTGGTGATGACGGCGACGCCCGCCAACCGGGACCTCATGGTGACGCTCGGCGATGCGGAGAAGATCGGCGCCCAATCGCTCAAGGTGCGACCGCGCGAGTACGCCGTCTGGATGAGGACGTTCTCGATAGCGGGAGACTTGGACGTCTATCGTCTGACGCAGGGCGTTCCGGTCTTGGTTGCGGCGCTGTCGGCGGTGGTGGAAGGTACAGGGGCGTCCTCGGCGCTCGAGCGCTATACCGAGCACCTGTATCGCGCGATGTGGCGCGAGCTCGAGGAGGGGCCGGTTGATATCCTCCGGGCGGCGGGCATGCTTCTGCTCATGGGGGACGGTGCCCTCCCGGAGGTCGAGGCGTCCGGTGTCAAGGTCTCGCAGGCGGCTCGCGTGCGCTTCCTCCATGATTACCCGCTGTTCGGCATCGACGTGACGACAGGGTCGTTCGCGTGTTTGGGGCGACCGGCATCGCAGGGGGCGCTGCACCGGCTCATTGCCGAGCGGTTTGCCGAACTGCCCGGTAAGGCGGTGCGCGCGCTCATGCGCTCCGGTCGGGTGGCTGCGGCGATGGCGCTGTCCGAGGAGCTGCTCTCACCGGAAGACGCCCTCAGGGAGATCGGGCGGCATCCCACGGCGTGCGCCCTTGCCGGCAAGGGGGCCTATGTCGAGCGCATCGCCCAGGAGGTGATGCTGCACAGTCCGGGGGAGCTTCCTTCAGTCGGCTGTCAGCTGGCGCGCTATGCAGCGGCGCTCACCATGGGTGATTTCAAGACCGCGCGCGCCTTGGCAACCGAGCTCGCGGTGCGGGCGCACGATGTCGAGCAGGAGATACCCGCGGCTGATTGGAGTATCGCCTGCGCACTTCGCGGCGTCTGGGCTTCCTGTCCGGGCATCGGTTTGCCGTCGATGCGCTTCAAGGGAGGCAAGAACGTCGCGAGCGATGCGGCGCGCAAGATCCGGTCCTTCACGGTCGCGCTGCGCGCCTTCATGGAGGAAAAGCCGGTGCACACCAAGGAGCGGGATGCGCGGGGAGCAAGCGAGGACGACGCCGGACGAGAGCTGCCGCTCACCGTGGCCGACCTGTTCGCACTGTGCGCCGAGCTCATCGGGGAGGTGGCGGCCGGCAGGTCGGAGAAGCTCGACGAGCGAGACGCCAGGCTCGAGAAGGCGCTCGATGCGCTGCGCGCCGACCGTCTTGCCCCGGTGCTCATGCTCGTGCGCCTGGTGGTTTCGCTCAGGCGTGTCTATGCGGGGAAGCCCGTGGTGGACGAGCGCGCCTTTGCCGATGCGGGCACGATGGCAATCCGCACATCCGACCAGCCCCTGCAGTTGCTCTGCCTCGTGCTCGAGGGTTGGCAGTATCTCGGGATGGAGCAGATGGTGAACGCCCACTTCCGTGCGCAGCAGGTCATCAAGCTCACCGATCAGCGCACGCCCTTCATCCGCAACCAGGCTATCGTGTTAGAGAAGATCTCGCATATCTGCAACACCTCGCGGGTGGCCTTGAGCGAGGAGGCGGAGGTGATTGACCTCGGTAGGAGCACGGTCAAGCCGTCCGAGGCGTGGGCGACGGCGCTCGCGCTGGCGGCGGTGCGCTTCGATGCCGAGCTGTCCGCATGGGCATCGCTGCACAAACGCGAGCTGATGGATGCGGGCATACGCCCCGCCGCCCGTCTTGCCCTGCACGCGCTGGGCGAGCGCGCGGGCGCCATCGTGCGCCTGCTTCCGCCGGACCTGCAGCCGCGCTACCAGAACAGCCCCATCCGCACGGAGGCCGCCCAAGGGCTCTTCGAGGTAGTGGGCGAGACGGAGCGCGTGGTCGTGGGGCAGATTAGCATCCGGCTGTTCGGCGGTATCAAAATCGAGCGGAACGGCCATGTGCTGACAAGCTCTCTGTGGCGGCGGCGCAAGACCAGTGCGCTTGCGGCGCGTCTCGCGCTCTCTCCGGGCGCCTTCGTCTCGCGTGCGTCGTTGCAGAAGGAATTCTGGCCGAAAACCGATTACGACCATGCGCGGAACAGCCTGTATTCGACGCTCTCGGTGCTGCGCCGCGCGCTGGGACAGACCAAAGACGGTCCGCAGTACCTGCTGGTCCAAGGTGAGGGCATCTCCTTCAATATGGAGTACGTGACAACCGACGTCATGCGGTTCGACATGATTGCGCGCGAGGTGCTCCTCAAGCGCAAGGGCATATCGGTGCCGCAGATTATCGACAGCTGTCTCAAGATCGAGCAGCTGTACCGCGGCCCGCTCTACATGCCCGATGCCGGGAGCGCAGCGTTTTTCTCGCAGATGCGCGAGGCGTACCAGACGAAGTTCGTCGACTGCATGCTGCGCGGCATCGATGCGGCACTCGAGGAGGAAGACCTTCCCACGGCCTCATGGATGGTCGAGGCGGCGCTCTCGCAGGCGCCGATGCGCGAGGACGTGGTGCGCCAGGCGATGCGGGTGTACGAGCGGGGCGGCAGGCGCCGTGAGATCGTGGAGCTCTTCCATAGGCACCAAGAGGGTCTTAAGCGCTCGGGCGCCGCGCCCGAGCTCAAGACGAGGCTTCTGTACGACCGGATCGTTGCGGGCGAGGGCGCCGACGCATCGATGCGCGCCGAGCACGCACGGCAAAGGAGGTGATGCGCTGCTGAGGGCCGTTCCTAACCCAGGACCTGCTCGGCGATGCGGGCCGAGGCGGCGGCATCTTTGGCGTAGAAATCCGCGCCGATTGCGCGCGCATAGGCAGCGGTGAGCACGGCTCCCCCGACGAAGACCCGCACCTCGGGCTCCTCGCGATGGATGAGCTCGATGGTCTCCTGCATGCTCTTGACCGTGGTGGTCATGAGTGCGGAGAGGCCCACGAGCTTGAGGTCGTGGGCGCGCACGCAGGCGAGCACGTCCTCGGGCGCCACGTCGCGGCCCAGGTCGTACACGCGGTAGCCGTAGTTCTCGAGCAGCATGCGTACGATGTTCTTACCGATATCGTGGATGTCGCCCTTAACGGTGGCAAGGCAGAGCGCGCCCTTGCTCGCAGCGGCGTCGGCGGGCAGGGCGGCCCGGATGACGTCGAAACCCGCGCCCGCCGCCTCGGCGGAGGCCATGAGCTGGGGCAAGAAGTACGTCCCCGCCTCAAAGCGCGCGCCCACCTCGTCGAGGGCGGGTATGAGCTCATCGTTTATGACGGCAAGGGGGTCGGTTGCGGCAAGGAGCTCCCGCACGCAAGCGGCAACCTCGCCTTTGCGGCCGCTGATGACGAGACGCTGCAGGGCGGATCCATCTGGTGCGGGCACCTGCGCTCCCGTGTCCCGCCGCGCGGGCGCACCCTCGCCGGAGCTCGCGGGCGCGGGGGCAGTATGGGCGCGATAGGGATCGGTCCAGTCCGCATAGCGCTCGATGAAGCGCCGGGAGCCTGCGTCCTGGGCGTTGAGCACGCGATAGGCGTTGACGGTGTCGCGGTAGCGCGCGGAGCCGGGGTTGAGGATGGGGGCATCGAGCCCGGCGCCCAGGGCGGCCGCGAGAAACGTTGCGTTGAGCAGCGGGCGCTCGGGCAGGCCGAAGCTCACGTTGGAGACGCCGAGGGTGGTGTAGGTGCCGAGCTCGCGCTTGACGCGGCCGATGGCGGCAAGCGTCTCTCCCGCTTGCGTCTGATCGGTCGAGACGGTGAGGGCAAGGCAGTCGATGAGGAGGCGCTCGGGGGCGATGCCGGCGTCCTTGGCTGCCGCTACGATGCGGCGGGCGATGGCGAGGCGCTCCTCCGCCGTTGCGGGGAGGCCGTGCTCATCGAGCGTGAGGCCGACGAGGCAGGCGCCGTAGCGCGCGGCGATGGGCAGGATCGCCTCGAGGCTCTCGGGGCTTCCGTTGACGGAGTTGATGATGGGGATGCCGGGATAGCGCCGGCAGGCAGCCTCGAGCGCGAGGGGATCGGAGGAATCGAGCATGAGGGGGAGCGACACGCTGCCGCAGAGCGCCTCGACGACACGGGGCAGAAGCTCGGCCTCATCGATTCCCGGGAGGCCGATGTTGACGTCGAGGATGTCCGCCCCCTCCTCCTGCTGGGAGATGCCGAGCGAGACCACGTAGTCGATCTCCCCGGCGCCGAGCGCCTCTTGCAAGCGTTTCTTGCCGGTGGGGTTGATGCGCTCCCCGATGACGGCGATGCGCCCCGCCCCCTGGGGGAGTGCGACGAGGTTCTGCGCGCTGGTGACCGTGAGCGCGGGCTCGACCGTGTGCGTCGCCGGCCGCCTGTTCGAGATAATGCGGTCGAGAAGGCGGATGTAGGCGGGGGTGGTCCCGCAGCACCCGCCGACAAGGTCCACCCCTGCGTCCACGAGTGCGCGCACAGCGTCCGCATAGGCCTCGGGTCCGATATCGTAGACAGTGGCGTCCCCCTCGACATGGGGGAGCCCGGCGTTCGCCTGAACGAGGAGCGGTTCGGCGGTCACGGCGCGCATGCGCTTCGCAAGCGGGAGCAGCTCGGAGGGGCCGAGCGAGCAGTTGATGCCGACGGCATCGGCGCCGAGGGCATCGAAGGTCACCGCGGCGATCTCGGGGCTCGTGCCCAAAAACGTGCGCCCATCCTCCCCAAACGTCATGGTCACGATGACGGGCAGGTCGGTGTTCTCGCGGCAGGCGAGGTAGGCCGCCTTTGCCTCGGCGAGGTCGGTCATGGTCTCGACGATGAAGAGGTCGGCGCCCGCTCGCGCGGCGGCGCGCGCCTCCTCGGCAAAAAGATCGTATGCCTCGTCGAACGAGAGCGTGCCGAGCGGGCGAAGGAGCGCCCCGGTGGGCCCTATGTCCGCGGCGACGTAGCGGGCGCCCGCGGCGCGTGCGCAGGCGACGGCGGCGGCAAAGACATCGTCTACGGCGGCGGCCCCGGCGAGCTTCAAGCGGTTCGCGCCGAAGGTGTTGGTGGTCACCACGTCGCTGCCCGCCTCCACGTACGCGCGATGCACGGCGGTGACGGCGTCGGCGTGCGTGAGGCACCAGAGCTCGGGCACCTCTCCTGCAACAAGGCCCGCAGCCTGCAGCATCGTTCCCATGCCGCCGTCAAACAGGAGATGCGCGTCCCCTGCGAGGGCGTCGGTCAAGGTGCGTTCCATAAGGGGGTCCTTTCTGCCTGCCGTTACACGTCGGCTCTACGATAGCAGCGCGCGCCGCGCTTGCGGAAGGAGCAATCTTTGATGAGGGCGCACCGGGCGCAGGTGCGCGCGGCGTCCCGGGGCGCGCCCCCGCAGTCGAAAAGGCCGATAAACGCCGTGATGCTTTTTTGCGGAACGAGCAGGCCCGTGGGGGTAACCGTGAGACCGATCGCGCGCGTGGCGTCGAGGGCGTCGACGAGGGGGCGCTGCGCGGTGAGCGGGCAGTCCCCGTAGCCGGGGGAGAAGCGGCCGTTGCGGGTGAGGCCCAGCGCGCCAGCGTCCGCCCCCAGCGCTGCGTCGATGGCGTCCGCCGCGGCTTCGACGAGGGCGGACGAGGCGGCGTCGTAGAGCGCCGCCTCGAGGGGGTCGGTGCGCGCGAGGGTGCCGAGGCGCCGCTCGTTTTCCGCCCCAAGGGTGACGGCGAGCACCGCAGCGGCGCAGGCGCAGTCCAGATGGCGGCGAACGGAGCCGCCCGTAAGCTCGACGACCGTGCCCGTGAGGTGCACGGAGGGGGCGCCCGTCTGCGCATGCGGGCGCTTCTCGACACCGAACACCTGGCAGATGCCCCGCGCCTGGCTCTCGTCCTCGACGGTGCGGGTGACGCGCTCGATGCGGGCGGCGAGGCCATCGTCCATGTCCTGGCCGGCGTAGCCGAGATAGCGCAGCATCTCGGCACGGTCGACGCGAAGCGTCTGGCCAAGCCGATAGCGCAGGGGCCCCGCCAGCGCGCGCCAAGGGGTAGCGGTAGAAGAGGGCGCCGTCATCAGAGCGGCCCTATCGCCCTTAAGGCCTGCATGGCGGCGCGCGCCACCGAGGGGCGGTTCATGGCGTAGACGTGCAGGCCGTCCACGCCGTGCTCGGCAAGGTCGACGAGCTGGTCGCAGGCATAGTCGATGCCCGCGCGCATAAGGCCGTCCGGGTCGTCCTCGAAGCGGGCGAGGAGCTTGATGACGGGCGAGGGCAGCGACGCCCCGCACATGAAGACCATGCGCGTCACCTGCTGCTTGCTCATAAAGGGCATGATGCCGCACGTGATGGGGACGGTGATGCCCGCCGCGTCGGCGAGCTCGCGGAAGCGGTAGAACAGGTCGTTGTCAAAGAAGAGCTGGGTGACCAAAAAGGAGGCGCCGGCATCCTGCTTGAGCTTGAGGTGACGCACGCTCTCGGCAAGGCTGTCGCAAGCGATATGGCCCTCCGGGTAGGCGGCGGCGCCCACGCAGAACCCGGCATCAACGAGCGCGGGGATGATGTCGGCGGCATAGGAGAAGTCGCCCGAGGGCGCATCTCCCGTCTGCGGGAGGTCGCCGCGGAGCGCGAGCACGTTCTCCACACCGGCGGCCCGGTAGGCGGCGATGCGCTCAGCGAGGCCCGCGTGCGTGAGGCCGATACCGGTGAGATGGGCGACGGAGCTCGTGCCAAAGTCGCGTGAGATCATCTGGGCGATGTCGGCGGTGGCGCTCGAGTTGCCCGAGCCGCCCGCCGAGCACGTGACGCTTACAAAATCGGGCTTGAGCGCGCAGAGCTTCTCGGCCGCCGCGCGGGCCCGCTCGAGCGTGAGTTCGCCTTTGGGGGGAAACATCTCAAAGGAGACGGGGATGGTCCCCGCCGCGCGGGCAGCGGCGAAAAGAGAGTCGATGCGCATGGCGTGCCTTTCGGTTGAGGGTGCTGCGTGACGTTCATCGGTCGTATGCATGGTAGCGCATGCGCGCCGACGCGCCGTCGGTTCTGAAGCGCTGAAACCGTTTGGGAATCTAGGGGCGGCTCGTATGGGCGGATTTATTGCATTTTGCGCATGAACCTCCCTTACGCTCTGCCCGCTGCCGCGCAGGTGCGCTACCCTGTTGGGAGCTGCATGATCGAGGGCGCCTGCTTGCGGGGCGCACCCACCGAAGGGAGGCCGGGATGGCCAATTTGACCGAGCGCTACGGAACGCTGGTCTTCTCTGAGAGCGTGATGAGGGAATACCTCCCCAAGGATGTATGGAAGCGCTTGTTCGCCACCATCGAGGAGGGCCAGCCGCTCGACCTCGACGTGGCGAACGCGGTGGCGCACGCCATGAAGACGTGGGCGCTCGAGCACGGTGCGACGCACTACGCGCACTGGTTCCAGCCGCTGTCGGGCATCACGAGCGAGAAGCACGACAGCTTCTTGGAGCCGGTGGGCGATGGCACAGCCATCACCAAGTTTACGGGCAAGGCGCTCATCAAGGGCGAGCCCGACGCGAGCTCCTTCCCCAACGGCGGCCTCCGCGCGACCTTTGAGGCGCGCGGCTACACCGCCTGGGACCCCACGAGCCCGGCCTTCATCAAGGACGACGTGCTGTGCATCCCCACGGCGTTCTGCTCGTACAACGGCGAGGCGCTCGACAAGAAGACGCCGCTCCTGCGTTCGATGACGGTGCTCGACCGCGAGGCGAAGCGCGTGCTCGCCCTCTTTGGCAAGGCGCCGAAGCGCGTCGTGCCCTCCGTGGGAGACGAGCAGGAGTACTTCCTCATCAAAAAGGATGCCTATCGCCGCCGCCGCGACCTCGTGATCTGCGGGCGCACGCTCTTCGGGGCGCCGCCCTGCAAGGGGCAGGAGCTCGAGGAGCACTACTTCGGCGCCATCCGCCCCTCGGTCTCGAAGTACATGAAGGACCTCGACAACGAGCTCTGGGCGCTCGGCATCCCCTCGAAGACGAAGCACAACGAGGTCGCCCCCTGCCAGCACGAGCTTGCGCCGGTGTACTCCGACCTCAACCAGGCCATCGACAACAACCTCCTCATCATGGAGAAGATGAAGCTCATCGCGAGCCGCCACGACCTGGTCTGCCTGCTGCACGAGAAGCCGTTTGAGGGCATCAACGGCTCGGGCAAGCACAACAACTGGTCGCTTGCCACGGAGGACGAGAACCTGCTCGATCCCGGTGACACCCCGCTCGAGAACCTGCAGTTCGTCGTCTTTCTGACGGCGGTGATCGAGGCCGTCGACAAATACCAGGATCTGCTGCGCATGTCCGTCGCCTCCTGCGGCAACGATCACCGTTTGGGTGCGGACGAGGCGCCGCCCGCTATCGTCTCCATCTTCTTGGGCGACCAGCTGACCGAGGTCGTGCAGAAGATCATGGACGGCAAGGCGAGCGTCCACGCCACACAGGGCGTGCTCGACCTGGGTGCCGACGTGCTGCCCAAGCTCCAGCAGGACAACACGGACCGCAACCGCACGAGCCCCTTCGCCTTCACCGGCAACAAGTTCGAGTTCCGCGCGGTGGGCTCCGAGGCCAACCCGTCGGACTGCAACCTCGTGCTCGACACGGCGGTGGCCGAGGCACTCAAGCACTTCGCCGACGCGCTCGAGGGGACGCCCTCCGATGCCTTTGTTGACGCCGCGCTCGACTACTGCAAGAAGAGCCTTATCGAGCACCGCCGCATCCTGTTCTCGGGTGACGGCTACTCGGAGGAGTGGCAGGCCGAGGCGGCGCGCCGAGGCCTTGCGAACCTGCGGACGACGGCCGACGCCCTGCCCGCGATGGTGGCGCCCAAAAACGTCGCCCTGTGGGAGTCGATGGGCGTGCTCAGCGAGACCGAGGCGTTCAGCCGCTACGAGGCGAAGCTCGAGAAGTACAACAAGCTCATGAACATCGAGGCGACGACCATGGTACGCGAGGCGCGCCGCACGTATCGCCCCGTCATCACCGCGTACGCCACCAAGGTTGCCAAGGGTCTGGAGACCATCCGCGCCGCGGGCGCCGACGCCGCCATGGAGTGGGAGCAGAAGACGCTGAACGCGCTTTGCGACGGCATCACGCACATCAACGAGGCCATAGCGGCGCTCGTCTCGGTGCACACCAAGGCCGAGGCCATCGTGGATGCGCAGGAGCAGGCCAACTGCTACGCGCACGAGGTCGCGCCCGCTATGGAGGCACTGCGCATGACCGTGGACGCCATGGAGGAGATTGTCGCTGAGGACTACTGGCCCGTGCCGACCTACGACGACATCCTGTTCTACGTGTAGGCAGCGCCCGCTGTTAGGACACGGCGCGCTGCATAGGCGACGGGGCCCCGCACCTCATGTGCGGGGCCCCGTCTGCGTATACGCGATACTTGCCCGGACGGCGCCTAGGCGCGCTGGTTGCGCTGCCAGAGGAGGGTGAGCCCGCGCAGGGTGAGGTCGGTGTCGACAGTGGCCTCGTGGCGCAGGAGCGGTGCGATGCGCGCGGCGTCCCCTCCCGTGAGGATGACGGGCGCCGGGCAGCCGAGCTCGGCGACGATGCCGTCGAGCAACCCGTCGATGCGGGCGACCTCGCCAAAAACGACGCCCGACTGCATGGCGGAGCGGGTGCTCGTACCGATGAGGCGCCGGGGTGCCCGGAGTTCGATTTGCGGCAGGCGCGCGGCGGCCTCGGCGAGCGCGCGGGCCCCGAGTGCGATGCCGGGTGCGATGATGCCGCCCGCAAAGGCGCCGGTCTGGTCGATGACCTCCACATTGGTGGTGGTGCCAAGGTCGACGATGATGGCGGGGGCGCCCCAGATGGCGCGCGCGGCGACGGCGTCGGCGATGCGGTCGGGTCCTACCTCGGAAGGGTTGTCGTAGCTGAGCCGCATGCCGCTTTTAAGGCCCGGCCCCACCACGAGGGGGCGCGCGGGGGCGATATCGGTCAGGGCACGGCGCCAGGTGTCGGTCAGGGCGGGCACCACGCAGGAGAGGATCGCGCCGGCGAGCGGGGCGTCGCCCAGCACAGCGCGCGCCTGGATGAGCTGGATGCGCACCTCGTCGGTCGTGATGCGCGGCGGCGTGGTGAGGTCGCAGGTGCGAAGCGGGCGAGGTGTCTTATCGGCGCTGTCGGCGAGGGCGAAGAGCCCTAGGCGGGTGGTGGTGTTGCCCACATCGACGGTGAGGATGTGGCATGGCGTCTCGGACATCGGGCCTCCGGGGCACATAGGGGTTTCGGGCGGTGCGAACCCATTGTATACTGACGAGACTGCCGTAACCCGACTCCCCGTTTGAGGGGGAGCGGATATACGAAGGGACAACGTATGCAAGATCAGCCCGTGCGCAGGGTTCTGCGCGGGCAGCTCTCGGTCGCCGGTATTCTCATCGGCTGCGTGGGCTGCGTCATCATCACGGCCTCGTCGGTCTACACCGCACTTAAGATGGGATCGCTCCCCTGGCCGACGATCTTCACGTCCATCACGGCCCTCGTGCTGTTGCGCGCGGTCGGTCGGACGAGTCTTAACGAAGCGAATATCACGCAGGTCATCATGTCCGCCGGCTCCATGGTGGCGGGAGGCCTTGCCTTTACCATACCCGGGGTGTGGATCTTGGGCGCGGCAGATGAGGTGAGCGTGGGCGAGATGCTCGGCGTAGCGCTCGCGGGAACGCTGCTCGGCCTGGTGTGCACGGCGGTTATCCGGCGTCGCTTTGTAGAGGAGTCGGATCTCGAGTACCCCATCGGCACGGCGGCGGCGGAGACGCTTCTGGCGAGCCGCGATGGGGGAGCGACGGGCAAGAGGCTCTTTGGGTCGATGGCTGTTGCGGGCATCTGGTGCGTGGCACGCGATGTCTTGGGGTTCATTCCGTCACTTGTGGGACAGCTCGGCGTGCCCGGCGTGGCGATGGGGCTCCAGTTGTCGCCCATGCGCTGGGCGGTGGGCTTTCTCGCGGGCAGGCGCTCCATCATCTGGTGGGCGATCGGTGCGGCGGTGGGCTGGCTCGGCATCGTGGCGGGCGGCACTGCGCTGGGGCTTGCCGACGTGCCGACGGCGCAGGGTATCGTGTCGAGCCTCGGCATGGGGCTCATGATGGGCTCCGGTGCAGGCGTGGTGGTGAAGGACGTCGTGCTGCCCCTTGCGCGCCGGCATGTTTTCGCGCGCGCTCATGACGGTGCGGGGGACGCGGGGTCCGTCTCCCCGCTGCGGACAGTCCTGAGCTCGCACGGAGGCGCCACCGGCGCCTCCGGCTCGTGCGGAACCTGCGGGGAGGCGGACCCCGCGTCCCCCGCACCCACTGCGCCCCGCGGCCTGCTCGCCTTGATGGTCGCTGCCGCGGCCCTCGTTCTCGGTATCGTCCTTAGGTTGGAACCGGCGGTGTGCGTCGTCATCGTGGCCCTTTCGTTCGTGACCGCCGCCATGAGCGCGCAGTCCGTCGGCCAGTCGGGCATCGATCCCATGGAGATCTTCGGTCTCATCGTGCTGCTGTTCGTCGCCGCGTTCTCGGCGAGCACGCAGGTGCAGCTCTTCTTTGTGGCGGGCGTTATCGCCGTGGCGTGCGGTCTTGCGGGCGATGTGATGAGTGACTTCAAGACCGGCCAGATCATCGGTGCCGATCCGCGCGTCCTGTGGGTGGGCCAGGCTATCGGTGCGCTTCTGGGCACGGTGGTCGCGGTCGCCGCCATGGTGGCGCTTGTGGCGGCATATGGCACCGATGCCTTCGGCACCGACGCGCTCTTCGTCGCGGCGCAGGCCAATGTCGTCGCCACGATGGTCGCCGGGGTCCCCAGCGCGCCCGCCTTCGCGGCGGGGCTTGCGGCGGGTTGCGCGCTCTATCTTGCGGGCATTCCGGCCATGATGGTCGGGCTCGGCGTGTACCTGCCGTTCTACATGTCCTTCTCCACCGTGGTGGGTGCCGTCATGCGCTGGGTGTACGACCGCGTCGCGGCGGCGCGCGGGGCAGATGCGGATGCTGCCGAGGAGGCGGGCGTCGTCGTGGCATCGGGCGTGCTCGGCGGCGAGTCCATCGTCGGCGTCATCATCGCGTTCGCCTCGGTTGCGACGGGGCTTCTCGCGTGAGGATTTCTTGCGCGCCGTATGCACACTTCTTGCGGGTCCGCGCGTGCGCTGCCGTCTTGAGGTCCCGGTAAGGCGCGCTTCCTATGCTCCCTTTCGTTGTCGTACGAAAGGGGCCCTATGCCTACAGAAACGGTTGCGATCAAGATCGCCTCGCTCGTGCTCGAAGACGAGCCGCGCGCCTACGAGGCCCCTTCGCTCTATGTGCATGCCACCGCGCCCGTAGTCCCAGTCAAGACGCACGAGGGCGTCATGCCCGAGGCGTGGGCGCTCAACGGCAGCGGCACCTTTGATTTCACGACCTTTATGAACGGGCTCTCGGTTATGAAGTGGCGGCGCTACACCGTGGCCCGTCGGTTTGTGCTGCGCCTTACCTATAAAGGTGCCGCCGCGAGCATCTGGCAGACAAGGGCGGACTCCTTCGCCTGGAAGCCGGAGGTTATGGAGGATACGCGCCGGTCGCTGCCTGCCTCAAGCGTGGTGGGGATTCTGGATGCCTACCCTCATTCTGGCCCGATGAGCGCGAGGTCCCATCGCGATACCGGGTGGAAATACACGCGGTGAGCCTGAGGCCGGTTCTGCCTGTGGCGCCGGTGCGTCGCACGGAGATGCGCGAGGGACGGCGGATCAAGGCGCCCGCCGCACGTTTTGGGGAAGAGTTGGTCTGGGCGGGCGCCGGTGCCGTATCGGCGCGGGGGCGGGGAAGGAAGAAGTGCGCCGCGCCGACACCGCTATCGTGCGGGCGCTACCTTACGCGAACCTCAAGCGCCGTCCCCTCCATGCGCTCTGCATATCGTGCGGGCGCGCGTATGGTGCGCGCCCGCCTGGGTACCACCTTGTAGTATCATCAGTTACTCGCGGGGCAGCATTTTGCCCCTCGCCCCTCCGTTTGAAAGGAGCCCTTACGTGGCTGTTAACGAAGAACTCCTGGTCAAGGTTCTCGACCAGATTCGTCCTAACCTGCAGGCCGATGGCGGCGACATGGTGTACCACGGCGTGGATGACGACGGTGTGGTCTCGCTCGAGCTCACCGGCCACTGCGCCGGCTGCCCCATGAGCCAGCTCACCCTCTCGATGGGTATCGAGCGCGTGCTCAAGGAGAACGTGCCCGGCGTGACGCGCGTCGTCGCAGTGAACGACCTTGCGGGCGGCGCGAACGGCATGGCCGACCTCTACGACGAGTACGCGCCGTTCTAAGGTCCTCCCGTGCTCAATGATCTCTATCAGATGCTGGACCCCGTCGCGTTCTCGGCGGGGCCCATCACCATTTACTGGTACGGCCTCGCCTACGTGGTGGGGACGTTTCTCACCGCGGTGGTCATGTGGCGCACGCAGCGCCGTTGGGGGCTGTCAATCTCGGCGGATGACCTGTCGATGGTCGTCTTCGGCGTGTTCTTCGGCCTCGTTGTGGGTGCGCGTCTCTTTTACGTCATCTTCTACGGCGACGGCTATTATTGGACGCACCCGCTCGAGATCATCATGACCAACCACGGCGGCATGAGCTTCCACGGGGGGCTGGTGGGCGGTATCTTGGGCGGCGTCATCGCCTGCCGTGCGATGAAGCTTTCCGCCTGGACCATCGCCGACCTCGCCGTCATCGGTGCGCCCATCGCGCTCGCACTGGGACGCTGCGCCAACTTTGTCAACGGCGAGCTGTGGGGCAAGCCCACGGACCTGCCGTGGGGCGTGGTGTTTGGCGGAGCGGCGGGCGAGGTGCCCCGTCACCCGAGCCAGCTCTACGAGGCGGCCCTCGAGGGCGTGGTCCTCTTTTTGGTGCTCTATCTCTTGAGCCGCAAGAAGCCGACGCTGCCGCAGGGGACGTTCCTCGGCATCTTTCTCATAGGGTACGGTGCCGCGCGCATCTTGGTCGAATTTGTGCGCGTACCCGATGCGCAGCTCGGGTACCTGTTGGGCGGTGTCATCACCATGGGGCAGCTTTTGAGCTTGCCGCTCGTGGTCGCGGGCGTCGCCGTGCTGATCGTCGCGCTGCGCCTCAAACGCCAGCAGCGCGATTACGTGGGGTGACGTACCGATACCTGCGGCACCGGTCCCCTTGGGAACAGGGGCTGGATATACGAATAGATACGGGGACGGGGCACGCTGGCTGTCTTGTGCGGAATGCGCGGCAGCCTCCGTGCCCCGTCCCCTATACGGCGCGCGCGGCAGGCGGGCGTGCGCGCCGTATGTTCCGAGCATCCTTACGAGAACAGGCGGCGCAGCTCGTCGGTGCTGCCGTCGGTGGTGAAGAGCACGGCCTCGTCGCCCGGGGCGAGCGCCGTGTCGCCGTTGGGGACGGCAAGCGTGCCCTCGTGGTCGATACCCACCACGATGGTCTCCGCGGGGAAGGCGATGTCGCGCAGGGCGCGCCCTGCCACGCGCGCGCCGGAGGCAACCGTCACCTGCACGATGCGGTGGTCGTCACGCCCGAGGCGCATGAGCGTGTAGACATCGCGGGCGTTCATGCCCTCCATGATGAAGCGCGCGGTGATCTCTGCCTGGTTCACGCCCACATCCACGCCGTTTGCCGGGGTGAACATCCAGGCGTTGGCGGGGCTGTTGACACGGGCGACGACGCGCGGGACAGAGAATTCCATCTTGGCGAGCAGTGAGACCACGAGATTGACCTCGTCTTCGCCCGTGACGGCGGCGACGGCGTCCACCATATGGACGCCGGCGCGCTCGAGGACGCGCGGGTCGGCGCCGGAGCCTTCGATGACGGTGGCGGCGGGGCAGGCGGTGCGCACGCGCTGCGCTGCCTCGGGGCGGTTCTCGATAACGGTGACGGCGGCGCCGTCGTCGGTAAGGCGTGCGGCCAGGTGCGAACCGGTCTTGCCGCCGCCCACGATGATGATCTGCATGATGCGTCCTCCTTATGCGGCGATGCCGAACATCTGCTTGAACTTGCGCGCGGCGCTCGTGGCGACGGCGGCGTAGACGATGTCGCCGTCGGAGAGCACGGTGCCCTGCGTGGGGATAAACGTCTCGTTGTCACGGGAAACGCTCACGATCTGCACCTCGCCGAGTGCGGTGAGCTCGCGCACCGTGGTGCCGTCGAGCAGCGCCGGTACGTCGGCGCGCACCAAGACCACGTCGCCAGAGCCCACCTCGTACACGTTGTCGAGGTGGTGGTAGGTGAGAAGCTCGGCGGTGCGGGCGATGCCCCAGGCGTTGGGGGATATCGTCTGGATGTTGAGGCGGCGGTAGGTGTCCGCCTTGGAAAGGTCGTGCAGGCGCGCGATGACGCGGGGCACGCGGAAGGTCGAGCGGGCAACATGGGCGACCACGATGTTGGCTTCGTCGGACCCCATGCACGAGACGACGGCGTCCGTGCGCTCGATGCCGGCGCGCTCGAGCACGGTGCGGTCAAAGCCCACACCGCATACGCGCCTGCCGGGAAAATCGGTGCCGAGGGCGTCGAGCGAGGCCTGGTTTTGGTCGACGGCGGTTACGGCGAATCCCTGATGGATGAGGCGCTGGGCAAGGCCCGTGCCCATAAAGCCGATGCCTACGATGATGACGTTCATAAGGGTCTCCTCCCTATAGACGGGGCTTAACGGCGGGCGCGCCGGCGAAGCCATGCCTTGCGCGCCTCCTCGATGACAAAGACGACGGGCGGGATGCAGCAGAGGAACGCGTAATCCTGCCAACCGAGCGGCGCGGTGTGGAACACGGCCTGAAGCGGCGGGAACATCGTGAGGAATACGATGAGCGCCACCTCGAACACGATGCCGACCAAGATGCGGCGGTTGGAGAACAGGCCGATCTTGAGGACGGACGTGCGCTCCGTGCGGCAATTCATGACCTGCCCGATCTGTGCGAAGACGATGCCCGCAAGCGTCATGGTCGTCGCTTGGATGTAGACGGGGTCGGTGTCATCGCCCACACCGAAGAGGGGCATGCCGGGCACCCAGCCGTTCAGCAGGTTCACCACGAGGTAGCCCGCCATCGCAGCGATCGATGCCATAAGGCCGTACCAGAGGAATGCCTTTACCAGCACATGGCGGTTGAGCAGGCGCTCGTGGGGATCGCGCGGGGGCTGGTCCATGATGGCGTCCTCGGGAGGCTCGGTGCCGAGGCCGAGGGCGGGCAGCATATCGGTGCCGAGGTCGATCGTAAGAATCTGCATCGTGGTGAGCGGCAGCGGCACGGCGCCGCCGGAGAGCAGGTACACGGCTGACGGCACGGCCTCAGGTGCATTGGAGTTCAGGATGTAGAGAAGGAACTTGCGGATGTTGCTGTAGACGGCGCGCCCCTCCTCGATGGCGGCGACGATGGAGGCGAAGTTGTCGTCGGTGAGGATCATGTCCGCCGCCTCCTTCGCCACGTCGGTGCCCGTGATGCCCATGGCGACGCCGATGTCGGCTTTCTTGAGTGCCGGCGCGTCGTTCACGCCGTCGCCGGTCACGGCCACGATCTCGCCCATTTCCTGAAGGGCCGTCACCACACGGAGCTTTTGCTCGGGCGCCATGCGGGCGAATACCACCTGCCCGGCAAGACGGCGCTTGAGTTCTTCGTCGTCCATATGCGCGAGCTCAAAGCCCGAGATGACCGAGACGTCGTCTCCCTCTACAATCTTGAGTCGCCGGGCGATACTTGCGGCGGTGAGGCCGTAGTCGCCGGTAATCATGACGATGCGGATGCCCGCGCGGCGGCACTCTGCCACGGCTGCCGCCACCTCCGGGCGCGGAGGGTCCATCATGACCTCGAGTCCCACGAAGGTGAGGTTGCGCTCGATGGTGTCGGGATCGTAGTCGCTCAAGCTCGCCGGGATGTCGGCATCGGCGTCGATGCCATCGAGCGGGCGGTACGCTACGGCAAGCACGCGCAGGCCGTCGGCCGCATAGGTGTCGTTTGCCGCCATGATGCGCGTGCGCGTCGCCTCGTCGAGCTCGACGGTTTTGCCGTTTCGGCGCACCTTGGTGGAAAGCCGGACGACCTCATTGGGGGCGCCTTTCACAAACGCCAGGCGTCGGGCCCCGTCGACGGGGTGTTCGAGGGCATGCACCGTCGTCATGCGCTTGCGCCGGCTCTCAAAGGGGAGCTCCTTGATGCGCGGCATGCGTTTTTCGAGCTCGGCGCGGTCGATACCGCCTTTCGCTGCGGAGACGATGAGGCACGCCTCCGTCGGGTCGCCGTAGACCTCCCAGCGGCCGCCCTCGGTCTCGGGTGCGGCGAGGCGCGCGTTACCGCAGAGAAGTCCCCCTTCTAGCAGAAGCTCGAGGTCGGCGTCGTCAACGGCGCGCCAGCTGCGCCCCTCAGCCTCGATGGTGCCTTGCGGCTCGTAGCCGACGCCGCTGATCTCGTATTCGCGCGTTGCGGTCCACAAGTGGTTCACGGTCATCTCGTTTTGCGTGAGCGTGCCCGTCTTGTCGGTGCAGATAACGCTGGTGGAGCCGAGCGCCTCGACGGAGTCGAGCTTCTTGACGAGGGCGTTTCTCGTACTCATGCGTTGCACTGCCATAGCGAGCGATAGCGTCACCGTGGGCAGGAGCCCCTCAGGAATAAAGGCGACGACCATGCCGAGCGCAAAGATGAACGAGCTCGCAAACGGCTCTTTCACCACCAGCATGCTCAGCAGGAAAAACGCGATGCCCATGCACATGGCGAAGACGGTGACCTGTTTGGTCAGGCGATTCAGCTCGCGCGTGAGCGGGCTCTCGGCGGCCTCCATGTTCTGCGTCAGGCTGGCGATCTTGCCAAACTCGGTCGCCATGCCGATGCGAAAGACCACGGCGCGCCCGTTGCCCTCCGACACGCTCGTACCGGCGAAGACGAGGTTGGGGATCTCGGCTGCGGAGAGCCCCTCTTCGAGCACGGCATCGGCCGTCTTGCGCGACGGGGTGGACTCGCCGTTTAGCGTCGACTGGTTTACCTGCAGGTCAGAGCTCTGAATGACGCGCGCGTCAGCCGAGATCTTGTCTCCCTCGGCGAGAAGCATCACATCGCCGGGGACAAGATCCTCAGCGAGGATTTTTTGCTCCTGCCCATCGCGGATGACGGTGGCGTAGGCGGGGAGCATCTTCTTTAAGGCCTCGGTCGCTTGGCTCGCGCGATGCTCCTGCCAGAAGCTGAAGACGCCGTTGATGATGTTTACCAGCCATACGGCGACACCGAGCTCGGGCATGCCGGCCAAAAAGGCGATGGAGCCGGCGACCCAAAGCAGGACGGCCATAAGGTGCGTAAAGTTTGAGAGGAACGCTAAAAGAGGCGATCGCTTCTTCGCGCTCTCGATGAGGTTCTTGCCCGCCGTTTGCTGGCGCGAGCCGGCCTCTTCGGACGCGAGGCCTTCACGGCTTGAACCGAGTTCCGATAGTACCTGGTCGATTGTCTGTTTGCGGATGGAATCGAGCGGGTCGGCGTCCTCGCGCCTGCTATCCCGCTCTGCCGCGCCCTCCCTTGGCGCGGTGGACGCATCGCGATACACGGGCTGCGATGCGCCGAAGCGGCTTCCCATGAAACCTCTCCTCTCCCCATGCCGGCGGTCTCTCCGCACGGCGAGAAAAAAAGAAACTACACGGCCGCGACCTCGCCTCCGGATGCGTTGGGTCGCGATGACGCGGTATCCTAGGCGATGGTCAACCCGCATGCAAGTGTCAATCACAATGATGTTTGATGCTATATAACTGCGGTTTTGACAAAAAGCACTAATGTATATAACGGGAGATGGCACCCAAATTTTTTTCGGTGAACGGCGCGATCTCGCGCTCCGCGCGAAGCGGGTGGCAACGCGGCCCCGCCGCCGGCGGGCGGCCTCGCACGTCCGCCTCGGATCTCTTTGCATATTGCGTGGCAGCGCGCGCCGGGACTGTACCGGTGCGCGCAAACGGTATATCATGCTAAAGTTCATGCTCAAATGGGCCAGCTCGGCACCTCAGCGCCCCGTGGCCGCAAATACATAGAAGGAGTCTTGCATGTCCGGACATTCTAAATGGGCAACCACCAAGCATCGCAAGGGCGCTCAGGACGCCAAGCGCTCGGCCCTCTTCTCCAAGCTCTCCCGTAACATCACCGTTGCGGCCCGCCTGGGCAACGACCCCAATCCCGATAACAACGCGTCGCTCGCCGCCGCCGTCGCCAAGGCGAAGGCCCAGTCGATGCCCAAGGACAAGATCAAGTCTGCCATCGACAAGGCGTTTGGCGCCGGTGCCGACGCGGCCGTGTACGAGAACATCGTCTACGAGGGCTACGGCCCCGCGGGCGTGGCGGTCTACGTCGAGTGCCTGACCGACAACCGCAACCGCACCGCGGCTGACGTGCGCTCCGCCTTCAGCCACTCGGGCGGCAACCTCGGCACCACCGGCTCCGTGGCGTTCCAGTTCGAGCGCAAGGGCCAGGTCGTCGTCGCCAAGCAGATCGTCGACCCCAACGACAAGAAGGAGAACCTCATGGCCAACGGCGCTGCCGGCGATGAGGAGGAGTTCATGATGGCGGTCGCCGAGGCGGGCGGCGAGGATTACGAGGATGCCGGCGAGGAGTGGATCGTCTGGACCAATCCCGGCGACCTCATGGCCGTCTCCAAGGGCCTTGAGGAGCAGGGCGTCGAGGTCAAGGGCTCCGAGCTCACCATGGTGCCGACGACCCCGACCGCCGTTTCCGCCGCCGACGCCAAGAAGGTGCAGCGTCTGATTGACCGTCTCGAGGAGCTCGACGACGTCCAGGACGTCTACAGCACGATGGATATGACCGACGAGGTCATCGCCGCCCTCGAGGAGGAGTAGGCGCTCCCGCGCACCGCATAGGGCAAACTGCATGGAGCCGGGCCTGTGGCGCACTGCCGCGGGCCCGGCTCGCGTATAATCAGACCGTATCGCCCGGCAGGGCGAGCACAAGACCTGCAACAGATGAGGAGGTGTGCCCGTGCGCGTCATCAAAAAGATAGGCGCCCTGCTGTATCTGCTCGCCGCCATCGTGGTGCTGGGTCTGGTGACGGGGCTCACCTACGGGCCGTTCACTGCGCGCTTCGAGCGGCTTCTCGACAACGCAGCCGTGCAGGTCGTGCTGGCCGTCTGCTTGGTCGCCCTCGCCCTCGGTGCCCTCATCACGGTGCTCGCCATCTTCTTGGCGCGGCGCGAGCCCGTCTGTCTCCATCCCGGCGGTAACCCAGATATCGAGGTGAGCATCGCCGCCCTCAAGGCGACGGCGACGACGGCGGCGGAGCGCGAGGGCGTGCTGGTCGAGTCGGTGACCGGCCGCATCTTCGGGCGCGACCACGATCAGGTGCGTTTCACCGTTGAGGCCATCGCGTTGACGGACGAGGAGCTCGCCCCTCTTGCCAAGCGCGTGCAGGACGCTATCGAGCGGGCGTGCGAGAAGACGCTCGGCACCCCGGGCGTGACGGCGCTCGTGCGCTTTCTTCCCGCTAAAACCACGGTTGTGACCAAGGAGGTTTCTCGTGAGCGATAAGGATGACGCGCGCCAGGCGCGCATACCCCGGCTCTCTATCGAGACCGACGCTCCCGGCGACGAACATACCGATGAGGCTGCGGCGGCATCCCGCTGGGAGGCAGCCGGCGACGCGGTGCGCGATGCGGTGGCCTCCGAGGATTTTCGCGATGCCGTCGGCTTTGTGAAGGGGTTCGGCGAGGCTGCCTGGGTGTACGCCAAGCGGCATCCCTTCACCGTGGCATATGGCTTCGCGGGCCTTGTGCTCGCCATCCTCATCCTGACCATCGGTTTGTGGGACACCATCGTCATCGCGGTCTTTGTGATTGTCGGTGCGGTGATTGGCCAGATTCGTGATGGGGATAATGGCATCGTCAACTTCTTTTCGCGCCTGTTTGGCCGGGGGAGGTAGCGCGCGCCGCGCGGTGCGGCGGTAAGGTAGGTTCATGCGGCCCTGTGGCCGGTAACGCGAGAGGGGTACCTCATGGCGCAGGAGAAAGAGCTTCAGGCAAGCATTGAGACGACGGGCGAGGCCGCGGCAGAGGATAAGGACGTCCTCGCGGAGGCGGCGCCGGATGTAGCCGGCGAGGAGCCGGCGGGCGACGATGCGGCTCCAGAGGACGTTGCCGCAGATGATGCCGCCGACGACGCCGAGGATGAGGAGTACGAGGACACCGAGGACTCCCTCACCTACTCAAACGGTGTGATCGAGAAGATCGTCGCCATGGCGACGCGCGAGGTGCCGCACGTACTCGGCATGAAGGGGAATCTCATTCACTTTGTGCAGGAGACGCTCGGCGCCAAGGACCTTACCAAGGGCGTCACCGTCGAGGTGACCGATGACAACCGCGTTATCGTCAACATCTCCGTCATCATCGAGTACGGCTGCTACGCGCCGGCGATTTTCGAGGACGTGAAGGAGCGCGTGACCGAGCGCTTGGCAGCCATGACGGGCCTCGAGGTGGCGGGTATCAACCTGCGCATCGAGGACGTTGTGACGCTCGAGGCCTACAACGCGAGCAAGAAGCAGGCGGAGGCGGCGCGCGAGAACGCGGCCTAACCTATTCTGACGGCACGTCTGCCGAAGGCATGCGACGGGCGCCCACCTAGATGCGGTGGGCGCCCGTTTTGCGTCGCGGGAGGGGTGCTGCGGTGCGCTGCGGCGTAACCAACCGATAACATTTGCGGGTTGCACTCGGCTTGTCTCACTGTTACCCTAAACACCATGATTACGACTTCCGCACATATCACGATGATGATGGTCATGCAGATGCCCTCGCCCGGGCACTTTGTCATGCCGCGCGATAGCCGCGTGCAGGGAAAGACCGGGCGCCTTCGTTAAACAGTCTCCGGCGGGAGGCTGTTCGCCTGTTTGAGACCACCTCATCGAGCGGAGTTTCCCCGTGATTGAAATCAAACACCTGACCAAGACGTATGAGAGCGCTGCCGGTACGGCCCATGCGCTCGATGACGTCTCGCTGACCATCGCCGACGGCGACATCATGGGCATCATCGGCATGAGCGGTGCCGGCAAGTCGACGCTCGTGCGCTGCATCAACCTGCTCGAGCAGCCCACGTCGGGCAGCATCGTCGTCGATGGGCAGGATGTCACCGGTCTTACCGGGGCGGCGCTGCGCACGTATCGCCGCCGCGTGGCCATGATCTTCCAGAACTTCGGCCTGCTCTCGCAAAAGACCGTGCTCGCCAACGTGTGCTTCCCGTATAAGGCGGCGACGGGCAAGGTGACGGCCGCCAACCGTGAGCGCGCTCTCGAGCTGCTCGACATGGTCGGTCTCAAAGACAAGGCATCGTCCTATCCGTCTCAGCTCTCCGGCGGGCAGCAGCAGCGCGTCGCCATCGCCCGCGCGCTCGCGTGCGATCCCGAGTACATCCTCTGCGACGAGGCGACGAGCGCCCTCGACCCGGCGAGCACGAATACCATCTTAAAGCTCCTGCGCGACATCAACCGGCAGACGGGCGTCACGATCATCGTCATCACCCACTCCATGGGCGTGGTCGAGAAGATCTGCCGCAACGTTGCTGTTGTCGAGCACGGTCGCGTGGTGGAGCAGGGGAGCGTGGCGGATGTCTTCGCCAACCCCCGTTCGCATGCGGCGCAGGTGCTGCTCGAAAGGGTTGATTGGGATGCTTGATACCGTAGGTGCCTTTATCGCCGAGTACGGCGAGCTTCTGCTCGAGGGCACGGGCTCGACCATCGTCATGGTGCTCGTCCCGACGGCCATCTCCTATATCATCGGCCTCGCCTTGGGCGTGGTGCTCTATCTCACCGCCCCGGGGTCGCTGCGTCCGCTGCCGGTGCTTAACGCGGTGCTCGGTTGGGTGGTCAACATCCTCCGCTCGTTCCCGTTCATCGTGCTCATGGTGTTCATCATCCCGTTCACGCGCCTCATCATGGGGACGGGTTCGGGTATTCTCGGCACCATCCCGCCGCTCGTGCTCTCGGCTTCGCCCTTCATCGCCCGCATGATCGAGCAGTCGCTCGCAGAGGTCCCGCGCGAGAGCGTGGAGGCCGTCGAGGCCTGCGGTGCCTCCGTACCGCGCATCGTGTTCTCGGCGCTGTTGCCCGAGGCGCTGCCCTCCATCGTCCGCGGCGTGGCCGTCGTCCTCATCTCCGTCCTCGGCTACACGGCCATCGCCGGTGCCGTCGGCGCGGGCGGTCTGGGCGATATCGCCATCCGCTACGGGTACTATCGCTACCAGTCCGATGTCATGCTCGCCGCCGTCATCATCCTGGTGGTGCTCGTCCAGATCATCCAGAGCGCGTGCGATATCCTCGCGCGCAAGGTGGACCATCGCTCCGCGCGCTCCTGAGCATCCCCGACCGGTCGTACCGTCCGGTCTGCCACAACGTAGAGCCATCGCTTTTCTTGAAAGGAATCATCATGCAGAACTTCTCGCTTTCCCGCCGCTCCCTCTTCGCCTCCGCGGCGGTGCTCGCCGCCTCGACGCTCGCCGGTTGCGGCGGCCAGGCCGCGCACGAGCACGGCACCATCAAGATCGGTGCCTCGCCGAGCCCGCACGCCGAGATCCTGACCGACTTCGTCGCGCCGCGTCTTGAGGAGCAGGGCATCACGCTCGAGGTGACGGAGTACACCGACTACATCAAGCCCAACCAGGACGTTACGTCCGGCGACCTGGATGCCAACTACTTCCAGCACATCAACTACCTCAACAACTACAACGCCGAGAACGGCACCGACCTCGTCAACGCCGGCAAGATCCACTTCGAGCCGATGGGCGTCTTCGCGGGGCGCTCGACGGACCTCGCCGCGATTGCCGACGGCGCCACCATCTCCATCCCCAACGACCCCACCAACGAGGGCCGCGCGTTGCTGCTTCTGCAGGAGCAGGGTGTGATCACGCTCTCCGATGACGCCGGGCTCGAGGCGACCCCCAACGATATCGTGGACAACCCGCACAACATCCAGTTCTCCGAGCAGGAGGCGGCCATGCTCCCCTCCACGCTCGCCGACGTCGACTTTGCCGTCATCAACGGCAACTACGCCATCGACGCGGGCCTTTCGCTTGCCGATGCCGTGGCGCAGGAGAGCGCTGATTCCGCGGTCATCGCCGAGGAGTACGCGAACGTCATCTGCACCCGTCCCGAGCTCGAGGACGACGAGTGCATCGCGGCGCTCGTCCAGGTGCTCCAGACCGAGGACTTCAAGGCCTACCTCGAGGAGACGTTTGGCGACTCCGTGCAGGCGGCGTTCTAAGGTGGCGCGCGACCGGCTGGACACCATCCGCATCGTCAAGGGCGCTTAGCGTGCCAAACGGGGCGGCGACGGGTTCGATCCCGTCGCCGCCCCGCTGCTATGCGCGCTGGTGCCCTGCGCGGCCGGATGTAAAACGGACGCTATGCGTCGATGTCATCGTCCTCAGCCAGGGCTTGGGCGAGGTCGTCTCCCGCGGTTGCCTGCGGGGTGCGGTGCCGTAGGGCGAGCAGGCCGGCGCTGAGGGTCGTTGCGCCCAAAAGGCTCGCGATACCGCCGGCCAGAAGCGAGGCGTCACCGGTGGAGGGAAGCTTGGACGAGGGCTTCTTCGAGCCGGTGTTGCCGCCGTTGGCGCTGCCGCCGTTGCCGCCGGTCTGACCGCCGGTGCCGGTGTTG
This sequence comes from Collinsella sp. An268, assembly GCF_002159765.1. Taxonomy (GTDB): domain Bacteria; phylum Actinomycetota; class Coriobacteriia; order Coriobacteriales; family Coriobacteriaceae; genus Coprousia. Next base: position 121,462 of record NZ_NFJH01000005.1, on the reverse strand, counting down.
CCGCCGTTGGCGCTGCCGGTGTTGCCGCCGCCGGTGTTGCCGCCGTCACCCGCGCCGGTGTTGCCTCCGTCGCCTGTGCCCGTGCCGCCGCTGGAGGCCTTTACGAGGTTGGCCTTGGCGCTCTCGAGTGCGTTCAGTGCGGCGTCGACCTCCTCCTGCGAGGATGCCGTATCGTCGAGCACCGCCTTGGCCTCAGCGAGCGCGGTTGCAAACGCCTGCCACGAGGCGGCCGTCCAATCGCTCTCGACAAGCTGGGCCGACGCGTCCACGGCCTCGGCAAGTGCCGTCTTGTCGACGGGCTCGGGTGCGTTGGGGTCGAGCGGGAAGCCCGCTGCCAGCTGGGCGATCTCCTCGCGCGAGGGGGCTTTGGCGAGAATGGCCGCACGGGCGATCTTGGAACCGGGCTGGGTGAAGATCTGCGCCCCGCCGCCGGTGTAGACGTCTGCGCCCACATAGTAGTTGCGGCAGTTCGCGGGCGGCACCTCAAGACCGCCCTGGGCCTCGAGCTCCTCGCACAGCTTGCCGTCGATATACAGGCGCACCTTGCCGCAGGCATAGACGCCGATGGCGTGGTGCCAGACGTCGGCGCTCACGGCGCCGGCGGGCTTGGGTGTGCCTGAGCCGTTGGAATTGAACCAGAAGGCCATCTTGCCGTGGGTGTCGCCGTCCCCAGCGATCTCCAGACCGTCGCCCGAGTTCTGCTGATTGGAGATGAAGCACTGGTCGGTATCGAGGTCGTGAGCCATGAACACGCACTCGAGGGCGTGCTCGTTGCCCAGGTAGGTGTAGTCGTCCTCGGTAAACGCAAAGCCAAAGGCGCTCACGCCGTCGCAGGCAAAGACGTTCTGGCCGAGCTTCTCGTCAAAGACGAGGGACGCGGTGGCGGCGAGCTCGGGGTGCACAGCGGCGTGGCCGGCGGCGTCCTCCACATCGGCGCCGGTCTCGCATGCGGCAAAATCGACGTCGAGGAGTTTCGCCGGTGCCGGGGCGAGCTTGCTCGCGGCGAAGGCGGTTGATACCTGCCCCGCCGTCATGGCATAGGGGAAGAGACGGGCAAAGGCGACGCGCGTGCCCGCTGCGGCGCAGATCTCGGGCGTGTTGGACGTGCTCACGTCAGAGCAGACGTAATAGCGGTTGGGGCTCGGCACGGTCATGGTGCCGGCGCTCTCTTGGGCGACCTGCTCGCCGTTGACGTAGAGCGTGACGTTGGTGCCGTCGTAGGTGGCGATGGCGTGCACCCACGTGCCGGTCTCGACGGGGGCGCCGATGATGTGGCGCGCCTGGTCGTTGTACCAGAACTCAATCTGGCCGTTCTCCACCTCAAAGCCCGCGCCTGCGGATTGCTGGTTTGAGAAGAGGCACTGGTCGGTCTGGTTGTCGACGAGCTTGAAGAGGCACTCGTGCGTCGAGGCGCCCACAAAAGCCTCGTAATCGGTGCCCTCAAGCTGGTAGCCCCAACCGGCATGCCCGTCTGCCTCCAGCACCGTATAGCCGAGCTCCTCGTCCGAGACGACGGCGGGGCCGGCCTCAAAGGTGGCGGTATGACCCATGGTGTCCTCGTTCGAGCCGGTACGGTAGTCGATATCGAGGATCGCGCGCGGGCTCGCAGGCTGGGCGGCGGTGGTAAAGGGCGCGGAAACGAGTGCGACCGAGGTGGAGTTCGCTGCGGGGCCCGCGCTGTCGGCCCAGGTGCCGGCGCCCTCGGAGCCCACCTCCTTGTTCCAGGAGGTCTGCGCGTACACGGAGAGCGTGTAGGTCGTCTCGGCGGAAAGGCCGTTTATGAGCACGTCCCACGTGTTGCGGATGTAGGTGGCCGGACGGTAGTAGTCGTTAAAGATGCGCTTCGTCACGCTCGAGCCGTCATCGGCGGTGGCGACGAGTTTGTATTCGTGCACCATGTCGTCGCCCCGGTCGGAGCCGGGCTGTGCAGTGGGGAAGTGCACCTTGGCAGAGGTGTGGGCGACCTCGTCCACCGTCACGGCCGCGTCGGCGGGCCATACGGGCGCGGCGGTCGAGGTGCGGGCGGAGGTGTACGCCTGCATGTCGGTGGGGTCGATGATCCACGGCTCGTACAGGTAGACGACGCCCTTGCCCTCGGTCTCGGCCTTGGCGCGCACGAGCGAGATGCGGTAGGCCTTGACGGTGTCGTTCTCCATGAAGTCGAGGATCACGGCCTGCGAAGCCTCCGGGCGGAAGCTGCCCGGCGTGTAGATCTCCGCCGACTGCGGCGGAACCGAGGCGCCGTTGCCGCTCTCGGGGTCGACCTTACCCGTCTCGTTCTCGTAATACGCGCCGATGGTGGCGTCCTGGATGGCGGTAAAGCCGAGGTCCTGGCTGATGGAGCGCTCGTCCTCAAGCGTGGCGTGGCTGTGGCCCGAGACCTGGATGAGGTTGGGGTACCTGGCCATGAGCTCCTGGAAGTCGCTCTCCTCACCCTGGCCAAAGTTGCCGTGCCATTCGGGCGAGGTGTAGCTGGAGCCGCGCATCTGGTGATGCGTGAGAACGAGGAAGGGCTCGGTGGTGTTGTCCACCTGCGTTGCGAGCTGCTCGGCAAACCAATCGAAGTGCGGGCGGTAGTCGCCGTCGCCGGAGCCGTTTTCCGCAGGCCCCATGGTAATCACCGTGACGCCGTTGACGTCGACCACCCTGGTAGCCTCCTGCCCGGTGTACAGCTTGAAGCGCTCGGGGGCGGCCGCCACGCCGGGGTCGTACGTCTCGTGGTTGCCCTGGCAGAGGATCATCTGGGTGCGGCCCGTTCCGTTGGCATAGCCTGTGTTGTGCGCGCCGTCGTTGATGAGCGACATGAGGCGCGTGTACTGGCCTTTGTTGCCGTTGTCGGTAAGGTCGCCCACCAGGCAGAACGCGTCGAGCTCGGGGTCGAGTGCGTAAGCCGTATCGAAGGCAAACTGCAGCTTCTTGTCCGCATCGCGCGGCTCGGCGCCCGTGTTGTTGTTGATATGCAGGTCGCTGCCGATGAAGAAGCGCGCCTTCACGCCGTCGCGCGACAGGCCCTGTCCGTCCGCGTAGGCAAAGACGGGGTCGACGGTGCCCGCTGCCGCAAGCCCCAGGCCCGCCGTCATCACGAGCTTGAGGAGACCGCGCCGCGACACGCCCTCATGAGCGAGGTGCTGTTCCATATACCACTCCTTGTCTGGTTGATCCGTTTACACGGCCATCCAGATTGTGCGAGACGGACGTCAAGGGGCAGGCGCGCGTGCGCCATCGTTTCGTCAACGATGGATGCTGCTTGTTAAGGGTTTTGCGGCATGCGTTATCGTTCGGTCAGCGGGCGTCATCTCGCGGTAAGGAAGTCCACGGCATATTGGCAGGCGAGCGCCGTGCCTCGGGCGAGCACCGACTCGTCGACGCGATAGAAGCACGAGTGCTGGGCAAACGTGGCGCCGACGGCGGGGTTGCGCACGCCCACAAACGCGAGCACGCCGGGCACGCGCTCGAGAAAGAGCGAGAAATCCTCGCCGGAGAGCGTGCCCCGGTAGCTGCCGACGGCCTCAGGGCCGAGCACGCGCTTGACGGCGCGGCGGCAGCGGGCGGCGGCGCGCTCGTCGTTTACCACGGCGGGGTGGGCGACGGTGTACTCGGTAAGCTCCGCCTCGGCGCCGAGCGCCGCGGCCGTGTGCACGCAGATGCGCTTGATGAGCTCGGGCATGGCGTCGTGCGTGCGCTTGCCGTAGGTGCGCACCGTGCCTGCGAGATAGGCCTCGCCGGCGATGACGTTGCGCGCGGTTCCCGCGTGGAGCTCCCCGATGGTGACGACGGCGGGCTCGAAGGGGGAGACGTCGCGGCTCACGATGGTCTGGAGCGCGTTGGCTATCTCGGCGGCGACCACCACGGCGTCGGCGCCGCGCTGCGGCATGGCGCCGTGGCAGGAGGTGCCGCGCACGTCGACGCGGAACCAATCGACGTTGGCCATGCGCGGGCCTGGCTCGCACGAGATGAGGCCGGCGTCGATCTCGCTCCATACGTGCATGGCAAAGGCGCCGTCGACACCGTCTGCCGCGCCGGCGTCGATCATCGACGCCGCGCCCCGGCCGTTTTCCTCCGAGGGTTGGAAGACGGCGCGGATCTCGCCGTGGAGCGCGTCGGTCATCTGCGCGAGCACGCGGAGGGCGCCCAGAAGCATCGCGGTGTGGCAGTCGTGCCCGCAGGCGTGCATGACGCCGGGGTTCCGGCTGGCAAAAGGCTCTCCCGTCTTCTCGGTGACGGGCAGGGCGTCTATGTCGGCCCGCATGAGGAGGCGCCGCCGGGGAGCCCCGGACGCGTCGTAGGCGTCGGGGGCCGTCCCGCGGAGCGTGGCGATGAGCCCCGTCGCGGTGGGGCGCTCATAGGGGATGCCCATGCGGTCGAGCTCGGCGGCGATGGCCCGCGTGGTCTCGACCTCCTCGAGACTGAGCTCGGGGTGCGCGTGGAAGTGGCGGCGCAGCTCGATAATGTGGGGCTCGATGTCGTGTACCGCGCTTTGGATGCGCGCCGTCTCGTGCGTGTCCGCCATGGCGTCTCCTCTCGGTTGCGTATCGGCTCTATAGTACGTCAGGCGCCGGCACCGCACCCGCGGCGGTGTCCTGGCGCCGCGTCATCTCGTGGAAACAGACCTGCTACGGAATGGCAACGAGGTCGCCATCGGCAGGAAACCGTTTCGACCGTAAGTGTTCACCACCTGGAAGCGCGCCGGTTACGAAGGGGCAACCGCCCTGTAACACCGTCCTCGTATCTTAAATCGCGTCCGGATGGAGGCCAGAGGACGTGGCCGCCATCGCAGTCCCGATGGCACGGCGAATGCCGTGGGAGGAGGAACCGCCTATGCCTGCGTTGGAGGAACGGTTTGGCACGATGGTGTTTGGCGATGCGGCGCAGAAGCGCTATTTGCCCAAAGATGTATATAAGAAGCTGCATGCGACCGTAAACGAGGGAAAGCCGCTCGACCTTGATCTGGCGAACGCGGTCGCCCACGCCATGAAGGCCTGGGCCATCGAGCGCGGCGCGACGCATTACGCGCACTGGTTCCAGCCGCTCAGCTGCATCACCTCAGAGAAGCACGAGGCGTTCTTGGAGCCCATGGGAGACGGTACCGCCATCTCCCAGTTCAAGGGCAAGGAGCTCGTCCAGGGCGAGCCGGATGCGTCGAGCTTCCCCAACGGCGGGCTGCGCGCCACGTTCGAGGCGCGCGGCTACACCGCCTGGGATCCCACGTCGCCCGCCTTCATCAAGGACGAGGTGCTCTGCATCCCCACGGCGTTTTGCTCCTATACCGGTGAGGCGCTCGATAAGAAGACGCCGCTTTTGCGCTCCATGGCGGCAATCGACCGCGAGGCCAAGCGCGTGCTCGCCCTCTTTGGCAAGCACCCCAAGCGCGTGGTGCCGTCCGTCGGTAACGAGCAGGAGTACTTCCTCATCAAAGAGGAGGACTACGCGCGCCGCCCGGACCTTATTATCACGGGGCGCACGCTGTTTGGCGCGGCACCCTGCAAGGGCCAGGAGCTCGAGGAGCATTACTTCGGCGCCATTCGCCCCACCGTCAACAACTTCATGAAGGAGCTCGATGACGAGCTCTGGGCACTCGGCATCGCCGCCAAGACCAAGCACAACGAGGTCGCTCCCTGCCAGCACGAGCTCGCCCCCGTCTTTACCAACGCGAATCGCGCCGTGGACGAGAACCTCATCACCATGGAGGAGATGCGCATCATCGCGAGCCGGCACGGGCTCGTGTGCCTGCAGCACGAGAAGCCCTTCGAGGGCATCAACGGCTCGGGCAAGCACAACAACTGGTCGATTGCCACGGAGGATGCCAATCTGCTCGACCCGGGCGAGACGCCCGAGGAGAACCTGCAGTTCCTCGTCTTTCTCGCCTCGGTGATCGCGGCGGTGGACGAGTATCAGGACCTCTTGCGCGCAAGCGTCGCCACGTGCGGCAACGACCATCGCTTGGGTGCCAACGAGGCGCCGCCCGCCATCATCTCCATCTTCTTGGGCGACCTGCTTACCGAGTGCGTGCAGAAGATCGTCGACGGCAAGGCGAGCGTGCATGCCGCGCACGGCGTGCTCGACCTGGGTACGGATGTGCTGCCCAAGCTCCAGCAGGACAACTCCGACCGCAACCGCACGAGCCCGTTCGCCTTTACCGGCAACAAGTTCGAGTTCCGCATGCCGGGCTCTGCGGTCAACGTATCGGACGCCAACATGGTGCTCGACGCTGCCGTCGCCCATGAGCTCAAGCGCTTTGCCGATGCGATGGAGGGCGTCGCCGCATCGGACTTCGCCGAGCGCGCGCTTGCCTTCGTGCGCACGACGCTCACCGAGCATCAGCGCATCCTCTTTGGCGGCAATGGCTATGCGGAGGAGTGGCACGAGGAGGCGGCGCGCCGCGGCCTTGCCAACCTGCCGACGACGGCCGATGCGCTGCCCGCGCTGGTGAGCGAGAAGGCGCGCTCTCTCTTTGCGGAGATGGGCGTGCTCGATAAGGCCGAGGTGGAGAGCCGCTACGAGGTCAAACTCGAGAAGTACGCCAAGCGCATGAACATCGAGGCGCGCACCATGGAGCGCATGGCGCGCCGCACCTATCTGCCGCGCATCAGCGCCTACGCGACCAAGATCGCCAAGGGCATCGATACGGTTATGGGTGCAGGTGGGGTGAGCACGCTGAACTTCGAGCGCGACCTCCTGGAGAAGCTGCTCGAGGGCGTCACCACCATCAACGAGGCCATCCTCGCCCTGCGCGACGTCCATGCGCGTGCGCTCGAGACCGAGGGCTGGCAGGAGAAGGCGAACGTCTACGCCCACGAGGTCGCTCCCGCCATGGAGGCGCTGCGGGCTGCGGTGGACGCCATGGAGGACGTGGTCGCGCACGACTACTGGCCGGTGCCGACCTACGACGACATGCTGTTCTACGTGTAAGGTGCCTGGGCTCCCCTACGTTGCGTGAGTGTGAGCGAAACGGCGTGCGGCGATGAGGCCGCACGCCGTTTTTGTAAGGGTCCTCAACCCTGTGCCGCGCGCCCTTCGCGCGGCATGGAAATCCACCCGCTCAGCGGGTGGACCCCACCTTTGCTACGCAACAGGAAACCCCCCTCTAGCATGGTGATTGCTCGGGTCGCCGGCCCCGAGGGGAAGGTGGCTGCCGTGGCCCAGAAGGCCAACAGCCTCGCTCACACGAAGTGGCTCTGCAGGTACCACATCGTGTTCTCGCCAAAGTATAGGCGAAAGGCCATCTACAACGAGTACCGCAGGGACCCGGCGCAGATCTTTCGGGACCTGTGCCGCTGGAAGGGGGTCGAGATAATAGAGGGGCACCTGATGCCGGACCACGTGACATGCCGGCCGGCATCCCGCCCAAGATCAGCGTGTCGAGCTTCATGGGGTACCTGAGGGGGAAGAGCTCGCTCCTCATGTTCGACCGGCACGCGAACCTCAAGCACGAGTTCGGGAGCAGGAAGTTCTGGGCGGAGGGCCGCTGCGTCTCCACCGTCGGGCTCAACGGGGCGACGGCCGCGAAGTGCATAAGGGAGCAGGAGCGCGCCGACATCGCCCAGGACGGGCTGAGCGTCAAAGAGCACGGGGACCCCTTCGCGAGGGGGCCGCAGGGTAGGTGGGCGCGCCGCCGGTTCGGCCGGCCCGCCACGAGTCAAGGGGCTATCGGGCCTGAACGGAAGTTCAGGCCAGGGGCTTGAGCCCCTGGCCTGGGACCCTAGGGTTATACCCTAAGAGCAGACCACCCGCTTTGCGGGTGGTCCTGATTGTTTGCCCCGGGTTTCCGGGATCTTCCGGGAAGTGGTTTTCTGCCATCCGACACGTCTCAAGGGGCCTCCAACGGGAACAACCACTCGGAGCACGCCCCGTTGCCGCCCCACCTGTCAAGAAATCGCGTTAAGGCCCGTTTTCCGTCTGCTGAGGGGGCCTTAGCGCGATTTCCTGTGCGGGGCGGGGCCACGGCTCCCGCGCGGCAGGCTCCCGCACGCCGGCACCGGGCCGTCATCCTCCGAATGACCGGTGTTTTCTCAGCGTCAAGCGCGTCCGCGAAGGGCCTCGACGACCTCATCGACGCAGGCGAGGGCGTCGGCGATGGCGGAAACGACGAGCGTAGAGCCGTTGCGGGCGTCGCCTGCGACAAACAGGGGAGCCGTCCCGATCCTTTCTGGCTCGCTGTCGTTTGAGAGCGATGCCGCATCGGTGAGGGCGCAGCGATGACTCGTTGGTGCCGTCGTGAGGGGTAGCGGTCGGCCCGTCTCGGCGAAGGCGACGTTGAAGGCGTCGAAGACATCCGGCTCCGCTCCGGTGAAGCCGCAGGCGATGAGCACGAGGTCACAGGGGATGGTGCGCTCGGTGCCGGGAACCGCCTCGGGCGAGCCCGTCGTCCAATCAAGGTCCACGACGCGCAGCGCCTGCACCGACCCGTCGGCGCCGCGCACGACCTCGCGGGTGTCGACCGACCAGGCGCGTATCTCGTCTCCGCTGAGGGCGATGGCCTCCTCTTGACCGTAATCGGTCTTAAGCACCTGGGGCCATTCGGGCCAAGGGTTATTGGGCGCGCGCCGGTCGGCGGGCCGGGGCGTGAGCTCGAGCTGGCGTACGCTGCGCGCGCCCTGCCGCACCGCGGTGGCGATGCAGTCGTTGCCGGTGTCGCCGCCGCCAATGACCACCACATTGCGGTCGCGGGCGGAGAGGGCGGCGGGAGCGGCATCTCCTTCGAGTACCGCCCGGGTGGCGGCGGTGAGGTAGTCCAGTGCGAAGACGACCCCCGGACCGTCGGCGCCGGGCGCGTTGAGGGGGCGTGCACGTCTGGCGCCCACGGTGAGGATGACGGCGTCGTTGTCGGCGAGAAGCTGTTGCGCGACCTCGTGCTCGGCGGCATCGACGCCGAGCACGAAGCGGATGCCGAGCTCCTCCATCAGCGCCGTGCGTCGCGCGACGACGTCCTTCTCGAGCTTCATAGCGGGGATGCCGTACATGAGCAGGCCGCCGGCGCGATCCGCGCGCTCCACCACGGTCACCCTGAATCCCCGCCGCGCGAGCTCCCAGGCGCAGGCGAGGCCCGCCGGGCCCGACCCTACGACGGCGACGCGCGGGGCGTCCTCGGCGGGTGGCGCGAAGCGACGCGGCCCGCCGTGCGCCCACTCCCAGTCGGAGATGGCGCGCTCGTTGTCATGGATCGTGGTGGGCTCGTCGTTAACGCTGCCCAGATTGCAGGCTGCCTCGCAGAGCGCCGGACACACGCGGCTGGTGAACTCGGGCAGGGGGTTGGTGAGCGCCAGACGCTGGGCGGCGTCGCTCCAGCGTCCGCGCCAGATGAGGTCGTTCCACTCGGGGATGAGGTTGTGGAGCGGGCAGCCGCTCGGGCGCGCATGCCCAAAGGGCGCGCCCGTCTGGCAGAAGGCGACGCCGCACATCATGCAGCGGCTCGCCTGGGCGCGGCGCACGGCCTCGTCCGGCTCCACGTAGAGCTCGCGGTAGTCTTGCGTTCGTTCGCTGACGGGGCGCGCGCGGTGCGCGACTCGATCGATGGTGAGGAATGCTCCCGGTTTTCCCATGGTAGGTTCCTTTCGGGGGAGGGCGGCACGAGCCGGTGCGGCCGGGCCTCGCGCTTGCCGGACGGTCTAGGCGGTGACGGCGGCAAAGGCCTCTTCGAGCGCTTGCTCGCGCGTGGCACCGGCGCGCTCGGCGGCAGTGACGATCTTCTGCACGCGCTCGTATTCCACGGGGGCGACCACGCGGAAGCGCTTCGCCTCCGCGGCAAAGCGGTACAGGAGTTTGATGCCGCGAGGGCTCGCCGTTCGCTCGACATGCTCCTCAATGAGGGAGCGGATCTCGTCGAGCTCCGCATCGGTGGGCGGGCGCAGGCGCACGAGCTCGGCGTTCAGGCGCTCGGCCAAGGTCCCGCGCTCGTCGTACACATAGGCGATGCCGCCCGTCATGCCGGCGGCAAAGTTCTGGCCCACCTCGCCGAGCACCAGCACGCGTCCGCCGGTCATGTACTCGCAGCCGTGGGCGCCTGTGCCCTCGACCACCAGCGTCGCGCCGGAGTTGCGCACGGCGAAGCGCTGGCCGGCGAGGCCGTTCACAAATCCCTTGCCGCTCGTGGCGCCAAAGAAGGCGACGTTGCCCACGATGACGTTCTCGTCAAACTTATAGGTGGCCGCCTCGTGCGGGCGCACCGTGACGATGCCGCCGGAAAGACCCTTTCCCACGTAGTCGTTGGCATCCCCCGTGACGTTTAGGGTGATGCCCGCGGGCAGGAAGGCGCCAAAGCTCTGACCGGCCGATCCCGTGGCATCCACGGTCACCGATCCCTCGGGGAGCCCCTCGGGATGCGCCCGTGTCACGGTGCTGCCGAGCATGGTGCCCACGCAGCGGTTGACGTTGTCGATATCGACCGCAAAGCGCACGGGGCGCAGGTGCTCGCGCGCGCTTGCCGTCAGGGGGATGAGAAGCGTGCTGTCGAGTGTGGTGTCAAGCCCGGCGTCGGCGGCCATCTCGGGCAGGTAGTGGGTGCCATCGGCCCCGGGGATGTGCGCCCCGAACGCGCAGCGGGCGGGTGCGAGCACGCAGGACAGGTCCACGAGGTTGGCCTTGCGGTTCTTAGGGACGCTGACCTGGCGCAGGCACTCGGTGTGGCCGACCATGTCCTCGACGGTGCGGAACCCGAGCTGCGCCATGATGCCGCGCAGCTGCTCGGCCACAAAGAGCATGAAGTGCTCCACGTGCTCGGGCTTGCCGGCAAAGCCCCGGCGCAGGCGGCAGTTCTGCGTGGCGATGCCCGCCGGGCAGGTGTCCTGATGGCAGTCGCGCTGCATGAGGCAGCCGAGTGCGATAAGCGGCATGGTGGCGAAGCCGAACTCCTCGGCGCCCAGCAGGCAGGCGACGGCGACGTCGGTGCCGTCCATGAGCTTGCCGTCGGCCTCGAGCACCACGCGCGACCGCAGACCGTTCATGACCAGCGTCTGCTGCGTCTCGGCCAGACCGAGCTCGAGGGGGAGCCCCGCATGCCAGATGGAGTCGCGCGGCGCGGCGCCAGAGCCGCCGTTATGTCCCGAGATGAGGATCTTGTTCGCCCCGCCCTTGGCGACGCCGGTGGCAATCGTGCCCACGCCCGCCTCGGAGACGAGCTTCACACTGACGCGCGCCCGCGGGTTGGCGCACTTGAGGTCGAAGATGAGCTCGGCCAAGTCCTCGATGGAGTAGATATCGTGGTGCGGCGGGGGAGAGATGAGGCCGATGCCCGGTGTCGAGCGGCGCACCTCGGCGACCCAGGGATACACCTTCTTGCCGGGGAGGTGGCCGCCCTCACCCGGTTTGGCGCCCTGAGCCATCTTGATCTGGATCTCGGTTGCGGAGACGAGGTAACGGCTCGTCACGCCAAAGCGCCCCGAGGCGACCTGCTTGATGGCGGAGTTCTTTGAGTCGCCGTTGGCGAGCGGCGTCTCGCGTCGGGGGTCCTCGCCGCCCTCACCCGAGTTGGAGCGGCCGTGCAGGCGGTTCATGGCGATCGCCATGCATTCGTGGGCCTCGGGGCTGATCGAGCCAAACGACATGGCGCCCGTGTTGAAGCGCCTGACGATGCTCCGGGCGCTCTCGACCTCCTCGAGGGGGACGGGCGTCCGGCCGCTCGCATCGAAATCGATGAGGTCACGCAGCCTCACGGCGCGACCGGGACGGTGCACGAGGTCGCTGTAGGTGCAGAAGAGCTCAAAGTTCCCCTCGCGGCAGGCGCGCTGCAGCGTGTAGATGACCGCGGGGTCGATGAGGTGGTCCTCTCCGCCCTGGGGCCGCCACGTGGTTAGTCCGAGGGTGGGGAGCTGCTCGGGCGCCGGGCTCTCGAGCAGGGCCTGCGCCGCATCGAAGCGCTGCTCGAGCTCGCACTGCAGGTCGGCGAGGGTGAGGCCGCCCACACGGCTCACCGTACCGGTGAAGTAGCGCTCCACGAGCTCGTCGGCAAGCCCCACCGCCTCGAATATCTGCGCGGAATGGTAGCTTTGCGCGGTGGAGATGCCCATCTTGGACATGATGGCCACGATGCCCGCGCACGCGGCGCGGTTGTAGTTCTCGATGGCCTCCGCCGCGGTGAGCGCGCGGCCGGCGGCATCGGTCAGGTCCCCCTGCGTGGCGAGCCGCTCGATCTGGGCGTGCGCCCCGTACGGCAAGATGCCGCTCGCCGAGTAGCCGATAAGCGCGGCGAGGTCGTGTGCCGAGAGGGCATCGCCGCTCTCGACGACGATGTCGGCAAAGGTGCGCATGCCGGCCCGCATCAGATGATGGTGCACCGCTCCCACCGCGAGAAGCGAGGGGATGGGGACCTCGTGCGCGGCGGCGCGATCGGAGAGGATGATGATGTTGGCCCCCGCGCGGACCGCCTCCTCTGCCGCGCCGGTCAGGGCGTCCAGCGCCCGCGCGAGTGCGCCCGGGCCTGCTTGGCGCTCAAACACGGCGCGAAGGCGCGCCACGTGGAAGCTCTCGCTGTCGATGGAGGCGATGCGGGAGAGGTCGTCCTCGGTCAGGAGCGGTTGGGGCAGCCGGACGAGACGGCACGCCGCGCGCGCGTCCTCGAGCAGGTTGCCGTGGTTGCCGAGGTAGAGGATGGTGGAGGTGACGAAGCTCTCGCGCAGGGCGTCGATAGGCGGGTTGGTGACCTGGGCGAAGAGCTCGTAGAAGTAATCGAAAAACGAGCGCGTCTTGGTGGAGAGGCAGGCGAGCGGCGCGTCGATGCCCATGGAGGCAAGCGGAGTCTTGCCCGTTGTCGCCATGGGGCGCACGATCTCCTCGACGTCGTCAAAATGGTGGCCGAGTTTCGCTGCGGAGAGCGCGGCGGGCACTTCGGCGTCCTCGTGGGGCAGCGGGCTGCCGTCGGCAAGGTCGGCAAGTTCGAGCGTCTCCTCGGCGATCCAGTCGCGGTAGGGCTTCTCCTTGGCGTAGCGCCGGCGAAGCTCGTCGTTATAGATGATGCGCCCGCGGGCGAAGTCCACCTCGAGCATCTCGCCGGGGCCGAGGCAGCCGGTGGCGAGAATGTCCTCGGGGTCGACGTCGATGGTGCCCACCTCGCTCGAGAGCAGGAAGCGGTCATCGCGCGTCACGTAGTAGCGGGCGGGGCGCAGGCCGTTGCGGTCGAGGGCGGCGCCGAGCGTGCGCCCATCGGTAAAGGCGATGGCGGCGGGCCCGTCCCAGGGCTCCATCAGCATGGACTGGTAGGCGTCGTATGCACGGCGCTCCGGGCTCAGGGCCCCGTTGTTGTCCCACGGCTCGGGCAGAAGCATCGTGACCGCGCGTGAGAGGGGGCGGCCGTTCATGACGAGGAACTCGAGCACGTTGTCGAGGACGGCGGAGTCCGATCCCTCGCGGTTGATGATGGGAAGCACGCGGGAGAGGTCAGGGCCGAGCACCGGCGAGTAGAGGTTCGGTTCGCGGGCGCGAATCCAGTTGACGTTGCCCTTGAGCGTGTTGATCTCGCCGTTATGGATGATGAGGCGGTTGGGGTGGGCGCGCTCCCAGCTGGGGGTCGTGTTGGTGGAGTAGCGCGAGTGCACGAGCGCCACGGCGGTTTTGACGGCGGCGTCGTTGAGGTCGGAGAAGAAGCGCCGCATCTGGGTTGCCACGAGCATGCCCTTGTAGACGATGGTGCGGCTCGACATGCTGCAGATGTAGAAGATCTGCCCCTTGAGCGCGTGCGCGCCCTCGGCCCGCTTCTCTATGATGCGGCGGCACACGTAGAGCTTGCGCTCGAAGGCGTCTCCCCGAGACACCCCCTCGGGCCGCCCCAGAAACGCCTGTAGGATGGTGGGCATGCAGGCGCGCGCCGTCTCGCCGATATCGTGCGGGTCGACGGGGACCTCGCGCCAGAAGAGCACGGGCACGCCTGCCTCGGCACAGCCTTCTTCAAATACGCTGCGGGCGCACGCGACGCCCTGCTCGCTTTGGGGAAAGAACACCATGGCTGTGCCGTAGTCGCCTACCGCGGGAAGGATCTGCCCGCACTTCTGCGCCTCCTTGCGGAAGAAGTGGTGCGGTATCTGAAAGAGCACGCCCGCACCGTCCCCGGTATTCTTCTCGAGGCCCGTTCCGCCGCGATGCTCGAGATTGACGAGGACCGAGAGCGCGTCATCGAGTATCTGATGGGACTTCTCGCCGTTGATGTTGGCGAGCGCGCCGATGCCGCAGGCGTCGTGCTCGAATTCGGGGCGGTAGAGGCTGCGCTTCCCGCGGGAATCGTGCGTGGATTCGCTCGATGCGAGGTAGGGCATGGTGTCCCCTCTCTAGTGGGGTGATCGGATGGGTGCAGCTGCGCGCATCAGACGATCAGACGGCGCGCCGAGATGTGTCTGGCCGGCATGGTAGCGGGGGGCCGAGCGGGGCATGTTACCCGCTGGTTTCGAAACGTGGGGGAAACGACGCGGAAACGTGTTTTGAACACGTCGGAAACACGGTGCCAACAAAGGGGCGCGCCATGGGTTAAGATGGGCGGAAGATCGACGGCGACAAGGAGTTGCGATGCATTCGCCATTCGAGGGTATGACCGCAGAGGAAACGTTCAACAGCCATAAGGCGACCCTGCGCCGCCTCAGGATACGGGGCATCCTCATAACGGTTGTGCTCGGTGCGGCGGGGATCTGGGGTATCGAGCGCGGATGGATGTGGCTGTACGTCGCCGGACTCGCGGGCATCCTCGTGACGGTTTTTCTCTTCCTGCGCCGCGTGGCGCGAGAGATGGAGCAGCTGCAGGGCATCCTCTGGCAGGATGCGGACGTCGCCAAATACCGTGCGGTGCTTGAGATGGGTCTTGCGCGCACGCGCCGTCGCCAGACGCGCGCCGCGCTCGAGCTCGAGCTCGCCTTCTGCGATTACTTCGATGGGCTCGACGGCGCGGCGCTCGAGCGCATCCAGGGCCTGACGTTTCGGGGACGCAAAAACACCCAGCGCCTGCGGTGCTTCGACCTCGAGGCGCTCCTCTTCGACGCATGCGGAGACGTTGCGCGGCGCGATGAGGCGCTCGGCCGCATCCGCGAGATGGCGGCGCAGTATCGGCCTGGCACCAAGGTCGCCACGGCGGCGCGCGATATCGTGCGCAGCCTCGAGCTCGGCTTCACGCCTCCTGCGCAGTGGACTGAAGGAGATGCACGGTTCTTTCGCGAACAGATGGTCCTTGCGGACAAGCGGGTGAATCGCGCCGGCGCGCGCCTGCGCTTGGATGCCTATGAGGCGGCGCACGGCCGCGTCGAGGAGGCGCTGCGCGATCTGCGTGCGCTCGGCGAGGAGCGACTGGTCCCCCGCTATGAGACGATGCGCGTCCAGCTCCTGCACCGCATCGAGCGGCAGGCGAGCGCGGCGTAGGCATCTTTCCATCAAAGAGCCCTGCTAAACGCACTGAAGAAATCTAAGTGCCGATTCATAAGATTTTTTGCTTCTCAGTTGTATAAGTCTTGAAACGTGGGTACTATTCACTGCGTACGTAAAAGCATGGATGCGCGGCGCACTGCCGCAGCACCAGCGAAGGAGGAATCTCACATGAGTCTCAAGCCGCTTGGAGATCGCGTTCTCGTCAAGCCCGATGCCGCCGAGCAGAAGACCGCTTCGGGTCTCTACATCGCCAGCAACGCCCAGGAGAAGCCGCAGCGCGGCACCATCGTCGCCGTGGGCGCCGGCAAGCTGAACGACAAGGGCGAGCGCATGCCCATGGACGTCCATGAGGGCGACGTCGTCATCTACGGCAAGTACGGTGGCAACGAGGTCAAGGTCGACGGTGAGGATTACCTCCTCATGCGCGTCGACGACATCTACGCGATCGTCGAGTAGACCGCGCTCTGCACATTAGGTACTAATACTCTAGTTGGAGGACAGATACGATGGCTAAGAACATCACGTTTGACACCGCGGCGCGCACCAAGCTCGCCCAGGGCGTGAACAAGCTCGCCGACGCGGTTACCGTCACCATGGGCCCCAAGGGCCGTTACGTTGCGCTGCAGCGCTCCTACGGCGCCCCGACCATCACCAACGACGGCGTCTCCGTCGCCAAGGAGATCGAGCTCGAGGACAACATCGAGAACATGGGCGCCCAGCTGGTGAAGGAGGTCGCCACCAAGACCAACGACACCGTGGGTGACGGCACCACCACCGCGACCCTGCTCGCCCAGGTCATCGTCAACGACGGCCTGCGCAACGTGGCCGCCGGCGCCAACCCGCTCGCCATCCGCCGTGGTATCGACAAGGCCGTCCGCGCCGCCGTCGAGGCCATGAAGGAGCAGGCGCAGCCGGTCGAGACCAAGGAGCAGATCGCTTCGGTCGGCACCATCTCTGCTGGCGACCCCGAGGTCGGCGCCAAGATCTCCGACGCCATGGACGTCGTGGGCAAGGACGGCGTCATCACCGTCGAGGACGGCCAGACCTTCGACATCACCATCGACACCGTCGAGGGCATGCAGTTCGACAAGGGCTACGTCTCCGCGTACTTCGTGACGGATAACGACCGCATGGAGGCCGTGCTGAAGGATCCCTACATCCTCATCACCGACCAGAAGATCTCCAACGTCCAGGACATCATGCCCGTGCTCGAGGCTGTTTCGCGCGCCGGCAAGTCCCTGCTCATCATCGCCGAGGACATCGACGGTGAGGCGCTGCCCACGCTCGTCCTGAACAAGATCCGCGGCGCTCTCAACGTCTGCGCCGTCAAGGCCCCGGGCTACGGCGACCGCCGCAAGCGCATGCTCGAGGACATCGCCGCCCTTACCGGCGGCCAGGCCGCGCTCGACGAGCTCGGCATCAAGATCGCCGACATCACCGCTGATATGCTCGGCACCGCCAAGACCGTCACCGTGACGAAGGACAACACCACCATCGTCGACGGCGCCGGCTCCAAGGAGGCCATCGAGGCCCGCGTTGCTCAGATCCACGCTGAGCTCGAGCACACCGACTCCGAGTTCGACCGCGAGAAGCTCCAGGAGCGCCTCGCCAAGCTCTCCGGTGGCGTCGCCGTCATCAAGGTCGGTGCCGCGACCGAGACCGAGCTCAAGGAGATCAAGCACCGCGTCGAGGACGCCCTGCAGGCGACCCGCGCCGCGGTCGAGGAGGGCATCGTCGCCGGCGGCGGCGTGGCCTTCATGGACGCGCTGCCCGCGCTCGACAACATCGAGATTTCCGACGCCGAGGAGCAGATCGGTATCGACATCGTCAAGAAGGCGCTGACCGCCCCGGTCGCCACCATCGCCAAGAACGCCGGCTATGAGGGCGCTGTCGTGGTCGACAAGGTCGCCAGCCTGCCGGCGGGCCAGGGTCTCAACTCCGCCAACGGCGAGTGGGGCGACATGATCGAGATGGGCGTGCTCGACCCGGTCAAGGTCACCCGCACCACGCTCCAGAACGCCGCCTCCGTGGCGTCGCTCATCCTCATCACCGAGGCCACCGTCACCGATGTGCCGAAGAACACCCAGCTTGAGGATGCCATCGCTGCCGCTACCGCCAACGCGCAGCAGGGTGGTATGTACTAAGGGCTGCGCGAAAGCGTAACCGTTACGGGAGGCCCCGGACGAGGTTTTCGTCCGGGGCCTCCCTGTGTTAGGGGCTAGAGGCCGGGCGGCCGGCATGAGGTCGTCTGGCCGTCGTGGTCGTTGCGCGCAGGGTACCTCCGGCGCGGGTGCGCGCACACACTTGCGGTACCATATCGAAGTTACCGCTTATGAGACGCTAGGGAGGACGGTTTCATGGCGCAGCAGCATGACCTCTTCGATGACATCATCGATATCAGCAAGGGCATTGACGTGCTCAGGGACCCGCTCGGCGGCGTGACCGACGCGCTTCTGGGTACGGCGGGCGTCGGTGAGCCGCAGCAGGAGTGGAACCCGGCCGACTACAAGGAGCGCCCGCGCTTCAACGCCATCCCGTGCCTCGCATGCAAGTCCGAGAAGAGCACGTGCCGCAAGTGCGCCGAGGTCTGCCCCGTCAACGCCATCGATATCGATGACGGTGAGGTCGATATCTCCGATGCGTGCCGTAAGTGCGGTCTCTGCGTGCCCGTGTGCCCCACCGAAGCGATGCTCTCGCCCAAAGTGCAGCCCAAAAAGCTGTACGACGCGGTTGCGGCCGCTGCGGCGGCGCATACCACAGCGTATGTGACCTGCACGCGCGCGCTCCGTCGCGTCCCGCGCGAGAACGAGGTCGTCATCGCCTGCGTGGGCGACATCACGCCCGAGACCTGGTTCGCCATCATGACGGATTTTCCGCAGATGAGCGTGTACCTGCCCCTCGGCATCTGCGACAAGTGCAAGAACGCGCGCGGCGAGGAGCTGCTGGGCGACGCCATCGCCACAGCGGAGGAGTGGGCCGGCGCCGGCATGGGGCTCGAGGTGGAGAGCCGCGCGCTTGTGTGCGAGAAGCGCCGCGAGTACGAGCGCAAGGAGTTCATGGACAACATCATGCGCACGACCGGCCTCACCGTGTCGAAGCTCAACCCCGCAGCCGCGGCCGTCGCGAGCGTCACGCAGCGGCTCAGGGAGCACAACAAGAAGATTACGGCGCTCGAGCGCACGCTCTCGCAGGCGACGGGTACCACCACGCAGAAACGCCGGCGCATCCTCACCCAGTCTCGCCAGCTCATGCTCTCGACCCTGCAGGCGCATCCTAATCTTGCGGACAACATCCAGGTCCACGTCCCCGAATGCGACTTTTCTGCCTGCACGATGTGCGGCGAGTGCGTGCGCGTGTGCCCTCTGCACGCGTGCGATCTGGTGGGCGCGGGGCGCTTTGCCGTCGAGACGGCGTACTGCGTGGGCTGCGGCCTCTGCACCGAGGTCTGTCCCGAGCACGCCCTCACGCTGACGGTGCACGATGGCGCCGAGCTCGTGGTGCCCGATCCCGAGGCTGAGAAGAAGGCCCTTGAGGCAGCGCAGGCAAAGAAGGACGCCGAGAAGCTCAAGGCCGAGGCCAAGCAGAAGCTCACGCGCATGCTCGACCAGGTGGAGAAGCTCGACCGCTAACTCGTCGCGCGACTATCGTGTACCATAGCTAGGAATGGAGGGGGCGCTGCACCGCCGCCCCGCTGTCAGAGAGGATCTGAGACCGTGTCGCTTTCCATCGGTATCGTGGGCCTGCCCAATGTGGGCAAGTCGACGCTCTTTACCGCGCTCACCAAGAAGGGCGGGCTTGCCGCCAACTACCCCTTTGCGACGATCGACCCTAACGTCGGCATCGTCAACGTGCCGGATGATCGCCTGCAAAAGCTCGCCGACATCGTGCACCCGGGGCGCATCGTGCCCGCCACCGTCGAGTTCGTCGACATCGCGGGCCTTGTCAAGGGCGCTAACGAGGGTGAGGGGCTCGGCAACCAGTTTCTCGCCAACATCCGCGAGACGGATGCCATCTGCGAGGTCGTGCGCTACTTCAACGACCCCAACGTGATGCGCGAGGTGGGGCGCACGGGCGCGTTTGTCGACCCGGCGGCAGATGCCGACACCATCATGACCGAGCTCATCTTGGCGGATTTGCAGACGCTCGAGAAGCAGCTCCCCAAGCTCGAGAAGGAGGCCAAGCGCGACCGCGAGCTCGCCCCCAAGCTGGAGATCGCCCGTCGCCTGACGGAGTGGCTGAATGAAGGCAACCGCGCCGCCACGCTCGAGATGACGCCCGAGGAGCGCGCCGCCGCCAAGGGGCTCTTCCTCCTCACGATGAAGCCGATCCTCTATGTCGCCAACGTTGACGAGGACATGCTCGGTCGCGAACTCGAGCCCATCGACGGCGTGGCGCCCATTCCCATTTGCGCCAAGGTCGAGGCGGAGCTCTCTGAGCTCGAGCCCGAGGAGGCGGCGGAGTACCTGGAGAGCCTGGGTCTCGAGCGCCCCGGCCTGGAGGTGCTCGCTCAGGCGGCCTACAGGCTGCTCGGCCTGCAGTCGTTCTTCACGGCGGGCGAAATGGAGGTCAAGGCATGGACGGTGCGCCAGGGCGCTACGGCGCCGCAGGCGGCGGGTGTCATCCACTCCGACTTCGAGCGCGGGTTCATCAAGGCCGAAGTCATCAGCTACGATGATTACATCGAACTGGGCGGCGAGGCCGGCGCCCGTGCAGCGGGCAAGCTCCGTATGGAGGGCAAGGACTACGTGATGGCCGACGGCGACGTGGTGCATTTCCGCTTCAACGTGTAACGCGGCACCGAAGGTGGAAGGCGACGCCGGTGGAATGCGGACGCCGCCTGCGAAAGGGATGCAGATGTTCAAGTACGGACGAACCAACGGGATTATGGCGATCGCGCTCACGGTGCTCTCGTTCATCCCCCTTATCGAGCTGGTGGTGCTGTTGCCCCAGATACCCGAGACAGTCGTGATCGGCTTCAATGCGGCCGCCGATACGGCGCGCACGGGCACGCGGTGGCATTTGGTGCTGCTTCCCCTTATCTGCCTCGCGCTCGGCGCGGCGTCGCTTCTGAGCGCCTACCGCCGCTCGGGGGCTGACGGCGCATCGCCCGCCATCGCGCAGCTCACCTTTAGGCGCTACGTGCGGAGCGGGTTGGTTGCCGCAGTCATCTTCAACGTGGCAAATATCTACCTTATGGCCATGGCGCTCACCGGTCAGAGCGCGCCCTGGCTGGGCTGAGACCGCCCTCATCTCCAACCTCAAAGCTTGCGAGCCCCCGGCGCTGTGCCGGGGGCTTTTGCCGTATGAGCATATGCTCTCGGCATGCTGACACGACCGTCCGCGATGCCGGCGCCGCTGCGCGCGGCTTCCGTGCTCTTTGGCCAAAAGGGAAACTATAGTTTACGTTTGGGCACGCTCGGTTCTGCACACTCATGGCATGAGTGAATCGACGTTACAGAAAATCGGCGTGCGCGTGCAGGAGCTGCGTAAGCGGCAAGGTCTGAGCAAGACCGACTTTGCCCTGATGGTCGGTATCAGCCGCCCCTATCTCTCACAAATCGAGAACGGAAGCGCCAATGTGACGATCAAGATGCTGGAGCGGGTGGCGAGAGGCCTCGACGTTCCGATGGTCGAGTTGCTCAAGTAGGCTCATAGGACGCCTGGTACCCGGTGCCCGGTGCGGAGAAAACCGACCGGGGGATGCCCCAGGCGGGCGCGGCTACCGCGCCGCCGTGCGATCGTGGTTTACGACCTGATAGAACAGGCGGGCGACCTCGCGGGGGTCGTGCGTCTGCCCCAGCGCCCACATCGTCTTGGCGACGAGCGCCTCGGTGGTCATGTCGTCGCCGTGCAGGATACCCGGATGATCGGCGTAGGCGCGCCCGACTTCATACACGCCGAGGTCGAGCCCCTCTTCGGGCACCTGCGTCGTCATGACGACGATGCGCCCCGAATCAACCCAGTCAAAAATGGCCTGCCTGAACGAGGGCTCGACGCAGGTATGGTCGCACGCGGTGTCGCCCGTCGCGGACGTATCGGGGCCGTACTCGGGAATGCCGCCCAGCCCGAACGTCTCCAAAATCAGGGCGTCATAAGCGGGTCGCATTACCTCAAAGACGCGCGGGCTCATGCCGGGGGTGAGCTTGAGCACGCCGACGCGCTCATCGAGCGTCGCAAACGTGGTGGGGGCGCTGTCGCGCGCATCGCGGGCGGTGCGGAAGGCATGGGCGAGCGCCGCCATGCCGGCGTCGGTCTCGGTGGCACTTACCATGGCCTCGAGGGCGCGGTCGTCGATGGTCCAACCCGGGAGGGCCGCCCCGCCCCGCACGATGCGGTCGTGGCGGATGTAGGCGAGCGGCGGAAAGTTGACGCTCGAGAACGCATTGGCGCTCAGGGTGCGCTGCTTGCGGGCGCGCGTGCCGGCGATCACCAGGCCGCCAAAGACGATGGCGACGTCGCGGGCGGCATCGTCCACCGCCCAGAGCAGGCTCTGGTAGAGGTTGAGCTTGGCATCGGTAAACGGGCTCATCATGGGGCGTTGCGAGCCGGTGAGCACGATGGGCTTGGGGCTCGCCTGAATCAGATAGGAGAGCGCCGCGGCGGTGTATGCCATGGTGTCGGTGCCGTGGAGGATAAGGAATCCGTCGTAGGCATCGTAGCCGTCCATCACCACGTCGCGGATGCGCAGCCAGTCGGCGGGGCGCATGTTTGTGCTGTCGATGTTCATCGGCTGGACGACGTCGAGCTCGCAAAGACCCTCGATCTCGGGCACGCAGGCGGCAAGCTCGGCGCCGGAGAGGGCGGGTGAGAGCCCGTTGCCGTCTTCGGTTGAGGCGATGGTGCCGCCGGTTGCGATGAGGAGGATCTTCTTCATGCGTGTCGCTTTCTGCCGATGGTCGAGATGGGACCGACGCGGATGTGTTCGATGTACCGTATTGTAGGCGATGCATCCGTCTGGCGCGCACCGCGGAGTCCTCCCCGGCGCGCAGCCGTCGGCGATCCTCTGACGGATGTCGAGCAGACATCCGAGCTCGAGAGGTGCGCCGAGTTGGCGAAGACGTGCAGATAGGGTGCCCGTGGCTGTGTAAAAAAGGCGAGCGTGTATGATAGGTAAGTTCGAAATACGCGCTGGTACACCCGGCGCGAGGGAGAGGAGATCCATGCCCCAGAACGCATCTGCCACGAACCAGAAGGTGCTCGTATTCGACTTTGGCGCACAGTACGGCCAGCTCATCGCCCGCCGTGTGCGCGATCTTCATGTGTACTCAGAGATCGTACCGTGCGATATCACCGCCGACGAGGTGCGCGCCCTGAACCCCTCGGCGCTCATCCTTTCGGGCGGTCCCGCAAGCGTGTACGCCGAGGATGCTCCCTCCATCGACCCCGCCATCTTCGACCTGGGGCTACCGGTTCTCGGCTTCTGCTACGGGCACCAGATCATGGCCGTCACGCTCGGTGGCGAGGTGGGTCACTCCGAGGTGGGCGAGTACGGCCCGGCGACCATCACGCGCGAGGCGGACTCCGCGCTCTTCAACGCCACGCCGCTCGAGCAGACGGTGTGGATGAGCCATCGCGACGCCGTGAGCCGCGTGCCCGAGGGCTTTGTGGTGACGAGCGAGACGAGCGTGTGCCCGGTGGCCTCCATGGAGTGCCCGGAGCGGAAGCTCTACAGCACCCAGTTCCATCCCGAGGTGCGTCACACCGAGTACGGTCAGCAGCTCCTCTCGAACTTCCTGTTTGACATCTGCGGGCTCGAGCCCACGTGGACGATGGACAACCTCGTCGAGAGCATGACCGAGACCATTCGCGCCCAGGTGGGTGACGACCGCGTTATCCTCGCGCTCTCCGGCGGCGTGGACTCGAGCGTGGTCGCAGCGCTGGGTGCGCGCGCTATCGGCCGTCAGATGACCTGCGTGTTCATCAACCACGGCCTCTTGCGTAAGGGCGAGCCCGAGCAGGTGGAGGAGATCTTCACCAAGCAGTTCGACGTCGATTTCATCCACGTGCACGCCGAGGACCGTTATGCTGCTCTGCTCGACGGCGTGACGGAGCCTGAGGAGAAGCGCCGCATTATCGGCACGCAGTTCTGGAACGAGTTCTTCGCGGTCGCGCAGCAGCTCGAGCAGGATGGTCGCCCGGTAACGTACCTCGCACAGGGCACCATCTACCCCGATATCATCGAGAGCGGCGCGCGCAAGACGGGCGGCAAGACGGCTACGATCAAGAGCCATCACAACCTGATCCCGTTCCCCGAGGGCGTGCATTTCGACCTTATCGAGCCGCTCGACCATTTCTTTAAGGATGAGGTGCGCGAGCTCGGTCTGGCGCTGGGGCTGCCCGAGCACATCGTGTACCGCCAGCCCTTCCCGGGTCCGGGCCTCGCCATTCGCATCATCGGCGCGGTGAGCCCCGAGAAGCTTGAGATTCTGAAGAACGCCGACGCCATCGTGCGCGAGGAGCTCGATGCGTACAACCAGCGCCTGTTCGAGGCGACGGGGGAGCGCAACTCCGAGCACAGCTGCTGGCAATACTTCGCGGTGCTGCCCGACATCAAGAGCGTGGGCGTGATGGGCGACGAGCGCACCTATGCGCGCCCCGTGATCCTGCGCGCGGTGGAGTCGAGCGACGCCATGACCGCCGACTGGGCGAAGCTGCCCTACGAGGTGCTCGCGCGTATCAGCGGACGCATCGTGGCCGAGGTGCCGGGCGTGAACCGCGTGGCGTACGACATCACGTCGAAGCCTCCCGCGACAATCGAGTGGGAGTAAATCATCGTACATACGTTCGTATTTTTGGACTGTACGTATGATTAAAACTCGTACCATTCTGTACCATCCCGTCCACCGGTAACGAGCAAGCCGCCGGCACATCGGAACTCAACTGGATGACAGAAAAGACCTCCCATCGCATTCGATGGGAGGTCTTTTGCTGTGAATAAGTGCCGGAAAATAGCTAAATCATGAAGAGGCTTCGCGATACATGACGGCATTCGGCGTAACTCGCCGGCACTGTGTGGACGTCCCTGAGGGAGCTGATGACGGAAGGGCTAACGTGCATAATCGCGAGCGTGGCGCCCGGTTGGAACGCAATTTGAACTCAATGCACGGAGCCATGAAGTGTCATCGTTTTTTGTCCGCACGTGACGATATGCTCTCGAAGTCGAGGATCCTCGGAGCTATTGTTCGGTTATCTGAAGGGAAAAAGCGATGGAGACGAGTGTGGACAAGGATAAGTTGGAAATCGTTAACAAATACGATTCGTGCATGAGACGTGTTGAAATTGTTCGAGAGCTATTATCGGAGGGGCTTTGCATCGGAAGCTATTTTCCTGAGGATGAGTACAAGCGAAAAGAGGCAGAGCGCTCATTTGGTTATTTTGAGGCGGCAATAGACGTTCTTGATGTCGCACTCATGGAGTATAAGAAGCACCAAGGTTTTGTGGTGTAGCTGCTTAATTGCGGTACGGATTCCAAGGCTGTGGGGCCGTTCTCTTCAATCGTGTTGTCTTGTATGAGGAAAGAGCGCGCATGTTCCGGTACTCCCGCCGCCCGGGGGAGATTGCGCTCTACTGCCCGGGGTGCGACTGGAACGCTTCGGTCAACCGACGTGGACGAGGCGAGGGGCGTTCCCTCCGGCGGGCCCCTGCGGTACCTCGACGGGGACGCGCTCGTGACGCTCGGCGGGCGCTTCGGCCTCGTGGAGAACACGGCCGACCTCTAGGCTCTCCCTCACCGTCCTCACGCTCCTTCCGTAACCGGCTATGCCTCGTTAGCTGCCGACCGCCCGGAGCGGGAGCGGAGGGCGCGCGGGATCCCGCGCGCCGCAAGGGGGGAAACGAAGGCGGAGCCGCTGGTTTTCCGGCAGGGAGGCGCCGCCGACCGGTTGTTTCGGGCGAGCTTCGCCGGCACCGCTCTGAGCGGGGGCGGCCGGGCCCGAAAGAAGCCGGGGAAGCATCGCGGCCCTTGCGGGGAAAGCGGGGCCCGCGACAGGCTGCGCGCACGAGGAATAACCGGCATCCGCCGGCTTCGGCTCGTCGCCATCGGGTTGTCGCCTTGGTTTTGTCCGATGGGCTCAGCACTCGGCTGAGCAAGGGGGGAGTCGGGCCCTGCTCTGACCACTCGGACTTACTCTTACCCGAGTTAGCCGCTTCATGTGGCGGCATGTCATGCGTCTGAGCTGCTGTTTTCATGCAGCGGGTAGCCGGGTTGCTGCTGGGCTACTCGGAACTACTCGGACTTACTCGGAACTACTCGGACTTACTCGGAACTACTCGGACTTACTCGAACCCAGTAAAACGGCTTGTCGAAATGACTGTCGAGGTGTTTATCTGCGCTTTTATCAGATTACGGCGCAAGATGGGCCAATCGTCGCCCTTACCTACTCGGAACTACTCGGACTTACTCTTACCCGCTCGGCCCCGCAGGCCCGGGAATCTCACCGGGCCTGCGGGGCCATCTTATCAGTCTTAACGGGGGCGGGGGAAGGAGTAGTACTGGGACGGGTCCTTGGGGCCGGAGCCGTGCCATGAGAGGATGCCTTTGCCGACGAGGCCCCTCAGGGTCGACCTGGCGAACTTGGCGCTCCTTCCGAGGTGCTCGGACAGCTGCTTGACGGTGACCTTGCTCCTTGCATACACGATCTGGACCGCTGACAGCTCGGGCTCGGTGAGGGTCCTGTACGCGTCCTCGCCGACGATGCCGGAGACGGTGTCGCTCTGCCTGAGGACGCGCGACGTTATGCTGTTCTCGAGCGTGAGCAGCACCGAGGAGTCGTTCGGCTCCGAGAAGACGGGGTCGTTGAGGAAGAAGCTGGCCATCTCGTCGTAGATTCTCTGCACCCCCTCGTTGAGCTCCCTCACCCAGCCGAACTCGACGAGGGTGCGGGCGATGATGGGGTTGCGCGACCAGCGGGTGTGGCGCATGTTCTCGAGGGTGACGATGTTGGGGAGCTTTCCGGGGCTGAGGATCTCAAGGCGGTCGTCGTACATCATGACGCGGATGTAGTCGCCAGAGTAGGCGTAGTTCCTGTGCGTGACCGCGTTGACGAGGCCCTCGAACCACGCGAACTCCGGGTACTCGGGGATGATCTTGAACTTCCCGTCGTCCCCCAGGAACTGGAACTCCCGGAGCTGGCTGGAGATCATCTGCTTGGCACCCTCGATCACCTTGGGGAGGGGCCCGTCGAAGGTCCTGTCCTTCACGATGTTCAGGCGCCGCCCGGTCTCCATCCTGCTGCCGTCGAAGCGCATGACCCTCACGCGGGCGCACGGGATGAACTGCGCGGGGTTCCTTGCAAACAGGAGAACCCCCGCGTTGGTGAGGTGCCCGTCGACGAGCATCCCCCTGCTCCTGAGTATCTGCTCGTAGGGGGCGTCGGTCCCGAGCTCCTCCCGGTAGCGGTCCATCACCTCGCGGTCGATGTCGTCGATGCCGGACCTGTCTGCCAGCTCGTCCTCGAAGCGCCTCTGGTTCTTGTCGTACTCGAGCGCGCGGACCTGTTCGCGGTCCAGCCGGACGCTCTCGTCCTTCTGCCTGAGGAAGACCTCGCCGTCGCGCTTTCTCGCGATAACCCGGTCTGTTGAGGCCTGGACGTCGAGGACGAGGATGCGATCGCTCTCCCCGCTCGAGTTGGTGACGTTGACCTCCTTGGCCCTGACGGCGGGGACGGGGTCGCAGCACGTGATGGGGGCCTGGAGGAAGTCCTCGATGTCGTGGGCGCCCCTGCGCCTGAAGCCGGTGATCTCGCCGTCGTCCTCGATGCCGATGACGAGCTTGCCGCCGGATGCGTTCGCAAAGGCGCTGATGTGCCTGGAGATGTCGTTAGCGTCCTTCCGGGCGCTCTTGCGGTCGAAGTACTGGTTCTCCTTCTCCGAGGAGAACCGTTTCGGATCGTTTTGTTCGATGGGGTGCTGCATCGGGCCCTCCTGTCCTTGGGCGATATTTTATCGTACGGTTGCGGCAGGCTGACCGATGAGGTTCGTCTCTCACCTCCGCGACATGCCGAAGATGAGGGCGTTCTCCCGCTCGACGCCCGAGGGCTCCGCCTCACCGCGCATGGCGGAAAACTCCCGTGCCAGGAAGTCGACCGTCCAAGCGAGCCCCTCGCCGACCTCGCCGGCGGAAAGGATGCGCCTGAGCTCGCGGTAGATTGCTAGCAAGAACACTTATGGATTCCGCATGGCCCCAAGTCAGAACAAATTCGTTGTTGAGCCCCATGATTCCAGCAGCGAAGAACCGGCTTGCGATACAAGGGACCCTAACAGCCTCGCCTTCATAACTCTAGATGCAAATTGGGCATTTTGCGCACGGTCGAGATCAACCCCTCGCTCATCATAAGCTCCTTCTCAAATCCTGTTTCGAAAAGAGGGCGTTGACTGAGTGGTGCCCACGGTCTTGATGGGGACTGCAGGTTCATCGCAGTAAGGTTCCCACGATGGAGCAGCGTTATCGAAACCTGTCATTCTCCTTGTTTCTCTGGCTCGATGCCGTGAGTCTCCGTTCAAACATGGAATGCTAGACAAAGACTATTCCAAGGAAAGAGGATCGGTACGCGCTTTCTACTCATCTACCAGCGGAATCAATTCATGCTCTCTGCAAAATGATACACTCGGGGCACGGTGAATCTCGCGACTCAATTTACCTTTCAGCTTATTCCTTTGCGTCACCCATAAAAGCAATTTTCCAGTGTGGAAGCTTTTCCGAAAGCTCTTTGATTCTCGCTTCATCCACAAGGGCGGTAATAACACAGCGCGCGATGCTATGCGGGTTACTTACTGATATGACAAGTCCGTAGTTTTCAATAACTGTTAAGCAGCTCTTAATTGTTTCCAGAGAGACATTCTCACGAGCGCTCACAATCGCTTTAGTTTCCGACGTGGGAACAGCCTCAGGCACAATGGACAAGGAATCGGCCTGAAAGCATAACTCGCGTCCGGGCATTACGCTTGCGAAAGACGAGAAAAGCGTTGACCTCACTACTACGTATTCTGGAGAGAAGAATCGCTCGGCGCAATCGAAAAAGCGAAGCACCTCGTCGAAAATCTCCCGTATATCAATTAAAACAGTTCCGCAGTACCTTCCATACAGCAATCCGCCTTTTTGAATCGCCATCTCCTGCAGTTCTTTATATCGATAGCGATACCAGTTAGAAGAGAAAGAGATGGTCGGGGATACATCGTAATGTTGGCGAGCGGCGTCGACCAAAAAATCATTCCAAATTCTCTCAATAATGGGAAGGGAAGCGGCAACACTTTCCTTATCCGTGAGGGCCTTCTGAGACTTAACCTGCATGATGCCCGTGGTCTTTATAATGCCAAAGCGAAATCCGGCCCGTTCAACCATTCGAAACCAATTTGGTCGATTTGAATCCTCAATGAGCATAACCGTAAAGAAAAAGGCTCGGAGTAGCAGGTCTGAAGAAAGCCTCTCTGGAAGCATGTCTCCGTACTCTCGAATATAATTATAAAGCTTTCGCTCTGTTTGCTGGTCAATAGAATCCCCAGCAAGTTTATTTGAATAGACTCGCTGAAAATATTTGCGCTGCAGACGATTGTTATAACGACCAACCCCTCGTACGATTCCGAGAAGTATGAATTGACTTGCCGTCAAAAAGACTCCAGTAAGTACCTGCCAGCCAATATTTGACTGATCGAAAGCAGTTATTCCGGAAACGGGAAGTTTGCATATGACGGCCCAGTCAAAATATATTGCAGTCATAAGCGATACGAGTGCTTGAATGAGCACCGTCCAGATAGGATAAATCTCACCAACACGGATACTAACTATGAGGATTTGTGCAATCCAATATACAAAGACTGGCATCCATCGAACTGCCAGCGACCAGTGTCGACCGAGAACGAGGCTGCACGAGGACAGCGCAATTACCATGATGTACGAGACGACGACGGGCGATATGATCCTATAAATGATGTTGGTTGTTCCCGTGTCATCAGGTTTATACTGGACAATACGCGTGTGGTAATCCAGTCCAAGCACGCGAGGGCCTGAGAAGCGAATTAAAGGCACACACATAAATCCAATGGCTGCGCAGATGACAACGTCTAATGGCTGGAGAGAAAAGAAGTCAAACTCGTTTAGAAGGAATGTTTCCCAGGTTTCGCTCACGTTTGCTCCTTACGTATAAATCGAACGGCTTTGTGTTGCAAAATGCCAAATTGCATAGTTGGGATTATGAGTTCTTTTTCTATCTGTTTAGCGGACTTTTCCTAAACAGATTATTGTTGCGCCCGCTTATGATGAACGTGATTTCACCGTGTGTTGACATGCTCTTCAAGGGCGTATCTACAGTCGCGACCGACCGTCGTGCCATATCCGACAGTTCTGGCGCTTCTTGGTACGGTGTGCTCGATAGTGAGGGCGCCATTTGAGAAGTTCAACTGATTCTTCGCGTGGCAGTCGTTTCAAGCTTGGTGGGCAGGTGGAATTCTCGCTTGGCCGTGTGGCAGTCAAGCGTATTGAGGACTTGCTCAAATCTGGCTCTGTTCGGTGTCTACCGGGCACTCCCCTCCCACCAAGGGGCATTGCCTCGAAAACCGCGCGGATGTTTCTACAACTTCTTCGTGCCGCTCTAGGCTGTGTGGCTGCGGTTGAGGGAAACTTGTCCAAGTTGTTCGTGGCGACATTGCGCACCGTCCAACAGAAGGGGTAATTGTCGGTAGTCCGCAGAATGGATACAGAATAACGTACGAGATTGCGCTGCTGTGATAGCCCCTCGAAGAGGGACAAGGGCGGCGGGTTCATAACGTCCATACCGAACAATCTGATGTGGACGGGAAGAGCGTGGGGTTCCCTGCTCTTGCAGGCGCCGACTTCGTCCAGATGCGCTGCATCATAAGTTTTTTCTAGCCGCCCGCGATTTCGGACGCATACCCGTTTCGCTCTCGCTTGAAATCACCTCGCACCGGTCGGAACCACTCGCTCCGTTCAGGGCTTTTTCTGTGCACACGCTCAACGCCGCAACAAGTCTTTGCGCGTCGGGAGGACCCTGCCGGACATCCAGAGCATGCTGCTCCTCGCGAATCTCTTCGGTACCATGATCGACGAGCTGGTGAGAGGGGGCGTGGACGAGATGCGCGAGATGGTCGAGAAGAACGAGCGAAGGACGAAAACGATTGCGGTGGCGTTGGCCGCGGTCGAGGTGGTCGTGGACACGGCGCTCGCCGTGACGGCGGTCGCGGGCGCGATCACCTGGAGCCGGTGCTGCGTCTCCTGCTCTCGGTGCTGGCGCTGGCCTTTTCGGTCGCGATGCTCGCGGCGCGCTGCCCCGAGGGCTCTGACGAGGCGAGGAGCGCAGCCGAGCTCCTCGGAGCCTCCACGGGCGAGCCCGTGGAGGCGACGCGAGCGAGCGGCGCCGCTCTGGGGGGCGCAGATCGTTCTGCAGGCTTTTGCTGGTCTTACGGTCGGTATTGGCGTGCTCGTGGCTGGTGACATTCTTCTCGACCCCACGTCGTTCCAAAAACTGGCGATAGTGCTCGTCGTTGCCGCCGTGCTCGTCGGCTCCTTCGCCCTGGGGCTCCTCGCGCGCCCGGCGTGGACGGCTGCCACCCTGTCTTCGCTCTGGGCTGTGGGCGCCCTTGCCGTCGGTGCGGCGACGGGTGGCGTCGGCTCTCCCCGGGACTGGTTCGCCGTTGCGAGCGGCGCGGTGATTCTCCTCGCGTTTTGGGCGATCGGGCGAAGGCGCTGGGGCTGGGTGAGACGTTTGGCCCTGAGGATGTATCGGCATCAGCTAAAGCGTGCCCCGCAGAATCCCTGCGGGGCACTGTACTTTCTGATGGGTCGGCTCGCTGGGGCCGCCCGCTGGGTTCCGGATCGCATGCTGGGCGTCAGAGCACGCTCGAGGAATCGTTTCGCGAGCTCAAAGCCCCTTCCATATTTTGGTCAACGGGGTAGCCTTGTTCTCGAAAGACGAGGGAAAGCGAGGCCCCATGTCAGACAGGTTCGAGCGCTTCGAGAACCTCCCCGAGGACCGCAGGCGAGCCGTTGTGGACGCAGCCGCCGAAGTGTTCGGTGACGAGGATTACGCCCGCGCGTCCACGGCGGACATAGCCAGGCGCGCCGGTGTGTCGAAGAGCCAGCTCTTCTTCTACTTCAGGAACAAAAGAGAGCTCTACCTATACGTCCTCACGGCCCTCACACGCCGCGTCGCAGACGCGGTGGTCGACGAGCGCTGGTATAAGATCGACGACTTCTTCGAGATCATGCGTTACGCCGCGACGCAGAAGGCCGGACTCGTGGGGTCGAGCCCGCGCATCATGGATTTTTTCGTCCGGGCGTTCTACCTCGGCCATCGGGACGTCTCGGGGGTGCTCGACGCATTCATGACGGATGCCGTGCCCGCGATGGTGCAGACGTATTTGGGACACGTGCGTTGGGAGCGATTCCGGGAGGACGTCGATCCCATGCGCGTGGTGCGCATGCTCGTGTGGTGCGGGGACGGCTACCTGCACGAGCAGTTGCGCGGCGGAGGGGAGCTCGACATGGAGACAATGCTCTCAGAGTTTCTCGTCTGGCTCGACTGGCTCAAACGGGCCACGTACAAGGAGGAATACCTATGACGGCAAACGGAGCGGGCCCTGCGATTTGTGTGCGCGGGCTCACGAAGGATTACGGGCGCGGTCGCGGCATCTTCGACGTTAGCCTCAAGGTCGGTGCTGGCGAGGTGCTCGGTTTTCTGGGTCCCAACGGGGCGGGAAAGACGGTCACGATGCGCCACCTCATGGGGTTTGTCAGGTCGCAGAGGGGGACGGCCGAGATCCTCGGGCACGACTGTTTCCGGGAGCGGCCGCGTGTCCAGGCGCGTCTGGGTTACCTGCCCGGCGAGAACGCCTGCATGCAGGAGATGACCGCGCGGGCCTTCCTCGACCTCATGGCGGGGATGCGGGGCCTGCACGACCGCTCCCGGATGCGGGAGCTTGCCGACGCCTTCGAACTGGACCTCGGCGCACGTATCGGCGGGATGTCCAAAGGCAACCGGCAGAAGGTTGCGATCGTCGCGGCTTTCATGGCCCGCCCGGACGTGCTTCTCCTCGATGAGCCAACGAGCGGTCTCGACCCGCTCATGCAGGAGCGCTTTCTCGATGTGGTTGCCGAGGAGCGGGCGCGCGGCGCTGCCATCCTGCTCTCCTCGCACATCTTCGAAGAGGTCGGGCGGGCGTGCGACCGCGTGGCGTTCATCCGCGCGGGGCGCGTCGTCATGGCCTGCAGCATGGACGAGGTGCGCTCGATGCGCGGCCGCGGCTACTCGGTCGAGTTCTCGAGCGCGCGGGAACGCTCGCGCTGGGAGCTCGCCCACGGGGTCGATCCCGCTGAGGGGGATGCCCGTGGTGTGGAGCTCCGCGACGTGCGAGATGTGAACGCCCTCATCCGCGAGCTCTCCTCCTACGACGTTGCCGCGGTCACGTCTCGCGAGCAGACGATCGAGGAGCTGTTCCTCCATCTGTACGAGGGCTTCGAGTCCTCGCGGCAAAGCTAGGAGATTCCCATGACCCTTCCCCTCTTCAAGCGCGAGCTGCGCTCCTGCCTGTTCCCGACCGCCATCATCGCAGCGGTGGTCGCTCTTTATGCTGGTGTGATCATCGGTATGTACGATCCGGCGCTCGGCGAGTCGCTCGCCCTCATGCGCGACGCTATGCCCGAGCTCTTCGCCGCCTTCGGTATGGCGGACCAGGGGACGACGCTTCTTGAGTTTATGGTCAACTACCTGTACGGCTTTTTGCTCGTGGCGCTTCCCCTCGTTCTCGTGGCGGTGCTCACCAGTCGGCTTGTGGTGCGTCATATCGAGCGCGGCAGCATCTCCTATCTGCTCGCGCAGCCTGTGAGCCGTACGAGACTCATGCTCTCGCAGACGGGCGTTCTCGTCTTCTGCCTCGTTCTCCTTGCGGCGGTGCTCACTGTGTTCGAGCTGGCTTGCGCCCATGCCATGTTTCCTGGCGAGCTCGATGCCTCCGACCTTATTGTCGCCAACGCGGCGACCTTCTGTCTCTGGCTATTTCTCTCCGGTGTGTGCTGGGCAGGCGCCTGTGCGCTGTCGAACGTCTCGGCGGCGCGGTGGGCGGGTGTCGCCCTGTGTGCCCTCTTCGTGCTGGTGCAGATGCTTTCGGGGGTTGGGGACGAGCTCTCTTGGCTTGCCGACGCCACGCCGCTTGCTCTATTCGATCCGCTCGGGGTTGCGTCTGGGGGAATGGGCGCCTTGGCGGGCGCGACTGTGCTTGGCGTTTCAGGCGCGGTGCTCTTTGCGCTCGGAACCATCGCTTTTGCGCGGCGCGACTTGAGCGTATGAGCGTCGATTGAGGGGACGTCCTGCACGGTACCTTTATCTTTCTTTCGTACTTGGATTCGAAGAAGGAAGCCATATAAGAAAAATGCGGCTGAAGGTACAGGTACCCGCAGCCGCTAAAAGCCCTAGGGCTTTTCACAATGACTGAAGTATACCCGATTGAGGCGGGCGGGGGAGCGCTTGGGAGGTGTGGGCCATCCAGCAGAGGAGTTCCACACCCTCGACGCAGAGGGGCCAGCGCGCATGATGATCGCGCTGGCGCCGTCGGGGCGGGGGTAGGCTCGCCCCTCGCCTCCGCGACATGTCGAAGGTGAGGGCGTCCTCGCGCTCGACGTCCGAGGGCTCCGCCTCGCCGCGCATGGTGGCGAACCCCCGCGCGAGGAAGTTGACCGTCCAGGCGAGCCCCTCGTCGATTTCGCCCGAGGACCGCGCCGGGCGCTTGCTACACTGAAGCCGCTTGATTTGCGCCGGTGAACACCGGTTGCATCATGTTTGGAGGCGATGCACATGGACCACGATTTCTACGAGTGGGCGTTCGACGCCCCGTTGCGCACACCCGATGGCTTCTCAGAGGCGGCGACTGCGGCTGGAGTTGCCGCTTCGGTTGCGGAACGGAATGAGATGATGGCATTCGCGCTCCGCACCTTCAGCCGTGGCCATGGCCAACTGCTCGACCGCATTGTCTCCGGCTATGAAAAGGCAAAGAAGCTGCAGCTTCGTGGCATGATCGCTTATGCGGCGGTTGCGGTGGTGGCCCTTGTGATCATGCTGGTGCTTCCGCTTTCTATGGATGTGGAGCTTAGGGTTATCCTGTGGCTCTCGATCGCCGGGCTGCTTTTCATCCCGTTCATTCCCCTATGGATTCTGCTCTGCAATCATGTGCTCGCGCCCGATTGGAATAGCTACGCGACGTGGTATCGCCGTCGGGACCGCAAAGGGCTTGGCTTCGAGGACCTTTATCGCGCCATGGGTGTGACGCGCCCGTAAGTCAGGAGGAAGGAACCGCATCCGCTGCCAGGCTTTTTGGGACGAAGAGCCCCTTGCCTGTAGGCGGGGATTGTAGGCAGCGAGTGCTAGCCAACGGTTTCCGAGGCCTCTGCCTCCTCAAGAATGGCGAGTGCGGCGCGGTACGTCACGCGCCGCCGCTCGAGTACGTCTGCGGGCGGCTGCGTCCCACCCATGCAGCGTGTCTCGTCCATGTTGTGCCGAAGGTCTGCCCGTTTGACCGCGCGTGCGACGGGATTGGTCGCGAGGGAGCGCACGTAGTCGAGGTAGGGTACGCCCGGCTGGTGCGTGAGCAGGCGGAGCGCCTCAATCACCTCTGCGGGGAACTCCCGAGCTAGGTCGCTTAAGGTGACGTCGGTGTCCTCTACGACATCGTGCAGGAGCGCGACGCATGCAGTTACCTCGTCCTCCATTTGCTCGGCAATGTGGTAGGGGTGGAAGATGTAAGGTGCGCCGCACTTGTCCACTTGGCCGGCGTGCGCATCGTAGGAGATGCGTAGGGCGCGGTTTGTGAGTGGCATGTAGATCATGGTGGTGCCTCCCCGTTGCCGTCTGGCGCGCTGGACATCTATCCACAGTTTTGCCCAGTTGTAGCTCGTGTTGGGGCTCTGCGCATGCGTACCTTGACCCGTACGGTGCAGCGGGATGCAGTCGGTCCCGATGAATTGGCTTGACACCCGCCGTGTTGTGATAGAAGCACTAATGGGGGCCTTCTATGCGAGCTCACTCTTCTGCATATGTCTGTTTGAAAACTAGGGCGGTTCCGCTTGCGCAGCACCGCCCTTACAAAACTCCGAAGAGATTTTACATCTCTATAGATTCTCCCTGTATCGGCACCCAGATGTCAACGAGTTTCCAAATGGAGTCGAAAGCATAGTTCCTCATGGGGTCATTCCCGTCTACTGTGAGGGCATGTTTCCCAAACGTCTCGGGATGGTTCTCGACTTCATGCACATCTATGATGAGGATATGGCGATCTTTGGCGACAAGATTGAGTGGCTGCCCGAGCCCGATGCCCGGCTTGCGAACGAGCTTACCGTGCGGTGAAGACATCTTTTTGAGACGGTCAGGTACGTTATGCGTTCGGTTGCTGTAGGGCGCCAGCTGCGGTATGTTCTTGCGCTCGCACGTGTAGGATGGTGTGCGCCGTCGCGATTGAAGGAGTCGATGCATGCTGTTGTCGCTTGCGCCCATGGAGGGGCTTACGGGTCATGTGTTCCGTAGAGTGCACGCGGAGCATTTTGGCGCGCTCGATCGATATTACACGCCGTTTCTGACGCCGCCGCATCCAGGCAGCTCCTTTGGCAAACGTGCCGCGGCGGAGCTAGACCCGGCCAACAACCGGGGGCTGACCGTGGTGCCGCAGCTTCTGACCAAGGACGCGGGCCAGTTTGTCTGGGCTGCCGAGGTGCTGGCCGAGATGGGCTACACCGAGGTCAACCTCAACGCAGGCTGCCCTTCGGGGACGGTCGTTGCCAAGGGGAGGGGCGCGGGGCTTCTGCGCGATGTGGAGGCGCTCGATGCGTTCCTGCAAGATGTATGCGCGCGCTCGCCCCTTGCGGTATCGGTTAAAACGAGAATCGGTGTGGTGGATGACGGGGAGTTCGAGAAGATCCTCGCAATGTATTGCCGCCACCCCTTGGCGGAACTCATCGTGCACCCGCGCGTCCAAAAAGACCGCTATGATGGCGTCCCTCGGCGGAGCATATACGCCGAGGCACTCGCCGCAGCCCCGTTTCCGGTGGCGTACAACGGCGACATCTTTGGGGAGGACGATAGAGATGCGCTCCTTGCGGCATATCCCCAGACGCGCCACGTGATGCTCGGCCGCGGCGTGCTCGCCAATCCCGCTTTGGCGCGTGTGCTGCGCGGCGGGGCGGCGCTCTCGCGCGAAGAGCTCGAGCGTTTCCACGACGATCTCTTCGACGCCTATCTCGCAGAAATAGGCGGCAACGCGGTCTTTCGCATGAAGGAGTGGTGGTTCTACGCCCAGCACGCCTTTGCCAACCCGCTTGCGGTGCACCGTCGGGTGCGCAAGGTGCGCAAGGTTGCGGAATACCGTGCGGCGGTCGAAGGCATTTTTGCATCCGAGGCATTTGCCGCAATCGCCCGGTTTGATACCAAGTAGCGCGGGGGCACGATGGCATAATCCTATAGGAGCCGATGGGTTGCCGGGCAAGAAAGGTACGCCGTGAACATCCAGATCTTTGGTACCAAGAAGAGCTTCGATACCAAAAAGGCGCAGCGCTACTTTAAGGAGCGTCGCATTCCGTTCCAGTTCATCAACCTCGCCGAGAAGCCCATGAGCAAAGGCGAGTTGCAGAGCGTGGCACGCGCGGTGGGAGGACTAGACGCGCTTATCAACCCCGACGCACGCGACCAAGATGCCGCCGCGCTCGTCATGCACATCGCCGAGGTGCAGCGCTTTGAGATGCTGCTCGAGAACCAGCAGGTCCTGCGCGAGCCCATCGTGCGCAATGGGCGCCAGGCGACGGTGGGGTACGCGCCCGATACGTGGAAGGGCTGGTCATAGGGCGCGTCCCGCGCGCTCTACGGTCCGTAGGTAGTCTTGCACGGTCGCGCGGGAGATACTGGTCCCGTTGTGACATGCGCCCGCGACGGCGCTTTTGAGAGAGGACCCTCATGGCCGGATACCTGACTGCCGATACCATCAAGACGCTCCGTGAGGGGCGCAAGCTTACCCAACGCGCCCTCGCCGAGGCGGTGGGCGTGACCGACAAGGCTGTTTCCAAGTGGGAATCGGGGCGCGGGCTGCCCGATATCTCGCTGGTGGAGCCACTTGCCGCCGCGCTCGGCGTATCGGTGGCGGAGCTTCTGACCGGCGACGTCCGCCAAAACGCCAATCGCGCGGGCAACCTGCTGCGGTCGCGCTTCTACGTGTGCCCGGTGTGCGGCAACGTGCTGTATGCGCTGGGGGAGGGCTCGTACTCGTGCTGCGGCGTCGCGCTTGCGCCCGCCGAGGCGGAGGAGCCCGATGAGGGCCATGCGCTCGTGGTCGAGAGCATCGAGGACGAATGGTACGTGACGCTCGACCATCCCATGCGCAAGGACCACTACATCAGCTTTATCGCCTATGTCACCACCGATGGCGTAACGATCAAGAAGCTCTATCCCGAGCAAGAGGCCGCCGCACGGTTCCGGTGCGGTCAATCGGGCATCATTGTTGCCTATTGCAACCGCCATGGGCTCGTGAGCGTCCGCACGCCGCGGCGCGTCGCACGGGCGTAAGGCGGCGCCGCCGGGCGGCTTTCCGGCTCGTTTTGCAGGACGCGCCACCGTGCGATACCCGGAGCGGAAAGATATGGTATAAACTAGGTAGCATATTACCGACGGGCGTCGCCGCCCGCATGCCGTTATTGGGAGTAACCACGATGGGTGCCTGCCTCAAGCTCTGCAAGAAATGCTCCGGCGTCTCGCCCAAGGATTTCAAGGGCGTTGTCGCCAAGGGCGATATCCGCACCGGCTGCTTTGGCCATTGTGCCAAAAAGCACAAGGAGCTCGAGGGCAAGGCGTACGTGAAGTACGACGGCGCCATCGTTGCCCGCGGATCCAAGAAGAAGCTCGTCAAGGCGGTGGCGGAGTGCGTGTAGGCAGGACGCGTTGCCGGCGCCGTCATGCGCGGCCGTCCGGATCGCACGGTGAGACGAGGGCGCCGGGGACCCGCTTGACGGCGCTACCTCAGAGGCGCACCAAGCGTATCGGCTCGTCGCGATAGAGCGTGCCTCTCCGATGCTGATAGCCGTTGGCAAGCGTCGTCTCGCGCATCCAGCCGATGACGAGCTCGGGCTCGTCGGGAAAATCCTCGACGGCAGGGTTTTCCTCCACCGAGTAGAGGGAGGGCGTGAGGGCACCGGGCGTGACGCCGAGGTCGGCGAGCCCCGCTTCCGGATCGGTATTGTCGTACGCGATGCGGATGCTGAACCAGCCCTTGTCCTGCACGCTTGCCGGCAACGCGGCAAACATGCCCTCGGCGGGTGCGAGCTCATAGGTCTCGAAGACCGCGGGGTCATGGGCGCGCACGTCGTTGTTGGTGAGGTTGCTCTTCTCTACGAGGTCGTCAAACGTATAGGTGGCCGCCGTCTCCTCAAGCGTTACGTCGTCGGGATGCAGGCGCACCCCATGCTCGTCGGGGGTCAGGTAGACGCCGTGGCCGAGCCCGATCCAGTCGACGATGAGCCAATCGCCCACGTCGCGTGTGTGGTCGAAGGGGGAGAGCTCGCCTAGGAGGCCGCTCTCGCCGTTATCGTCCGTGGCGATCTCGTAGAAGCCCTCCTGATAGACGCGCACCTTTGTTTGGGGGTTTCCCGCAGTGAGGGGGAGGAGCTCGCGGCACATCGCGTCGATGGGATGAGTCCAGCCGGGAACGTCGGGCACGCCGGTGGGAAACCCGTTCGCGTACGCGGCGTCTGCGCCGGCGATCTCGAACGTGATCTGGGGTGTTCGGATGGTGATGCGGGCGGCCTCCTCCTCAAAAAAGCGCTCGTCCCCCGTGTAGCGCGTGTAGAAAAACGACCCGGATCGATTGCCGCTCCCTTCGCTGTTATCCCAGTCATAGGGCGAGATGCAGCCGGTAAAGAAACCCTTCTCGGTCAGGTCGTAGCCGTTGATCAGGACGAGGGAGACGGTGTAGCCGGCGTCTTGCAGCAGCCGTTTGCCCTCGACGACGGCGGAGCGGAAGCGCTTCTCGTACGCCGCGGTGATCTCTGCCTCCTGCCGGGTGTCGCCGAGCGGGCCCTTCTCAAAATCGACGAGCACGCAGGAGCCGTCAGCCATGGTGCAGAAGGCGCGCTTTAGCGAATAGTAGGCGAAGAGCGAATAGCTGCGGTCCTCCCAGACGTCGGTCACGGCAGCGTGCTCGCCGTACTTTGCTGCGTAATAGTCTTCCGCTTGGCGTGCGACGGCGTCTTCGTCAAAGGCACCGAGGTCCGAGCAGCCGG
Organism: Collinsella sp. An268; assembly: GCF_002159765.1. GTDB lineage: Bacteria > Actinomycetota > Coriobacteriia > Coriobacteriales > Coriobacteriaceae > Coprousia. The sequence goes on along the minus strand of NZ_NFJH01000005.1, from coordinate 81,873 downwards.
TAGTGCCGAGCACGAGCGCCATGACGAGGGCGATGCTGAGGGCGAGGGGCGCAACGAGGCGATGCCGCGGCGCGGTACCCGGTCGGGCGGCGCGGCGGCGGCCGGCGGATGCGATGGCTAGGGACATGGGGCAGCCTCCCCTCTGAGGCCCGGGCGGCGCGGTTGCCGTGCGGGGCACATGGATGCCGTCATGGGTATAGCCTAGCCCAAGGAGCCCTGCCGCAGAAACCCGCCGGGGGAGCGAATCGGTGAGCGTGAGGGGCTCCGGTGGCCCGCCCGTCCCAGTTTGTGGAGGCGGGCTCGCCATCGCCGCCTTTTCGTTAGCGAGCGCGGCTACTGCCAAAGCGAGCTCCGTAAGCGTGATGAGGCCCACGGTCTTTCGGGTGATGAAGGTTGCGGGGTGGTTGGGGTTAAGGTAGATGGTGCAGGTTCCGGCCTCGGCCATCCTACGGGCGTGACGTTTGGAGACGCTCTGGACCGATCTCACGCAATACGTCCTCCCCTGGTAGCTGTACGAGAAGGCGGGGTAGCGGAGCGTTACGGCCTCGCCGGTCGGCTGGTCGAGGCTGCCGCGCCATACGGCCTCCACGGCGACGGTGCACGTGAGGAGCGCCCGGATGTCGTTGGCGGCGACGCTCGCAAACAGCACGGCGAGCGACAGCGTTATCGCGACGGCCGCGAGGGCGTCCCCGCCCGGGACGAACGCTGCGAACACGAAGGCAAGCGTGAAGCCGATCGAAATGGCCACGAGCGCTCGGAAGATCACCGGCGAGCTTTGCTGGTTGCCCTGCCTGATGACCATAACGGTCACCGCATCAAAGAAGGCTGCGACAAAGAACAGCACGGTGAGCGTTCCGATGTCCATGGGGTACCTCCGTTGCGCTATTGCCATCTGGTGGCTCTCGATAAGCGCGGGCGTAACCGTAGCCTTCAGTTTACTCGGTGGGGACGGGAGCGCATGCGAGGCCGGCGCTTTGGGTCCACGTTTATCTGCCCCATTTGCCCGTGTCCGCACGGGCGGGTATCCTAGTCACTCCCATACCCGACCTAGGGAGTTACATGGATATCATCTCTGCGCTCGCTGAGGAGCTTGGGCTCAAACCCGCTGCGGTCGAGGCGGCCGTCAGCCTTATCGACGAAGGGAACACCATCCCCTTTATCGCGCGCTACCGCAAGGAAGCTACGGGCGGTATGGACGACGTCGCCCTGCGCACGCTCGACGACCGCCTTACCTACCTGCGCAACCTCGAGCAGCGCAAGGAGGATGTCATCACCCTCATTAGCGTCCAGGGCAAGCTCACGCCCGAGCTCGAGGCCGAGATTCGCGCCGCCACGCAGCTCCAGCGCGTCGAGGACCTCTACAAGCCCTACCGCAAGAAGCGCCAGACGCGCGCGCAGAAGGCCCGCGAGGCGGGGCTCGAGCCCTTGGCGAACATGATCATCATGCAGGTGAAGACCAAGGGCTCGGCGCTCGACGAGGCGGCGCGCTTCGTCACGCCCGAGGCGGCGCAGGCGGGCTTCGACTCGGCCGAGAAGGCGCTCGCCGGCGCATCGGACATCGTGGCCGAGGTGGTTGCGGAGGACGCCGAGAACGTGGCCGACCTGCGCTCGTTTACCGAGGGGATGGGCGAGGTCGTCTCGGTGGCGACCGATGCGGACGAGAAGACGCCCTACGAGCCGTACTACGCGTACGAGGAGCCCGCGCGCAAGATTCCCAACCATCGCGTCCTCGCCATCGACCGCGGCGAGCGCGAGGGGAAGCTCCGGGTGCGCGTCGAGGTGGATACCGAGGCGGCCATCGCCCGCTTGGGGGCGCGTTGGCCGCGCCGCCAGGGCGTGTTCGCACCGGTGCTCGACGCCGCCATCGCCGACGGCTATAAGCGCCTGATGGCGCCCTCGCTCGAGCGCGAGCTCAGGGCGAAGCTCACCGTGCGCGCGCAGACCGATGCCATCAAGGTGTTCGCCAAGAACCTCGAGGGCCTGCTCTCGGCACGCCCCGTGCGCGGCGCGCGCATCATCGCGCTCGACCCGGGCTACCGCACGGGCTGCAAGGTCGCCGTGCTCGACGAGACGGGCAAGCTTCTCGACCACGGCGTCGTCTACCCCACGCCCCCGCGCCGTGATGTGGCGGGCACGCGCCGGGAGCTGGCGCGCCTGATCGCGCGCTACCGCATCAACACCATCGTCATCGGCAACGGCACGGCGAGCCGCGAGACGGAGGAGGTCGTCTCCGACTTCATCGCCGCCGAGGCGCCGGAGCTCCGCTACACCATCGTCAACGAGGCGGGCGCGTCGGTCTACTCCGCGAGCCAGCTCGCGAGTGAGGAGTACCCCGACCTCGACGTCACCACGCGCGGTGCCATGAGTCTGGGACGCCGTTTGCAGGACCCGCTCGCGGAGCTCGTCAAGATTCCGCCGCAGTCCATCGGCGTGGGCCAGTACCAGCACGACCTCGACCAGACGGGGCTCGCGCGCACCCTCGGGCACGTGGTGGAGGACGTGGTGAACCGCGTGGGCGTGGACGTCAACACGGCGAGCGCGAGCCTTCTGGGCTATGTGTCGGGCATCACGCCGACGGTGGCCAAGAATATCGTCGCCTACCGCGAGGAGCACGGCGCCTTTACCGACCGGCGCCAGCTGAAGGACGTCCCCAAGCTGGGGCCCAAGGCGTTCCAAAACGCCGCGGGATTCCTGCGCATTGCGGGCGGGGCGAACCCGCTCGACGCGACGAGCGTGCACCCCGAGAGCTACGCCATCGCCCGCGAGGTGCTGAAGCGCGCCGGCGTGGCGCCCGCGGAGCTCACGCGCGGCGGCATCCCGGACATCGCGCGCCGGGTGGGCAGCGTGGCCTCGCTCGCCGGCGAGCTGGGCTGCGGCGTGCTCACGCTGATCGACATCGTCTCCGAGTTAGAGAAGCCCGGCCGCGACCCGCGCGACGACGCGCCCGAGGTGGTCTTTAGCAAGGCGGCGCTCTCCATCGAGGATCTGCAGCCCGGGATGGAGCTCACCGGTACCGTGCGCAACGTGGTCGACTTCGGCGCGTTTGTGGACGTGGGCGTGCACCAGGACGGCCTCGTGCACATCTCCAAACTGGCCAAACGCTTCGTAAAGCACCCGAGCGATGTGGTTGCCGTGGGTGATACGGTAAAGGTGTGGGTAGAGAAGGTCGACCGCGAGCGCGGCAAGATCTCGCTCACCATGGTGCAGGGGAAGTAGGAGAGTTTGGCAACGATGCGGGGCACTGGGTACAACGGGTGCAGGCGGCTCCGGATTACGCTTGGAGGCTGCACGGGGATGAGCTGATGCAGAATTGGGAGCTTGCTGCTTCGGACAACTGATGTCGATGTGTTTCGAGGGTGTCTAACCGTCTTGAATGATGCGGTTGCATGGGACATTTCGGGCTCGCACGACGCGGCAACTTGCATCGATCTTGATCCTTGGAAGATGTACAAGGAGAGCCCCGTCGTCTCAGATCCGCTCGATGTCGCCGCATAGATTCCATCGATATCGTGGAGTGCTACGGCCCGTAGCGCGCGCATGCGCCCGGTTGCATTTGCAGGTAGGATTGTCCCCGTATCCATGTAGGATTGTTCCCGTGTCGAATGCAACGTGAGGGGTGTGGCATGAACTGGCGAGACTATGCGAACTACGCTCGGCAGAGTGCCGACGAACTCGCGCGTGATTGCGAGGTGCAGGTGTTCCGGGCAAAGGGGCCGGGCGGCCAAGGGGTGAACACCACGGATTCTGCGGTGCGCATGAAACACGTGCCCACGGGCATCACCGTGACCGCGCGCGAGACGCGCAGCCAGCTCCAGAACCGCCGTCTCTGCCTGCAGAAGATCGCGCAGATTATCGAGCGGCGCGCCCAACCTCCCCGCGTGCGCAAGAAGACCAAGGTGCCCAAGGCCGCGCGCGAGCGCCGGCTGGCCGACAAGCGCCGCCGCTCGCAGCTGAAGCAGCAGCGCGGCCGCGCGGGGGATGAGTGGTAGTGAGGGCTGACGATGAGATGGAAACGATCCCCTAATACATCTCATCCAACTCGATGAACAGAGTTGAGCTGTTTGGTGTGCACATTAAGCCCGAGCGTGAGAAAAGCCCGTACCGATAACAATGCAGGCCCGTTCGCTCGACTTGGGAATCCTCTTCTGCAACCATCTTTTCGGTAATTGGAGCCGAGCTGTGCATCCGATGAGTTCCATATCACTCAACTCCCGTTGACTCAAGTAAAACTGAGTCAACGGGAGTTGAGTGATGGTACCAGTGGCATACGATGCGGAGCCGCTTTCTTTGCCCGCAATTACACTGCCCAAACCGGGAAGGCCCACGCCCGTTCGCTCACGGGGAACGTGTCCTGAACCATGCAGACGATAGTACCTGTTCCAATTTCACGTTTGTACATCGAGAGCTCGGGCGCCACGTCAGACGCATTGACTGGGTCCAAGGCGTTTAGGTTGCGCGTGTCTTTGCGCGAGGGCGACGCCGTTTTCTTCACCTCGATGGGGAAGAGCGCGCCATCTCGCTCCATCAGTAGGTCGATTTCCTTCTTGTCGTTGTTACGGAAGAAGTAGAGCGGTGCTCGTTGCCCAGCGTTGAGGAAGCTCTTGTAAATCTCCCCAAAAACATGGGTCTCAAAGATCTGCCCGCTCATGGCACCGGCTTCAAGAGCTTGCGGGCTGGTCCAACCCGTGAGATACGCTGCCAGGCCAGTGTCAAGAAAATGCATGACCGGCTGCTTGGAAAGGCGCTTCAGCAAGTTGTTCGCGTAAGGTTCGACAATCTTGACGATGTACGAGCTCACGAGCAGGGACAGCCACGTCTTGGCTGTCTTCTCGTCGATGTCCGCTATGCGCGCGAGTTCCGCATAGACCACGGGTTTCGAGGTGAGCGCAGCGCAGGCTGTCATGAAGCGGCGAAACTTCAGCTCGTCGCCAATCTGCGAGAGGTCGCGGATGTCGCGCATGATGTATGTGTCGAGGTATGACTCGTATGCCCCTGCGCGCAGGTCATCCGGCAGGGAGCGGATGCCCGGAAGCGAGCCAGCACAGATGCGGTCGTATGCTTCTATCACGTTATATGACTTGGATGCGGTTACGCGACGAACGAAGTAATCCTGTCCAGGGGAGAACGGTTCAGAAGGAACGCCGGAAACCTCGGCACCAGAGAGGCCGAGCATTTCTATTACGCCGACGCGTCCCGCAAGCGATTCGGAGACCTCCTTCATGAGGTGGAATGGCTGGGAACCGGTAAGCCAGACGGTCCCGGTCTGGTTGGACGCGTCGACGATTTCCTTGATGTAGGGGAGAAGCTCCGGTGCCTTCTGAATCTCGTCGATGAGAACGGGCGGGCGGTAGCGCTGGAGGAACAGCGCGGGATCTTCCTTCGCAGTTTGCAAGATGGCGGTGTTGTCGAGGGTCACATAAGCGCGCTCGATGCCCTCCGATGCATCTTCTTCCATGAGGTGCTTGAGCATAGTTGTCTTGCCGACTTGGCGAGGGCCGGTTACGACGACGACTTTGAAGTGTTCGGAGTATCTACGAACCAAAGGTTCGAGCGCACGAGTAATGTACATGGCAACCTCAAATCTTCTCAAATCCGGAATTGATTCCGGATTTGAGAAGATTATAGCAAGCGCTCTACACTTGGCAAAGCGCTGTAGAAGGTTCCCCCAGTTCATTCGCAGGTATGCTCTAGGCGGTAGCTTTCTTGGCGCTGATATTATTGAAATGGGAGAAGAGGCTGCGAACGAAGGAAGTTGCGATGCAGACGGTCTACGACGCGCTCGATCCTATCGTAAACGCATCGATATCCGAGAAGGAGAAGGGTACCAAGTACGAGGCTGCCTGCGTCTGATACCTTGCAAACGATCCGTACTGGGCATCCAACTTCGAATGTGTGGGGACCTTGGAACAGGCGCTCGCGTGGGATGGCTGCCCCATCCACGATACGCAGGACACCGGCATCGATCTTGTGGCGAAGTCTCGTGAAGACGGCTCCTGGTGGGCCATCCAGTGCAAGTGTCATGACTCGGATAAGCAACTGCCAAAGGGCGTCTGCGACTCGTTCTTCGCACGTGCGCTTGGTGATCCTGCCGTGTCGCGTTATATGGTGATGACCACCGCCAAGGGCCTAGCGAAAAACCTCCGGCAGCAGGTCGATAATACCGGCACGATGGTCGTGGACACGGCCAAAATGGCCGCGTCGGCGCTGGACATATTTCTTGACCAACCCTCGCAGGTTAATTCTGGGGGAACCGACAAACTCGATCGTGAGCAAATTGAGCGCATCTACCGGTTTATTCATGATAGAGTTGCGGAGTTAAATGGGGGGCTGCAGGTGATTGTTGTTGACCATACGGGCAGCGAAGCATACGGATGCGCTGATAGTGTCGTAGATAGCTGGAGAGATGGCGAGGCTCTAGTACCAGCTTCATGGCTTGCATAGCGCACCATCGACTCTTCTTGATTCACATGTTTTCTTGCGAACGGTTCCTTGCTGCTTGAACTGTGTCTAGGGGCTAGGCAAGTGGAATGGTTCGGAGTGGGAGAGCGCTGTTCGCTGAAGGCGATGAGTACCGTACGCAAATTGTACCGCCGTTCTATGTAAACGGCACTGGTGTTCTGCAGAAACGATGCCGGCAATCGAATAATCTTTGGTGAGAGGGTTGTCGGTGCGGGCGGGAAGCGTGTACCCGAATATCCGAGTACCGGTAGCGTCGGGTACTGTCTGAGCCGCCGTCTTTGCGGATGAAGCGGCGACACCCACATCTCGGGAGGGACATCGACTCCATGGACCTCGCGGCGATGAGCTCCGCTGCGATGCGTTCGATTTCCCTTGGGACGGCGGTGAGCTCCTCGACGATTGCATCCATCGATATGGATGGATGCACGCCTCTCATGCGCCGCCCCTTGTCTCGATTGGTTGGCGACTATGATGATGGGGCGCGCGAGCATGAACTCATCCGGCGGATGTCAGAAGCGCTTTAGCAGAGCCAAGTATAATTAGAGCCAGTAGAAGCCAAAAGAAACATCCAATCGGGTTACGTTCTGGTATATCGGACTTTTTGGGAGCTGGCTTCGCTGCATCATATACCCTGAAAAACGGTGCGTAATTGTCGCTTCCACAGCTCACTTCAACACGAATATCCCTTCCATCATTAATCGCCTTGGAAGTTTCCCGTGAGTAGTGTTTCGGAACATATCCAACCTTTCTGCTGCCCTTGTAGATGGCGACAGCGAATGGATCATGCTTGTTGTTTGGTTCGGGCTGCAAGCGCACATAGTCCCGCTCGTTCACCTTAGGCTTTCCACGGTAGTACCATGAGTTGCAATAGAATTCGTAGTCTAGATAGTTATTAATAGGGGAATTGTCGTCCGTGAGTTTTGTTGATCGGTCGCAATCGTAAACCTTGTTCATATCTTCAATCACGTTCTCCAGCTAAGCGGTGACGAGTACGTAACCGCTTTGCCATAATATTAACCTCCGGGGTGTTGGGGTCATTCTCCCTAAAAGCTCGGTCTCGGCATTTGGGATTGTAGCTCTAGGGGCGTAGTCTTTTCACATCCAGCTCGAAGTACATGCGTTTAAGCGTCATGTCATCGTCGTTGACAGGCTCAGTGGCTACTTTTTCCGTTTGTGAATAATCTCGATGGGGTATAGTATCTACGCCCTATGCACCAGGCGTGGGGGTGTGGTACTGCCGTCAATACCGCAAACGAGATAATTATCACGTTTCCGGCATTTCCGGCGCACTCGCCTGCATTCAGGTCGAGTGTTGCTTTGAACGCGAGAGCGGGCATTGCGACCTCCGATTCTATTGTGGCACAGGCGAGCACTTTGTTCGCGGCGGTCGTTGGCGAGAGCCGACGTACATGGTCGTTTGTCGGCCGGTGAAGCCCGCTTGGGGAGACGAAGCCGCCCCGTTGTTGATCCAAGCGGGTTGACCCAAGATGGGAGGAGAATGGACTATTCCGTCCGTATCGCCGATGCTCATCGGAAGAAAGGCTATACGCATTTCGATAGTCCTGTTACATATGTTCAAGTAAAGCGTCTTGTTGAGGATCCGGATTATGTCGTGAGCCATGCGTTTTACCCGCTTATTTCAAACACGATTGAGAGCTTTCGTGTTGAGGATAGCGACTATCTAGGGAAAGAGTTTTCGGTAAAAGCGAGGGAGGTTGCGTATGCAGCCCATCTCGACCACAGGATTTATCAGTATTACTCTTTGCAATGGTCTGATCGATATGAGGTGCTGCTGGAAAAGTCGGGGGCTGATGGAAGCGTTCTAGCATATCGGCCGCAAAAACATCTAAGCAACATTGATGGAGCGGCAAAAGCTTTCTCGAAAATCCGCGAGCTTCAGAACGTCGCGGTAATGACAGGGGATTTCTCAAGCTTCTTTCCAAGCATTCAACACGATTATCTTCTTGGTATGATGCGGAAGCTTTTCTCAGACGGGAAGCTTCCTAAAGACCATTATCGAGTCTTAAAGAGCATTATTCATTATTCCATTTGGGAGCTTGACTCGATTCTGGGGATTCGTGGATATGACACGAGCTCAAAGAAGAGGCGCAAGGGAAGTATTCGCAGCTTCAATCGGAACGAGGCGCATGCGCTGACAAAAGAGCAGTTCAAAGCGAATAAAGACAGCTGTATAAAGGCTCCCTGGAAAGAGGGGGCTGGGGTCGGGATTCCGCAGGGACTTGCTGCAAGCGGCGCTCTATCAAACGTTTACATGCTTGATTTCGACACTTCCATGGCCGGGTCGATTTCTACACTCAACGGTCTATACCTCCGATACTGTGACGATTTCATCGTCATCGTTCCTTGGGATAAAAGGAACGTGCTCGCAGCGGTTCTGGATTATGTGAAGGGGGTACCAGGAGTATCCCTCCAGGCTGGGAAAACAAAGTTCTTTCATGTGCATGACAGTATTGTTGAGCAGTTTAATGGGCCTTGTTTTGAGAAGGTGTGCAAAAGCGGGGCAAAGAAAATCACATACCTCGGCTTTGATTTTGACGGGCGTTATGTAAGACTGCGTCAAAGAACAGTTGGAAGGTTCTTCAATCGTTACTACCGTAGAGTGAGGAAGTGCCAGAAAAGGGGACGTCACCTTTCTAATAAACAGAAGGCGGCAATATACAAGTCGTTTAGCAAGAAAGGGGACAACGCCCGCGGGGGATATTCGCAGATGAACTTTCTCTCTTATGTGAGGCGTGCGCAGAAAACTTTTCCGGATGATCCTATCTCGAAGCCAGTAAGCAATATGTACGGGAAGCTCAAACGAGATATAGGACCGTTAGCGCGGACGGAGCGCGCTGGCAGAAAACTGAAACGAAGGCGCCAATGATGACGGGTCCCATCACAGCTAGGTCCTCCTTCTTCGCCGCGAGCGCAATATGGGATGAGGTCATCTACGGGCGCTCGCTGGCGACGGCGGACGCGGCGCGGGTGGGTCTCGCTGCTGCGAGCGCGCTTGACCTGATGCCGAGTCGTACTACGTGCTCAATGAGTTGCTCGACCCGCTCGACCTAAAAGTTTACCGATTACCTGCTCGACGGCGGGCGCGGGACGGGTCGTGTGCCGGCCTATGCGGCGGCGAAGCCGCCGCGCCGCGCGACCGGAATCGAGCTCGGCCTAGCGCTCACGAGCATCGTCTCAGCATGGACTGCACGCTTCGACCGGCTGAAATGCGCTCTGCTAGCATGCTCGACATCCCACTCGCACTGCTATCTGTTCAATCACTTCGATACGCCTTTCCCCAGCAGTTTCCTCTACAAGCTGGAGCTCGATGCTGTGCGACCCGCATGCGTATCCATATGTTGGACGACGGGGAATCCTTCCTCTATCTGGGGCGCAGCGGCTGGGAGTGCCTCCGCGAAGGCTTGATTCAGGCGTATCGCACGTTGCAGGGCACGCGCGTTACCGTCTACGACTACCCGCAGCATTACACGGCCTGGCGCTATGTGTGAAATCAGGACAGTGGTAATTTCACCTTACGGGTGGTGAGCGCGCCTGTGCGCACGTCGATGGTGCAGTCGGTGACGCGTACGTGCGCGGTCATAAGCGCGTGTTCCCGGATCGCACACAAGCTGGCAGCGACTTCGTCCTCAAGGCGTTCGAAGCCGGCAAGCACATGCACGACGCGCTCGTCGTGTCGCGCCGCTGCAATCTGCTCGGGTGCCGTACCTGTCTGCTCAAGCGCTTCGAGCAGGTGCTCGGAATGCATACCGCAGGTTCAGCACAAGGTATGCCCAACCGCGAGGATCTCCCCTACGTCCAGCTTGCCGATCGCGACAAGCAGCGATCGCATTATCTCGCTGTAGGGGCCGGTAATCGTCGCTCACGCCGCCTTGATGGCGACCGCATCGCCGTCCACAAGACCCAGCGCCTTGGGCGAAAGGCGCGTCCGTCGCGTGTCCGTGCAGCTTATCACGGTGAGGTGCCGGGCAGGTGCTCTGGGGAGCTCGCGTGTCACCGTGCGTGCGCTCCAAAAACGCCCGGTTGCAGGCCATGGCGGTAGCAATGCAGATGCGGATGCTGGGTGGATGTCCGGCGCGTTCGTGGCGATTCTCTCTTCACGGTAGGGTACTGCCTTATGCGGTGGCGTGTCGCCGGGGCGCGCAGCCAGGGTGTTGGGACACTGGCAGGGGGCGTCTTGGCAATGATAGCGCTCCGGCGTCTACGCATCTGTCCCGTGGGGTGCATAATGTCGAGGCAGGAGATCGCCCTAGCAGAGTGAATGGGATGACATGAGCCCGTCCTCAAGTATCCTAATATGCAGTTTTATCCTACGTATAACCGTTTTAGCATGGGCTCGTACGATGTGCGCGTAACAAGCACATGCTCATGGCTGCAGATCAAAGGGCCTGAAGCGACCTTCAGGCATTCCTAAGCATGTTCCCGGCAACATCCCTTCGTATTCGGGCAGAAGAGAAGTACTACACCAACTGCTCCGCCGGTTTCGCCGCGCGGTAAGGGAAGGGGGCGGGCCCATGTGCACGGGCATCCGCTTTACCAGCACGACCGGATCGATGTACTTCGGTCGCAATCTCGATTGGACTCAGGGCTATGGTGAGCGCGTGGTGGTGACGCCTCCTGCGGCGCAGGTGCCCGCCGCCTTCGATCGCCCTGGTGACGTGGACGCAGGCCACGCCCATGCCGTCATCGGCATGGCCATTGTGTTTAACGAGACGCCGCTCTACTTTGATTGCGGCAACGACGCCGGCCTCGCGGTCGCGGGTCTCAATTTTCCGCAGAGCGCCTGCTATGCGCCGGAGGCCTCAACGGACCCCGACGCCATCAACGTCGCCGCTTACGAGTTTCCCTTCTGGGTCGCGCGCAACTTCAGTACGCTCGACGAGGTCCGCCAGGCCCTCGCGAAGACAACCATCGTCGCCAAGCCCGTCTCGTCCGATCTCCCCGTCGCAAACCTGCACTGGATCATCGCCGACGCCACGGGCAGCATCGTGGTCGAGTACATGCGCGACGGCATGCATGTGTGGGAGGACGACGTCGATGTGCTCACCAACGAGCCGGATTTCGGCTGGCAGCGCACAAACCTCCGCAACTACCTCACGCTGACGGACGCTGAGCCGGCATCGCCCTTATGGGGCCGCGCCCAGCTCGCGCCCTTTGGGTCAGGAGCGGGCCTACAGGGGATTCCCGGCGATTACAGCGGACCGGCGCGGTTCGTGAAGGCTGCGTTTGTGAACAGCCATTACCCCGCAAAGGACTCCGAAGGCGAGAACGTGACGCGGCTCTTCCGCACCCTCGGCGCGGTTGCCGTGCCGGACGGTGCGGCGCGCATGGCCGACGGCTCCTGCGAGAAGACGCTCTATACCAGCTGCTTCTCCGCTGAGGCGCTCACGTATTACCACGCCACCTATGACGATCCGCGCATTCGCGCCTACCGCCTCGCGTCGTGCGACCTTAGCGGGAACGCGCCGCTCAACGCCTCCGAGGCTCCGCTGACGGCATAGGCCCGTCAGCGCTCCCTTGCGCCGTGGTGGGCATCGCGCTCGCTGCGGCGCAGGCGGCTCCCAAGTACTTCTTCGCGCACCAGATTGGACACAACGTGCATACCTCAACCTCCGTGCAGGCGGCTCAGCCTGCAGGGACCGCCCGGCCCGCAAATGCGGGGCGGTTCCTCGTACTTCCCATTCTCGTTCTGATTCTCGCCCAGATGGGTGCCACGGGCGATAACGGCGCCCTTTCGCTTGCCACATCCGCCCTCACGAGCGAGCTCGGCGCCACGACGGCGCAGATACAGCTGGCAAACATGATCTATCCGCTCGTAGGAGGCGCCTTTATGATCGCCGGCGGCCTTGCCGGCACCATCGTCGGGTGGAAGCGGACCTTTCGCGGCGGCATCCTGCTCTGCGCGGTAGGCGAGGTCGTTCTCGCGGCGGCGCCGAGCATGGCGGTCTTCATCTGGGGCGGCCGCGTGCTCGTGGGGCTCGGTGCGAGCTTTATGATCCCCGCGGTCCTGGGTCTCATCCCGCTTATGTACCAAGGTGGTAACCGGACCGTCGCCTTCGGCGCCATCGGCGCGGCGTCGGGCCTCTCGGCGCTTCTGCCGCTCGTCCTCGGCGTGGTGATGGAGACCGCGGGCATGCACGCCACGTTCCTCGCGCTCGCAGGCTACTTCGCCCTCGTCTTCGCTGCGTCCTTCACCTTGCCGGCCATCGAGCAGCCGCATGAGCGCACCGCGTTCGACAGCGGTGGCGTGGTGCTTGCGGCGCTGGGTCTCTTCCTGTTGCTCATCGGCGTCTCGAGCGTCTCCTCTTGGGGTTTGGTGACTCCGCTGGCAGGAGCGCCCTTCACGGTTCTCGGTATCTCGCCGGCGCTTCCCCTTGCAGCGATCGGTCTTGTGGTTCTCGGCCTTCTCGTCGTGTACGAGCGGCGCGTCGAGGCGCGTGGCGGCATCGCGGTGCTGCCGAGCGTGTTTCTGGCGACCCCGCAGGTCCGCGCCGGCCTCATCGCGTGCGCCCTCACCTTCTTCTTTATGGGAGCGCAGTCCATCCTTATGGCTCCCTACCTGCAGCTCGTTGCGGGCTGGTCGCCGGTTGCCGTGGGATCCATCTCACTTGTCACGGGGCTTCCCACCTTTGCGTTCGCACTCGGCATCCCCAAGTTCCTGCCCCATGCCAGCCCCCGCCGCGTGATTCAGCTCGGCTACGTTGCCATGGCGGCGGCCTTGGGGCTCATGGCGTTGTCGGTGACGACGGAGGGCGCCTCGGCGCCGTTCGTGTTCCTCGGGGCCTTTATGGCCGGTGTGGGCGCCGGCACGGTTTCCTCCCATGCGAGCAATGTGGTGGCGGCCGCCCTGCCCGAGCGCGAGGCGTCGCAGTCCGGCGGCATCCAGAGCACGATGCGCAACGTGGGCCAGGCCTTTGGCGTGGCGCTGCTCGGCGCCGTCCTGCTCTTTGGGATCACCGGCACGGTGCGGTCGCAGGCCGCGGCGGATGCGTCAATCACCCCTGAGGTGGCAAGCCAGCTCGACGCGGTGAGCATCGACTTGGGGAGCGACCGGACCTTTGAGGACGAGATAGCCGGTATCACCATGTCCGATGCCGAGCGGACGGAGCTCGTGAAGATCGAGGCCGGGGCTCGGGTAGACGCGGTGCGGATCGCCTACGCCGTGGGCGCGGTCATCGTGCTTGCCGGGCTGGCGTCGACCCCTGCCATCAAAGAGCGGCCGCACACTGCACGCGCGTGACGTAGCCCTTGCGCGCAAGGCGGGACCAGGCAGCGATCAAGAAGGCCGGCGCCCCAGGGAGACTCCCTGAGACGCCGGTCTTGCCGTGCGGTTTGGGTAGCGCGTGCGCCTACATTACGATTCCCGCTTGAACCGGGTCGCGAGCGCTCCGCCGGCGATGGCGATGCCGCTGCCAAGCGCGGTGATGAGCGTCGCCCAAAGCGTATGGTCACCCGTTGCGGCGAGTGCCGTCCGCCCGCCCGTTGCTGCGCCGGTCTGCTGCGACGGGTTGGTTCCAGACGTTCCGGCGCCGTCTGCGGGATCTGTGCCGCCATCCGGCGCGTTAGGCTCCTGACCGTCCGGCTGTTGCGTGCCGCCGGTTCCCCCATCGGGGTCGCCCGAGCCGTCGCCCGGCTCTTGATCGCCGCCCTCGGGCGGGGTCACCTCGCCTTCGCCGCCGGAGCCGTCGCCGCCCTCGGGCGGGGTGGTCTCACCGGAGCCGCCGCCCTCTTCGCCGCCGCCGGGTTCCTCGCCGGAATCGCCGCCGGTTAGCGCGGTATGCGGATTCAGGCGCACGTCGTAGGCCACCACGCTGAAGGATGCCGGGTCGCTGTCGCCTGCGTCGCCGATGAGCTCGAACACCCCGTCGCGCGAGAAGCCCACGAGCTGCCCGTCGCGGTAGAGCTCCCACGCCGTCGTGGCGCGCGCGAGCTCGTCGCTCGGCATCGAGGCCATCACGCGCAGCGCGTCGCCCACGATCTCGACCGTAAGCTCGGGTTCCACCGTACCGTTCTCGCCCACGATCTCCTCGTACGTCTTCGCCCCGTTGATGATCTGCGCATCGGTGTTCAGCGAGAAGTACTTCACCTTGCGCGGCATCGAGGGGTACTGCGCGCACCACTCCCGCACCTCGGGCGCGAGGTCGCGCTCGCCGAGCTCGTACAGGTATTCGGCAAAGTTGTAGCCCGTCCCCATGGTGAAGGCCACGGCCATGCGGTTGTATTTGACGCCCGTGGTGGCGTTGCTCGCCAGGTCCTCGATGGTCTTTACGGCATCGGCGTCGCTGCGCAGGATGCGCACGGTCGCCCCGTAGGCGCCGTATGTCTCCACGTCAGCGGCGATCTCTGCAGTATAGGGGCTCGCGGAGAAATCGTAGCCCGCGTAATCCCAGTCGTCAAAGAAGTGCAGGCCGTTCCACCATGTGGTTACGTGCGTCCAGATGTAGGTGCCCCATACGTCGCCGTTCATCCAGTCGGGCACATAGTTCGGGTCGGCGGCCATCTGCGCGAGCTCGGCATCGCGGCGCTTGGTGGCGTTCATGGCGTTCACGTGGTAGTACGCCGAGGGGTCGAACGCCGTTCCCGCTGCGCGCGATGCCTCGATGCCGCCGTGGCGCGAGCCGGCGATGGAGTAGAGGTTGTTCGTCTCCTCGGCAACCGCGATCACGTTGTTATCGAGCATGTGCCCGTATTCGTGCGACATGCCCCAGCCGTACATGCTCTCGCCCGATAGGAACGACGCGGCCGAGCTTTCGGGCATGTGGAAGTAGCGCCCGTAGGCGTACATGGTCGAGGGGCTCTTGACCGTGCGGGTGAAGGCCGTGTGCACGCGCGCGGTGGTGATGGCGTTGGGGCCGCTTGCCTCGGCCGGGTCGAAGCCGTCGAAGGCCCAGTAGAACTCGAGCCGGTCCTGGATCGCCTTATTCGATTTCTCGATGTAGGCAACGGCATCCTCCTGAGACGCGATGCCGGCGTACGCCCTCGCCATAGCGGTGGCGCTCACGGCGAACTGCGCGCTGCCCTCGTCGCCCATCTGGATGAGCGTCATGTCGGCCGCCTCACCCGCCTGCGCCCGCGCGGCGTAGGTGCGGATGTCCTGCACATAGGTCCAGAAGCGCTCGGGATGGGCGGGGTCGTGCTCGTAGAAGGGGTGCGCGCCCAGGCTCGTGCCGAGGGCGGGGCTGGCGCCGTCTGCCGAGGTGCCGGGGTTGGCGCCGTCTGCCGAGGTGCCGGCGCCCGCGGCGTCGCCCCCGGTTGCGCCCAGGGCGACCTCGGCGGCATCGGCCGCCTCGATGCGCACCTGGGCTGCGTTATCGGTGGAGTCGTTACGCAGGTAGAGCATGGAGCCGTAGGTTTTGTCGGTAAGGTCCACGGTGATGCGGTTGGCGCCGTTGACGAGGCCGTTTTGCTGGCCGAGGTTGAGCGAGGGGTAGTTACTTGTGTCGGTCACGCCCACCTGGCGCCAGGCGACCGAGAGCTTCGACGGGTCGTCGGCATCGACGTAGACCACGATCTCGTTCACCTGGCCGGGCTTGAGGTAGAGGCCGGTGGCGTCGAGGTTGTCGAACTGGTAGCCCTGCTTGGTGCGCTGCGCCTCGGCCCACGGGTCGCCCAGCTGCGAGAGCGTGCGCACCGTGTCCGCGAGCTCGTCGCCGTGGGCGGTAAGGTAGGCCGCATAGCGCTCGATGTCATCCAGCTGCTGCAGTCTCACGCGCTTCTCGGGCGTGTCCACGCCGGCGAAGTGCTCCTCCACCGTTGCGCGCAGACCCTCGAGGGCGTCCGACCCGGTGAGCTCGCTGCGCAGCTCGAGGCCGAGGTTGCCGGCGAAGGGGTGGTCGAGCAGGTCGAAGAGCGCCGCTACGTCGGCCGAGGCCAAGGTAATGCGGCTCTGGTCGGTAGCGTCGATGCCCACCGAGGCCGTGCGCTCGGGCGCTCCGGCACGGCGCACCGCGAGGCGCTCGAGTGCGGCGCGCGCCACCTCGGGCGAGGTGGCGGTGGCCACCACGCCGCCCGCCGGCCATTCGTCCGCGAGCACGACCTCGATCGGGTCGTCTGTGGTGTGCGCCCCGGGCGCGCTTGCAAACGAGAGCGCGGCGCCCTGTGCCAGGCTCACGCGGTCGACGCCCTCGAAGCGCGCCTGCCCGCCCAACTCGAGCGCGCCGCGGGCGTCCACGCGCACGCCAAAGGTGTTATTGGGGTTGTTGTTGCCGATGGTGCCGCCCGTAAAGCTGAGCCGGCCGCCCTCGAGCACGTGGACCACGCCGTCGCTCGACACGTTGGACGAGTTGCCCGCGATGGTGCCGCCGCTCATGCGCACGGTGCCCTTGGTCCACACGATGGACTCGGAGTAGCTCGTGCGGTTGCCGGTGATGGTGCCCGCCCGCATCTCGAAGGTGCTCCCGTGCTCCACCGCCACGGCGGCGTTGCGCATGGAAAAGCCGTTGCGAATCTCGCCGCCGTCCAGCACAAAGGTGCCCTCGCGCACGTAGACGGCGCCCCAGGGCTTCCAAGAGCATTGGGCGCCCTCGATGGCCGTGCCCGCGCGCATGGTGAAGGTCGATTGCCCGTGCAGGGTGACGACGGCCTCGTTCGAATCGGTCCGCTCGTTGTCGATAACGAGCTCGCCGGCGGCGGGGTCGGCGGCCTCCAACGTGAGCGCGGCGCCGTCCAAGAGGCGGAACATGCCCGCGGCCTTGCCGCCCTCCTGCGGGAACGCTCCTGCGCGCGTGATGGTGGCGCTTGCGGTGGCGCGCAGCGTGATCGAGCGGCCCGCGTCGATCACCACGGGTTCGCTCACGCTGAGCGCGCCCGAGACCTCGATGACGTCACCGTCCTGCGCGGCCCGGGCTGCCTCGACGAGCGAGCCGTATACCGTTTGCCCGCCGTTGTGGATGAGGGTGACCGTGCCGGCGGATGCGCTCTCGGCAGGGGTGAAGGGCTCGGCTGTGGCCTCCACCGCGCTTTCTGGCGCCGGGGTGGCGGACGCCGGTTCTTCGTCTGCGGAGGTGGCGGCTGCATAGCCCTCGTCCACGGGCGAGGCAGCCGCGGCGTCGCTGGTATCGAGGGAGGGGTCGCGCACCTCGGTTTCGGCGTCTGCCTGCGGCGTCTCTTCGTCCGCATGGGCGCTTGCGGGTGCGGCGAGGGCCGCCGTCGCCCCCGGGCCGGAAAATACCAAGCTTGCGGCTAAAACAGCGCGCAAGGTTGTGGGGGCTATTCGGTTGTAGGGCATGATGTCCAAATCCTTTCGCATCTCGCGCCTGGGAAGGCGTGGCCGCGCTGGGGAATCATTTGAGCGCGGAGGCAGTGTCTGTCTAGGTGCAGAACTGGTATACCCCGGGTGGCATATTGAAGGAAAGCTTCGGGGGGCCGAATCCACAGGTTCTGCACCACCGCTTTGCGCCACCGTTATGTGCTCCGTTTTGTACCGCAGTTCCTGCGACCTTCCGTACCGCCCGGCAGGCGCACCTCGATGGCCACTGTTCGCACGGCGCGTGCTACGGTCTCAGGCGCCCGCGCCCTCGGCGTCGTCTGGGGTGGCGAGCTTGT
This sequence comes from Collinsella sp. An268, assembly GCF_002159765.1. Classification (GTDB taxonomy): domain Bacteria; phylum Actinomycetota; class Coriobacteriia; order Coriobacteriales; family Coriobacteriaceae; genus Coprousia. Next base: position 63,852 of record NZ_NFJH01000005.1, on the reverse strand, counting down.
TGACGCGGCGGTCGTAGGTGAGGATGCCGTTGGCCTCGTCCTCCACGTCGGAGAGCTGCGTGTAGACATAGCCGGCAAGCCCGTGCGGCGCCAGCGCCTCGGCCTCGGCGAGCGATGCGCGGACGGCGGCGCGCCAGGCGGCGGGGGACGCAAAGTCGCCGTAGCCGTAGACCGCGTCCGAGAAGCGGTGGCCATCCACGGGCTGTGCCCAGCCGCCAAACTCCGAGAGGAGAAACGCGCGGAAGCCGCGCTCGCGCGCATAACCCTTGAGGCGGCCCCGGTCGCGCGGCGCGGTGAGCGGGCGGAAGTAGTTGTGATGCGAGTAAACGTCGCCGCAGTGCTGGTCGTACCAGCCGCTCGCCGCATCGAGGGGGCGCGTGGGGTCGATCGTGTGGACGAGCTCCGCCGCGGCGCAGGCGTCGAACTGGCCCATGCCCTCGTTAAAGAGCGACCAGGCGACGATCGAGGGGTGCCCGGCGAGATGGCGCACCATGTCGGCGCACGTTGCCGTCCATTCGAGCTGGTAGCGCGCATCGTCTGACGAGAGGGCCACGCGGTGGTGGGGGATATCGTCGCGATAGCGCCTCCACGTCGCGCTGAAGACGGTGGGCTTGCGGCTCGTGTGCCAGAGGTTGTAGGCGCTGCCGCCCTGCACGGCGTCCTGACAGACGAGCATGCCCATGCGGTCGCAGTGGTAATACCAGCGCGCACGCTCGACCTTGAGGTGCTTGCGCAGCAGGTTGAAGCCGGATGCGCGCGCGGCCTCGATATCGTGGACGAGGGCGGCATCTGCAGGCGCCGTCATGAGACCGTCCGGCCAGTAGCCCTGGTCGAGCACCCCCTTGAGCAGAAGGGGCTTCCCGTTGAGGAAGAAGCGCGGCGTGCCCGCGCCGTCGCGCTCCACGTGAACGGTGCGGAAGGCGGCGTAGCTGCGCACGCGGTCGGGCTCGGCGGCGGCATGCGCGCTAGCGGCCCCGTCGGCGGTGCAGGGCGCGGCGCCGGCGATAAGCGCAGCCTCCACGCGGTAGAGATACGGCTCGGCAGGCGACCAGAGCCGGGGTGTATCGAGGGCGAGGGTGGCGCGCAGGCGTCGTGCGGGCGCCGTGCCGAGGGCGGGTGCACCCATGGCGGCGGCAAGTTGGGCGAGCGAGGGCGCCGGTGCCGTGGCGGGGCGCGCATCAAAGGGGAGGCGCGCGTCGAGCACGCGGGTCCCCTCCGCATCAAACACGGCGAGGTCGAGCGCGAGGGCGGCGTCAGCACCGAGGGGCTCCGCCACGCGCGCCAGCGCCTCGACGGCGAGCGTGCCGTCGGCCGCGCCCCGGCAGGAGAGCGCCGTCAGATGCGCGGCGGGCACCACCTCGAGCCAGACGCTCTGCCAGATGCCGCTCTGCGCCGTGTACCAGATGCCGCCGGGGTGGAGCCGCTGCTTGCCGCGCGGCTGCATGCCGGCGTCCGAGGGGTCGTAGACGCAGACCTCGATGAGGAAGGTCCCGTCGGCATCTGCGCCGGTGCCGTCGTTGAGATAGGGGGTCACGTCGAGCTCAAAGGGCAGATAGCCGCCTGCGTGCGTGGCGGCGAGCCGGCCGTTCACGCGGATTGCCGCCACCCAGTCGACGGCGTCGACGTGCAGGATGATGCGGTCGTGGGCGCCGCGCGCCGGCGCGCTGACGCGGCGGCGGTACCAGAGGAGCTCGCCGGGGGTGAGGGTGCGGCGCACGCCCGAGAGCGGCGCCTCGGGCGAGAAGGGCACGCGGATGCGCCCGGCAAACGTCGCCGGCGGCGCCGCCGTGCTCACGAGGGCGAGGGCGCCGGCGAGGTCGAGGGGCGAGGCGTCCGCCCGTCCGGTGGGGACGAATGCATAGTCCCACCAGCCGTTGAGCATGGTGTAGGAGGCGCGCTCGAGCGTGGGGCGGGGATGCTCGGGCAGGACCTCGGCATCATCTCCCGCCGCCGCGAGGGCATCGCCCCAGGGGGTGGAGAGGGGGAGGGTGTGCGTGCGTTCTGGCGCGCGGGCGGCGGCGAGCGCGCGTTTGACATCGAGCATACGGAATCGCCTCGTCTTGTGGGGAACAGCGCTGCTGCCATGGTACCCCGGCAGGCGCCTAGGTTACAGCTCGCTCAGCCTCACGCCGCAACCGGCGTGAGCGCGCCTGTCTCGATGTCGATGGTATAGCCGGTGACGTGCACGCCCACGGGCATGAGCGGATGGGTGCGGATGGTGCGGACGCTTGAAGCCACCTCGTCGGCAAGATTGGCAAAACCGGTGAGGACCCGGTCGAGCTCCGGATGGGCGGCTCGCTCGCGAGCGATCTGCTCGGCCGGCACGCCCGCCTCGACGAGGGCGTGCGCGAGATGGTCGGCATGCATGCCGCAGGTGCCGCAGTCGGTATGGCCGATCACCATGATGTGTCGGACGCCGAGCTCGCCCACCGCGACGAGCAGCGAGCGCATGGCCTCACCGTACGGGTCGACGATAGTGGCGCCGGCGACCTGGATGAGGGCGGCGTCGCCGTCCGCAAGGCCGAGCGCGGCGGGCAGAAGGCGCGTCAGGCGCGCGTCCATGCAGGTGACGATGGCGAGGCCGCGCGCGGGTCTGCCGGTGGCGGGGCGCGGGCTCGCGGCGCCGGCAGCGGCAAACGCGCGGTTGTGGGCGAGGACCGCGTCGACGGGCGCGGGGGCGGTGGGGGAGCATGCGGTGTCGTGAGCGTTCATGGGCATCCTTTCCGGGTGGTGCTTCCATGGTAGGCCATAGGGGCGCCCGCGGCGACCGCGACTGCCGGGCGGGATGCACCGGGCGCCCCGCCAGCGGGACGTTCGCCGAGGGCGCGCTACCGGTAAGGGTCGCCGGGGTCGCGCCCCCAGCGACCAGCCGTCTATACTGGCAGCAGGTATGAACCCCCCGCAACGAGGAGGCCCCATGGATCCCAACAAGCGTCCCGACGACATGGTCCGCATCACCACCCCCGAGCTCGCCCAAGCGTTCATCGGCGAGCAGGTCGAGGCCCTGCGCGCCCAGATCGGTGACAAGAACGTGCTGCTCGCGCTCTCGGGCGGTGTGGATTCGAGCGTTGTGGCGGCGCTGCTCATCCGCGCGGTGGGGCGTCAGCTCATCTGCGTGCACGTGAACCACGGCCTCATGCGCAAGGGTGAGTCCGAGCAGGTCATCGACGTGTTCCGCAACCAGATGGACGCGAACCTCGTCTACGTGGACGCGACCGACCGCTTCCTCGACCTGCTGGCGGGTGTGGCCGAGCCGGAGCGCAAGCGCAAGATCATCGGCGCCGAATTCATCCGCGTGTTTGAGGAGGAGGCCCGCAAGGTCGCCGGTGAGGTGGACTTCCTGGCTCAGGGCACCATCTACCCCGACATCCTCGAGTCCGACGGCGTAAAGGCGCACCATAATGTGGGCGGTCTGCCCGAGGACCTTACGTTCGAGCTCGTCGAGCCCGTAAAGCTCCTGTTTAAGGACGAGGTGCGGGTCGTTGGCCGCGCGCTGGGGCTCCCCGAGTCCATGGTCGAGCGCCAGCCGTTCCCGGGCCCCGGCCTGGGCGTGCGCTGCCTCGGCGCCATCACGCGTGACCGTCTGGAGGCCCTGCGCGAGGCCGACGCCATCCTGCGTGAGGAGTTTGCCGAGGCGGGTCTTGCCGGCAAGGTCTGGCAGTACTTCGTGGTGGTGCCGGACATGCGCGCCACCGGCGTGCGCGACGGCAAGCGCGCCTACGAGTGGCCGGCCATCATCCGCGCCGTCAACACGGTCGACGCGATGACGGCAACGGTGCCGGAGCTCGATTGGGCCCTTATGAAGCGCATCACCGAGCGCATTCTCGTCGAGGTGCCGGGCATCTGCCGCGTAGCGATGGATCTGACGCCCAAGCCCATCGGCACCATCGAATGGGAGTAATTCGCCCCTCAAAACGGTTCGCTATGCTTCTGAGCAAAAAGTAACAAAATAGCAGGTCAACGAAGGGTTTTGTCCAAGTCGGGCAGAACCCTTCGTCACACTGGGAAGCGCTCCGTTCGGGTTTATTCGTACCGGAATTCGTACCGCCACAGAGGGCCCTGGAGCCCCAGGGGAGGAGAAAAGGAGCGCAAGCATGACCGACTGGAAGGCACTCAAGGACGCCGAGGACCACGCCTACTTCATGGCGGAGCTCGTGGACATCTCGCCCGAGAGCTTCACCCTCGAGGAGAAGAAGCATATCCTGCACGACATGATCGAGAGCTCCACCGCCATCGAGAACGCGATGCGCGACGAGTTCGCGGAGCTCGACGAGGTCGCCCAGACCCGCCTGATAGACGACCTCGCGGCGGACGGCCCGAGGAGCCGGGAGTGGTGGTACGAGGTGCTCGTGGACGGCCCCAGGCACCGCGACTTCCCGACGCTCAGCGACGGCCCGCGCCGGAGGCGGTAGCGACGGAGGCGGTAGCGACGGAGGCCCTCGCCCCATCCCAGGGGCGAGGGCCTCTCCTTGTGTAGACCTTCGTGAAGCGACGGAACGCTACGGATCGAGCCTGCCCGCGAGCCAGAGCAGCGGCACGAGGGGCAGCGCGCCCAGGCACAGCAGAACGGCGAGCGCCGTGGCCGCGCCCCAGCGGGCGTCCTCGCGCGTCACGACAGGATCTCGTTTACGCGCGCCTGCACGGCGCCGTAGAGCGACCCCAGACGGCGCTTTCTTTCGGCCCCGTTGCCGTAGTCGCCGCGGATGACGGCGCGCGCCAGGGCGTCGACGTCCGCGCCATCAGACGAGCCTCCCGAGAAGCCCCCGGCGCCCAGCATCTCGTTCACTCGAGCCTGGACCTCCGCGTAGCGGTCGCCCAGCGCGGCCTTGCGCGCCGCGCCGTTTCCGAACTCGCCCGCGATCACCCGACGCGCGAGGTCGTCCACGTCGTCGGCCGCCGGCACCTGGGACGCGTCCCCGCCGGAGCCGCCCGCCAGGATGCGGCTCACCTCAGCCTGCACCTCCGAGTAGCGGCTCACCAGAGCCGCGCGCCGCGCGTCCCCGTTGCCGAACTCGCCCGCGATGACGCGCCGCGCGAGCTCCGCGACCGTGCCGCTGGGCGCCCCGCGGGAACCTCCCGCGGGGCGCCTCTCGTCTCCGCGCGTCCATGGGTCTCGTCGTGGGTAGAATCACTCCAGATGTCCCCTCGCGAGGAGGCGCGCATGACGACTTCCCTCTAGCCGATGAGCCTGACAGCAGCGCGGGCCGCGACCCCGGCGTCGCCGGGGCGGGTCCCTGCAGCCCGCGACCGGATAGAGAGAAGACAGCCATGGCAAAGAACGCCAACACCTTCCCATCGATCAGCCCCGTCCCGTTCCCGCAGGCGCGCGGGCGCCCTGCGGGTGCTGACCGCCCCCGGCCTCGCCGGGAGGGCATACCTCCAGGGAGGCCTCGTGCCCTGGGTCGCCTCCGGGCGCGACTCCGGGAGGCCCCACGGCGACGTGGACGTCTCGGTGCGCCTGGGCGACATGCCCGCCGTGCGCGCCTGGCTCGCCGCGGAGGGCCTGTACGACCCCGCGCTCGACTCACTCGACCTGGGATGCAACGAGAGCCAGAACGACTTCGGCGCCCACGCGCTCGTCGACGGCGTGCTCGTGAGCTTCTGCCCGTTCCACTTCGAGGGCCGCGATCTGCGCCAGCGCAACGCCGCGCTCGCGGTGACCGACGGCTTCGACGCCCTGCTCGAGGCGGTCGTCCCCGGCGTCGCGGAGGGAGACCTCTTCGAGGAGCGCGCGCTGCCGGGCGGCACCGTCATCGGCTGCGCCACGCTCGAGTCCGTCCGCGCGGCCAAGGTCGCGAGCGGGCGCGAGAAGGATGCGCACGACGTCGCCGAGATCGACCGCATCGGCTACGACCCCGCGCGCTACGCCTGCGCCGCCGCCTACGGGGCCATGCGCATCGAGTGCGTCGCCCATGGGGAGAAGGCGGGCAATCTGAGGATGGGGGTGCGGGTCGCCGCCGCGGCCCGCACCCCCCGATCGGCCCGGCATCGCGCCCGCGTGCCTCCCGCCGAGGGTTCCTACCTCACGAAGAGACCGCCGCCGAGAACCCCGTAGGCCACCACCAGGGCAAAGAGCGCCAGGACGACGCAGCCGACGACGAGGAACGCCCGCCAAGCCCTGAGCGCCGCCTCCTTGCCCCGCTCGACGTCCGAGTAGATCGACGAGATCTGCTTGTCGGACTCGTTGAGGGCGCGCACGTCGCCCACGTCGACGCCCCTCACGAGCTCGTCGAGGCTCATCTCGTAGTAGTCGGACAGCAGGACGAGCCGCTGGAAGTCGGGGTAGGACTGCCCCAGTATCGCCTAGCGAAGGAGAAGGGCATCCCTGCGCAGCGCATCGGACAGATCGTGCTAGGACGGCGCTCTGTTACCGCGGACACCGATCTTCGGCTGTGCCGCTTCTTCGGGCTCTCTGATGGATACTGGCTTCGCGCTCAGGCGGCATACGACATCGAGGCTGCTCGGCGTAAGCTAGAGCCTGAGCTTAAGAAGATCAAGCCCTGGTCGCAGGTTGCCGCTGTTCTCTAATGGGTCGATTCGGCGCCCGTATCCTTCGCGACGCAATCCGTGCCTGATCGTGATGCGGGTATAGAGGTAAGGCTCTCCCGGTACCCATATCGTGGCGATGCCATTACGTTCGCCATATCTGCGAGTAGGGTGTCTGCTTCCCATGCGGAGCGCTGTGTAAAGGTTTCCAAGACACGCGGGGGAGCTCGCGACGGTGGAATATACTGGGAACAGCCAGACGACCTAGGGAGGCAACATGCTCTGCCCTCACTGCAACCAGCCCATCTCCGACGATGCGAGATTTTGCCCGGCGTGCGGAGCCAAGCTCGACGACCCCAGCTCCGACAAGGCGCCCGCATCTCCGACGCCCCCTGGCCCCAAGCGGCGCGTGTTGCCGATCGCCGTGGCGGTAGCGGTCGTGGTCGTGCTGGTCGCCGTGCTCGGCATTTTCGTCGTCCTCCCCATGGTCTCGGGCGGTTCCGGTGGCTCCGGCGGCGGCGCGGGAGCGTCGGGCGGGCCGGCGTACTACAGCGCCCTCGACCCCGATAAGTACAGCCTGCAGGAGGCCCAGCTCGACCTCGACGACTGCTATGAGTTCGAGTTCCCGGTCGACGACGGCATCGACATGACCTTCGACAGCTTCGACCAGATCGGCAACACGAACCCCTACGACGCCGTGCGCGTCTACACCGACAGCTCGTTCTCGCACGAGTTCCCGACGACGGTCTCGATGTTCGAGAGCGACGACGGGGAGAACGCCCTATACGTGTCGCCCGCCGACCCCCGCGTGCGCGACGAGAACGGCAACGACACCGACGCGATCGACATCTTCCACCTCGACGACGCCGAGTCCGACGAGTTCGTCCCGCTCGGGCGCTGGTACGGCTTCGGCGGCTACTACCTGGTCCGCTACATAGGCTCGGACGGCGAGAAGCTCGACAAGCCCGAGGTCACCTACTTCACGGTCGCCAACGACGTCGACAAGGACGAGGACGCGCTCGCCGAGCCGGATAACGTGCAGATCAGCGTGACCGGGACCGGCACGCTCTCGGTCTCGTGGGACCCGGTCGAGGGGGCCGACCACTACGAGGTCTACCTGTCGGCCGTCGACGAGACGTCGACGAGCTCCCTCGACCGCTACACCTACGACCTGCTCGCCTCGACGCAGGACACCTCGATCGACACGGCCGACTACGACGCCGATTCCGCCGAGTTCAACCAAATGATGCAGGACGACGGCGTCGCCGGGACCTTCCAGCAGAACAGCCGCTTCGACGAACTGCTCGTCAGCGAATCCGAGGACGAGATCCTCGAGAACCGCCAGGACGCCGCCGCCGGGCAGCAGGGCCTCGAGGTCGCCGACTACGTCCCCAACGCCGAGCACGTCAAGGACGCGTCCGTCTCGGTCATCGCGGTCGGCCCCGACGACGAGCAGTCGCCCTTCGACTTCCGGAACATAAACGACCTCCTGGGCAAGATGCCGATTGACTCGGCGACCTACACCGCGCTCATATACCAGGGATCGGACACCGAGCCCGACCAGGCCACCGACCCGGTGGGCTACATGAAGTGGCGCCTGTTCGAGTACGTCTCCATGGCCGACGGCACGGTGGGCATCCAGCGCCTCCAGCTCGACTACGACAACGCGCGGACCGACAACGAGTACCTCACGTACGGCCCGGACGAGCAGCACCTCACCACGGGCAACGTCGACATGTACGTGATCCCCTACACGGTGCCGGGCACCGCGCTCTCCGGTGAGCTGGGCGTGCTCGCGCCGTACTGGCCGGGCGGTATCGAGTCGGTCAAGCAGGCGGCCACGCAGGCGCTCGACGAGCTCCAGCGCGAGAACTCGCCGTCGGGCATCCCCACGCGCATCGACGCCGAGGATGGCATCGATTGGGACGCCGTCCAGGCGAGCCAGCAGCCCTCCACTACGATGCCCGACGTGCCCTACGAGGTCAACGCCTCCTCCGACCTCGTGCGCTACATCGCGGCCAACCTGCTCGCGGGCAACACCTTCATCGACGTCACCGACTACGCCAACGCGGCCGGTACCACGAACGTCGCGGACGCGCTCTTCGAGGCGTGCGCCCAGAACCCGCTCATCTTCAACGGCAACCCCACCTACCAGGTAACGCGCCGCGACGGCAGGATGCTCCTCACCGTCACCAGCCTGACCCCGTGGGAGCAAGTCAACGACCAGGACGTCCTGAACGAGCAGCGCCAGCAGGTGAGCGACAAGGCCGACGAGATCGTCGCGGACATCATCACCGACGGCATGTCCGACGCCGACAAGGTGCGCGCCATCAACGACTACATCGCCGAGAACCTCTGGTACAACTACGACGCCATCAGCTCCGGGAGCTTCTCGATGGACGCCGCGACCCAGGACCCGTCCACCGTGCGCACGCTCATCCTCGACGGCGGCTCGATCTGCTCCGGTTACGCGCAGACCTTCAAGCTCCTCGCTGACCGCGCCGGGCTCGAGTCGGTGTACGCGTCCGGCAACGTGCCACCGCAGCCCGGCGTCTACGCGACCGACCACGCCTGGAACCTCGTGAACATCGACGGCAGCTGGGTCGTGGTCGACCCGACCTGGAACGACCCGGGCGACCAGTCCAACACCACCTCGTCCGACGAGTACCTGATGCTCGCCCAGGACGACCCGGCGCTCCAGGGCCGCTCGTACAACTCGTCGTGGATGGCCGACACGCTGCTCTCCGACTACATCGACCCAAGCCTGCTCTCGGCCTGATTGAAGCCCCCTGCTTGCGGACGGGCAAGCGGGCATCGGGGGTGCGCGATAACCGGGGCGGTATGTCGCGCGTTTGCAGGTGGGTGGTCGCGCAACAGGCTGTTTCTTGTGCGGCGCGGGGCAGCTTGGGGACAATGGGCTTGCAAGAGAAGCCGAGGCAAACCCTGAGCAAGGAGGGCCCCATGCCCATGAAGGACACCATCGCCGCCATCCGCAAGGAGGCGGGCCTCACGCAGGAGGAGATGGCGCGCAGGCTCTACGTGACGCGGCAGGCGATAAGTCGCTGGGGGCAGGGAACCACCGAGCCCGGCATCGACATGCTCAAGCTTATCGCTCGCGAGCTGGACGTCCCCGTGACCGCCCTTCTCGACATGCCCGAGCACTACTGTCAGAGCTGCGGCATGATGTTCACCGGCCCTGACCAGCACGGCCACGAGGCGGACGGATCCGAGACCGAGGACTTCTGCCGCTGGTGCTACGACGGGGGCGCCTACACCTACGAGACCACGATGGACGAGATGATCGAGGACTGCGCGCCGCGCATGGCCGAGGCGATGGGATGGACCGTGGACGAGGCGGCGTCGCTCCTCGGCGCCGTTCTGCCGACGCTTCGCCGCTGGGCATGAAAGCCTTACGCAAGTCCGAATTACCGATAAGGGATTTTGACGCCTAAGCAGAGCAGAATCATCTAATAGCCCACACCCCACCACCACCACCCGCTGCCCGTCGAGGGTCGTCCGCAGCCCACCTGCCTCCGCTCCGTCGCGCGCACGGCTCGGGCCCGCCCCGCCCTGCGCACGGAGGGCGACGCGCACGGCCCCGCCCGCCGCTCCGGCCGTGTATCGCGCCGCGGCTCGGGTCAGCCGGCTCCGCCTTCGTGTCGCTCCCGGCTCGGGTCAGCCGACTGCGCCGCCTGCCCCTCGCACCGCGCGCATACACAGCCTCCGCTCTGGGCATGGCCTGCCGGGAGTTTGACGCGCGCAGGTCGGGTCGGTTCCTCGCGGCACTCCGCTACGGCAGATGGGCTGCTGCTCTCTCGTTCTCGTTCGCGGGTGGTGGTGGGGTGTGGGGGCTGACTGGCGGCGACCCACTGCACTCTCCACCGTTGACCAATGTTCAATCGAGGTGTACCATCCTTCACGAGGAGGTGGCCGCCGTGACCAGAACCGTGATGGACCCCGAGGAGCGCAGGCGCGAGCTGCTGGCCTGCGCCATGAGGCTCTTCGCCGAGGAGGGCTACGACAACGTGTCCGTGCGCGCCGTCGCGCGCGCCGCGGGCGTTGCGCCGGGGCTCGCCTACCACTACTTCGACTCCAAGGAGCGCCTGTTCGCCGAGGCGATCGAGGACTACGCGTGCCGCTGCGCCGAGGGCGTCTGCGAGATCCTGGACGAGAGGGACCTCCCGCTGGACGAGAGGCTCGAGCGCGCGCTCGAGCTCGGCGCGGGCGGCGGCTACCCCTACGCCGCCTTCTTCCACGCCGAGGGCCACGGCGCCCTCCACGACCGGCTCTCGCTCGCCATGTGCGAGGCGGTGCGGCCGCACCTGCGCGCCGCGCTCGAGGCCGACGCCGCCTCGCGCGGTGCGCCTGCGCCCGACGCCAACGAGCTCGCCGCGATCATGACCTACGGCGCGGTGGGCCTCGCCTCGGGCCTGGGCATGCCGGACGGCGCCGCGACCGCCGTCGCCCGCCGCTACCTCCGCGCGCTGCTCGCCGAGTTCCGCTCGGGGGGCGCCGCCGACTAGGGATCCCGCCCCGGCTCCGGCCGGGGCTCTTTTCGGCCGATGGTATTGAACAATGCTCAACAGAAAGGACAGCTGATGGACAACAGGATGGACGAGAAGGACGCCGAGCTGCTGCGCTCGCGCTCCCGCGTGGCCTTCGACGCTCAGGCGCCGACCTACGACGAGAGCATGCAAGGCGATCACGCGCGCCGGCTCTACCCGCACGTGCTCGCGGAGGTGGCGCGCGCCGCGGCCGGGAGGCCCGCCCCGCGCCTGCTCGACCTGGGCTGCGGCACGGGCGCCCTCGCCGAGCTGGCGCTCGAGGGGCTCCCGGGCGCGCGCCTCACCTGCGTGGACCTGTCTCCGAGGATGGCCGAGGCCGCGAGGGCGCGCCTGGGCGGGCGGGCCGACGTCCTGCTCTGCGACGCCGAGCGCCTGCCCTTCCGCGACGGCTCGTTCGACGCCGCCTGGTGCAACGACTCCTTCCACCACTACCCGGACCCCGAGCGCGCCGCCTTCCAGGCGTGGCGCGTGCTCGCGCCCGGCGGCGCACTCGTCGTCGGCGACGCGTGGCAGCCGGCGCCCGCCCGCGCGATCATGAACGCGTGGATGCCGCGTTCGCGCGAGGGGGACGTCCGCATCTACTCCGAGGCCGAGATGCGCCGCATCCTCGGCACCTGGTTCAGCGACGTGTCCTGGCGTCGCGTGGGCTCGACCGCCTGCGTTGCCGTCGCGCGCAAGGGTGCCTGAGGCGGACCGTCCCCAACCCCTCCCGACAACAGATCCATCAATGCGGACGGCGACTAACGAGAAGGACGAGAAGGACGTCGAGCCATCCGCCGCCACCCGGGGCGCCGCCACCGCCGTCCGCTGCCCATCGAGGGCTGTCCGCTCCCGGCGGAGGTGTCACCCCAGCCCGGCGGCGGATGGCCCCGATCGGGCGGCTGTCCTCGCGGTCGCCTCGTCCTCGCCGCGCCACTTGGCGCGGTACTCCCACGGCTCCAGCAGGCCCGCCGCGACCTCGTCCATGTCCTAGCGCTTCTCGGCCGTCGTGTCCGTGATGATGCTGTCGTCGAACGTCACGCGCACGAGACCCTCGTCGGGCAGCTCCACCCCGAGCCTGCGCTCGGCCGCCATGAGTGCGCGGCAGATCCCCGCGATCGCGCCCTCGAGCGCGTGCTCGTGGCGGCGGATGTTGCGCATCAGCGCCGAGTCGTCCGCCGACACCTCCGTGGCCGTCTTCACGTACCCGACGCTCTCGAGGTCGAAGTAGTTGATGCCGAACCCGCACAGGTCGCCGAGCGTCTGCAGCGCGACCCTGAACGCCCGCGCCTGCGCCTCCGTGCGCAGCGTCGGCGCGAACTCGTGGATCGTGTCCTCCGTGCTCATGACCTTCCTGAACACGGTGCAGTCAGCCTTGCCGAAGGGGATGGAGACCCTCCCGCCCTTCCCGTCGCGCTCGACGTCGAACATCACGTCCGAGAGGAACACGCGCATCTTCCCGTTGTCGATTTCGCTCATCATCGCGTCGTAGCAGAGGTCGACCGCCTGGATCGCGTCCACCGCGTCCGCGAACACCGACTGCCCGTAGGGCGACATGTCCACGCGCGTGTTGTCGATTGCCGGCTTCACAAGCGAGAACGTCGGCCACGGCGACCCCGTGTCGTACACCGGGCACACGCCCTCCGGCTCGACCCTGTTCCCGTCCCGGTCGAAGCACGCCGTCACGATCCTGTACGTGCCCTCGCTTTCATCGTCAGTCACGCGAGAAGGACCCGCCGCCGAAGCCCCTCCAGATGATTCGCCAGGCGAGAAGAACGCGTCGGCAGCGCCCTTAAGGTGCAGCTGCACCTGGTCGATGGCACGTCCCCTCCAGAACGCCCGCGTCACGAACGCGCACTCGGTCACGCCCTCCTCGTCCCACGTGAGCGGCACCACCATGCGAGCGTCGTAGCGCCGCACGCGCACCTCGCGCGAACCGGCGTCCACCCAGAGCGCCCACGCGCCCGTTCCCAGCCCGAACGCCCGTACCACGCACTCCTGCGCGCTCGCGAGAAACCCCGTGCGCGCCATCCATTCGGCGAGCCAGTCCGTGCACGCCTGCTCCTCGCACGCAACCTGCGTGCGATCGTTGAGCAACAGCGACCCCCACTCCCGGCACACCCGCATCGCCGGGTGGATCGAGCGCCGGTGCACCTCGTACACGCGCCCAACGCCATCAGTATCGCGATAATCATAGAAGTCGCCGAGCGCCCGCATCCACTGATTCCACGCGCGAATGTGCGGCTCCATGTCCTCCAGCGGCAGCGAGAACCCCAGCCCCCGCAGCCACTCCCTCACATGCTCCGGCACCCAGTACTCGTCATCCAGCCCCCGCACAGCGCACCTCCCGAACGGCTCCGTCAATCGCCGCTCAGGTTAAGCACCCGTCCCAAATTCCCGCCCATACCCCCATCGCGGCGCAGAATATTGCGGCACATGTCGTCGCTACGCACGCGGGCGAGGACCGCGCTCATATAGCCGCCATCCCATATCGTGCCGACGCGCCTGCGCGTGCCGCCAATAACCACGCCCGTGCTTCCGCTCGTCTCGTTCGTCGCGCTTATGCATATACCGCTCCTCCCACATGTGAACGCGGTTGCGGTTCTCGCGGTCCTCGGAATCGGCGCCGCGAGCGTTGGACTGAGGATGCGCCGTAAGGCCAGCAGGCAGGTCTGAGGCTAGCGGAGAACGAGGGGGGCGTTCCGATACGGCGCGCCCCCTCGGTCCGTATTGCCCGTAACCGCTTAGCCCCTTGAGCGAGCAGACGATCCGTAACGCTCCGGCTCTAGGTATGCGCGCGTCGCCCGTGGCCGCCCGACCCAGACACACGCGTATCACCTGCGACGGCCCCGCCCTCGGCATACACGTCACCTACGACGGCTCCGCTCCCGGCGTTCCCGTGTGCGAGATTGCCACTTCTGGCCTCTCCGAGGGGTTTGAAAGTGGCATTTCCGCACACGGGAACGCGGGCGGTAATGTGTGCGGCGGCAGCCTCGCGAGGGTTCGGGTTCTGCGTCGCGCAGGTGCGCCTGCGCCAAGGTATCCGTTCAGGTGCATCGCCGGGCACATGAGCGAGTTCTTTGTAGGGCTTTTTGTCCGCGGCCTCCGTACATAATCGGCGGTAATGAACCCGATTATGTGCGAACGAGGCGATTTTCTGCCCTCGGGTTCACTACCGTCCAAAACGTACGCCCCTTTAGCTGCGGATTTTCCGCGAGTACATTATCGGATACATTATCGGGTTCATTGCCGCAGATTATGTACGGAGTGCATTACCGGGGATTATGTACAGGGTGCATTAACGGGGATTAGGGCGTGCGGCGGTCCGGGCAAGACGCGGTCCGATGCGCCTGCGGGAGCGCGGACCGGGCGAGACGGTACGCTTAACCCTCTCTGGCGTTGGGGAGAAAAACGCCGGTGTCGAGATGATAGGCTGCGAACCTGGCCCAAACCTCAAACCGCGCTTCCACACGGGTCCTTCACCGGTTGCGCATCCCGGTGCGTGCGGGGCGAACCTGCCACACCGCGTCAAGGGGCGTAGGGCGGCGGAGCAAGTGCCGGTCGCCTACAGAAAAAGCCCCCATCCCGGGGACGTCATCTTGTGGGTCCCAAGAGATGGGGGCGGGTAGAGACCGGGCCCTATGTCACACGCTGAGAGGCTGGACGGCTGAGGGTGCCATGGCGGCATTGTCGACGGGGGAAGGAACTCCTTACGGGAATTCGTTACAGCTCGCGGTTCTCGTACAGCTTGAGGGAGATGGCCGCCGAGATGCCGAGGGCGGCCGCCGCGAGGGCGGCGCAGAGCGCGCAACCGGCCGCCATGCCCGCCGGCGTCTCGAGTGCCTCGAGCGCGTGGGAGAGGAGCTCCATCCCGGGGATGCCGCCGTCGAGCATGCCGCTGTTGCCGAGGATGACGACGGGGACGACAAACAGGAGCACGATGACCGTGGGGAGAATCTGCGTGGCGCGCGTCTGGCCCAGACGGAAGTAGAGCGGGGTGACCACGCTCGCCACAACCGAGCCGATGAGCAGGCAGAAGAACGTGGTGAAGAGCATGGGGGCAAGAAGGTCGGGGCTAAAGGCAAAAGCCGCGCCCACCTCTCCGCCGATATCCAGCGCGCTCACGGCAACCATCGCGATGAGCGCCGCGACAATGCCCACCGCTGTGCCCATGAGCCCCATGGTCACGATGGCAGCGTAACGGCCGAGTACCACATCACGGCGCGAAAGCGGGAGCGTCAGGCGGAAGAGCTCCCAATGGTTGAGCTGGTCGTAGGCGGCGAGACCCATCGACGCCATCATAAAGAACATGCAGGTGAGGGTTGCGGGCATAGCGAGCGGCGTCTGCATGCCCACCCCGATGCAGAGGCTCACCAGAAGGCCGAGCCCCATCAGTTGGCGGCCGTAATCGCGAAAGATGGTCATTTCGATCAGATAGGCGCGCTTCATTTATCGCACACCACCCTTCAGGATGAGAGACATGTAGTCGTCGATGGTCATGCGGTCGACGGGAATCTGGGGGAAGTTCTCCGCAAAGGCGAAGCGGTCGGGCACGAGCAGGTCGATGCCGTAGTCGTGGCGGAGGTACCTGAGGGCGCCCTCCGGAATGATGCCGGAATCGGCGATGCGCTCCAGATCCGCCACGCGGCAGCGTGCGATGCCCATCTCGTCGGTGATGACGTCGCGGGGCAGGTCGAAGACGATGCGCCCGGCGTCGATGCATACGATGCGGTCTGCAATGCGCTCGAGGTCGGAGGTGATGTGGCTCGACATGAGGATGGCGTGCCCCGGCTCGGCAACAAAGGAGCGCAGCTCGTCTAAGATCTCGTCGCGCGCCATGGGGTCGAGACCGGCCGTCGCCTCGTCCAATATGAGGAGCCGGGCCTGATGGCTGAGGGCGCAGGCGAGGCTGAGCTTCATGCCCATGCCGCGCGAGAGTCCCTTCACGGTCTTTGTGGCGTCGAGCCCGTACGCAGCCGTGAGGCGTTGAAACCGGCGGGCGTCCCACGTGCGGTAGGCGCGGGCGTAGATGCGCCCCACGTCGGCGATCTTCAGGTGCTCGGGGAGCGATACCGTGTCAAAGACGACGCCGATCTCCTCTTTTCGTGCGGCTCCCGCCGAGCGGGAGAGGTCTTTGCTGGGACAGCCGAGTACGCGCGCCTCGCCCCCGTCGATGGGAAAGAGGCCCAAGAGCGCCTTGATGGTGGTGGATTTGCCGGCGCCGTTCTGGCCGATAAAGCCCACTACTTCGCCCTCGGCAACGGTGAGGTCGACGCCCTCGAGCGAGAATCCGTCGTAGTGCTTGGTGAGGCCGTGCGCCTCGATGAGGGGCACGGTGGTGGTTTGGGTAGGCGATACCATGGCTTCCATGGTCGACGTCCTTTCTGCGGAGCGGGCGCTTCTTTAGCGTCCTTACGCGATGGTTACTCCAGTACCAGGGCGAGCATCTCGGTGAGCTCCTCGTCGGTGAGGCCGAGGGTGCGGCCGCGTTCGACGGCGTGTGCCATGAGCGCCTCCACCTCGCGCATCTGCTCCTCGCGGATGAGTTCGGCGTTGCCTCCGGCAACGAAGCTCCCCTTGCCCGGCACCGTTTCGATAAGGCCTGCCGCCTCGAGGTCCGCGTAGGCGCGCTTGGTGGTGATCGCGCTCACGCGCAGGCTGTTGGCGAGTGCGCGGATGCTGGGCAACTGCTCGCCCTCGGCGAGCGAGCCCGTGAGGATGGCGGACGTGATCTGGTCCGTGATCTGCTCGTAGATGGGCTTGCCGCTCGAGGTTGAGATGATGATGTCCAAGTCGTGATCCTTCCTCTTCGCCTTCGCGGGCGTCCCCGCGAAGGGGTGCCGCCGCGGGCGTCCCCGTTGGGCGGCTCGGAGGGGAGCGGACGTCCTCGCCCTCTCCGTCGAGCATATTGTGTATACCCGATAAGTACAGTATATACACGCATATACACAGTGCAAGCTTTTTTTGGTGTCGATTCTTTCGTAACATGACGCCATTTCTGCCTTGCGCTGCGCACCGCACGTACGGTGGATATGCGGGCGGGTGCATCTCCGGGTTCATTGCCGGGCTTTCTGCCCCGCGCCATGAGCTCCCCGGCGGGTTTTGCTCACGGGCGCCTGCGCCGTACACTGCCGCGTACATTGCCGCGTACATTGCAGGGCTTTTTGCCGCCCCCTCGGTGCAATATCGCGCGCAATGCACCCGGAAATGCGCTGCGGGGGCCGAAATCGGGCCGCAGGTACATTGCGAGGGGAAATGTACGGCCCGCCACCTGCGGTTCTGCCGACCGTACATTCGCGGGTTCATTGCCGGGTTCATTGCCGCGAGAAATGTACGGCGGCCCGGGCGAAACGCGCGGCAATGCGCGCGCCAATGTATGAGCGGTGTCGGGTGCCGGAAAACGGTCGCGCGGGCTCAGCCCGCGGTCTCACCGTGCGCCGGGAAAGGAGACGCGGAGGGAGGGGTCAGCTTACGAGGGATCGTAGCGCCTCGGCCGTGCCGTCCTGCGCTGCAAGGTGGAGCGTGAGGCCGATGGGGCTGACCTCGAGCGTAACCACCGAAGAGTCTTGGTAGGTGGTTGCAGAGAGCACTTGGACTTCGTCGAGATCCTCGGTGCTCTGGCCCGCCTTTTGCGTCTCGGGTTGCCAGAGCTCAAAGGTGTACTCGGCGGGCTCGGCGGGGGTTTCGGCAAACCCGTTCACGCCGGACAGGGGTGAGAAGGCGTGCTCGATAGCGGTCTGGTCCGTTACCTCACCGAGGACTTCGCCCGTTGTCGCATCCTTTACCACGAGGCGGGAGATCTTTCCCCATTCGACGTTTGAGAACGTGTCGGCAAGGTCCTGCGCCCGCGCGGCAAGATCTTCAGCTTGAGCTGCCGTGTCGGTCAGGTCGGGCAACCCGAAGCACCCGGTGAGAGGGAGGGCGAGAGCGCCCACGAGCAATGCGCTCAGAATCCGCTTGGTGTTCATGGGCATCCTTTCCGCCGCACGGCATGGTGATCTCCGTCCATGATAGCCGAGGGCTGCAGGGATGGACAGGGAAGAGATACTTGCTCAGAGCCGTCAGGACAACCGGTTTCACGACGAGCGTGAATGCCGCATAGCGGATCAAGCCAGCGTGTGGGGCGCCATCGGAATGGCGTCGGTGCTTATCGTGGTGTTCGTCATCCGCCTCGCTGTAACGGGTGATGACCCGTATGACCTGCTCGCTATGGGATTCGGGTACCTTGCCGCGGCGCAGGCCTATAAGTGGCACACCACAAAGGACGTCTCCGCCCTGCTTATGGCGACGCTGTGCCTCGCCATCTCTTTGGGATGGCTGTGGTTCTACGCCCTTGAGGGCTGAGGGCGTATGAAGGAGTCGCTGGTACTGCGCAACCGCCTCAAGGAGGCCAGGGCGGAGCGGGGGCTTTCACAGGCGCAGCTCGCCCAGCTGGTGGGTGTGTCCCGCAACACCATCAGCTCCATCGAGACGGGCCAGTTCAGCCCCACGGCGAAGCTCGCCCTCGTTATCTGCATCGCCCTCGACAAGAAGTTCGAGGACCTGTTCTATTTCTAGGGAATGAGTTTACCGGGCCTCATAGAGCACGACCCCTTCGGATTTGACGGCGTCTCTTACGGACGGATAGAGGTTATGAGCACCGAACACGATGTCGACGGGGCGATCGAGCTCGCTTTCAAGTTCGTTGTAGATGGCCTCCGTGCGAAGCCGAGCGGTCGGGAGGTTTCAACAAGGAGATCAACGTCCGAGGCTTCGCCTGCATCTCCGCGCGCGAAGCTACCAAAGAGCGTAACCTTAACGAGTCCATAGGTTTCCGCAGTTTCACGGATTACCTGCTTGATGCCCTTGATTTGAAGCATGGGGCACCTCCTGTTGCTCAGCATGCCCGCTGGATGGATAGCCCACTTGACGGATACACATCGTAAATGGCTCGATACGTCAGGGCAATCGGTGCGATCGTGGCATCAGAGCGGGATGGTGAGGGTGACGACGGCGCCGCCGGAGGGCCGGTTGGCAAGCGAGATGCTCCCGCCATGGGCGCGCGCCGCCTCCGCGGCGGTGTAGAGCCCAAGGCCATAGTGTCGTTTTCCGTCGCGCGCGGCGCGGGAGGCGTCATCGGTGAAGAGGCGCTCGCAACCGTGGTCGAGCGCGGCGGGCGAGAACCCCGCCCCATCGTCGGCGACGGAGATGGAGAGCGATTCGTCGACCATCGTGCAGGTGATCTCAACGCGCGAGCGCGCATGCTCGACGGCGTTGGAGACGAGGTTCGCCGCGGCGCGCGTAAGCGAGGTCGTATCGAGCGGCACCTCGCGCACGCTGGCGGCGGCTGGGTCGATCGCGCCTGCGAGCTCAATGCCGTGAGCCCGGGCAACGGGCTCGGCTTCTGCGGCGATTTGCTGGTACAGGGCCGCCGGCCGGACAGGCGTCTTGCGCGCCGTTTCACCTCCGCGCGAGGCCTCGATGAGCACGTGCACGTACCCATCGAGCTGCTCTGTACCGCGGGCGATGTCATGCGCTGCGGCCGCGAGCTCCGCACGCGCGTTTTCGTCCAGGCCCTCGCCGTCGGCGAGCTCCTCGGCAACAAAGTCCGCATTGGCGTGCAAAACGGTGAGCGGCGTCTTGAGGTCATGGGCGAGCGCCGCCACCTGCTCTCGCTGCGCTCGCTCCGCGGACCACCGGGCGTCGAGCGATGCGGCGAGCGAGACGCGCATGGCATCCATCGCGTCGAGCACGGCGTTGATCTCGCGCACGTTGGTGCGCTGCACGGCAAAGTCGAGCTCCTCATCCCCGATGCGCTCCGCCGCCTGCGTGAGCGGCGCCATCTTGCGCGCTATCACGCGGCTCGCGCGGTGTGCGACAAGGCCGAGGGCGAGGGCGCTGCCCAGGGCGGCGCCCAAAAGCATGAGGTTCTGCGGGTTGGGCAGCACGCCAAAAAGGTCGCGAGAGACCCATTGCGGCAGGTACTCCGAGACGAGCGCGCAGGCACCGCCGTCCCGTAAGGGAAAGGCCGCGTAGGTGAGGCCGGCACCCCCGCCCTCAATCTCCACCGCATCCCGCTCGGCGTCGAGCGCCGCTCGCGCCATCTCCTCTGCCCGGGCGAGGCGCTCGCCGGTGAGGTCTGTCATGAGCGTCTTGCCGCGGGCATCGATGATGAGGTATTGGTATGCCGTGGGGATGTCCTGCGGCCCGCGGACGCCCTCGGCCGCCAGGTCCTCTGCAACCGTGCGGACGTTGGCCGGACCCCAGCTCGCCTCAAAGACCCAGCCCATGTTGATGGCGGCCGAGATGCCCATGAACGCGATGACCCATGCGACGGCGACGCCGGCGAAGGCGTAGATGAAGTAGCGCCCGATCGCAAACGCGAGCGGCATGCCGGCGCTTGTGCCGCGCATCTCCCCGTCCGATGCTATAGCTGCCATTTGTATCCCATCCCCCAAACGGTCGCAATCGGGTCGGCGCCCGCCTCGGCAAGCTTCTTGCGGGCACGACTGACCTGCATGGATATGGCGGCGTCGTCGGCGTCGCTCTCCCATCCGCGCACCGCCTCGCGCAGCTGGGCGCGGCTCATGACCTGTCCGGGGTGGCGGGCGAGGTGCTCGCAGATGCCGTACTCGGTGGGTGTGAGCGGTACGCTCGCGCCGTTCACGGTAAGCTCGCGCGCCCCGAGGTCGAGGCGCACCGCGCCAAAGGCGAGCGCATGGGCGTGGGGCCGCGCCTCGCGGCGCAGGTGGGCGGCAACCTTGGCGCGCAGCTCGGCAGTCCCAAAGGGCTTGCGGATGTAGTCGTCGGCACCCATGCTCAAACCGGTGACGGCGTCCTCCTCGGCCACCTTGGCGGTGAGAAAGAGAATGGGTCCGTCGAACGCGGGACGGATCCGCCGCACCAGCTCGAAGCCGTCGAGCGCGGGCATCATGACGTCGCAGAGCACGAGGTCGACGTGCGCGAGATTCATGCCGGGAACGGTCGTCGGGTCATCGATGCGGGTAACGTGGTGGCCGTCGCGCCCGAGGACCCGTGCCAGCGCGTCGAGAATCGCGCGCTCATCGTCTATCGCCAGAATTACCGCCACCGTCGACTCCTTCTTTCTGGGGGGATTATACCGGTAAGGTCCCTTGCGGCGCACATGCCCCGCGCGCGGCGATGGGCACCTCCTCTGCGGCGCAAGGGGAGTAGCGCACGCCCGAGCCGCCGCGAGCCTCGATGCGGAGCCAACCGGAGCCGCTCGATTCGCCGCCAAAGAAAATGAGCTGAAGCTCGTGCGTGACACCGTTCGCGTCTGCTGCGTTGACCAGGTACACGTAGTTCGTCCCCGCACCCGTTGCATCGGCATAGGAGCTCACGTGGCTGCCGGGTTCGGGGGCGGGCGCGTACACGGTCATTTCGGGAAGGGGGAGCAGCCGGTCGGCAAGCGAGCGCAGCGCCGCGCCCCATCCGGCATCGAGTAGCATGCGGCCGCCCGTTAGCAGCGCCGCGGTGATGAGCACGAGCGCGATTGCGCCGAGGACCCGTCTGCTACGCATCCGACCGCCCTCCCTCAAAGGTACGGAACCACACGATGAGGAGGCCGGCGGTCAGCGCGGAGAGGGCGGCGCCGGCAAGCGCGGTTGCGACGAGGGGTGCGGCGGCGCGGGCGGCGTCGATGAAGACCTCCGCCCCGAGCGAGCCCAGGCGCGCCGGCCACGAGAAGGGAATCCAGGCGAGCGGACTCGGCGCCAGGCCGGTGAGCTCGCCGGTCATGAGACCGTGCGCGAGACCGCCGACCGAGAAGAACGCGACGAGCGTCCCTGCGGCGCCGACGCCGATGACGGCGTTGCGCCCCAAGCGCAGCGAGAGGGCGAGCCCGATTGCATACAGGGGGAGGCTGCCGAGGACGGTGCCCGCCCAAGAGGCTATAAGCGGCAGGGGGCCGAGGGGCAGGCGGCCCGCGGCGGCGAGCATAGCGCCAAAGACGCTGAATGCCAGGGCGAGGGCGCTCGCTCCCAGCGTCGCCAAGGCGACCCATGCGGCCGCGATCGCCCTACCGCGTGAGGGGATTGCCGTCAGGTGGGCGAGGCCGCCCGCCGCGCGCTCCTCGTCTATGGCGAGCCCGCAGACGATGCCGGACATAAGCGGCATGAGGGCGCCGAGGAACTGCGCGTAGGCGTCTGCGCTCATTGCCGGGTCCCAGCGGGCGACGCAGAAGTACTCTCCGCAGGCGAGACCGCCTGCAAGGCCGCAGGCGAGATGCGCAACCAGGAGCGGGGAGCGCGCCAGGCGCAGGCGCTCGGAGCGAAGCGCGCGAGGGAGGGTCATGCGCGGTCGTGCCCCCTGTGCTGCCATGGTGCCCCTATCGTTTCGAGACACGGACCTCACCTCTCCTCGGAGCGTGCGAACCACGCGGCGCCGGCGGCGGTGAGCGCGACGAACGAGAGCGCGCAGATCGCGAGGCCGGCTATGGTGAGCGCGCCGCTCGAGGCGAGGGCGCCGCCGAGCGCCATGTCGGCCGCAAGCGGCTCGCCGCTCGGGAGCACGGGGATGAAGCTGGTGGGTATGACCATCGAGGCGGATGGGGGGAACAGCTGCGGCAGAGGAACGATCGACCACGCAAACCCGCCCACGAGCTGCACGGCGAGCGGGCAGAAGATGCCTGCGAGCATGCCTGCGCGCACCGTGAGCCACAGGCCCGCCGGAATCATCCACGCGGTGGTGAGCGCGTTGACGAGCGCGCAGCACAGCATGGTGAGCGTGCCGGCGGGCGTTATGCCCTGCGTCGTGAATGCGGACCCCGCGAGATAGATGCCAAACACCACGGCGTTGGCGAGGACGGAGAGCGCAAGGCACCAGAGCGCCTTCGCCCACCACGCGCACCCGAGCGGCGCCCCGAGGCCGCGCACCCCGCGCATCTGCATCCGCGCGTCTGCCTGCGCCACGCAGGCGACGACGAGCGAGAGCGTTACCGGCAAGAAAAGCGCATACCAATAATTCCATGCGCTAAAGGACTGGTTGCCGAGGTAGGGCATCGCGCCAAGAAGCGGCATAGGGAGCGCCATGAGGACGGCGAGGCGCACGGGCGCCGCATGGCGTGATTTCATCGCCTCGGCGGCAAGGGCGCGCCCCACACCGGCGCGTTCCGTGCCCCCGCATGTCGGCTCCGCGGAAGCGCACGCGAAGGTTCGGCTCATGCCGCCACCTCCCTCTGGGCGGCTCGACCCTCGCGGCAGACCGCCATGAAGAGCTCTTCGAGGTCTTCGCCCGGGCGCAGCCGGTCCTCATAGGCGAGCCGCCCCTGGTAGATGATGCCGATGGAATCTGCCATCTGCTGCACCTCAGAGAGGATATGGCTGGAGACGAGCACGGTGGTGCCCGCGTCGGCGAAGCCGCGAATCTGAGCGCGCAGCTCCTCGATGCCGAGGGGGTCGAGGCCGTTGGTGGGCTCGTCGAGCACGAGCAGGCGCGGCCGGGCAAGAAGCGCGAGCGCAAGCCCAAGGCGCTGCTTCATGCCCATCGAGAAGCGCCCGGCGCGCTTACGCCCCGTGCCGGTGAGGTCGACCGCGGCGAGCACCTCGTCGATCCGGCTTTCGGGGAGCCCCAAGAGCGCGGTGCGCACGCGCAGGTTCTCGCGCGCGGTGAGATTGGGGTAGAGCGGCGCTTCCTCGATAAGGCTGCCTACCGCGTAAAGGTCCTCGCGACGCCAAGCGTGCCCGGCAAAGAGGATCTCGCCCTCGGTGGGGCGCAGCATGCCGCAGATCATCTTGAGAGTGGTCGATTTGCCGGCACCGTTGGGGCCGAGGAGTCCGTAAACCTCTCCCTCGGTGAGATGGATGGAAACGTCGCTCACGGCTGTCTGCACGTGCGCGCCGCTGCCGAACCGCTTGGTGAGTCCGCGGGTCTCGAGTATGAAGCCCATGGATGTGCCCTTTCTCGTCGGGGCGTGCGGAGCGAGTCGCCCCTCCGCACGCCGTCTTTTGGTGACGCGTACCATGGTGCGGGTGATTTCTAACGAAGCCGTAACGGTTGCCACTTGGAATCAAATCGACCGCTCATCTTGGCGCGCGCGGCCGTTAATAGGGGTAAAGGGAGGTGATTGCGTGGGCGACAGGAACGAAAGGATCGGCGAAGCGGAGCGCTTTGTGGGCGAGCATTACGCGGACGTGATGCGCTACTGCGTGAGACATGCGCCGGCAGGGCTCGCCGAAGACGCCGTTCAGGAGACGTTCCTGCGCTTCGTCCGCGCCCGGTCGCGCTATCGGGAGCAAGGTCGCGCCCGCGCCTATCTCATCACGATCGCGCGCAACGTCTGCACCGATATGGTGCGGGACCGCGCGATGTCGTGGGCTGATCTTCCCGAGGGGCTCGCGGATGGAGGGGGGACCGGAGGATGCCGACGCCGGACGCGACCTCGCCGCGGCGCTTGCTCGGCTACCCCGCGCCCAGCGCGAGGTGCTGGAGCTGAGGTACGGCCAGGAGCTCACGATGGGCGAGGTAGGGCGGGCGCTCGGGATGAGCCGATTCGCCGCGGCGCGCGCCGTGGCCGCAGCGCTCGAGGCGCTGCGTGCCGATTTGGGAGTCCGAGGATTGGGGCAGGGAGGTTCTAGATGAAGGTATGCGAGAGGCGCGAGGTCGAAGACGCCTTGAGAGACCATTACCGCAGGGCGGTCGACGTCGCCGATGCCGAGGCGCCCCGTGCGCTCGTGGAGGCGGTTGCGGCCGAGATGGCGCGTCCTGCGCGGCCGCCCGCATTTGAGGTCGTTGCCGAGCAGGCGCGGCGTATCGGTGCCGGCGCGTGGGCGCTTCACGCGGGGCTCGTCCTCCTAGCGGTGCCGTGCGCCCTCTCCGGCGTGGGCACCGGCGTTGCCTCGGCGGTTCTGGGCGCGGTGCTCGCGCTCTCTACGCTGGTGAGCATCACGCGCTCCCGTTCCTGCGGCATGGCGGAGCTGGAGGCCGCTTGCCCGGTGAACGCGCAGGCGGCGGCGTGCGCGCGAGCGCTTGTCCTTTGCTGCGCCGATGCGCTGGCCATCGGGTTGCTGGCGGTAATCGCCGGTGCGGGCTCTGCGCCCTGGGCCGTGTTTCCGCAGGGGCTCGCGCCTTACCTGGCGGCTTTCGGTGCGGGGCTTCTCGTTGCGCGGCGGGCTGCCAGCGCGGACGCGACCGTGGGCGCCGTTGCGGCGGCGGTTGCGGTCTGTGCCGCCTGCGTGGTGGCGCGCACCGTCTATCCGGCGGCATTTGGCCCCGCGGCGGCGGTTGCGTGGTGGGCGGCATCCGCCGCCGCGTTCTTCTTCGCGGTGGTCGAGGTGCGCGCGTGGCTTCGGGCGGCGGCGTCCGGCTTTGCCGATGTGCCGACGCCGGCTGCGGCGTGCTAACAGGCTTATGACTCAAAGGAGGGTTATCAACATGGAGCTGACGCTCGATCGGGTGACCAAGCGGTTTGGTCCAAAAATCGCGGTTGACCGCGTGAGCACGGTACTCACACCCGGTGTGTACGGCCTGCTGGGGGCGAACGGCGCCGGAAAGACCACGCTCATGCGGATAATATGCGGTGTACTGCGGCCCACTTCCGGCGAGGTGCGCTGCGACGGCGTGCCCATTTCGCGCAGGGGTGACGGCTACCGTGCGCTCCTCGGTTATCTGCCGCAGGACTTCGGCTACTATCCGGAGTTTACGGCGCTCGACTTTATGGAGTACATGGGCGCGCTCAAGGGCCTCTCGCGCCGCGACGCCCGCGACCGTTCCCTTGCGCTGCTCGAACGAGTGGGCCTCAAAGGGGAGGAGCGCCGTCGCATCCGCACGTTTTCGGGGGGCATGCGCCAGCGCCTGGGCATCGCGCAGGCCGTGCTCAACGACCCCGAGGTGCTCGTGCTGGACGAACCCACCGCAGGGCTCGACCCCAAGGAGCGCGTGCGCTTCCGCAATCTCATCTCGGGATTCTCGCAGGACAAGATCGTCTTGCTCTCCACGCACATCGTTTCCGACGTGGAGCATATCGCCGACGAGATCCTCATGATGCGCGCGGGCTCCGTGGTGCTCGCGGGCGCGCCCGGAGAGCTCGTCGCCGAGGCGCAGGGCAAGGTGTGGGAAGCGGTCGTTCCCGCCGTTCGGGCGGAGGCGCTTGAGAGCGGGCTGTGCGCGAGCAACGTGCGCTATCTCGATGGCGGCAGCGCTCTGGTGCGGTATGTCGCCGATGCGCCCGAGGTCGAAGGCTCCCAGCCGGTTGCCCCCACCCTCGAGGACCTCTATCTCTACGTGTTCCGCAGCGAATCACCCGCCGCTCGCTTTGAGGGAAGGGGCGGCTCGCATTTCAAGGAGGCTCGCCATGGCTAGACTCATGTGGTTCGAACTCAAGAAGATGCTCACGCGCCGGGTTGCGCTCGCAGCCAACATCGGCGTTACAGTGTTCCTCATCGGCATCATGACGCTCAACGTGGTGCAGAACCGGCAGTCGAATAGCGAAGGACAGATCGTCTCCGGCATGGAGGCCATCGCACAGGCGCGCTCTGAGGACGAGGCGCACGCCGGCCCGATCACCGCCGAGCGCGCCGCCGCCGACATCGCCGCCTACCAAGAGCGGGTCTTCTCGCGGATCGACCGCGATGCGGTTCTTACGATGACGGGATCGGCGGTGTACGACCTCATGTTCCAGAACTTCAGCGACGAGGAGGTCTACGAGCTCTACAACCCGTACTGGAGCATGCTGCTCAGGCCGTGGCGCGCGACGGGGGAGGAGCCCGCCCAGACGGCCGCGCGCGTGACGCCCGAGATGGCGGCGGGGTGGTACGGTGCCGTCTCCGCGCTGACCCAGGACGCCCTCGACGACGGTCAGGCCGGCATGTGGGAGTACACGGACGCCGAGCGCGCCTACTGGACTGAGAAGCAGGCGGGTGTCGCCGAACCGATCGCGTACGGTTACGTGGGCGGCTGGGGCAATATCATCGACTGCTCGGCGTTTCTCGTCTTCGCGATCCTGGCGGTGTGCGTGACGCTTGCGCCCACGTTCTCCTTCGAGTACCAGTCCGGCGCGGACGCGGTGGTGCTCGCCACGAGGCGCGGCCGCTCCACGCTCGTTACGGCGAAGGTCGTCGCCGCGCTCGCCTATGCAACGGTGTATTTCCTGCTCTGCGCTTCCGTCATCGTAGGGTTCTCGCTCGTGTTCTACGGTGCCGACGGGTTTGGCCTCTCTATACAGAGCATCGCGCTCTCCTCGCCGTATCCGCTTACGGTGGGGCAGGCGGCGCTCATAACGGTTGGCCTTATGTATGCGACGTGTCTGGGCTTCGTGTGTCTTACCCTCGCCATGTCCTCGCGCACGCGCTCAACCCTTGCGGTGTTCCTGGCAGACGTTGTGCTCGTGCTGCTCACGGGGCTTGTTCCGTCGGGCGGGATCGGAGTGCTCGAGCGCGCGCTCGCGCTCTTCCCGCTCAACTTCGCGAATTTCAACATGCTCTTCGCGGCGTTCGAGTCCTATCCTATGGGGCCGGTGGTGTTCGACCTCATCGGCATGGTGGTCGCGGTCTACGCTGTTCTCGTAGTTGCAGCGACCCCTGTCGCCGCAATCTCCTTCCGCCGTCGTCAGGTGGCGTGATCGCTTGGATGGTTGCAGTTTGCGTAGAGGCAGGCGCTGCCCGTGGTGTGCAGGGGCGAGAATTCCGGAACCGCGCAGCTCAAGGCCGTCTGCCTCGACCTTATTTGCAGCTTGGAGGAGTAAGGTCGGTTTCGTCACCCGTTCCCACCATCGCCAAGCGTTAACAGGAACTTCCAGGCCGGGATGACCTCAATCGAGATCCCCTGCTGCTCGATGTTCTCCTCCTCTTCTTTGGTGACGATGACCAGCCGCTTGATGGCGGTATCCGCTCTCGCCAGGCGGATGAGATTGCTGATCTCGCGCTCGCGCGCCTCCCCCGCGATTGAGTAGGCGACCTGTATCGCCAGCTTCGCTTCGGGCAGGTAGAAATCAACGTCGATGCCTGTTTTCGAAGATTTGGCATAGTGGAGATCCGTTCCGAAGCGATCGTTCAGGGCAACGGCGATTTCGTTTTCCAGGAGGGCTGTCTCGCGGTCGACGATGAACAGGTTGAGCAGCCCGTTGTCAGAAAAGTAGTATTTGGGGCTTCCCTCGCGCTCGACGAATTTCGCTGTGGCATTGGTAATGTTGAAGAGGAGGTATGCCTCCTGCGCATATCCGAGATATGCGATCAACGTGTCTTTAGAAATCGAGAAGCCGATG
This sequence comes from Collinsella sp. An268, assembly GCF_002159765.1. Taxonomy (GTDB): domain Bacteria; phylum Actinomycetota; class Coriobacteriia; order Coriobacteriales; family Coriobacteriaceae; genus Coprousia. The sequence continues at coordinate 35,625 of NZ_NFJH01000005.1, read as the reverse complement.
CTCTTCAACGTGTTGTGAAGTGTCGAAAAGGAAACCTCAGTACGCACCGTTTCGGCGACCTTCTTCATGAGCACGCGGAGCGCGTCAACATTCCGCACGTTGTATCTGGCCGCTATATCGCCCAGAAGCACCTTTTGATACACGTTTTCAACGTATTCGCGCGGGGAGGCATAGCGCAGCGATTCGGGGAATCCACCAAGCTGGTAGAACGTGTCGAAGTGTCGGACAATGCGGCCGATCTCGCGCGTTGTATAGAGCGCGGCGGGGGAGTGCGCCTGCTGCTTCGCATCAAGGAATTCATCGAAGCGGAAGGGGGTCACGTGCAGGGGGAAGAAGCGGCCTCCCAACGTTGAGGAAATCTGCCGGCTGAGCATCGTGGCGTTGCTGCCTGTGATGTATACGCGCTCTCCAGCGTCGGCAAGCCTGCGGACGAATTTTTCCCAATGCTCGACGTTCTGAATTTCATCGAAGAAGAAATAGCCGCGCTCGTCGCTCAGCTCATTTTGAACGAGCGGAATGTCTTGAAAATCGTTTACGGAGAAATCGGCGAGGCGTTCGTCCTCGAAGTTGATATAGATGATGCGTTCCCAGGTTACGCCCTGTTCGACAAGGTCCTGCACTACGCGGTAGAGCAGCGTCGATTTCCCCGCACGGCGCAAGCCTGTGATGACGTAGTTTGCTTCGGGGTCGAGCTCGTATCTACGTGGAATGATGCGCGTGTTGCGGATGACCTCATGCTGGTCGAAGATGATGCGCTTCAGCGTGGTGTGGTTCATGAGGCGCGAGCCTTTCTGTCGAATATATCCGACAGAATTGTATAACTATTGTCGAATATATTCGACATGGTTTGAGGATGACCATGCAGTGGATGGGAGAATCGCTTTGAGCGGCGCCGGACGAGTTGCTAGGACCGCCGTCGTTAGGAGTCTTTTCCGGCTCAACTATGTCGTAGAGCACGGCGCGCGGTTCCCGTTTTTCGTACGGCGGAGAGGTCGCCTGGTAGGGCGCCATGTGGCATCGACCAGAATGTCCACATCGCCGACGGTCACGCTCGTGATGTCGCGGACGCTGACGATGCGGTCGTACGTCGCCCAAAGGTGACAGGGAGAGGTGAAAGTTTTTCAGGCCTTCTCTTGTAAACGAACAAATGTTCTCTTATACTGAGCATCCCATAGCAAGCGAGGGGGCGGTCACATGGCGTATGACTTCAAGCGCGCGTTTCGCGATCTGTACCAGCCTAAGGATAAGCCGGAGCTTGTCGATGTGCCCGCGATGACGTTTGCCGCCGTGGCAGGCTCGGGCGACCCCAATGAGGAAGGCGGACGTTATCAACGCGCGCTGAGTCTGCTCTACGCGTTCTCGTATACCGTCAAGATGTCAAAAAAGGGCACATGGCAGCCGGAGGGGTACTTCGATTATGTGGTGCCGCCGCTTGAAGGGCTCTGGTGGGCTGGCTCGGGCGCCTTCGATGGCGCCTCAATTGCGGACAAGGGTGCTCTCTCATGGGTTTCCCTTATACGGCAGCCGGATTTTGTAACGCCGGAGGTCCTCGACCGCGTGCATGCAGACGCTGCGAAGAAGAAGCCGGAGCTCGCCGAGGCGCTTGATGCCGGAGAGCTGCGCCTCGTGCGCTTTGCCGAGGGCCCGTGTGTCCAGATGCTGCATGTGGGGCCCTACGATACGGAGCCGGAGACGATCGCCGTGCTCTCGGCCTTTGTAGCAAGCGAGGGACTTGCCGTCGATATCGCTGAGGGCGGGGAGTCGCCCGCGGGGCACGCGGCGACGGTTCCCTTCGATCCCGGGGCGATGCTCGATGCGCTCGATCGGGATGGCGCGGTACCCGAGGTGCGCCTCCATCACGAGCTGTATCTGGGCGACCCGCGCAAGACGACGCCGGAGCGGCTGCGAACCGTCATCCGCCATCCGGTGAAGATGGTCTGACGATACCGAGGAGGGGACCTAATGGCGTGTCAATGCTTTGACGAGGTACTGCTCTCACGCCCCGGTGCTTCGAAGGCGCTCCATGAGACATGGGGTTGGATGGTGTATTGGGTGGGCGGCAAGCAATTCGCCTGCGAGTTCACGGCGTCTCCGCGTGCCAAGGCGCCGTATGCGGGCCGTCATCTGCTCTCGCTCAAATGCGATCCCGACCGCATTCTAGCGCTGCGCGCGCAGTACCCCGATGCGGTGCTGCCCGGCTATTACTCCGATGGGCGCACCTGGATTTCGGTCGACCTCGACGCCGGTCTGCCCGAGGACCTTGTCGCCAGCCTTTGCCACATGAGCTATCAGCTCGTCGTTGCGACGCTGTCTCTTCGCGTGCGTCGCGAGCTTGCTGGTTAGGGGGTGTGATGATGGATTCGCGCATCGTCTACATCGATGCCGATGCCTGCCCCGTCACGCGCGAGGCTCTGCGGTGCGCCCGCGCCGCGCGCGTCCCCGTGGTGATTGCGGGCAATACCACCCAGAATCTCGAGCGGCACATCCGCTCAGACGACCCGCGCGATGCCGGCCACGCGCGCGGGCGCGATGCCGCGCACGCCGGCTTTTGGGTGGAGGTGCTCGATGTGTCCGTGGGGGCCGACAGCGCCGACTTCGCCATCGTCGAGCGCCTGCAGCCGGGCGACGTCGTGATAACCCAGGATATCGGTCTTGCGAGTATGGTGCTCGGACGCGGCGGCTCCGCCATCGGGGTGCGCGGCAGGGTGTATTCAAAGGCGACCATCGACATGGATCTGTTCATTCGCCATGAGGAGAAGAAGGTGCGCCGCGCCGGAGGCCGCACGCGCGGCCCCGCAGCGTTTACCGCTGAGGACCGTGAGCGCTTCGTGCGCAATCTCACCAGGCTGCTAACCGAGGCGGGATGATGATGCGGGGCATCGCCCGTGCAACGCCCGGCGGCAAGACGATGCGCTCCCTGGCGTTACGGCGAGGCAAAGCACCGCGAAGATAGCCCGGCGCTCCCTCCGTATCTTTGAAAGGTTTCTGTGGCACCCCTTGCCAAGGCGCGCTTAGCCTGTAATATGAACAGCGTTCAGTTTGAAGACGGGGCATCGACGGAGGGGAGGGCGCGTGAACACGATCGTAACCTCACGGGAGGATATTCTCGAAGCGAGCCGTGAGCTTATTCGCCAGAGAGGTATCTCGGCGCTCAGCATTCGCTCCGTCGCCGCAGCCTGTGACGTATCAGTGGGGTCTATCTACAACTATTTCGACTCCAAGGCGGACCTTATCTCCGCTGCGGTGGAGAGCGTCTGGCACGAAATCTTCCATCGTCAGGGCGATGCCGCGGCTTTTCGGGACACGCTCGCATGCATTGCGTGGATGTACGACCGCCTGGAAGATGGCTCTAAGCGCTACCCGGGTTTCTTTACCCTGCACGCCCTCGGCTTCATGCAGGAGGGCAAAGCGGGCGGAAAGCAGCAGATGGCGAGAGTGTGGCGGCACATCGTAGACGAGCTCTGCGTCGTGCTGCGCAGCGACGCCGGCGTCCGTGCGGACGCGTTTACCGACCAGCTCACGGTCGAGCGGCTTGCCGACACCATCCTCTCGCTTATGGTTTCCGCCATGATGCGCGGGGAGTACGACTCCGGTGCCGTTTTGGAGATCGTGCGCAGAGTCCTGTATTAGCCATGCATGCGACGCTCTTGGCGAGAGGCCGCAAGTGTGGCATCTCATGTCGGGGGCAGCTGATTGAAAGGAAGAATGACCATGACCGTGCAACGGAACACGCTTCTGCTGATCGCCTGCGTCGTTTGGAGCGCCGCCGGGTTTAACATTCTGCGCATCGGCCTTGCGGCGTACCCCGCTCACCTCACCGTCGTGAACGTCTTGCTATCCGCGGCGGTCTTCGGCGTCTTCCAGCAGTTTGTGTTCGGCCGGTTGGTGCACAAGCACACCGACCGCATCAGCTCCTATCTTGAGGAGCGCCAGTTCTTTCTCAAGTTCTTCGACACCAAGGCATTCCTCATCATGGCGGTGATGATGACGGGCGGCATCGCACTGCGCGCAAGCGGTGTCGCGCCCGAGCGCTTCATCGCTGTCTTCTACACCGGTCTGGGTGCGTCGCTCCTGTTGGCGGGCCTGCTGTTTGGCTGCAACTTCGGCAAGGCGAAGCTGGCCGATGCGCGGGGCGGCGCGGCGTAGGCAGGGAGAGGTATGGGGACGGTCTTATGCGCGGAGGGCGAAAGGCCGGTTAGCCCTCTTTCGAAACGAGCTATTGTGCACCATATGGGCATAGCTCATAACTGATCAGCAAGGTCTCTCCGGACGCAGACTCAGCGTCTCACGCACCGTGTCGAGTGCGCACCGGCTGAGGCGGTAATGCATCCAGCGTCCGTCCTTGCGGGGGATGACGAGGCCCTCCTCGCAGAGGAGGCGCATGTGATGCGAGAGCGTCGGCTGGCCGATGCCAAGATGCGGAAGCAGTTTGCATGCGCAGAGCTCCTCGTGCTGCGCGAGGAGCTGCATAACGTGCAGGCGCGTGGGGTCCGCAAGCGCTTTAAGGCGGCGCGCCGCCCTGCGGCGCACGAGCTCGGGGCTGCCCTCGATGGCGCCGGTCTCGATGCGCTCCCGCAAATCAAGCATGCGCTCGATGATGGTGTCGATCGTGGCGAGAAACGCCGCGTCGCCCTTGCCGGTGGGATCCTCTAGCCCCCAATCCTCTCGGTGTCGTGCCGGCAGCGCGGGGCAGGCGACGCCGCAACCCATGGTAACGACGAAGTCGACGGTCGGAAGTTCTGCGAGTGTCTTGGGACGTTGCTGCGAGGCATCGATGCCGTAGCGGTCGCGCAGGATGCGCAGGACGTCGTTGTTGACGCTCGCAACAGGGTTCGTTCCGGCTGAACACGGTATAAAGGCGTCCTTTGCCCACGTTCTCGCCACGGCTTCGGCGATTTGGCTGCGGCATGCGTTATGCGTGCAGATAAAGGCGACAACGGGGGTGCTCCGCTCCATGGGCTCACGTTCCTTATGTATCGATGACTATCAATCTAATATAATAGATTGACGAATATCGATATATACTATAGCCCAAGCCTTGGAACGAGAGAAAGGGTGCCGATGGAAGCTGCGTGGATCGAGAGCGCATGTCTCGCGTGGGAGGGAAACGACCCCGCCGAGTTGCTAGAGGTGCTGATGGGTAGCGACGAGTGCCCGGCTTTCGGTCCGGTGCACCACGTGCTGGTGGGTGCAGCGCTGCTCACGTGCTCTTTCGCAGGCAAAGACGGAGCGGCTGCGCGGGATTCCCTCACGAACGACCTTACCGAGCTCGAGCGCCGCGCCGCCTGCGTGCCGGGTGCGGCGTGCGCCCAGTGGGGTGTGTGCGGTGCGGCAGCGTCCTGCGGCATGGCGTTCGCCATCATGGCGGGCAACGCGCCGCTGAGGCGTGAGGGATGGAGCGAGGGCCAGCTCATGGTCGCGGACATCTTGCAGCGGATTGCGCGCGCCGGTGCGCCGCGGTGCTGCAAGCGCGATGCGCGCATCGCGGTTCGTGCGGCGGTGCCATGGTTCAACCGGGAGCTGGGGACGCATCTAGCTGAGGGCGATGCGATTCCCTCGTGTTCAGTCTTCGAGGCGAACAGCACCTGTCTGCAGGGAGCCTGCCCGTATCATCCGGGTGCCTGAGCCGTCGCGCGGCATGCTGCCGCACGCGGCGGCAAGACGGGGAGCCTGGCATCAAAGATACAACGCACCAGCTCAGCGCCCTGCCCAAAACATTGGGCAGGGCGTTTTCACTCTGCCTCGCCTCTGCCCACGCAAGAAGATGGTACCGTAGGCGCGGTCCGATACCACCTGAATGGGAGGGAGCCGCGTGGAACTCGCACGGCGCATCAGAGAGCATCGCGAGCGCTTGGGAATGTCCCAGGGCGAGCTCGCGAAGGCGGTCTTCGTGACGCGGAACACCATCGGCAACTGGGAGGCCGATCGCACGTACCCCGATGTGCAGAGCCTGCTTCTGCTGAGCGAGCTTTTCGGCGTCAGCATCGACGCGCTGGCCAGGGATGACGCTCATGATAGACGCGAGGCGCTCGAGGCTGGGGCGAAGAGGATGAGCCGGCTCGGTGTCGTCATGGCGACATTCGGGCTCGCCTGCGTGGCGTGGGTGGTCGGGGGCATCGTGCTGGATCTTGACCTGGTGCTTATTGCGGCGCCCGCGGCGGCGCTGCTCGTTCCCGCCATGGTCGCGGCGTTTCTCATCGATAAGATGCGACACGACAACCAGCTGTTCGCCTATCAGGCGGTGGAGGCGTACCTCGCGGGTGAGGACCCCGAGGTCGGCTGTCGCTACAACCAGCGCGCCGGCGAGCACTGGGTCGCTCGGCGCATTGTGCAGACCATCGTTGCCGTGCTCATCGGGCTGTGCTGCGGGTGGGGAGCGGCGAGCATCATCTCGAAGCTGCTCGGAGCCTAGCCCCACAGCCAGCGCATGCGCGCGGTCGCCTCGGTGCGGCCCGCTGCCTTCAGCATTCACCGTGGCATCAATCAAACATGTTTGAACGATAGTTGTCATCAACCGTTTCGCAGAAAGGAACCGCTATGGCACACGAGCGCTTTGTCGAGGTCTACTCGCAGGGTGTGACCAACGTCCGAAAGATCATCGTCGACACCGAGACCGGGGTTAACTACCTGCTCATGTCATCCAACATGACGGGCGGCAGCGGCATCACCGTCCTGGTCGATGCCGACGGCAAACCGGTGGTCACGCCACTCGATGCTCATGATCCCATCGCGATGGGCCAGTTGCTCGAGAGGGAGTAGCACATTCAACCGCGGCCGGGGATATGCTCGACACGGTATGCCCCGGCCGCTCATATGAAGCGCCGGCATGTCTTATAGCTGCACTTTGCCGGAGAATTCTTTTCTTATATGTTCGACGAGGCGCTCGGTGCGGTTATAGCCAAGCTGAGCGAGATGGTTCGCAGCCGCGTCAAGGGCCTTGGGAAAGTTTGCGTGGAGCTCTTTATACAGGCTTTCGCCCAGTTTTTGAGGAACACCCAGAGCTTGTGAGGTTCTCACAATGTCATGAGGGGTGACGTTGAAGATCTTGCGGCTCGGGCAAAGCGAGACGCCCATTTCGGCCTCGACGCTCGGGTAGATGGTCGTGCAAGTGATGTCGTACAGCGGCGCCAGCTCGCAAGTACTCCAGGTCTCGTCCCAGAGCATGGCATGGTTCTTGAGATGGTTGTCGCAGTTTCCGATAAGGTAGTCGAAATACAGAGCTTGCAAGAAGAACGCGCGATCGCCAAACGGATTGCTCGAAGCACGGGTAAGTATCGTCCCGCAACGACTTGCGTAATTACCACCGGTTGGCTCGTATTTCATTTCGGGCATGAGAAGCGATGCTTGGCAGAAGTCTTCTTGGTGCAACCGTCTAGGGGCGGGCAGGCCGCTGATGTGCTTATCCGGATCATCGGGGAACGTGCGGTCAAAGCGACGGACGGCAAGCAGCGGTTCTCCTCCATCCAGATTCAAAAGCTCCCAATCTGCCGTGTCAAAACCGCATCGCCTTGCTGTTTCGAGACACAGCGCCTCATTAAGCGTTTGATCGGGAAAGACCTTTTGGGGTGTTTTAACAATATGCGTGGAGGGGGCAGTCGAGTCGGGAAGATACCAGGTTCGGCCCGCCGTGCTCTCGGCACAATAGAGCCCCGCCTTGCTCTGAGCGCCAGAAAGTGACAGGCGAGAGCTCATGCTCATTTCAAACGCCGTTGTACGAGGCTCGTCGCGCAAGCGAATCAAATCAAGCTCTTCGAGGGGCCGGTAAGAAGCGTGCTCATCTTCCACCTCTGGTTCCGTATTGAATATCAGACCACCAATTGATTCGTTGTTGAGGCGCCTGAGCATGACGGCAAATGAGCTCGAATGAATCGATTCGGCGAGAAGTCGCTTCATATCGCCTTCGGGTGCAAGGCCCGAAAAGAAGGGTGCCGCCTCGTTCGAAAAGAACGTCGCATCCTGTAGGGGTAAGGAGAGGGAAATGGGACGTGCGGCTGCTGAGGAGAGATAGCTATCCGCATATGTGAACCGAAGCTCACCTTGCGAAAACACAAGCGAACCGACGAGCTGGTATGCGCTTTCCCATTCACGAAAGATATGAAGCACGTTCATCGCTGCCCCCTTGGTATCGCAAAGATATCGACACCGAGGCCGTTGGCAAGGTCGAGGATCTTTTGAATGCCGACAGTACCACGGCCGTGTTCCATTTCTCCTATAAGGCGAGGGCTGCAGCCCATGAATGCGGCGACTTGTTCCTGCGTGTATCCGAGTTGTTTTCGTCGTGCTCTAAGTAGGTTGCCGAGATCGCTCGCTTGAAAAATCGGAGCCGTCTGCATGGGTACGCATCGTGCCATGGCAATCCTCCTATTCTTACCTATAGGTAAGAATAGTATAGTTGGGATATGATTCTTACCTATAGGTAAGAATATGCGCTGCTCAGCTAAAAGATTACATATACGTAAGATTATATGTGGAGTGAATGCATACGGTCCCCACGACATGCGGTTCACGATAGGAGAGCAAAGAAACGTTGAGAGCGTCTCCCATTAGCCCCTCCTTTCTATGAAAACGTCTAGTCCAAGTGTCGTGAGCACCGTAAGTGTTTTTCCTAACTCGGCGGTTTCCTTGCCGTTCTCAAGCTGGGAGAGGAAGGTGATGCCGACGCCGCAGAGTCCGGCGAGCTCCGCTTGCGTCAGCCCTTGGCGTTTCCGTTCGGTCCTTATGATGTTTCCAAGCTCGCGAGAGGTGAGAATTGCCGGCATATATCCCTCCAGTTTATGCGAACGCAAAAAACCAGCCGTATGTAAGTGTGATTTATGCGAACGCATAAATCAAGAACGTTTTCTTGAGAACATATGCGAACGCGAAAAAACGCGGACGTTTCGAGGAGTTGCCGCTGGCGAGTAGCACAACTGCTCTATAGGGGGCGCCGTCCCGTCGTTTTCGTGTTAGCATGGGGCTATTGTTCCCTGTGTCGGGAGGCATCTGTGACGACCATCCTCTAAATCCGATTCAGCTTGTACGCAAAAAGGCTGCATGGCGGGGCAAGGGCCCCGGGTTTCGTGCGCCCTTATCGGAGAGAGGATGCATCGTGCAGCAGCATGACGTGACGCGCCTACGTGACGCCCGTGGTCCCATGGACAACGATACTTCGAGCCGGCTCGGTGCTGATGCGCCGCGCGGCGTTACCTGTTATCAGGCAAAAGCCGTGGCGCTGCGGATCTTGGGTGAGCCATCGCTTGCCGGCAGCGTGTTTTTGATGGGCGGTCTTGTTCCCTGGGTGGTATCCGGGCGAGATTCCGGGCGACTTCACGGGGATGTCGATTTCTCGGTGCGGGCGGGAGATATGCCCGCGGCGAGCGCCTGGCTCGCATGACCGCGGCCTTTGAGCGCATGGATGTGATCTGCGCGGGGCACTCGTCGTAAGGCGTAATCGCCCCTTGACCTTTCCGCCACGGCAAGGTGCACTATGTTCGCAAGGAGGTGCGACATGGTCAAAGCGAAGGCCGAGGGCGATGACGTGCACTATGCTGTGGGCGAGCTGGCAGAGCTCGCCGGCGTGAGCGCTCGGACGCTCAGGTACTACGAGGAAGAGGGCCTGCTGTGTCCTTCACGCTCGGCGAATGGCTATCGTGTGTACACCGCGCGGGATGCGAAGCGCCTCGCAAGCATCTTGTCCATGCGGGCGTGCGGCCTGTCGGTGGCGACGATTCACCGTTTGCTGGCTCGTGCAGAGGGAGATCTTCGTCACGTGCTCCATGCGCACCTCCTCACTCTGAGCGCGCAGAGGGATTCACTGGACGAGGCGATTGACCGCACGAAAGCGGCGATTGCCTCCTTGGAAAGGATTGAGCAGATGAACGAGAGCGACGCCTTTGAGGCGCTAAAGGGCGAGAAGATCGCGGCGAATGAGCGTACGTACGGCAAGGAGGCGCGAGCGCGCTGGGGTGACGATGCGGTGGATGCGGCGAACGAGCGGATGCGCTCCGCATCGCGCGGCGAGTGGGATGCGCTGGAGCGATTGGGGGAGGAGATTAACCGGCAGCTCGCCCTCGCCATGGAGACGGGCGATCCTGCGGGTGCGGAGGCGATGGAGCTCGCACGCATGCACGCGCGGTGGATTCAGGGCCATTGGGGCGCGGGTCGCTATTCGCCCGAGGCGCACCGCGGACTGGCGCAGATGTATCTCGCCGACGACCGCTTCCGCGCGCACTACGATGGCGCCGCCGGCGCGGGTGCGACGGAGTTTCTCGTCAAAGCGCTCGAGGCGTACCTGGCATAGCCGTAGAAAACGCCCGCCTCCGCACGGAGATACCTGCAGGGGTGGGCGCAATGGAGTGCTCGATTTGCGACTTGAGGGGCCCTGTCCGCTATTCCGCCGCATCACCGATCTCGCTTTGCAGACGCATCTTGTACACGGCCTTCACGACGAGCAGCGCTACCGAGAGAAACACGAGCGTTGCGGCGGCTGAAGCCATGGCCTCGAGGCTCACGAGCGCTCCGACAAAGATGGCGACCACGGCGAGTGCGGGCATGATCTGGATGAACGTCCGCGCGACCTCCCGCTCCATATGGGCCTGGAGCTCATCGTTTTCCTTGGCGTAGAGACGACGCAGCGCCCGGTCGTCGGAAAGCGCGCGGCGCAGATCGACGATATTCTTGATGGTGATCACGGCGGCGACAGCGCAAAGGCCCATCACCGCTCCGGAGAGAAAGGCCGATGTGCTGGTGGTGCCGCTGAGTGCGGGCAGGCTCTCGGTCGCGGTGAGCGCGCCGCCCGTGACGAGTACGATGCAGATGGCTGCGGCAGACATGGTTTCGCGCCGGAGGCGTGTGCTGGCGTGTTTGCGCAGGGTATCGATGGTGGTTTTCATGGCTGCTCCTCTCTGATGGCGCGTCGGGGCGCCCTCGCATGGAATCTGGCGAGGCGACGCGTGCAGGCGATTGCGCGTGCGGTTACAGGTCCTCGTCGATCTCGGAGAAATCGAAGACCTCCTCGATGGTGAGTCCAAAAAAGCGGGCGATCTTGTAGGCGAGCGGGAGCGACGCGGTGTACTTGCCCACCTCGATGGAGGTGATGGTCTGGCGCGTCGTGCCAACGGCCTCGGCGAGTTCTGCCTGGCTGAGTTTCTGCGCTCGCCTGAGTTCGCGGATACGGCTCCTCATAGTCCTCCTTTTCCCGTGCATCCGGATTGCAAAGTGCAAAGCGGGCTTTGCAACTTAAGCATAGTATACTTTGCAAATAATGACAAGCAGACTTTGCAAAATACCGGTGTCCTTAGCGGTCCTGCAGGCATCCTGCAACGATGCGTGTGCTGCAAGCGGACGGCGCGCATGAGCGGCGGCGCGTCGCCCTTGGGTGCTGCGGTTGTCTTCCGCTCGGGGGGGGGTGCTATCATCCTTAAGAGAAGCACTGCCCGAATGCCCCCAAGGAGCGGAGGCCGCCCATGGAGCATCCCTCACACCGCTTGGACCCGCGCATGCTGCGCGTCTGGTATGCGAGCTCGCTCGCGCTCATGGCGGGAACCGTGGCGGCGGGCGCCGTTGTCGCCCTGATCGTGTGCCACTTCAACGGCCCCCTCGCCATCCCGCTTGCCGTGTGCGGCGCATTGCTCGCTATCGAGCTTGCCGATATGGCGATCAGCCCGCGCGTGGAGTATGCCACATGGCGCTTTGACGTGACGCCCACCGATGTCGACCTGTACCACGGCGTCTTCGTCAAGAAGCGCGTCATCGTACCGCTCGTGCGCGTGCAGCATGTCGAAACCCGGCAGGGGCCGTTTCTCAAGGCGCACGGCTTGGCGGCGGTGCGCATCTCTACGGCGGGCGAGAGCTTTGAGATTCCCGGGCTCGACGAGGCCGACGCAAATCGTCTGCGCGACCGCGTGGCCGAGCTCGCCCGGCTTGCCCAAGAGGACGTGTAGGCTATGGGGACGCAGTGCGAGAATGCGGCGGACGGCCGTTGTGAGGACGCCGCGAGAGGGCATCGCGAGAGCGAACGCTGGCACGATGTCGAGCGCATGGCGAACCCGGAGCGATCGTTGTTTGAGGCGCCGCACCCGGCGCTCGAAGGCGTGCACCGCGGTAGCCCGCTCTCGCTCGTGACGGGCGCCGTGAGCGGTCTGGGCGTCGCCCTGGGCGTGTCGCTCGTGGCGATCGTCAGGGTGATCGGTGGCAACGTGGTGGAGGAGCTTCCCGGTATCGCCGCCGCCGCCGTGCTGCTCATCGCCGCAAGCGTGGTGGGCGCGGTGGTGACGTGGCGCACGCGCACCTGGGAGCTGACCGATGCGGGCATCATGCTGTGCAGCGGTTTGGTGAACGCCAGACGTCTGCAGGTCCCCTACGAGCACATCCACACCGTCAACATGTCCTCGAGCCTGATGGAACGCGTGCTGGGGATCATGACGCTCGACCTAGACACGGGTGCCGCCGATACCGAGGGCCAGGTGACGAGCATCAAGGGTCTGCAGGCGGGCGTCGCCGAGGCGTTGCGCGAGGAGCTGTTCCGGCGCAAGGCGGCGGCGCTTTCGGGGCAGGATTTTGCCCCTGCGGTCGAGGGCATGTTCGCGCGGCAGGCGACGGGCGATTCGCCAGTCGACCCTGCCCCTGCCTGCGATGCGTCCGATAAGGCGCCGGATGCCTGCGTTACGCTGGCGCCCGCTCGCCTCGTGCTCGCTGCGCTCACCGAGACGCGCGTCATCGCCCAAGCGGCGGGGTTTCTCATCCTCATCGTTCAAGGCATCAACTTTTTGCAGGAGAGCCGGCTCGTTAACCTCTCGGAGGCGGCCGGGGATATCGCGGCGCTCCCCATAGCTCTGCTCGTCGCGGTAGCGGGTTTGCTGCTCGCGCTGTCGCTGATCATAGGGTTTGCGATCTCGTTCGCTATCAGCCTGATCAGCTTCGCGGGGTACCGCGCCGAGCGCCGGGGCGGGCGCATCACGGTCGAGCGCGGGCTGCTCGGCCGCACGTCGCATGCGGTGGCCTCCGAGCGCATCCAGGCCCTCCGCATCCGACAGGGACTGGTGCGCCAGCTCTTGGGCTATGCGGAGGTACGGGTTTCGGTGGTGGGGAGCATCGGCTCATCGGACGAATCGTCGACTGCGGACGGCATGGTCCTGCACCCGTTTATCCGCATGTCAGAGCTCGACGCGTTTTTGGAGGCCATCGTCCCCGAATTTACCGGGGCCCCGCACGCGTCGGATTTGGCGCGGCTTCCGCGAGCGGCGGCGCGGCGGCTGGCGGTCCGCACGAGTGCGAAGGCGGTGCTTCTTGCCGCGGTGCTTGCGGGCTCGTGCGCGCTTGCGGGAGGCGCTCTGCCGCTAGGGGAGCCGTGGGCCACTCTGCGCCAGGCGCTTATCGTGTTGTCCGGCGCGGTGGGCGTCGCGATCGCTTTGCGCATGGTGATGGGAGCCGTGCTCCGGTATCGCGACAGCCGCATCGGGCACGACCGCACGCGCCTCGTGATGGTCGTAGGAGGCATCAAGCGCTGGACCGAGGTGGTACCCCGCTCCCGTTTGCAGCATGTGACGGCTTCGGAGTCCCCGTTTCAGCGCCGGGTACGGGTTGCGACGTGTGTCGCGAGGACTGCCGCACTGGGCGATCTGGTCCTGCGCGACGTCTCTGTGGACGATGCCGAAGAGATCCTTACGTGGAGTCGTCCGCACCGCCGCGCCAGCGACGCATCTTAACGCCGATGACAAGCCCCCTGTGTCTCTGATGCCCCTGAATGTGCCGCCGTTACGAGCTACCGTCTCGCCTGCAATGGCGGTACCATGCCGGTTGATAGCGAACGAAGTGGGGGATCGGCATGCCGTCAGATGAGTATCTTAGTCAGGTGAGCGTGGGCGGTGCGCGGGAGCTGAACGGGCGCGTCGTTCTCAGCGCGTACGATGCAAGCTGGCCAAAGCAGTTCCAGGGGGAGAGACGCCGGATCGCTTTGGCACTGGGTGGCCGCGCTCGATCCGTCGAGCACGTGGGTTCGACGTCCGTCCCGGGGCTCTGCGCCAAGCCGATCATCGACATCCTGCTTCTGGTGGATGACGCCGCCGACGAGCCGTCGTATGTACCCCAGCTTGAGCGGGCGGGATACGTTTTGAGGATACGGGAGCCGGACTGGTACGAACACCGCATGTTCAAGGGTGCGGACCCCGAGGTGAACCTGCACGTGTTCTCGGAGGGCTGCAGCGAAGCGGCGCGGATGGTCGCTTTTCGCGACTGGCTGAGGACGCATGCGGACGATCGGGAACTCTACGCTTCAACCAAACGCGCCCTTGCCAGCAGGCAGTGGAAATACGTGCAGCATTACGCCGACGCCAAATCAGAGGTCGTGGCCACGATCCTTCAGCACGCAGGCATCGGGTGAGGCGAGCAGTCGCCTTGGTATGCCGGGGCTGATGCAACAACCTGTTGCTTGCTGCGCGACGCGCGCCCATCCGATAATGTTCGCAGCGAACACCAGGAGCGAGGAGGATCCATGGCCATCAAAGACGTGCTGCCCCGGTTGCGCCGCGAGCGCGGGCTAACACAGGAAGAGCTGGCGAAGCGCCTGTTCATCACGCGTCAGGCGGTGGGACGCTGGGAGAGCGGTGCCACGACGCCGGGCATCGACATGACCAAACTCATCGCGCGCGAGCTCGACGTCCCCATCACCGAGCTCCTTGAGATGCCGGAGCACTACTGCCAGAGCTGCGGCATGATGTTCACCGCCCCCGACCAGCACGGTCATGAGGCGGATGGCACCGAGACCGAGGACTTCTGCCGATGGTGCTACGACGGGGGCTCCTATACCTACGAGACCACGATGGAAGACATGATCGAGGACTGCGCGCCCCGCATGGCGGAGGCCATGGGCTGGACGGTCGACGAGAGCGCGTCGCTGCTCGGTGCGGTGCTGCCCACGCTCAAGCGTTGGCGCGAGAGTGAGGCGTCGTAGCGGTACGGCCGTAGGCTCCCCGCTTCTTGAGGAAATCGCGTTTAAGCCCGCTTCTCAGTCCCCGAGGGGGCCTAAACGCGACTTCCTCTACGGGGTGGGGCAGCAGGGCGTCGGGCCGGCGCCGGCGGCAGGGTGCCAATTGTGGAGACCTCGGGAGAGGGGAGCGCTCCGCAAAAAAACGCGTATAGTAATCCCTCGCGTGCGGACATGGCTCAGTTGGTAGAGCACAACCTTGCCAAGGTTGGGGTCGCGGGTTCGAGCCCCGTTGTCCGCTCCATCATCAAGTCAGGGCCGGCGGCAACGCCGGCCCTTTTTGCGTTTTGCGTTCGGTATGTGCTGGGTATAGGCAGTCCATGGTACGCATACGAGGTCGCTCAGAGGTGATGCGGCGTGTCCAAAGCGCAAGACGGGAAAACAACGCGGATTGTTTCTCCCCTCGTCAAGGCAAAGGGTGCCGTGCAGATGGCGGCGGGGGCGGCGCACGCCGTGGCGGGTATTCCGCTTTGCGTACTGCCCGGACCGGGCGTGGCGGCTATCGCCGGAGGCGTCGCGCTGGCGAGTAGAGGACAGCGCACCTACAGCGGGCGCCCGGCGACCAAGATCGAGCAGAGGCTCGATGCCGTCGCAGCGCGTGTTGCGGCGGCGGTAAGGCGCGAGGCGGCCAAAACAGCGCGTTCGGCGGGAGAGGCGGTCCACCGCAGCGCTGCACGCGCTAGGGCAAAGGCAAGGGGAGAGGCGCCCGCATCCCGCTCGCCAAGGTGCTGACCGAGTGGTGCCAATCTCTGGCTCCCTATGCAGACAGCACCGTCTACCTGCGAAAGGCAACCCGCGGGCGCCTCGTGGTTGCCAAAAGATGGGCAAAAATGCGCACCGCCAGTTGGTGGTGCGCGGCGTTGTGACACCCTAAACTACATGGTGCCGGCAGACGATACGACCGGCCGGGCCCCTCCTGTGAGGATCCGCGCCCGGCTCCGACCGAAAGGCTCCGCCATGAGTTTCCGCGATAACTTACAGCACCTGCGCGCCGAGCGCCATATGACCCAGGAACAGTTAGCGATGCTCCTCGGGGTGTCCCGCCAGAGCGTCACAAAATGGGAGGCGGAAAAGAGCCAGCCAGAGATGGACAAGCTCCTCAAGATCTGCCAGATCTTCGAATGCTCGCTCGACGAGCTGGTAACGGGAGACCTCACCGGGCGCGCCGCGCCGGATGCCGCCGCCACCATCCCGGCGGGCCCGCCTACCGATGTCTGCGGCTACGACGAGCATCAGCGCATGATGGCGCTGAAAGTTCCTGCGGGTATCGCGGCCATTCTCGTGGGTATCGCCATAGGCCTCTTCTTTGAGGGGGCGCACGACCTCGCCCCGGTCGGCGCGCGCGACGGGCTCTTTGTGATCATCGTCCTCGCGGGCGTGCTGGTGGGCCTGGCGTTTCTCGTGCCCGCCGGCATGGAGCATGCGGCGTTTCAGAGGGCGCATCCGTACGTGGAGGACTTCTATACCGAGGACGACCGCGCCAAGGCACGCCGGGATTTCTCAACGGGCCTCATTGCCGGCATCGCGTTCATCTTCGCGGGTATCGGCTGCCTCATCATGTTGGAGCCGATGGCGGAGAATGCTGCCCTGTTCTTCCTGCTGTTCTTCATCGCTCTCGGCGTGTGGTGGATTGCGCGCTCGGGCATGCTGCTCGGACGCACCAACGTCGCCGCCTACAACAAGTCCGTTGCCGACGACCTCGAGGTGGAGGACATCGTGGCGGCGGAGGTCGACGAGAGCATGCGCTCGGCGCTGCTCGACCGGAAGCGCCGCAGCAGGAAGCTCGAGGCCGTCTGCGGGGCCATCATGATCGCTGCGACCATCATCGCCCTGGCGCTGCTGTTCGCTCCGGTCCTCACGGCGCCCGATATGGATAGCTGGACACCCGAGGGCACCTCTGCCATGTGGTTCTGGGTCGCCTGGCCCATCGGCGGCATGCTCTGCGGCATCGTCGCATTGCTGTGGGAGGCCTTCGGGCACAGCGAGCGCTAGCTGCACCGGGCAATCCATCGGTCCGTCTCTTCTGGTATGCTTCCGCCGACGGGGACCGGGGCGTTTGAGGGGGTTGGCATGGCCGATGCGCGCGTGCTCATCGTGGAGGACGATGCGGACATCAACGAGATCGTCGCGACGCATCTGGCGCGTTGCGGTATGAGCTGCGCGCAGGCGTTCTCGGGGAGCGAGGCTCGTCTGCTGATTGGTGCGGATCCCTTTGCCTTCGACGTCGTTGTCTCCGACCTTATGTTGCCTGGGCTTGCGGGTGAGGACCTGATCGCCCTTATTCGCAAGCGCGACGCGACGGTTCCGATTATCGTGATCTCGGCCCGCACGGCGGCGGCGGACCGCATCGACCTTCTGAAGCTCGGGGCGGACGACTACCTCACCAAGCCATTTGATCTGGATGAGCTTGCGGTGCGTATCGAGGTGCAGCTCAGGCACCGCGCCCGGGCCACCGCGGTCGATTTCGGCGCGGCGGATGCAGATGACGCGCGAGATGGAGCCGATGACGGCGAAGTCGGCGCCCCCGCACGCATCCTGCGCTTTCGCGACTGGGAGCTCGATCCAGATGCCCGCGCGTTTTGGGTGGCGGGCACGGCCGTCGAGCTCACCCGCATCGAATTCAACATACTCGAGGCGCTCATGACGCACCCCAAGCACGTGTTTGGCAAGGCGGAGCTCTTCGAGGCCGCGTGGGGCGAGCCGTACGCTGCGGATTACAACACGATCAACGTGCACGTCTCCAATATTCGCGCCAAGCTCAAGCCCACGGGAACCGACGGCTACCTCAAGACCGTGTGGGGCATGGGCTTCAAGCTTGCGGAGGCGTGAGGGCCACCCCGTCCGCCGGTCATCGAGCGCTTCATGATGCTCGGCCGGCGCATATCTTGAGGCTTTCTTTATCTTTGATTCAGCCTTTCTGAAAACCCGCTCCCCATACTCGTACGTGACGGGTAGGGTGCGGCGTGTCGCCGCAAGACGATAGGAGATACGGTGAACGTGATTGAATGCCGCGCGCTTACCAAGCGCTATGGTCGCTTTGTTGCGGTCGACGCGCTCGACATGCGGGTGCGCGCCGGCGATATCTACGGGTTTGTGGGTAAAAACGGCGCCGGCAAGTCGACCACCATGAAGATGATCGCCGGCCTTGCCACGCCGAGCGCGGGCACCCTTACGCTGTTTGGCGCAGGTCCGTATGCGGATGCAGCCGGACGCGGCGCCGTCGATGCCGCGTTAAGCGCGGGCAGCTTCTCGGATGCGCCCTCGCGCCTCGGTGCGCTCATCGAAGAGCCGGGCGTGCTCATGAACTTCTCGGCTGCCGAGAACCTTATGATGAAGGCGCTCGCCTTGGGCGTCATCCACCCCAAAGACCAAGTAGCCGAGCTTCTGGAGCTGGTGGGGCTGGGCGAGGCGGGCCCGCGCAAGGTCAAGAAGTTCTCGCAGGGCATGAAGCAGCGCCTCGGCTTGGCGTTGGCACTGGTGGGCTCCCCGGACGTGCTTTTGCTTGATGAGCCGTTTAACGGCATGGACCCCGAGACCACGCGCGATCTGCGCCGCGCGCTCGTCTCGCTCAACCGCGAGCGCGGCGTGACCATTCTCATCTCGAGCCACGTGCTCGATCAGCTCATGCGCGTGTGCACCCGTTTTGGCGTTATCGCCGGCGGGCGGATGGTGCGCGAGTTTACCGATGAGGAGCTGCATGCCGCGTGCGGCAGCTCTATCCGCGTGAGGACGACAGACCCCGCCCGCACGCTCGCCCTGTTGGAGGAGCGCCTTCCGCGGGCAACCTACCGCGTCGAGCCCGACCAGGCCATCGTCATCGGCGGCGGCGCGCGCGCCGCCGCGGCGTCGTTCGGCGGGTCCGCGGTCGATGCCTCTCATTCGGGCGCCCCTACGGTGGAGGACGTCTCGCGCGTGCTGCACGATGCCGATCAGGTCGTGCTGGAGCTCAGCGTGCTCGAGCGAGACATCGAGGACTACTTCGTCGAGCTTATGGACGCGGGCGCGCGCCCAGGGTACGGCGGCAGGTGACATGATGGACCTGGTGCTCAACATCGCCATCATCGGCGCGCTCGTGTATCTCCTCTCTTCTGGTAGAAAAGGCAGGTAGCCCTATGTTGAATCTTCTTCGTGCCGATTGGTACCGCATCACGCGGCCGCGGGGGCTTCGCGGGAGTCTCTGGCAGTACGGCATCGCGCTCATCGCGGTGTATGCGCTCATCATCGGTGTCATGATGTTCGCTAAAACGCAGGCGTATGCCACCCTCTCCGGCACAGACGCCGTCGAGATCCCTTCGGACTTCGGCTCGTACACCGCCTATCTCGGCAGCATGCAGGTTGGCTTCGTTCAGCTGTGCGTGAGCTTTCTGGTGGTGGAGCACGCGCTGCAGGAGTTCAAAAACGGGTTCGTAAAGAGCGTGCTCAGCGCGCGCAGGGGTCGGCTCTCGTATTTCCTCGAGAAGCTTCTCTTTGCAGGGGTGACATCCGCGGTCGTAACGCTCGGCTCCGTCGCCTTCATCACCTTGGGCGGCATGATCGCTGGCTTCAGCTACGCGCAGGCGGACTCCCCTCTGGTTGTCGCGGGGTGGCTGGCGGCGTTCTGGTTCAATACGTGGGCGATGGCGGCCATCTCGCTCGTTATCGTCTATGCGACGCGCGTGAGCCCGCTGAGCTACTTCGGGGCGTTCGTGATTTATGCGGGCGTGGTGCCGGCGGGGCTCAAGGCCATGGCACAGCTGTCTGGTGGTATGTTAAGCGTGCTCCAGCCGCTCCGCCCCTTGTTCGAAACGCTCGCCGCATGGATGCCCTCTTCGGCGCTCTCGCTGTTGGGGAGGGGCGGGGCGCTCTTCTCCCAGAGCGCGGCCGAGGTCTGGGGCTCCTCCTCGCAGGCGCTCGTAATCGCGCCGGGCGCCCAAGTGCTGCTTACGGGTATCATCTGGATGGCGGCTGCGGCCGTGGTCGTCCTCGCCATCGCGCGCCGCCGCGACATCTGATCGACAACGTTTCGCGTATTCGGAGCCGCTGATGGATTCCCCGCTTATCTTGCTCGTCCTGCTCGCGCTCGGTATTGGCCTGGGCGTGCTTCTCGCAGGCGCCGGCTACCTCATGGAGGTGCGCCATCTTGCGCGCCTGCTGCGCGAGCGCGACCCAGAGAGCAACGAGCGGATCGCTGCCGGCACCATGCCGGGCATGACCGAGCTCGCCGCCGCCATCAACGGCGAGCTCGACCGCGGCGCCGATGCCCATGTGCGCGATATGCGGCACCAGCAGGAGTTCCAGCGCGATCTCTCGGCGCTCTCCCACGATATCCGCACGCCGCTCATGGGGGCCAAGGGCTATCTGCAGCTCGCTGCGGACGAGACGGACCCCGAGAGGCGCGTCCACGAGCTGGATATGGCGGCCGCCCGCATCGATGCGACGACCGAGTTGTTGGACCAGCTCTTCGCCTACACCAAGTCCACCGACCCCGACCTGTCGCTTGAGCTTCAGCCCGTCGCGCTCAAAACCTTGGTGGAGGAGTCCCTGCTGGACCAGTATCCCGCCTTTGCCGAGCGGGGGTGGGAGCCGTCGCTTGATTTCGAAGACGAGGACGTGCGCGTCATGGCGGATCGCGAGGCGCTCGTGCGCATCTTGCAGAACCTGGTGGTCAACGCGCTTCGCCATGGGGCCGGGGCGCCGACGGTTGCCGAGCGGGCGAGCGAAGACGCGATCGAGCTGGTGGTGTCCAATCCCGTGGAGTGCGCCCAGGCGATCGACGCGGAGCGCCTCTTCGAGCGGTTCTATCAGGTTGACGCTACGCGCCGCGCGGCGGGCAGCGGCCTCGGCCTCGCGGTTGCCGCAAACCTGGCGCGGGCGATGGGCGCGGCAATCTCGGCGCGCGTCGACGGCAACGTGCTCGCCATCGTGCTCGCCTTTCCGCGGGGCGTTCCTTACAAAACGGTAAGACCGCGGTAAGGCAAATCGATGGCAGGGTAGGCGCAGATAGCCGAATATGGGCACGAGAGCCGTCGGCGCCCGTCTTGGGGCCGCGGCCACACGACCGCTTTCGTGTCAGAGGAGGCACATGCTCGTCAAGCTCGCCTGGGGCAACGCCTGCCGCGCCGCCCGCGATTTCTCGGTCTATTTCCTCACGCTCGTCTTCGCAGTCTGCCTGCTCTACTCGTTTCTCGCGTCGAGCGACTACCTGCTCGCACTCTCCCTCACCGATGCGCAGCGGGCATCGTTTGCCAAAGCGGGGGAGGTGCTCGTCGCCTTTGCCGTGCTCATCGATGTCATCTTCTGCTTCCTGCTGGGTTATGCGAACGCCTTCCTGCTGCGTCGCCGCAAGCGCGAGTTCGGCCTCTACCTCCTGCTCGGCCTGCGGCCTCGGCAGGTGGCGGGTGTGCTGCTCGCCGAATGCGCCCTGGCGAGCGTGGCCGCCCTTGCATGCGGCCTCGTGGCAGGCGTGGCGACCTCACCTGTGTTTGGGCTGATCGCGGCCTATGTGTTCGGGGCGCCGTGGCACCCCGAGGTCGTGCTCGCCCCTGCCGCCGCGCTGCAGACCGCCCTCACCTTCCTCATCATCTGCGTCATCGCTGCGGGGTTCTCGGTGGCAAGCATCTGCCGCCGGCCCCTCGTCGAGCTCATGGGTGCCGAGCGCGTGCCTGAGCGCAGGCGGCTCGCCGGCGCCGCGCCCCTCAGGGTGCAGCGGGTCGCGGCCGCGGTGCTGCTCGCCATCGTTTGGGGAACATGCCTGTTCAACCCGGGGTATTTCATCATCTTCGTGATTCCCATGGGCGTATGCGCGCTCATCGGCACGTATTTTCTCATGCGGGTCTTGGCGGTGCGTGCGCCCGAGCGGCTGCGCGCCCGCCCGGACCGCTATTGGTGCGGCCTTGCCCCCTTCACGGTCCGTCAGCTCGAGGCCCGTGCCGAAAGCGCCGCGCTTGCGATGGCGGCCGAGAGCGTGCTTCTGGCGGCGTCGATGTGCCTCATGGTGGTGGGCTTTGCGTTCAGCGCGGGGCTGCGCGGCCCGCAGGCGCCTGCGGGCGCCGCGGCGCTTGCCCCGGTCGCGTTTGCGTGCGTGTTCTACGGGGCGGCGTTTCTCGTGGCCGCGATAGCGGTGCTCGCCCTGCAGCAGCTCGCACAGATGCCCGGGCAGGTCCGCTCGTGCTCCACCCTGCATGTGCTGGGCGCGCCCGAGACCGCGGTGCGTGCGTCGCTGCGCACCCAGGTTGCCGTGCATTTTGCGACGCCTCTCGCGTTCGCGCTCCTCCACTGCCTGTTTGGCTTTGCGCTCATCGGCATGATCTCGATCATGATGGGGGCAGAGGGGTTTCCCCTCTTCGCCTTGGGCGTGGTCGCCGTCACCGTGATGCTTCTGGCGGGATATTACGCGCTGACGACGGCCGCCTGCGTGCGCCAGGCGGCGGCGCCCCGCGCGTGAGCCGCGCGTCATCATACGAGGCATCGGGGTCGCGCGGCCCGGCTGTGCGGGGGAGCCGCATGAGCGGGGCCGCACCGCGGTGGTGAAGGTTGTTGGAAGCGGGTGCCCCGCCACCGGACTTTTGCGACAATAGGGTTTTGCGGTTCGGCGCGCGCGAAGGGGAGGAGGCGGTCGTGCATGGGCGCTTGGGAGCTGCACCTTCTGTATGCCCTGCAGGGCTTGCACTGCCCCGTGCTCGACGCGGTGATGGTCGCCGCATCGATGCTCGGCTCGCATGCGCTGATCTGGCTGGCAATCTCCGTATGCCTGCTTGCCCGCCGGTCGACGCGCATGGCGGGCGTCGCTGTGCTGGCGGCGGTCGCGGCGGCGGAGCTCGCCGTCCCGCTCATCAAGGGTTGGGTAATGCGGCCGCGCCCGTACATGGTCGACCGGTCCGTCGCACTGATTGCGCCGGCGCCCGGCGGCTGGTCTTTTCCGTCCGGCCATGCCACTACGGCGTTTGCCTGCGCGGGTGCGCTTGCCGCATCGCGGGGCGCGCGCAGGGGGAGCGCACGGCTGGCTGTCGTCGCCTCGGCCTTCCTGGTGGCGTTTTCCCGCCTGTATCTGTTTGTCCATTGGCCGACGGACGTGCTTGCCGGCGCGGCCCTCGGCCTTATGCTGGGATGGCTGGCGGCGCGTGCGGTGGCATTCGTCATGGAAGGGGGAGGTCGGCATGGCGGAAAGAGCGCTACCGGAGGGGCTTGAGCTCAGGCAGACGCCGCGCGGCCTGGCCCTTGTCGGCGGCGGCATGGAGCTCGTGCCCGATTTTGAGGATATGCTGCCGCGCGTCCGCCCCGGTGCGCTGCAGCGCGAGTTGCTGGTGCGCGCCGCCCGATGCAAGGGCGCCCAAGACGCCCCGTTCCTTGCGGTGGACGCGACGGCGGGGTTGGGCGAGGACGCCTTCCTATTGGCGGCTGCCGGTTTTGAGGTGCTGCTGTTCGAGCGCGACCCGGTCATCGCCGCGCTGCTCTCCGATGCGCTCGGCCGCGCGCGCGATGCGCCCGCCATAGCGCCCGTCGCGTGCCGGATGCGCCTCGCCGGCTCCGATAGCGTTGAGGGCCTCGCTCGCCTGCCGCGGCGCCCCGATGTGGTCTACCTGGACCCCATGTTTCCCGAGCGGCGCAAAAGCGCCGCGGTCAAAAAGAAGTTCCAGCTCCTGCACCATCTGGAGCGCCCTTGCGAGGACGCCGCCACTCTTATGGAGGCCGCCTGCGCCGCGAGGCCCCGAAAGATCGTGGTGAAGCGCCCGGTGAAGGGGCCCTTTCTGGCCGAGGTCAAGCCGAGCTATCAAGTTGTCGGCAAGGCGGTGCGCTACGACGTGATCGTGCCGGCGCACCCGTGATACCTACCGAAGGAGAATCGTGAGAAAACCCCTCGTTACGCGTGTGAGTTCCCTCTGGATAGCGCTGCTGATCGCATCGGCTCTCGGGCTCGCGGGCTGTTCTGCCCTCGGGAGCGCACCTTCCCGCGCTACGGGCGCGTACGTGGCGGGCGTCTCTTCTGCGCCTGAGGTCACGGTCGATGAGGCGTCGTTCTCGCGCGACGAGATCGCCTATGCGGAGGAACACCCGGGCTACGAGTACTACAGCGACCTCGATGAGCTGGGACGCTGCGGCGAGGCGATGGCGTGCCTCGGACCCGAGACGTTGCCCGCGCGCGGCGAGGAGCGCGAGAGCATCAGCGATGTGCGTCCCACGGGATGGCATGCCATACGCTACGACTTTGTGGAGGGCGAGTCGCTCTACAACCGCAGCCATCTCATCGGCTGGGCGCTCTCGGCGGAAAACGCCAACGAGCGCAACCTCGTAACGGGAACGCGATGGATGAACGCCGACGCGATGCGCCCCTTTGAGGAGGATGTGGCCGATTACATCTATGAGACGGACCATCATGTGCTCTACCGTGCGACGCCGGTGTTCGAGGGGGGCGAGCTGGTGTGCCGCGGGGTCCGGATGGAGGCGTACTCGCTTGAGGACGGCGGGCGCGAGATCAACTTCTCCGCGTGGTGCCCCAATGTTCAGCCCGGGGTTTCCATCGACTATGCGACGGGTCAGGCATGGGTCGATGAGGACGCTGCGGCAACGGTCGCCGAGGATGCCGGCACCGCGTCCGGCGAGGACGGCACGGCTGTGCGTCCCCACGCGACGGGGGATGCGGGCGCGGTCTCGTCGACAGACCCAAACGCCGAGGGGACCTATGTGCTCAATACGCGCTCCCATAAGATCCATCTGCCCGCATGCGAGGGGGTGCAGGAGATGTCTCCGCACAACCGCGAGGAGTTTGCGGGCACCATCGCCGAGGCGGAGGCGCTCGGTTACACGCCCTGTATGAGCTGCCTCGGCTGATTGCCCCGCAAAAAAAGCGGCGGGGCGGTACCGTCCGGCACGGCACCGCGGCGGGCGCAGACGGGCGCGATTAGCTCCACGGGTGCGACGTGAGATGCCAACCGCCGCAGTACGAGCATTTGTAGCACGTGAGACCGCGGCGGCCGTGCTCGGCACAGGCCGCGATGGCGTCGCGCGCATCGCCTCTGGTGGCGTAGCGCATCTTGGAGGCGCAGGCCTTCTCGTACCGGGCGTGCTCGCGCTCTGCGGCGAGCTCCTCGCGCCGCTCCTCCTCACGGGCAAAGACGTCGTCGAAGCCGCCCAGCTCCGCGCGAAACTCCTCGCGGCGCTTCGCCCGAGCCGACGGTTTCCGGCTTGCCATGCGCTACCTCCCGCCCTGCGTTACCGACCGTTTGCAAAACTTATTCGTACAACTTAGACAAACGGTACATAATGGTGATGGCGACGGCGCGTCCCGGCGACGGCCGCCGCTCAGTACCATGCCAGAGTACGGGCCCCTCATCAGGGGCGGCGAGACAAGGAGCACAACATGAACACGTGGCTTGACCGTGCCGTCTTCTACGAGATCTATCCGCAGAGCTTCAACGACACCAACGACGACGGCATCGGCGACATCCCCGGTATCATCGAGAAGCTCGACTACATCAAGGAACTCGGCTGCAACGCGCTGTGGCTGAACCCCTGCTTTGTCTCGCCGTTCGGTGACGCCGGTTACGACGTGGCCGATTACTGCCAGGTCGCGCCGCGCTACGGCACCAACGACGACCTCGTCCGCCTTTTTGACGAGTGCCACAAGCGTGGTATGCACGTGCTGCTCGACCTCGTGCCCGGCCACACCTCCATCGAACATCCCTGGTTCAAGGAGTCCTGCCGCGCCGACGAGAACGAGTGCACGGGCCGCTACGTGTGGAACGACAACGTCTGGGCGCCGATGGATGTCAAGGGTATCAACGGCGTGCTGCGCGGCATTTCCGAGCGCAACGGTGCGGTGGGTGTCAACTTCTTCGCCTTCCAGCCGGCGCTCAACTACGGTTTTGCCGAGATCGACCAGCCGTGGCAGAGCGCGGTCGACAGCCCCGAGGCACTCGCCACGCGCCAGGCCATGAAGGACGTCATGGCGTTCTGGCTCGAGCGCGGCTGCGACGGTTTCCGTGTCGATATGGCCGGCTCGCTCGTCAAGAACGACCCCGGTCAGGAGGCGACGATCGCCCTGTGGCAGGATATGCGTGCCTATCTTGACGAGCACTATCCCGAGGCGGTTCTCATCTCTGAGTGGGGTGAGCCCGACAAGACCATCCGCGCCGGCTTCCACATGGACTTCCTGCTGCAGTTCGGTACGTCGCATTACATGGACCTGTTCCGGCGTCCGGAGCGCAGCACCGCCGAGCCGCGTCCGTTCTTCAGCCGCAAGGGCAAGGGCGACGCGAGTGAGTTTGTGGCCACCTACAAGCGCAACCTCGACCTCACGGACGGCAAGGGGCTCATGTGCATCCCCTCGGGCAACCACGACATGGAGCGTCTGCGCCGCTACCTCGATCCCGAGGAGATGAAGATGGCCTTCGCGTTTATCCTGTCGATGCCGGGCTGCCCCTTCATCTACTACGGCGACGAGATCGGTATGCGCCACCTCGACGTCAAGTCGGTCGAGGGCGGATACATGCGCACCGGTGCGCGCACGCCCATGCAGTGGGATGACGGCGTGAACCACGGGTTCTCCGGCGCTGCGGCTGACAAGCTCTACATCGCGCAGGATCCGGCTCCCGATGCGCCGACGGTGGCCGCCGAGATGGCAGACGAGCACTCGCTGTGGCGTGAGGTCCAGCGCCTCATCGCGATGCGCCAGGCGAACCCGGCTCTTGCCACGGAGGGGGCCATCGAGTTCGTGTATTGCGAGAAGGACGCGTATCCGCTCGTGTACCTGCGCAGCGAGCGGGGGAGCGACGGTGCGCCCAAGGCGGGCGGCCAGCGCGTGCTCGTGGCGCTCAACCCGGCAGACCGGCAGGTGACGTGCCCGTGCCCGTACGAGGCGGACGAGGTCCTCTACACCCTCGGCAAAGAGGCTGCCGTATGCGACGGGGTGCTGACGATGCCCGGGGCAAGCGCGGTCTTCATGACGGTGCGCTAGGCGGCAACCGGTCTTGAGGGGGCGGCGCCCCTATGCGCCGTATGCGTGGCGGCTCCCGGCGCGAGGGGTCCGGAAGAACTCCCCCGCACGAATGAGGAGCCGCCCGCCGGGCCTTACCGTCTCTGGGTCAAAGGCGGCGCCCGTCCGCACGGCGAGGATGAGTCGGTCGGTCGCCTCGGAGACGGGACGACGGAAGATGCCCATGCGCGGGCTCAGGGCGAGGCGGGGGAGCAGGTCGGCATGTTCGACGGTAAGTGAGCCGCACCAGACGAGCCCCCGTGCGCGGCAGGCCGCGCTGAGGCTGCTTGGGGTATCGCCGGCGCCCGGCGGATTCGCGGTGCCGCCTCCGGCGCCCGAACCGGCCGCGCCGGAGGCGGCGCAGAGGGCGTAGACCCGCGCGCCCGGCGCCGGCATATCGCCCAACTGTGCCAGAAGGGCGGGAAGCACCCCTGCGTCCGCCGCCGGCACCGCGGCGCGCGCATCGGACCCTCGGCGGGTGCGCGCCGCATATCCGATGACGACGGTGTCGAAGCCGGCCATGTCCGCATGCGATTCGGCAGGCGCGACCACATGCTGCCGCACCTCAGGGATGGAGGTATCGGCTCCGCCTTTGCCAGCGGCGGAGAGGCGGGCGTAGACGTTAAGCGCCTCGGCGAAATCCTCCAACAGGAAGGCGACGGCGTCCGCGAGGTCGTGTGCGCCCGCGGTGTCGACTCCGCGGGTGCACACGTACGCCCCCGCATCGACGCAGATGATATGGCGCGGCAGTCCCATGGGCGCCCTACTGCTCGTCGATGGGGTGGAAGACGGGCTCCCAGGCGTCAAACGTGCAGTATGCGGTGTAGCCGAGCGCAGCGAGGTGCCGTTTGGCGAGGGTGATGTAGGAACCGAGGTGGCCGGGCTCGTGCGAGTCGCTGCCGATGGTGATGATGCGACCTCCCAGGTCGCGGTAGAGCTTGAGGATCTCGGTCGAGGGCTGCAGGTCGGGGAGCTGGTAGCGGAAGCTCGACGTGTTGACCTCGATGCCCTTGCCGTCGGCGATAACGCGCGTCAGGATCTCGGCGATGACATCGCGGCTCCGCTCAAAGGGGTAGATGCCCTCGGGGTCATAGCGCTTGATGAGGTCGAGATGCCCCAGCACGCTGTAGCCCGAAAACCCTTCGACCACCTTGAGCATCTCTGCGTAGTAGGCGTCGTTGTACTCCTGCTGGGTGCGCCTGCGTTGAAAGTCCCCGGTCCAGAACTCGGCGTCGCCCACTTGGTGGATGGAGAGGATGGCGAAATCCATCTCCGTCCCCCAGCGATCGATAACCGCGCGGTTCTCGGCGATGGTGTGGCTCTGCACCCCCAGCTCGAGCCCGCGCTTCACGGCGAGGTCGGCGGCGTAGCGCTCGCGCGCCGCGGCGAGGGTGGGGAAGTAACGCGGGTAATCGACGTTCACGATGGCCTTGCCGTCCACGACGCGTGCGAGCGATGCGTGGTCGGCGTCGGGTTTCACGCCGTAGTCGACGTGGTCGGTGAAGCAGATTTCGTTCAGGTTGAGCCGGATCGCGTCGCGGCAGACGTCATCGACGGCGTACCAGGAGTCGTCGCTGAATTCCGAGTGGACATGGTAGTCGGCAAGCATGGGACCTCCTCGAACGTGATGGTGGCCCCATGGTAGTGGGCCGCCGCGCCGACGCGGGCGAAGCCGCTCAGGTTGGAACGAATGTATCAGGAGGATGGTATCTCGGAGCTGGCGGCGCGAGGACGGCGGCGCGACCGTTAGGCGAGGGCGATGTGCTCGACGTCCTTGCGCGAGCTGGCGCGATAGAGGGCGAAGCGCCGGCCGATGACCTGGACGACCTCGGCGCCGCAGCGCTCCGCGAGCTCATCGGCCGCCTCGCGTGCCGTCAGATTGGAGCTGTCGAGCACCGCGCACTTGATGAGCTCGTGGGCCTCGAGGCTGTCGTTCGCTTGGGCGACGATGCCGTCGTTGATGTCGGCCTTGCCGATCATAACGACGGGGTCGAGGTGGTGGACAAGGCTCCTGAGCTGGCGGACCTGGCGACCGGTGAGTGCCATGGGTTCTCACTTTCTGCGGCGCATGCGGCCGCTGGGGGTTCAAAGCGCTCACACGATACCGCAATGCGGTCCCTTGCGGCGCGCGCATCGCGCAACCCCGTGAAAAGAGCACGTGTTGCAAAAAAGGACGCCGTGGGCGCCATATACCGATATGTGCTGCAAGCGGGCACGGCACTCAGGTACGATAGCAAGCAAGAAGTCGACCGTGTCGAGGGCCCGATACCGTTTGGGGCGGAGAGGGCCGCTGCGACGGGAACGGGGATACCATGGATGAGCGCGACGAGCGAGACGAAGGCACCTTGAACGACCTGGAGTGCTTCCCGGGCGCATCGCCCACGGTGCCCGCCGCGCCGGATGCACCCCTCCCCTCCGGTGGGGTGCAGGGGGCGAAGGTCGCGTTTGGGGCGGAAGCGGCCCCCGATGCGGCGCCGGGCCAGGCGGCTGAGGTGGACTCCGCCGCCGATGCGCCCTCCCTCGCCGATGCGGCGGGGGCAGATCGCTCGGCGGCCCCTGGGGGCGATGCGGCGCCTGCCGGGCAGCCGGCGCGTGCTACAGGGGAGCCCGCTGCCTCGCCGGTGCATTCCGAGCCCGAGGTGAATCCGTGGAACGGCCCGGTCAGCCCTTCGTACGGCGAGACGTCTCCCGCCGCCGCGGCGCCTCGGCGCGGCGTGAACGGCGCGGTGGTGGCGGTCGTCGCGGTGGCCGTCGTGGCGCTCGCGGTGGTCTTTGCCCTCGTGGGACCGCGTCTTCTGGCCCCCGCCGAAGACGACCCCGCAGACGAGGTGCTGGTGGAGAACATCGACCCCCTCGATCACGATGTGCCCGACCCCGACCTTCCCGAGGGTCTTTCCGAAGAGGACATCGAGGACCTTCTCACCGGTGGGTCGGTTGACCCGGCCACCCTTGACGGTGCGGAGCGGGCGGTCTTTGACACCGCTGACGCCCGCCTCGCCGCGCTCGCGGGGGCCGACTCCGTCGAGATGGACCTCATCGGATCTCTGGTCTCCGAGGGCTTCGCCCATCAGATGGAGGTCTTCACCCTTGCCGACTGCGGGGTGGACGCGACGGAGTACGCGCGCGTTATGGTCGAGGGCCTGACCTATACCATCGATAGCGTCTACGTTGGGCAGGCGGGGGATTCCGCCCTGGTGCGCGCTACGGTCACCTGTCGCGATATCTACGCGGTCATCGACGAGTTCAACGCCATGATGGATGCCTATACCTCCTCCGACGAGTTCCAGCTTGCGACCATGGAGGAGGATGCCGAGCGCGTGGGCATCATGCTGATGGAGGCTGCGCGCCGCGCCCCTCTCAACGACGGCTACGCGATGGATATCGTGCTGCGCGCCGAGGGTGACGGCTGGGTCGTCGACGAGAACGCCTGGACGTCTGAGCTCGATTACCTGTTTGACGTAGAGTAAGCGCTGCATCGCAGGGCGAGGGGCCCTGCGGTTTGGGATGCATGCCGCGCCGCACAAGATGTTGTGGCGCGGCATGCGGCTTTCGCGCGCCCGCGCGGTGGTCGCTCGTGCCGAATTCGGCGAACGGCGGCGCGCCGGCAGCGGTTCGCCCGTATGTGGGCAGGTCAAGGAAAGTTACCTAAGAAAAGCTATATATGGTGAGTCCATTCACCTAAAACACTAGATGTTGGTGACGGGATTCCAAGCCCGCTTGTTACACTCAAAGTCGGCTGGCCGCTCTGCCGTCTGCGGGCGCACCTTTTCTGTCCGCACGAGCCGCCATACTGATTGCACCGACCGAGGTGTCCCGCGACACCGCGAAGAGAGCGAGGGACTATGGCCACTACCGTTGACGAGCTGATCACCAGGCGCTTCACCGCCGCGCTCGACGAACCCGCGTATGCGGGAAAGACCGTGTACGACCTGTTTGAATGGTCGGAGCGCGCCGTGCACCTCACGGATTACAAGACGGGCAAGACGCTCTGTGATATGGAGGGCCTCGAGTTCCCCGCGGGTTACTCCCAGAATGCGGTCGACATCATCGCCTCGAAGTATTTCCGGCGCGCGGGCGTGCCGGAAACGGGAAGCGAGGTGTCGCTCAGGCAGGTTGCGCACCGCATGGTCGACTTCTGGGTCGCGGCGCTCGTGGACGAGGGGCTCGTCGAGGAGGGTCGCCAAGCGCAGGTTCTCTATGACGAGCTCGTCTATATGATCCTCGACCAGCGCTTCGCCCCCAATTCTCCCCAGTGGTTCAACACCGGGCTCAAGCGGGCGTACGGCATCGCCGGCGAGCCGCAGGGGATGTACTACGTCGAGCCCACCACCGGCGAGGTGGTAGAGTCGATCGACCAGTACACGCGCACGCAGGCGAGTGCCTGCTTCATCGTGTCGGTGGAGGACAAGCTTCTGGGCGAGCATTCCATCTCCGATGAGTTTGTGACCGAGACCAAGCTCTTCAAAGGCGGATCGGGCACGGGTTCTAACTTCAGCGCCCTGCGCGCCGAGGGCGAGAAGCTCTCCGGGGGCGGGGTCTCGAGCGGTGTCATGAGCTTCCTGCGCGGGCTCGACCGCAATGCCGACGCCATCAAGAGCGGCGGCACCACGCGCCGCGCCGCTAAGATGGTCTGCCTCGACATCAACCATCCCGATATCGAGCAGTTCATCACGTGGAAGGCGCGCGAGGAGGATAAGGCGCTCGCCCTCATGAAGATGGGGTACGACGGCGACATCAACGGCGAGGCGTACGCGACGGTATCGGGCCAGAACTCCAACAACAGCCTGCGCATCGATAACGAGTTCATGACCAAGGTCGCCCATCTCGACGAGGAGCCCGAGGCGACCTACACGCTGCGCGGCCGTGTGGACCGCGCGCTCGACCGCGAGGTCTCGGTCTCCCATATCTGGGATGTCTTCAACGAGAGCGCGTGGCGCTGCGCCGACCCCGCCCCGCAGTTTTCCGACACCTTCAACGAGTGGCATACCTGTCCGGGTGGCGAGGACGGCGTCGTGGGCGCGAGCTATAACCGTCTGAACTCAACGAATCCCTGCGGCGAGTACGCCTTCCTCGACGACTCAAGCTGCAACCTCGCCTCCATCAACGTCTATCGGTTCTACGACCCGGCGACGGATCGCTTCGACGTCGAGGGGTACGAGCATGCCATCGATTTGATTCAGCTCGCGCTGGAGGCATCCATCGCATGGGGCCAGTTCCCCACCAAGGATATCGCGCGCAAGACCTACCGCTTCCGCGCCACGGGCCTTGGCATCTCCAACCTCGCGAGCCTGCTGATGGCGAAGGGCATGCCGTACGACTCGCCCGAGGCGCGCGCCCTCGCCTCGGCGCTCGTGGGCACGCTCACCGGCCGCAGCTACGCCGCTTCCGCCATCATGGCGCGCAAGGTCGGTCCCTTCGATTGCTTCGGTATCAACAAGCGCCATATGATGCGCGTTATCCGCAACCATGCGCGGGTCGCCGGTGCGCGCAACGACCCGTTTGAGGACCTTACCATCGAGCCGCCCATCGTCGACTTCGATCTTTTGGTGGCGGCCGGTGAGGGTGCGCTCGCCCAAGCGCTCATTGAGAGCTGGACGTTTGCCGAGGAGCTCGGCGAGCGCTACGGCTACCGCAACGCCCAGGTGAGCGTCATGGCTCCTACCGGCACCATCTCGTTCGCCATGGATTGCGGCGCCACCTCCATCGAGCCGTTCTTCAGCCATATGATCTACAAGAAGCTCTCGGGCGGAGGGTTCATGACGCTCGCCAACCCCGTCATCGGCGATGCGCTGCGGCATCTGGGCTATACCGAGGACGAGGTGGAAGACATCCTCGCCTACGTGCAGGCGACCGATGATGCGGGCATGATCGTCGACGGCAAGATCGAGGGCGCGCCGCACCTGAAAGACGAGCACCTGGCCATCTTCGATACGGCCAACACGTGCGGTACAGGTGAGCGCTACATCGACCCCAGAGGCCACGTGCTCATGGTCGCGGCGCTGACCCCGCTTGTATCCGGCGCCATTTCGAAGACGGTCAACCTGCCCAACGCGGCGACGGTGGATGACTTCAAGGATGTCGTCATGCTCGCTTGGCAGACGGGTTGCAAGGGCATCACCCTCTACCGCGACGGCTCCAAAAACGCGCAGCCGCTCAACACCTCGCTTGCCGACGGCGCGGATGAGGGCGATTTGGGCGACCTCTCGTACGCCGAGCTTCTGGAATATGCGCGCGATGCGCAGGTGAGGCTCGCCCAGCCGGGTCGCACCGCGGAGCGCAGGCGGATCATCGGCATCCGCAACGGCCACACGCATCTGGCGCAGATCGACGGGGTGAAGATCTACACCACGGTCAACCGCAACGAGGAGGGCGAGATCGCCGAGCTCTTTGTGACGACCGACCGCGAGGGCACCACGATCATGGGCCTGCTCAACTCGCTCTCAAAGACCATCTCGGTCATGCTGCAGTACGGGATCCCCGCCGAGCGCATCTCCAAGATGCTGCGCGGCCAGATGTACGAGCCCTACGGCTTCGTGCAGAGCCATCCCAACATCAAATATGTCACGTCCATCTCCGACCTCATCTCCAAGGTCATCGATATCGAGCTGGGCGACTACTCGCGCGTGCAGGTGAAGCCCGAGGGATGGGGCGCCCCCGCCTCGGCATCTCCGGTGCCCGCGCCGGTCGAGCCCGCCTTTGACGAGGAGCCGGTGGCAACCGAGGAGGAGCTCGTCCGCCTCACGGCGGCCAAGGAGCAGGAGCTCGAGGAGGAGACGGGTGCCGTCGATACGGGGGATTTCTTTACGGCAGCGTTTGTGAGCGAGGCGGTGCACGACACGGCCATCCATGGCGAGCGGCTGTACGACGGCAGTGTCTGCCCTACCTGCGGGAGCTCGCGCATGGTGCAAAACGGCACGTGCAAGGTGTGCATGGACTGCGGTACCACCACGGGCTGCAGCTGAGGGGAGGTCTAGCTGGCGAGATCCAGGGTGTAGGTACGGCCGCCCTCCTCGGTGAACTCGAGCACCGAGCCCGAGAGCGATACGGCCGTGACCGTCCCCTCGCCCTCTCGCAGGCCATAGGGGGTCGACCCGTCGCCCGGCAGGTAGCTCTGGATATAGAAGCGCCCGTCGCGGTTGGAGACGACGTAGAGGTAGTGGTTGTAGACGGCCATGCCGACGGGCGTCCCGGTCACGGTGAAGCGGGGATTGGGCGCGGCGTCCGAGCCGATGTTCTGGCGTGACAGCGTGTAGGTGCCGTCCCCCGCATCGACAAGGGAGTACGTGAAGCCTCCCACATCGAGGGTGCCCGTTGCGTCGACGGCCCGTGCGGTGTCCTCGGCAGGCGCCTCCGTGCCGGTGCCGGCATCGGTGGCGGTTACCGTCTCGCCGGTGCCGTCGTCCATAAAGACGGCGAGGGCCGCGCTGCCGATCCACCAAACGAGCAGGCAGGCGAGCGCGATGCCGATGACGGCGCCGATGATGGCGGGGGCGTGGCTGCGCCGTGTGCGCGCCCCCAGCTGGGCGGCGCGCTCGCGGCTGACGCCGGCGGCCGCCTGCCGGTAGCGGGTGCGCTCGCTATCGGCCGCAGCGCGCGCGGCGCGGTGCGCGGCGGTCGTCGCGTTGAGCGGTCGCCTGATCCCGTTCGAGGCGGCGGGACGGACGGTGTGCCCGGCCTCGGCGGCGGATGTCGTCGACGGGGCGGCGTGCGAGCGCGCACCGCGGCGGCCGGGGGCAGTTCGGGCGTGCCGGGGCGCCTCGTTTTGGGGCATGCGTGCGGTCATGAGCGGTTCCCTTCGGTCTCCCAGGCGATGAATGCCCAGCGGACGATGCGTTTATGGTCAAGGGTGTAGCGTCCCTGCGGACGGCCCTTCTCGCCGGGCTCCCCGGCGTGGGGGTTTTCCACCATATGGGCGGAAAGGTAGGCGGCGAGCTCGTCGATGCGCCCCTCGTTTCCACCCTCGAGCATGCGGGCAAAGTCGGCGATGCCGTCCTCGAGGCTGTCAAAGGTGTCGCGTCTGGGCGAGGCGATGTAGCGCACCTCGGGGTAGCGCCCGAGCCCCACCAGAATGTTGAAGGCGTAGATATAGTCGCGGCTCTCCGTTACCGAGGCGCCGATGGCCGCCATGACGGTGGTGTCGACACGGGGGCTCGCGCCGGTCGCGAGGGTGATGCAGCAGCGTCGCCGCGCCGTGCGATCGAGCTTGACGAGCGCCGCCTCGAGGTCGGCGGTGGCGATGGAGCGGCTCGCAAAGGCGACATCGACCGAGCGCGGCGCGATGCCCGCCCGCTCCCAGTCCTCGTCCCATGCGAGCAGGTGGGGCTCCACCAGATGCTCGACCTGATAGTAGGAGCAGCCCTCGGCGAGCGCGTCGAGCATGGCGCTCGAGAAGTCGCAGGCGACCACAGGGTGCCCACTGCGGGCGAGGGGGATGGCGAGGGTGCCGCCCCCGCAGCCCATATCCAGCACCCGCTCACCGGGTTCGAGGGCGGCGAGCTCGATAAAGGCGCGCGCATACGGGTGCGTCTCGCGCGGTCGAAAGTGCTTGGCGCGCTGGTCCCAGAAGCGGGGGTCGTCGGGGTTGCGGCGCGCTTTCTGCAGCGCCTTCCATTCCTCGTTCCAGTCGGTGGTGATGAGCGTAGGGGTGGCGGGGACGCTGGGAGCGGCCCCGCTGGGCTCTTGCCGGTTATCCGAGGGGGCTGTCTGCCGGGGG
>NZ_NFJH01000004.1 GCF_002159765.1 Collinsella sp. An268 | reverse complement strand
GCGACCACGTCCCCGTGGACGTGCTGCTGGTGCACTCGCAGGACCATCTCATGACGTCGATGCTGTGCCAGGACCTGGCGGAGGAGATGATCAACCTGTACGAGAAGCTGCAGGCCGTTTCCGCTTAGGAACGGACTGCGTGTGCG
This sequence comes from Collinsella sp. An268, assembly GCF_002159765.1. GTDB lineage: Bacteria > Actinomycetota > Coriobacteriia > Coriobacteriales > Coriobacteriaceae > Coprousia. Next base: position 236,998 of record NZ_NFJH01000004.1, on the reverse strand, counting down.
GGGCGTACGAGCGCCTCGCAAAGAGGAGGGAGATTTACTATGAAGGTCTTGCTTTGCTGCAACGCAGGCATGTCCACCAGCATGCTCATGAAGAAGATGGAGGACTACGCCAAGGCCAACGGCATCGATCTCGAGATCAACGCCTGCGCGTTTGCCGAGCTCAAGGATCCCGCGTCCGAGGGCTACGAGTGCGTGCTCGTCGGCCCGCAGATCGCCTACCAGAAGGACAAGGTTGCCAAGAAGGCCCCCGGCATCCCGGTCGACGTCATCCCCATGGCGAACTACGGCCGCCAGAACTGCCCCGCCATCTTCGAGCAGCTGAACGACCTGCTGGGCAAGTAAGCGCTTCGAATGAACCTTTTGCAGATATAGGCTACGGAGAGGTACAACGTGTCGAGAAAGCAGGACAGAAAGAAGCGTCGCCAGCGTGCGCATGAGGAGATCCGCCTGAAGGACCACCCCGAGCACACGACGAAGTTCTACTACGATGAGCAGCTGGTGCGCGGCGCGCGCGTGAACCGTTTCATGTACGTGCGCTACATGTCGGCGTTCATCTTCTTCCTGAACCTCTCGTGGTTCGTCCTCATCCTTTCCGTTGGCTCGTGGGGCTCCGTTGTGCCCCTGTTCAACGCCCTCACCGCCGGCATTGCGCTCGTCGAGTGCATGGTCGGCGTGGCGCGCGACTACGAGGAGCTCAAGTACGCGGGGAAACTCTATCTGGTTTCGATCGCTGTGACCGCCCTTGTAGCCGTGTTCACGCTGGTTGCGGGTCGGGAGATGTTCTTCCCGTTCTTGACCCTGCCGGTGTACGGAGCCATCTTCTGCCTGATTTGCATCGCTGCAGAGCTTCTGGTCCTGCGTCGTCTCAAGAAGATGCACGACCACACGGATAAGCGCTATGCGCGCTACGCCAAAGTGTCTGCAGAGGCATCCAACATCTCCTGAGAGGATGTGACTTTACTTTGTTTGAGTTCCTTGAGAAGTACGTGATGGGCCCGATGACCAAGATGGCCCAGTTCCGTATGGTCCGCGCCATTACCCAGGCCGGTATGTCGACCGTCGGTATCACCATCGTCGGTTCGATGTTCCTGGTCATCAACGTCCTTCCCCAGGCGTTCCCCGTACTCGAGGGCATCTGGGATGTGACGTTCAACCAGGTCACGAACATCTACATGCTTGCTAACTACGCGACGATCAGCTCCATCTCGCTCTACTTCCTGATTGCTATCGCGTTCGAGTATGCACGCATTCTGTCCGAAGAGGACGAGATCGGCATCAAGCCGATCAACGCCGTGCAGATTGCGCTGTTCTCCTACCTCATGCTCATCCCGCAGCTTGAGATGGTCGACGGCGTCATCTCCCTCGCGAGCAACCCCGATGCCGGTGTCTTCAACGGCGTGGCTACCGCCGCCGGCACCCTTGCCCGCTTCGGCTCCGCCGCGCTCTTCGTGACGTTCATCGTCTCGTTCTACTCTGTGCGCATCTACGCCATCTGCGTCCAGAAGCACATTGTCATTAAGCTTCCCGATGTCGTTCCAGCGGGCGTTGCGAACTCCTTCACCTCGCTCGTTCCTGTTGCGTTCGTGGCTATCGTGAACATGCTCATCCAGGGCGTGCTCTTCGCCTTCGGCACCAACATCTTCGACATCATCGCCATCCCCTTCGGCTTCATCACCTACATCTGCGACACGCTGCCTGGCCTCATCATCATCCAGCTCCTTATCCACCTGCTGTGGGTCGTGGGTATCCATGGTGCCTCCATCATCGGCTCCTTCTACTCCGCGATCGCTCTTGCGAACATGGCTGAGAACGCTGCTGGTGGCCACATGTTCCTCGCTGGCGACCCGTTCAACCCGTTCGTCTACGCCGGTGGTTCGGGTGCTACCCTCTGCCTCGCCTTCATGCTCTGCTTCATGGCTAAGTCCGAGCAGCTGAAGGCCATCGGTAAGGCCGAGATCGTCCCGGCTCTCTTCAACATCAATGAGCCCATCCTCTTCGGTCTGCCGATCGTCTACAACCCCAACGTCATCGTTCCGTTCATCGCGGCTCCCGTTGTCTGCGTCATCCTCGCTTACTTCGAGTTCCAGGTCGGCCTCATCAGCCCCATCATCGCCTCTGCGCCTTGGTGCACGCCTGGCCCGCTGAACGCGTTCCTCGGCACTGGTGGTCATTTGCTTTCCGCCGCTATCTCGGTCGTGAACATCCTCGTCGCCGGCGCCATCTGGTTCCCGTTCTTCAAGCGCTATGACAACAACCTCTACAAGGAGGAGCAGGAGAAGCTCGCTGCCGAGCAGGCTGCTGCGTAAGCGCTTCCGTCCCGTAACGGGCCATCGTAGGATTCAGCGCATGCTGAGCCCCTCACGATGACGACGCCCACGGTGGCCCCCTAGGTCTAACCTGAGGGAGGCTACCGTGGGCGTTTTGCATTGGGTAATCCATAGGTTGTGGAGGGTGCGCCAGACGTGGCTCTGCCGTCGCGAGCGCGCCCGACACCCTGAGCACAGGAGGACTTCCATGGCATTTAAAGAGGGCTTTCTCTGGGGCGGCGCCGTCGCGGCGCATCAGCTCGAGGGCGGCTATAACGAGGGCGGCAAGGGCCTGTCGGTGATGGACGTCGCCACCAAGGGCGGCCCGCACACCCGTCGCCGCTACACGGGCGACATCCTGCCCGGCGAGAGCTACCCCAACCACGAGGCCATCGACTTCTATCATCGCTACCACGGCGACATCGAGCTCTTCGCCGAGATGGGCTTCAAGTGCTTCCGCACCTCCATCGCTTGGTCGCGCATCTTCCCCGAGGGCGACGAGCTCGAGCCCAACGAGGAGGGCCTGAAGTTCTACGACGACCTCTTCGACGACCTCATCGCCCATGGCATCCAGCCGGTCATCACGCTCTCGCATTTCGAGATGCCGCTCATGCTCACCAAGCGCTACGGCGGCTGGCGCAACCGCAAGTGCATCGAGTTCTTCGTGCGCTTCGCCAAGGTCTGCTTCGAGCGCTACAAGGACAAGGTCACCTACTGGATGACCTTCAATGAGATCAACAACCAGACCAACTACAAGGATTCTTGGTCGCTGCTCACCAACTCCGGCATCATCGTCGAGGAGGGCGAGGACTGCGAGAAGCTTATGTACCAGAGCGTGCACTACGAGCTCGTGGCAAGCGCTCTCGCCGTCCAGGAGGGCAAGAAGATCAATCCCGATTTCAAGATCGGCTGCATGATCGCCATGACCCCCATCTATCCGGCCACCTGCAAGCCCGAGGACATCCTCATGGCGCACAAGGCCATGGAGCGCCGTTTCTTCTTCACCACCGTGCACGTGCGCGGCTACTATCCCGAGAGCATTCAGGCGCTCTGGGCGCGCCGCGGCTTCGATCTCGACATCACCGACGACGACCTCGCCGCGCTTGCTGCCGGCACCGTGGACTACATCGGCTTCTCGTACTACATGTCGTTCTGCACCGAGTGGAACCCCGAGAACCCGCACTTCGACTACGACGAGACGCGCGACCTCATCCGCAACAAGTACGTCAAGGCGAGCGACTGGGGTTGGCAAATCGACCCGGTGGGCCTGCGCTACGCGCTCAACTGGTTCACCGACATGTACCACCTGCCGCTCTTCATCGTGGAGAACGGTCTCGGTGCGTACGACAAGGTCGAGGCGGACGGCTCCGTCCACGACGACTACCGTATCGACTACTTCCGCGACCACATCAAGCAGATGAAGCTCGCGGTCGATGAGGACGGCGTGGACCTTATCGGCTACACGCCTTGGGGCTGCATCGACCTCGTCTCCGCTTCTACCGGCGAGATGGACAAGCGCTACGGCTTCATCTACGTCGACAAGAACAACAACGACGAGGGCACGCTCGAGCGCTCCCGCAAAGACAGCTTCTTCTGGTTCAAGAAGGTCATCGAGTCCAACGGCGAGGATCTGGCGTAGCGCCCGACCGCCCGTCTGCGCGGCAGAAAAACCGTTCAAGATGGCCCGGGATGCCCTCCCGGGCCATCTTTTGTCCGTCCGCACCGGGCGGTTTATCCCTGCCGACGAGCGTCGGTTATGGCACGGACATATTATGGGCGACGCGAAGCCGGGCCGCGTCGCGGCGTCGCTCGGCCGGCAGGCCGAATGCCCGCGCGTGGTTTATCCGTGCGCACACGTAACCTACGCAACCCAAGGCGCTCAAAGGGATAGAGTTAACGCGTATGAATATGACCGCCGGTGCAAGCCCAGCACCGGCGTATTCGCGAGAAGGACCGCCCATGGGTTTCATGACCAAGCTGCTCTCCATCGGCTCGGATAAGGACATCAAGCGCTACCGCAAGATGGTCGAGAAGATCAATGCCCTCGAGCCCACCTATCAGGCGATGAGCGACGAGGAACTCGAGCATCAGACGGTGCTCTTCCGTGAGCGCTACGAGGCGGGGGAAACGCTCGACGCGCTTATGCCCGAGGCCTTTGCCACCGTGCGCGAGGCGAGTGTGCGCACCACGGGGCTGCGCCACTTCGACGTGCAGCTCATCGGCGGCATGGCGCTCCATGAGGGGCAGATCGCCGAGATGAAGACCGGCGAGGGCAAGACGCTCGTCTCCACGCTCGCCGGGTACCTGAACGCCATCCCGGGCAAGGGCGTCCACATCGTGACGGTGAACGACTACCTCGCCAAGCGCGACTCCGAGTGGATGGGCCGCATCTACCGCTTCCTCGGCATGACGGTCGGTCTGCTGCAAAACGGCATGCCGCTCGCGAGCAAGCGCCCCGCCTACGACGCGGACGTGACCTACGGCACCAACGCCGAGTTCGGCTTCGACTACCTCCGCGACAACATGGTCATGCGCCCCGAGCAGCGCGTGCAGCGCGGGCACGCCTACGCCATCGTCGACGAGGTCGACTCCATCTTGATCGACGAGGCCCGCACCCCGCTTATCATCTCCGGCGCCGGCACGCGCTCGGCGAGCACGTACAAGGATTTCGCGCACGCCGTGCGCGGCCTCAAGCGCGCCGAGGAGGTCCAGCCCGACCCGCTGTCGATGGACCCCGCGCCGGAGCCCGATGGCGACTTTGTGATGGACGAGGCCAAGCACACCATCGCCGCCACGGAGCAGGGCTTGGAGAAGATCGAGAAGCGCCTCGGCATCGACGACATCTACGCCGACCTCTCTGGCCAGATGGCCAACCATCTGCAGCAGGCGCTCAAGGCTCAGTACATGTTCCACCTCAACAAGCAGTACGTCATCGTGAACGGCGAGGTCAAGATCGTCGACGAGTTCACCGGCCGCATCATGGAGGGCAGGCGCTACTCGGAGGGCCTGCACCAGGCGATCGAGGCCAAGCACGGCCTCATGGTGCGCGAGGAGAACCAGACGCTCGCCACCATCACGCTGCAGAACTACTTCCGCCTCTACGACAAGCTCTCGGGCATGACGGGTACCGCCATGACCGAGGACGCCGAGTTCCGCGAGATCTACAAGCTGCCCGTGCAGGTGATCCCGCCCAACAAGGAGTCCCGCCGCGTCGACCACGACGACCTCGTCTACCGCACCATCGATGCCAAGTTCCGCGCGGTGGTTGAGGACGTGGCCGAGCGCCATGCCGCCGGTCAGCCGGTGCTGGTGGGCACGGTTTCCATCGAGAGCTCGGAGCGCCTCTCGCGCCTTCTCGACAAGCGCGGCATCGAGCACGAGGTCTTAAACGCCAAGTACCACGAGCGCGAGGCGCAGATCGTGGCGCAGGCGGGTCGCCTGGGTGCCGTCACCATCGCGACCAACATGGCCGGCCGTGGTACGGACATCCTGCTCGGCGGCAACCCCGAGGCGCTTGCCGACGAGGCGACGCGTGCCTATGACTTTGGCATCGACCCTGCCGTGCTCGACCGCGTGCTCGCGCTTTCCGACCACGGCGTGATCGACCCCGAGCAGCTCGCCGACGCCGGCGTGGAGGTCGAGTCCGAGGCGCTCGCCCAGATCGCAGACGTCTACACGCAGGAGCTCTCGCGCACGCGCGAGGTCTGCGCGCGCGAGCACGAGCAGGTGGTCGAGCTCGGTGGCCTCTGCGTCATCGGTACGGAGCGCCACGAGTCCCGGCGCATCGACAACCAGCTCCGCGGCCGCGCCGGCCGCCAGGGCGACCCCGGCGAGACGCAGTTCTACCTGTCGCTCGAAGACGACCTCATGCGCCTTTTCGGCGGCGAGCGCATGGACAAGATCTCGGGCCTCATGCAGAAGGCCGACATGGACGACATGCCCATCCAGGCCAAGATGATCTCCAAGGCCGTCGAGGGCGCGCAGCGCAAGGTCGAGAACATCAACTTCTCCATGCGCAAGAACGTGCTCGAGTACGACGACGTCATGAACAAGCAGCGCCAGGTCATCTACGCCGAGCGCAACAAGATTCTGGACGGCAAGGACCTTACGGCGCATATCGCCGAGGTCGTGGACGACACGGTGGCGCGCTGCGTGGCCGAGTTCTGCCCGGCGGACGCCCGCGCCGGAGAGCGCGACCTCGACGGGCTCCACAGCTGGGTGGTGGGCCTCACGGGCCGCGCCGACGCGCCGCGCTTTGAGGACAAGCCGTTCGAGGAGCTCAAGGCGGAGGTGCTCGCCTACGTGAAGCGCTGCTACGACGAGCGCGTCGAGAGCCTCGGCGAGGAGCTCATGGCAAAGCTCAACCGCCAGGTGATGCTGCGCGTGATCGATACCCGGTGGATGACGTACCTGCAGGAGATGGATTACCTCAAGCAGGGCATAGGTCTCCGCGGTTTTGGCCAGCGCGACCCCTTGGTGGAGTACAAGGGCGAGGCCTTCGCGGCGTTCCGCACGCTTGTGGACACCATGTACGAGGACTACCTGCGCACGGTGCTGCGCATCGAGGTGCGCCGCGCCCCGGCTGCGACCGAGCGCCAGCCGGAGGGGCCCGCGCTCGAGCGCGCGACGTACTCCGGGCCCACCGAGGTCGACGGCGCCCAGGCGGCTGCGACCTCGACGCTTCGCCAGCAGGCGGCAGCCCAGGCAGCGGGTGCCGCGGGAGGCGCCGCGCCGCAGCCGGCGGCGGGCCCCGTGCGGCCGTACGTCAAGGCGGAGAGCGGCGACCCCTATGCCAACGTGGGACGCAACGACCCGTGCCCCTGCAACAGCGGCAAGAAGTTCAAGAACTGCCACGGCAGGAACCGGTAGGCGCGCATGGCAGATACCACCGAGAAGACCGTCGTGACCCCCGAGGAGCTCGATGCTCTGGAGGTGCGTCTCGACGAGGTAGAGCAGTACCTGCATCTGGACGAGAAGCGCGGCCGCGTGGCCGAGCTCGAGCGCGAGAGCGCCGCACCCGGGTTTTGGGATGACGGCGACCGCGCCCGCGCGCTCATGGCCGAGCTATCAGCGGCGCGCGACGACGTGCATTCCGTGGAGAACGCGCGCACCGCGCTCGACGATGCACGCACCGCGCTGGAGTTCGCCGCGGAGACCGAGGGTGCGGAGGCCAACGAGTTCGCAACGGAGGCCACCGCGTCCGCCCGCGCCCTCGAGCGCGCCGTCGATGAGCTGGAGCTCTCGAGTTGGTTTACCGGCGAGTTCGACCACGGCGACGCGATTCTCACCATCAAACCCGGTCAGGGCGGCCTTGAGGCGCAGGACTGGACGTTCATGCTCTTCAAGATGTACATGAAGTACTGCGCGCGCCGCGGGTGGAAGGTCACCGTCAACGACTGCCCCGCTGCCGAGGTCATCGGTATCGACCGGGCGACCATCACCGTCGAGGGCAAGGACGCCTTCGGCATGCTTCGCGCCGAGGCGGGGGTGCACCGTCTGGTGCGCATCTCGCCCACCGATGCCAAGAAGCGCCGTCAGACGACGTTCGCCGGCGTGGAGGTCATCCCCGTGCTGCCGGACGACATCGATATCGAGATCGGCCCGGACGACATCCGCGTGGACGTGTACCATGCGAGCGGTCCCGGCGGCCAGGGCGTCAACACCACGGACTCCGCGGTGCGCGTGACGCACCTGCCCACGGGCATCGTGGTTACGTGTCAGAACGAGCGCAGCCAGATTCAGAACAAGGCCGCCTGCATGCAGATCTTGAAGGCGCGTCTGTATGAGCTGGAGCTCGAGAAGCGCGCCGAGCAGCTGGACGAGATTCGCGGCCCCAAGACCGAGATCGGCTTTGGCAACCAGATTCGCAGCTACGTGCTCTATCCCTACCAGATGGTGAAGGACCTGCGCACGGGCGTGGAGACGGGCAACGTCGACGCGGTGCTCGAGGAGGGCGATCTCGACCCGTTTATCATCGGTTATCACCGTTGGGTCACCGGTAACGCGGACGCGTAGGCGACGTGATCGGGTATTTGGGATAGTTCGCGCGAACTCAAGGCCCGGCGCTGCGCGGGGGAGGGCTGCGGCCGCCCCGAGCGCCCGTGTTACAATACATGCGATCAATTCATCGACCATGCGCCTGTTAAGGTTCGGCGTCGTGCGGGCGGTTCTCGGGGCGGGAGCCGCGTGCGGCGTGCGCAGAAGGGACGGGCCATGGTAACCCGGAGCATCAGCACTATCATCCGCTCGCAGTTCGTGCGCGATCTGCCGCTCGTCATCTTTGGCTGCGCCGTCGCCGCCCTCGCGACCGATATGTTCCTCATCCCCAACGGTCTCGCTGCAGGCGGGGTGACCGGCATCGCCACCATCATCAATGAGCTTGCGGCGCGTCAGGGCATCAACCTGCCCGTCGGCTTGCAGACCATCGTCATGAATGCGGCTATCATGCTTCTGGTGGTGCGCTCGGGCGGCGCGCTTTACGCCATCCAGACGGCAACGGGCTTTCTGCTCTTTGGCTTCTTCACCGACCTCTTTGCCCCCTTCGTGGTGCCGCTTGCCCATGCGGAGCTTCTGGTGCCCGCACTCTGGGGCGGCATCATCATGGGTCTCGGCCTTGGCTTCTCGTTTCGCTGCGGCGTTTCGACGGGCGGCTCCGATACCGTTGCGCAGATCATCGCGCGTAAATTCTCGCTGCCGCTCGGCACCACGGTCATGGTGATCGACTGCCTGATCTGCGCCGCATCCGCACCGGTGTTCTCGGTGGACAACGCGCTCGCGGCGGCGCTCTCCATGGTGGTTACGGGCATTGTGGTCGACCGCGTCATCGACGGCGGCAACACGCAGCGTGCGGCCTTCATCATCTCGGAGCGCTACGAGGACATCGCGCACGACGTGCTCCACGGACTCGACCGCGGCGTGACGCGCATCCAGGCGCGCGGCGAGTGGACGGGGGAGGAGCGCCCCATGCTCTTCATCATCCTCGACAAGCGCGAGATTCAGCTGCTCAAAGCCGTCGTCGCCGAGCACGATAAGGATGCCATCATGGTCATCACCGATGTGAACGAGGCGCTGGGCGAGGGCTTTGGCGAGCTCGGTGCGTAACGGAACGGCGCCTTTTCTGACGCCGCCCGCGCGTTACTGTCGGCCGTGCCTTGCAAGCTCGGGGAAACCTAGAACTACTTAGAAGTCCGTCCTCATCACGCTACGCTGGACCTAGCGACAAAACTGGAGTCGTTGCTTGAGGAGGTGCCCCATGGAGCTCGAAAACCCCTTCACTCCTTCGTTCAGCGAGATTCCCGCTCACATGACGGGACGCCGAGATATCGTTGCGTCCCTTGAGCGGGCGTTCCGTAGCGAGCGTAGGCGCCCTGAGCTCACAACGCTCTTTTGCGGAGCGCAAGGCATGGGCAAGACCTCGCTCATGACACTGCTCGCCCACAAAGCCGAGGCGCTCGGCTGGATTGCTGTAAGCGTGACGGCGCTCCCGGGCATGTTGGCCGACATCGAGATTGGGACACGCCGTGTCGCCCGGCATCTTCTCCCCGAGCGAGAGGGCCGACATGTGTCGGGCATCGGGATCGCATCGGTGGGGAGTGTGCGGTTCACGCGTGAAGAACAGGCGGGAAACAACTGGCGCTATCATCGCGCTTCGGTTGCCGACGGGGTGCTCGGTGAGCCTAAGCTGGTCTTCGACGATGAGGGCCGCAATCGCGACGTGTGGGAGCAGCGGCTACTTACCGCATACGATATGTTGTTTTTTACGGGTGGCCCCTACGGCGAGCGACGTCTATTTACGGTGGGCGTGTAGCCTTCTCCGCCTGCGTATAAAAGCTTTGGACTACGGTCCACGCAACAGGTTCTTGTCACGGTGGAGACTCAAACCGATGCTAGGACCTGATTGAATATCTGCGGACGTATGGCTACACCTTCGCACTAAGGGTTCAATGACTCGTGACTTTGCTCACATATGGTTAGTTACCTGATCTTTTATTCGTAATACTGCAGAAAGAGATTCCGAGTCGAATCGTCAATGCGGGTCTCATTGAGTCGCTTGTCTTTAATGAGAAGAACGTTATCGCAAAGGGTGTCGAGATTTTCAAGGATGTGGGACGAAATCAAAATGCCTGTTCCCGTGCAAGACATCTCCTTCAAAAGGTCGGTGGTAGCTTGAACGTTGATGGGGTCGAGCGCGTTAGTAGGCTCATCAAGGAGCAGATAGTGTGGGGAGCAAAGATAGGCGATAGCGAGCGTCACCTGCTGCTTCATGCCTTGCGATAGATGCGCAACGCGTTTGTGCATAAACGCTGCGATGCCGCATCTGTCTGCGGCGGAATCGATGTCCGTCGGCGTGTTCCAAAGAGATGCTGCGAAGCGCAAATGATTAGCTACAGTGAGATACGGATAGAGAAACGAGGAGTCGCCGGGAACGTAGAGCACCTCGGGGGAACGGAAATCACTCTGATGCGCGGCGCCATCGATGCGAACAATACCGCGCTTCAGGGGGCCGAGTTCGCCGGCGAGAATGCGCATAACCGTTGTTTTCCCGTAGCCATTGGGAGCAACAAATCCCTTAATCGACCCTCTTCCAAGGGCAAGGTTCGCATCGCGCAGGAGGAGATGGGATCCGAATCGGATCGTTGCGTGCTCCAACTTAAGCATCGTAATTCACCCTCCTGTGTGCTCGATAGGCGCTTACAAGGTGCGAGGCACTGAGGGCAATAGCTACGACGACTGCGGCGCTGACGAGTAAAACAGCGACGCCTGTTTGAAACGACGCTCCCTCAAAAGGCAAGATGTCGAGCGATGGAAATGCTCCCGGGTAGCCTGCGATGTGCCCAAAGGAAAGGTAGGTAAGTGGCAAGAACGTTTTGAGTTGTGCCGTCATATCGTTTTGATAGAGAACATTAAAGTACGAATCCATAGTGGGCAGCAGGCAGAGGCACGCTGTAACTACCAGAGAAAAGACAGCGTTTTGCGAGACTTGCGAAAGCAATAGGGTAACCGAGGAGATAAAAACGCAGGCACAGAAAAAGAGGGACAACTGACAAAGCAGGGTCGTTCCCACTGTCGTTTGAATGACCTGACAATTCTGAACAAAGACCACAGGATACAGGGTTGATCCGAATCCTTCCCTGCTCCCCACAAATAGAAAAGCTGGAAGAAGCGCAACCATAAGGAGAGTAGGAGGCAGAAGGGAGGGGACTGCTAGATCGGCTATAGTTGCCTCTGGGGTTGAGACGGGGGCGCCGCCCAGTAAGTGGGGTCGTTTGGTGATGGCTTGAATAAAGGCGGCACATGTTAGGGGCAGTATGAGCCAGATGATGGGCGATATTTGAGCAAATACGTAGCACGTATAGGGAAGCGCGGGCATCTCAGAGGAGTCGTGGTATAACTGCGGATCGTCGAGCTTCGAAAGCGCGCTATACAGGTTTTTTTCTGCTACTAGTGACTGTCGATCGGTTCCAACAAGGTTGCCGTTGTCGTAGGTTGCGATGAGGGTGTCGGTGTACTGCGCTATGCCCGCGTAATACGCTTGCGAGTCAGATGCGTTTACGACGGAATCGAGCGCCCGAGTTTGCTCGCGAGTGATCTCTTGAAGATATGCGGGCATATCGTCAATGAGTCCGGTTTCAATGTAGTCCTGTTGTTCTTGATAGAGCTCTTGATAGTAGTCAGGCTCTTCCGCCGAAAACGAGACAATGGAATGTTGAGGAAAAGCGGGTAGCAGGGAGCTGATTGCCAGAATGAGGAGCACAACGGGTGCGATGCCGCTTTTGAAGTAAGCGACGACCAAGTGCAGAGAGAATTTGCCCGCTTGCATATCTGCCCCTTCCTTAATGTAAAAGCCGCCCGTCGAGAGCCAATGGGCGGCCTGGTAAGTGCTGAGGCTTTTCTAGTAGATTGTATAGATATTCTGATAGATGTAGACCGTGCCCGAACCGCATCCACACAAATCTGCTGGCCATGAATTGAGAGTTCGACGGCTGCTTCGCTTGTAGCCATTTTGGAAGGTCAAAAGCTTGTAAGTATAATTGTAGTCCATGTTGTGCGAGCTATTCTTGGAACAAGCATAGTGATAATAAGTGTCTACAACCTGTTCGCTTTTAATTCGGGCAGGGGAGATTCCTGGTTCTGCAAATGCGGTTGCGGGTGCCATTGTAGAAAGGGTAACGGCGAACAGTGCCACCCCCAACAGGCTCGCGAACACGCGGAATCGTTTCAGTGCTCGCATCGCTTCTCCTCTCCACGAGGAATACCTTGATATAATCATAGATATAGTAAAGACAAAATAAAATATTGTTCTATAGACGGTTAATTTTCTTTCGCAAACGGCGATTCAAATTCAAGGATTGCAAAATGTCCAATGGAGGACGTCTGTGCCCATCGTCATGCGTCTCGATAGAGCTATGGCAGATCGCAAGATGTCCTCCCTCGAGCTGGCCGAGAGGGTCGGCATCTCGCCCGTGAACATTTCGCGTATCAAGACGGGCCGTCTGAAAGGCATCCGCTTTTCTACGCTGACCGCCATGTGCGAGGCTCTTCATTGCAAGCCGGGCGACATTATTGACTGGATGGACGACGAATATCTTGAGGCGTTTGGCAAGCTCCCCGACAAGGAATAAGCGCGAGCTAGGGTCGCGCGTTATTGGGCTTTCCGCCTCGTGACAATATGTTTTGAGATTGCTCTGAATCTCATGCTGATGATTAGGGTGGTGCGATATGGGTGGGGTCATCGAACTGAGTCGCAGGGGTCTGATCTGCACGGCGTTTGCCGGCCTGTCGGCATGCCTTATGGGCTGCGATGGAGTTGCGCGGGAAGAGGCTGTCTCTGCTGCGCCCGGGGCCCGCGCTGTGTCGAACTTTCCAACCGGCACGATCGTGTGGCAGGTCGATGCGGTGGAGAGCGCGTCGGAGACCGACGCCGCGGAATCTCTGCCTGTCGCTATCGCTCATTCGGCCAACACCTCTAACCTCGTTTGTACGGATGATACGGTCTATGTGGGAGCAGGATGGTCTGTCTGCTCCCTCGACCGTGAGACCGGAGCCTTTGTGGCACGGGGCACCGAGGGCAATGCGTACTCGCCCCTCGTGCGCTCATTGGCGTTTGTGCAGCGTTCGGGGGAGGGGGACGAGGGCATCGTGCTTGCGGCCCGTGCAGACGGGACGCTGACTGCCCATGGGGCAGGAGACCTCGCCCAACGGTGGAGCGTTGCCTGCGCGTCGGGCGAGCATGTGGTCGGGCGGCGGGAGAGCCTGCAGGAGGACGGTTCTTGGGATGTGACGTACTCGTACGCACCCACCAAGTGGCAGGCGACCGATATCGTCGTGCACGACGGCTTCGTTTACGCAGGCTTTTCCAGCTACGCGACGGACGAGCCCCGCTCGCGCCTAGTCTGCACGAACCTCGACACCGGCGAGCTGGCGTGGACCGTCCCCTACAACGGCTGCTTCTCGTTCACCGGCGGCGCCTGCCATCCCGCTCTTGCGGCAGACGGTTTGGTTGTCCCCGTTCCCGAGGAGCCCGCTGTGGCGCTGCTCGACTATGCGACGGGTGAGGAGCTCGCGCGCTGCGCCCTCGATGCCCCGGCGGGATCCGGCTTTACCACGGTGCCGGAGGGGGTGCCGGGCGCGGGAGGCCTGCTCGTGCTCTCGCAGGCGGGAACCCTCCATGCTCTCGATGTGCACGAGGGGGCGTTGGACGTTCGAGCGTCCTCTGCGGTCGCCGCCGCAGGTTCGACGGTGCGGGACGAGGGCGCGACGGGCGATGCCGCGGCGCTTCCCTCCTGCGCGCGACCGGTCGTCGTGGGCGGGACGGCTTTGGTGAACCAAGCCGTGTCGGAGGGCGGCGAGTGGCATCTCATCGCTGTGGACCTGGAGACGTTCGAAGCGCGGGACACCAATACCGCGTTTGCCTTTGGTTCGACCCCGGTGGTGCTCAGCACTCCCGAGGAGGAGGGCATCGTGCTGGTTACCGTGGCGAGTGACGGTCTGTGGCGGCTCGGCGTTTCCGCGGACGGCTCAAAGATCGGTTCAACCGTTCTGCTGACCGACGAGGTGACACTCACGACCCCCGCCGTGGATATGCCCCCTGTGGTAGATGAGGCGGGCAGGCTGTACATCGCCTCGGGGACCAGCGAGGTGCAGAGCGTGTTCTGCATCGCGTAGCGAAGTCGCTCTCGGGGGTACGGCCGAGACAGATGCCTGCGCTTCCGAGGGTGAAGTTACCCGATCGGGCAAACGCCAGATAGGCTCTATGTCGAGATGCCCGAGCGGCTACCGACCGCTCTTCTTGAGCTCGTCTCTCACGGCCTTGCGCACCACGAGATAGGTGATCACCAGGAACACGAGCGCGAAGACGATTCTGGGCAGGAGGAGGAACAGGATTGCGTAAAGGTCCATACCGGTAGGCGCCATGGCATCCTCCCATCACTAAACGATATAGAGGTAACGTAGCACATATCAGATGCGGGGATTTGCGGGGAGGTCGCGCATCAGTTTTCCGTCGTAGACAGCGATGAGGAAGATCCCGTAGGGGATATCATGAGCATTGCTGCATCACAGGATGTGATGTATGCGGCAACGTCGGGAGGCTATGTCGTTGCGTTCGATCTCGCCTCGGGCGCGCAGCTGTGGGCGACGCTTTGCTGCTCGACGCGTTCGCCGGGCATTACGTCATGGGGCGGTGGCGAGACGCTGTACTTTTCCGATGCTCCTTGGCGTTGCACGAGCTTGGCGATGGACGGCACTGCGATTGTTGTCGGCTATTCGAGCTATCAGTTGCATAATATGTCGTTGCTTGCCTGCGTTGAAGCGTCTACGGGTGCGGTACGCTGAACCCGCCAGCTCGAGGGTCGCTTGGATACGGCCGGCGGACTTGGGTATCCCGTTGCGGTTGATGCGGGCCTTCTCCTGCCCATGCCGGATGGCTCCGGTTTCGGTCTGCTGAGCATGCAGACAGGCGAGACGCTCGATTTTCTTGAGACGGACAGTCTTGTTTACATGGGCCTCACTATGAGCGACGGGGGTGGGCTGCCGTGTTTCTTCCAGTCTAAGCTCAGTACGCTCTATCGCGTGGATGCGGAGGGTAGCGTTCTAGTTGCCACGAGCGCGCAAGACGCTTGCACGGATTCCGCCAAACGCGTTCCCTCGGGCGCGCGACCGCTTCTTGCGGACGGACACGTGATCATGAACGCGGCAACGCAGGATGAAGACGCGAAGCGCTTCGACGGGGATTACAATCCGTCGGCAGGGGAGTGCGTGGTCTTTGATGCCGAGACGCTCGTGGTGCTGGAGCGCCACGATGCGCCGGAGATCGAGTCGACGCCTGTGCGCGTGGGCGAGGGGATGTACTACCTTGGCCGCGCCGGCATCTATTACGCAGCACTAGAGGGCGGCGTGCCGGGCGAGCCAGAGCTTGTGATTGATGCCGAGGGGCGCGATCGCGACGTATGGGAGCAGCAGCTACTCGCGGCGGACGGCATGCTCTACTTTGTGGGTGGGCCCTACGGCGAGCGGTGGCTGTACGCCATCGGCCCTGCGGATGATGCTTAAGAGAAGGCAAAGGCCTGAAAAAAGGGAGAAGGGCATCGAGATAAAGGGGAAACCTCGGGACGTATATGGGAGCTGCCATGGAGAAGGATAAGCGTTTTAAGGTGTTCGACGTGGTCGCAATCGTCTGCGGGCCTATCGGTGGGGAAGTAGCGGCGATGCTCTTTGCCCCAAACGGTCCCACGATCTCGCGCGTTATTGCTTGGCTAATCGGTGCGTTTGTTGTTACCACGCTGATAGTCGTTGTCGGATCGCTGCTTCGTCGCGAGTCGTAGGCTAAGGCCGTATAAGACAAACCGAGCCCGTAGCTGTGGTGGCTCAGTGAACGCGTCTCTTGTGCCGCCGGTCTCTCGCGCTGCCGCCCCGAGCATTTCTATCGTTTGGTGCGCGTCCAGTACACCGCTGAGAGGCCGAGGACGATGCCAAAGGCCAGCGCGCACATTTGGCCGAGCAACATGCCGGAAGCAATGTAGAACACGCATAGGGCGGCAGATAGAACGGCAAGCACCGCGCCGACCATTTGGCGTGCACGCTCCGGGAGCCGACCGACTACCAGGACGGCGAGGACGAGGGCGAGCGCGGCGCCGAGGAGATTTGTGGCTAGAATCGCCTCGAGGCTGTACGCCTCGTTTGGTGGCTGGAAGTACCAGACGGTCCACCGCACCGCCACCGGCTCGGTGGCAAAGGGCACGGCAAGGCAGACGTATCCCCAAGAAAGCGCAATGGTAAAGGCCTGAGCGGTGCGTTTAAGTGAGGTCGGGAGCTTCATGGCAAGCCTCTATTCTTCCAGTATGATGGCCCACTTATGGTTATTCCCAAAGGCTAGATACTCGGATTGCGTAGACAAAAACTAATCGCGAGACGCCGAGCCGCAGGAGCGCCCCCGTTGCGGTTAGGTGTTCGTGTTGAGTGGTAGATTGGCGCTGAGAGCGTAACGGCTAGTTTTGAGGGTCATGAGGTGGCTGACGTTTCACATCCTTGAAGGCGTCACGCACCGCTTTACGGATGACGAAGTAAAGCGCGGCGAGGAAGACGATTGCCGGAATTGCTCTGAAAAGAATAAGGTTGTAAACGATTGCAACGATCTCTGCAGAACTAGGGTACATGACCTCCATGGTGCCTCCCAACAGTCGCAACGTAACCTTATCCGGCTCCTACCCAGCGCGATAGAAGCCATGCAACGATCCATCGGATAATTCGGCGAGTGCGGGGGGTCACCGGTAAACGGTTGCCGTGACGGTTCTGTGAACGCGCCGCACACGCCCCTCGCGCACCACGCATGATGAAACGTTATATCGCGCACTGCGACCATTAAAAGTTGGGCGATATGGGATGTGTTTACTAAACATGGCGTCTGAGCTGCTATGATGAGTTGGCTTTGCCCCAGACCTAACCCAGAGAGGGATGTTCATGGCAACAGATGCACTGAGACAGGCCAGCGCGCGGAGCGACGCGGAGATCGCGCTCATCGCCAACCGCATGCGGCACGACATCATCGAGATGCTGGGGGCTGCGGGCTCCGGTCACCCCGGCGGTTCGCTCTCGGCGACCGATATCATGGCGACGCTCTTCTATTCGGGGCTGTTTGCCGCCGACCCCGCCGATCCCGAGAACCTCGAGCGCGACCGCTTCGTGCTCTCCAAGGGCCATGCGGCGCCCGCGCTCTACGCGCTTTTGGTGCAGCTCGGCTACATCCCCCACGATGAGATCCTCACGCTCCGCCAGGTGGGCAGCCGCCTGCAGGGCCACCCCGACCGCCACGCCTGCCCGGGCGTGGAGGTCTGCACGGGCTCGCTCGGCCAGGGGCTCTCGGTGGGCGCCGGCATGGCGCTCGGCCTTCGCCTCGACGCCGAGCGCGACGGCGAGGATCCCCGCCGCGTCTTCGTGCTCCTCGGCGACGGTGAGATGCAAGAGGGCGAGAACTGGGAGGCCGCTATGTTTGCCGGCAACCAGGCGCTCGACAACCTCGTCGCCATCGTCGACCTCAACAATCTGCAGATCGACGGCCATGTGACCGACGTCAACAACATCGAGCCCGTGGCGGACAAGTTCCGCACCTTCGGCTGGGAGACGTTTGAGGCCGACGGGCACGATATCACGAGCGTGCGCGCCGCGTTCGAGGCCGCGGTTGCCTGCGAGGGCAAGCCAGCTGTCATTGTCGCCAAGACCATCAAGGGCAAGGGCGTTTCGTTCATGGAGGACCAGGTGAGCTGGCACGGCAACGCACCCTCGCCCGAGCAGACCGAGGTCGCCCTCGCCGAGATCGATGCCGCGTACGAGGCGCTCCTCGCAGCGCAGAAGGAGGCCTAAGACATGGCTAAGGCAACCCGCGCCGCTTTTGGCGAGACGCTTATCAAGCTCGTTGACGAGGGTCAGGACATCATGGCAGTGGACGCGGACCTCTGCGGCTCCACCACCACCGGCGCTTTTGGCAAGGCGTATCCCGATCGACTCGTTGATGTGGGCATCGCCGAGCAGAACATGATCGGAGTGGCGTCCGGCCTCGCGCTCACCGGCCGCACGGTCTTTACCGGCTCATTTGCTGTCTTTGGTACGGGGCGCTGCTGGGAGCAGATTCGCAACACCGTCTGCGACTCGGGCCTCGACGTCAAGATCTGCCCCACGCACGCCGGCATCACCGTTGGCCCCGACGGCGC
The DNA here is from genome assembly GCF_002159765.1 of Collinsella sp. An268. Taxonomy (GTDB): domain Bacteria; phylum Actinomycetota; class Coriobacteriia; order Coriobacteriales; family Coriobacteriaceae; genus Coprousia. Next base: position 218,487 of record NZ_NFJH01000004.1, on the reverse strand, counting down.
CACCCATCAGGCGCTCGAGGACATCGCGCTCATGCGCGTGCTCCCCGGCATGCGCGTGCTCGTGCCGGCGGACTACGCGAGCGCCTGCGCCGCGATCCGTCTGGCCGCCACGACGCCGGGGCCCTTCTACGTGCGCTTGGGCCGCGAGCCCCTGCCCGAGATCTACGATGACGGCTTCACCTGCGACGTCGCCTTCGCCAACGTGGTGCGCGAGGGCGCCGACATCGCGATCATGGCGTGCGGCGTCGAGGTGGCGCATGCCCTGAAGGCGGCCGAGGAGCTCGCCCGAGAGGGTATCGACGCCGAGGTCGTCGACGTCATGAGCGTAAAGCCGCTCGACGAGGAGGCCATCGTCGCCTCCGCCTCAAAGTGCGGGCGCGTTCTCACGGTAGAGGAGCACAGCGTCTATGGCGGCATGGGCTCCGCCGTGGCCGAGCTCCTCGGCGAGAGGTGCCCGATGCCCGTGACGCGCATGGGCATGACCGGCTTTGGCCAGTCGGGAACCGCCGCCGAGCTCCTCGCGTACTACGGGCTCGACGCGCCGGCTATCGCGCGGCGCGTGCGCGAGGTCCTCACCAAGTAACCGGGCTGCAGAGAATCATCGCGCGCCCGCGCAGCCGCCGTGCTGCGCGGGCGCTTGCATACCGCGGCGAGGTGTCAGTCTGTGCCGCTTGTGTGCAGGGCCGCCGACGCTGGTAAAATACAATCCGACTGTAGTTTAAACGTACGATTTGAAGGAGCGCTTGTGGCCAACCACTTCCGCAAACCAGAAGACGGGCAGGACGAGTTCGTAACGCCGTCAGCGGAACCCGTCGCAGCTTCGCATTTCGCCCTTTCACCCGATGCCGCTCCGGCGCCCGCAGCGCCGGCGGATGCCGACGGGTCGCTGTTTGACGCGGCGACGCCCGCGCCGGCCCCGGCAGCGCCCGCGGCGTCTTCGCTCGATCCGGGCGATACCGGCGCCTTCCTCGCGAGCGCCGGCGTCACGACGGTTCCCGCGGCGCTGAACGTGCCCGAGGTGCCCGCCGTCCCCGAGGTCTCGGCGGAGCCCGAGTCCGAGGTGACGCCCGACCAGGCGGAGGAGATCGCCGACCTCAACGCGGCCCTCGCCGACCCGGGCTTCACCACGGTCTTCGCCCCGGTCGAGTCGCCGCGCAAGCAGGCGCGCGAGGCCGGTGTCGAGCCCGTCATCCTCTTCGAGCACGTCACCAAGGTCTATCCGGCGCAGCCCAACAAGCCCGCGCTCGATGACGTCAACATCGAGATCTATCCCGGTGAGTTCGTCTTCCTCGTCGGCCACTCCGGCTCCGGCAAGACGACGCTTCTGCGCACCATGACGCGCGACGTCAAGCCCACCTCCGGCCGCGTGCTCGTGGCGGGCCAGGACCTCATGAAGCTCAAGAACCGCAAGGTCCCGTTCTTCCGTCGCCAGATCGGCACGGTGTTCCAGGACTTCAAGCTGCTGCCCGGCAAGACGGTGTACGAGAACGTCGCCTTCGTGCTGCAGTGCATCGGCAAGCCGCGCGGCGTCATCCGCACGCAGGTGCCCGAGGTGCTGCGCCTCGTGGGCCTCGGCGATCAGATGGATTCCATGCCCGACCAGCTCTCCGGCGGCGAGCAGCAGCGCGTGTCCGTCGCCCGCGCCATGGTCAACCGCCCGCCGCTGCTCATCTGCGACGAGCCCACGGGCAACCTCGACCCGGCGATCTCGCTCGGCATCATGAAGCTGCTCGAGCGCATCAACCGCACGGGCACCACGGTCATCGTGGCGACGCACGACCGCGAGATGGTCGACTCCATGCGCCGCCGCGTCATTTCGCTCGAGGCGGGCCATGTGGTCCGCGACCAGGAGAGGGGAGGCTACGGCAACTATGGCGCCTAGCAATCTTGGGTATTCGCTAAAGGAGGCGGGAAGCCACTTCTTCCGTAACTGGACGTCCTCGCTGGGCGCGGTCTTTACCATCTTCCTTTCGCTCTTCATCATCGGTCTCTTCATCATCGGTTCGGCCATGATCACCTCGATCATCGGCGATGTTGAGCAGACGGTCACCATCACGGCGTTCATCTCGGACGATGCGTCCGATGAGGATGTCCAGGCGTTCCGCGACGAGCTCGAGACCTGGGACAACGTCGCCAGCATCGAGTTCAAGACCAAGGAGGACGCGCTCGCCGATTACCGTGCGACCATGTCCGACCATGCGGAGGCCACCATCAGCGCGCTCGACGGTGAGAACCCGCTGCCGCGCTCCTTTGTCATCCAGATGGAGGATTCTTCGCAGGTGGAGGACACCGCCAACCGCATCAAGGAGGACCCGCTCTTCCGTCAGATTGTCGACGATGACGACCCCGAGGTGGACGATGTCGACGCCGATGTCAACGCCGGCGTGCGCTGGGGCCAGGAGGAGGTCTCCGTCCTCTTTGAGGTGACGGGCTACATCCGCATCGCTGCCGTGGTGCTCGTGGCGCTCCTCACCTTCATCGCGTTCATCTTCATCAACAACACCATTCGTCTGTCCATCACGGCGCGCCGTCGCGAGATTGCCATCATGCGCCTGGTGGGCGCCTCCAACGGCTTCATCCGCGGGCCGTTTGTGACCGAGGGCGTTATCCAGGCGATTCTGGGCGCGATCCTCGCGGTGGGCGCGCTCGAGCTCATGCGCAACATCCTGGTGCCGACAGCCCAGGCCGCGCTCGGCTCGCTCTTCAACATCACCATCCCGCTCGATGTGTACCTCGCCACCTACGGTGCGCTCGCGCTCGTGGGCGTGGTGATCGGCCTCTTTGGCTCGGCCATCGCGATGCGTCGCTACCTCAAGGTATAGCCGCAGCACTCAGACGGGTTTATAGATCGCTTGCGGGGTCGGGGGCCGTTTCGCCCTCGGCCCCTTTGCGTTGAGCAGGACGACGGCCGCTCGGGCGGCCGTTTGAGGCACATTTGGGGACGGGGTCAAAATGTGCATCCTTGCCAGCGTGTTGTTTGCTGCCTTTACCCCATAAGACCCGTCGGAGGGGAGGTGCGCCGTGGGGCGCCGACGTCGACATAGATCTCATCGCGGGCCGGCGCGCAGCGTTCGTCGCCCGAGCCTTACCGGTACCGTGGTCCTGCGCGAGCACGGTGCCCTGGTGGAGACGGCCGAGGGTTCGTTCAGGTTGGCTGGCCGCTCTCTGCGCGAGGTGATGGGCGGCGACACGGTTGCCGTGAGCCTACACCGCGGCCAGCGCGGCGAGCGTCGTGCCGTGGTGGAGAGTGTGATCGAGCGCGCCGCCGTGACGGTGGTGGGCACCTATGCCGCCGCTGGCCCGCTCGGGGCGATCCGCCCGCTCGACACGCGCCTGCATGCGGACTTCTTCGTCTTGCCCGGCGACCTCTCCGCGCAAGATGCGCATGTTGCGGAGGGCGACGTGGTCCTCGCGCGCATTGTCTCTTACCCTACGCGCTACGAATCCGGCGTGGTGACCATCGAGCGGAGGCTCGGCGGCGCGGATGCTCCCGACCTCGGCGTTCAGTGCATTATGGCGCGCTACGACCTTGTGGAAGGCTATCCCAAGGCTGCGGAGCGCGAGGCCGAGGGGCTTGCGCTCGACGTGGAGGCGGCGCTTGCAGATCCGCTGCGCCGCGATTTGCGCGACCGTTTTGTCCTCACCATCGACCCGGTCGACGCGCGAGACTTTGACGACGCCATCTCGCTCGCGCGTACGACAGACGGCGGCTACGCCCTCGGAGTGCACATTGCCGACGTGTCCCACTACGTTGCCTGGGACGGTTCGATCGACCTCGAGGCGCGCCGCCGCGGGACCTCGGTCTATCTTGCTGATCGCGTGCTGCCGATGCTGCCCGAGCGCCTCTCGAACGAGCTCTGCTCGCTTGTGGCGGGCGAGGACCGCTTAGCGTTCACGGTGGATATGGAGCTCGACCGCGCGGGGCGTCCGCGTCGCGTGCGCATGTATCCGAGCGTCATTCGCTCGCGCGTCCGTTTGTCCTACGACCAGGCAGATGCGCTGTTGGAGGGCGCCGCTGCGAGCCGGGACGACGAGGCGGGCCAGGGCGCCGCTACGGGCCAAGACGCTGCCGCGGGCCAAGGCGCCGCTGCACACCGCTCGGAGCCGCCGTGCCCGCACGGCGGCCTGTCGCTGTCGGAGCAGATTACCCGCGCTGCGGCCGAGGGCGTGGACCTTGCCGCGTTTCTCGCCTTGGCGCACGAGCTCGCCCAGAAGCGCACAGCAATTCGCCTCGCGCGCGGCGCCATCGACTTCGACACCGTCGAGGTGCATGCGCTCATGGGCGAGGGCGGTGTGCCGCAGGCGCTCGTCTCGCGCGAGCGCACCGCTGCGACCTCGCTCATCGAGGAGGCGATGCTGCTTGCCAACGAGTGCGTGGCGGAGCGCCTGGCCGTCCTGGATACGCCGTGCGCCTATCGCGTGCACGAGCCGCCTTCGCCCGACCATCTCCACGCCGCGGCGGAAACCTTAAGCGAGCTGGGCGTGATCGACCGCGCCGGTGCCCGCCGGATCGAGGTAGGCGACCAAGCGGCCATGCGGGCCGCGCTTGCGCATGCGGAGCGCACCGGAGCGGGCGAGATTGCCAACGCGCTTCTCCTCCGCGCCATGCAGCGCGCCCTCTACAAGCCCGCTAACGAGGGGCACTATGCCCTCGGTGCTCCTGCGTACTGCCACTTCACAAGTCCCATTCGCCGCTACCCGGACCTCATCGTCCACCGGGTCCTCAAGCAGGTTCTGGCAGCGGAGCAGCTCGGCGCTCGTGAGGCCCGCTCGCGTGCCGCGCATCTTACCGGTAGCGGGCGCGACGCGCTCGAACGCGTGCTGCCACAAATATGCCGGGGCGCGAGCGACCGCGAGCGCATGGCGGACGCCGCCGCGCACGCCTCGCAAAAGGTCATGGTGGCAACCTACTACGCCTCGCGCGTGGGCGAGCGCGCCGCGGGGCGCATCGTCTGGATGGACCAGATGGGCCTTTTTGTGCGCCTCGACGACACGCATGCAGAGGGCCTCGTCCGACTGTCTGCCGTGGGCGACGAGTGGTTCGATTTTGACGAGCGAACCCTCTCCATCACCGGTGCCTCGACGGGTCGCGTGGTACGCGTGGGCGACCGCGTCATCGTAGAGGTCGCTTCCACCAACGTGCTGCGCGGCCACCTCGATCTCAAGCTCGTGCACGTCGTGTGTGCGCTACACTAGGGGCCTGACCGAATGGGAGGACATGCGAACATGGACCAGATGAGGGACCTTCCCTTTACGCTCGACGACCTCGCCCATGCCGAGAACTTCCTCGCGCAGGGCGACATCGACCGCGCCCTGCCGTACCTGCAGGATCTGCGCGATGCCGCCGAGGAGTACATAGCGAGCGCCTGCGTCACCACCGACGAGGTGCAGTACTTTAGCTTTGCCGATGAGTTCGAGTGGCTTGCGTACCGCCGCGTCGAGCGCGACCCGCGCCGCCTCGTGCCGGCGCCGCTGCCCTTCGACCGTCTCTACGCCGCCCTCGGCTTTGCCTATATCCGCCAGAACGAGTACACGCTTGCGCGCGACTCCCTCATGCAGGCGGTCCGCTGGGACCCCATGAACTGCGCGCACCGGCTGAACCTCGCCGGCGTCTTCCGCACGCTCGGCAATGCGCAGGAGTGGGCGTCGCTCTCGCACTCGGTTATCGAGCGGGCGAGCGACCCGGTCTCGGCTGCACGCGCCTACGTGAACCTCGCCCTCTTCTTTATGGACGAGGAGAACGCCGCCGCTGCCGAGGGCTGCGTGCGCGCCGCGCGTCGCCTGGCCGAGGACGACGCCCTTGTTGCGCAGGCGGCGGACCGCATGGCTGCAGAGCATCCCGAGGCTGCCGAGCTCACCGATGCCGAGGCCGCGGGCGCCCTGGAGAGCGCGGGCGTTTCCGCCGAGCCCAACGCCGAGATGGCGGTCTGCCTTATCATGTGCGCGACCGATGCGGCCGCCCAGGGCAAGACCGACGAGGCCACGCGCTTCACCATCCGTGCGCGCGACCTGGTGGGTGCACCTGCTGCCAAGGCCCTCATCCAGCTTGTGCGCGAGGCCGATGCCGAGCTCCGCGCGGAGCGCGAGGGTGCCGCGCCTGCTGGCGCAGCCGGCGTTTCCGCGACCGATGGCGCTGCGGAGGAGGGGAACCAGGATGCCTAGCCGCCGCGAGCGCAAGACCATCGCCAAGAATCGCTCCGCGCGCCACGAGTACACCATCGAGGAGACGTTTGAGTGCGGCATCGAGCTTGCCGGCACCGAGGTCAAGAGCCTGCGCGAGCGTGCGTGCCAGATTACCGACACGTTCGCCCTCATCCGCCAGGGGGAGTGCTGGCTCGTGGGCGTGCACATCCATCCGTACAGCCATGGGTCTATCTTCAACCGCGACCCGGATCGGCGCCGCAAGCTGCTGCTGCACCGCAAGGAGATCGACTACCTCGACGCGAAGCTTCGCAACCGCGGCTACGCTCTCGTCCCGCTCGAGCTCTACTTCGATACCAACGGGCGCGTGAAGCTCACGCTGGGTCTCGGCCGCGGCAAGAAGCTCTACGACAAGCGCGAGGACATGGCGCGCCGCGACGTCGACCGCGAGATCGCCCGCGCCCTCAAGGAGCGCAGCCGCTAACGGGAAGGGACGTGCCGTATGGGAGGATGTTCGGTTCTTGTTTTGCTGAGCGCCCTGTTTGCGGTGGGTGCGGCGTTTCTCGCCATCTTTCTGGGCGCTCTCGGCCTCTTTCTCGTGGCGGTCGTCCTCACGATCGTGTTTGCCGTGCGCACGCCCCGACGCCGCGCCGCCGGCAAGAAGCTCGGACCGCTTATCGCCATCCCCATCGTGCTCTACGTCATCAGCGTGCCGGTGCTGGCGCTTTCGCTCACGCAGGTCATCGTGCCTGCCGCGGTGGACTACACCACGGCAAGTTACGTAGACGCCTGCGACGCGGTGCGCCACGACAACCCCGACGAGCTTAAGCGCTGCCTCTCGGCAACCACCTTCCGCTTTGATGAGGATAGGGGCGACACGCCCGAGAACCTGCTTGCGCTCGCGTTTGAGTACCGCGCGGCGCGCGTCGTGGGGCCGCTTCTTGACATGCTCGATAAGCTCGGCCTATCGATAGACGTAAACGCGCCGCTCGACCGCACCGATGCCGCGGGAGATGCCTATCGCTCTCAGTATCCGCTGCTTTGGGTGTGCGAGGAGGGCAATGCCGAGCTCGAGTCGGTGCAAGCCCTTGTCGAGCGCGGTGCGGATATCAACGTGCGTGACGACGCCACGGGCTGGACGCCTCTTATGTGGGCGTGCTCGGGCGCCTTTGAGGGCTACTGGGACGCGTATAAGGGGGACGACGCTGCTCGCCTTGCTCAGACGGAGGAAGCAATCGACTACCTGCTCGATATGGGGGCGGACCCGGGCATCGTAAGTGTGGAGGGCGACACGGCGTGGTCGCTTTTTGAGGTCTACGTGGGGGACCGCACGATCGGGGACCTTTCTGAAGACGCTGCTGCCGAGGCTCTCTCTACCTACGAGTCCCGCCTCAATCCGTAATCTCCGTCTCATCTGCCGGGCCTGGCTCCGCGCGGGTATAAGGGCCTCAACAACCCTTCGATGAGGGGAGAGCCTCATGGATATGACTGCGTTTTTCAAGATGAGCTACGGACTTTACGTGGTGTCCGCTCAGGCAGATGGCGAGCGCGCTGGCTGCCTCATCAACACCGCTGTGCAGGTGACGGCGGAGCCGCCGCGCATCTCGGTCGCCGTAAACAAGGAGAACGTTACGGCGGATGTGATCGCGCGCGCGGGCGCCTTCGCCGTCACGGCGGTCGATATCACGGCCGACATGCCCTACATCGGCAACTTTGGGTTCCGTACGAGTGCGGGTTACGACAAGTTTGAGAAGTATGGGTGCGAGGTAACCGAGCTGGGAAGCCCGTATGCACCCGAGCATGCCTGCGCCGTGTTCTCCTGCCGCCTCATCGACACCGTCGACGTGGGTACGCACTATCTCTTTATAGGGGAGGTCGTCGACGCGCAGAAGCTCTCCGACGAGGAGCCGCTCACCTACACGTACTACCACACGGTTCTGAAGGGAAAGACACCGCCCAAGGCGAGCTCGTACCAAGGGTAGTCGCAGAGAGCCACGGGTGCTCATGATATGCAACCATATTTGTAGCAATTATGATTCACACATGATTTCACGGGCACCTGTTTGAGATGTTGACGGTTTGGCTATACTAGCGATACCGATTCATCGCCTGTGAAAGGACGGTTGTCATGAGTGACGAGAAGAAGACCTACAAGTTCGTGTGCGTCGTGTGCGGCTACGAGGTCGAGGTCGATACCCCCGAGCTTCCCGAGGACTACGTCTGCCCCGTGTGCGGCGTCGGCCCGGATCAGTTCGAGCTCGTCGAGGAGTAGGTTTCCCCTCACATAGCAGCGAACAGCAGCAAAGAGCGCCCCTCCCATCGGAGGGGCGCTCTTCGTTTGTGCAGAAGCTCTTTTCGTGGGGCTCATCCCCGCGTTCTACAGCGTTGCTTATGCGCACTTACGGCATCGCCTGCGCTACCCCATATGTCGCGCCTGCGCGATAGCGCCCCTCCCTTCCGGCGATATCGCGCACAAGACGCAGGTAAAACCCCAGATATGCCCCTTCGGGCTTGCGCGTTCGGTCCTCGGGGTGAAACATCCCCGGGCCATCCTCGTCGGTGGCCTCGTGTGGGGCGCGGTCGTACAGGTGGACCCGGCCGATGCCCCGCCACATGCCATCGACGCGTGCGATTCGCTCGGCGATGGTGCCCGTGTTCCAGCGCTCCACCGAGCAAAGGTAGGGGTCGTAGACAGCGTAGCGCGCGTTGTCGCACACGTCGCGCAGCGTGCAGATGAGGCGCTCGGTGTCCTTGCCGAGGATCTCGAAACGCGAGAAGAACTGCGTGTCGGCGATAGCCGTGAGCCGCTCCTGCGTCTCGGGGCTGAGATGGGGCTTGCCTGCGACGTGGTGCCGTACAAAGTGCTCGAAGGGCGTTTTGCCCGCGAAGTACGGAAACTCGAAGAGCGCCCATTCGGCAAAGAGGGGGAGAAGCGCCCCCTCGTCGAGCGGCGCATCCGGTTCCGTGAGATAGGCGGGCTCGACGTATCCCATGAAGACGGTCTGCGCGGCCCACGCAACCTCTTCTTGATGATCTTGCCAGTAGGCGCGTACCTGCGCGATTTCCTGCTCGATGATGTGCTCGTCTACCATGGTGCCTCCCCGTGCCCCGGGGCGCCTCCCTGCGCCCGCCTGTCACTAACGGTAGAGGCCGCATCTCACCGTCCGCTGACCGGAATCCAGCCCGAGCGCATGCGGGGCCGACCGATTTCCACGTGCAGCGAACCGCGCTGGTAGGTCCTACTAAGGAAAAGCCCCGTTTAGCCGAGGGGCCAAACGGGGTGTGCGTCAATCTCCACAGGGTCTCTAGATTGCCAGGCGGGTGAGGGATGTCGCTGGGCTGCCGCCTGCCGAGCGGTTACGACTTTGTCTCCATGCGGGCGTGGCATTTGGGGCAGGTGACGATGATCTTGCCCTTGCCGCGCGGGACGGAGAGCATGGTGCCGCAGTTGGGGCACTTGAGGAACGCCTTCTCCTTGCGCTCCTTCCACATCTTCTTGGCCGTGCGGGCCTGGCGCTTGAAATCGGCCGTCGCCGTCCCCGCCGCGGAGCCCGTCCCGCTGCGCCGCGCGCCCGCGTTTGTCTGGCGGTTGCGCGCAAACGAGCCGCCGCCGGGGAGCTTCGCCATGACGGAGTGGAACCAGTCGTTCTCGCGCTCGCGCGCGGCGAGGTTCTTGGAGAAGGCGCGGAACAGCGCCACCAGAAGGATAGCGAGGGCGATGTAGGACGCGATGCGCCAGGTGAAGATGGTGCCGAGGAGCGCGAGCACGACGCCTATGCCGCCGAGCGCGGCGGAGAGGTCGTCGACGCCGTTGCGGCCGTTCATAAAGTTCTGCATGAAAACCTGCTCTTTCGCTGGCTGGAATGCCACGGTGTCCAACGTTGACCAGAGCATCTTACCCATAAGAGCGCGGGGAGTGCGCGCGGTTTGAACAGGTAGGGAAAACAGCGCGGAGTGTCCATGCGCGCTTGTGCGGCGGATGGGGTGCCCCCTGCGCCCGCTTGCTCAGTAGCGTCCCCTCAGAGCGTACCAGCCCTCGCGCTCCTCCACCTCGAGCGGCACATCAAAGAGGTCGGAGAGCGTGTCGCTCCTTAAGAGCTCAGCTTTGGGCCCGTCGGCAAAGACCTCGGCGTCCTTTATCAGCATCACGCGGTCGATGGCGGGGATGATGTCCTCGGGGTAGTGCGTCACGAGCACGACGGAGCGGCCCTCTGCCGCCAAGAGGCTCATGGTGCGGCGGACGTGGTACATACCCTCGGGGTCGAGGCCCGTGCAGGGCTCGTCGAAGATGAGAACCTGCGGGTCGCTCATGAGCTCGCGTGCGACGAGCACGCGCCGCACCTGGCCGGTGGAGAGCGTCATGACGTCGCGGCGGGCGAGGTCGGCGATGCCCAGGCGGTCGAGGGCGTCGAGCGCGCGCGGACGCGCGTCTTTGGGCAGGGCGGCGTGCTGAGGGAGCCCGAGCGTGCCCGAGATGCCGCCCATCACGATCTCCTCGACGGGCAGGTGTACGCGCACCTGGTCGTGCATGGTGGCGGAGACGATGCCGAGGGCCCGCTTGATGTCGCTCAAGAGCGGGCGCGCCTGCCCGCGAAAGCGGACGGGCGGCTCGTCGCGGTGGAGCGGGAAGACCTCGCGCGTGAGGAGCTGGATAAAGGTCGACTTGCCGGCGCCGTTGGGCCCGAGAAGCGCCACATGCTCGCCCTCGGCCAGGTCGAACCGGTCGATGGCGAGGATGGTGCGCCCGGCGCGGACGACGCGCGCGTCGCGAATTTGAAAGAGCGGTGCGGGGGAGGATGTCGACGTTGCGGGTGTCGATGGTGTGGATTGTTGGGGATCGGCCATGATGCCTCCGGGGTCGTACGGGTTGCCGATACGGTACTACGCTTCGCCCGCGCGCCCGCGCAGGGTGCGCGTTTGTTTCGAACCTTTTACCGGTCGCGCACGGTATCTGCTAAGATGCTACTTTAGTCTACTGGAGTATATCGCGGTGTTTGCGGGCTATCTGCCCGAGCGCCCGAGGGTATAGGGGAGGGCTGCGCCATGACCGAGATGCTGACGCTCGACGCGTTTGAGGAGGCCTCGCAGAAGGTCAAGGAGGTCACGCAGGAGACCAAGCTCGTCGAGAGCCCGTACTTCTCGGCGCAGTGCGGCAACCGCGTATGGCTCAAACCCGAGAACATGCAGCGCACGGGCGCCTACAAGGTGCGCGGCGCGTACTACAAGATCTCGACGATGAGCGCCGAGGAGCTCGATCGCGGCATCATCACGGCGAGCGCCGGCAACCACGCGCAGGGCGTCGCCTTCGCCGCCACGCGGGCGCACGCTCGGTCGGTGGTCGTCATGCCCACGACCACGCCGCTCATCAAAGTCGAGCGCACCAAGGGTTACGGCGCCGAGGTCGTGCTCTCCGGCGACGTGTACGACGAGTCGTGCAACTTTGCCCTCGAGCTCGCCGAACGCGAGGGGATGACCTTCATCCACCCCTTCAACGACCCCGTGGTCGCAACCGGTCAGGGCACCATCGCGATGGAGATCGTGCAGGAGCTGCCGCTCGTCGACACCATTCTCGTCCCCGTGGGCGGCGGCGGTCTCTCCTGCGGCGTGGCGACGTTCGCGAAGCTCTACAATTCCAAGATCCGCGTCATCGGCGTCGAGCCGGCGGGCGCGCCGAGTCTCACGGCGGCGCTCGAGGCGGGGAGCCCCGTGAAGCTTCCCGGCGCGAACACCATCGCCGACGGCACCGCGGTGCTCGAGGTCGGCGACAAGGTGTTTCCGTATCTGCAGCAAAACCTCGACGACGTCATCACCGTGCCCGACGACGAGCTCATCGTGGCCTTCCTCGACATGGTCGAGAACCACAAGATGATCGTCGAGAACTCGGGGCTTCTCACCGTGGCCGCCTTGAAGCATCTGCCCGCCGAGAACCGCCGCGTGGTTTCGATTCTCTCGGGCGGCAACATGGACGTGATCACCATGAGCTCGGTGGTGCAGCACGGTCTGATCCAGCGCGGGCGCATCTTCACGGTGAGCGTGCTGCTGCCGGATCGGCCGGGCATGCTCGTGAAGGTCGCCTCGGCTATCGCCGATGAGAACGGCAACGTCATCAAGCTCGAGCACAACCAGTTTGTGAGCACGAACCGCAACGCCGCGGTGGAGCTGCGCGTGACGATCGAGGCGTTTGGCGAGGACCACAAGCGGCAGATCGTGACGGCGCTCGAAGCCGCCGGGTTTGCCCCCGAGCTCGTGCAGACGGCGCTCTAGGGGAGCGTGGCGGCGCGGTTTGTGCAGACGCGGGTTGAGGATATGCCGAGACTCGGGTTCAGTCTGATGTGTCTCCCCGAGCGCCACGGCAGGTTGCATATCAGAGGAAGCGAGCCATGTACGTAGGGATGCACACCACTTCCCTGTCCTTTCTCATATTTTTGGTGTATACGAGATATTGCCTTCCGATTCGAGAGGAAAACTTGTCAGCAAAGGCATCGAGAGAGGCGTGCGTCTTGTATCTCGACGCTTTCACCTCGATGGGGCAGATTTTCTTGCCGTCGGGAAGGATGAAATCAATTTCGTAGTTGTGGTTTGACGTCCCTTTTGGCCACGTGTGGTAAAAGAGGCCGTATCCGTCAGCAGTCAGCTCCTGAGCGACCACGTTCTCGTAGATCATTCCAAGGTTGACGGGCAGTTTGTCGGCAAAAAGTTTCTCATACACGATATTTTCGGTAAATGCCGCATCTTTGAACATGAGCGTGACGAACAGCCCGGTGTCTGCCAAATAGAGTTTGAACTTCTCCAGATCGACGCTTGAGGACATGCCGACATTGGGGTCGTTTGCATGATATGCCATCAGCACCGTTTTGGACTCCCGGAGCTCGGCCAGCTCCTCGCGGATGTCTGAAGCTTGGCGATTGGCAAGCACGCTTGAGACGTGGAAGCGCGACGACTTGTTTGCGAGCTGGGCTGGGATGGCATCGAACAGCATCGAGAGGGCGCCCGAGGGGTCCAGTTTGTAGAAGTCCTCCTCGTAGAGGTTGATGATTGTTCGTTTGACATCGTCGACTACCTGTAAGTTGTTTGCGCTCAGATAGGCATCGACCGCTTGGGGCATCCCCCCGACGAGCATATAGAGCCTGAAGTCGCGCATCAGCTTTCTATTGAGGTCATCTCCGAGGCTAGTTCCTGTTGCAAATGCGGACCGGAGAAGAGGGATAGTCGCTTCGTCCCCACAAGCCCAACGGAACTCTTCGAAGTCCATGGGGCGCATCTGCACGCGCTCCTCCTCGCTCGGCATGAGGATGCCTGCGGTGTTCTTGCGAATCGAGATGAGCGACCCCGTCTCGATATAGTCGTAGCGCCCATCCTTCACGAGTGTCTTTATCGCCTGTCTGGCAAGCGGACACAGCTGGACCTCATCGAAGATTATGAGAGACGCGCGCTTGTGGAGTTGCGTCTGGTAGCGCAGCTGAAGCTGCAGGAACAGGTAGTCGAGGTCGGACACGTCATCAAAGAGACGTCGAACGTCAAGCGGCGCCTCTGCAAAGTCAACGCGGATGTAGCTGCGGTACTCCTTCTTGGCGAACTCCTCTTCGATGGTTGACTTGCCTACACGGCGAGCTCCCTCGAGAAGCAGGGCGGTATCGCCGTTGGATTATTCTTTCCAAGCGAGAAGTTTGTCGTAGACCTTTCTCCTGAACATCTCATCCTCCGAAATCCGCATTTTTAATAAGGCTAGTATTACCGAAATCCGCACATTCTAATATCGCTGATTAGCCGAATCCCGCATCTTTTGCATGACAGTGGGGGAGGCTTTCTTTAATCCGGTATGACAGGATGTCTATAGGGACGGAGGGACAACTTGGGCACCATTGGTCTGTGTGAGCTGCTGGGCGAGCACGATCGGCGGACGATCCGCGCGGTGGTGCAGAAAATGCAGGACATTCCCTTGGAGGCGTGCACGGCATGCCGCTATTGCTGCGAGAGCTGCCCCGTGGCGATCGCGGTTCCCGACATCTTCTGGACGCTGAGCACCGCGCGACTCTACCCGGGGACAGCCGTCCCAAGATGTGGTTTCAGGTGAATCTCGCATCTCCAGCGGGAAAGCTCGCACGGGAACGGGCGACAGCATTTCTCGATCGGTTCTGCCCGAGCTTGGGGTACGGGCGTCGCAGGACCCCATAATGCACGGGGGCGGCGGGTCCATATCCGGGCTGTTACCTAGTCCTTCCTCCTCGGTATACACAACTTTGCGTTTTATGTATACCGGGCTGACTTGTGTATACCTAACCAGGGGGTTAGTTCTATCTCGCTTTAACGTTCCCGCAGGTACAGGGCTTGTGTGGTTTCAGCGGGTGTTCGGGAGGGGGAGTTAGGTATACACAAATCAGTTTGGTATACGCAACTCTCGGATTTGCGTATACCTAAGTTGGCAAAGTATACGCAAACGGGGGAATTGCGTATACCCAGCTCGGTCGGGTATACACAATTGGGAGATTCGCGTATACCCGAGTTGCTCGGCATACACAAACGGGAGAATTGCGTATACCCAAGGCGACGGCCGGAGGCGGCGGGGCGCATCCTTGCGTCGCTGTTCTGTTCACCGGATGCGGTCAGACGCGCCCGCACCGCTTACCGGTCGAGGGAGCGCTTTCGCCGACTAAAGCGTTTCCAGTCTGTTTCGTCTTCGTTCTCTCCTAGGGCGGCGAGCCGGCCCGCGCGATACTAGCCAGACTCAGCAAATGCGATGACAGGGCGAGTACCCGCCTGCCGTCCCCCAGCGAGCGGGGAGCGTGAGAACCCGCGGCGGCCGGTGGAGAACATACCCTCGAGCAGCTCGGCTGAACGCGAAGTGCCGCGCGCGGGAGACCCCCGTGAAGCGGCGCGCGCCAGTACGCCGCGCCGGATCCCCCGTTACGGGCATCGAAGATCGAGGGGCAGACCACCCGTCCCACCTCGCATTTCTCGGGTACACCGCCTGCACGGGGCGCACCGCTCAGGACGCGCTCCATCCGCCGAGGGAAAGCGAGGTTCGCCTATGAGAAGCGATGCCGTGAAGAAAGGGCTGGCGCGCGCTCCGCACCGCAGCCTGCTTAAGGCCGATGGACTCACCGACGAGGAGCTCGACCGGCCGCTTGTCGCTGTCGTCTCCGCACAGAACGAGGTCATCCCCGGCCACATCCACCTCGATAAGATCGCCGACGCCGTCAAGGCGGGCATCCGTATGGCCGGCGGTACGCCGCTGCAGGTCAACACCATCGGCGTATGCGACGGCATCGCCATGAACCACGAGGGTATGCGCTACTCGCTCACGAGTCGCGAGGTCATCGCCGACTCTGTCGAATGCGCGATCCAAGGGCACCAGTTTGATGCGATGGTGCTCATACCCAGCTGCGACAAGATCGTGCCCGGCATGCTCATCGCCGCGGCGCGCCTGAACATCCCCACCATGCTCGTGTCGGGCGGCCCCATGCTCGCCGGGCACGACAAGTGCGGCAACCAAACCGATCTCAACACGCTCTTCGACGCCGTGGGCGCCGTCACCGCCGGCACCATGACCGAGGAGGAGTGCGCTTGGCTCGAGAGCACGGCCTGCCCCACCTGCGGCAGCTGCTCGGGTATGTTCACCGCAAACTCCATCTGCTGTCTGGCCGAGGCACTGGGGCTCGCGCTGCCCGGCAACGGCACGGTGCCCGCCGTCTACTCCGAGCGCATCCGCCTTGCCAAGCGGACGGGCATGCAGGTGATGAAGCTCCTCGAAGAGGGTACGACCGCGCTCGACATCTTAAACGAGGCCTCCGTCTACAACGGCATGGTGCTCGACATGGCCTTCGGCGGCTCCACCAACACTATGCTCCATCTCACGGCCATCGCTCACGAGGCGGGCTGCGACATCTCGATGCGGGATTGGGACGAGGTCTCGGCGCGCACGCCCAACATCGTGCGGATCGCGCCGGCCTCGAACCTCCATATCGAGGACCTGAACGCCGTCGGCGGTATCTCCGCCATCATCGGCGAGCTCGGCCGCGCCGGGCTTCTGCGCGATGATGCGCGCACCTGCCAAGGGACGATGGCGGAATGGGTCGCCGCATGCCCGGAACCGGACGGAACCGTGGTCCGCACCGTGGCGAACGCCTACTCTCCCACGGGCGGCCTCAAGGTCATGCAGGGCAACCTCGCCCCCGACTGCGGCGTCGTCAAGAAGAGCGCCGTTGCGCCCGATATGTGGCGCTTCGAGGGGACGGCGCGCGTGTTCGACAGCGAGGAGAGCGCGTGCGAGGCGATCTTCGGCGGGCAGATCCATGCGGGCGACGTGGTGGTCATCCGCTACGAGGGGCCTGCCGGCGGTCCGGGCATG
The DNA here is from genome assembly GCF_002159765.1 of Collinsella sp. An268. Lineage (GTDB taxonomy): Bacteria > Actinomycetota > Coriobacteriia > Coriobacteriales > Coriobacteriaceae > Coprousia. The sequence continues at coordinate 201,998 of NZ_NFJH01000004.1, read as the reverse complement.
CGCGAGATGCTGACGCCCACCTCTGCCATCTGCGGCATGGGGCTCGATCATTCCGTCGCCCTTATCACCGACGGCCGCTTCTCCGGCGCGAGCAAGGGCCCGTGCATCGGCCACGTCTCGCCCGAGGCGGCGGCGGGCGGCCCCATCGCGCTGGTGGAAGAAGGGGACCGCATCGCCATCGACATCGAGGCGGGCACGCTCGAGCTGCGCGTTTCCGACGAGGAGCTCGCACGCCGCCGCGCCGTCTGGCAGCCGCCCGCACCCAAGTACACCCGTGGCGTGCTCGCGCGCTACGCCAAGCTCGTTACCTCTGCCGACAAGGGGGCGTATCTCCAATGACCGACCAGATGAATGCGGCAGCGCGCGCCGGCAGCCCGCGCACGGCCGATATGCCCGACGATATCCGCCAGCACCGCTGCGCGAGCGCCGCGGCGCGGGCGCCCAAAGACGGTAAGGGCGACGGCACCACCCGTGCCGAGCGCCTGGCCCTGAAGGAGCGCGCCGTTTCGGGCAGGCCCTTCGGCCCCGGGAGCGCGACCGAGCATGAGGGCAAAACCATAACGGGCGCGCAGGCGGTCATCGCCTCGCTCGAGGCTGAGGGCGTCGATGTGCTCTTCGGCTATCCCGGCGGCCAGGCCATCAAGATCTACGACGCGCTGTACGACTCGACCAAGATCCGCCACATCCTCGCCCGCCACGAGCAGGCGGCCGTGCACGAGGCCGACGGCTACGCCCGCGCGACGGGCAGGGTCGGGGTGGCCCTCGTGACCTCGGGCCCCGGCGCCACCAATACGGTGACGGGCATCGCGACGGCCTACATGGACTCCGTGCCGCTCGTGATCATCACCGGCCAGGTCACCCGCGGCGTCATCGGTACCGACGCATTCCAAGAGGCGGACATCGTGGGCATCACCATGCCCGTGGTGAAGCACAGCTTCCTCCTTCAGAGCAACGACGACCTCACGCGGACGTTCCGCGAGGCGTTCTATATCGCCTCGACCGGCCGGCCCGGCCCCGTGCTCATCGACATCCCGAGCGATCTGGCGGGCGAGGAGATGGTCTTCCACTATCCCGACCAGGTGAACATCCCGAGCTACCGGCCCACCTACCGCGGCAACGCCAAGCAGGTGCGCCAAGCGGTCGAGCTCATCCGGGCGGCCGAGCGCCCCGTGCTCTACGTGGGTGGCGGCGTGGTGACGAGCCATGCGTGCTCCGAGGTGGTCGAGCTCGCCGAGAAGATGCGGATCCCCGTGGTGACGACGCTTCTGGGCAAAGCGGCCGTGCCCTGCTCCAACCCGCTCAACCTGGGGCCCGTCGGCATGCACGGCTCGAAGTACGCCAACATGGCCATGACCGAGGCGGACCTCATCATCGCCGTGGGCGCGCGCTTCTCCGACCGCGTGACGGGCAAGCTCTCCGAGTTCGCCCCGCACGCGACGTTTATCCACATCGACATCGACCCCGCCGAGATCGGCAAGGTGGTGGATCCCAAGGTTCCTATCGTAGGAGACGCGCGCAACATCGTGGCCGCCATCAACGAACGGCTCGACCGCGTGGGCGCCGAGCCGCAGGACGAGGCGTGGGTCGAGACGGTGTTTGCCTGGCGCGAGCGCTGGCCGTTCTACACCGAGGATTTTGCCGACTACCCCGACCGCATCGCGCCCGAGCAGGTGCTCGAGGCGCTCTCGGCCAAGCTCGACCCGCACGCGAGCGTGGTGACGACCGAGGTGGGCCAGCACCAGATGTGGGCGCACCAGCACATCCATCGCGAGGAGTCGCGCACGTTCATCAGCTCCGGCGGCCTCGGCACCATGGGCTTCGGTTTTCCGGCGGCCGTCGGCGCCAAGATCGGGCGCCCGGGCGCGCAGGTGGTCTGCATTGCGGGCGACGGCTCGATCCAGATGAACATCCAGGAGATGGCGACGGCCATCGGCAACGGCATCGCCGTGAAGGTCCTGCTCATCGACAACAACGCACTGGGCATGGTGCACCAGTGGCAGAGGCTTTTCTATCATGAGCGCTACAGCTGCACCGAGTTCACCGCCAACCCCGACTTCGTCAAGCTCGCCGAGGCGTACGGATGGGACGCCGCGCGCATCACCCGGCCGGACGAGGTCGATGCGGCGCTCGACCGCATGCTCGCGAGCGACAAGCCCTATCTGCTCGACGTCATCATCCCCACGGCGCAGACCGTCTACCCGATGGTCGCGCCCGGCGCCGCCATCGACGACATCATCGGCGCCATTGACGTGACCCTGGGCGGTGTCCGCGTGACGGAGAAGGGCATGAGCCCCGCCGGCGAGACGGCGGGTGCCATCGCCGAGCCGCTGCCGCTCAACGCCCGCACCGACGGCGCGGCGCGTACGGGAGGCGCGACCCGGCAGTCGGCGCCCGCGATGGGGGCCGAGGCGCACCCACAGATCGCTGCCGACGATGCGGACCGAAAGGGAGGCGAGTGACGATGAAGTACATTCTCTCGGTCCTCGTGGAGAACAAGCCCGGCGTGCTCAGCCGCGTGACGGGCCTCATCAGCCGACGTGGGTTCAACATCGACTCGCTGACCGTCGCGCCCACCGAGGACGTGACCATGAGTCGCATGACCATCATCGTCAACGCCGACGAGGTCGCCTACGAGCAGCTCACCAAGCAGCTCCACAAGCTCGTGTCCGTCTACAAGATCTCGGACCTCACGGAGGAGGACGCCATCGAGCGCGAGCTCGTGCTCTTCAAGGTGGTGGCTCCGCCCGACCGCCGGCACGAGATCATCGAGATCGCCAACATCTTCCGCGCCAACATCGTCGACGTGGGCAAGAACTCGCTCACCGTGGAGGCGACGGGCACGGCGAGCAAGCTGGATGCCATGGAGGACCTCTTCCGAAGCTACGGCATCCGCCAGCTCACGCGGACGGGCAAGATCGCGATGAGCCGCGGTGCGCGCGACGCATAAATCGCAGCGAGGCTGTCCGCGGGCTTGTCGTCACCCGCTGCGGACAGTCCTGACTCGCGCGGAGGCGCCACCGGCGCCTCCGGCTCGTGCGGAACTTGCGGGTGATGACAAGCCCGCGGACAGCCGGCCACGCCGAGTGTTCTCCGCAGGGTAACAAGACAGGGTTTAACCGCGCTCGGCGCGGTGACCATACAAGACAGTGTTCTATAACCGCAAGGTAAGGAGTACGAACATGGCAGTAACCATCTATTACGAGAGCGATTGCAAACCCGAGGTCATCCAGAACATGAAGGTGGCCGTCATCGGTTACGGCAGCCAGGGTCACGCGCATGCGCTGAACCTGCTCGACTCGGGCTGCGACGTGCGCGTCGGCCTGCGCGAGGGTTCCAGCTCCTGGGCCAAGGCCGAGGAGGCCGGTCTCAAGGTCATGAGCATGGACGACGCCGCCGAAGAGGCCGACCTCATCATGATCCTCACGCCCGACGAGACCCAGCCCAAGGTCTACGAGGAGCACATCAAAGACCACCTCAAGCCGGGCAACACCCTCGCCTTCGCCCACGGCTTCAACATCCACTTCGGCTACATCGTGCCGCCTGAGGACGTCAACGTCATCATGTGCGCGCCCAAGGGCCCCGGCCATATCGTGCGCCGTCAGTTTACCGAGGGCTCCGGCGTGCCCGACCTCGCCTGCGTGGCGCAGGATGCGACCGGCAATGCGTGGGACATCGCGCTCGCGTACTGCTGGGGCGTGGGCGGTGCCCGCTCCGGCATCATCAAGGCCACCTTTAAGGAGGAGACCGAGGAGGACCTCTTCGGCGAGCAGGCCGTGCTCTGCGGCGGCCTCGTGGAGCTCGTGAAGGCCGGCTTCGAGACCCTCACCGAGGCGGGGTATCCGCCCGAGCTCGCCTACTTCGAGTGCTATCACGAGATGAAGATGATCGTGGACCTCATGTACGAGAGCGGCATCCACTTTATGAACTACTCCATCTCCAACACCGCCGAGTACGGCGAGTACTACGCCGGCCCCAAGGTGATTAACGCCGAGAGCCGCGCGGCCATGAAGCAGATTCTGGCGCGCATCCAGGACGGCAGCTTTGCGCAGGAGTTTGTGGACGACTGCAACAACGGCCACAAGTGGCTCCTCGAGCAGCGCGAGAAGATTAACGAGCACGAGATTGAGAAGACGGGCGAGAAGATCCGCTCGATGTTCACTTGGATCAAGAAGTAGCCCGCTCGTTTTTTGTCGTTTGGTCAAATCGGTGCGCGAGGGGGCAATCGCGCGCCCGGAAAAGCGTCCTCTGCGGTTGGCGGAGGACGTTTTTCTTCTGGCGATGGGGCATATGGGGCGTGCGTTTGAGGCAAAATGCGCACCTCGGCCGGTTCGCCCTCGTGGGAAATGCCCTCTCGCGGGGTGATTTGACCAAACAGGCGCCTGCGAACGCGCGCTGTGGCGGTAGACAGGGAGCAGGACAGACGGAGGGGGAGCGGCTCGTTGCGGCCCGCGCTGCGTTTGCCGAGCGGTGTGCTCCCCGGCAGCCGTCGTACCGCATTTGAGCGGGGCGCAAGAGGTCCATACCTCGCTATTGGGTATCGATGGCGCAAATTCGGCGAACGGTATCTTGGGCGCGCGGAGCGTGCGCGCTAGGTTAACACTTGGTGACACCCCCGGCGACGCCGGGGGCTTGTCTATTATGGACAACACCCGGCAAGAGCGCGCGCCGGCCTTTGGCCGATGAGCGCGTGCAGACGGCGGCTCGCATATGCACGGTGCCGCACGGAGCCGGTGGGAAGTATTCGTCTTCGAATGAAGGAGCTCGCACCATGAAGCGACTCAAGACCTTTGGCGCGGCACTTGCCACGGGGGCCCTTGCTCTCGCGCTTGCTGCCTGCGGCGGAAACGGCGGTACGGTAGGGGGCTCGTCCGCGGCATCGGACGACGCTGCTACCGGTACTACGTATAAAATCGGCGTCCTGCAGCTCACCGAGCACGCGGCGCTCGACGCGGCCAACGAGGGCTTCGTCGCCGCGCTCGACGACTCCGGCATCGACTACACCATCGACCAGCAGAACGCGCAGAACGACCAGCCCACCTGCCAGACCATCGCCTCCAAGCTCGTGAACGATGGCGACGACCTCATCCTCGCCATTGGCACCCCGGCGGCCCAAGCGGTGGCTTCCGCCACGACCGATATCCCCATCATCGGCACCGCCATCACCGACTTCGCCGAGTCCGGCCTCGTGGCCGACAACGAGGCGCCCGGCGGCAACGTGACTGGCTCCTCCGATCTGACGCCCGTGGCGGACCAGATCGACCTTCTGCAGGAGCTCCTGCCCGACGCCCAGACCGTCGGCCTCCTCTACTGCACGGCCGAGGCGAACTCCGAGGTCCAGATCGCGATGGCCGAGGAGGCGCTCGACGCCGCCGGCATCGCCCACGAGCGCTACACCGTCTCGAGCTCCAACGAGATCCAGCAGGTCGTCGAGTCGATGGTGGGCAACGTCGACGCCATCTACACGCCGACGGACAACACCATCGCCGCAGGTATGGCCACCGTCGCCATGGTCGCCAACGAGCATCAGCTGCCCGTCATCGTGGGCTGCGACACCATGGTTGAGGACGGCGGTCTTGCCTCCTACAGCATCAACTACTACGATCTTGGGTACAAAGCCGGCCAGATGGCCGTGCGCATCCTCACCGAGGGCGCCGACCCGGCCGAGATGCCCATTGAGTACCTCGAGGCCGAGGATTGCCAGCTCATCGCCAACCAGCAGACGGCAGATGAGGTCGGCGTCGATATCTCGGGTCTTGAGGGCGCAGAGATCGTCTAGCGCACCCCCGCCCTTTGGGGCTTCCAAGAAAGGATTTCACCATGGCTACGATTATCGATCGCCGCATGTTTGCTAAGGGTTTTGCCGCTACCGCCGTAGCGACGGGCGCCATCGCGCTCGCCGGTTGCAGCGGGGAAGAGGCGCCCGCAGGTTCCGGCGCCGCCTCCGGCACCTCCTACAAGATCGGCGTGCTGCAGCTCACCGAGCACAGCGCTCTTGATGCCGCCAACGCCGGCTTTGTGAAGGCGCTCGACGACTCCGGTATCACCTACGAGATCGAGCAGCAGAACGCGCAGAACGACCAGTCCGCCTGCCAGACGATTGCGCAGACGCTCGTGAACGACGGCTGCGACCTCATCCTCGCCATCGCTACCCCCGCCGCCCAGGCGGTTGCGGGTGCGACGAGCGACATCCCCATCATCGGCACCGCCATCACGGACTTTGCCGCCTCCGACCTCGTTGCCGACAACGATGCGCCCGGCGGCAACCTCACCGGCACCTCCGACATGAACCCCGTTGCCGATCAGATCGACCTGCTCCAGAAGCTCGTCCCCGAGGCAAAGACCGTCGGCCTGCTCTACTGCACCGCCGAGTCCAACTCCGACATCCAGATCGCCATGGCTAAGGAGGAACTCGAGGCTATCGGTCTCACCGGGGTCGAGTTTACCGTCTCGAGCTCCAACGAGATTCAGTCCGTGGTGGAGTCCATGGTTGGCCAGGTCGACGCCATCTACACGCCGACGGACAACACCATCGCCGCCGCGATGACGCAGGTTGCCTCCATCGCCAACGAGGCCAAGGTGCCCACCATCTGCGGCGAGGTTGGCATGGTGGAGAACGGTGGCTTGGCATCGGTTTCCATCAACTACGAGGAGCTCGGTTACCGCGCCGGCGAGATGGCTGTCGAGATCCTCACCGAGGGCGCCGACCCGGCGGAGATGCCCGTCGAGACCATGAGCGCTGCCGAGTGCGACCTCGTCTTCAACCAGGTGACGGCTGATGAGATCGGCGTCGATGTCTCGGCGCTCGTGGACGAGGGCGGCGAGGACGTGAGCGCGGCGTAAGGCGCCTGAGCGTTTCCACTCCATTTCGCGACGAGCTCCGGTGGCAGGCTCCCGCGGTCCCTGCTACACTGTCACATTATCTGCGCCTCGACGGGAACTCCCCCGTCGAGGCACATTTGGCTGAACGGAACGGACGGGGCGTCCGTGCAACGATAGGGAGGCTTTCGCTATGGGACTCGCGCTTCTGGGTGCCGTATCCCAAGGTATTCTCTGGGGCATCATGGTGCTCGGGGTGTTTATCACCTATAAGCTGCTCGACATCGCGGACTTGACGGTCGACGGCAGCTTTGCGCTCGGCGGTTGCGTGTGCGCCGTCATGGTGGTCGGCGGGATGGACCCGTTGCTCGCCATCGTGGTCGCCATGGTCGCCGGCATGGTCGCGGGCGCCGTCACGGGCTTTCTGCACACCGTGTTTGAGATCCCTGCGATCCTCGCGGGCATCTTGACGCAAATCGGCCTGTGGTCCATCAACCTGCGCATCATGGGCAAGTCCAACACGCCGCTGCTCAAGAACGAGACCATCTTCAGCTCCGTGACCGATGCCACGGGTCTTTCCACCAACGTGGGCGCCATCATCGTGGGCGTTGTCATTGCGGTGGTCATCATCGTGGCGCTGTACTGGTTCTTTGGCACCGAGATTGGTTCGGCCTGCCGCGCCACCGGCAACAACGAGGCCATGGTGCGCGCGCTCGGCGTCAACACCAAGATCACCAAGATGATCGCGCTCACGCTCTCCAACGGCCTCGTTGGCCTCTCCGGCGCGCTCATCTGCGAGAGCCAGAAGTATGCCGACATCGGTATGGGCACGGGTGCCATCGTCATCGGCCTTGCCGCCATCGTGATCGGCGAGGTGCTCTGGCGCGTGCTGCCGGGCGCCAAACTCCACGCTTTCGGCGGCCGTCTGACCTCTGCCGTGGTCGGCTCAATTGTGTACTTCCTCATCCGCGCTATCGTGCTTCAGATGGGTATGGACGCCAACGACATGAAGCTGCTCTCCGCCATCATCGTGGCGCTTGCGCTCTGCGTGCCCGTGGTGTGGGAGAAGTACCAGCTCCGTCGCGCCTACGCCCGCGCCTCGCGTGAGCTGCCCGAAACCGAAGGCGCCACCACCGAAGGGGGGCGATAGGCGATGCTGACACTCTCTCACGTCTCCAAGACTTTCAACGCCGGCACCATTAACGAGAAACGTGCCCTTGTGGACTGCAACCTCCACCTCGCACCCGGCGACTTTGTGACGATCATCGGTGGCAACGGCGCCGGCAAGTCGACGCTCATGAACATGGTCGCCGGCGTCTACCCCATCGACGCGGGCACCATCACGCTCGACGGCAAGAACATCTCGCGCCTGTCTGAGCCGGCGCGCGCCAAGTACCTCGGCCGCGTGTTCCAGGACCCGATGATGGGCACCGCGGCTGACATGCAGATCATCGAGAACCTCGCCATGGCCAAGCGCCGCGGGCGCGCCCGCACGCTCGCCTGGGGCGTCACGCGCGCCGAGAAGGAGGAGTACGCCGACCGTCTGCGCGAGCTCGGGCTCGGGCTGGAGAAGCGCCCGACCGCCAAGGTGGGCCTGCTCTCGGGCGGCCAGCGCCAGGCACTGACGCTTCTTATGGCTACGCTCACCGAGCCCAAGCTGCTGCTGCTCGACGAGCACACCGCCGCGCTTGACCCCAAGACGGCGGCCAAGGTGCTCGACCTCACCGAGAAAATCGTGGCCGAGAAGAACCTCACCACGCTCATGGTCACACACAACATGAACGATGCCATCCGCATGGGCAACCGCCTCATCATGATGCACGAGGGCCGCATCATCTACGATGTTCGCGGTGACGAGAAGCGCTCGCTTACCGTGAAAGACCTGCTGCAGAAGTTCGAGGAGGTCTCGGGCGGGGAGCTCGCCAACGACCGCATGCTGCTGTCGTAGCCCGGCTTTCACCAAGGACGTAGACAACAAACGGCACCCCGCGGGGTGCCGTTTTTTTGCCGACAACCGCGCTTGAGCGGCTGCCTACCACCGCTGGTACCGGGGACGTGGGGCGGGTAAGGCCGGCTGCGCGCAAGAAGCCGTTACTTCTCGAGGTAACGGTTCCGCAGCGTGGCGCGGTCATCCTCCGTAACGCCGAGCGCCTGCTTGAGGTAGCCGTCGATGCCACCGTACTCGCGCTTAAGGAAACGGACGGCAGAGTTTAGCGCCGCCATGCGCGCAGCGAAGTCGATCGAGTACTCGAGCGGCGCGAAGAGGTTCGTGGCGAGGTAGTCACTCTCAATCTGGTCCCAGGACACGCCGAGCACCCACTCCACGAGCATGGACGCCATGCCGCAACGGTCGCGCCCCACCGAGCAGTGCCAGAGCGCTGCGCCCTCCTCGCAGGCAAGAAGCGCTTCGAAGAACTGCCGGTATCCCTCAAGACCGCCCGGACCTGCCAGGATAAAGGGATAGAACGCCTCCATAAAGGCATCGGGGTTCTGCGACGCCTGTGCCTTTTGCATGGCGACGGTCGCTTTGGTGGCACGTTCCTGCGTAATGCCCGCCGCCTCCTCGGGCAGGATGTTGGCGTGCACATAGCGCACACCGGGGAAGTAGCGGACGGGGTCGGGGAGCTCGGAGAGCTCGATGTCGTTGCGCAGATCGACGATGAGGGAGAGGTGGTAGTCGTCGCGCAGGCGCGCGAGGTCCCCGTCGCTCGCAAAGCCGAGCGCGCCCGAGCGCAGCAGCAGGCCTGGCTTGACGCGCCGTCCGTCGGCACCAACGAGCTCACCAAGGTCGCGTGTGTTGGGGAGCACCTCAAAATCAATGCGTCCGTAGCCCTCGCGGCCAGCGGGGCCGGGCAGCGCCGGGCGTTCGACGTAATCGGGAAGGTTCTCGGTCAGACCGGTTATCACGCAATGCTCCTTTGACGGTTCCGCGCGGGCGCTGCCGGGCGCGGTGGTTTCTCACGGTTATGTATTGTGCCACCACCGTCCGCCGCGAATGTTAGGGAACTGTATGGAATAGCGTCTAGAGCTTGAGTAAGATAGAGGCGAGCAAAACGCTCAGCGACAACGAGCGGCTCAACCGCTCTGGTATGGCGAGGAGGCCTCCATGAAGCTGTGGGACAAGATCAGAAAGACCGGTACGTCCGAGGAAGCCTATCGCCCCGAGCAGGCGACGTTTGCCGTGCGACCGGATACCGTGTACGCTCCGGTCTCGGGCGTGCTCGTGAGCATCGAGGAGATTAACGATGAGATCGTCTCCTCCAAGTTGCTGGGCGAGGGCTACGGCATCCTGCCCGTCGGTGACGCTATCTACGCGCCGGCAGACGGCCGTGTGGTCATGACGACCGTCACCAACCATGCCATCGGCCTTCTTACCACGACCGGCGCCGAGGTTATCATCCATATCGGCCTGGGTACCGTGGCGATGAACGGCAAGGGCTTCACCAGCTATGTCAACCAGGGCGACGAGGTCCGTGCCGGCACGCCGCTCATTGGGTTCGATTCCGCGGCGATCAAGGACGCCGGTTTTGAGGATGTGGTGACCGTGGTGGTGTCCAATGCACCCCAGGTGGGGCACATCGAGCATGCCGCCGTCTCCAACACGCTCATCGGCGACCGTTCCCTCGTAAAGATCGGCGACCCGCTGCTCGTCATTCGCTAACGGCGACAGCGCTCTTTACCCTGAACCCTGGCGCCCCGACGGCACGTCTCCGTCGGGGCGCCGTGTTGTCACGCGCGCTTCGGTCGCGCCTTGTCGGTCGCACCTGCTATCATGGTGTGCGCACAACATCGCCCGCACGGCGGGCTCGGAAAGGAATCGTATGGATCGCACCAAGATCGCGCAGCTCTACGCGGATGCCGAGGAATTTGGCGGTAAAAGCGTCACCGTCGCCGGATGGGTCAAGTCCGTCCGCGACATGAAGAACTTTGGGTTTGTCACCATCAACGACGGCAGCTGCTTCCGCGACCTGCAGGTCGTTATGAACCGCGATGCGCTCGCCAACTACGACGAAATCGCGCACCAGAACGTCTCGGCGGCGCTCGTCTGCACGGGCACGGTCAAGCTCACGCCCGAGGCGCAGCAACCCTTTGAGCTCACGGCGGAGACCATCCGCGTAGAGGGTCCCTCGGCGCCGGACTACCCGCTGCAGAAGAAGCGCGCCACCGTCGAGTTCCTGCGCACCCAGCAGCACCTGCGTCCCCGCACGAACCTCTTCCGCGCGGTGTTCCGCGTGCGCAGCGTCGCTGCCGCCTCGATTCACGCGTTTTTCCAGGAGCGCGGCTTTGTCTACGTCAACACCCCCATCATCACCGCAAGCGACTGCGAGGGTGCGGGCGAGATGTTCCGCGTGACCACCATCGACCCGGCAAACCCGCCGCGCGTGACGGCCGAGCAGGCCGCCGCCTCGGGCGGCACCCTCACCGAGGGGGATGTTGACTGGAGCCAGGACTTCTTTGGCGTGCCGGCCTCGCTTACGGTCTCCGGCCAGCTCAACGCCGAGAACTTTGCCATGGCCTTTGGCGACGTCTACACCTTTGGCCCCACGTTCCGTGCCGAGAACTCCAACACCACCCGCCACGCCGCCGAGTTCTGGATGATCGAGCCCGAGATCGCCTTTGCAGATCTTGCCGACGATATGGACCTTGCTGAGGCCATGCTCAAGCGCGTCATCCGCGACGTACAGGCGAAGTGCCCCGATGAGCTCGGCATGCTCAACCGCTTTGTGGACAAGGGCCTGATCGAGCGCCTGGAGCACGTGGCGAGCTCCGACTTCGCCCGTGTGACCTACACCGAGGCCATCGAGATTCTGGAGGAGGCCGTCGCTGCCGGCCACAAGTTCGACTACCCCGTGAGCTGGGGCATCGACCTGCAGACCGAGCACGAGCGCTTCCTCACCGAGCAGCACTTTAAGAAGCCGACCTTCGTGACCGATTACCCGGCCGAGATCAAGGCCTTCTACATGCGCCTGAACGACGACGGCAAGACGGTCGCCGCGGCGGACTGCCTGGTGCCCGGCATCGGCGAGATCATCGGTGGCAGCCAGCGTGAGGAGCGCTTGGACGTGCTCGAGCGCCGTATCGCCGAGCTCGGTATGGACGCCGAGCAGTACAAGTACTATCTGGACCTGCGCCGCTTTGGCACCTGCAAGCACGCGGGCTTTGGCCTTGGCTTCGAGCGCCTCGTGATGTACCTCACGGGTGTGGGCAACATCCGCGACGTCATTCCGCATCCGCGGACCGTCGGTAACGCCGAGTTTTAAACTCCCCTCAACCAGAACGGCCCCTCTAGGCACCGTATCTTCGTCCTCAATCGTCGGTCGCCGCCCTAAGGCGTGCTCCCTCCTCTTTCGGACGAATCTACGGCACCTGGGGGCCGTAACTTTGGGCGGGATGAGAATGGCCTCCCCGGCGCTGTGCCCTTGTGGGCGGCGCCGGGGAGGCCTGTTTTCACGGTCGGGCGTGGCCGCGTTCGCAACCGGGCGTGGTCGCGTTGGCTAACGGGTGCGGTCGCGCCTAGCCGATGAGCTCGACCTGCTTGGTGGCACAGCGGGCGCCGCTCGCGGTCACCTCGATGGTATGGAAGTGCTCGGGCGCGTCGATATCGGTGGTGTAGCCGTCATCGTCGTAGAGCGTGTAGGTGATGCGCTCGGCGTCGCCCGGGTTGGCGAGCACGCGCAGATGGTCGAAGTCCATCGCCTGCGTACTCGGCGCGGGCTTTGCAACGGGCACCGCGTGCCCGGGGCGGATGAAGAAGACCATCTCGTTGAGGTCGGCGCTCACGTAATGGTCGCCCGCGGCGAGGTTCTCAGTGTCGTAGTCATCAAGCGCGCGGTAGCGCACCATGCGCATGGGCTCGGGTAGGTACACCATGCGGCCGCGCGCGTTCTCCTCGATCACGGGCGCGATCATAAGGGACTCGCCCACAAGCAGCTGGTCCTCGACGCGGCGTGCGCGCTCGTCGCCTGCAAACTCAAAGGCGAGCGGCTTGAAGTAGAGATCATCGGCAAGCGATGCCTTTACAAACTCGCTGTAGAGGTAGGGGAGAAGCGCGTAGCGCAGCTCCACGATGTGGCGCATGGTATCGACGTGCTTGAACGTGTCGAGCTCCTGTGCGCGGCGGCTCGCGGAGTGGTTGCGCATAAGCGGGGTGAAGACCGAGAACTGCAACCAGCGCGTCATGAGCTCCTCGTTGGTATCGCTGCCAAAGCCGCCGAGGTCGGGGCCGCAGTAGAGGAAACCGCACATCTGGATGCCCGGCATCTGGCAGACGGCGAGCCTCAGGTGCGACCACCATGCCATGTTGTCGCCCGTCCAGATGCCGCTCACGCGGTGCATGCCGATCATGGAGCTGCGCGAGAAGAGCAGGATACGCTTCTCGGGCGAGAGACGGCAGAACGCCTCGCCCGCGGCGCGCGAGAGGTTCGAGCCATAGAGGTTGTGCACGCGGTCGTGGCGCACGCGCTTGCCGTCGATGGTGTGGTAGAAGAGCTCGTAGTCGGCGGGGTTGTTGGAAAGGCCAGAGAAGGTGGCGACCATGTCAAAGAACGTGTTGAGGTCGAGCTCGCCCTGGCGCAGCTCGTCCACCTTGGCGTACGCCTCGGCGAGGCGTTCCTCGGTATAGAAGATTGAGGGCTCGTTCATATCGTTCCAGAAGCCGTCGATCCCGAGGTCGAGGAGCTTCTTGTACTGGTCGCCAAACCAACGGCGGTTGTCGGGGTCCATGACGTCGACCAAGTGGCAGTGGCCGGGCCACACGCCGAGGGTGAAGTCCTCGCCGGCGGCGTTCTTGCAGAAGCGGTTCTCGGCCACGCCCTCCTCGTACACGTCGTAGTCCGGCTCGACCTTGAGGCCCGCGTCGATGATGGGAACGAGGTGGATGCCGTCGCCCTTGAGCTCGGCGGTGAGCTTCTCAAAGTGTGGGAAACGCTCGCGGTCGACGGTGAAGCTCTTGTAGCGCTCCATGTAGTCGATGTCCATGTAGATGGCATCGAGGGGGATGCCCGCCTCGCGGTAGCGGCGCGCGATGTCACGGAAGTCATCCTCCGTCTTATAGGCCCAGCGGCTCTGCTGGTAGCCGAAGGCCCACTTGGGCGGGATGTAGCTTCTGCCCACGAGCGCGCGGAACTGGCGGACGATGTCGGTGGGGTCCTCGCCCTCGATAAGGTAGAGGTCGCAGTCGGGGTATTCGAGCGCGACCTGGATGCGATCAATGTCGGTCTCGCCCATGTCGAAGGAGATGATGCCCGCGGTGTCAAAGAAGGCGCCGAAGGTCTCGCGCCCGCTCACGATAAAGAAGTTGTGGGCGCTGTAGAGGCTGTGGCGGTCCTCGGTGTGGCGCGCGTTGTCCATGCAGCGCGAAACGTAGGTAAAGTTGCGCTTGTTGATGCCGCGCACCTGCTCGCCAAGACCGTAGACGATGTCATCGGGATCCATCGTGTAGGTGAAGAAGAGCAGATCGGTGAGGTTGCTGGCGTCGAGCGGGTTTCCCTCCACCTCGCCGGGGTTGCTTACCTCGGTTGAGCGGTCGTGCTCGTGCTCGACGGGCTCGCCGGGGCGATGCACGGTGAAGCGGCGCACCTCGCCTGTCTCGGCCGCAGGCTTTGTAAGCACGGCATCTGTCTCGATGGGTTGTCCAAAACGATAGCGAACGATCATGGCCGCCACACCTTTCTTGTCTCTGCGCCTCGGCGATGCGCCTTGGCTGTACGTGGGATGTTGCGCCACAAGATACCCCAGAGAGCCGGGTGGATTCTTGCGTGATTCGGCGGTATAACTATAACGATTATGACTTTTTGGCATGGAGGACGGTGCATATGCTCGCTCGCCTCAAAGAGGGTAGGGAACACGGGTCGGACCTTTTTCCGCTTGATACCTTTGACCAGCGTGCCCAAGCGGGGTGCGACATCGGCTACATCCACTGGCACGATGAGGTGGAGTGGGTCTATGTAGCCGAGGGTGCGATTGACGTGTTTGAGGACGGCAGCACGCGCCGCGTGGGCGCCCGCGAGCTCTTTGCCGTTGAGCCCCGCACCCTTCACCGCTACAGCGCCGTGAGCGACTGCCACCTCTTTGTGATTGTATTTGACGGTGGGCTTTTGGAGTTTGCGCAGGCAGACGTTGCATCGCGCCGTTATATCGACCCGTACCGCGCTGGTACCCTGACGGTGAGAAACCCGGTGCGCGACGAGGGCGGCGCCATCGGCGCGGCGTTTGAGCAGATTCTCTCCGACTGCCGCGATCTACCCCCGTGTTTTACGCTTGACGTGCGGATTTGCCTGCTGCGCATCTTCCAGGAAATCGTCCGCACCGGGAGCCTCGTGGAAAACGAGCGCGACCGTCACAGCCTCGCGGCAGCGGAGCGGGCGGTTCGCTACGTGCAGGACCATTACGCCGAGCAGATATCAAGCGCCACGCTCGCCCAGGTGAGCGGTTACCAGCCGCAGTACTTCTCGCGCTTCTTCAAGCGTGCGACCGGTCTCACTCCCACGGCCTTTATCAACCGCTATCGCATCGAGCGAGCCTGCGACGAGCTGTTGGATACCGACCGCTCGATTATCGATATCGGCCTTTCGTGCGGGTTCCAGTCCACGAGCTACTTCATCAAGAAATTCAAGGAGTTCAAGGAGGTCTCGCCCCAGCGGTACCGTAAGACGGTGCTCGGGAGCTACCGGGCGAACCACGAGCATTACCAGGCAATCGAGGTCGGCAGATTGCGCGTGGAGGACACGCTTGCGGTGCCGGATGAGGCGGACGCGACCGGTACCCTGCAGGTTGCCGGCGGCAGGTAGATAGAGGACGCCCGGCAAACGGCTGGCGCTCGGTGGGTCACCGACGCCCCTGCGGCTGCTTTCTTGAAGGCGTTGACTTTGCATCACTGGCTGGCAAAAATAGCGTTTGTGTCGCACGAAGACTTGCCGCCCGGTGCGGCTAGGTACGGAAGAGGGAGCGCATGAAGTACGATTTCACGACCATCATGGACCGCCGCGGGCAGGATGCCGTTGCGGTGGACGGCCTGACCGACACGCCGGCCGGCATGGCACCCACCAAGCCCGCCGAGGGCTTCGACGCCATCCCCATGTGGGTCGCCGACATGAACTTCCCTGTGGTTCCTACCGTGCCCGAGGCGCTTATCGAGCGCGCCCGTCAGCCGCACTTCGGCTACTTCGAGCCGCGTGACGAGTACTTCCAGTCCATTATCCGCTGGCACGAGACCCGCAACGGCGTCACCGGCCTACGCCCTGAGCATATCGGCTACGAGAACGGCGTGCTCGGCGGTGTGGTGTCGACGCTCCAGGCGTTCGCACGTCCGGGCGATGCGGTGCTGCTGCATAGCCCCACCTACATCGGCTTTACCGGCAGCATCGAGAACGCCGGCTTCAAGATCGTGCACTCGCCGCTCGTGCAGGACGAAGCGGGCGTTTGGCGCATGGACTACGCCGACATGGAGCGCAAGCTCGCCGAGCACAAGATTCACGTCGCGGTGATGTGCTCGCCGCACAACCCCTGCGGACGCGTATGGGAGCGCACCGAGCTCGAGCAGGCGATGGAGCTCTACCGCAAGTACGACTGCGTGGTCATTTCGGACGAGATTTGGTCCGACATCATTCTTCCCGGGCACACCCACACGCCCACCCAGTCGGTCTCCGAAGACGCACTCCAGCGCACGGTTGCCCTCTATGCGCCGAGCAAGACCTTCAACCTCGCGGGACTTGTGGGAAGCTACCACATCATCTACAACGACTACCTGCGCGATCGCGTGGTCGCCGCCTCGTCCAAGGCGCACTACAACGAGATGAACGTGCTCTCCATGCACGCCCTCATTGGCGCCTACAAGCCGGAGGGCTACGAGTGGGTCGATGAGCTGTGCGAGGTGTTGGGCAAAAACGTTGACTGGGCGTGCCGCTATATCGACGAGCACTTCGAGGGCGTGCGCGTAACCAAGCCCGAGGGCACCTACATGCTTTTCCTCGACTGCACCGAATGGTGCGCCGCACATGAGCGCGACGTCGACTGGCTGCTTACCGAGGGCTGGCGCGTGGGCGTCGACTATCAGGACGGTCGCCCCTTCCACGGCCCCTGCCATATCCGCGTGAACCTCGCGCTGCCGCTTTCGCGCGTGCAGGAGGCGTTCGAGCGCCTCGACCGCTACGTGTTCAACGCGTAGGGGCGTTCGCGATCGGGGTAGGATGTGCCGCGCGGAGCGAATGACACCCCTCTGCGCAAAATGCGTTTGCTGACCTCCCGTGAGCCCCAATGAGCTGGGATTTCTTTAGTGCCCTTTCGCCCCGGTGGGCAAAGGGCACTCTTTTGGGTAACAAAAGCCCAGATAAGCAGGGGGTTATTTTATAGATAGAGCCTTCAAAAGGGTCAGCAAATCAATTTTTGCGCAGAGCGACCACGGCCCACCGCGCGCCAAGCCTCGTTTGAAGGTTTTATCGTTGCGGTGACACGCCGATCGCCGCAGCGAGCGCCGCGACATCGCCCGTGAAGTGGAACGCCTGCATGCCCACCACCTTGGCGCCCACACAATTGTCCGCGTTGTCGTCGACAAAGAGGCATTCCGCCGGTACGAGCCCGTAGCGCTTGCAAAGCAGCTCGTAAATGGCGGGGTCCGGCTTCATGAGCTTTTCCTCGGCGGAGACCACACGCCCTTTCATGAGAGGGTAGGCGGGGCAGTGGTCGAGCTGCTCATCGATACGGGTGCCAGCATTCGAAAGCAGGTAGAGGTCATAGCCTTGCTCGTAGAGGCGCCGGGCAAGGTCGTTTACCTCAGGGATAGGTTCGGAGTAGCGTGCCCAGTGCGCCGCCATATCGTGCAGGTTGGGCCAGAGCCGCTCCGGCAGGTGCGCCTCGGCGATGCGCATCATGGTGGGGTAGCCGATGACACCCGCGTCGAGGAGCGCCCATTCGCCGCGGCCAAAGTATGCCGCCTGCAAGAGCGCGGCGTCCTGGTCGTTATCAGAGAAGCGCGTCGCAAAGTGCGGCCCGTTGAAGGTCATGAGCACGTTGCCCATGTCAAAGACGATGTTTTTGATGGGGCGAGCGGCTGCGTTCATGGGCTCCTCCTGAGGGCGTGTTGTCCCGTACAAAAATATGATAACGATTGGCGAGCGCCGTCGCGAAAGTTTGCCTAGGTGTGTATAGTAAGGCGGAATCACGTGATACTGATACCCGGCGCACACGCGGCTGGGGCAATTAATAGGGATGGGGGACCGAGCATGACGCTCGATGAACTCGAGATTGGCAAGGATGCCATCGTTGCGTCCGTGGACTGTGACGACCCGTCGCTTCGACAGCATATCTTCGATATGGGCCTTACGCCTGGTATCGAGGTCACCATGATCAAGCTTGCCCCTATGGGCGATCCCATGGAGATTCGCTTGAGGGGCTACGAGCTCACGCTCCGGCGCGACGACGCCGCCCGCATCAGCCTGCGCGACGTTCACGATGCACACGACCTGCCCGCCCGGGGAGCCGCGCCTGCGCAGACCGCGCATCCGGCGCTTGGCGAGGAGCCGGCGCGCCCGCGGCGCGAGGGCGCGGCGCTCGCCGAGGGCGCTCCGCTCAGCTTTGCGCTCGCCGGCAACCAGAACTGCGGCAAAACCACGCTTTTCAACCAGCTCACCGGCTCCAACCAGCACGTGGGCAACTTTCCCGGCGTCACCGTCGACCGCAAGGACGGCCAGATCCGCGGGCACACCAACGCCACGGTGACCGACCTGCCCGGCATCTACTCGCTCTCGCCGTATACGAGCGAGGAGGTGGTGAGCCGCCGGTTCATCTTGGAGGAGCATCCCAACGCGATCATCAACATCGTTGACGCCACCAATATAGAGCGCAACCTCTACCTGACGCTCCAGCTCATGGAGCTCGATTGTCCCATGGTGCTCGCGCTCAACATGATGGACGAGGTCTCGGCCAACGGCGGCACCGTCGACGTGAATGCGCTCGAGGCGGCGCTGGGCATTCCCGTCGTGCCCATCTCGGCCGCCAAGAACCAGGGTATCGACGAGCTTGTCGAGCACGCCCTTCACGTTGCGCGCTTTCGCGAGCACCCGGGCCGCATCGATTTCTGCGCCGAGGACGGACCCGACGGCGGCGCGCTCCACCGCTGCATCCACGGTCTTATCCACCTCATCTACGACCATGCGGCGGCCGCAAAGATTCCGGCGCGCTTTGCCGCAACCAAGCTCATCGAGGGCGACCGGCTCGTCACCGAGGCGCTTGCGCTCGATGAAAACGAGCTCGATGCGATCGAGCACATCATTTCCCAGATGGAGGACGAGGCGGGCGTCGACCGTCTGGCGGCACTCGCGGACATGCGCTTCTCCTTTATCGAGAGCGTCTGCGAGCGCTGTGTGGTGAAGCCGCGCGAGAGCCGCGAGCACAAGCGCAGCGTCGCTGCCGACCGTATCCTCACCGGCAAGTACACCGCTATTCCCGTCTTCCTCGGTATCATGGCGCTCGTGTTCTGGCTTACGTTCGACGTCATCGGCCAGCGCCTATCCGACCTGCTCGCCGCGGGGATTGACTGGTTTACCGGCGTGGTCGACGTGGCGCTCACCGATTTTGGGACCAACCCGGTGGTGCACGCCCTCGTGATAGACGGCGTCTTTGCCGGCGTGGGGAGCGTGCTCTCGTTTCTGCCCATCATCGTCGTGCTGTTCCTGCTGCTCTCCATCCTCGAGGACTCGGGGTATATGGCCCGCGTCGCGTTTGTGATGGACAAGCTGCTGCGCAAGATCGGCCTTTCCGGCAGGAGTTTCGTGCCCATGCTCATCGGGTTCGGCTGCTCGGTGCCCGCCATCATGGCCACGCGCACCCTGCCCTCCGAGCACGACCGCAAGATGACGGTCATGCTGACGCCCTTTATGAGCTGTTCGGCAAAGCTCCCGGTCTACGCCCTCTTCGCAGGGGCGTTCTTCCCCGAGGCGGCGCCCGCCGTCATGCTCGCGATGTATGTCATGGGCATGGTCGTGGGCGTGGTGGTGGCGCTCGTGCTCAAGGGGACGGCCTTCCGCGGCGATCCGGTGCCCTTTGTGATGGAGCTCCCCAACTACCGCCTGCCGAGCGCCAAGACGACGCTTCGTTTGGCGTGGGACAAGGCTAAGGGCTTCGCCACCAAGGCGTTTACCATCATCTTTGTGGCGAGCGTGGTCATCTGGGTTCTCCAGACCTTCGACATCCGCTTCAACGTGGTGGCAGACCAGGCGGATAGCATGCTCGCCGGCGTGGGGGCGCTGCTCGCCCCCGTCTTCGCCCCGCTCGGCTTTGGCAACTGGATGGCTGCGGCGGCGCTTGCGGCCGGTTTTGGTGCGAAGGAGAACGTCGTTGCGACGCTTACCGTCCTCATGGGCGGCTCGACGGCGGCGCTCGTGGGGCTGTTCACGCCGCTCACCGCGTTTGGCTTCCTCACGTTCACCCTGCTCTACACGCCGTGCGTGGCGGCGGTTTCGGCGGTAAAGAACGAGCTCGGCACCAAGATGATGTGGGCGGTCATAGCCATGCAGTGCGGTGTGGCGTGGGTGGTCGCGCTTCTGGTCCGCCTCGTCGGGATGGCGCTCGGCCTCGCGTAGGCGCGCCCCTCGCCTCAGGGGCACCGGCGCGCCCGATGCCCCGCGTGTCCGTGCCCCAAGGCAGATGTCCTCTTCCTGCCGTTCACGGAGTATCTCCTACCGTTTGCACGGTCGTTACACACCGGTTCTCTGTTGGAAATAAAGGGCGGTAACGATAGATACAAGCCTGCGGTGCATGTTCGCCGATGCGGGCCGCCGTGGGCGGTGTGCTCGAAAGGAGGGCAATCATGATTCGTCTTGCTACTTCTGCCGATGGCGCTCGTGTGTTCCGACTGGTGTGCTGTGCCAAGGGGACACAATGCCCGTACCCGACTTTCGAGCGTGCCTACGGGGCGCTTCTCGGCTCGGCGCGCGATGTCAATCTCGTGGCCGAGGATGCCGAGGGGCGGGTCTGGGGGTTCATCTCGCTGCACGCGCAGAACCCCGAGGACGCCGATGACCCTATGGCCATTTCGCAGATAGTGGTATCGCCGCAGATGCACGGCATGCACGCGTGGCTCGTCGCCCGCTCCTACCGGCTCGTCCATGCGCTGCGCCACTACGCGCGCGCCCTGGCGGCGGACGGCGGGCTCGATGGCCGCGAGCTCCTCACCGCATAGCCCCCTCTGGCCCGTGATCGCCTACTTGACGGCGACCTGACAGCTTCGCATGGTTGCGAGCGCTGCGTCGTGCGCCGCCGGTGTCACGCCCGCGCAGAGCGCCGCATCCACGCTCACGGGCACCTCGGGGAGGACCGCCTTGATGAGAAGCGCGTTGGAGACGACGCAGATGTCGGTGCACACGCCGACGAGCTCGATGCTCTCGATGGGGTCCGCCTCGTTTTGCGCGGCGAGCCAGCGCGCGAGCTCCGTCGAGCCAAACGTCGGCTTCTCAAAGGACCGCGCCTCCCGTTCGCGCCGGACGGTGTCGAGGGCGGGGATGAGCTCCCAGCCCCGTGTGCCCTTGATGCAGTGGGGGACGGGCAGGTTCGCGCCCTCCTGCGTGTCAAGGTAGTCCTGCCCGTGCGTGTCGTAGGTAAAGACGACCTCGCCGTCGAAGGCACGGGCCTTCTCGACCACGGCGTCGGCGATCGAGGCCGCCTCGGGTGTGCCGAGGGCACCGTCCACAAAGTCGTTCTGCATATCGATAACGATGAGATACCGGTTGGCCATAAGGTCCTCCAAAGACGGGGGAGCGCGCCGCGGCCGATGCGCATCCCGTGAATTGATGCCGCCGAGCGCGGCCGTTACCGCCATTCTACGGTACCGCGGGACACTTCGCGCTAAGATGGCGGCATGGCAAAGCGGCGGTAACCGGAAAGGCTGGCGCGCATGCGGCGCCGGTGCGCCGTGTGCGGCGAACGAGGGCGAGGGAGGGGCGGCATGGCGGTGTATCAGCACATCGAGCACGGTTTCGAGCCGGTGTTCGACGCGCGTGCGCGCATCCTCATCGTGGGCTCGTTTCCATCGGTGCTCTCCCGTGCGAACAGCTTCTATTACGGCAATCCGCAGAACCGCTTCTGGCGTGTGATCGCGGCGGTTGTGGGGGAGCCGGTGCCGCCCCGCGAGGGGGAGCCGCAGGGGCCAAAGGGCACGCCGTCGACGCTCGCGGAATCCATCGGGGCCAAGCGCAGGCTTCTTATCGAGCACGGCATAGCGCTGTGGGACGTGATCGAGAGCTGCGACATCAAGGGCTCGTCCGATGCGAGCATCAAAAACGTGGTGCCCGCGCGCATCGAGCGCATAACCCGGGCGGCGCCCATCGAGCGCGTGTTTGCCAACGGCGCGACGGCGGGCCGTCTCTGGCACAGGTATCTGGAGGGGCGGACGGGGCTCGCGGCAGAGGTGCTGCCCTCGACGAGCCCTGCCAACGCGAGCTGGAGCACCGAGCGTCTGGTAGAGCGCTGGACGGCGGCGCTCGCGGTGTCCGACGGGCCCGGCGGCGCGCGCCCCGGCTGCCGGCGCTAGCCGCGTTTTTTGGCTCGCCCGCACTCCCGTGGAGATGTGTGCACCCCGTGCGGCCCTTGACACGGCCCGCGTCATTTCCGATACTATGTCGCGTTAACGCACGATTCCGCTGCCAGAGACAGCCGGTGCCGCGGGGCCGCAAGGTTCCAACGCTCAAAGGGGCAACCCGCCAGCCGAGGTGGTTGAGAGCCAAGACTTGCTTCTCGCCCCCGTCGCTCTTGCAGCACGGGGGTTTCTTTTTTCGAGGCATCCCCGTCACGTCCTGCACGGGTCGTGCCCGGAAAAGAACGAGAAGGAGGTGTACCCATGCCCGCAGCATACAAAATCGAGAAGGTTGCCGAGATCGAGCAGCGTGTCGAGGCCAACAACGGCGTGTTTGTGGTGAACTACCGTGGTCTTACGGTCAAGCAGTCCGAGGACCTGCGCCACAAGCTCCGTGAGGCCGGCGCCGAGATGAAGGTCTACAAGAACAACCTCGTCCGTCTTGCCCTCAAGAACCAGGAGCAGCCGGAGATCGACGATATCCTCGTCGGCCCCGTCGCCTATGTGTTCTATGAGAACGAGCCGGTGGAGTCTGCCAAGGTCCTCAAGGAGTTTGCGCAGAAGTCCAAGGGTGTTCTCGAGATCCGCGGTGGTATCTCCGAGGGTAAGGCTGTCACGGCCGAGGAGGTCAGCGCTATCGCCGACCTGCCGACCAAGGACCAGCTGCTCGGTCAGATCGCCGGTCTCATCAACGGCTTCGCCCGCGACATCGCCGTGTGCGTCAACGGCGTCTCTTCGGGTCTTGCTCGCCAGATTTCCCAGATCTCCGAGCAGAAGGCCGCCTAACAGGCGTCCCGCGCGGGCGACCGCGCACGTGGCATTCGTGCCGCACCGTAGTTTTTAAGCTCCGCGCCACGGAGGCGCGGGAACCGAAAGGATTTGCACCATGGCTAAGCTTACCAATGAGGAGATCATTGAGGCCCTCAAGGAAATGACCCTTCTCGAGGCTTCCGAGCTCGTCAAGATGATCGAGGACACCTTCGGCGTGTCCGCTGCTGCTCCGGCTGCCGTCGTGGCCGCTGGCCCGGCTGCCGGCGCCGCCGAGGAGGAGGAGAAGACCGAGTTTGACGTCGTGCTCGAGGGCTTCGGCGACAACAAGATCCAGGTCATCAAGGTCGTCCGCGAGCTCACCAGCCTTGGCCTCAAGGAGGCCAAGGAGGTCGTCGAGAGCGCTCCGAAGGCCGTTCTCGAGGGTGTCAAGAAGGAGGACGCCGACGCTGCCAAGGAGAAGCTCGAGGCTGCCGGCGCTGCCGTCTCCATCAAGTAACTTCTTGCGGGTCTGGTACCTGCTCGCGGCCGCATAACACCGGCGGTCGTATACAAGGGGCCGAAGGCGATTGCCTTCGGCCCCTTTCTGCTGCCGAGCGAACGCACATTTGGGGACGGGGTCGTTTTATGCATGCGCACCCCCGCGCGGTTAACGGGAGCGCAGCGCCGTATAGGGGAGCGAGCGTTGCAGAAACGCCATGTTCTTGCGGTAGTCTCGCGCAAACACGCAGCAAAAGAGCGAGTCGAGTACAAACTGCACGGCGATATGGCTCGCAAACTGCGTGATGCGGTGCTGCAGGCTCTCGCGATCGCTCACCATGAGATAGGCGTCGAGGCTCGGCAGCGCCCGGCGAGCCCGCTGCGAGCCCACGAGGATGATGGGCGTGCCCTGTTCCCTCAGCACCGAGATGATGCGCCGATAGCTCGCCTGCAGGCCCGAGTAACTGATGATGATGGCCGCATGCGTCTTATCTGAGGCGAGGGCGAGCCTGCTCATACGCTCACCCGAAAGCGGGCAGACGGCGCGTTTGCCGGCCGAGAGCAGCCGTTCCTCAAACATCTGCGCCGGGTAGACATTGTGCGAGCCGGTGTACATCTCTACGCTCTTTGCCTGGGAGACAAGGCGAGCGGCCCGCTCGAGCTCGCTGGGCTCCAGGAGCTTTACCGTGTCGGCAACCGTGGTCTCGTAGAGCGTGGACATGTTGGCGACGATGGTGCGCTGCGTATCGCCCGGGGCAAAGGGGAAGTTCACGTCGACCGTGGCAATGGGCTCGGGTCGCGCGGCTTGAATCTTTCCCATCTCCAGTTTGAGCGCCTTAAAGCCGGAGAGGCCGAGCTTCTTGCAGAGGCGCTGGATGCTTGCCTTTGAGGTCGAGGTCGCCTGCGCGAGCTCCTCCAGCGTGTAGCCACCAAGGCGTGCCCCCAGGTCCAACACCGCGTGGGCGAGCTGGAGCTCGGTGGGGGTGAGGTTCTCCGCTTGGGCGATGCGCTCTTCGATGGTCATGGGCGTCCCTCTCAGAAATACCAAAACGATTCAATCTGAGTATAATCTAAGGCAATTCTGCCCTAAAAAGATGCAGAACATCTCAGACTTGCTGCGCCGCGTGCGAGCGACAGGCACACTGGAGATGTTCGGAAACGCGCGGCGCCACACGGTGCCGCTGGGGCAGAAAGGACACCCACATGGCAGACAAGCAAGGCGTAAAGATCGTAACGATCGGCGGCGGCTCGAGCTACACGCCCGAGCTCATGGAGGGCTTCATCAAGCGCTACGACCGCCTGCCGGTGCGCGAGATCTGGCTCGTTGACATTGAGGACGGCCGCGAGAAGGTCGAGACCGTCGGCGCCATGGCGCAGCGCATGTGGGATGCCTCGCCCTACGACGTCAAGGTACACATCTCCTTCGACCGCCGCGAGGCCCTGCCGGGCGCCGACTTTGTGACCACGCAGTTCCGCGTGGGTCTGCTGTATGCTCGCATCAAGGACGAGCGCATTCCGCTGTCCTACGGCATGCTCGGCCAGGAGACCAACGGCGCCGGCGGCATGTTCAAGGCCTTCCGCACCATTCCCGTCATCGGCCAGATCATCGCCGACATGCGCGAGCTCTGCCCGGATGCCTGGCTCATCAACTTCACCAACCCCTCCGGCATGGTGACCGAGGCCGCCATCAAGCACTTTGGCTGGAAGAAGACCATCGGCCTTTGCAACGTGCCCGTGGGCTCCATGATTAACGAGCCCAAGCTCATTGGCTACGAGGAGAACGACCCGCGCCTCACCTTCCGCTTTGCCGGCCTCAACCACTTCCACTGGCACCGCGTGTGGGACGAGAACGGCCGTGAGGTCACCCACGACATCATCAGCCACCTGAACGACCGCGACAACGGCATGCCCGCCAACATCGACGAGGTCGAGCTGCCGCTTGAGATGCTCCACTCCATGGGCATGATCCCTTGCGGCTACCACCGTTACTACTACATGCACGAGGAGATGCTCGCCCAAGAGGTTCGCGACTTTGGCAAGGGCGAGTGCCGCGCCGAGGTCGTGAAGAGGACCGAGGACGAGCTCTTTGAGCTCTACAAGGACCCGGAGCTCGACCACAAGCCCGAGCAGCTCGCCAAGCGCGGCGGCGCCCACTACTCCGATGCCGCCTGCGAGACCATCGCCGCCATCTACGGCGACACCAACACTCACATGGTCGTCTCCACGCAGAACAACGGCGCGGTGCCGGACCTCGCCCCCGATTCGATCGTCGAGGTCTCCGCGCTCATCGGCCGCCACGGTGCCGAGCCGCTCGCCTGGGGTCCCATGCCCAGCCAGGAGCGCGGTTGGCTGCAGTGCATGAAGGCTATGGAGGAGTGCGTCATCGAGGCCGCCATCACGGGCGACTACGGCAAGGCACTCGAGGCGTTCTGCCTGAACCCGCAGGTGGAGAATGGCAAGAAGGCCCAGTGCGTCCTGAACGAGCTCCTCGTGGCGCATGAGAAGTACCTGCCGCAGTTTGCCGAGAAGATCGCGGAGCTCAAGGCTGCTGGCGTGACGGTCACCGACGAGACCGCCGCCCGTCTGGTTGCCGAGGGCAAGTAGCGGCTGCGCGGGGCACGCTGGTGCCCTGCGCCCCGACATAGCGCATCCCTCTTCTGGACGCGTCCGTCACTTAGACGGGCGCGTTTTTCATCACCGCCGGGTCCTGAGCGGCGGTGGACGGTTGCTCGGGCGTGGTGGATGGCGGCGACCTTACCCAATCCTGATGGTGCGCTCACACAAACCGGTGGGTTGCGGGGTAATCCTGATACCAAAGAGGGGGTTACTTGGAAGGCCCGCGACGCCCGGGGCGCCGCGTCCGAGGGAAGGAGCGACCATGAGCTGGTTCGATAATCTGGTTGGTGAGCGCGAGAGCGAGTTCACGGGGCTCAAGGGCGCCATCCTCCGGTATGCGGGCAACGCCTACACGCTCGTACTCGTAGGCCTCTTCTTCCTGGCGTTCGCCGAGGCGTACCCCGGTGCGGCCGTGCCCCTGCGCATAGCCGCCGGCATCTCCTTCGTGCTCGCGGTAATCATCCGTCCCCTCAAGACATGGCTGCGCGACCGCCAGAGCGTTGGCGCCTCGCGCGGGTGATCTATCGCGCGGCTGTGACGGCCCGAATTCCCGCCATGTGTCTTGCCGGGCATGGTTGCGAGGGCGCACGTCCCCATGACGTGCGCCTTTTGTGCGCGCCGAAGTTCTAGCGGTCCGGCGCGGCTAAAGCCCCTAAACTGAATGGTCGCCGCCGGAAGGCGGCTTGTTTGAGAAGGCCGGAAGGCCCCGATGGCGCGGAAGCGCCCAGATGACGCGCCGAGGCGGCGCAGAAAGTGGAAGGTCTGTATGGACGAGATGAACGAGACGATGAACGAGACCGTAGACGAAGCGATCGAGACGCCGGCTGCCGAGGTTGAGGCCACCGAGGTTGAGGCTGCCCCGGCTGAGGTCGCTGCCGAGACCGTGGTTGCCGAGGCGGATGACGCCGAGGCCGATGATGCCGCCGAGGATGCGGATAAGAAGGACGTTCCCGAGGACCTGGACGGCCAGCTCCTCGATAAGCTCAACCGCGCTGCGCGCCTGATGCGCAACCGTCGCAGCGCGCTCGAGCAGGAGGCCGAGGTCGATCGCGAGCGCAACGACAACCTCATGCGAGCCCTCAAGCTTCTGGAGCTCAAGCCCCGTATGGAGCAGAAGGAGATGGCCGACCTCATGGGCATGCGCCTGCGCGAGCTCAACGGCATTCTCGCCGAGGCTGAGAAGCACGACATCGTGGGCCGCATCGAGCCCGAGGACAACGATATGCGCGCCGTGGTGGTCTTTGCGAGCGAGGACGCCGAGGAGCTTGCCAAGGCGCAGGGCGAGAAGCGCAAGAAGTACATCCCCACGCTCTCCTCTGAGGACGCCATCGCGCTCCTCGAGATGCTCGATAAGGTAATCGACCCGCTCGTGGGCATGGGCCTCGATGAGGATCGCGGTCCGCGCGGCGGCTTCGGCGACCGCGGCGGCCGCGGTGGCGACCGCGGCGGACGTGGCGGCTTCGGTGACCGCGGCGGGCGCGGCGGCGACCGTGGCGGCCGCGGCGGCTTCGGCGGTGGCCGTAGCGGCGATCGCGGCGGCCGCGGCGGCTTCGGCGGCGGCCGTGGTGGCGACCGCGGCGGCTTCGGCGGTCGCGGCGGCGATCGCGGTGGCCGTGGTGGCTTCGGCGACCGTGGCGGTTCGCGCGGCGGTTTCGGTGGCCGTGGCAACGATCGCGGCGGCCGCGGCGGCTTCGGCGATCGCGGTGGGTTCCGCGGCTAAACGCACAAGACCTCGAGCGCTCGCAATGAGCGCGCTCATCATCCAGATGGAAAAGAAAGGCGCCTTACGGGGCGCCTTTCGCATGATACGCGGAATACGGTGCGGGCGGATGGACTGCATCGCGACGCAGCGCTCTGCCATGGGCGAGCGGCGCCGCGCTACATGCTATTCGCCGCCAAAGATCTCCATGATGTCCGACAGCGCGGAGATGGGGCTCGACTTCTTCTTTTTATGCTCCTTGTAGTAGCGCTCCTCCTCGCGCTTGCGGTCGTAGGAGCGCTCCTCGCGCCGACGGTCGTCTGCGTGCTCACGGCGCTCTTCCTCATAGTAGGCGCTGCGGGCGCCCTGTGCGCGCTCGATGATCTTGTCGAGTTCGCCGCGGTCGAGCCAGATGCCGCGGCATTCGGGGCAGTAGTCAACCTCGACGCCGTTCTTCTCGGTCATAAGCAGCGTCACGTCTTTGCAAACCGGGCATTTCATGGGTGCCTCCTGTTCGTAGGGCGGATGTGCATGTGTTCGCATATGCCCCAGCTGCGCGCGGGCTATTCCTCGCTCGGCAAGCGGTGCCAAACGAGCGGGGAGCGGGTATCATCGGGTCATCGTCTATGTGGAGGTGGCCTGTGAGAACCTTTATCGCCATCGAGGTACCTTGCGATTTTAGAGACGAGCTGGCGCGCCTGTCGCGGCAGCTGGCCTGTACGGTCCCCGGGCGCTTCATGCGACGGGAGACCTACCATCTCACGCTTGCGTTTCTGGGCGAGATAGGCGAGATGGAATCGCATCTTGTCATCGAGGCGATGGACGAGGTGGCAGGGGACGGGCGCCTCCTCGGGCTCGCTCCTACGGGCTTGGGCACGTTCGGCAAGCCTGCCGACTGCACGGTTTGGCTCGGCATATCGCCCGCACCGGAGCTGATGGGGACGGCAGCGGACTTGCGCCGTGCCCTCACCGAGCGCGGTATCGCCTTCGATACAAAGCCGTTCCGCCCCCACATCACGCTGGTGCGCCGCGCCAAGTTGCCGCGAGGTGCCCTTCCAGCGCTCGATTTTCCCGCGCCCGCACAGGCTCAGTACATGACGTTCTACAAGAGCACGCTTTCCGCGGAGGGTGCAACCTACAAGCCGCTCTACAGCGTGGACCTAGCTTCCGAGAGCTGAGAGACAACGGGGGCTCGTGCTGCATGACGCCGATGGCAAGTCGCTCCGTCGGATGCTTGATATATGGCGCGTGATCCACAGAGAACATATGATCGATCGGTACAATCGCGCTGATCGAACTCATGTTCTTTGGGGAGGGCGCGATGCCGGCTCAACAACGTGATTACGATGCCTCGTCTTTGGCGTCAATTGCGGCGTACGCCAAGCAGCTGGAAGGTACGACTCTGCGTAATGCGTGCCACATCGACGCATTGACGGATCCTCACGTGCGGCGCGGCGCCTTCGGCAATGCGGTCGAGCAGTACTTCTTCCATTATGCCCCCAACTCAAAAAGCGCTCCGGATTTTGAAGAGGTGGGGACCGAGCTCAAGACGACGCCGCTTAAGCGTCGGAAGAACGGTGGATATTCAGCCAAGGAGCGCCTCGTTATCAGCATGATCAACTACATGAAGGTGGTTGATGAAACGTGGGAGAGCAGCTCTCTGCTCAAAAAGCTCCATAAGATTCTGCTTATTGCCTATCAGTACGACAAGGACCTCAATCCGGTTGATTATCTGGTCAAATTGGTTGAGCTCTGGCATATTCCGCCAGAGGACGTTCCAACGTTCAAGAAGGATTGGGATACCGTTGTTGGTAAGATTCGCGCAGGTCATGCGCACGAGCTTTCCGGTTCGGACACGCTCTATCTAGAGGCTGCAACTAAGGCGTCATCCTCAAAAGCGCGAACACCGCAGCCGTATTCAACCATTCCGGCAAAACCACGAGCGTGGGCGCTCAAATCATCGTACATGACAGCGACGTTCAATCATTTACTCGATGCGCAGCGAATACAGCGCAAGCGTGGCGAGGCGCAACTTGATTTGTTGGAACTTGTGCGGCATCGCTTCGAACCGTATATCGGACTTACCGAGGAGGAGCTTGCATCCTGCTGTGGATATCATGTGGCTCACGGTAGGAAGCCGAAGAACCTGTGCGCCCTTATCACTCGTTCGCTCCTGGGCGTTGATGAAAAATCCAAAATTGCCGAGTTTGAAAAGGCAGGGATAAAACCCAAGACCATCCGGTTGAAATACGACGGCATACCGAAGGAGTCCATCTCATTTCCCACCTTTAGCTATATGGAGTTAGCACAACAGGAATTTGAAGAGAGCGATTTCTACGACTATCTACACCAGAAGTATCTGTTTGTCATATTTAGGGAGTCGTTCGAACATCGCGGACGCTATCAGTTGGCTGAAGTGCTGTTTTGGCAAATGCCCGACAAGGATCTTCTAGAGGCGAAGCGGTGCTATGAGGAGATGCGGCGCCGTGTACGAGCGGGGCGGGCCGATCGGTCTGTCAGATCGACGGAGAATCGCTGCTGCCATGTGAGACCGCATGGAAGGAACAAAAACGATGTCCTCCCTACGCCGTATGGATCCTTCGAAACAAAAAAGTGTTTTTGGCTCAATGCGCGCTACATCGGTCAGGAGATCGATAGAGTAAAGCGGGAACTTTGGGCCTCGACGTCGAGGGCGATTGAGGAAAAGATTGATCGGAGCAGCGTGTCGGGAAACGTAATTCGAGTAGCAGAACTGTTCGCCGGTGTGGGTGGTTTTCGTTTGGGTCTTGAGGGATACAACCGAGCGGACCATCCCGAGTTCTCTCTACCGGCAGCGGGGCCTTTCGTGACGGTTTGGGCTAATCAATGGGAGCCACAGGGTTCTCCTGCTAAGCAATTTGCCGCCCGCTGCTACGAGACGCGCTTCGGATACGGTTCAGTGGTTAATGAAGACATTCACCGCGTGCTGGATGAGTACGAGGCGGGAAAGATTGACATTCCAGACGTTGATATGGTGGTCGGAGGCTTTCCGTGCCAAGATTACTCGGTTGCAAAGCCGCTAGCCCAGGCAAATGGCATCGAGGGCAAGAAGGGCGTGCTCTGGTGGGATATTTACCGGTTTCTCCGGCTTAAGAACTGTCCCAAATACGTACTACTGGAGAATGTGGACCGGTTACTTAAGAGCCCGGCAAGCCAACGCGGCCGCGACTTCGCCATTATTCTTTCCTGTCTGGCCGCGCTTGGCTACGCGGTCGAGTGGCGTGTTATCAACGGTGCGGATTACGGTTTTCCTCAGAAAAGGCGACGGGTATACATTTTTGCTGAGAAGACTGAAGGGCAGTGGGATCTTGAAACGCGTCTCGAGGACGGTATCTTTGCCGATGCGTTCCCCGCTGAGGTGACGGAGGACGCCTCGTCGTTCTCGTTGTTTGCAGATCCTTACGAGAACTCCGAACACTTTGGCCTCGGCCTAAAGAAATCCCCCTTCATGCGCGCCGGTGTGATGCAAGATTGTCGGGTTTTGACGGCTGAAGTTCTGCCACGTTACGTCGGTGCGCATCACGTGCTGGGAGATGTTCTCGTTCCCGATGAGGAGGTTCCGGAATCTTTCTACGTGGAGGACGAGAAGCTCGAAAAATGGCGTTACCTCAAGGGCGGGAAAAATGAGCCGCGCGTTAACAGGAGCACGGGTTTCACCTATACCTATTCTGAAGGTGCTATGGCTTTTCCCGACCCCGTAGACGCGCCGGCAAGAACAATCCTTACAAGTGAGGGGGGGGGTCTGCTTCTCGGAGCAAGCATATCGTGCGGACTGCCGACGGCAGGTATCGCCGGCTGGTTCCCGACGAGCTCGACCAGCTGCAGGGGTTCCCGAAAGGCTGGACGGATACCGGGATGTCAGATATCAACCGAGCATTTTGTATGGGCAACGCGCTGATCGTCGGCATTCCCCATCGCGTGGGCATGGCAATTGCTAGGCGACTGTAGAGCCCATTCAAATGCGGTGGTCTTTGCCTCGTGGATGCAAAACGCAGTTCTTATGGGGTGCCGTCTCGTTCTAGGAACTCAGCGTAGTGCGCAGCGAGTCTAGAGTATGAGGGTAGCTTCTTTTTGTCGGCGGGAAGGAGCAGCGACCTTCCGTTGAGGTTTCGATATTCGCTTTGCATGAGAGGCAAAGAGACCCGTACGGTTAGGTGCTCGGGATTGATTGAAAGAAGGTGGCGGTCAAAGAGCTGTCGAATATCAGCGCGCAGGCAGAGACCGTTTGAGGGGCGGTTACTGGCTGCCCCCAAATAGGATACGATGCGTCCCGCCTGCAGCGCATTGCCCTCGCAGCATCCTGTGATTGCGCAGCGGCTTTGATATGTTTCAAAGAGTGCATCGCGATACTGGCGTTGGCGAGCGGCGCGAACGAGCGGTATGAGATCGCCCTTGTCATCGTTAAGCTGGCCGGTAGTGAGAGCTCGATCTATCTCATCGGCAAGTACTCCGTTGACGCTTCCGTTATACGCAATCAGAACATGTTCGATTGTGGGTCTATTGATCGATTCGGAAACGATGGGCGATAGTGCTTTGCCGGTTTCGGTGGTTACGGGACCATGTAGCAGAAACGCTCTCGCCTCGTTGTCGTAATGTTCAACGAATGCCAGTCCAAGGCAGAGGAATGACCCATAGTTCTGCTTGATGAAGATCCCGACGGGAAGCCCGTCGTGCAGGCAATTGTGCAGTGCTTCGTTATATACCGTATTGGTGTCGCTGCTTCCATCGTTTTGACGCTGTTCACTATAGGAAACCACCCAAGTGTCGCCATCGAGCCGATGGATCCTATCGGTGCTGTAGAACGGATTGGCAGTTGAGGTTATCGATAGAGCATAGCGAAATTGACCTTTCGGTTTGTGTATGCCGCGTTGAGCGCACAAGGTGATGCCCACATCTTTTGGGGCGTTAGTCCCATAGGGGCGTGGTCCTATCTCGCCGGCATGCTTCATGAACCAGTCGTAGGCCTTAGAGTAGTCAGTTGGGGCGATACGCTTTGCTCTCTCTAGACTGAGAGTGGGGCCTTGAAAAAACTGAATAGTCATATACGCTCCCAACGACTCTTTCATTAGATCACGGCTGTGTTTCCTGATCAAGTGAACAATGGCCAAACGACATATTCTGGGTGCACATTCTTTGTCCGCACGACGCCATATGCTGTTTATAGGCAGGAAGGCGCGGCAAAAGCCGCGCTGGAATTACGAGGAGGCAGCTATGTATGAACCGTCGCGCGTGTTGGCAACGTTTTATATCGCAGGGTTCCAGTTTGGCGAGGGTGCTCTTGTGCTTGACGCACTCAAGCCCGGGATGCGCCTTCAGATGGTCGCCGAGCCTGACAACCCGCACGATTCCTCGGCTATCGCATTGTATTTCGAGGGAAAGCGTCTCGGCTATATTCCGGCAGACCATAACGAGCTGTTCGCCGTTATGATGCATTACGGGCATGCAGATGCGTTCGAGTGCGTCGTACAACAAGTTGCGCCGGAGCGGAGCCCATGGCATCAGGTGCGCGCTGCTGTGTATGTCGCCGACTCGCGTTCGTCCACCGGACGATAATCCAAAAGACCACCTCGTTTCTGATTGCGTTCCTTGGGGTGATGGTTTTGAGTACGGGCATTTCTGCAGCGGTCTTGCCGCCTATTTCGCCGCACGATACACTACTCTCTGGGTTAATAGGAGGACATAATGTCCTGCAATCGTTCCAGAGACTGAGGACCATGGCAGAAGATTCGAATGAGATTAAGGCGAAACGCATCGAGCTTGGCCTTACGCAAAAAGAGTTTGCCGCTGCACTGGGGCTGGGGCCGCATGGGGACCGTACAGTGCGTCGCTGGGAGCTTGGCGAGTGCAGGCCGACCGCTGCAGACTTGAAGCTGATAAGGTCACTTGGCTACACGGCTCCCTTTGCATCGGACTGCTCTGATGACGCAGCTTTTACGTTTATCGATTTGTTTGCGGGCATTGGGGGCATCCGCCTTCCTTTTCAGGAGCTCGGTGGCCGTTGCGTCTTTTCGTGTGAGTGGGACAAGTTCGCTCAGAAGACCTATCGCATGAATTTCGGTGAAATACCCGCAGGCGATATTCGAAGCGTCTCTTCACGGGATATTCCGGATTTCGATATCCTGCTTGCAGGCTTTCCCTGCCAGCCGTTTTCTCTAGCGGGCGTTTCAAAAAAGCGCTCCCTAGGTAGGGCAACGGGTTTCGAAGATAAAACCCAAGGTACGCTTTTCTTTGAAGTTGCCCGCATCATTAGGGACAAAAGACCGCGCGCCTTTCTACTGGAGAACGTCAAGAACTTGACAAGTCACGACAAAGGGAAGACGTTCCGTATCATTATGCAGACGCTGCAGGATGAGTTGGGCTATGATGTCCATTACAAGGTCCTCGATTCGAAGCGATGGACCTGTCAACATCGTGAGCGCATCTACATTGTGGGGTTTAGGGAGCCGACAGACTTCTCTTGGGATGACCTCGAGATACAAGATGTCGAACATACGGCGGCGGAAATATTGGAAGCCGAGGTTGACGACCGTTATACGCTTTCGGATAAGCTTTGGTCATATCTTAAAGCTTACAAAGCCAAGCACGAAGCCGCCGGCAACGGATTTGGCTATAGCGTTATCGGCCCGGGGGACACCACACGCACGTTGTCAGCTCGCTATCACAAGGACGGCAGTGAGATTCTCGTCTCACGCGGAGAGGGGGAGAACCCGCGCAAGCTGACACCGCGCGAGTGCGCTCGGCTCCAGGGATTCCCGGAGCGCTTCATCATTCCCGTGTCTGATACGCAGGCATATCACCAATTTGGCAATTCCGTTACGGTTCCGGTCGTTCGATCTGTTGCAAAACTCATGTTGGAGGCGCTTCACGATGGATTACGGAACGCTGAATAAGTACTTCGACGGCGTGGCAGCAAAGCGGCTCGCCGCCGTAGACGTCGATCCAAAGAAGAGCAACCAGCACGAGTTCAATGGGGTCTCCGTCTTGCGCTCCCTGTTTGGTGACGACGACATCAAAGATATGCCCGCGAGGTTTGTGTACTTAACCGATGACGCGGATCCGCTTTTTGACAGCGGGTTAATGACTTGGTACGACGCTCGCAGGAACATACCCAATCGAACCGAATACCGTCTGTACTACAAGGACAACGCCGTTATCGAGCAGGCGCGTGAGGGTGATTTGATGGTAGTTGCCCTCACGGGGCGCGGAGAAGTCCTCGTTGCGATTACCCGTGCGGAGAGCAATATGGCATCTCAGGTATGCTGGCTCTTTGGGCTTGATGGTGCTACCACGTCGTTTGCACTCTCACAGGCTGATGAAGCCCGTGTTGGCTCACTTGCTGCCGACTTGCTTGAATGCATGGGCGTAAAGATCGATCTGCCCATTGCTGCCGATGCATACCTTGACGGACTTATCGAGACGTTTGGGAATCATTTTCCCCGAAGCGCGGAATTCTCTCGCTACGCTGCTGAGACACTGGGTGAGCTTGACTGGCACAGTCATCCAGATGAATCTCTGCTTGCCTGCTATGAACGGGAGGAGATGCTCTTCCGTCTCTTCGAGCGCTATCTTGTTGCCGGTGAGCTCGAGCCGTTTATAAGGACGGACGATATCGATGGGATTTTGCGCATTGCCATGTCGACATTCCAGCGTCGCAAATCGCGCGCCGGCTCAGCTTTTGAGAATCAGCTACGCATGCTATTCGATGCAAGGCGGATTAGCTACTCTGCCCAGAGTTATACGGAGGGAAAATCTAAACCCGATTTTATTTTCCCTTCAATAGAGGCGTATCACGACACCGCGTTTCCTGTAGAGGCTCTTACCATGTTGGGTGCCAAGACAACCATCAAAGAGAGATGGCGGCAAGTTCTGGATGAGGCAGACCGAATTGCGGAAAAGCATCTCATTACGCTAGAACCTGCGGTGAGCGAGGCATATACCAAGGCGATGCAGAAAGACCACCTGCAATTGGTGGTGCCCAGGTCTCTCTTTGCAACCTTTACGGCAGTCCAGCAACATTGGCTCATGGACGTGGCCGATTTCTGCGCCCTTGTTGAAGGCAAACAGAATAAGGTGTGCTGAAAACGAGGCGGTGTTCTCAGCACACCTTCAAGGGGTTCATAAAGTTGCTCGTAGCGGTGTGACGGGCATGCTTTCTTACCAGATGCCCAACAGGTGCTGCATGCCCAGGCTCACGGCTGCGATGCCGACCCAGCAGCAGAATCCCATGAGGATGGGCTTTCCACCCGTGCGGACGAGCTTTACGAGGTCGGTATTGAGGCCGATGGCCGCCATCGCCATTACGATAAGGAACTTCGAGAGCTCCTTCACGGGTGCAGTGACTTCGGCGGGCAGCGCAAACACGGTGGTAATGACGCTTGCGAGCACGAAGAAGAGGATGAAGACGGGGAAGATCTTTGCCAGGTTGAACGAGCCGGCGCCCTCGGTGCTCTCTCCCGCCGCTGCCGCCTTGCGAGCGCTGCGCACCTGCAGGAATGCGAGGACAAGCGTGATGGGGATGATGGCGAGCGTGCGCGTCAGCTTGACGATGGTGGCGGTATCGAGCGTGTTGGCGCCGGGGTGCATACCGTCCCAAGCCGCCGCGGCCGCAGTCACCGATGACGTGTCGTTCACGGCGGTGCCGGCAAAGAGCCCAAAGCCCTCGTTCGTGAGGCCAAGCATGCCCCCGAGGGCGGGGAAGATGAGGGCGGCGACGATGTTGAAGAGGAAGATGACCGAGATAGCCTGAGCGATCTCCTCATCATCGGCATCGATCACGGGCGCGGTTGCGGCGATGGCGGAACCACCGCAGATGGAGGAGCCCACACCGACGAGCGTCGAGATCTTCGCGGGGATCTTGAGGGCTCGGCTGAGAACGAACGCGATAACCAGCGAGGTGGTGATGGTGGAGATGATGATGGGGAGCGACGTAGCGCCAACCTGGGCTATCTGTGCAAGGTTAAGACCGAAGCCCAACAGGATGACGGCGTATTGAAGCACTTTCTTTGAGGTGTAGGCAATGCCGGATGCAAACGCGGACGTATTGCGGGAGCGGAGCATGGCGGCGGCTGCCATGCCGATGAGGATGGCGAAGACCGGGCCGCCGATGATGTCAAACTGCCTACCGAGAAGCCAGGCAGGCAATGCGATGGCGAGGCAAAGAGCGATGCCGGCGCCGTTATCTTTGATGCGTTCGAGTGCGGTCATGTCGATCTCCTCATACTGAGTGGCAATGGTGACATCGTAAAGCGCATGAGTCATAATGAATAGCCACATAACACTTATATACACATCACAATCTGTTATGAGAGGTGCTGCATGCTCGATTATCGCGTGAAGAGCTTCTTGGCCGTGTGCCGGACGGGCAGCTTTACGCGCGCCGCCGATGAGCTGCACATCACGCAGCCGGCTGTTACGCAGCACGTACGTGCGCTGGAGTCCCATTATGGCTGCGCTCTGTTTGAGCGCGAGGGAAGGGCGATGCGGCTTACGGCTGCGGGCGAGGTCGCGTATCGGCGATTGGGGGCGTTTGCCAACGATGAGGCGCGTCTGGGGTCCGAGCTTCGCTCCGCTCAAGGCGAGCCCGAGCGGGAGCTCCGGCTCGGATGCACGCGCACGGTGGCCGACTACCTGGCGCCCCTTCTGCTCACGCGGGAGCGAGGCGCCGGCGCGCTGGTAGATGTCGCGTTGACCGTGGGGAATACCGCCGAGCTAACGCGCGCCCTCACCGCGGGGGAGCTCGATCTCGCACTGGTGGAAGGGTTTTTCGACCGCGCGCTGTTTGAGGCGGAGGTGGTGGCTCGGGAGCCGTTCGTCGCCGTGGCGCGTGCGGGCAACGGCGCCCTCTCCCCGGGGGCGCGTACGCTGGAGGACCTGCTGCGATGCGAGCTCGTGGTGCGCGAGCGGGGTTCTGGTACGCGTGAGATCCTGGAACGGTTGCTCGCGGCGCGCGATCGCCGTATTGGGGATTTCGCCCGTGTGACGGAGCTCGGCGGCATTCCGGCAATCAAGGCGGTGGTGCGCGCGAGCGATGCCGTAACCTTCATCTACCGCATGGCGGTTGCCGACGAGCTCGCATGTGGTGAGCTCGAGGACGTGACGCCGGATGGTTTCGCCGTGAGCCACGATATCTGCGGCATCTGGCAGAGGGGGAGCATCTATGAGGACGACCTGCGCGCTCTTGTGGGGAGATGGCGCACTTTTTTGTCCGCACGATGTCGTAAGCTTCTGACAGGTGAAGACGAGGCGCGGTAGCGCGGCGAGGAGCGTGAGCGATGAACGAGATCAAGTGCCCCAAGTGCGGGACGGTTTTTACGGTTGATGAGTCGGGGTACGCGGACATCGTGCGTCAAGTGCGCGATGAGCAGTTCGCTGCCGAGCTGCATGAGCGCGCCGAGGCGTTTGAGCGCGAGAAGGCGCAGGCGGTTGCGCTGGCAGAGACGAAGGCGCGCAGCGAGAGCGAGCGTGCCCTGGCGTCTGCACGACAGGAGAGCGAGAGCGCGCTGGCTGCGCGTGAGGCAGAGATTCGCGAGCTGACGGCAAAGCTCGACGCCGCGGACCGCGAGCGCGCGCTCGCGCAGGAGAGCGCTGCCGCCGCCGCGCGCGAGGAGGCCGCGAAGGGCGTTGTCGACCTGCAGCGCGAAATCGATCGTCTGACGGCGGAACTCAAGCAGCGGGATGATGCGGCGGCGCTGGCGGCGGCGTCTGCCCGACAGGAGCTTGAGCGGGAGGTCGCTGCCCGCGACCAGAAGATTGCGACGCTGACGGCGGAATCCGAGGCGGCTGCCCAGAGGCAGCAGTCTGTGCTTGCCGAAGCGTCTGCGCGCGCCAAGGTTGAGCTTCACGAGAGCGTGGCGGCGAAGGATGCGGAGATCGCGGCGCTCAAGGAGAAGCTTGCCGGCGAGGGCGCGGCGCGCGAGCTGGCCGTCACCCAAGCGGTCGAGGCCGTCAGGCGGGAGCGCGACGAGGCGAGAAGCGCCCTCGTGCACGAGAAGGCCCTGTATCAGGCAGAGCGGCAGCAGATCGAGGCGACGCATAGCCTGGAGCTCGAGGAGGCCAAGAAGACCGCAACAGAGCTCATTCGCTACAAGGACGAGGAAATCGAGCGCCTGCGCGACATGAAGGCGCGCCTCTCCACCAAGATGGTGGGCGAGACACTCGAGCAGCACTGCGAGACGGAGTTCAACCGTCTTCGCATGACGGCGTTTCCGCGCGCGTACTTCGAGAAGGATAACGATGCGAGCGAGGGCACCAAGGGGGACTTCATCTTCCGCGAGTGCGATGAGGCGGGCAACGAGGTCGTCTCCATCATGTTCGAGATGAAAAACGAGAACGACGAGACGGCGACCAAGCACAAGAACGAGGACTTCTTCAAGAAGCTCGACCAGGACCGCACCAAGAAGGGCTGCGAGTACGCCGTGCTGGTGACGCTGCTGGAGCCCGAGAGCGAGCTCTACAACACGGGTATCGTCGACGTCTCCTACCGGTACCCCAAGATGTACGTCATCCGCCCGCAGTTCTTCATCCCGCTCATCACGCTGTTGCGCAATGCCGCGATGAACGCCCTCGCGTACAAGCAGGAGCTCGCGCTCGTGCGGCAGCAGAACATCGATGTGACCAATTTCGAGGCGAAGCTCGAGGATTTCCAGGGTAAGTTCCAGCGCAACTATCGCATCGCGAGCGATAAGTTCAACACGGCTATCGACGAGATCGACAAGACCATCTCGCATCTGCAGAAGGTGAAGGAGAACCTGATCTCGAGTGAGAACAACCTGCGACTTGCCAACGATAAGGCGCAGGACCTCACCATACGCAAGCTCACGCGCGGCAACGCGACCATGAAGGCGGCGTTTGAGGCGGCGCGGGAGCAGGGGGAGTGATGGGCGGGGCGCTTCGCCGCGTGTTGACGCATGGAGAAGCGCCCTCCCTCGTAGCGCTATGCGAGGAGATCCTCGATAAAGCCGACGCGGTAGTTGGTGAAGACCGCTGCGCCCTCGTCCTGAGTGGCATCGAGGTCGACGTCGGCCATGATGCCGAAGTCACGGTCGCCGGCATCGTCCGAGAAGATCTGGTGCACGTGCCAGATGTGCTCGGCCTGCTCATCGGTCTCATCGATGGTGAGAAATGCCGTTGAGCGGGCGTCGGCATCGGTGAGAATCTCCTCGTGCGCCGCATGGTAGGAATCGAGCGCGCGCTGCCAGCGCATCTCGCCCATGCCCCAGGCCTCGTCCAGCTCGCCGAGCTCGCGCACATGCCCGCGCGCCGCCAGGCGGACGCGCTGGAAGAGGGCGTTGCGCACGAGCAGCGTGACGCCGCGGCGGTCGGCAACCACCTGGTCGGCGGCCGCCGGCGGTGCGGCGTCTAGGGCTGCGGGGTCGCCGGCGGCGGCCCACTCGTCCACGAGGCTGGAATCGATGGAGCGCACCATGAAGCCGAGCCAGCTGATGACCTCGTCGAGCTCGGGCGTGCGCTTGGATGTGGGGACGGTGCGGTCGAGCGCGCGGAACGCTTCCGCCAGATAGCGCAGGAGGATTCCCTCGGAGCGGGCAATCTTGTAGCGCTGGATGTATCCCTTGAAGTCCGATGCCGTCTCGAGCATGTCGCGCAGGACCGACTTGGGGCTGAGCTCGTAGTCGTTTGCCCACGGCACCTTCTGGCAGTATTGGGCAAAGGCGGCTGCAAGCAGATCCTCGAGCGGTTTGGGGTACGAGACCTCGGCGATGCGCTCGAGGCGCTCCTCATAGTCCACGCCCTCGGCCTTCATGGCCGCCATGGCGGCATCGCGCGCGGCGCGCTCTTGGGCGCGCAGTACCTGCTTGGGGTCCTCGAGGGTTGCCTCGACCATCGAGATGAGGTCGAGCATGTAGGTCTCGCTCTCGGGGTCGAGGAGCTCGAGAGCGGCGAGCAGGAACGGCGAGAGCGGCTGGTCGAGGGCGAAGTCCTCCGGCAGGTCCACGGTGAGAGCGTAGTCGCGCTCGGGCTCGGCGTCCGCCGGGGCGCCCGGCGCGGGAGGGACGTCCGCCACCACGACGACGCCGGAATCGATAAGCGTGGCGAAGATCTCGTCGGCCCGGGCCTCGAGCCGCACCTTTTCCTCCGGGGACTGAAGGCTGCCCGCGATGAGCTCGGACACGCGCCGCCGGGCATCTCCTCCGCGCTCCACCATCGAGAGCACCATCGAGTGCGTGATGGCGAGACGGGGCTTTAGCGTTTCGGACGCCGCCTCGCACAGGCGCTCGAACGTCTGCTTGTTCCAGGTGACGAAGCCCTCGGGCGGCTTCTTGCGCTTGATCTTGCGGAGCTTTTTGGGGTCGTCGCCCGCTTTGGCGACGAGCTTGGCGTTCTCGATCTCGTGCTCGGGCGCCTCGGCGATGACGAGCCCCTCGGTGTCGAAGCCCGCGCGGCCGGCGCGCCCCGCGATCTGGTGGAACTCGCGGGCGCGGAGGCGGCGC
Source organism: Collinsella sp. An268 (assembly GCF_002159765.1). GTDB lineage: Bacteria > Actinomycetota > Coriobacteriia > Coriobacteriales > Coriobacteriaceae > Coprousia. Next base: position 160,567 of record NZ_NFJH01000004.1, on the reverse strand, counting down.
ATTTTATGGCCGTCGTACTTGGTGAGCGCCGTTAAGACCACCGTGTGGATGGGCACGTTGATGCCGACACCGAGCGTGTCGGTGCCACAGATAACCGGGAGGAGCCCCTGCTGGGCGAGTTTCTCGACGAGCAGGCGGTAGCGGGGGAGCATGCCCGCGTGGTGCACGCCGACGCCGCAGGAGATGAGGCGCTTCAAGATCTTGCCGAAGGCGGTGGAGAAGCGGGTGCCGCGACTGACCTCCTTGATGCGCTCGCGCTGCTCCTTGGTGGCGACGCCGAAGTTTGCGAGCGCCGTTGCCGAGGCGAGGGCGGCGTCCTGTGAGAAGTGCACGATGTAGAGCGGCGCCTCCCCGCGGCGGAGGGCGAGCTCGACCGTTCCCTCGAGCGCGGTGTCGACGTACTCGAAGGCGAGGGGCACGGGGCGGGGCGCGTCGGCCACGGTGTCGACGGCGCGGTCGGTCTTCTCCTCGAGCGCGGCGGCGATGACGGAGGTGTCGCCGAGCGTGGCGCTCATGAGCATGAACTGCGTATGGGGCAGGGTGAGCAGCGGCACCTGCCAGGCCCATCCGCGGTCGGGGTCGGCGAAGTAGTGGAACTCGTCCATGGCGACGGTGCCCACGTCCGCCTCGTCGCCCTCGCGGAGCGCTTGGTTGGCGAGAATCTCGGCCGTGCAGCAGATGACGGGCGCGGCGGTGTTGATGTGCGTGTCACCCGTGATCATGCCGACGTTCTCGCGGCCGAGCACCGCGACCAGGTCGAAGAACTTCTCGGAGACGAGCGCCTTGATGGGGGCGGTGTAGTAGGCGCGGTGTCCCTGCGCCATCGCCATAAAGAGCTGGCCGAGCGCCACCAGCGACTTACCCGAGCCGGTGGGCGTGCCCAGGATAACGTGGTCACCCGCGGCGAGGTCCATCAGCGCCTCCTCCTGATGCGGCCACAGGTCGATGCCGCGCCCCTCGCACCACGCGAGGAACCGCTCGAAGGCCTCGTCGGCCGTGAGCCAGGGCTCGGGCTCCGAGCCGTCATCGGGTTCGAACCAGCTGGGCGAGAGCGCGCCGAGCGAGCCGGGTGCGGCGGGCGCGGTGGCGCCGGCGGCAAACGAGCTCGCGGCGGCGCGGGCGTTGTCGCCGCAGATGGTATCGAGGTGCGGAGCGGGGGTTTCTGGCATGCGCGGGGCTCCAATCGAGATGGTGTGTCGGGTCCATTATGGCAGACCGCCGCGCCACGGCGGTATTACGCGCGCTCTCTGGCGGCCTCGCGCCGGCGGCGGTTGATGAGGTTGGTGACGGCCGCCTCCATGCCGAGCGGAACATAGGGGAGGCTCTCGAGGTCATCGGGGAGATAGGCCATGAGGCTCTGCTCCGCCGCGCGCCCTTGGGCGATCTGATCTCGTGTGGGCTCGGCCCCCGGGGTGGCGCAGACGCCCCAGACCGTGGCGCCCTGGGCGGCGAGTCGGCTCTCGTACTCCGATGCGGGGGTGTCCGGGTGCTCGCGGCGCACGTCGTCTGAAGACCAGAGAACCTCGTAGCCCGCGGCGGCGAGCTGGATGAGCGTGTAATCGCGCAGCGGCTGGCTGTCGGTGCGAAGGGTAAGGGTCCCGCCTGCGGCGATGATGCGCCGGTAGGCGAGGAGATGGTCGACGGTGGTGGTGCGCCTCGGGGCGAAGTGCCGCTTGGGATAGGGCGTGGGGAAGTTGAGCGTTATGGCCGCGATCTCGCCGGGGGCGAAGATGCGTCCGAGCGCACCGGCGCCGCGCGGCAGGACGAGCGCGTTGGTCAGACCGTCCTCGACGATGCGCTGCGCCGCGTAGGCGATGCAGATGGGCTCGATGTCCATACCGATGAAGAGGTCCTGCGGCGCGCGACGAGCGCTCTCGGCGAGAAAGGCGCCCTTGCCGCAGCCGAGGTCGAGGTGGACCGCGTCAAAGTGTGCCCCGCCCGCATGTCCGGACCCCAGCGGCCAGCACGCCTCCGCCCAGCGCCCGGCATAGGCCTCGGGGCGCTCCTCGATGGCGGTGCCGAAGCGCGCGAGGCGCTCCTCGAGCACGAAGTTCTTGGGTGTGCGGATGTGCGTGAGTCCCATGGGCGGTCCTTGCGGGTTGCGGGCGGTCGGGTGCGCTGCTGGGTTGCTAGCGCTTGCGGAGAACAAGATAGCGGTTCAGCTCGCCGCTCCGGCCGTCAGCGGAAAAGCGCGCACATTCTTCAGCGTGCCTGGCGGGGACGGACGCCACGAGGCGGTCGAGCTCCGCCTCGTCGGTGTGATGGCAGAAGCGAAGCGCGCCGCCCTCATCCTGCCATCCGAGAAAGTGATCCCCCACCTCGAGGTCGACGGGGTCATAGCCCTCCCAGGGAGGTGCCGCGACGGCACCATGGTCGGAAACCGCCGCCTTTCCCGCAAGGCGCGCATCGTCCATAAAGCGCCAGAACGACACGGCGACGATGCCGCCGGGCGCGGCCTGCGCCACGAGTTCGCGGAGCAGGGCGGCGCGCAGGGCCTCCCCGGGGACGTGGTGCATGAAACCGAAGCAGGCGACGAGCTCGCCGGCGGGGAGCTCGCGTCCTGTTGGCGAGAGGGTCCGGGTGCCGGGGGCGAGCAGGCGCTCTAGGATATCGGCCTCGTGGAAGGCGATGGACAGCCGATCGGTCGCGTCCGGGGTCTCGGCGGACTGCGCGAGCGGCGCACAGCGGTCGATCCCGTGATAGGCGATGCGCTCTTGGGAAAGAGCCTGTGCGAGGAACCGTGCGAGGCGCATGTTGCCGCAGGCGACGTCGAGCACGTGCAGCGATGTAGGGAAAGCCGCTGCGCCGTCCGTCTTCCCACGTGCCGCCTCTACCAGCCGCGCGACCTTCTCCCAGCCCGTCCACGGGGTCGAGCGGGTGGCGGAGAAGGATGCCGCGTGCGAGCGGTAGAAGCGGTTGTTGAGGGCAATGAGCTTGCGTGCAACGGCTTGGTCCATAGGTTCCTCCTCCGTTTCAGTCTAGCGAACCCTTGCAGCGAGCGCGGGGCTTATTTCTCGCGTGCGCACTTGCTGTTTGCAGCGCGCCGGGCCGATTGAGGTCTATCGTGCGCGCACGGTGTGAGGCTTCGCCGGACGTGTGCGCGCCCGGGGGAGCCGCCCTGCGGCGACTCGGCTACAATCGAGGCATGGAAGAGATCATCACAGAGATTTTGCGGCGCCTGCGGGCGGGCGAGGCGGTGAACGACCGTGCGCTCGTCAAGCTCATCCATGCTGCGGCGAAGCGTGCGGGCGGGGACAAGCGGGCCTTTGCCAAGCGGCGCCTACTGCCTTTCTACCAGCGCGTGAAGCGCGAGGAGCCCGAGCGTTGGCGCACATGGGGCGTGACCCCCGCGCTTGAGCAGCGGCTGCTCGGGGTACTCCGCATGAAGCCGCGCCGCTCCGCCTCGGGCGTCGCCACCATCACGGTCATCACCAAGCCCTGGCCGTGCTCGGGCGCATGCAGGTTCTGCCCGAGCGACCTGCGCTGCCCCAAGAGCTATCTGGCGGACGAGCCCGCCTGCGAGCGTGCGGTGCAGAACGCCTTCGACCCGTATCTCCAGGTCTCGGCACGGCTCACCGCGCTTGCGCAGATGGGGCATGCGACCGACAAGATCGAGCTGATCGTGCTCGGCGGCACGTGGAGCGACTACCCCGAGGGCTACCAGACGTGGTTCATGACCGAGCTGTTCCGTGCCCTCAACGACGACGCCGTTGCCGGTGTGGCCGCAAATCCGCTCCTGCGCGGATTTGCGGATGAGGGCGGCAGCCCTGCGGGCGGAGTCGGCGGTGCGGCGGGCAGGGATGCTCCGGGCGGAGCCGACGCGGCGGGGTGCGCCCCCGCTGCGGCCGACCCCGTGCCACCGGGCGTGCGCGCTCGCCGGGCGGAGCTCGCGGCGCTCGGCATCCTGCCCGCCGGCGCGGCCTCCGATGCGTTTCTCGGTATCGACGCGAGCGACCTCGCGCGGTCGCAGGGCGCGGTCGCAGCGGGTACCCTCAGCTATAACGCGGCCGTGACGAAGCTCTTCGGCACGCGCGATCCCTGGCGCCGTCTCGCCGCAACGCAGACGGCCGCTATGGCAGATCTCGTGCGCGAGCAGCGCCGCAACGAGGACGCGCGCCACCGCGTGGTGGGGCTCGTGGTCGAGACGCGTCCGGATGCCATCACGCCCCGGCGCCTCGACCTCATCCGCCGCATGGGCGCCACCAAGATCCAGATGGGCGTGCAGAGCACCTGCCAGCACGTCCTCGACGTCAACGGGCGGCGCACGCGGGTTGCGGATATCGAGCGGGCGTTCGCGCTGCTCAGGCTCTTTGGGTTCAAGATCCATGCCCATGCGATGGTGAACCTGCTGGGTGCGGACCCGGTGTCCGACAAGGCGGACTATCGGCGCCTGGTGGAGGACCCCGCCTTCTGCCCCGACGAGATCAAGCTCTACCCCTGCGCCCTGATCGACGGCACGCCGCTCGCGCGCGATTGGCGCGCCGGCAGGTGGCGGCCCTATACGGAGGCCGAGCTCGTCGACGTGCTCTGCGCCGATGTCGCGGCGACGCCCGCGTTCTGCCGCGTGTCGCGCATGATCCGCGACTTCTCGACGGGCGACATCGTGGCGGGCAACAAGAAGCCCAACCTGCGTCAGCTCGTCGAGCAGCGCCTGGCCGGCGAGCCCGTCCGCGAGATACGCTTCCGCGAGATCGCAACCGACGACGTCGACCTCGCGACGCTCAGCCTGGACGAGGTCGCGCAGCGCACCTCCGTCTCCAACGAGCGATTCCTGCAGTGGGTGACGCCCGCGGGGCGCATCGCGGGTTTCCTGCGCCTGTCGCTTCCCGATCCCGCCGCGGTCGCTGCCCTCGCAGAGGAGATGGCCGCCGCAGGGCTCGCCTGCCCCATAGCGCCCGGTGAGGCCATGATCCGCGAGGTGCACGTGTACGGCATGGCGGCGCGCGTGGGCGAGGCGGGCGGCGAGGCGCAGCACCACGGGCTGGGGCGCCGCCTGGTCGAGCGCGCCTGCACCATCGCCCGCGCCGCGGGGTATATGCGGGTAAACGTCATCAGCGCGGTGGGTACGCGGGCCTATTATCGTCGGTTGGGTTTTGTCGACGGCGATCTCTACCAGTGTCGCGACCTTGCCGTTGCGCCGGAGCGGAGGGGAGATTCCCATGAACATGCGTGATGCCTACCGGATGCTCGGCATCGTCGCCCTCATCCTCGTTATCGCGTTCGCCCTGCAGCTGGCGACGCTCCCTCCGGCGGGCATCGCGCTCGTTCTTGTGGTGGTGGCCGTCGTGTTCGCGGCGCTGTTCGCGAGCCGCCGCCGCGCTCGCGCCCAAGCGCGCCCGACGAGCGACGTGCGGGTCCGTACGCTCACGGCGCCCACGGGCGAGGAGGTGCGCGTGCTCGAGAGCGGCGGCGTGTACCAGTCGGCGACCTATGTGGGGGAGCGGCGCTTCGAGCCGGTTTTCGCCTACCAGCGCGCCTTCGAGGTGCTGTTTGACGCCGATGGGCCCATGCGGGCGGCATGCGGGCACGGCATCGAGCGCGCGCTCGCCCTGGGCGGGGGCGGCTTCGCCTGGCCCAAGTACACGCTCCTGCGTCATAAGGACCTCGCGCTCGATGTGGTCGAGCGCGACCCGGACGTCATCGAGGCGGCGCGGCGCTGGTTCTATCTGGACGACCTCGCTGCGCGCGTCGACGGGCGCCTGCAGGTTATGGAGGTCGACGGCCGTGAGCTCATCGACGAGCTCGCCGACGGTATGGAAAACGCTTCGACGCCCTTGGCCGTGCACAGCCGCGCACCCTACGATGCCATCGTGAACGATACGTTTGCTGGGAGCGAGCCGGCGCACTCCCTCGCCACGGTGGAGGCGGCCCGCTCGATGCGCGCGGCGCTCAACCCCGGCGGCGTGTATCTCACCAACGTGGTATCCCGCGACGAGGGGAGGGACCTCGCTTTTCTGCGCGATGAGGTGGCGACGCTCTCCGCGGTGTTCGCGCACGTGCACATCATCCCCGCGACCGACGAGGACTGGGGCGGCGAGGACAACTACCTTGTGATCGCGACGGACGGTCCCTACACCTTCTCGGGGTCGATCCCCTTCGACGAGGACTTCCTCGGCACGCCGCTCAGAGACGACGCGACGTAGGGACCGATTGCCCTCAACGGGAACGGCCCGCCCGCGCACGGGACACAGCGCGGGCGGGCCGAGGCTCAGCGGGTGCGACGCGCGCTAGCGAAGCGCGAACTGCAGGTAATCGACGGCGATGGCGGCGATCACCACGCCGGCGGCCATCGCGCCGAGCACGCTTTTGGGGCCGATGACGGCAAAGTGGCGGCGCCATCCCTCCATATCGGCGAGGGGCCGCTCGCCCTTCTTCCCCTTGAGCAGCAGCATGCCGGCGAGTACGAAGAGCATGAGGGCCGCTACGAAAAGGAGTGCGTCCTTGGCCGCCTCGAGGCCCGAGGAGAGGCCGGCTCCCCCCAAGAGGGCGCCCAAGATGCCGGCGACAAGACCGAGAAGGATGCCGCCGGCCATCCCGAGGCCGAGGGCCTTGAGGACGTCGCGGGCGCCGGCCGCCTTCCCCGCGGTCTCACGGGGCGCGGTCGCGGCGGCGGTATTTTGCGAGACGGCGCCGCCGCCCGCGCGCTCGGTCCCCCGCTTCTTGCTCATCGTGCCGTTCCGGCGAGCGCGAGCGCGCGCGGGCAGGCGACAAAGTGCCCGGGCGTGACCTCGGTGAGCGGCGGCTGTGCGTCGCACGCGCCCTCATGGTACTTGCAGCGGCCCTTGAAGCGGCATCCCGGCGGCGTGTTGATGGGGCTCGGAACGTCGCCCTCGAGCTTGATCTTCTTCTTCTCGCGCTCGCGCTCCACCTCCGGGTCGGGGACGGGGATGGCGGAGAGCAGCGCCTTGGTGTAGGGGTGCAGCGGGTTGGCGAAGAGCTCCTCGGAGGGTGCGAGCTCCACGAGCGTGCCGAGGTACAGGACGGCGATGCGGTCTGAGATGTGCTTCACCATCGAGAGGTCGTGCGCGACGAAGAGGTAGGTGAGGCCCATCTGGCGCTGCAGCTGGATGAGCAGGTTGACCACCTGCGCCTGGATGGAGACGTCGAGGGCGGAGATGGGCTCGTCGAGCACGATGAACTCGGGGTCAACGGCGAGCGCGCGGGCGATGCCGATGCGCTGGCGCTGTCCGCCGGAGAACTCGTGCACAAACCGGTTGGCGTGCTCGCGGTTCAAACCGACCATCTCGAGGCAGCGGAAGATCTTGTCTTGGCGCTCTTGCTTGGTCTTGCAGAGCCCGTGGATGTCGATGCCCTCGGCCACGATGTCCGCCACGGTCATGCGCGGGTCGAGCGAGCCGTAGGGGTCCTGGAAGACCATCTGCACCTCGCGCTTGAACGCCTGGCGGTCGCGCCCGGAAAGCGCGTGCACGTCCTTGCCCTTGTAGCGCACCTCGCCGTCCGTCTTGTCATACAGGCCGATGCAGGTGCGGCCGCAGGTGGTCTTGCCGCAGCCGGATTCGCCCACCATGCCGAGCGTCTCGCCCTTGTAGATGTCGAACGACACGTCGTCCACGGCTTTGAGGATGGAGCCGCGGCCCACGTTGAAGTACTTCTTCAGGTGCCGCACCGAGAGCAGCACCTCCTTGTCAGCGCTCATCGCGACACCTCTTTCTCGGTCGGGGCTCCATCGGTTGCGGCAGACGCCGCCCCGGTGCCCGGGGCAACGGTCGTCGGGGAGTCATGGTCCGGCATGTCCACCTTGGGGGCCATGGGGTGATGGAGCCAGCAGGCGGCGGTGTGCCCGTTACCAAAGTCGGTGAATGCGGGCATCTTCTCCTTGCAGATCGCCATGCAGTACTTGCAGCGCGTCGAGAAGGGGCAGCCGGCGGGCGGGTTCAAAAGATCGGGCGGCATACCGGGGATGGAGGCGAGCTCCTGCTTGTTCTTGAGGTCCAGGCGCGGCACGCTCTCGATAAGGGCCCAGGTATAGGGGTGGCGCGCGCGGTAGAAGATATCCTCGCTCGTGCCGCGCTCCACGATGACGCCGGAGTACATGACCGCGATGGTCTGCGCGATGTTGGCGACGACGCCCAGGTCATGCGTGATCATGATGACCGAGGTGTTGTGCTCGCGCTGCAGGTCCTTGATGATGTCCAGGATCTGGCTCTGGATGGTCACGTCGAGCGCCGTGGTGGGCTCGTCGCAGATGAGGAGGTCGGGGTCGCAGGCAAACGCGATGGCGATCATCACGCGCTGGCGCATGCCGCCCGAGAACTGGTGCGGATACTGCTTGAAGCGCTTCTCCGGCTCGGGGATGCCCACGCGGCGGAGCATCTCGATCGCCTCGGCCTTGGCCTCGTCTTTGGACATGTGGCGGTGGGCGATGAGGTTCTCCATAATCTGCTTGCCCACGCGCATGGTGGGGTTGAGCGCGGCGAGCGCGTCCTGGAAGATGATGGCGCAGTCGTCGCCGCGGTAGGCCTGCCACTGCTTGCTCGTATAGTCCAGAATGTTCTCGCCGTTATAGAGGATCTCGCTGCCCTGTTTGATCTCGCCCTGGGGGCCCTTGATGAGGCCCATGATGGCCTTGGCGGTGACGGATTTTCCGCAGCCCGACTCGCCCACGATGGCGATGGCGCGGCCGCGCTCGACGTCGAACGACACGCCCCGCACGGCTTTGACCTCACCGGCGTAGGTATGGTAGGAGACGCGCAGGTCGCGCACCTTGAGGATGGTAGGGGATTCAGCCATGATGCACCCTTTCTTTCGTGCCGGCTAGTCGCGCAGCTTCGGGTCGAGGGCGTCACGCAGACCGTCGCCCAGCAGGTTGAAGGCCATGACGATGATGCACAGGATGAGGCAGGGGAACAGCAGCTGCGACGGGTAGAAGTCGAGCGTCTGCTGGCCCATCGAGATGAGCACGCCCAGGCTGATCTCGGGCGAGGTGAGGCCGATGCCGAGGAAGCTCAGGCCCGCCTCGGTGAAGATGAAGTTGGGGATGGCCGTCGATGCGTCGAGGATGAGGATGCTGATCATGTTGGGCACGTAGTGCTTGAGGATGATGCGCAAAGGGCTCGCGCCCAGCACCTCGGCAGCGTAGACGTACTCGGATTCCTTGAGCTGCTTGATCATGCCGCGCACCTGGCGGGCGGTGTTGCACCATGCCGTGATGCTCAGGGCGACGAGCAGTGCGAAGAGGTTGTTGCCCAGAACCATCATGATGAGGATCACGAGCAGGAGGTTGGGCAGCGAGTTGATGACCTCGATGAAGCGCATCATGAGGTCGTCCACCCAGCCGCCGAAGTGCGCCATGATCGCGCCGTAGAGCGTGCCGAAGACGAGCTTCACCGCGGTGGCCACGAGCGCGATGATGACCGAGGCGCGGGCGCCCATCCACACGCGGCTGAACAGGTCGCGCCCGAGGCTGTCGGTGCCAAACCAGTACTCAGCGCTCGGGCCGAGGTTGCGGTCGGCGGTGTTCATGTCGAGAAGCGAGTAGCCGCGCATATAGGGGCCCACGATCACCATGACGCACAGGAGGCCGAGGACGACGAGCGCCCCCATGGCGACGGGGTTCTTGCGCAGGCGGCGCCAGGCATCGGCCCAGTACGAGATGGTGGGGCGGTCGATGCGGTTCGCCTCCTCCTGCGTGAAGCCCACGACGCGGAAGTCATCGGGCGTGAGCTCGGCTTGAGCGCCGGCGGCGGTTGTAGCGGCGACGTTGCAATCTGCCATCGGTGTCCCTCCCTAGCGGCTTTCGGAGCCCGGCATGGAGATGCGCGGGTCAACCAAGGCGTACAGGATGTCGGTGATAAAGAGGACCACGATGTAGATGAGCGAGAGGAATACCGTGAGGCCCAACACGATCGAGAGGTCCTGATTGTTGACCGAGGTGACGAAATACTGGCCGATGCCCGGGATGGCGAAGATGCTCTCGATGAAGAACGAGCCGGTGATGCACATGGCGACCGACATGGGCAGCTGCGTCATCACGGGGATGAAGGAGTTGCGCAGGATATGGCGGCGCACCACCTGCGCGCGGCTGAGCCCCTTGGACTCGGCGGTGAGGACGTAGTCCTGGTTCACCACGTCGAGCATCGAGGACTTGAGCAGGCGCGAATAGGTCGCCACATACGTGAAGCAGCCGGTGAGCGTGGGGAGCACCGTGTACTGCCAGCCGCCGAACCACAGCTGGGAGCCGGAGGGCCAGCCGATGCTCGGGAAGATGCGGAGCTCGCCGGCGAACACCTTCTGCAGCAGCAGGCCCAAGACGAAGTGGGGGATGGATATCAGGAGCACCGACAATCCCACCACGAGGTAGTCGGGGAGCCTGCCGCGCTTCGTCGCGGCGAGGATGCCGAGGCCGAGGCCCACGGTCACGCCGAGCAGCATCTGCTGGATGCCGAGCCGCGCCGATACGGGCAGGCGGTCGTGCAGAAGGCCCTCGACGGTCTGGCCGGCGTAGACGAAGGACTCGCCGAAGTCGCCCTGCGCCATGTTGACCATCTGCGTGACGTAGCGCTCCATCATGGGCCGGTCGAGGCCGTAGCGCTCGTAGAGCTGGGCGCGGGTTTCGACGGGGAGCTTGTTGGCGCGCTCGGTCAAAGGATCGCCGGGAACCGCCTCGAGCAGGAAAAACGTTGCCGTCGCGATGAGGAAGAGCGTGAGGATCATCTCGAAGAACCGGCGAATGGTGTACTTGACCATAAGACTGCCTCCATAGGCGGGGAAGGAGCCCGAGGGCTCCTTCCCAGTGAGACGGGCATGTAGGAGAAGCATACCGCAGCGCTATCGGCGCGGCCACCCCTCTCAGTCGGGGGCGTGCGTGCGCCCCCGGTGGGTGCCTCAGTTACCGCGGCCCTCGATGGAGGTGTGATAGAACTCCTGGCTCGCGCCAAACGAGGACCAGCAGAAACCCTTGACCCAGTTCTGGAGGAAGTACTCCTTCTCGGCAAAGTAAATCGGGACGACGGCGGCGTCCTCCATAAGCAGCGTCTCCGCCTTGGTGTAGAGGTCCAGGCGAACGGCGTTGTCCGTCTCGCCCTCGAGCGCGTCGATGTAGCCGTCGAACTCGGCGTTGCTGTAGCCGCCGCTCACGCTCTCAAACTCGCCGGTGTAGAAGCAGTTCAGGTAGTCCAGCGGATCGTTGTAGTCGCTGTACCAGCCGTTGTAGTACGCATCGTAGTTGCCGGCCTCGCGCTCGGCCTCGAACAGCGTGTAGTCGCCCACGGTGTTGAGCTCGACGGTGATGCCGAGGACCTGCTGCCACATCTGCTGCACGTACTCGCGCAGGGAGTTGACCTCGGTGGTGCTGCCCTGGGTCAGAAGGGTGATGGTCACCTGCGAGAGGTCGGTGTCCATGCCGAGCTCGGAGAGGCCCTCCTGGAAGAGCTCCTGCAGCGCCTCGGCATCGCCCACGTACTTGTCGTACTCATCCTTGAGCGGCTCGTCGACCTGGTCGCGGTAGGAGCTGCCGTCAAACTGGATGGCGGGGGAGATGATGGAGTAGGCGGGCTTGTAGCGGCCGAAGACGACCTCGATGATGTCGTCGCGGTCGAGGGCGTAGGAGAGGGCCTTGCGCACCTTGGCGTTGCCGATCACGCCGGACTTGCCGCCGTTCTTGTTGTCGAAGACGAGCCACTGGGTGCCGGGGTAGTCGGTGACGAGCCGCTGGATCTCGCCGGCCTCCGCCTTCTCCGCGTACTGCACGGAGTAGTCGCCGGAGGTCTGCAGGACGTCGAGCTCGCCGTTGTCGAACATGCCGGCTGCCGTGGAGTCCTCGTCGATGAGGTTCCAGGTGACGCTCTCGAGCTTTACGTTGTCGGCGTCCCAGTACTCGGGGTTCTTGGTCCAGACCATGCGGTTGTCCTCAACGAGCTCGCTCATGCAGAACGGGCCGTTGTAGACGCACAGGCTCCAGTCCTTGCCCCATTGGTCGCCCGCCGCCTCGGCGATGTCCTGACGGGTGGGGTAGAGCGGGGTCGCCACGAGCTTGGCCTCAAAGGTGGCGTCGGGCTCGGTGAGGGTGACTTGGAAGGTGTAGTCGTCAAGCGCGACGAGCGCGATGTCGTCTGCCGAGCCGGTGCCCGCCTTGTACTCGGTCACGCCAACCACGTTGTCGATGTACCAGCTGTAGCTGTAGCCGTACTCGGGGTTGACGAGGCGCTTCCAGCCGTAGACGTAGTCATGGGCGGTCACGGGCTCGCCGTCGGACCATTTGGCGTCCTGGCGCAGGTGGAAGGTGTAGACCGTCTGGTCGTCCGAGATATCGATGCTCTCGGCGCCGTCGAGAATGAACTGCTCGCCGTTCTCCTCGTCGGCCACGTCACGGTAGATGCCCGCATAGCAGGCTGCCATCATCCAGCGCCAGCCCATGTCCTGCACGTCGTAGTTGTTGCCAAAGCTGGCCACGCAGACGTTGAGGTTCTGGGTGTCGCCCTCGACGGGGCCCGAACCCGCCGGCGCGCTGTCGCCGCCGGTGCAGCCGGCGAGCGCAAACGCTCCCGCCGCCACGGGGAGGGATGCCAAAAACGTCCTTCTGTCGAGTACCATGAGGTCAACTCCTTCTGTCGACTTCGGTTAGTAAATACACAGCATAATGACTACGCTACTGTATTTCTACGTCGGGGTGAAGGGAAACATTCTGATTATCGATTAGTAATAAGTAAGTGGTTGCCAGGGCGCTCTGAGCGGCAAAATGTGCCGAGTGACGGTGGTTTGCGTTACCGATACCGTCCGGGGTGCCGCGGCAAAAGGCTTGTCGCTTTGACCGTTTGCTGGCGCAACCATACCGTTAGCCCGTGACGGGGCCGCTCTCGCAGCGTTTGCGCCGGGGCAGATGGCACCATCTTGTGGGGACGGGGAGTGCGACAGGGAGGGTGCATATGCTGCAGCAGCGAGGCGACGGCGCGCCGCCGTGCGCGGCGTCCGCGCCGGTGGTTTCGCGTCGGGCGCTGCTGGCGGCGGCGGGCGCCCTGGGGCTGTTCGGCGCGCAGGCGCTCTCAGGATGCGCGCCCGCGGGCAAGGCCGATGCGGGGCGGGCTGCCGATGCGCGGCAACCGGGCGTAACGTCGCCATCCGGGCTCGCCACCGTGTTCGACGCCGAAGCCGCGCCCCGGTCGCTCACGCTGTGCATGGTGGGCGATATCCTGGTGCACGAGGGCGTGTGGATGAGCGGGGAGTCCGATGGGCGGCGCAGCTACGACCATCTTTTCGCCCAGGTGAAGCCGCACCTGCGAGCGGCGGACATCGCCATCGTCAACCAGGAGACGATACTTGCGAGCACCGCGTTCGATCTCTCCGGCTACCCTACGTTCAACGGGCCGGTGGAGATCGCCGATGCCGAGGTAGCGGCAGGTGTGGACGTCGCCCTGGCGGCGACCAACCACGCGCTGGACATGGGATTCGCGGGTATCCAGGCAGAGCTCGCCTACTGGCGCGAACACCATCCCGAGGTCGTGTGCACGGGCATCGCCGACAGCCAGGCGGACTACGACAGCGTCGCCATGTTGGAGCGCAACGGCATCAAGGTGGCGGTCCTCAACTTCACCGAGAGCACCAACGGCATCCCCGTGCCGGCCGCCGCGCCGTATTGCGTGCGCCTGCTCGACCGGGCGAAGGTGGAGGCGGACTTCGCGGCGGCGCGCGCGGCGGGTGCCGACATCACCGTCGTCTGCCCGCACTGGGGAAGCGAATACGCCTTGGAGCCCAATGCGGCGCAGCGCGCGTGGGCGCAGGTGTTTTGCGAGTTGGGCGCCGACGCCATCATCGGCACGCACACGCATGTGATCGAGCCGGTCGAGCTGCTCTATGGCGCCGACGGCCGGCGGATCCCGGTGTTCTGGTCGCTGGGAAACTTCATCTCGTGGCAGAACCGCAAGGACACCATGGTGGGCGGTATGGCGGAGCTCGCGTTCGAGAAGCCGGCGGACGGAGCGGTGCGGGTGACGTCCGCGCGCCTCACGCCGGTCGTCTCGCACCTGGCGCTGAGTCCGCAGATGTCCGCGTACCCCATCGCCGGCTATACTGAGGACCTCGCCCGCGCCAACGCCGTGCGCAGCGAGCCCGGCTGCGAGGACTTCAGCTTGAGCTGGTGCCACGACTTCTGCCGCAGGGTGCTCGGCGACGGCTACGATGCCGCCGCCGGCGTCTACCGTCTCACGATGTAGATAGCGTTTGGCGACCTCCCTCCTGCTGCGTTGCACCCGTTGTGCGCGCAGCGAGGCCTAACGCGATTTCCCGTGTGTTTCGCGTCGAACGTTGCCAGATACCTGATTCGGATCCTGACGCCTATCAGTCAGGTTGCCTCCTATGATGCTTTACATGCTTTACACCTTCTAGCTGTTTCGTTACCATGGAAGAAAGCGATTCGAGGAGGCGGCTATGACTCAAACGGGCGTCGCGGTAAAGAGGCCGATGCAGAAGAGCGCGGCGAGCGCGAGCGCGAAGGCGGTTGCGGATGCGACGGCGAGTCTCCGGACGGCACGCTCCGCGTATTCGGAGCGCCCGCAGGGGGAGCATGCGGCGAAGAGTAAGCATAAACCCGCCCAATCTCAGGTAAATGCGCGCATCGACGCAAAATTGAAGGCGGAGGGTGATGCCGCTCTCGCTTCGGCAGGGTTCACGCCCACGCAGGCCGTGCGCATGCTGTGGACGCTCGCCGTCCGCTGTCAGGGGGAGCCGGAGAAGCTCCGCGCAGCGCTTGATCCGGATTCTGCCGAGCCGTCTGAAGACGAACGTGCCGAACGGCAGCACAAGGTTGAGGCATACCATTCATGCCTTTCGCAGGGGCAAAACGTTCGGGCTGCATTGGGCATAACCGGGGTGGATCCGGATCGGGAGGGGTTGTCCGATCAGGAGTATACCGACCTCCTTAGGGGGGAGCATTTCCGGGAGAAGGGCTATCTGCTATGAAGAACCCGCTGACACTCCTTCTCGATACGAATGTCTGGATCGACGCTTTTGATGGGGGTCGGGAGCAGCATATGCGCGCTCACGCCTTGCTCGACACCGCGTTTGAGCACGGTGTATCGTTGGCGTTCGCTGTGAGCAGCTTGAAAGACGTCTACTATGCGCTCTCGAGTGCCTTGAAGCGCCAGAGCCGAGCGGTACATGGAGTGCTGAGTGAGGAAGACGCGCGATCGGCGGAAGTATATGCATGGGCGTGCGTCCAGAACATGCAGGAGATCGCAACGCCCGTCGCGGTAGATGTCTCGGACGTGTGGCTTGCGGGGAAGTTCCGCAATCAGGTGCATGACTTCGAGGACGCGCTCATAGCGGCGGCAGCATCGCGCTGCCATGCCGAAGCGCTCGTCACGAACGACGAGCGCTTCTTGCGGCACAGCCCGGTGAATGCAATGGACGCGGCGGATGCGCTCAAATATGTGATGCTGTCGACGTTGTAGCCCTTGGCATGCTGAAAACCCTAAGAGTCATTTGACGTGGGAATGGGCTGAACGGCGCACGTCCCCAATCAACCCTTTCTAGCGGAGTCTCCACTCCCGCACGCGGCGGCGCATGCCCTCGACGTCGAGCACGCCCTCGGCGAAGCCCTTGCGCACGAGCTCGGCGGGCAGCAGTTCGTCGTACTTGTCGAAGTACGGCACCTCGCTGGGGTAGACGAGTTCGATGGGGTTCTCGAGGGCGTCGGCCTCGTCGGCGAGCACGCGGAAGAACGTCTCGGCGTCAGCCTTCATCTTGAACTGCAGGAAGTACGGGCGCGATGCGTCCACGCCCGAGATGCCGAGCTCCTTGGCGCACTTGATCTTGATGAGGCGCTCGAGCGCGAGGAAGGCGTAGCTCCCGAGCCAGGGGATGAGGACCCAGGTGTCGCCGCCTAGGTTGATGAGGGGCTCTGCCGCCGCACCCGAGAGCTCGGCCGTGCGCCGCGCCTGCGCGAGGCGCGCCCGCGCGTTGGCGAGCAGGTACGGATAGGTCTCGTGCGTGGCGAGCACGCGGCGCATGCGCTCGAGCACGTGCGTGTGGATATCCCCCGGGCAGTCGCCAAAATAGGCGGGCACGCGCCCCTTCACCTGCGTGCAGTAGACGAGGTGCCGCTTCCAGTCGACCTCCTCCACCACCCAGCACGCGCCGGCGATGGCGATGCGCTCGCCCGGGGGCGGCGGGTTGACGATCGTGCCGAGCTCGGCGGATTCGGAGCGCACCGTGAACTCCTCGTTCTCCTGGAAGACGGCGTAGAACTTGAAGCTCGTGGTGTAGCGCTCGCCGGCAAGTCCCACGATGAGGCCGCCGCCCTCGGTCTGCTCGATGTGGTCGGTCTTGATGAGGTGGCGGAGCAGCACGCGGAAGTCGTCCGCCGAGACGCGATGGAAGTAGGAGAGCGTGAGCACGCGGCTCGCGAGGGCCGCCGGGCTGAGCTCGCCCGTCGATGCGAGCGTCGCCATGGTCTGATGGTAGAGCAGGCTGTAGGGGAGCCGATCGAGGCGCGGGGGCTCGACCCACTTCTCCTCACGGTAGAGCTCTACGAGCGCGATGCCCTGCAGGAGCTTCCAGGGGATGGTCTCGGGCATGGTGGTGCGGGGCTCCGGCTGCTCCTCGCGCATGACGAAATGCATCTCGGGCGGGCTGCCGCGTCGGCCCGTGCGCCCCATGCGCTGCAGGAAGCTCGACACCGTAAAGGGCGCGTCGATCTGAAAGGCGCGCTCGAGGCGGCCGATGTCGATGCCGAGCTCGAGCGTCGCGGTGGTGACGGTGGTGTCGAGCCGCTCGTCATCGCGCATGACCTCCTCGGCCGTCTCGCGGATGGCGGAGGAGAGGTTGCCGTGGTGGATGAGGAAGCGGTCCGGTTCGTGCACCGCCTCGCAGTAGGCGCGGAGCATGGTGCAGACGGCCTCGGCCTCCTCGCGGGAGTTGACGAAGACGAGGCACTTGGCGCCGCGCGTGCGCTCGAAGATGTAGCCGATGCCGGGGTCGGCGTCGGCGGGTGCGCGGTCGTCTGCAGCGAGGAGCGCCCGTTCGTCGACGCGCGGGATCGTGACGGCGTCGTCCGTTCCGCCATGGCCCGCGCGATCGACCCGCTCCACCGCCACCACGTCGGCTGCGATGGTGCCGTCGGCGCGCAGGGCCCCTGGCGCGCCGCCCTGCGAGAACTCGTCGCGGGCGCGCTCTGTTGCCTGCGGGCCCGTGATGTAGAAGTGCTCCATGGAGAGGCGCCAGGTGCGGCGCGGCTCCTCGAAGCGCGGGATGATGCAGCCCCGCCCGGTGCCGGAGGCGAGGAAGGAACCCACGTGCTCCGGGTCGCCGATGGTGGCCGAAAGACCGATGCGACGGGGGTCGACGCCCGCCATGCGCGAGAGCCGCTCGATGAGGCAGAGCGTCTGCCCGCCGCGGTCGCCGCGCAGAAGGGAATGGACCTCGTCGATCACCACGAAGCGGAGGTCGCCGAAGAGCCGGGGCACGGCCGCATGCTTGTGCATGAGGAGCGCCTCGAGTGATTCGGGCGTGATCTGGAGGATGCCGCTCGGCTCCTTCATAAGCTTGCGCTTGTGGGAGGCGGCGACGTCTCCGTGCCAGTGCCAGACGGGGATGTGGGCCTCCTCGCAGAGGTCGCCCAAGCGCAGGAACTGGTCGTTGATGAGCGCCTTTAAGGGGCCGATGTAGAGAGCGCCGATGCTCGCGGGTGGGTCCTCGTCAAAAAGCGTGAGGATGGGGAAGAACGCCGCTTCGGTCTTGCCCGAGGCCGTCGATGCGGTGAGGAGCACGTGGTCATCGGTGTTGAAGACGGCGTCTGCGGCCGCAACCTGGATGGAGCGCAGACCCTCCCAGTCGTGGTCGTAGATGAAGTCCTGGATAAACGGCGCGTAACGGTCGAAGACGCTCATCGCATACCTCCTGGATGCTACTGGGCGCGGCCGCGCACGAGCTCGATGGCCTCTTTGCCGCTCAGGTGCTCGACCGCCAGCTCCAACATGGTGAGGGTCTGCCAGAACCGGTCGATCTCCGCCTCGTGGCGCTCGAGGGGCACCTCGGGCGCGAAACGCTGGGAGAGGAGCTCGGCGGCAGCGCGCTTCTCGGCGTCCCGCTCGATGACGCGCACGCGCCCGAAGGCGATGACGCTGCGAAAGTAGGTGGTGAACTCCTCGGGGACGACCCTGTCCTGGTCGACGACGCAAAACGATGCCCGTCCGTCGCGGAGGATCGCGTCGATCTTGTGGCCCTCGCGTGCGCTATGGAAGAGGAGGCGTCCGAGCGGGGGCTCCTGTTGGGCGGGGGTGCCGCAGGGGAGGTCGTGCTGCAGCGGCGCGTCCCCGCCGGAGGCGACGGGCCCCGCCGGGACGTAGACGTAGCTCAGCGGGACGGCATAGGGGTAGCCTCCGTCGCCGGCAAGTGCGAGCACCCCAGAGGTGTTGCGCTCGAGTATCTCGGCGCACGCGGCATAGCTGAGTTCCTGGCGTCTGCGGCGCAGGGGGCGGAAGGGCGCGGTCTGGTTCATGCGGGTCTCCTCGTGATGGGGCCGGCGCGTCGGGGCGGGCAGGATGCTCGAGGCTGCGGCGGCGCCTGCGCGCATCGAGCGCGGCGGCGGGTGCTAGATGGTGAACTCAGCGAACTCCGCGGCGTCGTGCGGGACGGCGCCCGGCGCGACGCGGGCTGTGCCGTCCGCTGCGCTCGCGCGGGGGGCGGCACTTTGGTTCCCGTGTGCGAGATCTCCGCTCTTTGGGGTTGCCGAGGGGCCGAAAGCGGCATTCCCGCACATGGGAGAGACGGGTTGCGGCGCCGCGCCCGCGGAGGCGGGGTTCGCGCCCACCTCGCTCAACAGCTCGCCTGTCGGCAGCGCGGGGTTTTGGTAGGCGATGTCCAGAAGCTCGATGAAGTCGCGGATGACCTCGCGCGGCGTGAGGTGCGTGTCGGCTCCCACGCGCCCGAACTCGATCTTGAGGAACGAGACGAGGTCCGCCTCGGTGAGGCGCGGTTCGTAGGCGAAGTAACCGGAGTGGATCTGCTGCAGCTTCTCGATGAGGACGAGCAGCTCCTCATAGGTGAGCGGATGCAGGGTGATGATGGGCGCGAGCATGTCGCGCATGTCCTCGCGGGCGAAGCGTCCCTGCGTGAGGCGGCTGCGCAGCGCCTCGTAGCTGAAGACGCCGCGGCGCCGGTCCTCGATGGACTGCGGCGTGCCGCCCATGATGATGCCGAGGTGGTGCGCCTTGCCCTGCAGCGTGTCGTTGTACATCGTGAGGATCTTCTCGTAGTTGTACTGCCGCGTGACGGTGTTGGGGATTTTGAAGAGGTTGACGAGCTCGTCGATGAGGACGAGGAGCCCCTTGTAGCCCGCGCCCACGAGGAACTGCGCGAAGAGCTTCACGTAGTCGTACCAGTCATCGTCGGTGATGATGGTCGTGGTGCCGAGCTCGCTGCGCGCCTCCGTCTTGGTGCGGTACTCGCCGCGGAGCCATTTGATGACGCAGCTTCTGGTCTCGTCGTCGCCCTCGCGGCAGGCGGTGCGGTAGCGGCGGAGCATGCGGGCGAAGTCGAAGCCGTGGACGAGCTCCTCGAGAGGGGCGAGCTCTGCGGTGAGGGCGCCCTCGTCCGCCTCGTCCATGGCGGCGACCCAGCGGTCGAGCACGAGCGTGAGCCCGCCGCCCTCGGGCCGCGTCTTGGTGGAGAGGTTGCGGATGAGCTCGCGGTAGGTGGCGAGGCCCTGCCCCTGACCGCCCTGCAGGCGCCGCTCGGGCGAGAGGTCGGCATCTGCGACGACGAAGTTCTCACCCATGGCATGGGTGCGGATGGTCTGCAGCAGGAAGCTCTTGCCCGCGCCGTAGCGGCCCACGAGGAAGCGGAACGAGGCGCCGCCGTCGGCGATGAGGTCGAGGTCGGTCAGCAGCGCGCGAATCTCCACCTCGCGCCCGACGGTGATGTAGGGGAGGCCGATGCGCGGCACGACGCCGCCCTTGAGCGAGTTTAAGATGACGGCGGCGACACGCTTGGGTACGCGGGGCGCGGGTGCGGTGGCGGTCATGGGCAAATCAACTCCCGGATATCGTCTCGGTAGTCTTCGATGAGGCACGGCCCGGCGGCACCGAACTCGATGGCCGTGTCGCCGAGCAGGTCGAAGAGCTTCTCGTTGATGGTGTCGACCATCAGGTCCTCGGATGCGCCCGCAGGCGCCTTTTCCGGTTTCCCCTCGAGAAGGGCGGCAATATAAGCGGTCTCCTCAGCCGTGAGCGGGCCGCCCGTCGCCGTTTGCCGCGCCGCCGCTTGAGCGGGTGCTGCGGCACGGACGGGAGCCTCTCCGTCCGCGAGCCCTGCACGAACGGGGGGCGACGGCTGCGTCTCGCGCAGGGCAGTGCCGCCCGAAGCGGATAGCGGGGCTCCCGCCCCTTTTGCCTCGCCCCGGGCGGTCGGGGAGGCCTCGACCGGCCCCTCGTCCCGCTCCTCGTCGATGAGCAGGGCCTCCCGCGTCTCGGCCGCCGCGCTGCGGATGCCCGAGAGCTTGGAGAGGTCGATGTCGATGACGCGCGGGGCGTGGGCGCGTTTCCAATCGAGCCAGGACGCTATCTCGCGGTCGATGATCTTAGCGAGGTATTTGGGGCACTTGGGTTCCTTGAGCTGCGGCTCGAACGAGAGGGCGGCGCGCAGGCGGTAGTCGGTCGCCCGGGCGATCTCGCCCCAGGCTTTGCTGCGCCCCTGTCCGCCGTAGATGCGCCGGCAGGTCCAGAGGCCGCGGCGGCAGCGGTAGCGGTGGATGGGGTCGAGCGCGTAGTCGGCGTCAGCGTGCGCGTGCTCCTCATAGAAGACCGCCGACCCAAACATCGTGTAGCCCATCTCCGCCTCCTCGCCAAACGAGCTTTCAACCAAGCCGCGCGAACGGTGCTTGCGATAATAGGCGAGCATGCGGACAAAGACGGCGGCGGTCACGTGGCGGAGGTCGTCGGGGTGCGCGTGGTAGAGGCGCGAGGACCGGGGCCGATACGAGGCGTGGCGCTCGATGGCGTCCAGGATGCGCTCCTCGCCGGCGGCGTCGGGCGGTAAGGGGAGCGCCCGCTCCGTCGAGCGCTCCGCGCAGGGTGCGGGGCGCGCGGCAGGGGGACGGGTGCCGGTTGGGGGGACGCCGACGGCGCCGCCCGTGTGCGACGCGGGACCCTCGTCGAGCCCGAGCCAGGTGGCGAGGGCGGGGTCGAAGGGCATGAAGGTGCGGGCGATGGCGATAAGCTCGAGGTCGAGGGTGCGGACCGGGTCGTCCGCCAACAGCTCGGCGTCGAGGCCGTGGTAGATGACGTAGTCGTGGAGCCAGGTGCGGACATTGCGGTCGATCTCGGGTGCGAAGGCGCGGTAGGCATCCCAGAACGCGCGCAGCTTGCGGTAGCCGTCCAAGGGGTCCGCCACGCCGATGCCGTTGATGAGCTCGTAGAGGTAGACGTAGGCGAACGAGGTGGACGTTTGGGCGACCTCGCCCCGGCGCACCGCGGCGCGCCAGGTGAAGTAGCCGCGCAGCTGGCGGTCGCTCATGTTGTTGTACGTGGGGTAATAGGAGACGAAATTGCCCCGGTACGGGCAGTCGTCTTCAAAATCCTCCATATAGCGCGCCTGGCGGTAGAAGAGCTCCGCCTCGGAGAGCCAGCGACCGCGCGCGCCGCCCGGCTGATCCTGCCAGCGCGAGATGGCGCGCATCTTGCGGTATCGATCGGGCAGGTAGGTTGCCATCTGGCGCCCGGTGCGCACGATGGGCTCGTCGCGGTAGACGCCGCAAGAGAAGTGCGCGCTCTGGCGAATACGCTCGTTGGCGTTGAGCCGAGCGATGAGCTCGTGGATATCGACGTCGTGTCCCGCCATGCGCGCACCTCCTTCTGCGGTAGGGGTAGCCATACATCATACCACAGTAACAAACAGATGTTCGTAATGAGGAGGTACGGTGACGGCGCCGTCAAAGGGGGAGACCCGGGAAGGCGGGTTTGGCGGTTAGGGGCGGCGGGTGCGCCGCGATATCTCCTGACGTATGGCCGCCGTGGTGCGCTTGGGGAGCGGCAGCCGCACGTCGCCGGCGAGCTCGACGGCGTCGGGCGACACGCTGATCACGTAGTCGCAATTGATGAGGTGCTTGCGCGAGATGCGGAGGAACGTGGGCGGCAGGAGTTTCTCGAGGGCGGCGAGCAGCTGACGCACCTCGACCGTTTCTTCGACGAGGTGCAGCTTTGTCGCCTTACCGTCCGCCTCGGCATAGATAAGCTGCTGCGGATCCAGGTAGACGGTGGAGCTGCCCGAGGGGATCTCGATACGCTCGCCCGCGGCCTGCTTGCCCGTGCCCGCCTTGATGATTGCGCGCACGTATTGATAGGTCTGCTTGCTTACCTCAAAGGGGAAGTGGTAGCTGCCGTCGGGCTGAACGTCGTCTTTGGAGAAGTGAACCAAGTAGAAGCGCCAGACGCCCCCGTCGCGTCGCAGGCCAAAGCTGGCGTTGAGATGCTCGGCGGCAACGGCCTCTGTAGTGGAGAAATCCGAGTAGATCGCGAACGAGCCGACCACCATCACGTTATCGGGCGCCGTCACGCTGGCGATGCGAAAGCTGGCGTCGCGGATGAGAAAATCGGGAAGGTCGGGATTGTTGCCGAGGTTCGCACGCATGTCCGCAAGACCGGAAAAGAGGGGGCCGCAGGCGCTGATGAGCGTGCAGTCATCCGTCGCGTGCGAGAACAAAAGGGAGTAATCGTGGTGGAAGGACCCGGCGACCATGCGGCCGACGAGGTCGAGAAGCTCGTCTTCGGTGGGGCCGTCAAGGCCGACGGGGGTTGGCGTATCGATGCTGTTCGCGTCCATGACGACTCCTCTCCGTCGCATGCTGGCAGGGGCGCCGCGCGAACGGCGCCCCTGCATCTTAGCACCTTGCCATGAAGCGCATGTGCGCGTCTAGGCGGCGTCGCTTGAGGGCGGGTACGCCGTGGCGAGGAACCGCTGGAGCTGCGCCTGCGCCGTAAGGGAGCTCAAGGCCCCCGGCGCGTGCGAGCCGCGGGCCTCCCGGGCGAGGCGCTCTGCCACCTGACGGCGCAGCGCGGGGTTGCGGAGTTCGGCGCACGTGGCGGAAACCACGCGGATATGGGGAAACGCGTCTGTGTCGACGGGCATGCTGTGCGGGTCGTCCGTAACGTCGAGTGCAACATTGCTGTGGGGCCAATACAGTGCCATGCTCTCCTCCCATCCTCTGCGCGGAATGCGCTTGATGGGGGAAGCGTAGCGCGGCCGTCTTACCGTCCCCTGACAGCCGCCTGAAGGGCGTCTCATTCGGGCAGCTTACGGGTGTCGGGAGAAGGGTCAAAATTGTTGCGGTGCCAGCGGGGCGGCAGCATGGTCTGCGCACCGAGGTGCCGCGCGGTATCTTGCGCGGGCCGTATTCTTTCGGGAGCGTTACGAGGCGCGCATGGGGCTCGACAAGAACGGTTAAGACCGTAAAATGGGCAGCACGCACTTTTGTGTACTAAAGCGCAGCCATGAATCGCTTCTGAGCAGTGGCTGAAACCGAATCGGCAGAGGAGGGCGTGCGATGGCGAGAGGCGCGGTCGCAGAGGGGCTCATCCGCCCGTTTGAGGCGGAGTATGAGGACTACGTGCGCGATGAATCGCGCAGCCGCGGGCATGCCGAGTCCATCTCGTTTCCCACGTCTGAGGAGGAGGTGCGCGAGGCCTTGCGCGCCCTTGCCCCGGAAGCGGTGCCGGTAACGGTCCAGGGCGCGCGCACGGGCTTGGCGGCGGGCGCGGTGCCCGCGGGCGGCCACGTGATGAACCTGTCGCGCATGAATCGCTACCTCGGGCTCCGGCAGGATGAGGAGGGCCGCTTCTACCTACGCGTGCAGCCGGGCGTGGTCCTGCTCGACCTGCGCCGTCACCTCGCCGCCCGCGATATCCCCGCGGCCGGTTGGGACGACGCCTCGCTTCGCGCGCTCGAGGCGCTCTCCGCCGCGCCCCTGCAGATGTTTCCCACCGATCCCACTGAGACCTCGGCCTGCTTGGGCGGCATGGCCGCCTGCAACGCCTCGGGCGCGCGGAGCTTTCGCTACGGCCCCATGCGCGGGCACGTGAGCGCGCTGCGCCTCGTGCTCGCCGACGGCGATGTGCTGGCCCTTCGCCGCGGCGAGGCGCGTGCCCGCGGCCGTGCGCTCGCGCTTACCACCGAGGGCGGGCGCGCGCTTGCCATCGACCTGCCGACGTACGAGATGCCCGCATGCAAGAACGCCTCGGGCTATTATGCGGCGGACGACATGGATGCCCTCGACCTCATCATCGGCTCGGACGGGACCCTCGGCATCATCACCGAGATCGAGCTCGCCCTCATGCCCGCGCCGGCGATCACGTGGGCGGTGAGCTGTTTTCTTGCCGACGAGCGTCAGGTGCTCGATGCCACCTGCCTTCTGCGTCGCAGCTTGGCGCATGCGAGCGCGCTCGAATACTTTGACGAGGCGGCGCTCAGGATCCTGCGCGCCCAGCGCGCGGCCGGTGCGGCGTTTGCCTCGCTGGTGGAGCCGCCCGCAGGGGCGCGCGCCTGCCTGTACGTCGAGCTCGCCTGCGATACGGAGGACGAGGCCATGGAGGACCTCGCGCGCGTGGGCGCCGCGCTCGAGGAGGTGGGCGCGAGCGAGCGGTCGACGTGGGTGGCGCGCACCGATGTGGATCGCGAGGCGCTCACGTTCTTCCGCCACGCGGTGCCGGAGAGCGTCAACATGCTTATCGACGAGCGCCGGCGGATCGACCCGTCTGTCACCAAGCTGGGGAGCGACATGGCGGTTCCCGACGAGCGTCTGCACGATGTGGTGGCTCTGTACCGCACGACGCTGGCCGAGGCCGGGCTCGAAGCCGCGGCGTGGGGGCACATCGGCAACAACCATCTGCATGTCAACGTGTTGCCGCGCGATGCGTCGGATTACGCGGCGGGCAAGCGCCTGTTTGCCCGGTGGGCGCGCGAGGTGGCCGCCATGGGCGGGGCGGTTTCCGCCGAGCACGGTGTCGGCAAGCTGAAGCGGGACTTTCTGCGGGAGATGTACGGGAGGCGGGCGCTGGTGGAGATGGCGCGCGTCAAGCAGGTGTTTGACCCGCAGGGTCAGTTGGGCCGCGGCAACCTGTTTGACGAGGCCTTGCTCGCGGGCGTGCCCGCGGTGCCGGGCGCGAGGGCCGGTGCGGCTGCGGGCGAAGGGGGTGCCTAGCATCATGCATATCGTGGTCTGCGTAAAGGCGGTGCCGGGTTCCACCGAGGTCAAGATGGACCCCAAGACCCACACGATCGTGCGCGACGGCGGCGCGGCGGTGGTGAATCCGTTCGATGCGACGGCGCTCGAGCTCGCGCTCCGCCTGTGCGACGCCCGCGTTGCGGCGGGCGAGCCGAGCCGGGTGAGCGTGCTCTCTATGGGGATTCCGGCGACGGAGGCGCTGCTGCGCGACTGCATGGCGCGCGGGGCGGACGAGGCGCTGCTGCTTTCCGACCGGGCGTTCGCCGGGGCGGACACGCTGGCGACCACCTATGCCCTCACCTGCGGGATTGCGCGGTTGGCAAAGGGCGCGGGCGAGCCTGCGCTCGTGCTCTGCGGCAAGATGGCGGTCGACGGGGACACGGCGCAGATCGGGCCGGAGCTTGCCGGGGCGCTCGGCGCCGCCTGTGCGACCGATGTGCGGGAGATTCTGGCGTGCGACGAAAAAGCCGTGTTGGTGCGCGCCGCGGTAGATGGGGGGATGGCGGAACTCGAGCTGCCGTTGCCCGCGGTGCTCACGGTCGCCAAAGAGGCGGCGCAGCTGCGCATGCCGAGCATCGCGGGGGTGCGCGCCGCTGCCACGGCGCCGGTGCCGGTCGCTACCGCTCAAGCGGTGGGGGCGGATACGACGCGTATCGGCCTTGCCGGCTCGCCCACGCAGGTGGTGCGCTCGTTTGTCCCCGAGCAGCGCTCGCGCGCCGTGCCGGTGGTCGGTGCGCCGGCAGAGCAGGCGGCGCGCCTCGTCCAGATCATAGCGGAGGTGTCCTGATGGCGGGTTTGGTGGTCGATGCGGCGCGCTGTGTGGGATGCGGCCGCTGCGTGCGCGCCTGCGGCAATGCGGGGATCGAGGTGCGGGATCGTCTGGCATATCCGACCGATGGCTGTCTCTTGTGCGGGGCGTGCGTGGACGCCTGCCCGGTGGGCGCGATCGCCATCGAGCACTCCCAGGTGGATGCGGCGGACCTCGCCTCGTGGCACGATGTGTGGGTGTTCGCACAGGTTGAGCGGGAGGGCGGTCTTGCACCGGTTGCGATAGAGCTCGTGGGCAAGGCGCGCGAGCTCGCCTGCGCGCGCGGGTGCCGCGTGGTCGCGCTTTTGGCTGCTGCCGAGTCCGAACCCGGCGCCCTCGCCTCCACCCTTATCGCCTGTGGGGCGGATGAGGTGCGGCTCGCCCGCGATGAGCGCTTCGCATCTGCCGACCCGGAGCTCTTGGCTGGTTGGGTGTGCGCCGAGGTGCGCGCCGGGCGCCCCGAGATCGTGCTCTTTGGTGCGACGCCCCTCGGCCGCGAGCTCGCACCGCGCGTGGCCGTGACGCTTCAGACGGGCCTTACCGCCGATTGCACCGTTCTCGCCATCGATCCCCAAACGGGCCTTCTCCAGCAGACGCGCCCCGCCTTTGGCGGCAACCTCATGGCGACCATCGTCTGCCCGACGCATCGCCCGCAGATGGCGACGGTGCGCCCCGGTGTCTTTGCGGCGCCCGAGCCCGACCCGTCGCGTATGGGAGCGGTGGTCGCCGCCCCGCTGGCCCCCGGTGCCGCGTCGCGCGTGCGCCTGCGCGCGCTCGCGCCGACGTCTGTCGGCGCGTCCCTTGTGCAGGCGCGGCGGCTCGTGGTGGTGGGGCGCGGTATCGGGTCGCAGAAAAACCTTCCCTTGATGCGGCGCCTGGCAGAGCTTCTGGGGGCGCAGCTCGGCTGCACGCGTCCGCTTGTCGAGGCGGGCTGGCTCGACTATCCGCACCAGATCGGGCAGACGGGCGTTTCCGTGGCCCCGGAGCTCTTGGTGAGCGTGGGCGTATCGGGTGCGGTCCAGCATCTAGCGGGCATCGGCGGCGCCAAGACGGTCATCGCCATCAACGAGGACGCGGGCGCCCCCATCTTTGGGGCGGCGCACTACCGGGTGGTGGGCGACGCCATCGCCGTCGTGCGCGCCCTTGTGGAGCGCCTCGAGGCGGATGCTGCCGCTCGTTAGGGAGGCCCCTCCACGGGGCGTCGCGGTTGGTCTGCGGCCCGCGCGGTCCTAAAACGCGAGGTTTACCAGGAGCATGTAGACCACGGTGCTCGCCACGATGGAGAGCAGCATGTTGTGGCGCTTCAGATAGAGGCCGCCGGCGATGAGGACGCCCACCGCCTCGGGGATGCCGTGGCTTTCTGAGAAGATGCTGACGTCCTTGAGGCAGTAGACCACGAGGAGTCCAAACACGGCGCCCGGCAGGGCGTTGCCGAGGTAGCGCACGAAGGCCGGCGTCTCGCGCCCGGCGGGAAACGCGATAAAGGCCGCGGCGCGGGTGAGGACGGTGGCGGCGCCCGCGGCGCCGATGGTGATGAGCATCTGCAGGGTCGTCATGCGCGGCCCTCCCCGTCGTCTTCTGTCGCGCTCTTGGCGTAGGCGGGCTCGATGCGACGCCTCGTGCACGCGATGCCGATGAGGATGAGCGCCATGGCGGGAATCATAAAGTTGTCCGCCCCCATGATGCATAGCGCTACGGCGGCGGCAGCGATTCCGATGACGGCGCTCAAGTGCTGATGGTCCTTCTCCCATTGGTCGAGAAAGATCACGACAAACAGGGACGTCATGGCAAACGACACCCCCTCGACCGTGGTGGCGACCAGCGTTCCAAACAGCCCGCCGAGCGTACAGCCAGCAACCCAGTAGAGCTGGTTGAGCGCCGTCACCCACGTCATGAACCAGCCGCGGTCGATGCCCTCGGGCGGCTCGGTGGCGTAGTTGATGGAGAACGTCTCGTCGCACATACCGAAGATGAGGTAGGGGCGCTTGCGGCCGAGCCCGCGGAAGCGCTCGAGCATGGAGAGGCCGTAGAACAGATGGCGCGCGTTGATGATGAGGACGACGGCGAACGTGGTGAGCGGGTCAAACGCCCCGGCGAGCTGCGACGCCACCACGAACTCAGCCGACCCCGCAAAGATCACGATGCTCATGAGCACAGGCACCCACCAGGGGAGCCCGAGCGATCCGGCATAGATGCCGCAGGTGATGCCGAGGAAGACGAACCCGGCGAGGATGGGGATGGTTAAGGGGAAAGCGGCGCGCAGCGCTGCGAGGCGCGCACCGGGCGCAGCGCCGGTCGTATCGGTCGTTTCAGTCACGGGCGGCTTCCGGGGGCAGGCAAGAGAAAGCGGAGCGCACGCGGCGCTCCGCTCAACGGGCGGGGATAGGGGTGCGTTAGGCAAAGACGGCCGCGACGCGCGCGGGCAGGCCCGTCGCGCCCTCGATGTGCGGCCACGATACGAAGACGATAGCGCCCGTCGCGGGGACCTTGTCGAGGTTTGCCATGACCTCCACCTGGAGGTGGCCGTGATCGAGCACCCAGCGCTCGCAGGCGAGGTCATCAGCCTCTGCCGCGAGGAACGAGGCGTCGGTGTCGAACGTCTCGTGGCCGTTCATCTGGATGCGGCGCTCCTCATACAGGAACTGGAGCGCGGGCAGCGACCAGCCGGGGCAGTGCTCGCCGCCCTCGGCATCGAAGTTGTTGAGGGCGTCGTTGTCCGGCCAGCGGGTGTACCAGTCGGTGCGGAGCGCCACAAAGGCGCCTCCGGGGATGCGCCCGTGCTCGGACTCCCAGGCCTCGATGTCCTCGACCGTGACGGCCGTGTCCGGGCCCTCGGCCGCAATCTTAGGCGTGAGGTCGATAACGCAGAGCGGCATGGCCATCTTGTCGACGCCGTAGGCCTCGGAGCCCGGCTTGCCCGGCGTGAAGTGGCTCGGGAAGTCGACGTGCGTGCCGAACTGTCCGGGGAACTTGTAGGTGTGGATGCGGCAGGAGAGCATCTCCTCGTCGTAGTCAAAGACGGTGCGGCAGAGTTCGACCGACCCCTCCGGAATGCCCGCCCAATACGGGCTCTCGTTGGTGAGCGGATGGGTAAGGTCGACCCAGGTGCAGCGCTTCAGGTTCTCGAGTTCGGGCCAAAGGCTCATCGCAATCCCTTTCTCTCGCGTCGGCGTTCGTGCCAGTGCTTTTCATGGTACGGCACCGGGTCGATGCGCGTCAAAGGGAGGTGCGCCGCGTCAGTCGTGCTCGGCGTTGCGCGACCGCTCGCCCGCCTGGCAGAGCGTCGTTATCGCCGCGGGGGCGCCGGAGAGTCCCTCGGGAGGCCTGCACCACGCGAGCAGCGCATCGAGGGATCGGTTACGCCTCGCTTCGGCCGTGGAGGCCGCCTCCGCCGCCTCCTCCACGATGTTGCCGGCGCACTCAGCGCCCTTCATCGCCACCAGGGCCTTGAGCGCATGCGCCCACGCCTCCTGGTCACGCGGCGCCCGCCCGAGCTGGGCGAGGTCCGCGATCCGCCTGCGATCCGCCCATGCCGCCGCCTTGAGCTCCTCGCCCGCCGCCGTGAGGCGTGTCGCCCTGGGTAGGATCCCCAGGCACGCGATCAAGAGCGCGATGAAGGAGGCGATCAGGATGAAGAAGCCCAGGCGCGGCATGATCCCGATGAAGAGCCATATCTCGAGGGCGTAGAAGATCCAGCCCCTCATGTGGCCGCAGAGCGCGGGCTCGCGCTCCACGAGGTCGAGGGCAATCGCCTCCTCAAGCAGCGCCTCGTCGAAGGCCTTCCGCTCCTGTTGGAAGGACGCGCCCCTCTGCCGCTTTGCCCGGGGGTCCTTCTCGGTGTCCGCCCATTCCCCGAAGTCCAGGGGATAGAGCATGCGCCGCGCGGCCTGGTCCAGGGGAAGGTCGGGCTCGCGCGTGTAGCGGAAGCGATAATGCCTCCTTCTCAGGGAGTTGAGCAGCGCTCCCGTGGAGCCGTTCGCGTCGATCGGGTCGTCATCGAAGAACCTGAGCTCGACGATGCCCTGCTCCGCCATGTGAAGCAGCGATGCCGCCGCCTGGTCGAAGAGGCCGCGGTTCAGGGTGTTGTCCCTGCCGTAGCCCTGGTCCAGGGCGACCGAGCCGATCACAGCGGGGTGCACGGACGGGTCGAGGCGGGAGGCGTCGGCGCTCACCGCCGGAGCGGGCCTCGTCGCCATGCTCCTGATCCGAAAGAGGATGCTGAGCGCTATGTAGACGATGACGGGCGCGAGCGCGAGGTACGACGAGGGCGTCACGAGGGACAGCTCGAGTTTGACCAGCTCGATCATCTCCGCCATCTTGCGTCCTTTCACTCTAGCCCCCAGATGGGTTTCGTTGCCCTCTGTCCATGGTATGTCTTGGGGGTGCGGAAAACCGGATCGCACGGGATATCTTACGCAGTTCTGACGTTTCTCCCATTGCCTCGTCCGATGGCTGATCAAAGGTAACGTCCAAGGATAAAGCCGTTTCCATGGCGATGGGAGCCGGTTGCGGAGCCGCCTGGGGCAAGCGCTGCGGTTGCGCCTACAATGCAGGTGTCCGCGCCCCGCTCGCCTCGGTGCGCTCGTCCACCCAGGCGCGCAGGTGGCCGTCCATGCGGTTCATGAGGTGCGCCGTCGCGCGGTTGGTGAAGGCGCGGCGGATGCCGAAGGGCCGCTCGAACGGTTGGAAGATGAAGCCCTGGTCGAGCGCGATCTCGAGGCTTGCAGGGTAGACGAGCTCGTAGGTGAAGCACGCGAGACCCACAAGATAGTCCGCCGGCTCGCGACGCTCGTCGCGCCGCACGCAGCGGTGGGAGAAGAACGCATCCTCGGCCGCGGGCGAGACGTCGCTCGCGAGCAGCTCGTCCTCGGTGATGCCGAGTACCGTCTCGACATCGTCGGTGCAGGTCACGCGCAGAATGTCGATCTTGTCCGCATCGCGCACCACATCGCAGACGGCGCGGGTGCGCACATCGAGCGCATCGGGTAGGCGAAAGGCGCTGTGGTAGCCCACCGCCGCGCGGATGATTTCGGCGCCGGCGGGGTCTGCCGCCGTGCCGGGGGCAAACGCGGCGAGCGCGCCCGCTTCGTACGCATGGGCGGCAAAGGCATCGTCATCGGGCCGAGATGCGGGTACAGCGTGTACGAGCGCCGGGTCGTCGAGGTGCGTCGCCCCCTCAAAGAGCACGTCGACGCCGATGGCGGCATGGTCTGCCGAGTCGTCATCGCGGAAGGTGTCCCAGCGCCTCAGCTGCTCAAAGCGCCCGATATCGTGCAGAAGACCTGCCAGCCAGCAGATATCGATACCCACCGGGGTAAAGCCCGCCCCCTGCGCGATGCGCTGGGCGAGCTCGGCCACGCGCAGGGTGTGCTCGACCTTGAGCGCAATGCACGGGTTATCCGCATCGTACGGAGCCACGTAGGCGTCGAAGGTCGCGCGCGCCCGCGCGCGGTCGATTGCGGCCGGGGCCTCGGCCGCCCCCTCGCTGTGTGTCATCGGACCACCTCAAAGCTTGTCTCAAGCGAAATCTGGCCGGCGCGCGGCGGTCCGCGCGATGCCGTACCCATGCTAGCCGTCTATTGTATCGGTTCTGCTCTCCGCCGCGCAGGGCGGCGGCGCGCAAGGCCCGAGCAGGCGCGCCGTGGCGCCTTAGGGCGGGTGCCGGGCGCGCTATGCGTCCGGTATCGCCTGCATGGTGCCCGCGAAGACGGGGATGCCGAGCTGGTAGTCGATGATGAGATAGGCGAAGGGCCGGTCGAGGATGACGTCGTAGACCACGGGCTCCTCCATCGGCGCTGCGGCGCTCGTCTCTATGCCGACGGACGTCGCCGCTGCGGCGCGCGTCCCCTCCTCGTTCACGTCGATGAAGGTCTTGTGCAAAACCTGCCCGATGTAGAGCGGCCCCTCCTCATCGGTGCCCATGGGAGTGAAGTCGGCTTGAAGGGCATCGAAGGCGGCGTCCATGCCGAGCGCGCGCAGCGCGTCGGTGAGCTCGGTGCCGTAGGAGAGCCGGAATTTGGGCAGGCCGGCGTTGGCCTCGGCGTTAGCCAGGGGCTGCAGCAGCGCCTCGAGCGCGGGGCCGTCGAGCGCGGCGACCGCGTCGGCGAGGGCGCCGCGCTCGCGAGGCAGGAGGCCCACAAAGGCGAATCGATAGTCCGTATAGGGCTTGATGAAGCCTTGGAACTGCTCGTTCTCTAGATATGCGCCCTCGCGCGAGCGCATGAGACGGATGTCCTGCTCGAGGCCGTCCTCGCAGGTAAACGTGTCGTCCTCGACGTCCGCATCCTCATAGGGGTCCTCCCAGGCGTCCTCAAAGGCGAGGGCGTTGATAAGGTAGAGGCGCGCGCCATCCGGAATCTCGTTGATGAGCCGGTCGATCATGTGCGCGGTGTGCTCGTCCACCCAGGCGTTGATGTCGTCGACGGTGGACCCGTCGAAGGGCGCCGAGAAGACGGAGGCGTCGAGCTCGCGGGCACAGGTGGTGAGGTAGTCGTCTCGCACGTCCAACGTGTCCGACTCCCGCATCCAGACGGAGTTCGCGAGATGGAGGGGCATGGCGCCGTCGCTTGCGGCGCTGCTCTCGTCTCCCCATAGGTCGCCCGTTTGGAGGTAGCGCGCATAGGCGCCCAAGAAGGCGTTGAGCTCGTCGGTCGCAAGGCCGGTTACCCGCTCGATCTCATCGAGGGTGGTGCCCGT
Organism: Collinsella sp. An268; assembly: GCF_002159765.1. GTDB lineage: Bacteria > Actinomycetota > Coriobacteriia > Coriobacteriales > Coriobacteriaceae > Coprousia. Next base: position 127,895 of record NZ_NFJH01000004.1, on the reverse strand, counting down.
CGCGCCGTTTTGGGCGAGGGCGAGGGCGTAGGCGATCGAAAGCGGGGAGATGAAGGTGTTGGCGCCGGGGTCCCGGGAGCGGTCCTTAGCCGAGCACGCTTGGATGAGGCGCGCCGTGAGGGTGAACGACGCGGCGCGCGCATCGTCGTTGCCGAGGGTCTCGAAAGCGTCTTCAGCAGATACGGAGCGGGACGCCTCGCGGGCGGAGGCGGTCAGGTCGGTCGCGGTGAGGGCGAGCGTCGGCGCGCCCCCGCATCCGGCAAGCCAGGCGGGCAGCACGGCGGCCCCTCCCGCCAGCGCGGCGAGCTGCACGAGGCGGCGTCGGCCTATGGCGGGTGCGGAGACGCGGGGGCAAGAAGGAAACGCGCGCATGGGGCCTCCTTGGGAGCAACGGTGCACGCTCTCATCATACCCGTCAACGCTGCGTATGCGAGGGGCGCATCGCGCGTGGGGCAAAGGCAAGGGGCGGCTAGAGCCAGGTGCGCTCTACGATGCGCAAGGTGAGCGCATCGCGCCGCCCGGCGTAGAACTTGTCGAGAACCTGGCCAAAGACGGGGTCGGCCCCAGTGAGCTCAAAGAGCGTCATGCTGGACCTGACTTTGAGGGCGTCGACATCGCCCAAAATGGCAACCGGATCGCTGCCTGGCAGCTCGAGCAGCGCATGCGCGATCTCAAGCAGGCGGCGGTGCAGGAGGGGATGGGCGAGGTAGGCCTCCAGCTCCGCGCGGCTCCCGATGCCGTAGTAGGTGGCAGTCGAGCTTCTGCCGAGCCCCTTGAGCTGCGGAAAGATGAACCAGATCCAATGTCCGAGCTTTCGCCCCGCGCGAATCTCGGCGAGCGCTCGCTCGTACACGCCGCCGTCTTGCGCGCGCACGAAGCGCTCGATGTCGAAGGTCGTCATCTTTTGTCCACCCTTCTCGGTAGCAGTGCGGCAGGCGGTTCCTCGCACGCTCGCTGTGCGACGCGGGAGGAACAGGGCGTAAAGCAGGCGCCCCCGGGAAGGCGCCGCGGACGAGGGGTCGCGGGCGTTCCCGGGGGCGCTCAGCCGTTCTGTGCGGGCGCGGTTAGGCGAAGTAGCTCACGCCGCCCTCGAAAAGCGGCATGAACGTCTCGCCCGGCACGTTCTGGTACAGGCCCGCGCCGCGGCGCTCTGCATGGCCCATCTTGCCAAAGACGCGCCCGTCCGGAGAGGTGATACCCTCGATGGCCATGACGGAGCCGTTGGGGTTGACGTCGAGGTCCATGCTCGGCGCGCCGGCCTCGTCCACATACTGCGTGGCGATCTGGCCGCCTGCGACGAGCTGACCGAGCACCTCGTCGTTGGCGACGAAGCGGCCCTCGCCGTGAGAGATGGCCACGGTGTAGGCCTCGTCCACGGCGCAGCGGGAGAGCCAGGGCGAGAGGTCGCTGGCGATGCGCGTGCGCACGAGGCGGCTCTGGTGGCGGCCGATGGTGTTGAACGTGAGCGTGGGGGCGTCTGCCGTGGCGTCCACGATGTCGCCGTACGGCACGAGGCCGAGCTTCACGAGCGCCTGGAAGCCGTTGCAGATACCGAGCATAAGGCCGTCGCGCGCCTGCAGGAGGTCGCGCACCGCCTCGGTCACCTCGGGGGCGCGGAAGAACGCCGTGATGAACTTGGCGGAGCCGTCCGGCTCGTCGCCGCCGGAGAAGCCGCCGGGGATCATGACGATCTGGCTCTCGCGGATGCGCCGTGCGAGCTCGCGGGTGCTCTCGGCGACGGCCTCGGGCGTGAGGTTGTTGATGACGAAGGTGTCTGCCACGGCGCCGGCGGCACGGAAGGCGCGCGCCGTGTCGTACTCGCAGTTGTTGCCCGGGAAGACGGGGATGATCACGCGCGGGCGCGCGAACTTCTCGCCGGCGTAGACCGCGCGGATGCGCCCGGTGTCGGCGCAGCGATAGCTCACGGGTTCCACCGCAGGCAGATGGGCGGCCTCAGATGCGGGCGTGCGGTAGGGGAAGACGCTCTCGATGGCGCCCTCCCACAGCTCCTGCAGCTCGGCGAGATCGATGCTCTCGGCCTTCTCGCCCTCGTACGTCATGGTGTAGCCCTCGGTGGTCTCGCCCAGCTCGTAGATGGCGAAGGCGTCGCCGTACGGTGCGAGCTCAGCCGTGTCGGCGAGCTCGACCACAAAGCTGCCGTAGTAGTAATCGAGAAGGTCGAGCCCGTTCTCGTCCTCGATGCCCGGGGTGTACGCAAAACCGATGCGGTTGCCCACGCACGCCTTGAACACGGACTCCGCCACGCTGCCGAAGCCCGGAGTGGACACCGAGAGCGCGCTGCCCGAGCGGATGAGCTCCTCCACATAGCCGAAGACCGCCTTCAGGCTCTGCGGCTCGGGCAGGATGCCCGCCCACTCGTAGGCGGGGGCGATGAGCGCCACGCGGTGACCGGCGCCTTTGAACTCGGGGGAGACGATGCGGTCGAGCGAGCCCGTCGCCACGGCGAACGAGACGAGGGTGGGCGGCACGTCGAGGTCCTCGAACGAGCCGGACATGGAGTCCTTGCCGCCGATGGCGCCGATGCCGAGGTCGACCTGCGCCATGAGGGCGCCGAGCACGGCTGCGGCGGGCTTGCCCCAGCGCTCGGGCACGTCGCGCAGGCGCTCGAAGTACTCCTGGAACGAGAGGTAGGCGCGGGTATGGTCGAAGCCCGTCGCCACGAGCTTGGAGACGCTCTCCACCACGGAGAGGTAGGCGCCGCGATACTGATCGGCGCTCATGAGGTAGGGGTTGAAGCCCCATGCCATGCCCGAGACCGTGGTGGTCTCGCCGTCGACCGGGAATTTGGCGACCATCGCCTGCGCCGGGGTGAGCTGCGTCCTGCCGCCGTAGGGCATGAGGACGGTCGCGGCGCCGATGGTGGAGTCGAAGCGCTCGGCGAGTCCCTTGTTGGAGGCGACGTTCAGGTTGGTGACGAGGGCGCGCATGGCGTCGGCGAACGTCGCCTCGTCCTCGCCGGGGATCTTGGGAAGGCCGTCTGCGCCCTGCTCCTCGATGTGGACGCTCTGGTGCTTGGGCGCGCCGTTGCTCGCCAAAAACGCGCGGCTGAGGTCGACGATCACGTCGCCGTCCCAGGCCATGCGGACGCGCTTCTCGTGCGTGACCTCGGCGATGACCGTCGCCTCGAGGTTCTCCTCCTCAGCGTAGCCCATAAACTCGTCCACGTCGTCCTCGGCTACGGCAACCGCCATGCGCTCCTGGCTCTCGCTAATCGCAAGCTCAGTGCCGTCGAGGCCCTCGTACTTCTTGGTCACCTGGTCGAGGTCGATGTAGAGGCCGTCGGCGAGCTCGCCCACGGCAACCGAGACGCCGCCCGCGCCAAAGTCGTTGCAGCGCTTGATGAGCCGGCACGCGTCGCCGCGGCGGAAGAGGCGCTGCAGCTTGCGCTCCATGGGGGCGTTGCCCTTCTGCACCTCGGCGCCGTCCTTCTCGATGGACTCGACGTTGTGCGCCTTGGAGCTACCCGTGGCGCCGCCGATGCCGTCGCGACCGGTGCGACCGCCGAGCAGGATGATCTTGTCGCCGGGCTGCGGCTCTTCGCGGCGCACGTGGCTCGCGGGCGTGGCGCCCACGACGGCGCCGATCTCCATGCGCTTGGCCACATAGCCGGGGTGATAGAGCTCCGAGACCTGCCCGGTGGCCAGTCCGATTTGGTTGCCGTAGCTCGAGTAGCCGGCGGCCGCGGTGGTCACGATCTTGCGCTGGGGGAGCTTGCCGGCAAGCGTCTCAGAGACGGGGACGGTGGGGTCAGCCGCACCGGTGACCCGCATGGCCTGGTAGACGTAGCTGCGGCCGGAGAGCGGGTCGCGGATGGCGCCGCCGATGCAGGTGGCCGCGCCGCCGAAGGGCTCGATCTCGGTCGGGTGGTTGTGGGTCTCGTTCTTAAAGAGGAAGAGCCAATCCTGATCCTCGCCGTCTACGTCAACGGTGACCTTCACGGTGCAGGCGTTGATCTCCTCCGACTCGTCGAGGCCGGTGAGCTTGCCGGTTGCTTTGAGGTACTTGGCGCCGATGGTGCCCATGTCCATGAGGCAGACGGGCTTTTCGTCGCGGCCGAGCTCGTGGCGCATGGCCAGATAGCGGTCGAAGGCAGCCTGCACGACCTCGTCGTCAATCTCGACCTCGTCGAGCACGGTGCCGAAGGTGGTATGGCGGCAGTGGTCGGACCAGTAGGTGTCGATCACGCGGATTTCGGTGATCGAGGGGTCGCGGCCCTCCTGGGTGAAGTACTCCTGGCAAAACGACAGGTCGGCGTCGTCCATCGCGAGCCCGCGCTCGGCGATGAACGCGGCGAGGCCCTCCTCGTCGAGCTCGCGGAAGCCGTGGAGCACCTCGACCGGCTCGGGGTCGGGAATCTCCACCTCAAGGGTCTCGGGCTTCTCGAGCGAGGCGATGCGCGACTCGACGGGGTTCACCACGTAGTGCTCGATGGTGGCGATGGCGTCGTCGGTGAGCTCACCTTCGAGGATGTAAACCTTTGCGGCGCGAACGGTCGGGCGCTCGCCCTGGCTGATGAGCTGAATGCACTCGCTCGCGGAGTCCGCGCGCTGGTCGAACTGCCCGGGCAGCGACTCGACGGCAAAGACGTGCGCGCCGGCAACCTCGGGGAGCTCGTCGTAGGCGTTGTCCACCTGCGGCTCGGAGAAGACCGTCGTGACGCAGGTGCGGAAGAGCCCTTCGTCGATACCCTCGACGTCATAGCGGTTGATGAGTCGAAGTCCCGTCAGTCCCTCGATGCCAAGGGTGCCCGTGAGCTCGCTCTTGAGCTGCTGCGCCTCGACGTCAAAGCCCGGCTTCTTCTCAACGTAGATGCGAGAGACCATTCAAGCCTGCCCTTCTGTTGGGTGTGATGCATACCGTCTCTATGATACGACAGCACTGCCTCCGATTCTCCCCGTCGTTTGCATAGACATAATAGAACATATGTTCTAAGATAGCAAGAACAATAGTTCGATATTTGTAGAACGCTTCTAAAGTACTACAAATATATGGTATTCTGGAGGTCGCCATGTGGGAAATCGACCTGTACGGTATCTGGGATTGGCTGACGGAGCAGGATGAGACAACGGTGGCGGGAGTGTATGCAGCTCTGGACGTTTTGGAGCGCGAGGGGCCGGCACTGGGCAGACCTCTCGTGGACACCTTACGACATACCAACATCCCCTCTTTAAAGGAGTTGCGCCCTGCTTCTCCTGGGAGGTCTGAGGTGCGCATCATCTTCTCGTTCGACCCCAGGCGTCGCGCTGTCATGCTGCTTGCAGGCGATAAGGCGAGGGGTGGGAAGCGATTCTCGTGGAGCAATTGGTATAAGCGGGCGATTCCCGAGGCGGAGCGAAGGTATCGGGCATATATGGAGCAGTCGGATCGAGGTTGAGCTTATGGGGACGTCATATCGAGAATTCAGACAGATGCATCCCGTGTCTGACGAGGCAATGAATGCGGCTCGGGCGGCCACCGAGGAGAAAATCCGGGCGTATGAGCTGCGCGAGGCCCGAAAGGCGTGCGGGCTCACGCAGGAACAGGTCTCGGAGCGCATGGGCGTTGGGCAGAAACGAGTCTCTGCGGTCGAGACGGGTAAGATCGACACGCTAAAGGTTGACACCTTGCGACGCTATGTTGCCGCGCTAGGGGGGACGCTCTGCATCACGGCGGAGCTCCCGCATGGGGCAGTGCGCCTTTCGCTCTGACTGAGTGGTGCTGATGCTGCCGGTACGTTGCCGCGAGGCATGGGCGGAAGCGTCTCCGCATGTGTGGCGCTTGGCTTTTGCAAGGTTGGACTGAGTTAAACCTCATGCGGAGGAGGGGGTTGAACGATAATCGGTTCGATTGTTTGCATGGGCACTGTTCGGGTATTGCTTGGGGTGCGTTTGTGGAGCGAGAAAGAGGGGCGATATTGGCTTCTGATGAAGTTGAGGCGCTGGCCCGTGCGGTGCTTGCGGGCGCGGGCGGGGCGGAGAACGTTGCCTCGGCAACGCATTGCATGACGCGCCTGCGTCTGGTGCTTTGCGATGAGGGGGCGGCGGACGAGGCTGCCGTGAAGGAGATCCCGGGCGTGCTCGGAGCAGTGCGCCAGGGCGGGCAGTTTCAGGTTATTATCGGGCCCGACGTGGCGCGGGTCTCTGATGCGCTCGAGAGCCTGCGGGCGACGTCTGGCCAAAGCGCTTCAGTCGGCTCGGCCGAATCGGCGGCCGGTTCGGCGCCGGTGGCGGCTGGGGTGCCGACGAAGGATACGCCCAGTTTGCACGATGTGGACGATGCGGGCGGACGGTCCGGCGCCGCCGATACAAAGCTTCTGCCCCTTTGTACCGCGCGCGGGGCGCTTGAGCTTCTGACCGCCTCGGTGGTGCCCTGCGTGGATTACCTCGGTGCCGCGGCCATCCTTCGCGGGGCGCTGTGGCTGGTCGCGAGCTGTGGGGTCGGCGCCGAGCAGGGGAGTGTGCTCGCCTTGCTCATCGGCCTGGCAGACGTCTCGTTCTATCTGCTTTCGGTCTTGGTTGCCTTCTCTGCCGCCCGTAAACTCAATGTGAGCGTTTGGCCGCCGGTCGGTATAGCCGCCGTTCAGGCCTACGCGTTTGCGGTTGCGCCGGGATCGGTTCCGGGTCCGCTTGGCGGGCTGCCTTTCTTGGAGCGCGGTGCCGGGCTCGTCTTCTCGGCCGTGGTCACCGCCTGGCTTTGCGCGCTGGTGGAGCGCGCCGTGGCGCCCCGGGTCCCCACCGTTACCCGTAGTGTGCTTGCGCCGCTTGCGGTACTCACGGTAGTTGGCGCTGGCATGGGCTTTGTTGTTGGTCCGCTTGTCATGAGCGCCTGCGGAGCCGTCTCGTTTGCCGTGCACACGGTCTTTCTCTGCTGGCCCGTGACAACGGCGCTGGTTATTGGGGCTGTTTGGCAGCTTGTGGTTGCGCGCGGCCTCCATTGGCTTTTTACGCCGCTTCTGCTGGGCGAGCTCGTTGCTCTGGGGAGCGACCCCATCATGCTTGTCACCGTTATTCCGCAGCTAAGCCAGGCGGGCATTGCCCTTGGTGCCGCCCTGGTAGCATCCGACGCTGCGCGCCGCCACCAGGCGCTCGCCACGACGGGTCAGGCGCTCTTTGGCAAGACGGAGCCTGCGCTCTACGGCTTTACGCTTGCGGTGCCACACCTGCAGGCGGCTGCGAATGTTGCTTCTGGCCTTGCGGCGGCTGCAGCCATCGCACTCGGCGGAACGTTCTATGGGGTGACGGGCGGCGTCTTGGGCATCTTGGGCACGGTTGGCCCGGAGGGCGCGGGTGCCCCGACGGTGGCGTATCTTGCGGCTGCGGCAGTGGCCCTGATCTGTGCCGGCGTCTCTGCGGCCGTTGCGTTTCGGATGCGGCGCGGCGTCTCAAAGTAGGTCGTACGCTGCGTTCTGGCAAACTGCTAGGTAACGAACTGCGGCAATGACGGAATGCAACCTCCGCCATTGCCGCAGTTTGACATGTACTGGGTGTTTTCGAGCGCCTTACAGGTTAATCTGCGGCAACGGTGAATTCTTATGGTTGGGGCTGCTGGAGGAGTCGGTCCGTCGGGTTTCGCCCATGGGTCCGATACCCGGTAACCCGCCAGCGGCCATCCCTCTGCCTAGTTCTCCTCCACGCCGTCCGTCCAGGCGGCAACATCTTCAATGCGAATGACGCTCGCCACGCCCTCGACCTCGTCCATCGCCTCGAAGATCTTGATGGCGGCGTGCACGTCGCGCTCGAGCGCCCGGTGCGTCAGGAACACGACGGAGCAGCGGGTACCGTCGCCGTCTTTCAGTTGGTGGATGGTTGAGATGGAGATGCCCGCGTCGGCAAAGGCCGTCACCACCGGGGCGAGCGCGCCCACGCGGTCGGCCACCATCAGGCGGATGTAGTAGCGCGTCTCGAGCTCCTCGATGGAGCGCAGGCGCAGCACGCGGTCATAGGGTTCGGTCTCGGGCATGGGGCCCTCGCCGCGCGCGATGGCGTCGGCGAGCTCGAGCACGTCGCCCACCACGGCGCTCGCGGTGGGGAAAGAGCCCGCGCCCGCCCCGTAGAACATGGTCTCGCCCACGGCGTCGCCCACCACAAACACCGCGTTCATGGCGCCCGAGACGCCGGCGAGCATGTGGTTCGCGGGGATCATCGTGGGGTGTACGCGCACGTCGACGCCCTTCTCGGTGTTGCGGGCGACGCCGAGGAGCTTCACGCGGTAGCCGAGCTCGCGCGCCTGCGCGATGTCGGCGGCCGATACGTTGCGGATGCCCTGCATGTAGACGTCGTCGGTGGTCACGCGCGTGTGGAAGGCGATCGACGAGAGGATGGCCACCTTGCTTGCGGCGTCGAAGCCGTCGACGTCTGCCGAGGGGTCCGCCTCGGCGTAGCCCAGGCGCTGCGCGTCGGCCAGGACCTCGTCGTAATCGAGCCCCTCGGTCTCCATGCGGCTGAGCATGTAGTTGGTGGTGCCGTTCAGGATGCCGGCGACCGTGAGGATCTCGTTGCCGGTGAGGGCGTGCTCCAGCGCGTTCACGATGGGGATGCCGCCCGCCGCCGCGGCCTCGCATTTGAGCTGGACGCCGTGCTCCGCGGCGAGGCGGGCGAGCCGCTCGACGTGGCGGCCGAGGAGCGCCTTGTTGGCGGTCACGACATGCTTGCCCGCCGCGAAGGCCGCCTCGAAGATCTCGGTCGCGGGGTGCTCGCCGCCGATGAGCTCCACCACGATGTCGACGGCGGGGTCGGCCACGAGCTCGGCCCAGTCGCCCGTGAGCGTGCCGGGCGCGAGCCCCAGCTCTGCCTCGCGCTCGGGGCGCATGTCGCAGACGCGCGCGATGTGCAGGTCGATGCCGTAGGCGCGCAGGTACTCGTCGCGGTGGCGCAGGATGGTGCAGGCGGTGCCGCCGCCCACGGTGCCGAGGCCGATGATGCCCACGCCCACGGTTCGGGCGCCGGTGGTCGCATGTGCGGTCATGTGAGGTCTCCTTCGTCGTTTTTGGGCGCAGCCCTGAAACCAAGATGTAACACGGTATCTACGCTGCGGCTTGTTGCTAAAGCGCAGGTAGACTTTACCATACTGGTGTGCCGGTGCGCCCGGCGCGTGCCGGGAGCGCCGCCTTAGGGGTGTTTCACCTTACCAAACCCCCCAAAAACGAGTAAGGTTTACCTCACCGCCAACATATCTGCAAGCGGTATACGACCGACACGCGCCTTGAGGTCCGGCAGGAGATCGGCGCGCTTAGGGAAGGAGCATCTCATGTCCTCTATTAATCTCAACCCCCAGATGAGCCGCCGCAGCCTTATCGCGGGTGCCGCGGCATTGAGCGCCGCCGGCGTGCTTGCCGGCTGCTCGGGCGGCGACGAGGCCCCGGCGGGCTCCGGCGCCGCTTCCGGCGCCGCGGTCTTTAAGCTCGGCAGCATCGGCCCCACCACCGGTGACGCGGCCATCTATGGCAACGCCGTCAAGAACGGCGCCCAGATCGCCGTGGACGAGATCAACGCCGAGGGCGGCGACATCCAGTTCGAGCTCAACTTCCAAGACGACGAGAACGACCCCGAGCGCTCCGTCAACGCCTACAACAACCTCAAGGACTGGGGCATGCAGATCCTCGTGGGCACCGTCACCACGGCTCCCTGCGTGGCCGTGTCCGCCGAGACCAACGCCGACAACATGTTCCAGATCACGCCCTCCGGCTCCTCCACCGACGTCATCGGCGGCCAGCCCGATGCGGACGGCAACATCTCCACGCCGCGCAAGGAGAACGTCTTCCAGATGTGCTTCACCGACCCCAACCAGGGCGCGGCGTCCGCGCAGTACATCTCCGAGCAGCAGCTCGGCACCAAGATCGCCATCATCTACAACAACTCCGACACCTACTCTACCGGCATCTATCAGAGCTTCCTTTCCGAGGCTGCCGACTTGGGGCTCGAGGTCGTCGCGGAGAGCGCGTTTACCAACGACTCCGCCACCGACTTCTCCGTCCAGCTGAACGACGCTAAGAACGCCGGCGCCGACCTGGTCTTCCTGCCGATCTACTACACGCCCATCTCGCTCATCCTCACGCAGGCCAACCAGATGGGCTATGCGCCCAAGTGGTTCGGCGTCGACGGCATGGACGGCCTGCTCACGGTCAAGGGCTTCGACACCGCGCTCGCCGAGGGCTGCATGCTGCTGACCCCGTTTGTCGCCACCGCCGAGGACGAGGCGACGAAGGCGTTCGTCGAGACCTACGAGGGCGCCGACTACGGTAACGGCGAGACCCCCAACCAGTTCGCCGCCGATGCCTACGACTGCGTCTACGCGCTCAAGCAGGCTATCGAGGAGGGCGGCATCACGGCCGACATGGACCCGTCCGACATGTGCGACGCGCTCGTGGAGACGTTCACGTCGTCCGACTTCTCGTTTACCGGCCTCACCACCGCCGGCGAGGCGGCTACGTGGTCCGATACCGGTGAGATCTCCAAGCAGCCCACCGGTATGGTGATCGAGGGCGGCGTGTACATGCCGCTCGACGCGTAATCGTCCGCGTAACGGAAGGTTCCGTTTGCGCTTGAGCGGAGGCCACCGCACACCCGGTGGTCTCCGCTTTTACCATGGAAGGAGGGGACATGGAGTTTCTCGCCAACATCATCAACGGCATGAGCCTGGGAAGCGTCTACGCCATCATCGCGCTCGGCTACACCATGGTGTACGGCATCGCCAAGATGCTCAACTTCGCGCACGGCGACGTCATCATGGTGGGCGCCTACATCTGCTTCTGCTCGATGACCTATCTGGGGCTGCCCGTCATCGCGGGCGTCGTCCTGTCCATCATCGGCTGCACGGTCCTCGGCATCGTGATGGAGCGGCTCGCCTACAAGCCGCTGCGCAACGCGCCGAGCCTGAACGTGCTCATCACCGCCATCGGTGTGAGCTACTTCTTGCAGAACGCAGCGCTCATCCTCATGGGGTCAGACCCCAAGAGCTTCTCGTCCATCATCAGCCTGCCGGCGCTCAGGCTCTTCGACGGCGCGCTCACCATCTCGGCCACGGCGGTCATCACCATTCTTGTGTGCGTCGTCATCATGGTGGCGCTGACGCTCTTCACCACCAAGACCAAGATGGGCAAGGCCATGCGCGCCTGCTCCGAGGACCGCGACGCCGCCCAGCTCATGGGTATCAACGTCAACGGCACCATTTCGATGGTCTTCGCCATCGGCTCGGGGCTCGCGGCCATCGCCGGCGTCCTCATGTGCTCGGCCTACCCCACGCTCATGCCCACGACGGGCTCCATGCCCGGCATCAAGGCCTTCACGGCGGCGGTGCTCGGCGGCATCGGCTCCATCCCGGGCGCCGCGCTCGGCGGCATTCTGCTCGGCGTGATCGAGATCTTGGCGCGCGCCTACATCTCGACCCAGCTCGCCGACGCCGTGGTCTTCGCCGTGCTCATCGTCATGCTGCTCATCCGTCCCGCCGGCCTTCTCGGCAAGCCGGTCAACGAGAAGGTGTAGGGAGGAGCCATGGGAATCAAAACGCTCAAACCGCAGACGCGCTCGACGATCATCACCTATGCCATCGTCATCGCTGCGTTTCTGGTCGTGACCGTGCTCGACGGCCTCGGCCTCATCTCCAATTCGCTCTCGGGCCAGCTCGTGCCCATCTGCGCCTATGTGTCGCTCGCCGTGTCGCTCAACCTCGTCGTCGGCGTCTCGGGCGAGCTCTCGCTCGGCCACGCGGGCTTCATGAGCGTCGGCGCCTTCACGGGCGTCGTCGTGGCGGGGTGCCTCGCGCGCATGGGTATCGATAACGAGCTTATGCTCTTCGCGGGCTCCGCCGTGGTGGGCGCCATCGTCGCCGGCATCATCGGCTTTCTGGTGGGTATCCCCGTCATGCGCCTGCGCGGCGACTACCTCGCCATCGTGACCCTCGCCTTCGGTGAGATCATCAAGAACCTCCTCAACAACTTCTATATCGGCGTGGACGATGCGGGCCTGCACTTCTCGATGACGGACTCGTCGTCGCTCGGCATGACGCAGGGCACCATCCTCATCAACGGCCCCAAGGGCGCCGTCGGCATCGACAAGATCTCGACGTTCGCCCTCGGCATCTTGCTCGTGCTCATCACGGTCGCCGTGGTGCTCAACCTCATGCACAGCCGCGACGGCCGCGCCATCATGGCGGTGCGCGACAACCGCATCGCGGCCGAGAGCGTCGGCATCAACACCACCAAGTACCGCCTCATGGCGTTCACGGTGGCCTCCGCCCTCGCCGGCGCGGCGGGCGTGCTCTACGCCATGAACTACTCGACCATCACGCCCTCGCAGTTCGATTTCAACCAGTCGATCCTGATCCTCGTCTACGTGGTGCTGGGCGGCATGGGCAACATCTGGGGCTCCATCGTCTCGGCGGCGTTCCTGACCGTCCTGCCCGAGGTCCTGCGTCCCATCAACCAGTACCGCATGCTGCTCTACGCCATCGTCCTCATCCTCGTGATGGTGGTCCCGCACCTCAAGATCTACCAGCGTGCGGCTGAGGCTCTGCGCCGGCGCTTTGGCCGGGGCGAGGCGGACGATGCGACCGAGTCCGTTGCCACCGAAGGAGGCGAGGCGGATGCCTAAGCTCTTCAGCGACTTTGCGAAGGCGCGCCGCGAGAACACCCGGATGGTCCCCGTGCCCAGCCAGGCGCTCATCCCGGACCGCGACATCTACGCATCGCCCGTGCTCGAATGCGTGCACCTGGGCATCGATTTCGGTGGCCTCAAGGCGGTCGATGACTTCAACCTCACCATCGGCAAGACCGAGATCGCCGGTCTCATCGGCCCCAACGGCGCGGGCAAGACCACGGTCTTCAACCTGCTCACCAAGGTCTACACGCCCACGCGCGGCACCATCATGGTCGACGGCCACGATACGGCCGGCCTCGACCCGGCGCGCGTGAACCGCTTGGGCGTGGCGCGCACCTTCCAGAATATCCGCCTCTTCAACACGCTCACCGTTGAGGAGAACGTGATGGTTGGCCTGCACAACCAGCATCATTGCGGCATGGCGACCTCGATTTTGCGCCTGCCGCACCACTGGAAGAGCGAGCGGTACTATCACGAGCGCGCCCTCGAGCTGCTCGACATCTTCGACATGTGCGGCTTGGCCGACCATGAGGCGGGCAGCCTGCCCTACGGCGCCCAGCGCCGTCTGGAGATCGTGCGCGCGCTCGCGACCAACCCCAAGCTGCTGTTGCTCGACGAGCCCGCCGCCGGCATGAATCCGTCCGAGACGGCTGAGCTTATGGAGAACATCGTCAAGATCCGCGACGAGTTCCAGATCGCCATCATGCTCATCGAGCACGACATGAACCTCGTCATGAATATCTGCGAGGGCATCTGTGTTCTCAACTTCGGCAAGATCATCGCCAAGGGTACGCCCGAGGACATCCAGCAAAACGATGCCGTTGTCGAGGCGTACCTCGGCAAGCAGAAGAAGGAGGTGGCCTAGGTGCTGAGCGTGTACAACATCAACGTGTGGTACGGGGCGATCCACACCATCAAGAACATCTCGTTTGAGGTGAACGACGGCGAGATTGTGGCCCTTATCGGCGCGAACGGCGCGGGCAAGTCCACCACCTTAAAGACGCTCTCCGGCCTTCTGCGCTCGCGCACCGGCTCCATCACCTTCATGGGCGAGGACCTCATGCATATGAGCGCCGAGAAGATCGTCGAGCACGGCCTTGTGCACGTGCCCGAGGGCAGGCGCATCTTCCAGCAGATGACGGTGGAGGAGAACCTCGACATGGGCGCGTACACGCAGCCCAAGGAGACCATCGCCGGCAATCTTGAGCGCGTCTACGCGCAGTTCCCGCGCCTGAAGGAGCGCCGCCGCCAGATCGCCGGCACGCTCTCGGGCGGCGAGCAGCAGATGCTCGCCATGGGCCGCGGGCTGATGGCGAACCCCAAGCTGCTGATGCTCGACGAGCCCTCGATGGGTTTGGCGCCCATTCTGGTGGAGCAGATCTTCGATATCATCAAGGGCCTGCACAAGGACGGGACCACGATCCTTCTGGTCGAGCAGAACGCGCAGATGGCGCTTTCGGTCGCCACGCGCGCCTACGTGCTGGAGACCGGCCGTGTGACGCTCGCCGGTACGGGCGAGGAGCTCCTGCATAACGACGACGTGCGGAAGGCGTATCTCGGCGGCTAGGCCGAGGGTTTGGGCGAGAGCCCGGGCGGAACAGCAGCGTTGCGGCGCCGCGCGGCGCCGCGCATCCACGGGCGCCCCGCGATCGCGCGGGGCGCCCGCCCCATAAGGTACCGGGGGCGCAGCTTACATTCAGCTGACACGCGTTTGCTAGAATGGCCCAATCCTGTCCGGCCGCCGCCCGGCGGCCCTCGTCGTTGGGAGGCTCGCCATGCACGCCCGACTCTCGCGCCTCGCGCGGCGCATCGTACCCGCCCTCGCGGTCCTCGTGCTCGCCGCAGGTCTCGCCGGTTGCATGGGCGCGGGGGCTCCCGAGGTGGAGCCGGCGCCGGACGGGGGCGCGCCCGCGCAGGCGGCGGTCGACATCCAGGAGGTGGACGGCGCGCAGCGCTTCGTCCCCGCGGGCGGCACGGACCTCACCCTGAAGATCGCCTCGGGCTCCGAGAACAAGGAGGCGGCAGAGGCCATCGCCTACGCCGCCGGCGAGGCGGGTGTGACGGTCGAGATGCACTACATGGGCTCGCTCGAGATCCGCTCCGTCCTCGAGGCGGGCGGCGCCGACTACGACGCCGTGTGGCCCGCGTCCTCGATGTGGATATCGCTCGGCGACACGGGGCACATCACCCGAAACGCCCAGAGCACCTCGACCACGCCCGTGGTCTTCGGCATCGCGCGCGGCCGTGCCGAGGAGCTCGGCTGGGTCGACGCGTCCGGCGCCACGGCGTCGCCCACCACGGCGGAGATCCTCGATGCGGTGGAGACGGGCGAGCTCTCCTTCGCCATGACCTCGGCCACGCAGTCCAACAGCGGCGCATCCGCCTACCTGGCGTTCCTGACGGCGCTCTCGGGCTCGGACGGGCCCCTTACCGCCGACGACCTCGCCGATGCCGAGCTCACCGGCCGCGTGGCGGCGCTGCTCTCGGGCGTGGACCGCTCGTCGGGCTCGTCCGACTGGCTGAAGGAGATGGTCGTCGCCGACCCGGGCGCCCATCAGGCCATGGTGAACTACGAGTCGCTCGTGTCGCAGGCTGACCGTGAGCTCGAGGAGGCCGGTGCCGAGCCCCTCATGGCCATCTACCCCGCGGACGGCATCGCCGTCTCCGACAGTCCGCTCGCCTACGTGGACCGCGGTCAGGACGCGGCCGTGGAGGACGCGTTCCTCGCCTTCCAACAGGCGCTCGCCGACGACGAGGCGACGCTCGCCATGGAGCGCGTGGGGCGCCGCTGCGGCCTCGGCGGCAAGATCCTGCACGCGGACGACCCCGAGGTGCAGGCGGCGTTCTCGCCCGACTGGGGCATCGTGGACGACGCGAGCGTGCTGAAGTCGATCCCGCTCCCCGCGGGCGAGGTGATCGGGGAGGCGCTCACCCTCTACCAGACCGCGCTCAAGAAGCCCTCGTACTCCATCTGGGTGGTGGACTACTCCGGCTCGATGTACGGCGAGGGCAAGGACGGCGTGGTCGCGGGCCTCGAGCAGGCGCTCGACCCCGCCCTCGCGGCGGCGTCGCTCATCCAGCCGACGGAGGGCGACGTCAACGTGCTCATCCCGTTCGCTGACGGGCCGGGGGAGGCCGTCGTCGCCGAGGGTGCGGACACCGCGCCTGTGCTCGACGCCGCGCGCTCCCGGGAGCCCGTGGGCGGGACGGACATCTATGCGGCCCTCGAGGCGGCTCTCGAGCTGGCTGAGCAGGCCGAGGCGGAGGGACGGTGGACCGTGGCGATCGCGCTCATGTCCGACGGCCAGTCCGAGACGGAGAACCGCGCGCGCTTCGAGGGGGCCTACGACGCCTCCGGGACCGACGTCCCCGTGTTCTCGATCATGTTCGGCTCCGCCGACCCCGCGCAGCTCGACGACCTCTCCGCGCTCACCAACGGGCGCACCTTCGACGGCAGGACGGGCGACCTCGCCGCGGTCTTCCGCCAGGTCAAGGGCTATAACTAGGGGCGCGCGATGGGGTACGTTCTCGGGGCGGTCATAGGCGTCGCGGCGGGCGTGGCCTGCGTGGTCGCGCTCGGCGGGGTGGCGGGCATCGTCGCCGGCCTCGCCGCCGCGGCCCTCCTCTACCTGGGGGTGGGTCAGCTCCTCAAGCCCGAGCGCAAGCTCGGCGGCGTCATCGCGAGCATGCTGCCCGACGGCGAGGCAGCGACGCGGCGGATCGACGAGGCGCGCGACCTCATGCGCGCCGTGTCCGCGCGGCGCGAGAGGATCTCGGACGCCGCGGTGCTCCGCGAGATCGACGACCTGCTGCGCGACATCGAGGCGCTCGTCGCCTGCGTGGAGGCCCAGCCCTCCACCTACCGCAGGCTCGCGCACTTCCTCTCCACCTACCGCGACCAGTGCGTCCGCATGCTCGACGGCTACCTGGGCGTCGAGCGCCTGAGCACGCCCGAGCTCGTGGCGGGCGCGCGCGAGGACGCCATCGAGGGCCTCTGCGCGCTCTCGGGCGCCGCGCAAGGGGAGCTCGCCCGCGCGACGGGCGCCAAGGCGACGGAGGTCGAGGCCTCGTCCGAGGCCATCCAGCGCCTGATCGAGATGGACGGATACGCGCCCGACGCGCCCGCCGACGCCGCGGCGGCGCCGGCTGCGGGCGACCCGGCGCGGGGGAAGGGGAGACGATGAGACTCTCGAAGGGGAAGATCATAGGCCTTCTGTGCGTGCTCGCGGCCGTGGCCGTGGTGGGCGGCGTGCTCGTCTTCCGGGCGGCGCAGCCCGAGCCCGCGGCCCCCGTGGACCCGGTCGAGGTCACGGGCTATCTGGGTGGCGAGAAGATCTCGCTCTTCGAGGACGAGGAGTTCGGCCGCCTCGCCGCCGAGGCGGGGCTCGACGTGTCCTACCGCAAGGCCGGCTCGCTCGCCATGATGGAGGCCTCCACGGAGGGCATGGACTACCTCTTCCCCTCGTCGCAGGCGGCCGTCGCATACGGCGGGGAGCGGGGAATCGAGACCCTGAGCGAGGAAATCGCGCTCAACTCGCCCATCGTCGTCTACACGTACCGCGACGTGGCGGAGGCGCTCGTGGGCTCCGGCGTCATGTCCCAAGACGGCGACGTCTACCTCCTCGACGTCGACGCGGCCGTGCAGGCGATGCTCGCCAGCAAGACCTGGGCGGACCTCGGCTACACCGCGGGCTACGGTCAGTTCCGCATCGACAGCACCGACCCCGCGCAGTCCAACTCGGGCAACGAGTG
Source organism: Collinsella sp. An268 (assembly GCF_002159765.1). GTDB lineage: Bacteria > Actinomycetota > Coriobacteriia > Coriobacteriales > Coriobacteriaceae > Coprousia. Next base: position 110,550 of record NZ_NFJH01000004.1, on the reverse strand, counting down.
GGCGGCGCTCATCGCCAACTCGCTCGCCGGCGGCCAGCCCGCGACCGTGGAGACCGTCGAGCGCGATGCCGCGCAGATCCAGGCGATCTTCCAGAAGTCGGGCTGGATGGAGACGAGCTCCGAGGACTCCTTCCGGCAGTTCCTCACCCTGGGCGAGGGGTCCAAGCCGATGATGGTGGGCTACGAGAGCCAGGTGCTCGACCTCGCCGTGAACGAGCCCGACCTGTTCGCGCAGGTCGCCGACGACCTCGTGGTGGCCTACACGACGCCCACCGTCTGGTCGACCCACGTGGTCATGGCGCTCACGGAGAACGGCGAGCTCCTGAGCGATTTCATAACGTCCGACGAGGTGCAGAGGCTCGCGTGGGAGCGCCACGGGTTCCGCGGCGCCTCGCAGCTGGGCACCGACAGCGCGACGCGCTTCGGGGTCGCGGGCATCGCCGAGCGCGTGCCCGCGGCGGTGGAGCTGCCCGCGCCCGCCGCCATGCAGCGCCTGATAGAGGTCGTGGGCGGCTGACCGCCCGTCGACCGGCAGATACCGACACCGCGTGCAAACGCCAAGCGAGAGGAGTCCGAGATGACCGAACCGAACGAGGTACCGACCGAGGTCGTCGCGCCCGAGGAGGCCGTGCCCGCGGCGCGCATCCCGAGCCTCGCCGACATCGCCGCCTCGCAGGGGGCGACGCTCGCCGCCGCCCCCGCAGCCGCCCCCGCCGAGCCCGAGGCGCCGGCGGTCGCGCTGAGCCCCGAGGACCAGCGGCGGGCGCAGGAGATCGCGCGCACCATCGACTTCACCAAGGCCGGCATCGAGAGCACCTACGCGCGCGACGCGCAGCGCTCGCTCTCCGACTTCGCCGACAACGTGCTCGCCCACACCTCCAACAAGGCGACGGGCGAGGCGGGCGAGCTCCTGCGCGAGCTTCTGGCCGAGGTCGAGGGCGCCGAGCTCTCGGGCATCAAGGAGATCCCCATCATCGGCAAGGTGGTGGTGGGCATCGACAAGCTGCGCCGCACCTACCAGAAGGTCGCCCCGCAGGTGGACGAGGTGGTGGAGAAGCTCGAGCGCGCCCAGGCGCAGATGGTGGCCGACATCGCCATGTACGACACCATGTACGAGCGCAACGTCGAGCAGTACCGCGCCCTCAAGGTCTACATCGCGGCCGGCAAGGACGCCCTCGCCCGCTTCCGCGCCGACGCGCTGCCCGCGCTCGAGGCCGAGGCGGCCTCCTCGGGCGACGCCATGGGCGCCCAGGTGCTCAAGGACTTCAAGGACAAGCTCGACCGCTTCGAGAAGCGCCTCGACGACCTCGACCGCGTGAGCGTGGTGAGCCTGCAGCTCGCGCCGCAGATCAAGCTCCTGCAGAACGCCGACAAGAGCATCTCCGAGAAGATCGACACCACCATCTCGACGACCATCCCTCTCTGGAAGTCCCAGATGGTGATCGCCCTCGGCCTCGCCAACCAGCGCGCGGCCCTCGACCTCCAGAAGAGCGTGGACGACACCACCAACAAGCTCCTGCGCGCGAACGCCGAGGCGCTCCAGCAGGGCGCCGTTGCGGCGGAGGAGACCACGCAGCGCGGCAGCGTGGACATCGAGACGCTCGAGGAGGTCAACCAGCGCCTCATCGACACGCTGCACGAGACGATCCGGATCCAGCAGGAGGGCCGCGCCGCCCGCGCCGACGCCGAGGGGCGCATGCGCCGCATCGAGAGCGACCTCAAGGCGGCGCTCCTGGAGCAGGCGGGCACGCTCTCGTAGGGGATATCGGTGGGCGCGCAGGCGCCGCGCGCGCGTTTTGTGCCACAATGGGCAGCGTGAACCGTACGCGACGTTAGGAGCGCCCATGTCCGACCTTCTGCGCGAGTTCTGCGCCGAGAACTACACCAACGTGCCCGCCGCCATCGAGGCGGGCGCGCGCCGCATCGAGCTCTGCGACAACCTGGCCGTCGGCGGCACGTCGCCCTCGATGGGGGTCATCGAGGCCACGGTCGAGTACGCGCACGCCCGGGGCGCCCGCGTGATGGCGATGGTGCGCCCGCGCGGCGGCGACTTCGTGTACGACGAGGTCGAGGTCCAGATGATGGAGACCGACGCGCGCATCGCGCTCGCCCTCGGGGCGGACGGCATCGTGCTCGGGTGCCTCAAGAGGGACGCCGCGGGCGCGCTCGGGCTCGACGAGGCCGCGCTCGAGCGCATCTGCGCCATCGCCCGCGAGGCCGCCGCGGAGCGCGGCGAGGCCGTGGACATGACCTTCCACATGGCCTTCGACGCGCTGCCCGAGGAGCGCCAGCTCGACGCCATCGATGCGATCGCGGCGCTCGGCTTCACGCGCATCCTCACGCACGGCGGCGTCGCCGGCACGCCCATCGAGGGCAACCTCGACCGCCTCGCCGCCTACATCGAGCGCGCCGCGGGGCGCCTCATCATCCTGCCCGGCGCGGGCATCACGTGGGAGAACGTGGACGCGGTGGCCGAGCGCCTCGGCGTGGGGGAGTGCCACGGCACCAAGATCGTCAAGGTTGCGTAGGGGGCGCGCGTGACCGTCATCAATACGCAGCGTCTCGTCCTGCGCCCCTGGGAAGACGCGGACGCAGAGGCGCTCTTTGCGCTCGCGAGCGATCCGGCGGTGGGGAGCGCTGCGGGGTGGCCCGCCCACGCGAGCGTGGAGGAGAGCCGGGATGTCATCCGCGACGTGCTGCGCGGTAAGGAGAGCTTTGCCGTCTGCCTGCGCGGCACCGGCGAGGCGGGGGAGGCCGCGGGCACGCTCGTGGGCGCTGTCGCCCTCACGGACGCCGCGGCGAGCACGCATGCCGCGGCGGCGGACGAGCGGGAGCTCGGGTATTGGACGGGTCGGCCGTTCTGGGGGCGCGGCTATATGCCCGAGGCCGCCCGCGCCCTCATCGGCCATGCGCGTCGCGCGTGGGGCGTGCGGACGGTCTGGCTCGGGTTCTATGTGGGAAACCGAGCGTCCGCGCGCGTGGCGACGCGCCTGGGCTTTCGCTACGTGCGCTGCGACCGAGGTATCGACGTACCCCTTTTGGGCGAGGTGCGCGACGAGGCCGTCATGCGGCTCGACCTCGCCGCTGCGCCGGCTGAGGAGGAGCTCGCCCGCCGTGTGCGGGAGCTGCTCGCCGGCGACCCCGAGCCGGCGCGCTTCCTGAGCATCACCGAGCCGGTCAAGCTCGGACGCGTGACCGTGCTCGCGGTGGGCGACGACCTCGGCGCGCTCGTGCGCTTCAAGCGCAACGGCGCCTATTTTGCCGCTCCGGTGGACGGCTGCGCGGCCCGCATCATGGCGAGCATGGTGCCCGACGGCGCACTGGTGAGCCTGTGCGATGAGCAGTACCTCGAGGTCTTCGCCCCCGGTGCCGCCTTTGAGGGGCTCGACCCCGGCCGCTATGAGCTCTGGGCGTATGGCGCGGACGCCTCGCCGCTCGCAACGGGCGCCATTGCCCCGCCCGAGGGCTTCACCATCGCTCCCCTCGGGCCGGGGGACATCGATACGGTGGAAGCGCACTACGCGCTGCTCAGCCATGGGGAGATCGAGGACCATCTCGAGCGCGGCTGGATATACGGCGGATTCGATGCCTCCGGGGCGCTCGTCGGGTTCATCGGCGAGCACGACGAGGCGTCGATGGGCATGCTGGAGGTCTTTCCCGAGGCGCGCCGCCGCGGCTATGCGCAAGCGCTCGAGGCGGCCCTCATCGACACGTTTATGGCGGCAGGGCGTATCCCGTACTGCCACGTAGCGCTCGACAACGAGGCGTCGAAGGCACTGCAGCGCAAGTTGGGGCTTCGGCGGATCGACACCGTCCAATGCTGGTTTGGCATGCCGCCGCGCCGTTAGCCGGACCTGCCGCCGAGCCATCTTCGACCGAGGCGGCTCCCGGGGCGCCGCGCGGGGCGAGGTAGAGGCGACGCCCGGGTTGTCCACTCGCGCTGTAGGGATGCGCCGCGAACGGTATAATGGGAGGCGTTCAACTTCTCAGCCCGCCGCAGCGGGCCCTAACAACAAGGACGTCCTCCTATGGCATCGCTCAAAACGAGCCACCGCTGGTCGGTAGCTCCCCAAAACCCCGCGCTCGCCACCGAGCTCGCGCACGCACTCAACATCACTCCGCTCGTCGCCCGCATCATGGTGGCGCACGGTATCGCCTCCGTCGAGGAGGGACGGCGCTTCCTCACCCCCTCGCTCGAGCGCGACTGGGCCGACCCCCTTATCATCCCGGGTATGTACGAGGTCGTCGCGCGGCTCGACCGCGCGCTCGACGCGCACGAGGCAATTGCGGTCTTCGGCGATTTCGACGTGGACGGCATCACCTCGACCTGCCTGCTTACCGAGGCCCTGCGGGCGCTCGGCGGTAACGTCACCCCGTTCATCCCGCATCGCTTCGACGAGGGCTACGGACTCACCGAGGCCGCGCTCGACCGCGTCATCGCCGCCTGCGCGCCCGACGTCATCGTGACGGTGGACAACGGCATCGCCGCCCGCGACGAGGTTGCCTACCTCACGGCGCGCGGCATCGACCTCGTGGTGACCGACCACCATGAGCCCGCCGACATGGTGCCCCGGGGCGTGCCCCTGACCGACCCCAAGCTCGCGGCCGAGGGCCCCTCGCGCGAGCTCGCCGGTGCCGGCGTGGCGCTCAAGCTCGTGCAGGCGCTGGGAGAGCGCCGCGGCGCCCCCGATCTCTGGCGCGGTCTGACCGAGGTGGCGGCGCTCGGCACCGTGTCGGATATGATGCCGCTCACGCCGGAGAACCGCGCGCTCGTGGCAGACGGCATCGCGCACATGCGCGCCACCGCGCGCCCGGGCTTCATCGCGCTGGCGGCGCTCGCCCGCGCGGACCTCGCCACCATCACGGCGGACGGCCTCTCGTTCTCGCTCATCCCGCGCCTCAACGCCGCCGGGCGCATGGCCGACCCCGCCCTCGCGCTCAACCTGCTGCTCGAGCGCGACCCCGTGGAGGCCGGGCGGCTCGCCGCGGAGCTCGAGGCCATCAACCAGGAGCGCCGCGACATCGAGGCCGCGCTCACCGAGGATGCGCTCGCCCGCGTGGGCGAGACGTATGCGGGCGGCCGCGTCATCGTCGTGGGCGGCGAGGGCTGGCACGAGGGTGTCAAGGGTATCGTGGCGAGCCGCATCGTCAACCGCTACCACGTGCCCACGCTGCTTTTCTCCATCGAGGGCGACGTCGCGCGCGGCTCGGGACGCTCGGTGGGCACGGTCAACCTGTTTGAGGCCGTCGAGCGGTGCGCCGACCTCACCACGCGCTTCGGCGGGCACGCGGGCGCGGTGGGCGTCGCGCTGCCCGCGGCAAACCTGCCGGCGCTGCGCGAGCGCCTCGACGAGGTGCTGTCCGAGCTCCCGGAGGAGGCCTTCGAGGACACGGGCGAGATCGCCGCGACGGTGGACCTGGGCGAGCTCACCATCGAGACCATCGAGGAGATCGCGCGCCTCGAGCCCTTCGGCCAGGGCAACCGCGTGCCGCTGCTCGCGGCGACCGGCGTGACTATGGCGGACCGCTCCTGCGTGGGCCGCACGGGCGACCATGTGCGCTTCACGGCGACCGACGGCATCTCGAGTGTGGCGGCCATCATGTTCCGCGCACCAGACGCCGATGCGCTCTGCGCATGCGACAGCGTGGTCGACATCGTCTTCGAGGCGGTGGCCGAGCGCTGGCAGGGCCGCGTCAAGCCCAAGCTCATGGTAAAGGACGTGCTTCGGCACGACGCGGCGGATGCCGAGGGGCCGGCTGGGCCGGTGGGCGCGCCCGTGGCGGCTGCCGTGGACGGCGCCGGTGCCGCCCCCTCGTCGCCCGCCCCGGCCGCAGCGCCGGACGAGCCCGCCGCGATCTTCACGCCCGCCGCCGCGGGGCGCCGGCGCAGGGCGACCCTCGCGGGCCTTTCGTACACCGAGCTCACGCGCTCGCTCATCCACGCCCTCATCGGGGGCAGCTCCCCGCATCCCGCCCAGACAGACGCTCTCGACGCCCTCGGTCGGGGCGAGAGCGCGCTCGCCGTCATGGGGACGGGTCGCGGCAAGTCGCTCGTATTCCAGGTGCACGCCGCCCGCGAGGCCGTCCTCAACGGCCGTGCGAGCATCTTCGTGTACCCCCTGCGCGCCCTCATCGCCGACCAGGCCTTCCATCTGGCGCGCCTTCTGGGTGCGTGGGGCATCGGCGTGGGCGTGCTCACGGGCGATACCCCCCAGCCGACGCGCGCGCAGATCTTCGGCGCGCTCGCCGAGGGCGCGCTCGACATCGTGCTGACGACTCCCGAGTTCCTCTCGATCCACCGCGAGCGCTTCGCCGCCGCCCGGCGTGTGGGCTTTGTCGCCGTGGACGAGGCACACCATATCGCTGCCGCGCCCGCGGGCGAGCGCAGCGCCTATCTCGACCTACCCGAGGTGCTCGCCGCCCTCGGCCGCCCGACGGTGCTCGCCGTCACTGCCACGGCCGATGCAGCGTGCGCGCACCGCATCACCGAGACCCTCGGCACCGCCCGCGCCATCGTGGACGATGCGGACCGACCCAACCTCGACCTCGAGGACGACCGCAACCTGCCCAGTCGCGAGAACCGGCTCGTCTCCATCGTGGCGACGGGCGAGAAGTGCGTCGTGTACGTCAACTCGCGCGAGCAGACGGTCGCGCTCGCCCGCACGCTCCGCCAGCGCGTGCCCGAGCTCGGCGGCGCCATCGCCTTCTACAACGGGGGGCTCGCCCGCGCCGACCGCACGCGGGTGGAGGAGGCGTTCCGCGCGGGCGACCTCACCTGCATCGTGTCGACCTCCGCGTTTGGCGAGGGCGTCAACCTGCCGGACATCCGGCACGTGGTGCTCTACCACATGCCGTTCTCGGCCACGGCCTTCAACCAGATGAGCGGGCGGGCCGGGCGCGACGGGGCGCCCGCCCGGATCCACCTCATGTACTCGGCGCGCGACGCCCGCATCAACGAGCACCTGCTCGAGGCGGCCGCCCCCGAGCGCGGCGAGCTCATCGTCATCTACCGCGCGCTCCAGACCATGTGGCGGAGCCATCGCGGCAGGACGGGCGAGGGGGCCTTCAGCGCGAGCGACCTCGACATCGCGAGCATGTGCCGCGCCATCGACGCGCGCGAGCAGGTGGACGAGCGTGCCGTCGCGAGCGGCATCCGCATCTTCGAGGAGCTCGGCTTCACCCGCGTGACGGGGTTTGAGGATACCCGGCGCATCGAGATGTGCGAGAACCCCGGCCACATGGCGCTCACCGCGTCGACCCGCTACCTCGAGGGCCTGCGCACGCGCTGGGCGTTTACCCAGTTTAGAAGCTGGGCGCTCGATGCGTCCGCTCGTGATATGCTTAGCCGAATAGCCCGTCCCATCACCCCGGCGGGCGGCGAGATCGCGCTCTGAGGAGGTCTGCCATGGATGCTGCCACGCGCGCGGCGCACGACGCGTCGCTCACGTCCTCTGCCCTGATGGTCCACTACACGCATGCCGACGACCTCCCGCCCGAGATCTGCGCCGACGATTACGACGAGCTGGCCGGGCTCTGCCGCAAATACATGAGCGAGGCGGACTGCGCGCTGGTGGAGCACGCCTATTGTTTCGCGGCCGAGAAGCACGCCTCCCAGCGCCGCCGCTCGGGCGAGCCCTACATCAACCATCCCGTCGAGGTCGCCGTCATCTTGGCCGAGCTCAAGATGGACTCCGACGTGGTCTGCGCGGCGCTGCTGCACGATACGGTGGAGGACACCGAGGTCTCGCTGGCCGACGTGCGCGACATCTTTGGCGACACCATCGCGCTTCTGGTGGACGGCGTCACGAAGCTCACCAACATCGAGGTTGACAGCATGGACGAGAAGCAGGCGCTGAACCTGCGCAAGATGTTTCTCGCCATGTCGAAGGACATCCGCGTCATCATCGTCAAGCTCGCCGACCGCCTGCACAACATGCGCACGCTCGCCGCGCTGCGCGAGGACCGCCGCCGCTTCAAGGCGCGCGAGACGATGGACGTGTACGCGCCGCTGGCCGACCGTCTGGGCATGAGCTCCATCAAGTGGGAGCTCGAGGACCTCTCGTTCTTCTATCTCGAGCCCGAGGCCTATCAGCGCATCGCCCGCATGGTGGCCGAGAGCCGCGAGGTGCGTGAGCGCTATCTCGCGGAGACCATCAAGACGCTCACCGACGAGCTCAAAGACGCCGGGCTCGAGGGCTTCCAGATCAACGGGCGCTCGAAGCACTACTGGTCCATCTACCAGAAGATGCGCCGCAAGGGCAAGGAGTTCTCCGAGATCTACGACCTCGTGGCCATGCGCGTCATCTGCCATACGGTGGGCGACTGCTATTCGGCGCTCGGCGCGGTGCACGCGCTCTGGCACCCCATGCCGGGCCGGTTCAAGGACTACATCGCCAACCCCAAGCTCAACAACTACCAGTCGCTCCACACGACGGTCATCGGCCCCACCGCCCGCCCGCTCGAGATCCAGATCCGCACGTACGAGATGCACGAGCAGGCCGAGTACGGCATCGCCGCGCACTGGCTCTACAAGCGCTCGGGCGGCTCCTCGGCCACCAAGTCCGGCGACCAGCAGCGCCTGGACGAGCAGATCAACATGCTCAAGCACACGCTCGACTGGGCGGCGTCCGACGAGATCGACGACCCCAAGGAGTTCCTGCACTCGCTCAAGGTCGATCTCTACGACCAAGAGATCTTCGTTTTCACCCCCAAGGGCGAGATCATGAGCCTGAGGGCGGGGTCGACGCCGCTCGACTTCGCCTACACCATCCATACCGAGGTGGGCAACCACTGCGTGGGCGCCAAGGTCAACGGCGTGGTGGCGCCGCTCACTCACGAGCTCCAGATGGGCGACCGGGTGGAGATTCTCACCAACAAGAACTCCAAGCCCTCGCGCGACTGGCTCTCCATCGTCAAGACGCCCTCGGCCCGCTCGAAGATCCGCCACTACTTCGCCGCCGTCACCAAGGACGACGATGCGGCCGCCGGGCGCGAGATGCTCGCGCGCGACCTGCGCAAGCGCGGCTACGGCATCTCGACCCCGCGTTCCACACGCGCGCTCAACCAGGTGTGCGACGAGCTCAACTACAAGCGGCTCGAGGACCTCTTCGCCGCAGTGGGCGCGGGCAAGCAGACGCCCCGGCTCGTGGGTAACCGCGTGCAGCAGATACTCGACCCCAAGCCGGAGCTGCCGGCGATGGCGGCCACCGCTGTGCCCGTGGCGCCCGCCCGCGGGAGCAACCGCCGGCCGCAGGCGAGCGGCAAGGGCGGCTCGGCCGTGGTGGTCAAGGGCTCGTCCGACTCGGGGCTCCTCGTGCGCCTCGCTCACTGCTGCAACCCCGTTATGGGCGACGACATCGTGGGCTTCATCACGCGCGGCCGCGGCGTGTCGGTGCACCGCGCCGACTGCCCCAACGTCAAGGGCCTGATGGAGCACCCCGAGCGCATGATCGAGGTGGGCTGGGACGCGCGGGCCGACACCGCCTTCCGCGTGGAGATCGTGGCCGAGTGCCTCGACCGTATGGGCCTGCTCAAGGATGTCACCATCGCCATCGGCGAGGCCGGGGCGAACATCCTCTCGGCGGCGACCTCGACCAACCGCGACGGCGTCGCCATCCTGCGCTTCCTGGTCGAGATCTCCGATGCGAGCGGGCTCGACCCGCTGCTCGCGGCGATCAGCCGGGTGGAGAGCGTCTACGACGCGCGCCGCCTGAAGCCGGGCGAGGGCGCGAGCCAGATGAAGCGGATAGGGTAGACCATGCAGCTTGATTTGACGCCCTGCGGTCCGGTCGACATTTCCTATGTGGTGAACGGGCCCATCGAGACCAACACGTACTTTGCGATCTCGGGCGACGAGGCTGTCGTTATCGACCCGGCGTGGGAGGGCGAGGAGCTCGCCCAGAGCTTCGCCGCCGCGCACCCCGGAGTGCGGATCGTCGCCATCGTGTGCACGCACGGGCACGCCGACCACGTGGGCGGTGTGGCGGGTATGCGCCGCACACTTGGGCCCGAGGTGCCCTATCTGCTGCCGGCAGACGACGCCCAGATGCCCGCGGTGAACATCGCGCACCAGCGTAGCGCCTGGGGCATCGAGACCGAGGACCCCGGCGCGCCCGACCGCCTCATCGGCGAGGGTGACACCATCCCCTTCGGCACCGCCGCACTCCAGGTCATCGCCACCCCCGGGCACACGCCGGGCGGGGTCGTGCTCTTCTGCGCTGCCGAGGGCGGTGCGATAGCCTTTGTGGGCGACACGCTCTTCCCGGGGAGCCACGGCCGCACCGACCTCGCCGGTGGCGACGAGCGCGCCATCGTGGCGTCGCTTGCGCGCTTGGGCGAGCTTTTGCCGCGCGAGACGCTCTGTCTCGTGGGGCACGGTCCTTCCACCACGGTCGAGCGCGAGCTCGCCACCAACCCGTTCATGGGCGCCGCCTGGTAGGGTGCGGCGCAGCAGGACGTATGCAAACGCGCGATAGGAGAGGCCATGGCTGACACGCATCACGGTACGGCGTTTCCCGAGGGCTTTCTCTGGGGCGGCGCCACGGCGGCAAACCAGTGCGAGGGCGGTTGGAACGAGGGCGGCAAGGGTCTCTCCGCCGCCGACGTATTTGCGTTTCGCGACCCCAACAACGCTACGAGCGGGGCGGATATCCACGCCAACTGTGACGTGACCGACGCCGATATCGACGAGGCGCTCGCCGCAGACGATGACACGCGCTACCCCAAGCGCCGCGGTGCGGACTTCTACCACCGCTATGCCGAGGACATCGCCCTCTACGCCGAGATGGGCTTCAAGGTCTATCGCATGTCCATCGCCTGGAGCCGCATCTTCCCGCGCGGTGACGAGCAGGAGCCCTGCGAGGAGGGCCTCGCCTTCTACGACCGCGTCTTCGACGAGTGCGCCAAGCACGGCATCGAGCCGCTTGTCACCATGAGCCACTACGAGCCGCCGCTCGCCTTCTGCCGCGAGTACAACGGCTGGTACAACCGCCGCTCCATCGAGTTTTTCTGCCGCTACGTCGACGTGATCACCCGCCGCTACGCCGACAAGGTCAAGTACTGGCTCACTTTCAACGAGGTGGACTCGATTCTGCGCCACCCCTTTATGACCGGCGGCCTCATCGAGAGCCGCTGGACGCCCGAGGAGTTCCCCGCCGTGGTGCGTCAGGCGATGCACCACCAGTTTGTGGCGAGCGCGCGGGCGACCAAGATCTGCCACGAGAACATCCCCGGTTCCAAGGTGGGCTGCATGCTCACCAAGGTGACGTTCTACCCGTATACCTGCAAGCCCGACGACGTTCTCGCCGCGCAGCGGCGCATGCGCGAGACGTACTGTTACGGTGACGTGCAGGTCTTTGGCGCCTACCCGCACTACCTGCTAAACGATTACCAGAACCGCGGGATCGAGATTCACCAGGAGCCGGGCGATGCGCAAGTGATGCGCGAGAACCCGGTTGACTTCGTATCGTTTAGCTACTACATGTCGAGCTGCGCCGCAGGTGACGCCGCGGGTCTCGACGTCACCGAGGCAAACACCACCACGGGCGTCAAGAATCCGTATCTGCCTTCGTCTGAGTGGGGCTGGCAGATCGACCCGGTGGGGCTGCGCGTGTCGCTCATCGACCTCTACGACCGCTACCGCAAACCGCTGTTCATCGTAGAGAACGGCATCGGCGTGCGCGAGGAGCCGGATGACGAGGGCCGCATTCACGACGATTACCGCATCGACTACCTCTCGGCACATCTGGCCGAGGCCAAGAAGGCGATTTTGGAGGACGGCGTCGAGCTTATGGGCTACACCTCGTGGGCGCCGATCGACTTGGTGTCAAACTCCACCAACCAGATGTCCAAGCGCTACGGGTTTGTGTACGTGGATGCCGACGATCACTGCCAAGGCACCTACGACCGTCTGCGCAAGGACAGCTTCTGGTGGTATCAGAAGGTCATCGCCGCCAACGGGGCGGACCTCTCGGCCGAGTAGCACGCTCGCGTCCACCGCTCGGATTACCACTCGCGGAATGGGACGCCTTGCCGCCGAGAGGCCCCCACGCCGTGGTACACTAATAGCGTCTTTGGACAACCCTTAGTTTGGGAGGTTTGTATGCTCGTCAATGCAGCAGAGATGCTCAAGAAGGCGGAGGCCGGCAAGTACGCGCTCGGCGCCTTCAACACCAACAACCTGGAGTGGACGCTCGCCCTTCTCCAGGCCGCTGAGGAGGCCAAGAGCCCGCTGATCATCCAGTGCACCGCCGGTGCCGCCAAGTGGATGGGCGGCTTCAAGGTCTGCGCCGACATGGTCAAGGCCGCCGTCGAGGCGACCGGCGTGACCGTCCCCGTGGCGCTCCACCTCGACCATGGTTCGTATGAGGACTGCTTCAAGGCCATCGAGGCGGGCTTCACCTCCATCATGTACGACGGCTCCCACGAGGAGACCTTCCAGCTCAACCTCGACCGCACCAAGGAGCTCGTGGAGCTCGCCCATGCCAAGGGCCTCTCCATCGAGGCTGAGGTCGGCGGCATCGGCGGCACCGAGGACGGCGTGACCTCCTCCGGCGAGCTCGCCGATCCGGCCGAGTGCAAGCAGATCGCCGATCTGGGCGTCGACTTCCTCGCCTGCGGCATCGGCAACATCCACGGCGTGTACCCCGAGGATTGGGCCGGCCTTTCGTTCGAGCGCCTCGGCGAGATCAAGGAGCAGGTCGGCGACCTGCCGCTCGTCCTCCACGGCGGCTCGGGCATCCCGGTGGACCAGATCCAGAAGGCCATCTCGCTCGGCGTCTCCAAGATCAACGTCAACACCGACCTCCAGCTCGTGTTTGCGGCCGCTACCCGCAAGTACGTCGAGGCGGGCAAGGATCTCGAGGGCAAGGGCTTCGACCCGCGCAAGCTCTTGAAGCCCGGTCGCGACGCCATCGTCGAGAAGACCAAGGCCCTCATGGAGGAGTTCGGCTCCGTCAACAAGGCGTAAGGTCTGACTGAAACCCTCGGTGGAATCCCCCGAGAGTTCCCACGCGAACGTCCTCGGCCTTTGGCCTGCGGAATGTTCGCTTAGGGAATCTCTCGGGGGATTCCCGCGTTTCAGGAGACCGGTTGCGGTAGGCTAGAAAAGACGCTGCCTGCGAAGGAAGCCCTGCGGGGTCCTTCTGTGTTGCGGGCGACGGCGTTATGAGTGAGAGGGGAGAGGCTGCTGTGGCGGTTGAGACGGTTTATCCCGAGGCGGGCGAGCTTGTCTGCGAGGGACCGGTGGGGTGCACCGATGAGGTGTCCAACGACGATTTCCGCTATCTCGATATCGGGCTTCCGCCCGAGATCGCGCGCCTAAAGGCGGCCGGACACCTTACCGAGGCTCGCGATGCGTGCACGCGCCTGCTTGAGGCGGGCTGCGAGCGCGAACTGGCGGCGTGCCTGCGCGCCGAGCGCCACCGCATGGGCCGCCTTGCCGAGGACTTCTGCGTGCCGCGCGCCTCGGCCATCGCCCAGATCCGCCGCGAGTGGCCCGACTTTACCGAGCAGGCCTTCGACGACCTTATCGCCCGCGGCCGCATCGACTGGCGCTACGTAGACGGCGAGCTCTGCGTACTCGGAAACTTCCTCGATTCGCTGCGTGTCTACCCCGCCGAGGTGCCCGGCCTCGCACCCGAGCCGCCGCTCGACACCGCTACGCGCGACCGCATGCTCGCTTCCATGCGCGCGGAGGGTGCTGCCGAGCGCGAGATAACGCTTCGCGCAATCCTCGAGGTGCCCGCAGCACTGCCGTGCGAGACCGTTCGCGCCTGGTTGCCGCTTCCCGCTGCTTGCGCACTGCAGGGCGACATCGAGATTCTCGACGCCACGCCCGGCGCACGCATCGCGCCCGCGACCGCACCGGCGCGCACGGCCTTCTGGGAGTCCGATACCCTTCGTTCGTTCACGGTCACCTACCGCTACCGCGCCCGTGCCCCCTACGTTGACGCCTGGGCGGGCGACGTGCGACAAACGGAGCGCATCGGTAGCGACCCCGAGCCCACGCCCGAGGACCTCGCCGAGTTCCGCCCGCACATCGCGTTCACGCCCTATCTGCGTGCGCTCGCCGCGTCGCTCGTGGAGGGCATCGACCGTCCGCTCGACCGGGCGCGCGCCATCTACGACTACGTGACCCGCCACGTCGACTACCGCTACCAGCCGGCCTATGCGCAGCTCGATGCCATCGCCGACGCCTGCGCCAAGTCGCGGCGCGCCGACTGCGGCATCTTTGCCCTCACGTTCATCACGCTCTGTCGCATCGCCGGGGTGCCGGCGCGGTGGGAAAGCGGGCTCTACGTTGCCTCCGACCACGTGGGGCCGCATGACTGGGCGCGCTTCTACACGCCGGAGACCGGATGGCTCTGGGCGGACTGCTCGTTTGGCTCGTCGGCCCGCCGCGCCGGTGACGAGGCCCGGCGGCGCCATCACTTCGGCAACCTCGACCCGTGGCGCATGGTCGCCAACCGCGCGTTTCAAGCGGAGCTCACCCCGCCGGCCGACGGTGTGCGCTGGGACCCGTACGACAACCAGATGGGGGAGGCGAGCGTCGACGGCCGCGGGCTCGACGCGTGCGAGATGCGCCGCTCGATCGCCCTCGTCGAGATGCGCGCGGTTTGACGCCCGGGAAAGCGCGACGGGTGTGGTACTATAGTTCGCGCAATGCCTGAGTGGCGGAATTGGCAGACGCAGTGGACTCAAAATCCACCGATGGCGACATCGTGAGAGTTCGAGTCTCTCCTCAGGCACCACGCAATCCCAAGGGCCCTCCGGGGCCCTTTTGCGTGAGGTCGGCCGTGGCTAACCATGGTCGGATAATGGTTACAAAATAGGTAACGTATTCTCGCCGGCGCTGTCCGCCCGATGTGCTAAGCTATGCCACGCACCCCAAGAGGGCCCGCAAGGGAGGGGTGCGCATCGTCTGGTACCTGCAACCAAAGGAGTTCAACATGAAGTTCGTGTGCCCCGTCTGCGGTTACGTCGAGGAGTTCGACGGCGAGGAGCTCCCCGCCGATTTCAAGTGCCCCCAGTGCGGCGTTTCCGGCGACCGCTTCATCAAGCAGTCTGAGACCGAGATGAGCTGGGCTGCCGAGCACGTCGTCGGCGTCGGCAAGCTGCCCGAGGTCTCCGAGGACATCGTGGCCGACCTCCGCGCCAACTTCGAGGGCGAGTGCTCCGAGGTCGGTATGTACCTCGCCATGGCTCGCGTCGCCCACCGCGAGGGCTATCCCGAGATCGGCCTCTACTGGGAGAAGGCCGCCTACGAGGAGGCCGAGCACGCCGCCAAGTTTGCCGAGCTCCTCGGTGAGGTCGTGACCGACTCCACCAAGAAGAACCTCGAGATGCGTGTTGAGGCCGAGAACGGCGCCACCGCCGGCAAGACCGACCTCGCCAAGCGCGCCAAGGCCGCCGGCCTCGACGCCATCCACGACACTGTGCACGAGATGGCGCGCGACGAGGCCCGTCACGGCCGTGCCTTCAAGGGCCTGCTCGACCGTTACTTCGGCTAAGGGCAGGCGGGACGTCTGCGTCCCTCGCACATAACCGTGCCCAACGTTGCAGGGCGCGCCCCGGTTCATCCGGTGCGCGCCCTGCTTGCGTTTGGAGGCCTGTGTCGGCGCGGAGCGCCTTGAGAAGCAGCCGGCTACTGCGCGGAGCTCACGTAGCTCTCGTCGATGGTGATGACGCAGCGGCAGCGCGGGTAGTGGTCGCGTACGATCTGGTCGATGCGGCGCTTGAGCTGGCTCGCGGGCATGGCGAGGTCCTGCGGGCGCACGCAGTCGAAGATGACGTTCGTGTGCGTGGGACCGACCACGGTGCGCAGGTCGTGGATGGAGAGGCGCGGGTCGATGATCTTCACGGCCTGGTTGATCCAGTTGCGCATGTCGTTCACGGCCGGGTCGTCGGTGACGATGGGGTCGTAGTGGAGCGTCACGATCATGCGGTCGTCGGTCTTGAAGTCCTGCTCGATGTTGTCGATCAGGTCGTGGCTCTCGAGCGGGTCGGCCTCAGCGGCCATCTCCACGTGCGCGCTCGCAAACTGCCGCCCGGGGCCGTAGTCGTGCACCATGAGGTCGTGCGTGCCGAGGACGCCGGGGTAGCTCATGATCTTGGTGCGGATATGGTCCACCAGCTCAGGCGACGGCGCCTGCCCCAGCAGCGGGTCCACCGTCTCGCGCACGAGCCCGATGCCGCTCCAGAGGATAAAGAGGCCGACGGCGCAGCCGACCCAGCCGTCGAGGTCGAGACCCGTCAGGTGGGCGATGACGGCGGAGGCGAGCACGGCGCCCGTCGAGATGACGTCGTTGCGCGAGTCGACGGCCGTGGCCTCGAGGGTCTCGGAGCCGATGCGCCGCCCGATGGTCCGGTTGAAGACGGCCATCCAGAGCTTGACGGCGATGGAGAGCGCGAGTACGACGACGAGTGCGCCGGAGAACTCGACCGGGGTGGGGGAGATGATCTTCTCGATGGACGACTTTACGAGTTCGAAGCCGATGGCAAGCACCAGCGCCGCCACGATGAGGCCGGACAGGTACTCGTAGCGCCCGTGCCCGTAGGGGTGCTCGGGGTCGGCCGGGCGACTCGCCAACTTGAAGCCGAGCAGGCTGATGACGTTCGATGAGGCGTCGGAGAGGTTGTTGACGGCGTCTGCCACGATGGAGACGGAGCCGGCTATAAGGCCGACGGCGCCCTTGGCTAGGCAGAGCGCCACGTTGCAGATGATGCCGACGGTGCCGGCAAACTGCCCGTAGCGCGTGCGCACGGCGGGGTCTTGGACGTTGTCGGCGCCTGCGACGAAGCGCCGGATGAGCCAATCGATCATAGGGGTCCCTCCTTGGGAGCAAGGTGCCATGCTACGATAGTTGACTGGCGGCTCGTGTTCAAGGGCCGCATGGGGAGACGTTTTCATGGTGCTGAGAGGTTTGCGACGCCGTATGCTGCGGATACCTCCAGCCGTTGCGGGATAAGGGGATGCGCATGGGTTTCGGTTTTGTGGCGACGCAGATCCTCGCGGTCTCGCTGCCCATCCTGTTGGGCTGGGCGCTTAACAAATTGGGCATCATCGGCGGCGACCTCGATAACCGCCTTTCGACGCTCGTCCTCAACGTCGCCCTGCCGTGTTCGATCCTCGCCTCTATCGATGGGGCGGAGGCCCTGCCCGACGCCGGCACGCTCGCCCTCCTTATGCTCGCGACCGGTGTCACCTATGTCATCGCGATCGCGGTCGCGCTCGTGATGGCGTTTCTGCTGCGCGACACCGAGGATGCCCGCGTCTCGTACCGGTTTGCCATCGCCTTCGGCAATTGCGGTTTCATCGGGCTTCCGGTGGTGGGCGCAATTCTGGGTGCCGAAGCGGTGCTCTATGCGGCCATCGCCCTCATTCCCGCCAACGTCATCCTGTTTGCGGTGGGCCCTCTCTTCTTCATCGACGCCACGGCCGATGCGGGCCGTCCCGCCGATCGCCTGCGCGGCGTGCTCGCCTCGCTCAAGACCCCCACGCTCGCCGCAAGCGTGGCGGTGCTCGTGCTTGCGCTCGCGGGTGTGAACCGGCTGGGCGTTGCGGGTCAGGCGCTCGGCATCGTGGGGCAGATGGCCACTCCGCTCGCCCTGCTCATCACCGGCTCATCGATGGCGCATTACCGACCGCTCGAGATGCTCGGCAACCCGCGCGCCTACGTGGCCGCCGCAGGCCGTCTTCTCATCGTGCCCCTCGCGAGCCTCATTGCGGTCAACCTGTTTCCCCTGTCTGCTTTTCTGCGTGCCGTCATCGTGCTCGACGGCGCCATGCCCGTCGCTACGTTGGGCGCGCTCTACTGCCTCAAGAGCGGCCGCGACACCAAGCCCATGATGCAGGTGACGTTTCTCTCGGTTGTGTTCTCGGTGGTGACGATCCCGCTCGTATCGCTAGTGCTGTAGGACGCGGAAAACCGCACGCTCTCGCGCCGGCGCCTGGCCGCGTCCATGATCTGCTGCGCATTCCAGAGGTTTCCATGTCCTCGGTGGGCGGTTTGGGCGTCGTTGAGCGAAACGGGGCGGGTGTTTTCGCCCAACGAGGGGTGACATGTTCGGCCAACGGTAACAAACTGGGCTGGCTTCCCTCTCAAAAGAGGGGGTTATTCATTCTAGTGCCTACTTTAGCGGCATCTCTCAAAGTAGCCGGTTTTTCCACACTTCGCATTTGCCGAGGTAGACGGCTTGGACGATGACGATGACGGCGCGTTGCTACTTGGCGGGACCTGCGTAAAGTAGGCACTAGAATTACTAACCCCCTCCTCATGGGTACGGTTGCGCTCGCAAACCCCTCGTCGCGCGTTCGCATTCCGGTCCATTACGCACGCATAAACACGAGGACCTCGCTGGAGGCGGGCGTGCGCGGTGCGGCGGCCGTGGCGGAGAGCTCGGGGTCGAAGCGATAGCCTATATCGAAACCCTTGAGCTCGCGGGCATCCTCGATGTGGTGCTCAGCCATCCAACGTACCATCGACCCGCGTGCGATTTTGCTTGCCGTTGCGCGCTGGACCGGTTTGCCGGCACGGAGATCCTCGCCAAAGATGCAGGTTACGACACGGTCGGTCGCGCGCAGGTGGGGTAGCACGGCGCGGGCGTATTCCGCGCTGGCGAGGTTTACGACAGTGCAGCCCGCATCGGAGGCCGACGGCTGTCCGTCAGATCCCGCGTCCGACGGCGCGATCGCTCGCGCAAGCTTATCGCTCCAGAACCCGTAGAGGTCGCGCGCGCCGTCGACGGCGAGCTTGGCCCCCATCTCGAGCCGATAGGGTTCTACGGCATCGAAGGGCCGCACGCAGCCGTAGAGCGCGGAGAGTATCCACAGGTGGTCCTGAATCCAGTCGAGCGCGCCGAGGTCCATAACCTCAGGCGCCATGCTGCGGTATTGAATGCCCACGTAGGAGAAGACGGCAGCAGAGGCGACTGCGGCGACGGCGGGCTCGTCGAGCGCGCGCTCGTCCGCTACGGGGATAAAGGCGTGCAGCCGCTCGATGTTCTCGGCGAGAAGCTTGTCGTTCACGTTCCAGAGCGCCTTGAGGCCGGCTGCCCCCGTCTTGCGCTCGATGGCGCACAGTGCACGCCACAGCCGCTCCGTCTCGGTGGGATACGGGGGAATCCCTTTAGGGGAGAACGCATCGCGCGCGATGCGCATCTGCTTCGCGGGGGAGATGATGACCTCGAGCACGGTGACCTCCAACGGTTGCGCCTCCGGGGCGACTACCTTGTATCGTAGCCGAATGCATGTGGTCCGGTTAAAAAGACAGGGCCCACCGGCGTAGCGGAGCGAGCAGCGCGCGGCGGATCGTCCGTTTGTGCCGATGGGCCCAGATTCAAAGAGGTTGCGTTCGCTACGCGCGCTTGATGAAGGCCTGGTAGCCCTTGTAGGCCTCGTAGACGTCGGCCTTGTTGGAGACCTCCCACAGCGAATGCATCGAGAGCACCGCCACGCCGGCGTCGATGACGTCCATGCCGTACTCGGCGAGGATGTAGGCGATGGTGCCGCCGCCGCCCGCACCGATGCGCCCGAGCTCGCAGGTCTGGAAGGCGACGCCTGCCTCGTCCATGATGTCGCGCACGAGCGCCATGTACTCGGCATCGGCGTCGTTGGAGCCGCTCTTGCCGCGCGCGCCGGTGTACTTGTTGAAGCACAGGCCGTGACCCATGAAGGCGGCGTTCTTCTTCTCGAAGCGGTCGGCGTAGAGCTGGTCGAAGCCGGCAGAGACGTCCGAGCTCAGCATGCGTGAGCTGGCGAGGCAGCGGCGCAGCGCCAGGCTCCCGCCCTCACCCGCGAGCTCCAGCACCTCGGCCATGGTGTTCTCAAAGAAGCGGCTCGTCATGCCGGAGGCGCCCACCGAGCCGATCTCCTCCTTGTCCACGAGCAGCGTGACGGAGGTGCGCTCGACCTCGGGCACCGCGAGCTGCGCGGCGAGCGAGGTATAGGCGCACACGCGGTCGTCCTGCCCGTAACCCAGGATCATCGAGCGGTCGAAGCCCATCTCGCGTGCGGCGCCGGCAGGCACGATCTCGATCTCGGCCGAGAGGAAGTCCTCCTCGGCGATGGCGTACTTCTCGGCGAGGATATCGAGCAGCAGCTGCTTGACGGGCTCCTTGGACTCGCCGTCCTTGGCCTCGTCGATCACGACGGGGCGCCCGCCCACGATCACGTCGAGGTTCTCATGGTCGACCGCCTCGCCCGCGGGTTTCTTCATCTGGTCGCTCGCAAGGTGGATGAGCAGGTCGGACACGCAGAACACGGGGTCGTCGGCGTTCTCTCCCACGCAGACGTCCACGGTCGTGCCGTCCTTCTTGCACACCACGCCGTGGATGGCGAGCGGGGTGGCGACCCAGTGGTAGGCCTTCACGCCGCCGTAGTAATGGGTGTCCAGATAGGCCATGTCGCCGGCCTCGTAGAGCGGGTTCTGCTTGAGGTCGAGGCGCGGGCTGTCGATGTGCGCGCCGAGGATGTTCACGCCCTCCTCGAGCGGCTTGGTGCCGAGGTTCACGAGCATGAGGGTCTTGTTGTGGCTCACGGCGTAGATCTTGTCGCCGGCGGTGAGGGCGCGGCCGAGTGCCGCCGCCTCGTCGAGCGAGATGTAGCCTGCCTCGCGGGCCATGGCGACGCTGGTGCGCACGCACTCGCGCTCGGTCTTGTTCTCGGAGATGAAGGTGCGGTAGTTGCCGCAGAGCTCCTCGAGCTGAGCGAGCTCGGTGTCGTTGTAGGACTTCCAGGCGCAGGGACGCTCCATAGATGGATCCTTTCTTGTTGCGGATAGGTGCAGACGCCATGGTAGCACGACGGCAGGGACGCGGCAGCATACGTGTGCTGGTTTGAGGTGGCCAGCATAGATGCCCGTATGGGCAACGTCTTGTCAGCGGTAGAAGCGCGGCGTCTCGGCTCCGAAGGCGTTCGCCCACGCCTCGCAGATGAGTCCGTGGTTGTACGCGATAAAGGTCGCCAGTTTCCGAAGTTCTCTCACAGGAAGGTTGCTTCCGTTGCTCGCTAGGATGCAGCCACCATCTGCCGTCAGCCAGAATTTTGTGGCATGTTCCGTCGGCCTACGAATGGCGACGTGGATATGGACGGCTCATCTGATTCGCAAAGCCAGAAGAATAGGACGTAGCGTCCAAGCGTAAGGATGGTGGGCATCAGGCGGCTCTCCATCCACTATTTGGGTCGTTCGCAAATTCAAAGATCAGCGGGGCATTGTTGCGCAAAAACAATTCGAAGCCTGCGAGGTCCTTATCGGAGAAGCCGTCGATATCAAACCAACGATATGCGGGCATCAGGCAGCGGGCACTATCAAAGCCCCAGTCGCGGGGCCGCTCGATGGCAATTTCTACCGTTTGGTCTTCGCGTATATCGCTGTATGCGATGACCGTTTCATCGGGGAATTGGGCATACGGGCGTAGCACTGTTACCTCCAGCATTTGGCTTCCGTATCATCCATTTTACCCATGAAGGGTGTGTCCATGAGGTGCTAAGGGGACCAGTCGCCCAGTTATGTGCTCTCCTCGCGCGGGTGGAATATCGATTGAGCGCCCGCAAGCTTTTCAACAGCATGAGTGAGGCGGATGTGCGTTATGACGCTGTCGACAGCTACGAGAGCTTGCTCGAGCTGGTGAGGGGTTAGCGTTTGGGGACGAACGGCTGGCTCGCGGAAAACGGCGCTCATGATCCAAGGGCGTGCCGCTTAGAATGATGGAGTAGTTCGACGAGGGGAGGGCTGCCCGTGGGCTGCATCGAGGCGCCGAGCTTATATACCGTTCGCACGTATGACTCCTGGGCAAGCGAGCGGAGCCTGAAGCGGGCCTTGGAGGACGTTTCCCCCACAAGGCGCGCGCAAGCCGTGCGCGCCGAGGACCGCCGCGGTCTGCCCGGGCGCCTGCCCGATGCGTACCGCGCCGAGCTCATGGAGGCTGCCCGTGGGCATCTTCCGCTGGGCGGCAGCGTCTCTCGCTCCGCCCTCCGCAAGCACTTGGTGCCCATCGAGGACCAGGTCTCCTCGCAGAGCTACTACGCTCTTTGGGACGGGCGTGTGGCGGAGGGGGCGCTCCAGGCGGCGGCGTACCAGATACCCGCGTCCCACATGATGAGGGGGTTGTGATGGCAACAAGGGTACGGAGGCGCGGACGTAGGCGCGGGCGCAGACGTAGGATGTTTGAGAACGGCGAGTTTGTGCGCAACAAGTTCTACGTGTTCTGCGTGGGCTGGATGCTGGTGCTTGCAGCCGTGCTTTACGAAGAGGTGAGCAAACTCGACCCGTATTCTGAGGTCGTCCGCTCGTACCAGATGCAGAGCATCTACGTCATGGCCATCTTGATAGGTATCCATGCGCTGGTGTGGCTGGTTGGCAACCGAATCAAGTTTGGATCCGAGGCGATGCGGGCGCTGGGTGTGCAACTGGGGGTGTTGGTGCTGGCCGCGGTACTCACGGCGGTCGGCTACTTGGTGGTGATGTTTATCCTCAACGTGATAGCACCGGCGGTCAGGGCGTTTGTTGTCGACATCGCCACCTTCGTGTTCATGTTGGTCATCCTGCCGATGATCCTGCTCGGCCTCTCGGCGCGCGATGTGTACGACGCGGCGGCGCTCTACAAGGTGCTGTTCAAAGACGACGAGTAGCCCGCGGCATAATCCGAGCGCGTTCTCTGGAGTGCCAGCGAGTCGCTGTTTGTTCAGCACTGTTGTGTCTGGGAAGCGAGTATGCCGCGGCCTGCCAAGGCGGACCGCGGCATTCTCTCCTTATCTCTCCATATTGCAGTTCATTCAAGGTTGAATAGCTCGCTCGAAAAAGTAATCACGCAAAGGCACAAAATAATATTGACTTGTCGATAAATCTGAGTATCCTACCAATTAAGTTGCAATATCGTAATTTTTGGGAGGCACAGATTCTGATGCTCCTACAAGATGCAATCGGCTTTGTCAGCGGCACGCCGCAGTTCCGCATAACAGAAAGCGGGCTCGCGGCTGCCCCGGCCTACGTTCTGTATTCCCAGTCTGACCTTGAAGAGGATCTTAGCGGACTGGTTGATGAGGGCGATCGGGACACATTGGACGAGAAGAGGCGACGCATCAAAACGGCCGATTCTGTAGTTACGGCGGCAGCGGGTGATGTGGTGTTCAGCCTTCTCTCCGGCACAGCTGCCCTCGTGCTGCCCGAGCACGGCGGCTACTTACTGACGCAAAACTACGTGAAGCTTATACCTCCGGAGACAATCGATCGTCGCTACCTTGTTTACCTGATCAACGAGAGTCGAGAGATTAGACGCCAGCTGCGTTTGGGGCAGCAGGGGTCTGTAACCATGAAGTTCACGCTCAAACAACTAAAGACCCTTGAGTTGCCCGCACTTGCTCCGTGTGAGAGGCAGGGGCGTATCGGTGAGCTATATCTCAGCGTGCTGAGGCTCAACGCGCTCAAGAAGCGTGCGGCAGAACGAGAAACCACCATGATGCTTGGGATTATGAGAGAGGCGGACCGGTCATGATTTTCACAACCGACAACAGCGAGTTGCAATTTGAATCCGATCTGATCCAATACATGTGCAGCGGCTCCGTTACACAGCCTGCTTCCACCGTGTGGGGAGTCGTGCGTGAAGAGCCAGTGGATTACGTGGTAAAAACCAAGCTGTGGACGTACGAACCGTCCATTAAGACTACCGAACAGCTTTGGGACAACTTCAAGCAGATTTTGGAGCGCCACAACCAGAGCACGCTTGACCATCCTTTGAGCGCCGGAGAGTTTGCCCAAGTAAAGAAGGCCATCTCTGACCTTCAAACGCCTTATCAGGCCGGCCAGTTCCTCTACGGTCTCAATGGTGTGTCGCAGATCGAGATTGACCTCGATGATGGGCGCCATGTGTTTCTCACCGTCTTCGATCAAAAGCAGATCGGCGCAGGGGACACCATCTATCAAGTGGTGAATCAGATTGAGCGCCCTGCAAAGATTCCTGGCAAGCAGAACCGCCGCTTCGACACCACGCTCCTCATTAATGGCCTTCCCATCATCCAGATTGAGGAAAAGCGCGATGCGCACGATGTGGACGAGGCCCTAAACCAGATGCACCAGTACATCGACGAAGGGCAGTATCGCGACATCTTCTCAACGCTGCAAATTCTTATCGGTATGACGCCCCATGATGCCAAATACATGGCCAATACCACCAGCGAGAAGTTCAACAAAGACTTCGCTTTTCGCTGGCAGCGCAAGAGCGATAACGCCGTCGTGCACAATTGGAGGGAGTTCGCCGACTCGATGCTCTCCATTCCCATGGCGCACCAGATGGCGACGAACTACATGATTTTGGACGGCACCAAGAACAAGCAGTGCCTGAAGGTCATGCGTCCGTATCAGGTCTATGCCACCCAAGCGGCCACCAATGCTGTGAAGCATGCGGACTTTGATTTGGGCCTTAATAAGCTGGGATACATCTGGCACACCACCGGATCGGGTAAGACCATCACCAGCTTCAAGACCGCATGGCTCGTCAGTCGCTTGCCCCGTGTGGATAAGGTGGTGTTTCTGGTAGACCGTATCGCGCTCACCAGACAGACGCTCGAGAACTATCAAGCATATGACCCCGACGCCGCAGGCGACGAGCTCGGCGCTGTCCGCAACACCGAGAACACCTCTGACCTCAGCCGTAAGCTCAAGGCCAAGGGCAGCGACATCATCGTAACTTCGGTGCAAAAGCTTGAACGACTCATCAAACGCGCTTCGTTCAAACCGCCCGAGAAAAACATCGTGTTCATCGTGGATGAGGCGCATCGCTCGACGGGTGGCGAGGCGTTCGAGAATATTCAGAAAGCCTTCAAGCACGCAGCGTGGTTGGGCTATACCGGTACGCCCATGTTCGATGACACCACATCGGGTCTGCGCACCGAAGACATCTTTGGCCCTCTGCTGCACGCTTATACCATTCGTGAGGCAATTGCTGATCGGAATGTTCTAGGTTTCAAGGTGGATTTCGAGACCACCATTTCCGAACAGGCGCTGAAGGAGGACTATCTCCCGCAGTTCTACCGCAGTCAGCATCCCACTTGGTCGGAACAGCAGATCGAGCGCAAAATTGCCCATCTCACATCCGAGGATATGGACGATCTGATCGAGCCGAGCGTCTACGATATGAACGAGGATCATGTGCACGAGGTGGTGCGCGACATCTTTGACAACTGGCGTAACCGCTCTGCCGATGGGAAGTACAATGCACTGCTCACCACGCACGTGGGCGGCGGCAAGGCATCCACGCCCATGGCGATGATGTACTTCCGCGAGTTCCAACGCGTGAATGCCGAGCGTCGTGCCGAGGGTAAACCAACGCTCAAGGTGGCGGTGACCTTCAGTCACAACACGACTAACAACGATTCCATGCTTGAGACCAACACGGGGCTCTACGACGCCATCATGGCGTACAACCAGGAGTTCGGTACAGCGTGGGGTATGGACGATGTTTCCGGTTATACGCAGGATGTCATGGCGCGTCTCAACAAGACGGCTGATGACGGAGCGTTCCTCGACCTCGTCATTGTGGTGGACCAGCTTCTCACTGGCTTCGATGCGCCTGAGCTCAACACGCTCTACGTGGACCGTACGCTCAAGGGCGCCAATCTGATTCAGGCGTACTCGCGCACGAACCGCATCGCCGACATGCAGGAAAAACCTTGGGGACGCATCGTCAACTACCGCTGGCCGACGCACAACGAGAAGCTCATGAACCAGGCACTCGCTATCTACGCTAACCGGGATTCGGCCAATCTTACCGACGAGCAGCGTGGCAGACAGAACGTGCTTGATGGCATCACCGCTCCCGCGTTTGAAGAGGTGTTCCAGCAGGTGAAGCAGAAAGTTTCCAAGCTGGCTGACCTCACTGACGAGTTTACGCAGCTTCCCCCGTCGGAGAAGCAGAAGGAGTTCATGCTCGATCTGCTTCGTGAGTACAATGCCGGAATGGCAAAGCTCAAGCAGTTCAAGCCCGAGGAGACCGGTGGCAAGATGGCCGGCTTTGATTACGACAGTCCCGACGGTTTGTTGCGCGCCCTTGGTATGGAGCCAGAGCAGGAGGTTATGCTCACCACCACGTTAGCAAACGAGCTCAAGGAGCACCTGGCCGCCGTGCAGCATGTCCCGGTCTATCAGATTGAGCTCCGCATGACGCACGTCAAGGAAGTCAAGGTGGACTACGACTACCTGACGGAGCTCATTGAAGAACTGCTTAACGCGGTGCACGAGCAGAAGACGAGGCGGGTTGAGGAGGCTCGCGCCAAGATCGAGCAGTTTGCCAACGGCCTCGCCGACCGTGGCTATGCTGGAAAGATTATGCGTGCCGTGGGCGCCATTGTGAGGGGCGACTATCCGCCAGCGGGATCCGGGGTGACCTATCCCGTCAAGCTGGATACGCAAAACGATGGCGAGCGCGTCATCTGGGCAGCGAGCAATGCGAGTCTCGATCGAGCTCTGTTGGAGTTCAGGCTGAAGTGGGGCATCACCGAAGTCGTAAAGAGCGTCGAACTGCGCGAACTGTTTAGCCGTCATCGCTATGGGCAACAGGACCTTGATGATACGGGTGCCATTACAAAGATTGTGGCAGAAGCATCGGGTGAGTATAAGACGATGGCAACTGACGAGGCGGTGCAAGCGCTCTCGCGCATCAAGTATCGTAACGCTCTGCGCGAAGCACTTTATGATATGGCTGATGAGTTGGCAGAGAGCTAGGGGATATCATGAGTGAATCAAAACCAAACGTACCCAAGCTGAGATTCCCCGGTTTCACTGACCCTTGGGAACAGCGTAAGCTGGGGGAGGTTGCTAGGAGAGTGACGCGGAAGAACAGCGGGCTTGAGTCCGACCTTCCGTTGACCATCTCCGCCCAGTACGGTCTTGTTGACCAGAGGTCATTCTTCAACAGGCAGGTTGCGAGTAAGGATCTTAGTGGGTATTACCTTCTACGCAGAGGGGAGTTTGCCTATAACAAGAGCACCTCGTCGGATAGTCCTTGGGGCGCGGTCAAAAGACTGACGGCATATGATAAGGGCTGCGTATCGACCCTGTATATCTGCTTCGAGCCTTTCGGTGTCGATGCTGACTGGCTCTGCGTGTATTACGAAACTGAGTATTGGCATCGGGGCGTCAGTGCCATCGCAACCGAGGGAGCGAGGAACCACGGATTGCTCAATGTATCGCCTGCGGACTTCTTCCAAACATCAATCGCCATACCCCAATCGAAGGCGGAACAGCGCCTCATCGGTGCCTTCTTCCGCGAGCTCGACGACCTCATCGCACTTCACCAGCGTAAGTTGGATCACCTCAAGTTGCAGAAGCGTGGATTGCTACAAAAGATGTTTCCGAAAAACGGAGCCAACGTACCTGAGGTCCGCTTCCCCGGTTTCACTGACCCTTGGGAACAGCGTAAGCTCGGAGAAATTTGCTCCTTTTCGAAGGGCAGAGGCTATTCGAAGGACGACTTGCGTGAGTCGGGGACCCCGATAATCCTCTACGGACGTCTCTACACGCAATACGAGACAAGGATCAAAGAGGTCGACACCTTCGCGACGGAGGGGTATGGTTCTATGTTTTCTGTCGGTAACGAGGTCATCGTCCCCGCGTCCGGGGAGACTGCAGAGGACATCGCAGTTGCTTCGTCAGTTCGCTCAGCAGGCATTATTCTAGGCGGCGATTTGAATATCGTCAGGCCGGATCGTCGAGTCGATCAAGATTTCCTCGCTCTCGGTATCACGTACGGACGCACGCATCGGGAGCTGTCCAAGAGGGCGCAGGGCAAATCTGTCGTTCACCTCCATGGAACCGATATTGCTGAGGTAGATTTCGCCTTCCCATCGAGGGAGGAACAGAGTGCCATAGCGTCAGCAATCCTTGCCTTTGACGACCTCATCGCCCTTCACCAGCGTAAGCTCGATCACCTGAAGTTGCAGAAGAAGGCCCTGCTCCAGCAGATGTTCGTATGAGGTGAGGCACCGTGTCTTTCATTGATCAACTTAGCGTATGGCGTGAGAACAATCGCCTTGAGTTCAAGAGTGCCCGAGGCGGCTTGCCCCGAAGCCTCTGGGAAACGTATTCTGCCTTTGCCAACACGAACGGCGGCTTGATCGTCCTCGGCGTTGATGAGACGTCCGAGGGGCCCAAGGTGACCGGCGTGGCAGATGCTGCCGCGCTTGTCCAAGACCTGTGGAACGGTCTCAACAACCAGCAAAAGGTGAGCGCTAATCTGTTGCTCGATTCGGACATCATCATTCAGCAGGTGGATGGTGCTGAAATCGTTGCGGTTAAGGTGCCCCGCGCCGACCGTACGCAACGACCCGTGTACATCAACAACAACATGAGTGCGGGGGCGTACCGGCGCAACGGCGAGGGTGACTACCATTGCACCATGGAGGTCGTCCGCGCCATGGTCCGCGACAGCTACGATGGCGCGCTCGACCGCGACGTCCTTGATGAAATTGATGTCGACGCATTGAATGCGGATTCTGTGCGCAGGTATAGGAATGAGTTTTCTGCAAATCGACGTAATCATCCGTGGATTGACTTGGTCGACGAAGAGTTTCTCTTGCGTTTGGGCGCCATCGGGCGCTCAGATCGTGATGGCGAGCTCCATCCGACAAAGGCTGGCTTGATAATGTTCGGCGAAGCGTGGCGAATCGTGGATGCGTTCCCTAATTACTTCTTGGACTGTCGGCTTATCAGCGGCGAACGCCGATGGGACGATCGCATCACGTCCGACTCTGGGGACTGGAGCGGTAACGTCTATGACTTCTGGGGCAAGGCCTACCGCATGCTCAGCGATGGGTTGCCCCGACCATTCAAGCTTGGGCCGGACATGGCACGCATTGATGATACACCCCAGCACAAGGCCGTGCGCGAGGGGCTTACCAATGCGCTCGTGCATGCCGATTACTGTGGGCGAACCGGCGTAGTTGTTATTCGGCGGCGCTCGGCGGTGGAGTTCTCCAACCCCGGCTGCCTGCGCATTCCTGTTGAGGTGGTAGAAGGTGGCGGCGTCTCCGATCCACGCAATAAGACGCTTATGACCATGTTTAATCTTATCGGTAGGGGCGACAAGGCGGGGAGCGGTTTCGATGTGTTTCGTGACGCGGCGGCATATGCAGGTGTTGCGGAACCGGAGCTGGTCGAGTATCTAGAACCCGACCGCACGAAGCTGATGCTTTGTGTGGAGGTCGATGGGTCCAAGCTTGTCGATGATGACAATGTGCTGTTTGGCGGCGACGATGTCGTAAGCAGTGACGTAGAAGTCGTAAGCGATAGCGGTAATGGCGGGATAGATGTCGGTATAACCGACAATAATGGCGGATTAAATGACAGTAATGGCGGAATAAACGATGCTGATGGCGGTTTAATTGGCGGAATAACCAACAATGCTGGCGGTATAACACGCAATGGCTCTGATGTTGAGGCGGAAGAGAGGCCTGCCGTAGCAGAGGAGGTAGTTCTTCAAATCGTACAGAAGAACCCCAATTTCACGGTATCTCAGATGGCGGCAGCGCTTGGTACGAGCAAGAGAAGCATGGAGCGCCTCGTTTCGAGTTTGAAGTCCCAAGGTCGACTTGTGCGCGTAGGGGCGAAACGAAACGGCCATTGGGAAGTTCGCGGTTAACCGGAATATCGATTGAAAGGAACCCCTCATGAACGATCTTCAATCCATCCAGTCCAAACTGTGGGCGATGGCAAACGAGTTGCGTGGCAACATGGACGCTGCTGAGTACAAGAACTACATTCTGGCCTTTATGTTCTATCGCTACCTGTCCGAGCATCAGGAGCAGTACCTTATTACCAGCAAAGCGCTGGATTTTGAGGAGGGCAAGTCGATCAACCAGCTCTACCTCGAGCAGGCGCTGGGAGACGATTTGCCCGAATACCTGCAGGACATCTCGTCAAGTCTTGGGTATGCTATCGCTCCTCTCGACACGTGGGCATCGCTGGTGCACAAGATTGAGGAGAGTATGATCGTTCCCAGCGACTACCAGACCATGTTCGACAACTTTAACAACAATGCGGCACTCAACAAAGAGGGCGCGCGGAACTTCAAGGGTGTGTTCAATGACGTGAACCTGGGAGATTCGCGCCTGGGCTCCACGACCAACGAGCGCGCCAAGTCGCTCAACCGCATCGTAAAGCTCGTTGACAGCATCGAGTACAAGAGCGACGACGGCAAAGATATTCTCGGTGCGATCTACGAGTACCTCATTGGGCAGTTCGCGGCTTCTGCGGGCAAAAAGGGCGGCGAGTTCTACACGCCGCACGAGGTGAGCGAGATAATCTCTAGAATCGTCACCTTAGGGCGCAAGGAGACGGACGCGTTCTTCACCGTGTACGACCCCACGATGGGCTCGGGATCGCTGCTGTTAACCGTCGGGCAGAATCTGCCGGAGGGACAGCCCATCAAGTACTACGGGCAGGAGCTGAACACCACCACCTACAACTTGGCGCGCATGAACCTCATGATGCACGGTGTGTCGTTCAACAACATGTATCTCTCGAACGCGGACACTCTGGAGAGCGACTGGCCGGACGGCCCGGATGCCAAGGGCATCGATCAGCCCAACTGTTCCTTTGATGCGGTGGTAGCAAATCCACCTTACTCCGCGCACTGGGATAACAGCGAGACCAAGCTCAAGGACCCGCGTTTCAAAGAGTACGGCAAGCTGGCTCCTCGGACCAAGGCGGACTACGCTTTTGTCCTGCATAGCATCTACCATCTGGGACCTGAGGGGACCATGGCCATCGTTCTGCCGCACGGCGTTTTGTTCCGCGGCGCGGCGGAGGGCGTTATCCGCAAGACCATCATCGACAAGAACTACCTCGACGCGGTGATTGGCCTGCCGGCCAACATTTTCTACGGTACCGGCATTCCCACCACGATTTTGGTGTTCAAGAAGAACCGGACCACCAAGGATATCCTGTTCATCGATGCGTCGCGCGAGTTCGAGAAGGCCAAGAACCAGAACCGCTTGACCGAGGGGCACATCAACAAGATTGTCGAGACGTATCAGAAACGCGAGGATGTCGAGAAGTACGCACATGTTGCAACGCTCGACGAGATTCGCGAGAACGACTACAACCTCAACATTCCTCGCTACGTGGACACCTTTGAGCAGGAGGAGGAGATTGACCTCGCCGAGGTGCGGCGTCTCCTCGAGCAGGATGAACGAGAGATTGCCGAGTTGGAGGCGAAGATTGCCAATACGCTGCGCAATCTGGGTGTGGAGTAGCGACGCGTTGGTTTTCAGCTGCTTTATGAGCGCGGGGACGCCTCCCTCGGCATCCCCGCGCAGTTGTACAATGGTTTCGTTGTAGCGCGAAAGGCAACGAGATGATTAACCTTACCACGATGACCATTCAGTTTATCGACTGTGAGCCGGACGGCATTCGAATCTGCCGTATTGAGGGCGAGTCGCTGGTGACGGTCGTGGTGCCGAGAGGCCTTCTTTCTCAGGCGAGTCGGCTTCCGCAGATGCCAAGACGCGGTATCTACTATCTTCTCGATGAGGATCATGGTGTTTTGAGTCGCGTGTATGCAGGCCAGACCATTCAAGGGATTTCGCGTTTGGATAGCCACAAGACAAAGAAAGACTTTTGGAACAAGGCGGTGATGTTTCTTGATGAAGATTGGAACATTGACCGCGACGTGCTAGATGCTCTTGAGGCGCAGGCGATTGAATATGTGCAGAAGCACGGGTCGTACGAAACCGACAACAAGCAGGTTCCCAGCCCCCGCCTAAGCCCCTACAAAGAACAGCGTGTCGAGGAATTGCATACGAAGATATTGTTTCGCATGAGGGCTCTTGGCTATGACCTTGATCGTACTGATGGCGTGACCATTTCTGCACCTGCTGTCTTTCACACGAAGAGGAACGGGGTGCACGGCAACGGTTCGTGGAACCCTGAAGACGGTCGATTTACCGTTTTAGCCGGTTCAGAGGTCGATCTCGACAAACCTATTATTAAGAGCCGGATCGCTCAGAATATGCGGAATCAACTATTCGGCACCGCGACAGGCAAGAGATCGCTTCCCAGAGATGTCATCTTCTCGAGTCCTTCGACTGCCGCCGTTTTCGTGCTCGGCGGAAGCGTTAACGGATGGGTTGAATGGTTCGACGAATGCGGGCAACCGCTCGATGCATATCGAACTCATGAGTAGAGAATAGAAGTATTCCTCTCGTTTTGGATGTTCCTGTGCGTCATGGTCCACAACCACGGCGAGTGTCGGGCAAAACAGGGACGACTTTTGCTGAATTGGCTTACGCTGGTGAAGTGCGATGAGGTCGTCCAGGTCGCGGAAGAAGGTGCCGATGAGGTGCTGCTCTCCCTTGACTGGCACGAATGCTTTGACCTCTTTTAATACCCCAACAGCCAATCCGGGCTGTGCGGACTGCCCAGAAAACTGTCCAAGATTCAACTCGCTCAAAAGGTAGGCAAGAAAGCCTGTGTCATTGGTGTCGTTGGCCTGAACCGCAACGGCATGCTCCGTGAAGTAGGCCTTCCCATCTGCGATGTTTATATTTCCACATTGCGCTCCTTGACGACCAATGAGCACGTAGAAACCTTCATGATTGTAGCGTTCCGCATATCCTCTCAAGCCATTCCCGCCATAAACGGGGTAAGGCCCGCTTTCTGATATGTCATTCGCCGGGATAAACTCCCCGCTTCGGAATTCGCAAGCAAGCTCCCCAAGCTTACGCTGTTCCCAAGCATTCGCGGCCGCGTTTTCCAAACGTACGCTGCCCCCATTGTGTTTGCATGCAGGGGAGGCACACCAGTCATAGTCACATGCTTGGGAACAGCGTAAGCTGGGGGACGAGTTCACCTTTCTGCGAAACAATACTCTTTCGCGGGCTGAGTTGAGCGATTCCGATGGCGCAGCCTACGACGTTCATTATGGTGATTTGCTTGTTAAGTTCGGAGCCGTTTTGAATCTTGGCTGGGAGAATCTCCCGCGCGTTGCCGACGATGAAGTCGTCGCCAAGCTGAGGTGCGATGAGCTTAGAGACGGTGACGTGGTCGTTGCTGACACAGCGGAGGACTTAACTGCCGGTAAATGCTCTGAGCTGCGCGGAGTCGGAGGATCTGTGGTCTATTCCGGCCTACACACGATTCCGTTTAGACCTCTGCGCGATTATGCCCCGGGGTACCTCGGCCACTATTTGAATGCGCCCGCTTTTCGAAGACAGCTCGTGCCTCTCATGCAGGGGATTAAGGTTATCTCTATATCACGGGCAGCTATATCCGGAGCAATCATGAGCGTGCCTCCGATCGATGAACAGAGCAAGATTGCTGCGCTGTTCTCGTCTATGGACGACCTCATCACCCTTCACCAGCGTAAGTTGGAAACATGAAATTCCGGCCGACGGACACAATAGGCTTCAATCAATATGTGGGTTGCGACTGATCATTGGTTTCCGAGGAGCTACCTCTATATCAATTGCAGTTCGCTCGCCCTCTTATCGTTTTTCCTTTGTCAGTGCGGGTCGGCTCGACTAGAAGGAGGCTTTGCATATGACGGGTATAAGCCGACGTACCGATGCGTTTTGCGACTACTATCGCCAGTGGATCAGCGTCTACAAAGAAGGAGGAGTGCGCAAGGTCACCCTCAAAAAGTACTTGCTCACACACGGCTGGCTGGAGAAGCTGATACCTGGTTTAGCGATGCGGGATTTCGACAGGATGGCCTATCAACAACTCTTGAACGCTTATGCGGAAACCCATGAGCGGCAAACGGTTATGGATTTTCACCACCAGCTGAAGGGAGCTATTCTCGATGCGGTCGATGAGGGGCTGATGGATCGCGACCCGACAAGAAAAGCAATCGTGAAGGGCAAGGCTCCTCGTGAGAAAAAGAAGCAGTATCTCAATCAGTTCGAGTTGCACAAGCTTCTCAGCACTCTTGATTTAACACCTCGGATTACATGGGACTGGATGATTCTGCTTATCGCTAAGACGGGATTGCGGTTTTCTGAGGCTCTCGCAGTGACGCCCAAGGATTTCGATTTCGCACACCAGGTGCTCTCGGTTGATAAGACGTGGGATTACAAAGAGGGGACAGGCTTTCTTCCAACAAAGAATCGGTCTTCTGTGAGAAAGGTGGCGATAGACTGGCAGCTTATCGTGCAGTTCTCTGAGTTGGTGAAGGGGCTTCCCAAAGATCAGCCAATTTTTGTGCACGGTAGGGTGTACAACTCAACGGTAAACAGCTTGCTGGCACGGCACTGCGTAGAGGCCGGGGTGCCAGTAATCTCTGTGCACGGGCTGAGGCACACGCATGCCTCGCTTTTGTTGTTTGCGGGTGTGTCGATCGCAAGCGTTGCTCGACGTTTGGGCCATTCCAGCATGAACACAACGCAGAAGACCTATCTTCATATCATCCAAGAGCTCGAGAACAAGGACGTTGATCTTGTAATGAGATCGCTGTCTGGCCTTATGTAGCATGTGATTGCCGGTCCGCACTGACAGGGGTGTTGAAGGACGGCGGCTGCGTGGTTGGACCAATGTTTGTTTATAGCGTCGGTTGTTCACTGCCTATGTTGCAATAACCGTGCTTTGTCACGATAAGATGGTCCAGGACCTTGATGCCAAGCAGTTCCCCGGCCTCCATGAGGCTGTGCGTGATGCGCTTGTCGTCTGCCGATGCCTCGAGGTTGCCGCTGGGGTGGTTGTGCGCGAGGATGATGGATGCGGCGCGGTCTTCGATTGCTTTTGCGAATATCTCCCTGGGATGAACGAGGCTCTGGTCAAGTGTTCCCTGGAAGATGATGGTGTTGTCGATTAGACGACTCGCGCCGTCCAGCGTAATCACGGCGATGCATTCCTGCTTCTTGTCTCGGAGATATCCAAGTTGGGCAAATGCATCTTCTGCGCTGGCAATAATGGGCCTATCGGGGGGAATGAGGTAGCGTCGGCCAAGTTCGAAAAGAGCGATGACCTCGCAGGTCTTTGCCGGGCCCATCCCCGGGATATCGCGCACCTCTTGGTAGGTGACTGCGTCGCCATGCGTTCTCAGGAGCTTGAGTAGTCGCCTAGCAATCTGTTCTGCAGAAGACTGCTTGTTTCCGCTACCTATGATGATGCGCAGCAGCTCAACATCTGAAAGACGCTCGGCGCCAAACCGTTCCAGTTTTTCACGTGGCATGAGCTCGTTCACGTCGGCACCCCAATTCTCGACGGCTGCGCGCAGCATCGCAGCGAATAGGATTCATTATCCGTCAATATGCGGGCGCATTGTTGATATGAAGCGAATTGGTTGGAGCGATTTTGCCTATGCAGGATTGGAGGAT
The DNA here is from genome assembly GCF_002159765.1 of Collinsella sp. An268. GTDB lineage: Bacteria > Actinomycetota > Coriobacteriia > Coriobacteriales > Coriobacteriaceae > Coprousia. Next base: position 75,245 of record NZ_NFJH01000004.1, on the reverse strand, counting down.
TGAGTCGATTTGGCCTGCTGGACAAACGGGTTGCACCAAGGCTGCATTAGCTCCGCTGGCGACCATGCCGGCAATGACCAAAAAGATATTTGGATATCAAACTAAATATGCTATACTGAAGCTATGTCACACGATCCGATAGGGGAGGTGCTCAATCATGCAGGACTTTGCCTCGGAGATTTCGCGCACGCGCGCGCTCGTCAACCAGTTTCTTACCGGCGAGCTCGCACGGCGCGGCTACGCGGGCCTCGCGCCCTCACATGGCGACATCTTGGCGCAGCTCTGCTCTGAGGACCGGGTGCGCATGTCCGAGCTCTCGCGGCGTATCGACCGCGACCCCTCTACGGTCACGGCGCTGGTACGCAAGCTCGTTAAGCTCGGCTTTGCCGAGACCGCGCGCGACGAGACCGACGGCCGTGCCACGGTGGTCTCGCTCACCGACCGGGGTCGCGCCCTCGAGCGCGACTTCGGCGAGATCTCCGCGTTGCTCCGCGCAACGTGGGCGGATGGGATCGTCGAGGCCGATCTGGCGACGGCGGCGCGCGTGCTCGCTGCGATGCGGCGCAACCTGCACGCGGCGATAGAGCGCGGCGCGCCCGTTCAAGGCGCCGCGCCTGACCGCGACGTCGACGCCGCGTGAGCCGTTGGCGCCGCATCGGGCGCTGATGCCGACCCAAGCGCTTTTCTGCATCACTTTTCCGCATAACCCCAACCTGAAAGGACGCTCATCATGACCAACCGGCTTCAAACCTCCATCACCCGCCGCGGGCTTATCGCAGGCGCGGCAACCATGGCGGCGGCCCTCACGGGCTGCTCGGGCGGCCAGGGCGCGGCGGGCGGCTTGTCCGCGGCGGCGGGCTCGGCATCCGACGGCGGCGCGCGCACGCTCCGCGTCGCCATGGAGCTCGCCTACCCGCCCTTCGAGACCAAAGACGACGCGGGCAACCCCTCGGGCGTCTCCGTCACGTTCATGCAGGACTTCGCCGACGCGTACGGGTACGACCTCCATATCGACAACATCAGCTTCGACGGCCTCATCCCGTCGCTTCAGACCGGCAAGGCCGATTGCGTGATGAGCTCGATCACCATCACACCCGAGCGCGAGGAGGAGGTCGACTTCACCGACCCCTATGCCATGGCGCAGCTCGCGATCCTCGCCGGCGCGGACTCGGGCGTCGGGCAGGCCGAGGACCTCAACCAGGCGGACAAGACCGTCGCCGTCAAGACCGGCTCTACGGGCGACGTCTACGCGACCAAGAACCTCGCCAACGCGCAGATCCTGCGCCTCGCCGACGAGAGCGCCTGCGTGACCGAGGTCGCCCAGGGCCGCGCGGACGGCTTCCTCTACGACCAGCTCACCATCTACCGCAACAACCTCGCCAACCCCGATACCACGCGCGCCGTCTTCATCCCCTTCCAGGATCCGGAGGCGTGGGGCATCGCCGTGGCCTCGGGCAACGACGAGCTGCGCGAGGAGCTGAACGCCTTTATCGCCGAGAGCAAGGAGAACGGCGAGTTCGACCGTCTGACCGAGCAGTATCTGGCAGACGAGAAGGCCGCCTTTGACGAGCTCGGCTTCCGCTGGTTCTTCGACTTCGACGACGCGGATGCCGAGGGCACTGCCGAGGCGGATGCGTAATGCGCAACCCCTTTACCGTGCGCCCCGGTGAGCGGCCGGGTCCCGTCAAGGCGGCGGCGAGCTACCTCATCGTCTGCGCGCTCGTGATCGGCTTCTTCTGGCTTTCGCTGCTTCAGGTGGGCGTCGCGCTCGACTTTGGCTTTGTGGCGCAGTACCACGTGCGCATCCTCGACGGTCTGCTGCTCACGGTGCAGATCGCGGTGGGGAGCCTGGTAGCGAGCCTCGCTATCGGCTTGCCCGTCGCGGTGGGGCAGGGGAGCCGCATCCTGCCCGTGCGCTACCTCTGCGACGTCTACGTCAAGCTCATGCGCGGCACGCCGCTCCTCGCGCAGATCTACCTCTTCTTCTACATCGTCGGTACGGCGTGGGGTGTGGAGAACCGCCTGGTGGCGGGCATCATCATCCTGTCGATTTTCTCGGGCGCCTACATTGCGGAGATCGTGCGCGGCAGCCTCACTTCGCTCGACGCCAGCCAGCTCGAGGCGGCGCGCGCCGTGGGCTTTACGCGGCGGCAGACCCTGCGCTACGTGGTGGTGCCGCAGCTCGTGAGCCGCACGCTGCCGGCGCTCACCGGGCAGCTCGCGAGCATGATAAAGGATTCGTCGCTGCTCTCGGTCATCGCCGTGATCGAGCTCACCCAGACCATGCAGGAGATCAGCTCGGCCACGTTCAACCTGTTTGGGACGTATCTCTTCCTTGCGGGGGCGTACCTGGCGCTCACGCTGCCCCTCATGTTTGTGAGCCGCTACTTTGAGAGGAGGCTCGACTATGCGCATGCAGATTGAGGGACTCGCGCAGCGCTTCGGCGACCGCGCGGTGCTCGAGGGCATCGATTTTGACGACGAGGTCACCACGCTCGCCATCATCGGCCCCTCGGGCGGCGGCAAGTCGACGCTGCTGCGCATCCTGGGTGGCCTTCTCGCACCGAGCGCGGGGCGGGTCGCCTTGGACGGCGAGCTGCTGCCCGCAGACGAGCCCGGTCTCGAGCGGTACCGGGCGAGCCTCGGCTTTGTCTTTCAGGACGGCGGGCTCTTCCATCACCTCTCTGCGCGCGAGAACATCGCGCTGCCGCTGCGCGCCGTGCACGGCATGGGAGAGGTCGATGCCGCCGCGCGCGCCGACGAGCTGCTCGACCGCTTCGGCCTTGCCGGCGAGGGCGACAAGCGCCCGGCTCAGCTCTCGGGCGGCCAACGCCAGCGCGTCGCCATCGCCCGCGCCGTGGCGCCGCGCCCGCGGATGCTTTTGCTCGACGAGCCCACGAGCGCGCTCGACCCCGAGTACACCACCGAGGTGCTGGACCTGCTTGCCGACCTCAAGCGCGAGGGGACGCGCTTCATCACCGTCACGCACGAGATGGGCTTTGCGCGCCACGCGTGCGACAAGGTGGCGTTTCTTTGCGGGGGCGCCCTCATGGAGTACGGGCCGGCTGCCGAGGTCTTCGCCGCGCCCAAGACGCCCGAGCTCAAGCGCTTCTTGGGCAAGCTACTGGAATGGAGCGTGTGATGGAGCGGACGGTGCAGACAGGCGCGGGCGCGATGCGGGATGTTGCGACGGGGCGGGAGCTTGCGGCAACGCGGGTCGCCTATGTTGCCGACGGGCCGGCGGCGGACGCCCCCTGGGTGGGCGTGCTCTATGAGTCGAGCGAGTGGTCCGATTTCAAGCTCGCCCAAGAGCTTGCGGCGCGCGACCTCCCGGTACGCCTCATCGATATGGAACGGCCGGATGCCGTCCGGGCGGCGCTCTCGTGCCGGCTGCTCGTGAGCCGCGTGTTCGCCAGCGCCCTCGCGCGCGGGCACGCCGCATCGCACGCACGCATGGCAGAGGTGGTCGCCCGGGCGGGGGAGCGCGGCATCGCGCTCATCAACCCCGGTCGCGCCCACGCCTTCGAGATCAGCAAGCGCGCCGCCACCGAGGCGCTCGGGCAGGCGGGCATCGCGGTGCCTAAGGTGTACGCGTGCGACGAGCCCGGCGCCATCGACCCGGCGGCGCTTGCGTACCCCTGCCTCATCAAGCCCGATTGCGGCGGGCGCTCGGCGCGCACGGCCGTGCTCCACAGCGCGGACGAGGCACGGGCGTTTCTCGCCGAGGCGCCGGCGGAGACCGCGTTCATCGTCGAGTCGTTCGAGCGGGCGCGAGCCGGCTATCTCACCCGCATCGAGATCGTGAGCGGAAGGGCTGCCCACGTGCATCGCCGGAGCATCGCCGCCAACGGTCTTTCGTCCTATCACTTCGGCTCCACGTACGAGCCCTATGACGACTGCCCGGAGCCGGTCGTGGCGGCGGCTGAGCGCGCGGCGGCGCTCCTCGGTTTCGAGGTCGGCAGCTTCGATGTCATCGAGACTGCCGAGGCCGCCGTCTTCATCGACGCCAACGCGGTCTCCAACGTGTCGGCGGACTGCGAGGAGCTGCTGGGTTACGACCTCATGGCGGAGCACGCCGCCTACATCGCCGGGCGGTACCGCGCACTGTTTGGATGATGGACGTACGCAGGACGGGGACGCCGCGCGTGCGGCGCCCCTCGCAACGGAATGGACGTGCGTGCGGCGCCCCTCGCGGTGCGTGCTGGATCTGGTTGCAAGGTGCCCCGACGCCATCGCCTGCCGGGGCAAGAGAGAGGAGAGGGCCATGAAGACCATGCAGGAGGTATACGAGCTGTTCAACGAGGTGGGTTGCTGCAGCTTCGCCACGCTCGACGGCGCGGGCGGGGTCGACTCGCGTATCGCGCACTTCTTCGCCTACGACGACGAGGGCCTCTACCTGCGTACCATGCGCGTCAAGCCGTTCTACCGCCAGCTCAAGCTGGGTGCGCTCACCGCCTCAGCGGAGAAGACCGCCGAGCACTGCACTTGGGACGAAGACAACCTGCCGCATTTCCAGCCCGGCTACATGGTGCGCGTGTCGGGTACGGTCCGCGAGCTCGCGCAGGCCGAGGTCGACGCCAAGGCGGAAGCGAACCCGCTCTTCAACGTTGCGGTCTACGACATCAACAAGTACCCGGAGACGGTCGTCTTCGTGCTCGAGCGCTTCCACGGGGAATACTACGACTACGACTTCAACATGGTGCACCGCGACCACAAGATCCTGCGCGAGCGCTTCGCCTTTGGGGGAGACGCGTTCGAGGAGCCCGGCCTCACCATCGACCCGGATTTCTGCATCGCCTGCGGCGCCTGCACGGAGGCGTGCACCCATAAGGCGATTTTCCCCACCGCAGGCGGTGCGGCGTATGAGATCCACGGGGAGCGCTGCGACGAGTGCGGCAACTGCTATCACGCGTGCCCGGCGGGCGCCGTCATCTCCAAGGGCTGCTGAGCGCACAGGCAGCGGATGGCCCGAGTCGGCGCCGCGGCTCCGCCCCGCAGCCATGCCTCGCGAAGGAACTCGCGTTAAGGCCCCCTACAGGGACGGAAAGGTGGCCTAAACGCGGGTTCCTTGGAGTCGGGATTCGCTGTCCCGTCGACGGATGGTACGATGGAGAGCTCGTCGGTTATTGCACAAGGAGAGCTGGAGGGATGGGGTCAATCTCAATCTCCGACAATATCAGCAAGGTGTGAAACCGGGGAAGGACCCAGCTGCGCTGCTCACGGAATTCTTCGCACGAAAGGCCATGCCTCATGTGCTACAGACCGCTTGCCGAGCGATCATGGCCGTTCACCGGGTCTGCCCCGTGCGCAACTCTGGAGTTGTTGACCGGTGCGGTAGCCTTTATATCGGTGATTGGACTGTCACTCCCTCAACGGAGGCATAACCAATATTGATAACGGTATTATCATTATTGCCTGCCTTACGTTGAGGTATTTTTTTTGCTTCCCCGTGTGCGGGAATCAGCTGTCTAATGACAAGGGAATATGTCTCAAGTGTTCGTTTGCGGTTCTGGACTGCTGACGTTGCTCATGCCGGCAACCATGAAAGGGGGGGGGATACCAGAATGAGACTCATGAAGAAGATCAACAACAACTTCGCCTTAGCTCAAGATTCGAGTGGGGAGACAATAATAGTCGAAGGGCGTGGCATTGGCTTTCGGCCGATGCCATGCGAGCTTGATGATTTATCCAAAGTGAAGCGAACGTACTATGGCATTAAGCCAAATAGCGTCAGCATGCTGGAGAATGTTCGCGAAGATGTGCTACAGGTTGCGAGTGATACATATGAGTACGCGTCGCGGAGATTGCCTTCCAAACTCAATCAGAATCTAACGTTTATTCTCGCGGACCATATTCAGTTTTGCATCGATCGCATCGAACAGCACATCAATGTGAAAATGCCGATTTACTACGACATCGAGCATCTTTATCCCGTCGAATCAGACATTGCTCGTTTCGCGATGAGGCTGATACGTGAGCGATTGCACATTGTTTTACCGGTTGCAGAAAAAACGGGTATTGCGTTGAATATCATCAATTCGGAAATCGATCAGAGCGCGGGCGCCATCAAAACCCAGGAAATAATCAGCCTTTGCACATCGATTATCGAAACGACCATGGGCTTCACTATAGACCGGACATCCTTCAGCTATTCGCGTTTCGTGACGCATTTGGAATATCTGTTGAAGCGAACGGGAGATAAGTCCGATTCTGTCTCAGAAAAAGGACTGGACATAGTAAAGATGCTTACAGGTTCGCTTGATAATATGGGCCCGGAATTCGAAACGTGCTTGAGCACCATGGAGATAGAGCTAGAACGACGTGGGTATCCGTTGAACGATGAGGAGAGAATGTACCTCATTATGCACCTGGTTCGCATCTGCGATAGGTCGAAACCCTAACATCAAATCAACTCGCATCGCAACATGTCTTTTTGAAGAGCGGTCGCTCGGGTGAAGGCCCGCTGTCTACTTCATGGTCGCATGCGTTGGGAAGCAAGATAACTCGCGTTACGACAGTGCAGATAATGCCGTACATCACCATTCAGAAAACGTCCGCACTAGGACACTCGGAAGGGGATTGCGATGGCAAACCTAAATAACTACACCGAAGTCATTACGCAATGCGTAGACCTTGTTGGCGGCAAGGAAAACATTAGCCAGTTTCTGTATTGCACAACGCGGCTCCGCTTTAATGTCAAAGATAAGGGTCTTGTCAAGACCGATGAGCTTGGAAGGCTGAAGGGCTGTTTAGGAACGCAGTGGACGGGAAACCAACTCCAGCTCATCATTGGTCAGGATGTGGCTGAGGTATATAAGACAATCTGCAAAACGTATGGTATCGATCGTGAGGACAAGGTCGACGAGAACCTTGACGCCGACCTTTCCGGTGGAGAGAAAAAGAAGGTTCCGCTGAAGGACCGCATTTCTATCCAAGGCTTCTTTACTGCCATGTCCGCTTGCATCGTGCCGATTATCCCTATGCTTGTAGCTGGCGGCATGGTCAAGTCGATCCTTCTGATTCTGAGCCAGCTCGGTCTTCTTGCCACCGACAGTGGGACGTATGTGACCTTGTCCTGGATGTGCGACGCTTCGACGTACTTCATTCCGGTTGCACTTGGCTATACCTGCGCGAAGCGATTTGGCATGGATCCGAGCATGGGTATCTATTTGGGTGCCATCCTCATATCTCCTACGCTTATTTCCATGGTGTCCGAGGGCTCAGCTGGCTCCATCTACGGCCTTGCAATTCCCGCCAAGTCCTACACATCGTCAATCTTCCCGGTCTTCCTTACGATCTTGGTGGCAAGTTATGTATGGCGTTTCTTGAATCGCTATATTCCGACAGCGGTGCGAAGCATGTTCGCGCCGATTCTGACCCTGTTGATCATGGCACCCATCTCCTTGTGCGTTACCGCTCCCTTGGGGTCGACGCTCGGTACGTATCTCGGCGTGGCCATCAAGTGGCTCTATGACGTCTTTGGGCCCTTTGGAACCGCGATTTATACGGCAATCTCTCCGTTCCTGGTGATGACTGGCATGCATGCCTGCCTTTCGGTGTACTCGACAAATGCCATCGCGACGACGGGAAAAGACATCTTCGTCGGCGCCGCTTCGTTCATTCGCAATTTGAATCAGGGCATTGCCGCGCTCGTTGTCGCTCTTAAGGCAAAAGACCCCGACCAGCGCGCAACTGCTTGGTCTTGCGCCATTACAGCCATCGTGTCGGGCGTGACCGAACCGGCTCTCTTTGGCGTGAACCTTCGTTACCGTAAGCCGATTTACGCTGCATGCATCGGAGGATTCTTTGGAGGTTTGTACGCAGGGTTTATGGGTGTCGCCCGTTACGTCTACGGAGGAATCGGCCTGTTTGGTCTGACCGTATTCGTGGGAGAGGATCCCAGCAATTTGATCAACCAGGTGATCGCCATGGCTATTGGCGCAGCCGTGACCTTCATTGTCGGCTGGATCATCGTTAAGCCTGAGGACCTCGCCGCGAAGTGACGCGGCTCTGTTACAGGTGCGGGCCGCTTGCCAAGAGACCTATGCGTGCGGCCCGCGCTTCCGATTTTGATTACGAGGTTCATTGGCTAACGTGTTGTTAGGAGATAAATGATGGCTCACAAGGGATTTCCCGAGGGATTCTATTGGGGTGCCGCAACTGCTGCGAACCAGTGTGAAGGGGCTTGGGATGTTGATGGAAAAAGTCCAAGTATCGCCGACTGTCTTGTGAAAGGTGGAGTAAACGAGGCCCGGCGTATCACGTTGGATATCGATGAGGGCAAATACCTGTATCCGTCGCACCAGGCAACCGATTTTTACCATCACTACAAGGAGGATATTCGTCTACTCGCCGATATGGGCTTGAAGATGTTTCGTATGTCCATCAATTGCACGCGTATTTTCCCGACTGGGGATGAGGACGAACCCAACGAAGCGGGTCTTGCGTTTTACGAAAATGTCTTTCGTGAGCTCAAAAAGTACGGTATAGAGCCTCTGGTTACGCTATGCCACAATGACATGCCTTTAGCATTCACGCGAGAGTTTAACGGCTTTAAAGACAGGCGTACCATTGACTACTTTGTCAGATTTGCTGAAGTGGTCTTTATGCGCTACAAGGAGTACGTGCGCTACTGGCTTCCCTTCAACGAGATTAACTGCACCATGCGCCCAACGGGCAACTGGCATCACGCGGGGATTCTCAATCCGGGCACTACGACTTTTCGCAATCAGGTGGATGACCCTCAGGCACGATTCCAGGCGCTGCACCATCTGTTTGTTGCGAGTGCGCGGATGGTGAAGTTGGGTAGGTCGATCTGCCCGGATTTCCACTTCGGAAGCATGATTGCCTACGGAACTGTCTATCCGGGGACGTGCAATCCCGAGGACGTGCTTCTTGCACAGCGAGAGGACAAGATTAAGAACCATTTTTGCGGAGACGTTTTGGTGTTCGGTAAGTACCCGTACTACGCAAAGCAGTACTTCGATGATTTGGGCATCGAGATCGAAATGACCGATGAGGACCTCAAGGATTTGCGCGAGGGGACGGTCGATTTCTTCACCTTCTCGTATTACAACAGTAACTGCTTGGGGAGTACCACGACTGGCGAGATTGTGCACGGCAACTACGTCGATGGGGTCAAGAACCCTTATCTGGAGTACACGCCTTGGGGATGGGGTATTGATCCGATCGGCTTGCGCTACACGCTTAACAATGTCTACGACCGCTATCAGCTGCCGATTATCATTACGGAAAACGGCCTCGGAACGGTCGACGAGCCAATTCGCAACGAGGATGGCAGCGTAACTGTTGAGGACGACTATCGGATCAATTATCTCTCACAGCATATCGCCCAGATGAAGCGTGCCATCGTTGAAGATGGTGTCGATTTGATCGGCTATACCGCTTGGTCCGCAATCGATATGATTTCCCTCTCAACGGGAGAGTATAAGAAGCGGTACGGATTCATCTTCGTTGATGTGGACGATGAGGGCAACGGCAGCATGAAGCGTTATCCAAAGAAATCGTTCGGTTGGTATAAACACGTTATCGAGACCAATGGTGAGGAGCTCTAGCTTCAACGGGAACTTTTGGAGCAAACGTGACGGCGCATTATACGATGCAGGTATGAATGCGCCTTCACGGTAATACTGCCGGGCGAACTCGTAAACGCTCTGCATGTGGGTGCGGATGACCCGGTAGACTCCATGAGGGGCTGCGCCGGGTCGGATGTCGCGGGTAGGGAGCGCCGTGGGGTACTATGGGGGTCGGTAGTAAAACGGTGCGCATGCCGGTGCGTGGGGGGAGGAGCGGTTCATGGGCGGCAAATCGTACAAGCTCATCGAGCCGGAGCGGTATCAGGAGCGCGTTGCGGAGGCCATCGCTGCGCGCAACCGCTTTCCCCAAGGGTGGCTCCGCGACAGCGACGCCCTCAAGCCCCTCCCCTTCGCGGGGGTAGCGTTGGCCGTCATCGCGGTCTGCCTCTGGGTTGGCGTGCAGAACGGGTTCGTGCTGCCGTACGTCATCATCATCGCGGTCTGCGCCGCCATCGCTGCCGTGCTTATCGGCTTGTCGCTCGTACTTTACCGACGGCATGTCAAGGAGCCCGTACGCTGCGACCTCTTTGTGGCGGACGGCGTGCTCTTTGCGCCCTCGTGGGTCGAGCATCGCAAGAAAAACGGTACCAGCGGCAAGGGCATCGTGCGGATTTCCGCGATTTCCCTCGAAGATGCCCGAGGGTATCACAACAAAAAGGAAGGCATCGTGTGGATTATCCCCCAGCGGCAGGGCGCTTTGCGCGATGTCTGGCGCCAAGGGCATCGCTGGGACGAGTGCCGCGCACTTTGCGAGAAGCTCATCCAGGGCGGTATCCAGGGCAAGGGCGATGCGGACCCCTTTATTGGTGTGGAGGACGTGTTTCTCGACTTCTTGGTCGAGATCGGCATCCCTATTGAGGAGGCGACCGCGCCGGTCGACTTTCTTGCCGGGACGGCTCGGGGTGTACTGGCGGGGGACGGAGACTAGCCTATGTGCCAGCGAATGTGTCCGCTCACGGTTGAGGAGGCCGAGGAGGCGCTCGAGGCGCGCCGCCGCAGTGGCCGTGCGCGGCTGGAAGGGGAGGACGAGGGCTTCGACCCCGCGCGCGACGCCTGGCCGGGGTCGCTCGTACCCGCCTACGTGCCCGGAGAGGATGGCGAGCTCATCACGGTGTCGCTCCTGTGGGGCTTCGACTCGCCGCGGGACGGGCGGCCCGTCTTCAACACGCGACTCGATACGGCGCTCTCCCAGCTCGAGCGCGGGCGCGGCCTGTGGCTGGACGCGATTGCGCACGGGCGCTGCCTCGTGCCGGTGCGTGCGTTTTACGAGGGTCACCAAACCGAGCGCGTGCCGAGCGAGCGCACCGGCAAGCCCGTGCGGCGGCAGTACCGCTTTCGCCTGCCCGGCGCCCGGGCATTTCTGCTCGCGGGCGTGACTGCCGAGGGGCGCCTCTCCATCGTGACGACGGAGCCCAACGCGACGGTTGCGCCCGTGCACAACCGCATGCCCCTCGTGCTGGGGCCGGGCGAGTCGGCGCGCTGGCTCTCGGGCGATTTCGCGGCGCTCGCGGACCGCGGGCGCATCCGCTTGACGGCGACGCCCGAGCGGTAGGGCCGCGCTATCTCGAGACTTTCGTGTCGCGGCCGTCCTGCGCGCACCGCGCGGTGTGGCGCATGTCCGCGCGGGCGGGTAGACTGGTGGCAAGCAAACGTCGAGAGGATGCCCCATGTCAGACACCACCGCGCCCGAGGCTCGCCGCACCTTTGCCGTCATCGACGGCAACTCGCTCATGCACCGCGCGTTCCATGCCGTGCCGCCCACCATGAACGCGCCGGACGGCCGGCCCACCAACGCGGTCTTCGGTTTTCTCAACATGTTCCTCAAAATGGTGGACGCGTTCCATCCGGACGGGGTTGCCGTTGCCTTCGATAAGGGCAAGCCGCGCGTGCGCATGGAGATGCTCCCGCAGTACAAGGCACAGCGCCCACCCATGGACCCAGACCTGCGCGTGCAGTTCCCCATGATAAAGGACCTGCTCACCGGTCTTAAGGTGCCCATTTTGGAGGCCGAGGGCTGGGAAGGCGACGACATCTTGGGCACGCTCGCCCGCACGGGCGAGGCGGCTGGTTGCGACATGTACCTCATCACGGGCGACCGCGACATGTACCAGCTCTCCACCGACCACGTCAAGATCGTGGGCACCAAGAAGGGCCTCTCGGATGTGCAGATCATGACGCCCGAGACGGTGGAGGACCTCTACCACGGCATCACGCCCGAGCTCGTGCCCGACTTCTACGGTCTTAAGGGCGACACGTCTGACAACATCCCGGGCGTGCCGGGCATCGGCCCCAAGAAGGCGAGCGCCCTCATCGCGCAGTACGGCTCGCTTGACGAGGTCATCGCGCACGCGGACGAGGTCAAGGGCAAGATGGGCGAGAACCTGCGCGCACACATCGACGACGCACTGCTCTCGCGCAAGGTTGCGACCATCCAGACGAATGCGCCCGTGGAGCTCGACTTTTCCGGCACGGCGTTTCCTGCGTACACGGCAGACGACGTGACGGCGGCGCTCGGCGCGCTCGGCATCATGGCTATGCAGAACCGCTTCTTAGCGCTGCTTGGTGAGGACGGGGCGGCTGCTTCCGGCCCCTCGGAGCTCACGTTGCCCGAGGTCCTGCGCGCTGATGTGGCGGACGAGGCGGCCTTTGAGGCGGCGTTCGCCGAGCTCGACCGCGCCATCGCGGCGGGCGAGTGGCTGGGCGTGACGCTCGACGACGACCGCGAGGAGGGCGCGCTCTTTGGTCTTACGCGCACACTCTGGGTCGCCACGTCGCGTGCGCTCGTGGCGGTGGACGAACCCGCGGACGGCCCGACGGCGATTGTTGCGACCGGCCCCGTCGCCGGTTTTGCCTTTGAGGGCGGTCTTGTGGCGAGCGTGCTTACGCGCCTGCTGCGAGAGGGGCACGTTGCTTCGCCAGATGTGAAGGCGCTTCTGCACGAGCTCTCGCCCGTGGACTCTGCCGAGGCGGAGCTTCTCGACCCGCTTACGCTCGACGCGTCGCGCCTCTTCGACACCGTGGTGGCGGCATATCTCCTCGACTCGGTGCGCTCGAGCTTTGACGACGCGTACCTCGCCGATACCTACCTTGCCCTCTCGTTGCCCGTGGCGGCAGGGGAGGAGGGCGCCGGTGACGACGCGCCCTCGGCTGCCGCACGTGGCGCTGTCGTTGCCCGCGCATGCCAGGAGCCGCTTGCCGCCGCACTCGATCGTGACGGCGCGCGTCCGCTCTTTGACCAGATTGAGATGCCGCTTGTACCGGTGCTTTGCGCCATGGAGCGCACGGGCATGTACGTTGACCCCGAGCGCCTCTCCGCTCTTGCCGAGGACCTGGGGGCAGAAATCGACGACCTCGCCCGTCGCATCCGCACCCTCGCCGGTGACGAGACCTTCAACATCGCGAGCCCCATGCAGCTCTCGCACATCCTCTTCGACGTGATGGGCCTGCCGACCCGCGGCCTCAAGAAGACCGCGCGCGGCTACTACTCCACCAACGCCCGCGTGCTCGAGGAGCTCGCCCGCGACAACGAGTTTGTCCAGCTCGTCCTCGAGTACCGCGAGAAGACCAAGATCAAGAGCACCTATCTCGATACGCTGGGGGCGCTCCGCCGGCAGGACGGGCGTGTGCACACCACGTACAACCAGACCATCACCGCGACGGGCCGCCTGTCGTCCTCCAACCCCAACCTGCAGAACATCCCTACGCGTTCCACACTCGGCCACACGGTCAAGACCGCCTTCACGGTTGCGCCGGGCAGCGTCTTTGTGGCGGTCGACTACAGCCAGATCGAGCTCAGGCTCCTCGCGCACCTCTCGGGTGACGCGCACCTTATCGCCGCGTTCAACGAGGGTGAGGACTTCCATGCCGAGACCGCCGCGCGCGTCTTTGACGTGCCGGTGGACGAGGTCACGCCCGCGCTCCGCAGCCGCGCGAAGGCGGTTAACTTTGGCATCGTGTACGGCCAGCAGGCTTACGGCCTTTCGCAGTCGCTCGACATCCCGCAGGCCGAGGCGCGCGAGATGATCGACCGCTACTTTGAGGCGTACCCGGGCGTGCGGACGTTCCTCGACCGCACGGTGGCGGACGCCAAGCAGACGGGTTACGCCGAGACGCTCTTTGGGCGCCGGCGCCCCATCCCCGAGCTCAAGATGCGCGTGCCCTCGCAGCGTGCCTTTGGCGAGCGCACCGCCATGAACCACCCCATGCAGGGCACCGCGGCGGACATCATCAAGATCGCCATGGTGCGTGTGGCGCACCGTCTGGAGGACGAGGGCTTTGCCGCGCGCATGATCTTGCAGGTGCACGACGAACTTGACTTCGAGTGCCCCGAGGACGAGGTCGAGCGCCTCATCGCTATGGTCCGCGCCGAGATGGAAGGCGTGGTCACGCTCGCCGTGCCGCTCGTGGCGGATGCCTCGGTGGGCACCACCTGGGCAGACGCGAAGTGACACGTCGCACGCGCACCGGCCTGCCAGCGGGAACGTTCCTTTTGGTGGCGACCCGTTTTCTCGTCTACCTCGGCGTGCAGGCGGCCTACTTCATAGGCATCATCGGGACGCTCACCTATGAGGTGGGTGCCTCCACCTGGGCACTCGCTGGGGCGGTGGGCTTCTTCAACCTGTTCATCATCTTTGGCAACGCCGCCGGCGGGACGCTTCTCGACGTGCGCGGTCCCCGGCTGCATGCCGCGGTGACGCTTGCCGTGGCGGTGGCGACGAGTGTGCTTTTTCAGCTCGCGCCCCCTGATGTGGCAAACGTGCTCGCCATGAGCTGCGCCTTTGGATTTGCGACGGGGCTCGGCTTTGCCTTCCTCTCGGCGTACCCCGCCTACCTGACTGACGACGCCGACGAGCTCAAGCGCGTGAACGCCCTGCTTGCGGTGGTATCCAACGTTGCGGTGGTGGTGGGGCCCGCGGTGGGTGGCCTCATCGCCACGGTGCTGCCCGCCCAGCGCGTCTTTCTGGCCGCGGCGGTGTTCTCCGCCGCTGCAGCGCTGCCCGCCTACCTGCTTGTGGAGCGGGTTTTGCGCGTTCGTGCGGCGCGGGTGCGCTCGCGCGTGCTCGATGCAAGCGAACCCATGCCCGATGCCCCCGGTGCCAACGCGCCCGGCGCTGCCGCATCCGATGACCCCGGTGCCACCGCGCCCAGTGCCGCCGCGCCCGAGCCCGCCCCTGATGCTCCGTCGGCGACGTTTGCGGACTCGGTGCGAACGGTCTTTACCGTGCCCTCGCTCGCCTTGCTCTTTGGCGTGGGCGTGCTCGCCTACACCGGCTACGGTGCCTTCGACCCGCTTGAGTCGCTCTTCTACCGCGATGTCCTGCATGTGGGCATTTCCTGGATGGGATGGCTCTCGAGCGCGGCGGGGGCTGGGAGCGTCATTGGGTCGCTTCTGGCGATTCGCGTGCCGCGCGCCCACGTGAACGTGCTCACCCTCATCCTCCTTATTGCCTTGCAGGGCGTGGGTTGCTTGCTCTACGTGGGCACGCCGTATGTGGCGTGCGCGCTTGCGGGGCAGATGGTACTCGGCTGCGCCTTTGGTATGGTGACGCCGCTTCAGAACACGCTCGTGCAGATGCACGCCCCCATCGAGGTCCTCGGTCGCGTGAACTCGGTCATGAATGCCGGGTTCAACGGCGCGGGCGCCCTGCCGCTCTTTGCCGCGCCGGCGCTCGCCGCCATCTTTGGCGTGCAGGGCGTGCTCGTGGGGGCGAGCCTGGTGGTGCTCGCTGTTCCTCTTGTCTACCTCGTCGTCCGCCGTCGCACGGTCGCACGCATCGTGGCAGAGGAGCGCAAACGAGGACAGGAGGGATAGCTTCGGAACCGGTTTTAATGCCCTTTCGTTTTCAGTTTTTCAACTATTCAACAATCTGAGGGCGCACAGGCAGATAGGCAGCTCATTGACGACCGCTCTACCTCGGGTTTCTCTCTTTAGGATGTATGGGATACCCGGTGATGCTTGGTAGCATTGTTGAATACTTGCATTTTTGCGAAAGGAAGCGTTCTATGGATCAGATTTCCCAGTCTTCAGGCACGAGCATCGCAGCGATTAATCCCGCGGACAGCCTGTGGAGCACGGCGCTCGCGTTCGTGGACGCGTGCCCGTGGCGCGGTGCCCGCTCGCTCGCCCGCAAGATGCGCGAAGGCTACTTCACCGGCTGGCAGTGTGTCATTTTGGCGATGGTCGATGGGGAGCCGGCGGGCTTTTGCGCGCTCGCGGCGGAGGATGGCCTGGTGGACGACGATCGCACGCCCTTCATCGGCTACGTGTACGTAGGCGAGCGCTTCCGCGGCAGGCGCCTCTCCGAGCGCATGATCCGCGTGGCGGAGGACCGCGCCCGCGCGGCGGGCTTCACCTGCATGTACATCCGCTCGGGCGAGGAAGGGCTCTACGAGAAGTTTGGCTATGAGCCCTGCGGAGTCGGTCGCGACCGTCACGGCGAGGTCGAGACGGTATTCTCGCGCGAGCTCTGATTCCCACGTCGCCTCAGGGCTGCCCGCGCATGCGCCTACGCAAAGAATCGGGACGAGGCGCCGGCTCGTTGCATCAGCGGATGAGCTCCTCGATATTGCGCGCTCGGTACAGCATGCGTCTGACTTCCATGGTGTTACCGTCCACGACGTAGAACACCCGGTAATTTCCGACTCCAAAATAGTAATAGGGGAGAGGGCGCTTTCGAGTGGTGTGATACGTTGCCGCCATGGTTGAGTTTCGGAGATGCGCAAAGATGCCCTTCTCCACGTCGTCTACCAAGCGTTTGGCAGCGGAGGGATTGTGAAGGTCATGAGCGATATAGGTAGCCGCTGCGCTTAGGTCTTCCCAAAAAAGCGGCAGATAGCTCAGCTTATAACGCGGTTGCTTCTGAGTCATGGCCGAGCATCTCCCTTACCGAACCGAAGACCTCATCATGCGTGTAGCGTAGGCTCATGCTTCTGGCCTGCCGGTCGGCGGCGTCAAGGGCGTTTTCCACGGTCTCACTTGCTCGTTGATACTGCTCGAAACTCATGACAACCATCGAGCCCCGACCGTTTTTTGTCAAAAAGACAGGACCATTCTCTGCGACGTCGCGCTCGATGTCGGTGTAGTTGTTTCTAAGGTCGGAAACAGGTCTGATGTTCATGACATCACCTCATCTCTCAGAATACTATCAATATTATCAGATGCTTTTGCGCCGAGCGTGGCAGTTGCGATGAGCGGGCGGCGTCTTAGGATTTCCTTCATGTTCGCCGGCTGCGCCCGCGCTATGCTGCGTGGGGGATGAGAGAAAGGGGCACGCGTGGCGGAGCGGATTCTCATGGTCGACGACGAGCGCGAGATCGGCGACCTGGTACGGGTCTACCTCGAGAACGAGGGGTTTATCGTCGAGGTGTTCGTCGACGGCGCCCGCGCCCTCGCGCGTACCGAGGACGCGGCGGCGCCCCCGTTCGACTTGGCGCTCCTCGATGTGATGCTGCCCGGTGTCGACGGCTTCGCCCTCTGCCGCAAGATCCGCGAGCACCACACCTATCCCGTCATCATGCTTACCGCCAAGGGCGAGGAGGTCGACCGCGTCACGGGGCTCACGCTGGGGGCCGACGATTACGTTGTGAAGCCCTTCTTGCCCCTCGAGCTCGTCGCGCGGGTTAAGGCGCAGCTCAGGCGGTATAAAACCTATTCTGCATCGGGGGCTTCCGATACGCGCCGCGGCGAGGTCCTCACCTATGCGGGGCTGGTGCTCGATGTGCCGGCGCACGCCTGCACGCTCAACGAGCGCCCGCTCGCGCTCACGCCCACGGAGTTCTCCATCTTGCGGATCCTGCTCGAGGCTGAGGGCGCGGTCGTCTCGGCGCGCGACCTCTACTGCAAGATCTTCGGCGATGCGTACTACGAGAACGGTTCCGGCTCTATCACGGTGCACATTCGCCATCTGCGTGAGAAGCTCGGCGACTCGTTCGACGACCCAAAGTACATCAAGACCGTCTGGGGGTGCGGATACAAGATTGAGCGCTAGAAACCACCACGAGGGACCGACCCCGCCCGTCGCGCCGGCACCCGCGGCATCGCGGCAGGCTGCGGCGGCATCCGCAGGTACGCCGGGCACGCAGCCTCTCGCCGCGCCGCCCATCGCCTCTGCGGCCGACGGCGCCCGCCGCGGCCGCCTGCGTCTCGCTGTCGTTCTCATTGCGGGCGGCGCGGTGGCCGTCATGCTCTACATCCTGCTCTTCCGCTTTGTCGACGACGGCATGAACGGCGCCTTCGTCGAATGGTTCTTCTCGACCTTCGTTTCCACGTGGGAGGTCGACTACCAAACGGGTGTCACCTATAACCTCGTCTTCAATCCCACGGGCGCCAAGGAGTTCTTCCTGCGGCTCGGACTTGTCTTTGTACTCGTGCTCGTGGCGGTCTCGGCCGTTGCCGCGCACCTCTACGCCCACCGTCGGTCGCGCGCCACGGCCGAGCGCTCCGCGGAGCTGCTTGCGTTCTACATGCGCCACGACGCAGAGGCGAGCGAGGTCTTTCCCGAAGGATTCGGGGCGCTTGCGCTCACGGCGACCGAAGTCAAGGGTACGGCGGAGGCGCACGAGCGGGCGCTGCGCGACGAGGCGCAGCGCCGAAGCGACCTCATCACCTACCTTGCGCACGACCTCAAGACGCCGCTCACCTCGGTCATCGGCTATCTGTCGCTTCTGGACGAGATTCCCGAGATGCCGCGCGAGCAGCGCTGCCGCTATGTGGGTATCACGCTCGACAAGGCAAAGCGCCTGGAGCGCCTCATTAACGAGTTTTTCGATATCACGCGCTATAACCTTTCGCACATCGAGCTTGAGACCGAGCCCGTCGATCTGAGCTATCTGCTCGTACAGATGGCAGACGAGTTCTATCCGCTGCTTGAGGCGCATGGAAACACCGTCTTGCTTACCGTTGAGGGCGCGCCGGCGAGTGTGGAGGCGCCGGGAGCGGAGCTGTGGATCACGGCGGACCCCGGCAGGTTGGCGCGCGTGTTCAACAACATCCTCAAGAACGCCATCGCCTACAGCCGCGAAGGGACCGAGATCGCCGTTGCGGCGGAGCGCTTCGAGCCCGAGGATGCGCCGGGCGCGCCGTGGGTGCGCGTGACGGTGACGGACGAGGGCGCGACCATACCGCCGCACAAGCTCGAGGCCATCTTCGATAAGTTCTTCCGTCTGGACGAGGCGCGCGCCACCTCCACGGGCGGCGCCGGGCTCGGTCTTGCCATCGCGCGCGAGATTGTGGAGCTCCACGGCGGCACGATCGCCGCGGCGAGCGAGGCGGGTATCACGACCTTCACCGTCGAGCTGCCGGCCTAGGGAAGCGCCGATTCACTCCGGCATGCCGGCTGGTGCGGGCGGCCGCGGGCTTGCAAGTCAGCGTTTCTCTAGGGCGCCCGCGGCGGCGTTAACCAAAGCTTAGGGTTTCCCTCAAGACTCGTTATGCGGGCCCTCCCTATGGTGGATGCAGGTCATCCCCGAGAGAAAGGACACGCATGAACGGCAGCTCTTATCGCTTTGCGGCAGGCGGGCGCGGGTACGCGGCGGAGCCTATCGGCAACACGGCCCCCTTGGGCGCGGCGCACGCACCGGTGCCCGCAAGGCGGCGCCCCGCGCGCGCCGCATCGGGTGGGCGCCGAGGGGTCTTGAGGAGGGCGCGGCGCAGACGCGGGCCCCGTCTCGGGCGGCGCTTGCTCGCAGCGGCGCTCGCCCTCGTGGCGCTCGGGCTTGCGGGCGCCGTCGCGCTGGGCGCGGTTGCCGACGGCGGCGCGTGGGCGGCGGCCGGGGACGCGGTGCTCTCCGGCCTCGCGGGCTCGGGTCCTGCCTCCACGCCCCGCTCCGCATGGCGCGCCGGCGAGGTTCCCGAGCTCTACCAGACCGACCCCGCATGGGCCGCCGAGCCCTATGCCGGCGGCACCGTGGGCGAGAACGGCTGCGGCCCCACCTGCCTCACCATGGCGTACGTTGCGCTCACGGGGCGCGACGACATGACGCCTGCGGACATGGCCTCCTTCGCGGAGCGCGGCGGCTACACGGTGGACGGCATGACGGCGTGGTCGTTCATGACGGAGGGCGCAGCCCAGCTGGGGCTCACAAGCGAGGAGCTGCCGGCAGACGCATCGCAGGTGCGCGCGGCACTCGAGGCGGGCTCCGTGGTCATCGCGAGCGTCCGGCCCGGAGACTTCACCACGACGGGGCACTTCATCGTGCTCGCGGGCCTCGCTGAGGACGGCACCGTGATCGTGCACGACCCCAACAGCGCCGAACGAACGCATACCACGTGGGATATCGAGCGCGTGCTCGGCCAGGCGAGCAACCTATGGGCGCTCGGTTCCTGATGCGGCCCCGCACCGGTACGCGGAGGGCCCGTCCACAACATCTAGGTCAAGAGATTTTTTCATCCGTTTGCCGATGGGCGAGCGGTCGGACTTGTGGAACTATTCTGAGACCCAAAAACCTCAAAATCCAAACCCCTGCAGGTGAGGGCGCCGGGGTGCGAGCGCAGGCGCCCCGCTATCAACCAAAAGGTAATGTGTCCGTAATTCCACCAATTGCTCTCACCTGCAGAAACACAACATGTAGTGTTAGGAAGATAAAAATCCTCAGCATATGGTGAGCTCCGGTAGCCTAATATGGATACCACGCTCTCGCGCCACATATCCGTTGCACCGTGCTGCCTCACCCGCTGGGGCCCGGGCGGCGGGCTTCGTGCGGCCCGGGGCCCGACCCAGAAGACTTGCGACAGATACGAGGATTCGCATGAAGATCATCAAGCGCAGCGGTACCGAGGTAGCCTTCGACATCACCAAGATCGAGAACGCCATCCGCGCCGCCAATCTCGACGTTCAGGAGAGCGATCGCCTGACGGAGCGTCAGGTGATCTACGCTTCGCAGAACGTGACGGAGGCGTGCGAGAACGCCGGCCACACCGTTTCGGTGGAGGAGGTCCAGGACCTCGTCGAGGACGAGCTCATGAAGCTCGACAAGTTCGAGGTCGCGCGCAAGTACATCATCTACCGCTACGTGCAGGGACTGAAGCGCCAGAAGAACACGACCGACGACAAGATCCTCTCCCTCATCGAGTGCAACAACGAAGAGGTCAAGCAGGAGAACTCCAACAAGAACCCCACCGTCAACTCCGTGCAGCGCGACTACATGGCCGGCGAGGTCTCCAAGGACCTCACCCAGCGCGTGCTGCTGCCGGCCGACGTGGTGGAGGCCCACAACGAGGGCATCATCCACTTCCACGACTCCGACTACTTCGCCCAGCACATGCACAACTGCGACCTCGTGAACCTTGAGGACATGCTGCAGAACGGCACCGTCATCTCCGGCACGCTCATCGAGCGCCCCCACAGCTTCTCGACGGCGTGCAACATCGCCACGCAGATCATCGCCCAGGTGGCGAGCTGCCAGTACGGCGGCCAGTCCATCTCGCTCACGCACCTCGCGCCGTTTGTGGAGGTCAGCCGCCAGAAGATCCGCCGGCAGGTCGAGACGGAGCTCTCCGAGCTCGGTGTCGACGCGCCCCAGGATAAGATCGCCGAGGTGGTGGAGGAGCGCCTGCGCGACGAGATCCGTCGCGGCGTGCAGACCATCCAGTACCAGGTCGTCACGCTTATGACCACCAACGGCCAGGCGCCGTTCGTGACGGTGTTCATGTACCTCGGCGAGGCCCGCTCGGAGGCCGAGAAGCACGACCTCGCGATGATCATCGAGGAGACGCTCCGTCAGCGCTACGAGGGCGTGAAGAACGAGGCCGGCGTGTGGATCACGCCCGCCTTCCCCAAGCTCATCTACGTGCTCGACGAGGACAACGTCTACGAGGGAAGCCCGTACTTCTACCTCACGCAGCTTGCGGCCAAGTGCACCGCCAAGCGCATGGTGCCCGACTACATCTCGGCCAAGAAGATGCGCGAGCTCAAGCTGTCGGCGGGCGAGAAGCCGGGCGAGGGCGACGTCTACACCTGCATGGGCTGCCGCAGCTTCCTCACGCCCGACCGCTCCGGCAACGGGTACGGCAACGTGGCGCGCGCCAAAAACTACGAGCCGGGCAAGCCCAAGTATTACGGCCGCTTCAATCAGGGCGTCGTCACCATCAACCTCGTGGACGTGGCGTGCTCCTCGGGCCGTGACGAGCAGAAGTTCTGGGAGATCTTCGACGAGCGCCTCGAGCTCTGCCACAAGGCCCTGCGCTGCCGCCATGAGCGTCTCAAGGGCACGCTCTCGGACGCCGCGCCTATTCTCTGGCAGTACGGCGCGCTCGCCCGCCTCGACAAGGGCGAGACCATCGACAAGCTCTTGTACGGCGGCTACTCGACCATCTCGCTCGGCTACGCCGGCCTCTACGAGTGCGTGCGCTACATGAAGGGCGTGAGCCACACCGACGAGCACGGCAAGGACTTCGCGCTCGCCGTCATGCAGCACATGAACGACAAGTGCGCCGCGTGGAAGGCCGCCGAGGACATCGACTACTCGCTCTACGGCACCCCGCTCGAGTCGACCACCTACAAGTTTGCCAAGTGCCTGCAGCGCCGCTTCGGCATCATCCCCGGCGTGACGGACAAGGGCTACATCACCAACAGCTACCACGTGCACGTGTCCGAGAAGATCGACGCCTTCGACAAGCTCAAGTTCGAGAGCGAGTTCCAGGCGCTCTCGCCGGGCGGCGCCATCTCCTACGTCGAGGTGCCCAACATGCAGGATAACCTCAAGGCCGTCATCCGCGTCATGCAGTACATCTACGAGAACATCATGTACGCCGAGCTCAACACCAAGAGCGATTACTGCCAAGTGTGCGGCTACGACGGCGAGATCAAGATCGTGGAGGACGACGGCAAGCTCGTGTGGGAGTGCCCCAATTGCGGCAACCGCGACCAGGAGAAGCTGAACGTCGCTCGCCGTACGTGCGGCTACATCGGCACGCAGTTCTGGAACCAGGGGCGCACCGAGGAGATCCGCGACCGCGTGCTGCACCTGTAAGGTGCTCGTTTGGGGACGGGGTCGTTTTGACGCATCCGCCCCTGTGGGGCCGTGCCGTTTCGACGCATCTGCTTGCATTCGGTAAGGGGAGAGGAGGCTGGCGATGAACTACGCCGAGATCAAATACTCCGACATCGCCAACGGCGAGGGCGTGCGCACGTCGCTTTTCGTCTCCGGCTGCCGGCGCGGGTGCCCGGGGTGCTTCAACTCGGGTGCGTGGAGCTTTGCAGCGGGGGAGCCCTTTACCCGTGAGGTGGAGGACCGGATCATCGAAAGCCTCGACCATCCGTTTGCCGACGGTCTCACCGTGCTGGGCGGCGAGCCCATGGAGCCCGAGAACCAGCGCGGACTCGTGCCGTTTCTCGAGCGGGTGCGCGCGCGGTTCCCGCGCGGGGTGCACGCGGACGGCAGCCCGGCGAAGTCCATCTGGTGCTTCACGGGCGATGTGCTCGACGAGCTCATGCCCGGCGGCCGTCACCATACCGAGGTGACCGACCGCGTGCTCGATACCATAGACATCTTGGTCGACGGCCCATGGATGCAGGAGCTCTACGATATCAGCCTGCGGTTTCGCGGCTCGTCCAACCAGCGCCTGATTGACCTCAACGCCACGCGCCGCGCAGCGGCGGCGCGTGGCTGCTCGCTTGCCGAGGCCGTGGTGCTCTGGCGCGACGAGGAGGTCTATTCGACGCATTCGATGTAGCGGCAAGCGCGGCGGCGCGCTGGGGCGGCGTCGGGCGGCGGCCCGGCGCGGGCGCGACGCGGGAGAGGGGAGCGCGATGATGACGGAGACGCATGTGAGGTATCCGCACAAGCAGGGCCTTTCCCCTATGCCGCGCGTCGATGCGATTTGGCTCCATCCTGCCTATCAAACCGCATACCGCTGGCTTGCGCGCCTCGAGTGCGACCGCCCCTTCTGCCGGCACCAGCTGCGCCATCTGCTCGATGCGGCGCGCCTCATGTGGATCGCAAACCTCGAGGAGGGCTGCGGGCTCGACCGCGAGGTGGTCTATGCGGCGGCGCTCTTGCACGACATCGGCAAGGCAACGCAGTACGCCATGGGGGCGCCGCATGAGCTCACGGGCGCGCGCCTTGCAGGCGATATCCTGGCGAGCCTCGACGGGGACGTCGCCTTCACCGACGCGGAGCGCCGTGCCATCGTGACGGCCATTCGCGGGCATCGGCGCCTGCGCGCGGATGCCGAGCCGCTCGAGCGGCTGCTCTGCCGGGCGGACAAGGCCTCGCGCCCGTGCTTCTCCTGCCCAGCGGACGTGCGCCGCGCCTGCTCGTGGCCCGATGCCAAGAAGAACCTCTGCATCCAGATTTGACGCTCTTTTGCCACGGCCCGTTGCGGGCTCGTGCCGTGCGGGTATAGAGGTGGTCGAACGACGACGGGGTCACCCGACGCGGACGCGGGCGCTGTCGCCCCGGCGCGCCGGAGACCCCAGGGGAAGGATGATTGCCATGACCGATAAGCATCTGCCGGAAGACACCTCGCGCGGCGAGGAGACCACGCTTGCGCAGCGCGACCGGGCGGGGTTGCCCGTCGCCCGCCGCGAGCTCGCCAAGCTCGACCCCGCGGCGCTCGAGCACGCCGACAAGATCTTGATCGAGGGTCTCGAGGTCTTTGCCAACCACGGCGTCTACCCTGCGGAAAACGAGCTCGGGCAGAAGTTCGTCGTCTCGGCAACGCTCTACACGAGCCTCGCGCACGCGGGCACAACCGACGACCTCGACGCCTCGATCAACTACGGCGAGGTGTGTCACACCATCGACGCGTACCTGCGCGCGCACACGTTCAAGCTCATCGAGGCCGCTGCCGAGGCCACGGCAGAGCGCCTGCTGGCAGACTATCCGGCACTCATAGCGGTGCGCCTGCGCATCGCGAAGCCGTGGGCGCCCATCGGCCTGCCGCTCTCGAGCGTGGCCGTCGAGATAGAGCGCACGCGGTAGCGCTGCCACGCGCTTGCGCGGCTCGGGCTCGTTAGGGCGATGGGGCCCGGGGTTGCTTGCCACCTGTGGCGGAAGTCCTCTAGACTGATGTCCGAGGAGGTCGCCCATGGATATCAATCAGGTCGCCCAGATGGCGGGGGTTTCGCGCGCAACGGTCTCGCGGTACTTCAACGACGGCTACGTGTCGCAGGAGAAGCGCGCTGCCATCGCGCGGGTGGTCGAGGAGACCGGCTATGTGCCGTCACGGCAGGCAAAGACCCTGCGTACGGGCAAGTCGGGTCTGGTGGGCATCATCATCCCCAAGATCAACTCCGCGTCGGTGAGCCGCATGGTCGCGGGCATCACGGGCGTCCTGAACGAGGTCGGCTATCAGGCGCTTCTCGCCAATACCGATAACGACGCTGCGCGCGAGGTCTCCTTCTTGCGGCTCTTCTCCGAGCGCAGCAAGGTGGATGGCGTCATCTTGATGGCGACCGTCCTTACGCCCGCGCACGATGCGGCGATAGCGGCCCTGCCGGTTCCGCTGGTGGTCCTCAGCCAGAAGCTCGAGGGGCGCTCGTGCGTCTACCAAGACGAATACGGTGCCCTGCGAGCGCTCACCGAGCGGGTGCTCTCCGCGGGAGACCGGCCCGCGTACATCGGCGTCCTGGAAGAGGATGTGGCGGCGGGCCGGCGTCGGCGAGAGGGCTTCTTGGCGGGCTGCGCCGCGCGCGGTGTCGCCGTCGAAGAGGGTGCCTGCGTCATCGCTGACTTCTCGATAGAGAGCGGCTACGCCGCTTGCGAGCGCCTGATGGAGCGCGGCGTGTCCTTCGATACGCTGGTCTGCGCCACGGATTCCATCGCCTACGGCGCCATGGCGTGCCTTGCCGACCGCGGCATCGCGGTGCCCGCCGACGTGCAGGTCGCCGCCGTGGGAGACAGCGATATCTCGCAGGTGGTGACGCCGTCGCTCACCTCGGTGCACTACCACTACAAGACCTCCGGCGCCGAGGCGGCCCGCATGCTGGCGGAGTCCATGGCGGACGAGGACGCCGTCGCGCGTGAGATCAAGATGGGATACGACGTCGTTGTCCGCGATTCGACGCGTCAAAAACGGATGTAAAAAAAGAGAACGTTCCCATAACTAAATACGTAAGCCCTCGCTCTGCTTCACGAGAAGGATACCGTCTACCGTCGAATTTCTATCGTTTACAGACGTGAGAACGATTACATAACGAATCAGCCTTATTACTAAGACGTGAGAACGATTCCACAACCACGGGCGTGAGAAGCGGGTGGCGGGGAATCGGTGCAGGCTCACTCGAGGGAGGTATACGGTGGCACTCGATTATCGGCAGGCCGCGCAGGAGATCCTCGATGCGATCGGCGGGGCGGGCAACGTGGTCTCGGCGGCGCATTGCGCGACGCGTCTGCGCCTGGTGATTGCGGACGACAGCAAGGTGGATCAGGCAAAGGTGGATGCGGCGACCGGCGCCAAGGGCAATTTCAAGGCGGCAGGCCAGCTGCAGGTCATCTACGGCACGGGCACGGTCAACAAGGTGTACGACGAGTTCGTCTCGCTCGGCAACATCACGGCCGCCTCTAAGGAGGAGGCGAAGGCCGCCGCGGCCGATCAGCAGAAGAACCCCCTCATGCGCGCCATCAAGCTGCTGGGCGATGTCTTCGTCCCCATCATTCCCGCCATCGTGGCCTCGGGCCTTCTGCTGGGCATCATGAGCGCCCTCTCGTTTATGGATACGAACGGCTTCATCGCGCTCGACACCGATAACGCGTGGTACCAGATCCTGAACCTCGTGTCCAACACCGCCTTCACGTTCCTGCAGATCCTGATCGGCTTCTCCGCCGCCAAGGCGTTCGGCGCCAACCCCTATCTGGGCGCCGTGGTGGGCATGCTCCTCATCAACCCCGGTCTCCAGAACGCCAACACGGTGGCGACCGAGGGCGTGGCGCAGACCTATGCCGTCATCCCCGGTATCTACAGCATCGAGTGGGTGGGATATCAGGGTCACGTCATCCCCATCGTGATCGCGGCGGGCATCCTCGCCTTTATCGAGAAGCGGCTCCATAAGATCGTGCCCGAGGCCTTCGACCTCTTCGTCACGCCGCTCGTATCGGTGGCGGCGACAGCCTACCTCGTCATGATCGCCGTGGGCCCCGTCTTCGTGTGGGCGGAGAACGCGATTCTCGGCGCCATCCAGTTCCTCTTGACGCTGCCGCTCGGCATCGGCTCCCTCATCATGGGCGCGCTCTACGCACCCACCGTGGTCACGGGCATCCATCAGATGTACACCACCATCGATCTGGGTCAGATCGCCGCCTACGGCGTGACCTATTGGCTCCCGCTGGCGAGCGCCGCCAACATCGGCCAGGCCGGCGCCGCCCTCGCCGTCGCCCTCAAGACGCGCGACGTCAAGGTCCGCTCTCTCGCGCTGCCCTCGTCGCTCTCCGCGTTCATGGGCATCACCGAGCCGGCTATCTTCGGTGTCAACCTGCGCTTCGTGAAGCCCTTCGTGGCGGGCTGTATCGGTGGCGGTCTGGGCGCCATGTTCGCCTCCGTCGCAGGACTCGCCGCCTCGGGCACCGGCGTCACCGGCATCTTTGGCATCCTGCTCTGCCTCGCGCAGCCCGTGCAGTACCTCATCATGTTCGCCATCGCCGGTCTCGTGAGCTTCGGCATCTCGTACGTGCTGTACCATGATGCCGACGCGGCAACCCAGGCGGAGCCTAAGGAGTAGCGATATGGGCATGACGAAGGCGACCTCCCCCTCGTCCTGGCGGTGCGGGTTTCATCTCATGCCGCCGGTGGGCTGGCTCAACGATCCCAACGGCCTCTGCCAGTTCCGCGGCGTCTACCATGTATTTCACCAGTACAGCCCTGCGTGGCCCGAGCCCAACGCCCCACGCGGGTGGGGTCATGCGACGAGCTGCGACCTCGTGCATTGGGAGCATCACGGCATGGTGATCGCGCCCGATACGGACGACGAGACGCACGGTTCGTATTCGGGCTGCGCCGTGGTGCTGCCGGGCGCGGCGGCGGATGGCGGAGACGCCCTGCGCCTCTACTACACGGGCAACGTCAAGGAGCCCGGGGACTACGACTACATCCGTTCGGGCCGCCGTGCGACGCAGCTTATGATCGAGACCGACGACGGCTTCGCCCTCGGTCCCAAGCGGGTGCTCATGCGCAACGGGGACTATCCCATCACCTGCTCGTGCCACGTGCGCGACCCCAAGGTGTGGCGCGAGGGCGGCGCGTGGTGGATGATCCTGGGTGCGCGCGACCTCTTCGACCGGGGCTTCGTGCTCGTCTACCGGTCGGACGACGGCGTCGCGTGGGCATTCCACGGGCAGGTGCGCACGCGCGATGACTTTGGCTACATGTGGGAGTGCCCGGACCGCATCGCACTCGACGGCCGCGAGTACCTCTCGTTCTGCCCGCAGGGGATGGAGGAGAGGCCCTGGGCCTGCGGGCTGCGCGACCAGGCGGGCTACATCCCGGTGCCCGATGGCGTGTGCCTTGTCGAAGCGCCGGCGCTCGATGCGACCGCGTTCCGCCGGTGGGACGCGGGCTTTGACTTCTACGCCCCGCAGACGTTTACCGATGATGCCGGCCGCACGATCCTTATCGGGTGGATGGGCCTGCCGGAGCCGCCCTACGCGAGCGCGCCGGCGGGCATGGACTGGTGCCATTGCCTTACGGTCCCGCGCGTCCTCTCCCGTGCGGCAGGCGGCGCCATCACCCAGGCGCCGGCACCCGAGCTCGAGGCGCTGCGGGGCCCTGAGCGGGAGCTGGAGCCGGGAGGTGCGCTCAAGCTCGCCGACCATCGTGCCGACATCGTCCTCGCGGGCGTAGGCGAGGGCACCGTGCTCACGCTTGACGGGGTGCTCGAGGTGCGGTGCGAGAACGGGGGCGTGACGCTTTCGTTCGCCGACGCGGCGGCGGGCGAGGCGGGGGTCGGCGGCGGCCGCGCGCGGCGCTCGTGCGCTGCCGATGGCGGCCGCGCGGTGCGCGATCTGCGCGTGCTGGTCGACGGCTCAGCTGTCGAGGTCTTCGCCGACGGCGGGCGCATCGTGTTCGCCACGCGCTGGTTCCCCCGCGCAGACGAGCTCACCGTCACGCTCGCCGGCGCGTGCGAGAGGGCGCGCCTGTGGGCGATGGGGGACGGCATGGCCGCGACCTGGGGCGCCGCATAGGCCCTCCGACGCGCGGCGTCCATCCGCCCGCCGGGTTCAAGCGGGCAGCGCCGCTCAGCGGGAGTCGGCGGGGCGCCCCGAGAGGGCGATATCGCGTGCCGGGCGCCTGAGCAGCGCCCGGCACGCGTCGCTCTCGGGGCAGAAGCGGTTCACGAGCGCATGGAAGCGGGCGTTGTGGCTCGGCTCGATCAGGTGCACGAGCTCGTGGATGACGACGTAGGTAAGGCATGCGCGCGGATAGGCGGCGAGGGTGCTGCTGATGCGGATGGTCCGCCGCGCCGGCGTGCACGAGCCCCAGCGGCTCGTCATGCGGCGCACCTGCCATCCCGCCGCATGCACGCCGACGAGTTCCTCGGCGCGCCGGACCACCTCGGGCAGCGCGCGTGCCACCTCGCGGCGGTACCGCTCGTCGACGGCGTCGGCATCGCCCGGTGCGGGCACGAGCGCGCCCCAGAGCGGTACGGCGGCATCGGGTGCGGCCGCCTGCCGCGCCGCCTCGGCCGCCCGCGCGGTGCTGCGCGCCACGTGCGCGGCGATCCAGGAGCTCCGCCGATCGAGGAAGTCCTGCGCCCGCGCAAGGGGGACGCGCTGAGGGATGCTCAGGCTCACGCTGCCGTCCGGATGGACGCGTAGGTTCAGGTTCTTGACGCGCTTGCGGGTAACGGTGACGGGGATGCGCCCCAGAGCGGTCATGACGACGAGCTCGGTTGTGGACATCGGGTCTCCTCTCGCCAAACGGCGCGGCCTGGCCGTTGCACCCCGGAGCATGCGCTCCGCGCATCCTAGGGCGGGCTCCAATTGTAAGGGATTGCCGGTCCTGCGCCTGACAAAACGCTTACTCAGGTAGAATAGGCGGCGTTGTATCTACCGAACCGGCGGCGCCGCGGCATGCCCGCACGCAGGCCGGCACGAGGGGAGACTCCCATGTCCAACCAAGGCAAGAAGGTGCGCGCCCACTACCGCGGCACGCTCGATGACGGGACGCAGTTCGACAGTTCCTACGACCGCGGTGAGCCCATCGAGTTCACGTGCGGTGCGCGCCAGATGATCGCCGGCTTCGATGCCGCCGTGCTCGATATGGCGGTCGGCGAGAAGAAGACCGTCCACATCCCGGCAGCAGATGCCTACGGCGAGCGGCGCGATGACCTCGTGCTGCGCTTCCCGGCGGCGCAGGTGCCCAACATCGACCAGATCGGCATCGGCGACCGCCTGTTCCTTTCCGGCCCGGGCGGTCAGCCCGTGCCCGTGACGGTGACCGCGGTCGACGCCGACGGCGTCGAGCTCGATGCCAACCACGAGCTTGCGGGCAAGGACCTCAACTTCGATATCGAGCTCGTCGAGGTCGTCGAGTAGCCCTCCAGCCCTCAGACGGTTCTCCTCCAAGCCTAACGACGCGGCCGCTCCGGATTCCTCTTTAGCATCCGGAGCGGCCGCGTTTTGCGCTGTATGCGTCCAAGCGCTCAGTTTGCCATGCTGAAGGTCTTCTCGTCGAGTTTGGGCGGTTCCTCGACGAGCTCCTCGAGCCAGATACGGCAGCGCATCCGCCGATAGTTGTCGTGCAGCGTGTCGAGGTGCCGGATGATGCCCGCCGGCGTGCCCTGTATCTCCATGTCGACCGAGCCGTCGTCGAGGTTCTTGACCCACCCGGCGAGGCCGAGGTCGCTCGCGATGCTCATGTTGGTCCAGCGAAAGCCGACGCCCTGCACGCGGCCGGTGAAGCGGAGGTAGAACCTGAGCGTGGGCGGCGTCGCGGCTTCAAGCTCGCCCTGCAGGCGCTCGATGAGCCCGCGCTCAAGTGGGCTGCGCTCGAGTGCGGGGTTGGCGCCGTCGGACGAGCCCGCGTCGCCCGCCGTCGCGCGAAAACGATCCCAGAATCCCATAGGATGACCTCCCGTCACCGTTTCTGTCGTCCGTGCGATGGGCGCGCCTCAAGCCGCGTCGGCGGGAAAGACGATACCCGTCTGCCGCCTTGCCTCGTCCATGAGCTCGAGCGCGGCGAGGGTCACGTCGCGGAAATACCCCACCGTGCCAAAGGGGCCCGCCGGCGCGTCCTCGGGCATCGCGCCCGCGCGGACGGCCTCCACCGCTGCGATGAAGTCGGCGAGCTCGTAGGCCATGGTGTTCTCGCAATGCGGCAGGTCGAGGGACACGCTGCGCGCGCCCTCTTCCACGCGCACGGCCTTGGCGGCGCCGCGCCCCGTGACGCCGCGGTAGTCGATGCGCGCCTCGGTGGGGACGGACACCCCTGCGAACGTGAGGGTGGCAGCTTCGCCCTCGACCTGGCAGGGCAGGTTGTCGTTCATGATCTTGGCGTAACTCAGGGTCGCCGCCATGTGCGGGTAGGAGGCGACGATGACGCCGGCGCCGTCGAGCTGGCCGTGCGTGAGCCCGCGCGTCTCATCGTCGAGCAACACCGAGGTCGCGCTGAGCGATACGGGGGCGCCGAAGAGGCCGATAAGCGCCTCGACGCAGTAGACGCCGATGTCCATGAGCGCGCCCGACGCCATGGCGCAGTCGAAGATGTTGGTGTGCCTGCCGGCGAGGACCTCGTCGTAGCGCGAAGAGTACTTGCCAAAGCGCAGGTCGGCGCGGCGGATGCGGCCGAGCTCGGGCAAGGCGTCGCGCACGGCCCAAAACGCCGGGTCGTGCAGCGGCCGCATGGCCTCCATGGCGACGACGCCCGCCTCCGCGGCGGCTTCGAAGATCTCGCGCGCCTCGCGCTTGTTGGCGCCCATCGGCTTCTCGATGAGCACGTGCTTGCCGCCCGCGATGCAGGCGAGCGCCTGGGCGGCATGGCAGGCGTTGGGGCTTCCGAGGTAGACGGCGTCGACCTTATCGCTCGCCGCGAGGTCCGCGATCTCGGTGAACGCGTGCGAGCCGCCGCGCTCCTCCGTGAACGCCCGGCCGCGCCCGCCGTCGCGCGAGAGCGTCCCCACAAAGGTGGCGCCCGCCTCGGCGGTGACGGCCTCGATAAAGTCGCTCGTGATCATGCTGGTGCCGATGGTGGCGATGCGAAGCATGGGCGCCCCTTTCGTCGCGCGGGTGCGGCGGCGCTGGCGACGTCAGTCGGCGTCGCCAGCGGTAAAGCCGGTGTCTTCGCTCAGTCTACCCGAATCCGCGGCGGTCGTTGCAAGCTCATCGCACCGCTCGTTGAGCTCGTGGCCGGCGTGGCCCTTGACCCAGATGAAGGTCACCCGGTGCGGCTCCTTGGCGGCGAGCAGTCGCTTCCACAGGTCGATGTTCTTGACGGGCTTTTTGGCGGCGGTCTTCCAGCCGCGGCGGATCCAGCCCTCGATCCAGTGCTGGTTGAAGGCGTTGACCACGTACTGCGAGTCGGAGTGCAGCTCCACCTCGCAGGGACGGTTGAGCGTCTCGAGCGCGGCTATCACCGCCATGAGCTCCATGCGGTTGTTGGTTGTCTGGCGGTAGCCGCCCGAGAGCTCGCGCACAAACGTCTCCCCGGCGCGGTTGGTGTAGGAGAGCACCGCGCCGTAGCCGCCGTTGCCCGGGTTGCCCCGTGCCGAGCCGTCTGTGTAGATGGTGACCTTCACGTCGCATTCCTCCTGCCCCGCCGCGGGCGTGCCCCGCGCGAGCGTCCGCTTTCGTCCGGTGTGCGTTGGCATTATCCCAGAGGCGCGCCCCCGCGCCAACGCCCGGCTTTGCACGCGCCTTACGTTTTGCTTGCGCGCGCCTGTTGGTCCCGCGGTAGGCTGTGGTGCAGCGACAGGAAGGGGAGAGCATGACGGTTGTGGCCACGTGTGCGCTGGTTATCGGCGGTATCGCGGCGCTTTTGGCGTCGGACTGGGTGCACGCGCGCGAGAGCGAGGCCGAGGAGGCGCTTCTCGACGAGGTCTCCGCAACGCTCGAGTAGGGGCCGCGGCGGCGCGCTTGTGCCGCCCGGCGACTCCGCGGTACACTGGCGGCGCCATACCACGAGCCCATTTTCGCGCCTGAGGTGACCCATGCAGTACCGCATCGACCCTAAGACTCAGCATCGCCTGTCCGCCTTGGGACTCGGGTGCATGCGGTTTCCCGGGGCGGTACCGGGGCGTCCCGATGCGCATGCCGCCGAGGCCATCATCGCCCGTGCGGTGGAGCGGGGCATCAACTATCTCGATACGGCGTACCTCTATCCCGGCAACGAGGCCTGCGTCGGCGCGGCGCTCGAGCGGCTGGGGCTGCGCGACCGCGTCTACCTCGCGACCAAGCTGCCCCACGGCTCCTGCCGGCGCCCGGAGGACTTCGACCGCTTCTTCGATGAGCAGCTGCGGCGCCTGCGGACCGACCGCATCGATTACTACCTCATCCACAACGTGACGAGCCCCGCGCAGTGGGAGCGCCTCGTGGGCCTCGGTATCGAGGGGTGGATCGCGCGGCAGAAGGCGGCGGGGCGCATCGGGGCCATCGGCTTTTCCTACCACGGGAGCACTGACGATTTCCCGCTCCTCCTCGACGCGTTCGCGTGGGACTTCTGCCAGATTCAGTACAACTACGCGGGCGAGCGCTACCAGGCGGGAACGGCGGGGCTGCGCGCAGCGGCCGCGCGCGGGCTCGCCGTGTTTGTGATGGAGCCGCTGCTCGGCGGACGGCTGGCGGGCAAGCTCCCGCCCGAGGCGCAGCGGATCTTCGCCGAGGCCGCGGCGCCGGCGCTCGCCACACCCGCCGCGTGGGGGCTTGCCTGGGTGTGGGACCATCCCGAGGTCACGCTGCTCCTCTCGGGCATGACGTCGCCCCAGCAGGTGGACGAGAACGCGCGTGTGGCCGAGCGCGCCCTGCCCGGGTCGCTCACGGTGGCGGAGCACGAGGTGATAGCCAGGGTGCTCGCCGTGTTCGAGAGGGCGAACCGTGTGCCGTGCACGGGGTGCAACTACTGCATGCCCTGTCCGCAGGGCATCAACATCCCCGGCTGCTTTGCGGCCTATAACGCCTCGTTCGCCCACAGCTGGTTCACCGGTGTGTCGCAGTATTTCACCGCGTCGGCCATCAGGAGCGGGCACCCCAAGCTCGCGACCAACTGCGTGCGCTGCGGAAAATGCGCCGCGCACTGCCCCCAGCACATCGCGATTCCCGATCGGTTGGACGACGTCCGCCGGCGCCTCACTCCGGGCCCCGTCGGCGCGGCGCTCGCGCTGCTGGCCCGTCGCGACCGCTAGCATCGATACCTGCTGCTGCGTGGACATGGTTGCGACGCGATGGACCCCTTCCGATGAAGTGCTCCATTCTGGTATCGTTTTAATTCATTCTTTTAAGAATTGTGAAAGTCGGATGGGAATGTGGCCCATGAGTAAGAACAGCCCAGAGCGCATCGTGTTGAGTGACGGTGATAAAGCGATACTTGAGTCCTACGGATCTGTGCTGGATGGCTTTGCTGAGTATCTTGGCCCCGCTTTCGAGATGGTTCTTCACAGCGTCGAGGATCCCGAGCACTCGGTGATAAAGATTGTGAACGGCGCCCACACAGGTAGAAAAGTTGGCGACCCTATGACTGCGCTTGCTCGGGAAATGCTCTCGATTGTGCAAAAGAATCCCGAGTACGATCATCTGTGTTATACCACCACCAACGCTAAGGGCGAACCGCTAAAGTCAGCGACCTTTGCAATACGGGGTATCGGTGGCAGGGTGATTGGACTCTGGTGCATCAATATGTACTTGAACACGCCGCTGAGTGACATTATTGATGTGTTCCAGCCTCGCACCATGCTTTCCGAGGACTATCATCCTCAACCCTTCGACGTGATGACGACCGCCGACGTCCAAGATCGCGCCGTTTTTGCTCGCGCGGCGACCGATGGCATTGCTGCTGCAATCGATCGCGCCAGAATCTCAGTGAGCGCCGATCGTTCGATTAAGCCGTCTCAGTACAACAAGGAGATAATCGAGCTTCTGTACGAGCAGGGTATATTTCAAATCAAGGATAGCGTTCCGATTGTTGCAACTGCCTTGGGCATTTCCAAGAACACGGTCTATCTCCACCTGCGAACGGTTCGTAGTGACGGCTGAACGGTAGTTTAGTATCACAAGAAACGTCCGTCGTTGACTGAATAAAAGTTTAGTGTTGTACTGTAGCCAGCGCCAGGCCTGGCATAGCAGTACGCGCTAAACGAAAGGTTCGGTATGAAGCGGATTATCGCTACCGACGCCCCTGCGGCGATCGGGCCTTATTCGCATGCTATGCAGGCGAATAAGTTCGTGTTCGTTTCCGGTCAGTTGCCGGTCGATCCCGGTACCGGAGAGATGCCTGAGGGCATCGAGGAACAGGCACGAATGAGTTGCGAGAACGTCGAGGCCGTGCTTCGGGCGGCGGACACCGACTCCGCCCATGTGCTCAAGACGACCTGCTATCTCGCAGACATGGCAGATTTTCTGGCATTCAACAAAATCTACGCCGAGCACTTCACGGCATGTCCAGCGCGAAGTTGTGTTGCCGTGCGTGAGCTTCCTAAAGGCGCGCTCTGCGAAATCGAAGCCATCGCTATTGCGGAAGAGAGGCTGTCATGAAAATTTTACTGATGTGCGGCGCGGGGGCATCAAGCGGCTTTATGGCGCAGAGCATGCGCAAAGCCGCCAGTGCGCAGGGTCTCGACATCGAAATCATTGCGCGCAGTGATGCTGAGCTCAAGAATAACATCGCTGGTGCCAACCTCGTCATGGTGGGCCCGCATCTTGAGTACAACCAGGAGGCCATTTCCAAGAGTCTCGAGGGCACGGGCGTTCCCTTCATCTTCATCGATAAGGAGGCGTACGGTGCGCTCGACGGTGCGGCTGCTCTCAAGCAAGCGCTCGATTTCATCGGGTCGAACGAGGTGGTTCAGGCGAACACCTCTGTCCCCGCCGAATCCTCGGTTGCGACCAAGAAGAAGGGGCAGAAGGCACCCGAGAACGCCGAGGACCCCGCTGACCAGAAGGGTGTGGTGGGATGGGTGAATCGAGCCCTCGCACCGACGCTCAACAAGATCTGCGCCAATGATTACGTGGCGGCGATCCAGGAGTCGATCATGAGCGTGCTTCCCATGATCATGGTTGGCTCCGTAGCATCGATGGTGAGCGTGTTCCGCAACTTTGAGATCCTTGCATGGCTCCCCGACATCTCGCTGCTTAACACCTTCTCCTTCGGTCTGGTCGGCCTCTTCCTCTCCTTCATGCTCCCCATGAAGATTATGGAGAAGAAAGACAACCTCAAGCTCAAGAACTCCGCCTGCCTCACGGGCATCGCCCTGTTCCTCGTGGTATGCGTTCCCACAATCGACGGCGACGCGGGGACCATGGCGCTAATGACGAACAAGATCGGTGCGAGCGGCATGCTCGTTGCTGTTGTGACCGGTATCTTCACTGCAGTGGTGTTTGGGTTCGCATCCCGGCACTCGCTGTTCAAGAAGGATACGATCATGCCCGACATCGTGGTCAACTGGGTTGACTCCCTTATCCCGGTTGCAGTGTGCATTCTCGTCGGTCTTGCTTTCTACTGGAATGGCTTCGACGTCAGCCTTGTCATCCAGAGCTTGTTCGAGCCCATCCAAGCGATCGGTCAGACGCTGCCCGGCATGATTCTGTGCAGCTTCCTTACCATGTTCCTGTACTCGTTCGGCTTCACGTGGATTCTGTCTCCCATCGTGATGACCATCTGGTATGCGGGCATCGATGCCAACGCATTGGCGGTTGCTGCTGGTGGAGTCGCTACGAATATGAACCTCATGGAGACCTTCCATGGTCTGCAGTACATCGGCGGTCAAGGTGCGACGCTCACGCTATGCCTGCTGCTCATGTTCTCCCGCAGTCGCCGCCTCAAGGCCATCGGCCGCGTGACCATCGTTCCCTCGATCTTCAACGTGAACGAGCCGATCGTCTTCGGTGCTCCTGTTGTGTGGAACCCGATTCTCATGATCCCCATGTGGATTATCTCCATCGTGCTTCCCATCGTCACCTGGCTGGCGCTCACCATCGGCTTTTGCCCCGTGCCTTCGGCACCGTTCCAACTGTGGTTCCTGCCCATCTATATCCAGGCCTACTTCGCGACCGGAAGTGTCATGGGTGTGGTGCTGTGCCTGATCAACACCGCGATAAGCCTGCTTATCTGGCTGCCATTCTTCAAGGTCTACGAGAGTCAGGAGTATGCGAAGGAGCTTGCCGAGGAGGAGGCGAAGGGGCTCATCTAAGCCGGCGCCTCTCGTGTCAGGAAGAATCCTGTTGCATATATCAATGGGGGGGGTGCCCGAAGGGTCCGTCGAGGCGGGTGCCCCCTCTGTAACTAATTCGCACATGCTTTCCTTTCGAGAATGACGAGGAGTGAACATGGAACAAGACGAGCTCTTGCTTAAGAGCGGTTTCAAGATGGTGATGCACGCGGGCGATGCGCGCGTGCTCGTTCGAAAGGCACTCGACCATGCCGCGCGCTTCGAGTTCGATTCGGCTCGCGAGGCGCTCGCGAAGGCAAACGAAGAGCTCTTGCACGGTCATGAGGTCCAAACCGAGGTGCTCCAGAAGGAGTGCTCCGGAGAGCCGCAGGGGTACAACGTGCTGTTTTGCCACGGCATGGATACGCTCATGACTGTGAAGTCGGAGTACGAGCTCGCCGAGAAGCTCACCGACATGATGCAGGC
This sequence comes from Collinsella sp. An268, assembly GCF_002159765.1. Lineage (GTDB taxonomy): Bacteria > Actinomycetota > Coriobacteriia > Coriobacteriales > Coriobacteriaceae > Coprousia. Next base: position 37,936 of record NZ_NFJH01000004.1, on the reverse strand, counting down.
AATTAACCAGAAGCTGGAAGGGTGATCGAAGTGGGCATGCTCCCGAATGATTTTTTATGGGGCGGTGCTATTGCCGCGCATCAGTGCGAGGGCGCCTACCGTGAGGGCGGTAAGGGTTTGACAATCGCCGACGTGCTCACCGCTGCGGGATACAACCGCGATCGCGAGATTCATGATGACGTGCATGAGGGTGTCTATTATCCCAGCCATAACGCCATTGATTTTTATCATCGTTACCAAGAAGACATCGCTCTGTTCGCCGAGATGGGCTTCAAGTGCCTGCGACTGTCGATCTCATGGGCTCGAATTTTCCCTGAGGGTGATGAGGAGCAGCCTAACGAACAGGGCTTAGCGTTTTATGACCGTCTTTTTGACTGCATGCACGAGCATGGTATCGAGCCAGTTGTGACGTTACTGCACAACGATACTCCGCTTGGCTTGGTGAAGAAATATGGCGGATGGTCCAACCGTAGGGTCCTCGAGTTCTTCGAGCGCTATTGCGTTGCCGTCATGACGCACTTCAAGGATAAAGTTCGCTACTGGATTACGTTCAACGAGATTAACAACATGCTCAAGTATGAGTTTCAACTTCTGACTTGGGTCTCCGGCGGTGTTATCCTGCCTGAAAATCTGGAGAATCAGAGTGCGGTTTTCCAGGTCATGCATCATCAGTTTTTAGCGAGCGCTCGAGCTGTAATTCTTGGCCACGCGATCAACCCGAACTTCCAGATGGGCTGCATGACCGGGTTTATCATGAACTACCCGGCGACCTGCAATCCCGATGACACCATCGAGTCGAACAAAACCTACAAGCGACTCTACTTTTGCTCTGATGTTCAGTCTCGCGGCTACTATCCTTCCTATATGCTTGCCTACTGGCGTGATAACGATATCAAGGTTGAGATGGAGCCTGGCGACGAGGAGATACTGCGCGCGGGCACCGTGGATTACGTTGCGTTCAGTTACTACATGAGCGAGACCGTTTCGGCGGATCCCGAAGCCACGTCTTCCGGCGCGGCGCAAAAGATTCTGAAAGGCATCGATAATCCCTATCTTGAACGTTCCGAGTGGGGTTGGACGATTGATCCGGTTGGGCTACGTATTGCGCTGAATAAACTGTATGGCCGTTATCAGAAACCGGTCTTCATCGTTGAGTGCGGTTTGGGTGCACATGACACTGTTGATACAGACGGTGCCATTCATGATTCCTATCGTATCGATTACCTGCGTAAGCATATCTCAGAGCTCAAAAAGGCCGTCTACGAGGATGGAGTCGACCTTATGGGCTTCGCCTCCTGGGGGCCCATCGACCTTGTTTCGGCGTCTACAGGCGAGATGTCCAAGCGTTACGGCTATATCTACGTCGACCTCGATGATGAGGGTAAGGGAACGGGAAATCGCTATAAGAAGGATTCTTTCTACTGGTATAAGCAGGTTATCGCAAGTAACGGAGAGGATTTGGGTTAGATGGGCTATTTCGACGACAGCTCTGTGAACCTTGAGGTGCTCCACAAGCGTGCGTTTAACTACCGGTGGGCTGAGGTCGATCCCGACGTCATCCCGCTTACCGCTGCCGACCCTGATTTTCCCTGCGCTCCAGTTATCAGACGGGCAATGCTCGACTACGTTAAGGACGGGTATTTTTCGTATACCCCGAAACTCGGCTACCAGAGTTTCAGGGAAGCTATCGCGCAGGCGTTGCTTGAGCGCAAGGGGGAGCGAATCGCCCCAGACCACATCCTTCCTATTGATAGCGCCGCGCGCGGTATGTTCACGGTTGCCAAAGCGTTTCTAGAGCCTGGGGATGAAATGATTGTTTTCGATCCCTGTGATTTCCTATTTCGTGAGTCTGCGCTGGCCGCGGGCGCCACTCCGGTTATGTATCCGGCGCGGCTGGTTGACGGACGGATCGACCTGAGCGATCTTGAGGATTACGTCACGCCGCGCACCAAGATGCTCGGCTTGTGCAATCCGCACAACCCTTACGGCGTTGCGTTCAGCAAGGCCGAGCTCGGCTACATCATGGACATATGCGAGCGTCATGATCTCAAAGTCATGAACGACGAGATATGGTCGGATATCGTGTATGCGGACGCAACCTATACGAGTATCTACGCCTTGGGAAACGACCGATGCGAACGGGTCTACTCGGTTTTTGGGTTCTCTAAAAGCTTCGGTCTCGCGGGTTTGCGTATAGGCTGCGTCTACACGGTCGACACGGATGGTTTTAAGAAGATCGTCGACGCATCCGATGTTATGTCGACCGCGGGAGGTATCGCTTCAATCTCGCAGGTCGCTGGAGAGGCGGCATGCCGCGAGGGCTACGCATGGGTTGACGAGTTCCTCGTCCATCTCAAAGGAAATCGAGATCTGGCTGTAGAGCGCATCAATGCTATGCCGGGACTCAGGGCGTATCGTCCCGAGGCGACCTACCTACTCTACGTAGATATCTCATCTTTCCGCATGACCGGTGCCGAGTTCGTTGCTGCGATAGAGCGGGAAGAGCGGTTGGCGCTCATACCAGGCGGTCGTGAGTTCTTTGGTGACCTGTCGGAGGGGCATATTCGCATTTGCATCGCGACGAGTAGGAAGATTCTCGTTGAGGCACTCGATCGTCTCGAGCGCGGAGTGAGAAAGCTTGCGCGAGCAGTAGACTAAGCTGTTTGGTCTGACACTTCTGATGATCGGGCGCTTCGCGGTATGGTGGAGCGCCCGATCGTCACGAGAAGGGGAAACATGCCAGTCTGGAAGCTGCTATCATGCGACATGTTTAGTTGTTCATAGTGAAGGAAACCCATGCTCACCATAGGATGCCATCTTTCTGTTGCCCAGGGTTTTGCGGCCATGGGGCGCACCGCGCTCTCTCTTGAGGCCAACACGTTCGCGTTCTTCACCCGCAACCCGCGGGGCGGTAGCGTGCGCGCCCTCGACGAGGACGACGTTGCAAAGCTGCGCCGCCTTATGGACGAGAACGGTTTCGGCAAGCTTGTGGCCCACGCCCCCTACACCTACAACCTCTGTTCCGCCAAGGAGCGGGCGCGCGCGTTTGCGCTTGAGGCCATGGCCGAGGACCTCCGCCGCATGGAGGCGCTGCCGGGCATGTACTACAACTTCCATCCCGGTGCGCACGTGGGGCAGGGTGCGGAACGCGGCATCGAGCTCATCGCCTGCGGGCTGTGCCAGGTGATGGAGCCCGATCAGACGACGCGGGTGCTCCTCGAGACCATGGCGGGCAAGGGTACCGAAGTGGGCCGCACGTTTGAGGAGCTTGCCGTCATCATCGCGCGGGTGGAGGAAGCCCGCCCCGAGCTCGCGGGGCTTCTCGGTGTCTGCCTCGATACCTGCCATGTGAGCGACGCCGGCTACGACATCGTCCACGACCTCGACGGGGTGCTCGAGACGTTCGATGAGGTGGTGGGCCTCGATCGGCTTTGCGCGGTGCACCTCAACGACTCGCTCAACCCGTGCGGCGCGCACAAGGACCGTCATGCGCGGCTGGGCGAGGGCTATCTCGGGAGCGAGGAGCTGGGCGGGGGTTGGGACGTCCTGCGTGCGGTGGTGACGCACCCGGCGCTCGCGGGCCTGCCCTTCATCTTGGAGACGCCCAACGAGTTAGATGGCTACGCGCGCGAGATCGCGACCATGCGCGGTCTTGCGGATCGAGCTGAAACGCGCGCTGCGGAGGGCACCCGCTAGGCGAGAAGCCCCGCCTCATCCTTAGCGGTGAGGATGCGGAGCACGCTTTTGTCGACACGCTCCTCGGTGAGGGTTCCCGCATGCACGGCGTCGAGCACGCCCTGGTAGGCGGCGCGCAGGTCGGCGGGCATGAGCAGCATGTCGCCGCCCGCTTGGAAGAAGCGCACGGCCGCGTCTGCGGGGCTGTAATTCTGCGTGATGGCGCCCATGGCGAACGAGTCGGAGATGACGATCCCCTCGAAGCCCAGGTCGCCGCGAAGCACGTCGGTCATCATGATGGGCGAGAGCGAGGCGGGGAGCCCGTCGCCCGCGAAGTTGGGCGTCTCGATATGGCCCACCATCACAAAGGGGCAGCCGCTCTCGATGGCGGCGCGGAACGGCGCGAACTCGCATGCCTCGATGTCGACGCGCAGGCGCTCCGCGTAGACGGCGCCCGTGTGCGAGTCCCCCGCGGTGTCGCCGTGGCCGGGGAAGTGCTTCACGCAGGGCAGGGTGCCCGTCTCGCGCATGGCCTCCACCTCGGCGGCGACCATCGACGCCACGAGCGACGGGTCCGCGCCGAAGGACCGTGCGCCGATGGCGGTGTTGCTGGGGTTGGTGAGGACGTCGGCATCCGGGGCGAAGTCGACGTTGAAGCCGATGTCGTGCAGATAGGTGCCGATGGCCGTGCCCACCGCGGCCGCTTGGGCGGGGTCGCCCGTGGCGCCGATATCGGCCATGTTGGGAAAACGGGGCACGTCGAAGAGGCCCGAGTTGGCGATGCGGGCGACAAGCGGGCCTCCCTCCTCGTCCACGCCGAGGAAGGGCGCGATGCCGGCGCCCGCGTCCCGGCAGAGTGCGGCGGTGCCGCTCAGCAGGTCCCGCACCTGCTGAGCGCTCTCGAGGTTCTGCGAGAAGTAGACGAGGCCGCCCACGGGGATCTGCGCGAGGGCGTCTGCCGTGAGGGTGCCGGCGACCGTCGCCACCGACGCCCCCGTGAGCCCCTCGGGGGTGACGAAGAAGAGCTGGGCGACCTTCTGCTCGAGGGTCATGCGGGCGAGCGCCTTCTCGGCGGGCGTCGGCTCCGGATCCGGATTCTCGACGACGGGGGAGGAGCCGGGGCGGTCCGTGATCTCGGGCGCGTCGGCGATGCCGGGCGCCTCGAGCGCGGCGTCGCAGCCGGAGAGCAGCGCGACGCCCATGACGCCGGCGGCGACGGCGTGGCGGCGTGAGATGACGATGCGGTCCATAAGGTCCCCTTCCCCGAGGCAAATGTCCCCTTACGCTCTCATAACGCTTCTAACGGGACAAGGGCATCAACATATCGTTGCTCCTCCCGTTCGCGGGGCGCTAGAGCGCGCTGCGGTAGATGGCGCGCGCGTCCTCGAGCGTGAGCTTCCGGAACGTGCCGAAGCGCTCGCCGCGGGTGACGCGCAGGCCCTCCAGAAGGCGGTCTATGTCCTCTTCGGTCACACCGAGCTCACCCAGGGTACGGGGCATGCCGAGCGAGACGAAGAAGTCCTGCACCTCGTCGATGGCGCAGGTCACGGCGTCGTGCACGGCGCGCTCGGGCGTGATCTCCTCATCGATGCCGGCAAGGTCGTCGTCCGCCGGATCGACCGGCTCGATGCCAAAGACCTCGTAGGCGAACGCGAGGAAGCGCTCCGGGTGCGCGGTCCAGACGTAGCGCATCCATGCGGGGAAGATGACCGCAAGGCCCGCTCCGTGGGTGATGCGCGTGTCGAGGGCGGAGAGCTCGTGCTCCATGCCGTGGCACGTCCAGTCGCCGTCGCGGGCGCCGGGCACGTTGAGACCGCAGCCGGCGATGCCGTTGTGGGCGAGCGTCCCCACCCACATCAGGTTGGCGCGCGCATCGTAATCGGCGGGGTCGGCCATGACGCGCGGGGCGGCCTCCATGGCGGCGCGGATGAGGCCGCAGGCGATGTGGTCGGTCACCGGCACGCCCTTCTCGCCGGAGAAGAAGCGCTCCATCACATGGCTGATCATGTCCGTGATGCCCGCGGCGGTCTGATAGGAGGGCAGGGTAAACGTGAGCTCGGGGTCCATGATGGCGAGTGCGGGGCGGTTGAGGTCGGTGTTGACGCCGCACTTCATGCCGAGCTCGTCGTTAGAGATGACACAGGAGTCGGACGCCTCGGAGCCGGATGCGGGGATGGTGAGCACGCTGGCGACGGGGAGGGCGGCGGCGGGCACGGCGCGCTTGCAGAAGAAGTCCCAGACGTCGCCATCGTAGGGGACGCCGAGGGCGATGGCCTTGGCGGTGTCGATGACCGAGCCGCCCCCGAGCGCGACGATCGCGTCGACCCCTTCCGCATCCCGTGCAAGCTCGATGCCCGTGCGGACGAGCCCGACCTCGGGGTTGGGGCGCGCGCCGCCGAGTTCGCGGTAGGCGATTCCCGCGGCGTCAAGCGAGGTGCGCACGCGGTCGAGCGTGCCGGTGCGCACGACCGAGCCCTGCCCGTAGACGAGCAGCACGCGGGCGAATCCCGCCTCGGAGAGCGCGGAGCCAGTGCGGTCGCAGGCACCGCGCCCAAAGACGAAGCGGGTGGGAGAGTAGAAGTTGAAGTCGTTCATCGGTTCCTCCTTCAGAGGGCGGCTGAATTGAACAGCGCTCGGGTGACGGATAAGAAGATACCCCATGCGGCGCGTCAGGCGACGATGGCAAGGTCGCGCAGATCATCGAGGGGGATGGTCGCGTCCACTATCGTGATGGTCCTCAAGATGAGGTCGATGCGCGCCACGCACCCCGTGCGCTCCACATAGGCGTCGCCGTCGTAGTACACCGCGCGCACCACATCGCCGCGGCGCACCTCGCGGGCGACGGCGGAAAGCTCGCGCGCCTCCTCCTCGGTGAGCTCGTGGCGCGGCTCGGGCACGCGCTCCTTGGTGCGCAGGAGGTCGTAGTAGCCCCTCAGAGCGGCAAACGGCATGAACTGCGCGGCGCGATCCGCGCGCGGTCGTTTAGGCATGATGGCCCCCCACCTGCTCGTTGCGCTCCCGGGCGGTGCCCGCCTCGGTGAGGCTGATACCGCGGACGAGGGCGTTTTTCCCAAACTTGCTCTTTACCGCGATGACGGCGCTCGCGAGGTCGTGCTCGCGCGCGTCCGCCTCCGTATCGGTGAAGAGGTCGACCGTGGCGAACTCCTCGGGCATGAGGTTGCCAAGACCGACGTTGATGCGCCTGATGGGGCGCGCCGGGTCGACGGTCTCCCGCCACAGGCGCTCGAAATGTGCGAGGAGCTTCTTGCGCGAGTTGGTGTGCTCGCCGATCTTGCGCGACCCTCCGGCGGACGCCGCTGGGTCCCGCCGGTCCAGGCGCCGGGTGCCGTGCTCGCCGCGAAAGAGGTCGGGCTGCCTCGCCTGCGCGCCGCCCGCGTCCGCCGCCGCGCCGCCGTAGGCGTAGCCCACCATGAGCGAGATGTGGCCGGCAACCTCGCCGCGCTCCACGAGCTCGAGCGCCGAGGCGTCCACCATCTCGCGCAGCACGAGCAGCGCCTCATCGTGGCAATAGTCGCGCGGGAGCACCTGGCCGTTGACGTAGGAGCTTTCCTCGGGGCGGTAGGCCTGGATGTCGGCTATGGTCACCGGCTCACGCCCGAAGGCGTGGTCGATGAGGTACTCGGCATTGACGCCGAACTCGCGGTACAGGATTTCCTCGTCGAGCGCCGCCACGCCCATGAGGTCGTATACGTGGTAGGCAGCGAGGCGCCGGGCGATGCCGGGCCCGATGCCCCAGATGTCCGTGATGGGCCGGTGCGGCCAGATCTCGTGCCTGAAGCCCTCCTCGTCGAGCATGCCGATGCCGTCCGGCACATGCTTGGCGGTGATGTCGAGCGCCACCTTGGCGAGAAAGAGGTTGGGGCCGATTCCCGCCGTCGCACATATGGAGAACCGGTCGCGCACGCGGCCCATGAGCAGCTCGGCGAAGGCGCGCGCGGAGAGACCGTAGCGCGTGAGATAGGGCGTCGCGTCGATGAAGCACTCGTCGATGGAGTAGGGGTGGATGTCGGCGGGGCTCACGTACTCCAGGTAGGTTCCGTAGATGTCGGCGGAGACTTCCATATAGTGGCGCATGCGCGGCCGCGCCATGATGGTGGTGGCGAGGATGTTCTCGGGTATCTCGAATACGCGGCAGCGGTTGCGGACGCCGAGCGCCTTGAGCGCAGGCGTTACGGCAAGGCAGATGGTGGTGCTGCCGCGCGCGGGGTCTGCCACCACCAGGTTGGTGGTAAACGGGTCGAGCCCGCGGTCGGCGCATTCGACGCTCGCGTAGAACGTTTTGAGGTCGATGCAGAGGTAGGTGCGCGCGGCGCCCGCGCCTTCTGGCGCAACAGGGGCGGGGACGGGGAGAAACGGGGCCTCGGTCACGGTGCACCTCCTAACATGAAACGTATGTTCGATAGTATGACGTACGGACCCATCCGTCAAGTGGCAATGACGGTGTCCGCGCCGCGCCGCTGCGCTAAGATAGCAATAGCTATGTCGCGGGGTGGTGGACCCTGCGCAAGGCAGCAGAGACCCGTTGCAAAGGGAGGATCCCATGTCCTGTGTTCCCGCACCGATCGATGCCACTCAGACCCCTGCCTGGGCGGCGCTCAAGAACCATTACGATGCCCTGCAGAGGGAGGGCATCAGCCTTAAAAGCTGGTTCGCCTCAGACTCCGCCCGCGTGGAGAAGCTTACCTTTGACGTGAACGATCTGCGCTTCGACCTCTCCAAGAACCTGGTGACCGATGAGACGGTCCAGCTCCTGTGCGACCTTGCGCGCGCCGTCAACCTCGAGGAACGCCGCGACCAGATGTATGCTGGCGTGCACATCAACACCACCGAGGACCGCGCCGTGCTGCACACCGCGCTCCGCCGTCCGGCGGAGGAGGCCGGCACCATCATGGTCGACGGCCAGGACGCCGTGGCGGATGTCCGCCACGAGCTCGACCGCATGTACGCCTTTGCCGAGAAGGTCCGCTCCGGCGAGTGGAAGGGTGTTACGGGCAAGCGCATCGAGCATCTCGTCTCCATCGGCATCGGCGGCTCCGACCTCGGCCCGGTCATGGTCTACGAGGCCCTCAAGCCCTTTGCGGACGCCGGCATCGATTGCCGCTACATCTCCAACATCGACCCCAATGACATGGCCGAGAAAGTCAAGGGCCTCGACCCCGAGACCACGCTCGTGATCATCGTCTCCAAGACGTTCACCACGCTCGAGACCCTCACCAACGCGCGCGAGGTCAAGGCGTGGATGCTCGAGCACCTGAAAGAGCAGGGCGCCATCGACGGGTCCGATGCGCAGAACGCCGAGGCCATCGCCAAGCACTTCGTCGCCGTCTCCACGGCGCTCGACCTGGTGGCCGACTTCGGCATCGACCCCGAGAACGCCTTTGGCTTCTGGAACTGGGTCGGCGGCCGCTACTCCGTCGACTCCGCCGTGGGCCTCTCGCTCATCGTCGTGTACGGTCCCGAGCGCTTTGAGGAGTTCCTCGCTGGCTTCCACGCCATCGACGAGTACTTCCAGAACACCCCGCTCGAGCAGAACGCCGTTGCGCTCATGGGCCTCATCAACGTGTGGTACCGCAACTTCTTCGGTGTGGCGAGCCACGCGGTGCTGCCCTACAACCAGTATCTGCACCGCTTCCCGGCTTACCTCCAGCAGCTCACCATGGAGTCCAACGGCAAGCAGGTCCGTTGGGACGGCACGCCGGTTACCTGCGATACGGGCGAGATCTTCTGGGGCGAACCCGGCACCAACGGCCAGCACGCCTTCTACCAGCTCATCCACCAGGGCACGGCCATGATTCCGGCCGATTTCATCGCCTTCGTGAACACCGAGAACCCCGCGACCGACGGCGGCCAGGATGTGCACGAGCTGTTCCTCGGCAACTTCCTCGCCCAGACCAAGGCGCTCGCTTTCGGCAAGACCGCCGACGAGGTCCGTGCCGAGGGCACGCCCGAGGAGATCGTCCCGGCGCGCGTCTTTACCGGCAACCGCCCGACGACCTCGATCTTCGGCGACCGCCTGACCGCGTTCTCGCTCGGTGAGCTCATCGCCGTCTACGAGCACATCACCTTCGTCGAGGGCACCGTGTGGGGCATCGACTCCTACGACCAGTGGGGCGTCGAGCTCGGCAAGCAGCTCGCCAAGCAGATCACCCCGGCCTTCCACGACGACGCGGCGCTGGCCGATCAGGACGCCTCCACCAAGTCGCTCATCGAGTTCTATCGCGCGCACCGCAAGTAAGGTGGTTCGGCATCTCGTATGAGGCATTCCGGCGGCGGCATCCTTTGGGTGCCGCCGCCTTATTGTTGTGCGCTGAGCGTTCTATGAAAAGCGCGGGTAAGCTCTCGCCCGTACGGCGCCCGGATGCTTTCCGGCGTGGTACCATGGCCCTCGTGTGAAAGCTCGCGACGAAAAGGAAGGCCATGGCAATCAAGGCGATCGCGCTCGATATTGACGGAACGCTTACCAACGACGAGAAGGTCGTGACCCCGCGCACCAAGGAGGCGCTGTTTGCCGCCCAGCGTGCGGGCATCCGCGTCATCCTCGCCTCGGGGCGCCCGGTGCAGGGCCTGCGCGCGCTTGCTCGCGAGCTTGAGCTCGACCGCTACCACGGCCTGCTTGTCGCCTTCAACGGTGCGCACGTGGTAGATGCCGAGACCGACGAGGTCCTCTTTGACCAGCCCATGGCGGTGGAGGACATGCGCGCGCTTCTCGACCACCTGCGCGACTTCGACGTCATCCCGTGGGTGACGGAGGGCGAGCACCTCTACGTTGAGGACGCCTACCGCTGCGAGATTCTCCACAAGGGTCGCCCCATCAACATCGTCAAGTACGAGCGCGACGCGTGCGACCTCAAGATCTGCGAGGTGCGCGATCTTGCCGAGGTGCTCGACCATCCGCAAGACAAGATCCTGACCGCCGGCACGGATACCTACCTCGCCACCCATTGGGAGGAGATGTACGCACCCTTCCGCGACCGGCTCTCCGGCATGTTCACGGCGGACTTCTACTTTGAGTTCATGGCGCCCGGCATCAACAAGGCGCATGCCCTTGCCGGCGCGCTTCCCAAGCTCGGCATCGACGCCACTGAGGTCGCGGCGTTTGGCGACGGTCAGAACGACGCGGCCATGATCGCATGGGCGGGCACGGGCGTTGCCATGGCGAACGCCATCGACGAGACCAAGGCGGTTGCCGACATGGTCACCGCTTCCAACAACGAGGACGGCATCGCACTCGCCCTCGAGAAGATTCTGGGGTAGGGCATGAGAGACGACTTTCCGTTTGCCGCTGTCATCTTCGACATGGACGGCGTGATCGTCGACACGGAGCGCTATTACTGGGACGAGCTGCGCATCTTTGCGGACGGCCTGGGTATCGATGTGACCGATGAGGAGCTCGACGCGCAGGTCGGCCAGTCCACGCAGGCGTTTTTGCGCATGCTCGTCGACTGGTACGAGCGCGCAGGTCGAGGTCGTATGACCGTTGACGAGGCGTCCCGCACCTATGACGCATGGGCCCAGACGCAGGAGTGCGACTACGCTGCGCTGCTGAACCCGGGCGTGCACGAGGGCATCGCCGGCCTCAAGGAGCGCGGGGTGCGCGTGGCGCTCGCCTCGTCGTCGCCTCTCGACAACATCCGCACGGTGCTGGCGGCGTGCGGGCTTTCTGACGCGTTCGAAGTGATTGTCTCGGGTGTGGACTTCACCGAGAGCAAGCCCGACCCCGACATCTACCTCCATACGCTCGCCAAGCTCGGCCTCCCTGCCAAGGCGTGCTGCTGCATCGAGGACTCGGTCCCGGGCATCACCGCCGGCAAGCGCGCCGGTCTCACCGTGTTCGCCAAGCGCGAGGAGCGCTTCGGCTTCTCACAGGACGCGGCGGACGCCATCATCGACCGCGTGGACGACATCCTGGAGGCGGCGCCGCGCCTGTTCGGGTAGCTGCTGTTCCTGCAGGCAGGTTGCCTGCTAACTGAGGTTTAGAAGAGATGCGCTCGTTGCGGCGATGATGCTGCCGAGCGCCTCTTGCGATGTGCCGCGAATCTCTGCGATGGCTGCAAGCGCTCGTGTGAGGGAGGCCTCGAGGGCGTCTGCGCTGTAGGGGGCGTCGAGCCCCGGCGGGGCGTCCGTTTCAAGCAGAAGCCTGCCTTCCGGCAGCTGCCGGGCGTACTCGCGCCCGCGCTTGCTTTTGAGCATGTGCTCGCTTACCGAGAAGTAACAGCCGAGCCGCCGCGCCCGGGCAAACTCCTCAGAGCTTCCGCTGAACCAATGGAAGATCACCGATGTGCCGGGGCGCGCATCCACTCCCGCAACGCCCGTGCGCTCGAGGATATCGAGCGCTGTCGTTGCGGCGTGGATAGCGTGGACGGATATGACGCGGTGGGGGAGCGGGTGTTTTGCGATAGCGCGGCAGATGCCCTCGAACGCGGCGATCTGCAGCTCCTGCGTGTTGCCCCCGCGGCGCCCAAAGTCGAGTCCCACCTCACCTATATAGGCGAGCTCGCCCGCAAGCTCTGCCGTGAGGTCGGCGTCGGCGGCGCCGCACCGGCCGTCGGCGAGCCACCAGGGGTGCAGGCCCGCGCCCACGCGCACGTTGGTGTGCGCGCCGAGGCGCTCTTGGGCCGCGAGCGTGTCAGCAGGGGTAACCGGCGTGTCGAAAATGGCGATGCCGTGCGCCGCCGCGTCGCGCGCGACCTCGTCCGCGTTACTCATGCGGTCGAGGTGGCAGTGCATGTCCACAAGGCGCCAGGTCATGGCTCTCACACGCCCTGGACGAGGTTGCGGATAACGTGTCCCGCGATCATCTGCCCCATGATGGGCGGCAGGTACGAGGCGGTGCCGAGGGTGGGGCGCTGGCCCTCGCTCAGTGAGTCGGTGGCATCTGCGTCTTCTGCGCCTGTTACCGGCAGCGCACGCGGTTTCTCAAAGGACGAGAGCACCGTGAGATGTCGGATGCCGCGGCGGCGACACTCTTTGCGCACGATGCGCGCGAGCGGGTCGTGCGAGGTCTGCGCGATGTCGCAGATGCGGAGCTTCTCGGGGTCGAGTTTGTTCGCTCCACCCATGCTGGCGATAAGCGGCGTTGCGGTCCGCTCCGCCCACTCGGCGATAGCGAGCTTGGCCGAGACGGTGTCGATCGCGTCAACCACGTAGTCGATACGTCCGACACCGGCAAGCGCCTCGGCAAAGAGACCCTCGACGTCGTCTGCGCGCACAAACCGGTCGAGCTCGATCACCCGTGCGACGGGGTTGATGGCGTGCACAAGTTCTGCGGTCACCTCGACCTTGCGACGGCCGACGGTTGTGGTGTAGGCGATGGCCTGCCGATTGATGTTGGAGGGTGCAACCGCGTCGCCGTCGACCACGACGAGTGTGCCTACGCCGCCGCGCGCGAGCGCCTCGATGCAGTTGGAGCCCACGCCTCCGCAGCCGAGGACCATGACGGTCGAGGCGGCGAGACCCGCGAGCCCGGGAGCACCCCATACAAGCTCGAGGCGCGAGGTGGGTGTCTCATGGGCATCCGTCGATAGCGGCGTCTCACCCTGCTCAAGATTCATGACCGGCCCTTTCGGTTGCAGTTTCTGGCATTGTAACGCACCGGGTTTTGTCCGCACGACATGAGAACATACGAACACACGTTCAGCTGACGGATTTAGTTCTGATGGGAGGTATCACTTTTGTAAATGGCCATTGACTTATGCTATCAATAGGGATGGATATGAAGTACCGCATGCTACGGAAGCGCATTCGAGACCTTGCTCGCAAACAGGGTTTGCCAGTGATTTGGAGCGAGGGCTCCAGTCACGCGAAAGTTTCGGTTGGTGGACGGACGACGACCATACCTCGGCATAACGAGGTGAATGAGATTACGGCTCGGGCGATTCTTACGTATCTGTTCGGAGGTAACGATGGCAATTGATGTTACGGCGCGCGTTACGAGGTCAAATGGCTGGTGGGCGATTTCTGTCCCCGAGATTCCCGGTCTGTTCACGCAGGCGAAGAGGCTTGATCAGGTCGAGCGGATGGTCTTGGATGCTGCCTCCCTGTTGAACAAGGATGTCTCGCATGTCGAGGTGGTTCCCGTCTTGGACGAGGACGCCCAGATAATGTTGCGGGAACTGGGGGAGACGCGTGCGAAAGCCGAAGCGCTACAAAAAGAATCCTCTGACATGACCAAAAGGGCTATCAGGTTGTTTCAGGCGGAAGGATTGACGCTGAGAGATATCGCCTCGTTGATCGGGCTCTCGCCCCAGCGCGTATCGGTCATTGCGAGAGAGGGATAGTCTTCTGCGAGGAGGGTCCGCATCAGCCTCTGGTTTCGTGATGGAGACAGCCGGGCGCACTCGCGTTTGCGCGCGCTACCTGAGAGTATGGTGCGGAGCAAAAGAGTGCGGGAGCGCGTGTGCGCCGCCGGCGGATGCTAACTGGCTGGGTGCGCGTGTGCGGTCCCGTGCAGTAGGACAAGGAGTTTCAATGGCAGAGTTCATCTACCAGATGTACCAGGCGCGTAAGGCCCATGGTGACAAGGTCATCCTGGACGACGTGACCTTGAGCTTCTACCCGGGCGCCAAGATCGGCGTCGTGGGTCCCAACGGTATGGGCAAGTCGACGCTCTTGAAGATCATGGCGGGCATCGAGGAAGTTTCCAACGGCGAGGCGCGCCTCACGCCCGGCTACACCGTTGGCATCCTCGAGCAGGAGCCTCCGCTCGATGACGACAAGACCGTGATCGAGAACGTGCGCATGGCTTTTGGCGACCTGCTGGCAAAGGTGGACCGCTTCAATCAGATCGGTGAGGAGATGGCCGCGCCCGACGCGGACTTTGACGCCCTCATGGCCGAGATGGGCAAGCTCCAGGATGAGATCGATGCAGCCGACGGCTGGGATATCGACTCAAAGCTCGGCCAGGCGATGGACGCGCTCCAGCTGCCCGACTCCGACATGCCGGTCTCGGTCCTCTCCGGAGGCGAGCGCCGTCGCGTGGCGCTCTGCAAGCTGCTGCTCGAGGCTCCCGACCTGCTGCTGCTCGACGAGCCCACCAACCACCTCGACGCGGAGTCGGTGCTGTGGCTCGAGCACTTCCTCAAGAACTACCCCGGCGCCGTGCTCGCCGTCACGCACGACCGCTACTTCCTCGATAACGTGGCGGAGTGGATCTGCGAGGTCGACCGCGGGCACCTCTACCCCTACAAGGGCAACTACTCCACCTATCTCGAGACCAAGGCGGCCCGCATCGCCGCTCAGGGCCAGCGCGACGCCAAGCTCGCCAAGCGCATGGCCTCCGAGCTCGAGTGGGTGCGCTCTTCCCCTAAGGCCCGTCAGGCCAAGAACAAGGCGCGCCTCGCCCGCTACGAGGAGATGGAGGCGGAGGCGCGCGCGAGCCAGAAGCTCGACTGGACGGACATCCGCATCCCCGTGGGCCCGCGCCTGGGCGCCAAAGTGCTCGAGGTCGAGCACCTGCACAAGGAGTTCGATGGCCGCGTGCTCATCGACGACCTCAGCTTCACGCTGCCGCGTGCCGGCATCGTGGGCGTCATCGGCCCCAACGGCGTGGGCAAGTCGACGCTCTTCAAGATGATCATCGGCGAGGAGGAGCCCACGAGCGGCTCCATCACGCTCGGCGAGACCGTGAAGATCTCCTACGTCGACCAGAACCGCGCCGGCATCGATCCTGACAAGACGCTCTGGGAGGTCGTCTCGGGCGGCACCGACAAGATGCTCGTGGGCGAGACCGAGGTCCCGAGCCGCGCCTATGTGGCGAGCTTCGGCTTCAAGGGGTCCGACCAGCAGAAGCGCGCCGGCGTGCTCTCCGGCGGCGAGCGCAACCGCCTGAACCTCGCCCTCACGCTCAAGCAGGGAGGCAACCTCCTGCTGCTCGACGAGCCGACGAACGACCTCGACGTCGAGACGCTCTCGTCGCTCGAGGCGGCGCTTCTCGAGTTTCCGGGGTGCTCGGTGGTGATCAGCCACGACCGCATGTTCCTCGACCGCGTGGCGACCCACATCCTCGCATGGGAAGGCACCGACGAGAACCCGGGTAACTGGTACTGGTTCGAGGGTAACTTCGCCGCCTATCAGGAGAACCGCGTGGCGCGTCTTGGCGAGGACGCCGCGCAGCCGCACCGCATCCACCGCAAGCTCACGCGCGACTAGGATGCGACGGCGGAGGTGGCACTGCGTCGTTGTGGATGCCGCGGCCGTTTCGATGGGCGCGGCGAGCACGGCTGTCCGGTGCCTCGTGGCGCCCATTGCGCCGCCTTGCCATGGAACCCCGCGCGCATGTGGGTAGCAAATACTACTAAATGAAGTCAGAGACGGGCCCGTCGGCAAGTGTCGGCGGGCCCTGTGCTATTCTGGCAGCAATTTTCCTTTTAGTACTCCGGTGAGGGGAGAGACAATGGCGGAGAAGGTTCTTCTGGGTTCGCTCGAGGCGGGCGGTACCAAGATGGTGTGCGCCACGGGCTATGCGGACGGCACGATCGTCGAGCGCGGGCGCTTCGACACGACCACACCCGAGGAGACGGTGCGCGCGTGCGCCGACTGGTTTGCCGAGCGGGGCGTGGCGGCGCTCGGCGTGGGCGCCTTCGGCCCCACGGCGGTCGATCCGGCGTCGCCGCGTTACGGTCAGATCCTCACCACTCCCAAGCTCGCGTGGCGCGACTTCGATCTGCTCGGTACGCTCAAGAGCCGCTTCGACATTCCCATGGGGTACGACACGGACGTCAACATCGCCTGCTTGGGTGAGGTCACGTTCGGCTGCGCCCAGGGGCTCGAGGACGTCTGCTACCTCACCATCGGCACCGGCGTGGGCGCCGGCGTCATGGTGGGCGGCAAGCTCATCCACGGCATGATGCACCCCGAGAGCGGCCACGTCCTGCTCACGCGCGACCCGCGCGACCCTATGCCCGAGGGTGAGTCGGGCTGCCCGTTCCACGCCAACTGCCTCGAGGGCCTCATCGCCGGTCCGGGCGTGGCGAAGCGCTGGGGCGGCGTGCGGGCGAGCGAGCTCGCGACCGACGACTTCGCCATGGACCTTCTGGGCGGCTACCTCGGCCAGGCCCTCATGGACTTCATCCTCTGCTATGCGCCCAAGAAGATCATCATCGGCGGCGGCGTGGCGGACCACACGCCCATCGTCCAGGTGGCCCGCAAGAAGGTGGCCGAGTACCTCAACAACTACCTGGTGACGCCCGAGATGGACGACCTGGATAACTACATCGTCAACAACTCGCTCGAGGGCAACCAGGGAATCCTCGGCGGCCTCGAGCTCGCGCGCCGCGCACTGGAGGCATAGCTCGCAGCGTCGTGCGTCGCGAGCGCTCTGCGCGGCGTCTCACGGCGATGGAACATGGCTCCCCCGTGCGGCGGGCGCGGGGGAGCAGATGAAAAAACCGTTCTTACGATCGCGGGAAGGATGATCGTAAGAACGGTTTTCCCGTAGCGGGGCTTGCCGGAGGTGCGGGCGGCGCGCTAATCGTCGTGCTCGACCGAGGCGACCGCCCACGCGGCGCCGTCTGCCGAGACGGCCTTGGCGCCGCGGCGCTTGATGGTAACGAGGACCTCGCGGCGTGCGCCCTCGCGGATGTAGGCGACGGGGAAGGTTGCGCGGGAGCGGGCGCCGACCAGGGTGCCGTTGAGACGGGCGATGTCGAAGTACGAGCTCAAGATCCCGAGCACGTCTGCCCCGTAGGGGAGGAGGTGCGTGAGGGCGAGCAGGAGGTCGCCGGGGCAGTAGACCTCACGGGCAAAGTCGAGCGGGTAGTCTGCCGCGGGCGGCTCCGGCGTCGCCGTGACGGATGCTGCGGGCTCGGATGCGGATACGGGTGCGGGCTGGGGGGCCGGTCGGAGCGCCGGCTCGGGCGCGGGCTGAGGGGTCGGTGCGCCATCGGCGGCGCTGCCCTCGCCGGTGGCCGGCGCGCCCTGGGTGCTGTCTGCCGTCGGGGCGGCCTCTACCGCTGCGGCGCCGGCCTCTGCCGGGTCGTCGGCAGCCGATGCCGGCTCGTCCTCAGTCGGGTCGTACACGATGGTGAGCGAGATGCGGGGCTCCGGCTCAGGCGGCTGCGGCTGCCCGGGCTCCGGTGAGGCGCCGTCTTCTGCCGCATCGGTGTTGGCGGCGGCAGCCTCGGCGACAGCAACGGGCTCCGGTTCGTCCTCGGCGCGTCCCTCGGGCTCCGGCTCGATGGGGGACGCCTGCTCGGGGGCGGTACCGCCCGGCGCTGACACCGCGTCCTCGTGGGACGCGGTTTCGGCTGCCGTTTCGGGCGTGATCTCAGCCCTGGTTTCGGCTTCCGCCTCGGCGGCAGCGGTCTCAATCTCCGTCTCCGCCTCCGCCGCGGGTGCTGTCTCGGCTGGGGCCTCGGGTTCGGGGCGCTTCACGCGGCGCGGCTTTACGGCACGGAGCGTCTTGTCCGCCTTCTTGCGCTTCCACGACTTGCCGCCCGCCTTCGCCGCATCCTTGGGCGCGTCGCCGGCGGCGAGCGCCTCGTCCCAGGCGGGCTGTGCGATCACCGTCGCGTAGATGCGGTTTCCCTTGAATACCTTGAGGGAGATGAAGTCGTCCAGCTCTTCCAGCAGCTCGCGCGTGGTCGCAAAGCCCAGGTCGGCCGCCTCGAAGTGCTCGGCGGCGAGCGCTTCCTCAACGGCGGGCAGAAACGTCTGCTTGCCGGCGCCGAGGGCGTCGCGCAAAAGCCGGTAGAGGTAGATATGGTTGCCCGGCGTCAACGCCGGGGTCTGCGCGCGTGTGCTCATGGGTGTCCCTTCGCCAGTTGTCCGTGCTCCATCTTAGCATCAGCGCGCCCCGGCTGGGGACCGACGCCCGCCCCGCACGGGGCCCGTCGCGCGGGACAGCGCGGCGTCGGGCCTAGGACGCGGCGGACGCGCCGCCCGTGCCGGTGCCGCCGGTCGTGCCCGTTCCCGAGGTGGAGGAGTCGGAGGACGTGCCCGTCGAGTCGCCCGTCGGGCCCTCGTTGCCCGTGCCTGTACCTGAGCTGCCGCCTGTCGTGTCTCCGGTGCTGCCCGTCGCGTTGTTGCCCGTACCCGTGCCTCCTGTATCTGGTGTG
The DNA here is from genome assembly GCF_002159765.1 of Collinsella sp. An268. Taxonomy (GTDB): domain Bacteria; phylum Actinomycetota; class Coriobacteriia; order Coriobacteriales; family Coriobacteriaceae; genus Coprousia. The sequence goes on along the minus strand of NZ_NFJH01000004.1, from coordinate 19,187 downwards.
GTCGGCGTCGTTGCCGCGCCGCCGTCGCCTGTGGTGCCGGTTGCGGAAGAGGGGGTTTCGGGCGAGACTGCCTCGGTATCGGGGCCGCTATCGTCTGCGGGGGCGCTGTTGGTGCCGGTGCCGGTAGTCGGCGCCACCGACGAGGCGTCTTCCACCGTCGCCGGCGCGAAGAGCGACGTCGTCTTGGTGCCGATGCCCGCGCCCGCGGTGGTGAGCAGGATGACCGCGGCGCAGAGCGCGACGGCCGCGACGGCGACGGCGGCGGAGAACGCGACGACCTTGTGCTGGGTCGCGGCGCGCTCCGCGGCTGCGCGGGCCTGCAGCTTGCGCGGCGCCACGCGCGCCCCGCGCACCGGCGTATCGCCTGCCGTCTGCGTCATCGGCATCACGCGGGTGGCGTCATCAGTCGGAGCCCCCGTCGCCTGCGTCCCGCGTCGCGCACCCGGCAGGACCTCGTCGCGCACGACCGCCCCGCCCCGCTTGAGCTTCTCGGCGCTCGCATCCAGAAAGCGGCGGTAGAGCTGCGAGGAGACGACGGTCACAACCGAGCTCACCGCCGCGCCGATGACCGAGCCGCCGATACCGATGTGCGAGGCGAGCACCATCGAGGTGGCTGCCGCCGCCGCGCCGGCGATGATCTGCGCGAGCGAGATCCCCTCGAAGAGTCCGGGCTTCTCCCGGGGGATGAGCTGGGTGTTGCCGATGGAGCTGGCCTGCGTGGCCGCGGGCGTATCGCCATCTGCGCGCGGGACTACCCGCGTGCGCTGCCGGTCAAGGTCGGTATATGAAGACGCCATGTTCTGAAACCTCCGCTCATGGCTGTGATGTGCATCGTTGCGCGCGTGCCCCACGGTAGCGCGCGGCGGCGCTCCCGTGCGGGGCGTATCGCTGATTTCACAGAGGTCTTACCCGCACGGCGGGATGCCCGCGCATGTCCGCGCCAGACGGTACAATATCCTCAGAAGAAATCGGGCGCCGCACCTTCGCGCGCGGCGCCTTGTGCGCACGGCGAGAGGGGTTCATATGGAGGAGCTGTACGAGACCGGGGCGGCGGGGCTCGGGGCGAGCGTGTGCCATGAGCGGGCAGGGGACGGGTTCTTCCGCATCGCCGCCGCCAGCCCTAAGATCCGCGTGGCCGATGTCGAGGGCAACGCCGAGGCCGTGCTCGCCGAGGTGCGCCGTGCGGCAGAGGCCGGTGTGGGCGCCCTCGTGCTGCCCGAGCTCACGCTTACCGGCTACACCTGTGCGGACCTCTTTTTCGATCGCGTGCTTTTGCGTTCGTGCGAACGCGCCTTGGAGCGCATCCTTACCGAGACGCGCGAGCTGCCCCTCCTCTTTACCGTGGGCCTGCCCGTCCCCTGCGGCGAGGCCCTCTACAACTGCGCCGCTGTGTGCTGCGCGGGTCGGCTCCTCGGTCTCACCGTAAAGAGCAATCTGCCTAACTACAGCGAGTTCTACGAGCGCCGTTGGTTCACGCCGGCACCGGTAAACCCGGTGAGGTTCGTCTCGTTCGCCGGGCAGGATGGCGTGCCGGTCGGCGCGCGCATCGTTTACCGGTGCGCCGACGCCGGCATGGAGGACGTGCGTATAGGCGTCGAGATCTGCGAGGACCTCTGGGTGGCCGCCCCGCCCTCGACCGACATGGCGACCGTGCAGGGCGCGACCATCATCTTGAACCTGTCCGCCTCGGACGAGATCATCGGTAAGTCCGCCTACCGGCGCGAACTCGTGCGCACACAGAGCGCTCGGCTCTTCTGCGCCTACGCCTACGCCGATGCGAGCGAGGGCGAGTCCACGACTGACCTCGTGTTCGCCGGCGAGAACCTCGTGGCGGAAAACGGCAGCCTGCTGGCGCAGACCCCGCTTTTCTCCTGCGCGGCGGCGGTGGCCGACGTCGACCTCGACCGCCTCATGGCGGAGCGGCGGCGCACCACCACCTGGCAGCGTCCGGCCTTTGCCCGCGGCGGCATGCAGGAGGTGCACTTCTCCTTTGCGGGGGCCTGCGGAGCGGCGGGGGAGGGCGTCGAGGGCGAGGCTGCGGCTCGGTGCGGGGCGGCTGATTCCGCTGAAGGCACGCTCGCGACGCCCGCGCTCATGCGCGATGCCCTTGCGATCGATCGCGTCTTTCCGCCCGCGCCGTTTGTGCCGGCCGATGCCGGCGACCTCGCCGAGCGCTGCGAGGAGATCTTGAACCTGCAGGCCCACGGCCTCGCCACGCGCTTAGGCCACACCGGCACCAAGCGCGCCGTCATCGGGCTCTCGGGCGGGCTCGACTCCACCCTCGCGCTGCTCGTGACGGTGCGCGCCTTCGACCTCACCGGGCTCGACCGCACGGGCATCACCGCGGTGTCCATGCCGGGCTTCGGCACCACGACGCGCACTAAGACCAACGCCCAGACGCTCGCGGAGTCCCTCGGCGTCGATTTTCGCGAGATTTCGATTCACAAGGCGGTCGAGCAGCATTTCGCGGATATCGGGCACGACCCCGCCGTCACCGACGTCACCTACGAGAACAGCCAGGCGCGCGAGCGCACGCAGATTCTCATGGACCTCGCCAACAGCCGGGGCGGCTTCGTCATCGGCACGGGGGACCTCTCCGAGCTCGCCCTCGGGTGGGCGACCTACAACGGCGACCATATGAGCATGTACGCCGTCAACGCGAGCGTGCCCAAGACCCTCGTGCGCCATCTGATGGACTACGCCGCAGGGGCCTTTGGCGGCACGATCGAGGCGACCCTGCGCGACATCCTCGCCACGCCGGTGTCGCCCGAGCTTCTGCCGCCCACGGGCGACGGCGAGATCGCGCAGCGGACCGAGGACCTCGTGGGTCCCTATGAGCTGCATGATTACTTCCTGTACTACCTGCTGCGCTTTGGCTTTGCGCCGGGCAAGATCTTCCGTATGGCGTGCCGCTCGTTTGCGGGCGCGTACGACCGGGAGACGATCCTCGCCTGGCTCCGCGTGTTCTACCGGCGCTTCTTCGCGCAGCAGTTCAAGCGGAGCTGCCTGCCGGACGGTCCCAAGGTGGGCTCGGTCACGCTTTCGCCCCGCGGCGACTGGCGCATGCCGAGCGACGCCTCGGCTCGTATCTGGCTCGCCGAGATCGACCGCCTTGCATAGCCAAGGGCTTTATCTGGAGGAGATGACGTCATGGAGTTCTCGAAACGACTCGATCAATTTGGCGAGGAGGTCTTCGCCGCGCTCAACCAGAAGCGGCTCGCGCTCGAGGCGGCGGGCCGCACGATTTACAACCTGTCGGTGGGCACACCCGACTTCGCGCCGTACCCGCACGTGATGGCGGCGCTTGCCGATGCGGCGGCGGACCCGGCGGCGTGGAAGTACAGCCTGGGCGACCTGCCCGAGCTCAAGCAGGCCGTCTGCTCGTATTACGAGCGGCGCTTCGGCGTGGCGGGCATCACGCCCGCCATGGTGACATCGTGCGCGGGCACGCAGGAGGGGATGGGCCAGCTCGCGCTCACGCTCCTCGACCCCGGCGACACGGCGCTCGTGCCCGACCCGTGCTACCCCGTGTTCGCGGGCGGCGTGAAGATCGCGGGAGGGGAGTGCGTGTACTACCCGCTTTCAGCCGAGCACGACTTCCTGCCCTATGTGGCGGGCATCGACCCGGCGGCGGCGGACCGCGCGAAGTACCTCGTGGTATCGCTTCCCGCGAACCCGGTGGGGAGCGTGGGCACGTCGGAGGTCTATGACGAGGTCATCGCCTTCGCCCGCGCGCACGACCTCCTCGTCGTGCATGACAACGCCTACTCGGACATCGTCTTCGACGGCCCGCGCGGAGGAAGCTTCCTCGCGCACCCCGGCGCGCTCGATGTCGGCGTGGAGTTCTTCTCGCTCTCCAAGTCGTTCAACGTCACGGGCGCGCGCGTGAGCTTCTTGGTGGGGCGCCCCGATGTGGTCGCCGCCTTTGCCAAGCTCCGCGGGCAGACGGATTTCGGCATGTTCTACCCCATCCAGCGGGCCGCCATCGCCGCCCTCGAGGGGCCGCTCGACGAGGTCGAGCACCAGCGGCATCTCTACCAGGAGCGTCGCGACGCCCTCTGCGACGGCCTCGAGCGCATCGGGTGGGAGCGCCCCAACGCGCACGGCACCATGTTCGTATGGGCGAAGCTCCCCGGCGGCCGCACCGACAGCCTTGCGTTCTCCGAGGAGCTCATGGAGCGCGCGGGCGTGGTGGTGACGCCCGGGGCGAGCTTTGGGCCGCACGGCGAGGGCTACGTGCGCATGGCGCTCGTGCTGCCCCCTGAGGGCCTTGCTGCAGCGGTGTCCGCCATCGAGCGCGCGGGCATCCGCTAGGCCGCCCGCACCCGGGGGCGGGCGCCCCGCCCGTGAGGCCCCGCCCCGCCAGGGCGCCCGCCGTCTGCGGGACGGGCGGGCTACACCGGGGGCGGTTGGGGTAAGAACCGGTACACTAGGGATATATCGCGCCGGCGCGGTGCCGGCAGCCAAAAGGAGGTCAACATGATCAACGATCGTAAAGTCGCCGTCGTGGGGTGCGGGTTCGTCGGCTCCTCGTCCGCGTTCGCGCTCATGCAGAGCGGTCTGTTCTCCGAGATGGTCCTCATTGACGTCGATAAGAACCGCGCCGAGGGCGAGGCGCTCGACATCGCGCACGGCGTTCCGTTTGCGAGCCCGATGAAGATCTACGCGGGCGATTACTCCGACGTGTCGGATGCCGCCATCATCGTCGTCACCGCCGGCGCCGCGCAGAAGCCCGGCGAGACCCGCCTCGACCTCGTCAACAAGAACGTCTCCATCTTCAAGACCATCATCCCCGAGATCCGCAAGAGCGGCTTTGCCGGCGTGCTCCTCATCGTCTCCAACCCCGTCGACGTGCTCACCTACGCCGCCATCCGCATGTCCGGCCTCCCCGAGGGCCAGGTCATCGGTTCCGGCACCGTGCTCGATACGGCGCGCCTCAAGTACATGCTCGGCGCGCACGTGGACGTCGACCCGCGCGACGTGCACGCCTACGTCATGGGCGAGCACGGCGACTCCGAGTTCGTTGCCTGGTCGAGCGCCATGGTCGCCGGTGTGCCGCTCTCCACGTTCTGCGAGCTCCACGGTCACCTCAACCATCGCGAGGCCGAGGAGCGCATCGCCGAGGACGTCAAGAACAGCGCCTACCGCATCATCGAGAAGAAGCGCGCCACCTACTACGGCATCGCCATGAGCGTGAAGCGCATCTGCACCGCCATCATGCGGGACGAGGGGTGCGTCCTGCCCGTCTCGAGCCTCATGGTGGGCGAGTACGGCTTGTCGGACCTCTGCATCTCGCTGCCGACGGTCGTGGGGCGCGACGGCGTGGTCTGCCGCGTACCCGTGTCGCTCAACGACGCCGAGATGGCGCAGCTCAAGGGCTCTTCCGATGCCCTCAAGGCCATCATCGACCAGGTCGATTTCGAGGCCTAGGTGCCGTCTCGCGAGGAGGGGCGCCCGGCGCGTCCCCCTCTGATACCGCCCGCGCAGGCGCCGGGCGGCAAGCACGCGTCCGGCGCGGGGGATGCCTCCGTGCCGGACGCGGCCGCTCAAGAGGGGAACTTCGTCACGTACGCCCAGACGCAACTCGATACGCTCGGCGAGCGACCTCTCTGCGCGGTCGATAGCCTCGTGCTCTCGTGGCTCGCGTACTTCCGCCTGCCGGAGGGCGACCCGGCCTACGCCGGCTTCGCCACCTGGGAGGGGCTGCCCTTGCGAGACCTGCTGCGCGCGGAGGATTTCGGTGCGCTGTTTGGCGACAGCTGGGACCCCGAGGGCAGCCGCGACCTGCTGTTCGCCGTCTGCTCGAGCCCACGTTTTCGTGAGATGCGGGTCGCAGGGTACCGGACGAGCTTCTCGGAGGTCTCCGAGGAGCAGTTCGCAGCCGTCACGTTCCGCCTGCCTGACGGTTCTGTCTACGTGGCCTTCCGGGGGACGGACTCCACGCTCGTTGGGTGGAAGGAAGACTTCAACATGGCCTTCCAGAGCCCCGTGCCGGCTCAGACCTCGGCAGCCGCCTACCTCGCCGAGGCGGCGCGCCGCCTTGCGGGCCCCCTGTACGTGGGCGGTCATTCCAAGGGCGGCAACCTCGCCGTCTACGCCGCCATCATGTGCCCGCACGCGCTGCAGGACCGTATCGTGCAGGCCTTCTCGCACGACGGTCCCGGCTTCAACGAGAACTTCCTGCGCGGCAAGGGCTTCGCTCGCATGCGCGACCGCATCGACAAAACGCTGCCCCGCTCCTCCATCTTCGGCATGATCTTCGAGGATCAGGAGGATTACGCCATCGTCGACAGCACGAGCTTCTCGCTTCTGCAGCACAACCCGTTCTCCTGGGTGGTGGAGGGCGATGACTTCAAGCGGGTCGAGCGCATCTCGGCGGGCGCGCGCTACCTCGATACGACGCTCGCCGCCTGGATGGCGCGCATCACGCCCGAGGAGCGCGGCGAGGTGATCGACACCATCTTCTCCATCTTCGGCGCGACGGACGCGACCTACTTCGCCGATATCCGTGACAACTGGCAGGAGAGCGTGCCCAAGATGCTCGCCGCGGCGGGCTCCGTGCCGCCGGAGACGCGCGACCTCATCAAGCGCGTCATCGGGGCGCTGGTGCGCGCGGCGACGGTGGGCAAGGTCGCCGGCGCGGCGAGCCGGGCGGCGGGCGCCGCAGAGCACTTCTTCGAGGCGGCGTCGCAGGCGGCGAGCGAGCTCTCGCAGCAGATGCCCGGCCCCGGCAGGACCGAGGGACCCTCCGAGGAGGCGCATGCCTCCGCATCCCGCGGCGACGCGTACCGGCGCGCCCTCGTGCACGACCCGACCGTCCCCTTCGACGAGGCGGCCCTCCAGCGCCTCGAGCGCCTGGCGGAACTCTATCGCAAAGACTGACGGCGCCGCGGGCAACCGCGTATACTAGGTTGCCGTTGCATCGCCGCGCGCGGCCCTCTCCGCCACCCGCGGCGCCCCTCCGCCCCCGACCATGGCAAAGGACCCGTATATGCAGATCAACCATGCCATCTTGCACGTGCTCGACTTCGACTCCTCCGTGAACGTGTTCTCCGAGCGCGAGCTCGCCCTCGACACCCGCGCCGTTCGCTCGTTTGTGACCAAGCACCTCGCGCGCGCCCGCTCCGCCGCCGACAACCGCCGCGGCGCGTTCGCGCCAGATAGCGCCTTCGCCGGCGAGCTCAAGGGTTATTTCTTCGGCGAGCGCGACTTCCTCGACCTGTCGCAGCAGGTGGCGGAGTTTCTCGCCGGAGAGCTCTCGCGCGCCGAGAAGCTCGAGTCGACCGACGTGCTCGTGGCGGATTTCGACGATGACGACGACGTCCGGTGGTTCGCCATCCTTCTGCTGACGAGCCGCATGGCCTTCATGCACGAGGTCGAGAACGGGGGAGGAGCGCCCTCCTGCGACATCGCGCGCCACTACGCCATCCTGCCCGCCCCGTCGCAGAAGCTCACCTCCTATGCGCTCGTGCGCGCGAGCTCGCTCGAGGTGTTCTACCAAGACAAGCCGCGCACCATCGCCGGCGCCGAGCGCATGCTCATTCCCGAAGGGCTCCTCCAGTGCAGCGAGGGGGTCTCGAGCAAGCAGGTCATCGACACCGTGGCGCGCGTGGTGGCCGAGGTGGCGGAGGAGCACGGCGCCAACACGGCGACGGCGCTCGCCGCGGCGAAGGCCGCTATGGTGGAGGCGGTCGAGGCCGACGAGGAGCTGCCGCCCTGGGATGTGGTGGATGAGGCGTTTGAAGACGAGCCGGTGCTCCGCGACGCCGTCAAGCAGGCGCTTCGCGAGGAGCAGGTACCCGAGCGCGTGCCGGTGGAGCGCGCCCAGGTCGAGCGAGCTGCCGTGCGCAACGTCAAGATCCGCACGGACACGGGGATCGAGATCACGATTCCTGCCGAGATGGCGAATAACGCCGAGTACGTGAATTTCGTCAACGAGCCCAACGGTCTCATCTCCATCGAGCTCAAGAACATCGGGAGCATCCAGAACCGGTAAGGTCCGAACAGGCTCGGGCGGCTGCGGGGTGCGGACGATTTCCTGGGAGGCGCGGGCGGCCCGCATGCCCCCTTGGGGCCCTGGGGAGGGGATGGGCCGCCGGCTGGGCGAGGTCTTCCAAAAGACGGCGCCCCGGCCTGCGCGTTGCCAGGTCGGGGCGCCTCGTCGACGCATCGCGGTGCGCCGGTCGTTCCGGTGGAGCGGCTGTCTCGCGCGTCGAGCTGCCTCCGGCACCGGCTGGCGGCACCGGAGGCAGGCCGGTTACAGCTGGCGGAGACCCTCTTCGAGACCCGTCTTGCTGTCCGTCTTCTCGTCGCGCTCCTTGATGACGCGCGCGGGCACGCCGGCGACGACCATGCCGTCCGGCACGTCCTCGGTCACCACGGCGCCGGCGGCGACGACGGCGCGCGCACCCACGCGCACGCCTTCGAGCACCACGGCGTTGGCGCCGATCATGACGTCGTCTTCGATGATCACGGGCGTGGCGCTCGCGGGCTCCACCACGCCGGCGAGCACGGTGCCGGCGCCGATGTGGCACCGCTTGCCCACCGTGGCGCGGCCGCCCAGCACGGCGCCCATGTCGATCATGGTGCCCTCGCCGATGACGGCGCCGATGTTCACGATGGCGCCCATCATGATGACGGCGTTATCGCCGATCTCCACCTGGTCGCGGATGATGGCGCCGGGCTCGATGCGGGCGTTGACGCCCTTCAGGTCGAGCAGCGGCACGGCGGAGTTGCGGCAGTCGTTCTCGATCTCGACGCTCTTGATCTTCTTCTTGTTGCGCGCAAGCACGGGCTCAAGATCGGCCCAGTTTCCAAAGACGAGGCGGCACTTGCGGTCGCCGTAGACGCGCACGGGGTCCTGGGCGCCCTCGCCCGCTCCCGCGGCCCAGTCGATGGTGGCGCCGCGCTTCTCGCGGACGGTGAGCTTGACGGGCGTCTTCTTGGGGGCGCTCGCAATGAAGTCGATGATCTCCTGTGCGTTCATGGGTGAGGTCTCCTAACCGAACATGATCTGGTCGAACGTGTAGAACCCGGGGTCGCGGCCGATGAGCTTCTGCGCGGCGGCAAGTGCGCCGTGGACAAAGATCTCGCGGCTCTCGGCGCGGTGCGTGAGGGTGAGCTCCTCGCTGGGACCGAAGAAGTGCACCTCGTGCACGCCCGCGACGGTGCCTCCGCGCAGTGCATGCACCCCCACCTCGCGGGCATCGCGTGCGCCGCACATGCCGGAGCGCCCGTATACGGGGGCGTATACGCCGTCGCCTGCGGCCTCGTGGGCGCCCACGACCTCGTCGAGGAGCATCTTGGCGGTGCCGGAGGGGGCGTCGGCCTTCTGGTTGTGGTGCGTCTCCACGATCTCGACGTCAAAGGCGGGAAGCTCGCGCGTCGCCTGCGCGACGAGGTGGCGGAGCGCCGCCACGCCGAGGGAGTAGTTGCCGGACCAGAGCACGGGCGCGCCCTCGCCCAGCGCGCGCAGCTCGGCCATCTGCGCCTCGCTATAGCCCGTGGTGCCCGAGACGAGGGCGCAGCCGCAGCGGCGCACGTAGGCGGCGACGGCCTCAAACGTCGCGACGTTGGAGAAGTCGATGAGCGCGTCGGCGGCAGGGGCGCCCTCGAGCTCCGTCAGGTCGAAGCCGATCTGCGCTACAACCTCGAAGACGGGCTCGCCAGCCTCGTCGCGCGCCGCCTCGGCGAGACGGCGGATGAGCGAGCCCATGCGGCCCGCCCCCATGATGACGATCTTATGCAAGGATGCCAGCTCCCTTCATGGCCTCGACCAGCTGGGCGCGCGTGCCCTCGGCCATGGGGCAGAGCGGCAGGCGGTAGTTGCGTCCTATCATACCCATCTGCGCCAGAGCCTCCTTGACGGGGATGGGGTTCACTTCGCTAAAGAGCGCGTGCACGAGCGGCAGGCCCGCGATCTGGATGGCGCGGGCGCGCGCGACGTCGCCGTCCGCAAAGGCGCGCACCATGTCGTGCACGAGCGCGGGCTGGACGTTCGCCCAGACCGAGATGACGCCCGAGGCGCCGAGGCTCATGAGCGGCACGACCATGTCGTCGTTGCCCGAGAACATCTTGAAGTCGGGACCGAGGGTGTGGGCGATGTCCGCCGCGTAGGCGATGGAGCCCGAGGCCTCCTTGATGGCCATGACGTTCTCGTGCGCGGCCAGGCGCTCGACGTTTCTCACGCTGATGGAGCAGCCCGTGCGCCCGGGGATGTTGTAGAGGATGCACGGCACGTCGACGGCGTCGGCCACCGTGGCGAGGTGGCGGTAGATGCCCTCCTCGTTGGCCTTGTTGTAGTAGGGCGTGATGATGAGGAGGCCGTCGGCGCCGAGTCGCTGGTAGGAGAGCGACTTCGCGAGCATCGTCTGGGTGGAGTTGGAGCCCGAGCCCGCGATGACGGGTATGCGGCCGCTCACGCGCTCCACCACAAAGGCGCAGACGGCGTCGTCCTCCGCGTCGGTCATCGTCGAGCTCTCGCCCGTGGTGCCGAGGGTGAGGATGGCGTCGGTGCCGGCTTCGAGGTGGAAGTCCACCAAGCGGCCGAGCGCCTCGAAGTCGACGTCGCCGTCGGCGGTGAACGGCGTCACGAGCGCGACGATCGAGCCCTCCAGGTTGCGGATGTCCATAGGGTTACTCCTTTCCGTCTGTCGGCGCGCCCATGGTGCGGTGCCGCGCGGCGCAGGCGATCACGGCGCGGCCGTCTGCGGTCGCGTCCAGGGTTGCGAGGTAGTCGAGCGGCGTCTCCGCCCGACGTATGAGTTCGCTCGTGCCATCGGTGTGGAGGAGAACCTCGGCCGAGCGCAGGCGCGCGTTGTAGTTGTAGCCCATGGAGTGGCCGTGGGCGCCGGTGTCGTGGATGACGATGAGGTCGCCGATCGCTGCCTCGGGCAGGTGCCGGTCGATGGCGAACTTGTCGTTGTTCTCGCATAGGCCGCCCGTCACGTCGTAGACGCGCGTCGCGGGCGCGTGGGTCTTGTCCGGCCCGCCCGCTTGGCCCACCACAGTCACATGGTGGTAGGCGCCGTACATGGCGGGACGCATGAGGTCGGCCGCGCAGGCGTCGACGCCGAGGTAGTCCTTGTAGATGCGCTTCTCGTGCAGCACGCGCGTGACGAGGCAGCCGTACGGTCCCGTCACAAAGCGGCCCATCTCGGTGAAGATGGCGACATCGCCCATGCCCGCCGGCACGAGGATGTCCTCGTACGCCCGGCGCACGCCCGCGCCGATCACGCGGATGTCGTTGCCCGCCTGGCCGGGCTCGTAGGGGATGCCCACCCCGCCCGAGAGGTTGACGAAGGCGACGTGCGCCCCCGTCTCGCGCTCGAGGCGCACCGCGAGGTCGAAGAGAATGCGCGCGAGCGCGGGGTAGTAGTCGTTCGTGACCGTGTTGGAGGCAAGAAACGCGTGGATGCCGAAGTGCTCGGCGCCGCGTGCCCTGAGCATCCGGAACGCCTCGAAGAGCTGCTCCTCGGTCATGCCGTACTTGGAGTCGCCCGGGTTGTCCATGATGCCGTTGGCGAGGCGGAAGAGACCGCCCGGGTTGAAGCGGCAGCTCACAGTCTGGGGGACGGGCCCCGCGACCTCCTCGAAAAACGGGATATGCGAGATGTCGTCGAAGTTGACGATGGCGCCGAGCTCGCGTGCGAGGCGAAAGTCGGCGGCGGGGGTGTCGTTGGAGGAGAACATGATTCCCGGACCCGTCACGCCCACGCCCTCGGCGATCATGAGCTCGGTTGCGCTCGAGCAGTCGAGCCCGCAGCCGAGGCCGGTGAGGATTTTGATGAGGGTGGGGTTGGGGTTCGCCTTGACCGCGAAGTACTCCTTAAAGCCCGGGTTCCAGCTGAAGGCCTCGTGGATCGCCTCGACGTTGGCGCGGATGCCCGCCTCGTCGTACAGGTGGAAGGGGGTGGGGTAGCGCTCGGCCAGGGCGACGAGTTGGTCTTTGGACACAAACGGCTGCTTGGCCGTATAGGCGGCGGTGGCCGCGTCGTTGGCGCACTCAGACATGCGAGCTCCTTCTCGAGTAGCGCTCCTGCAGATGGCAGACAGTCCCGCGGGTGTTCCCCGCGGGCCCACCCGGTGCCCGCGCCCGGGCGCCCGAGTTCGGCGGGGTCGCCTCGCCGCGGGGTCGCTGCCTGCCGGCTCGCCCGCGATTCATCTCGCCCGCTCCTCTATCGAGTTTAGCCACTGTAGCACACCGTGTCGCGCGCACTCAAGCGGCAGGCGCGTCCGCACCGGCATGTTTCCGCAGGATTTCCCCGTCCGACGCCGTACAATGGAGGACCGTAGAGCCTCATGTTCCGTTTGAGCGGCACGACTGCCCCGTGCCCGTATCCAAGGAGAGCCCCATGTCCCCGAAACCCGTGTTCCTGCCGCCCTCATTCCCGCAGGGCGCCCTAGACGAGGTCACGCGCTACCGGCGCGACCTTCACCGCATCCCCGAGCTGGACGACGACCTGCCCCGGACCATCTCCTATATAAAGGGCGTGCTCGGCGCGCTCTCGTGCACGGTCACCGAGCCCTGCCCGAGCGCCGTCGCCGCATACTTCGACCTGGGGCGCGCGACGACGGTGGCCATCCGCGCGGACATGGACGCACTGCCCGTCACCGAGGCGACCGGCCTGCCGTTTGCGAGCACCCATGCGGGCTGCATGCACGCCTGCGGGCACGACGGCCACATGGCCATGGCGCTCGCGGCGGCGACGTGGGTCGACCGCGTCGTCGCCGGCGCGGAGCCCGGCTGCCCGTCCGATTGCCTGCCCAGAAACGTCCTCTTTATCTTCCAGCCCGCGGAGGAGACGACGGGCGGCGCCAAGCGCGTGTGCGAGAGCGGCGTCTTCGAGCGCACGGCGACCGAGCGCATCTTCGGCTTCCACCTCTGGCCCGATCTGCCCACCGGCACGGTCGCATCCCGCCCCGGCGCGCTCCTCGCGCGCTCGAGCGAGACCACGCTCGCGTTCCACGGGGTATCCAGCCACATCGCGAAATGGCGCGAGGGGCGCGACGCGCTCGGCGCGGCGGCGCGCTTCGTGGTGGGGTCCAAGTGGCTTGCCAACCGGCTCGCGCAGGACGAGCCCATGACGGTGCGTTTCGGGCGCCTCGAGGCGGGGACGGTGCGCAACGCCGTGGCGGCCGAGGCGCGGGTCGAGGGGAGCCTGCGCGTGTTCTCCGATGCGATGTTCGACCGGGCGCGCGCCGAGCTGCGCGCCCTCGCCCAGACGGCGGCGGAAGAGGAGGGCGTGACCTTCGACCTGACGTTTTCGGAGGGGTATCCGCCCGTCGTCAACGATGAGGCGCTGTACGCGCAGGTCGCGCGCGCCCTACCCGATCTCGGGCGTGTTCCCGAGCCGTTGCTCATCGCTGAGGACTTCGCGTTTTACCAGCGCCATCTCCCGGGGGTGTTCCTGCTTCTCGGTACGGGCACGGGCATCCCGCTCCATGCGGACACGTTCACGTTCGACGAGTCGGTGCTGCTCGCCGGCGTCGCCGTTTACCAGCGCCTTCTCCAGACGGCATAGAGCTCGCCGGCCATGGATGGAGAAGCGATTGGAGAGGCGATCCCCTCCCCAGAGAGGGGGTTATTAATTCTAGTGCCTAGTTTGAGGAGGGTAGGGCGAGTAGCCGAGAAATCATGCGACCTTCCTACCTGCGCTTTTCTTAACGCACCGCATCCGGTGTACTTTGGGAGGGGGCGCTAAACTAGACACTAGAATGAATGACCCCCCGTTCCCCTGTGCGGGAGGGTGAGATGTGCCGCTGCGGACGGGGCGCCCTGGTTTCAGGTTGCGGCCCCTTGGGGCGCGGCTCCGCTGCCGGCCCCTCTTCCCGGCAGGGGACGGGCCGGCGCGCTGTCCGTCGCAGGTCGCGTTGCCGTCGCGCCTTCATCTCGTGGATTTGCCTTTCTGCGGGAGATAGCGCCCTGCGGCGCCCGCGCCCTCCAATTGCGCGTATCATAGGCTCGTTTGCAGGTATCGACGCGCCCCGGCGCGTCGAACCGCGTGTGAAGAAGGGGACGGAGGCAAAAGGCCATGGTCATGAAGCTCGCGGCGTTCGTCATCTCGGGCATCTACCGTCTGTTTGCGCTCTTCCCCCAGCGCAAGAAGATCGCGCTGCTCTCGCGCCAGTCGGCGCGGCCCTTCGATTTCGAGCTGCTCGAGCCGGCGCTCGCCAAGGCGGTCCCCGGCTACCAGATCGTATGGTGCTGCGTCGCGCACGGCGGCGAGATGACCGTAACGCTCATGCTCAAGCAGCTCTGGCACGTCGCCACGGCAACGATCTGCCTGGTCGACGGCTATGTGCCGGCCGTTTCCATCCCTAAGGGGCCGCGGCGCAGCTCGTGCATCCAGCTCTGGCATGCGCTCGGCGCCGTCAAGAAGTTCGGCTTCCAGTCGCTCCACACCGCCGCGGGCCGCTCGCCCGAGGCGGCGCGCGCCTTCTCCATGCACGCGGGCTACGACTGCATCGTGGCGGGCTTCACGGGGGCGGTCCCGGCATTTGCCGAGGCGTTCGGCTACGGCGAGGACGCCTTTCGCGCCATCGGTCTGCCGCGCTGCGACTACCTCCTGCGCGCCCAGTACGCCGACGAGCGCGCTGCTCGGAGCGCGCACCTGGCAGCGAGAATCGCGGCTCTGCCGGCGCCGGCAGCCGATGCGGCCCCGGCGGGGGAGCGCGCCGGCGCCGCGGAGCGCCCCGTGGTGCTCTACGCGCCGACGTTTCGCAAGAACAACGCCAACGCCGCCTGGCTGGCCGACGCCGTGTGCGCGCTCGATGCGGCGCTGCCCGCCTCCGCCGTGCTCGCCGTATCGGCCCATCCGCTCGACGTGGAGCACCTCGAGGGCCGCGCGCTCACCGACCGCGTGCTCGTGGTGCACGACACGGCAACCATCGACGCACTCGCCGTGGCGGACTACGTGGTGACCGACTACTCTGCCGTGGCTTTCGAGGCCCTGCTCGCCTCCAAGAAGACCTACTTCTACGTGCCGGATATCGAGGAGTACCGCATTTCGCCCGGCCTTAACGTCGACCCGCTGACCGATGCGCCGACAATCTCGACCGCAGACGCGGCCGATCTTGCGGCTCGCATCGCGGACGATATCCGGACGGGCTCGTACGACGCGGCGGGTGCCACGGCGTTCGCGCGCTCCTACGGCATCGAGCCCGACCCGACCTACTGCGCCGTCGACGCCATCGTCGCGGTCATCCGTACCTACATCGAGAAATAGAGGACCGCCATGGCCGAGCTGATGACAACAGGGACGATCGCCGGGGGTGAGCGCGCCTCCGCCTCCGCACTCGCACCGGCGGGGGCTTCCCTCGAGGGGCCGCGCGTCCTTATCGAGCAGACGCCCGGTTTTGCGGCAGCGCACCCGCATGTGGGCGTGCGCCGCGTCCTCACCTACGGCACGTTCGACCTTCTGCACTACGGGCACATCCGCCTGCTGCAGCGCGCGGCGGCTCTCGGCGACTACCTCATCGTGGCGCTCTCCACCGACGAGTTCAACGCGAGCAAGGGCAAGCGGAGCTTCTACCCCTATGAGGTGCGCCGCGAGATGCTCGAAGCCATCCGCTACGTGGACCTCGTGATCCCCGAGAGCTGCTGGGAGCAGAAGCGCTCCGATGTGGAGACCTATCGGGTCGATGTCGTCTGCATGGGGAGCGACTGGTCGGGCGACCCGCGTTTCGAGGACCTGCGCGACCTGTGCGACGTCGTGTATCTCGACCGTACGGACGGCATCTCCACCACCGATGTAAAGAGCCGCCTCAAAGGCTAGGCCACCCAAGGCGTCCTCGTTGCGACCCCGCTCGCGCGCGTGGTGTCAAAACATGTCAAAGCGCCTCCGCCTCTGCCCGCCCCGTGCAAAAAACGTTTCCGACTGCGCGACCGCATGCAACGCCCGCGCGGATCGCGGGCATACTGGGATATGTCTGTTGCAACCTAGCGAGAGGAGCTATACATGGCATTTCCTGAGGGTTTCCTGTGGGGCGGAGCTACTGCTGCCAACCAGTGCGAGGGCGCATGGGATGTTGACGGCCGCGGACCGGCCGAGACCGACATGCTCACGGGCGGCACGGTCGACACCCCGCGCATGCTGACCTACCGCATGCCCGACGGCACCGAGGGCGCCGTGCCCCAGTGGGATGGCCTGCCCAAGGGCGCCAAGCTCGCCGTGCTCGACGGATATCTCTATCCCAACCACGACGGCATCGACTTCTACCATCACTACAAGGAGGACATCGCGCTCTTTGCCGAGATGGGCTTCAAGCAGTACCGCATGTCCATCTCCTGGAGCCGTATCTACCCCAAAGGCATCGAGGACGAGCCCAACCGGGCGGGCCTCGACTTCTACCGCAACGTGTTTTTGGAGCTCCAGAAGTACGGCATCGAGCCGCTCGTGACCATGTGGCACTTCGACACCCCCAACTATATCGAGGAGGAGCTCGGCGGTTGGGAGAACCACGACACGATCGCGCTCTTTGACAAGTACGCCAAGACGATCCTGACCGAGTACAAGGGCCTCGTGAAGAACTGGCTCACCTTCAACGAGATCAACAACACTATCTCGTTCCTCGGTATGATGGCCCCCGCCACCGACGAGCAGTTCCAGGGCGCCTACCAGCACCTGCACAACAAGTTCGTCGCGAGCGCGCACGCCGTCAAGATGGCGCACGAGATCGACCCCTCCTACAAAGTGGGCTGCATGATCTGTGGCATCGTCGACTACCCGCTCACGCCTGACCCCGACGACGTGATTGCCAACCGCTACATGTGGGAGAAGAGCCTCTTCTACTGCGGCGACGTTCAGTGCAAGGGTAAGTACGGCACCTATGCCAAGCGCCTGTGGGACGAGCACAACGTGAAGCTCGAGATCACCGATCAGGACCTCAAGGATCTCGCCGAGGGCCCGGTGGACTTCTATACCTTCAGCTACTATCAGTCCGCCTGCGTGACCACGCACACCGATGCCGAGACCACCAAGGGCAACATGACCATCGGCGCCAAGAACCCCTACCTCACGGCATCCGATTGGGGCTGGCAGATCGACCCCAAGGGTCTGCGCTACTTCCTCGAGCTCATCTACGATCGCTACGAGAAGCCGCTCATGGTCGTGGAGAACGGCCTTGGCGCGTACGACGACCTCGTTGAGGGCGAGAACGGCGAGATGACCGTTCACGACAAGTACCGCATCGACTACCTGCGCGAGCACGTGAAGGAGATGGAGATCGCCATCGAGCACGGTGTCGACCTTATCGGCTACACCACGTGGGGCTGCATCGACCTCGTCTCCGCCGGCACCGGCGAGATGCGCAAGCGCTACGGCTTCATCTACGTCGACAAGAACGACGACGGCACGGGCACCATGGCGCGCTACAAGAAGGACTCGTTCGCCTGGTATAAGAAGGTCATCGCCTCAAACGGCGCCGACATCGCCTAACGGCGTCTGCCAGCACGCATCCAGACGGCAATAGAGGGACGGCAGCCGGGCCCCGGCATTTTTCCGGGGCACGGCTGCCGTCTCCGGTGTAAGCGCCTGTCTGCGTTCCAGCGCCTTTCGACGTAGGGCTGGGGGCTATGTCGACGGCGAGGCCGTGCCGCTCGTGTGGTGACGCCTCGTTCCCGTGTGCGGATGCGCCACTTTTGCGTGTCTGGAGATGGGCGGAAGTGGCTTTCTCGCACACGGGAACGGCGCTTCGGGAATGGCGCTTCGGAACGCCGCTGGGCCCGTACCCCGCGTGACGAGGGCGCCTGCCGACTACAGCGCACGGGTTGTGGCATGAGGGCGGCATGGGCTCGCCGCCCCCTGCACACGAGTTACAGCGCCTCCTCGGGCGCGCCTGCGTCCGAGCGCGTGAGGTGCGCGATGTGGGCGAGAAGGGGCAGGTGGCGGTTCAGCACGTTCACGATGCGCCCCACGATGACGGCGGAGACCACGGTGCCCACACCGACGCCCGCGACGCGCCCCAACAGCAG
Organism: Collinsella sp. An268; assembly: GCF_002159765.1. Lineage (GTDB taxonomy): Bacteria > Actinomycetota > Coriobacteriia > Coriobacteriales > Coriobacteriaceae > Coprousia. Next base: position 1,213 of record NZ_NFJH01000004.1, on the reverse strand, counting down.
AAGCGAGAGCGCGAGGGCGATGACGACGAGCGAGGTGTCGAAGGCGGCCTTGCACGAGCCGAAGGGCTTCTGCGTGACGGCGTTGATGGCGCGGACGATGCCCTCGCCCGGCACGAGGATGACGTTGGGCGCGACCTCGATGGCGATGCCGAGGGCGAGAAGCGCGCAACCGATGAGCAGCGCCGCCGCCTGCGCCGCGACGTTGGGGAGGGCAAGCGCCGTCAAGAGCGCGGAGCTCACATCGATGAGCGAGCTGAACACGATGTTGACGACGACCTGCAGAAACTGGATCGGGCGAAAATCGCGCCGCAGCAGCGCGACCTGCGCCACGATGAAGAGCATGTTGACGATAAAGGTGAAGGCGCCGAACGAGAGGCCGGTCGCCTCGGCGAGGACGTAGGCCACGCACGAGATGGCGCCGACGCCGAGGTCCGACTTGGCGATGAGCGCGATGGCGAACGAGTTGATACTGACGCCGAGCACGAACCACAGGTAGCGCTGGACGAGGTGCTCGCGGCGGATGGCCTCGCGGCGCGAGCGGGCGGCGGGGCGCGATGCGTTTCGGGCGGTCATGTTACGCGGCACCTCCCATCGCCTTGAGGTTGCGAATGACGCGCGCCATGAGGTCGGAGAGCTGCGCACGCTCCTCGGGCGAGAGGCCCGCGAGCGCGACCTCGTCCACCTGCGCCGCGTTGTCGGCGGCGGTGTGCGAGAGAGCGGCCCCGCGCTCGGTGAGGAGCACGCAGGCCTCGCGACGGTTGTCGGTGCGGACGCGGCGGACGATCAGGCCGTCTGCCTCCATGCGGGAGAGCAGGCTCGCGATAGTCGATTTGTCGAGCGCGCAGCCCTCGCCGATCTCTTTTTGCGTGCAGCCGTTGTGCGTGGTGAGGTATTGCAGGATCTTCGGCTGGCCGGGGGTGAGGCCCGCCGCGCGGGTGAGATGGGTGATGGCGCGGTTGGAATGGGCGAACGCAATCATAAGCTGCCAGTCGATGTTGCGCTCCCAGGGGTCGATGGTGGGCACGGTCCTCCTCTATATAGTTTGTAATAAAACTGTTTGAATACAAACTATAAGGGATGGCGCTGTCTGTCAAGAGGGGAGCGCGCAGACGATATGAGCTGAACATTGGGCCCTCCCCCTGTCGCGGATCCGTGGGTCGGGCGACAATGGTCGTACCACCAACCGTGGCCGCGCGCCACATGCGACGGAGGA
>NZ_NFJH01000003.1 GCF_002159765.1 Collinsella sp. An268 | reverse complement strand
CCACCAAGCGGCCTGCGCCGGCGCGGGTGGCGCGGAGGCCCCCACCTGTGCCGGAGCACCCGCACCCGCGGACCGCCCGGCGCAGGCCGCTTGGTGGCGCGAGTGCTTTCTCGAGGCGCTCGACGCGGTGTTTGACGATGAGCTCCGCCGCGGCATCACACTGGTGGGGCCGCATCGCGACGAGATCCGCTTTACCGTCGACGGGCGCGATGCCCGTGCGTTCGCCTCGCAGGGGCAGCAGCGCTCGCTTGTGCTTGCGTGGAAGGTCGCCGAGGTGGCCGTCACGCGCGACATCTTGGGCCACCCGCCGCTCCTTTTACTCGACGACGTTATGAGCGAGCTCGACGCCGAGCGGCGCGAGGCGTTCATGCGCGGGATCGAGGGCGAGGTCCAGACCGTCATCACCACCACCAACCTCGGGTACTTCTCGGACGCTATACTTAGCCGTGCCCGTGTGGTGACGATAGAGAAAGACGCGGCGATGCACTGACGTGTTTTGACCCCGTCCCCAAACCAAGCAGCCAGGGAGGTGCGCATGGAGCTGAACGCCTATCTAGACGACGAGCGCCGGCGCATTCTGGGTGCCGCGAGCGCAGAGCGCCGCGAGCAGATGACGCGCGCCGAGCAGTCGCGCACCGTCTATCGCGCCTGGAACGCCGTCTGCGGCGGCACGCGCGAGGGCGCGCACGTGACGGGCCTGCGCTACCTGCCCGATTCCAACGAGCTCCTCGTCTATCTCGATGCGCCCTCGTGGACGCAGGAGATGTCGATGCTGCGCGAGATCATCCGGGCCCGCATGGAGCGCGAGGGGGTCTCGCTCGCCGGCTTCAAGTTTCGCACCACCAAACCGGGCCATGTAAAGAGCCATGTGTCCCGGCAGCCCTCCTCGGGGTCTCAGGCAAACGGCGCCGCGCGCTCTCAGGCCGCCGCCCCGGGTGCCGCGCGCCCTGCCGCCGCCTCCCCCGCTCGGGCGCCGCTTTCTGCTGAGGAGGACGCCGCCCTCGACGCCGCTGTCTCACCAATCTCTGACCAAAAACTGGCGGCAGCGCTCAAAAAGGCCATGAAAGCCAGTCTTGAGTGGAAAAAGGCTAACCAATAGCTAATCGGGTCCTGACGGCAATCTGGTGGCCTTGTAGAGCCTTGTCTACGGTCTCTAGAGACCCATTCTAATCAGGTATCATAGATAAGCTTGAACGCGTATCGGTTCGACGAGATATCCGGCAGGGTATCCGATAGGAGAAAACGTGGCTAAATCGAACGATTACGGCGCGAGCGACATTAAGATCCTCGAGGGTCTCGAGGCAGTTCGCAAGCGCCCCGGCATGTACATCGGCTCCACGAGCTCGAGCGGTCTGCATCATCTGGTTTGGGAGATCGTCGACAACTCCGTCGACGAGGCCATGGCCGGCTTCTGCTCCAAGATCGAGGTCACGGTGCATGCCGACAACTCCATCACGGTGGTCGACAACGGCCGCGGCATCCCGGTCGCCAAGCACCCCGTCAAGAAGATTCCCACCCTCGAGGTGGTTATGACCGTGCTCCACGCGGGCGGCAAGTTCGATAACAACGCTTACAAGGTCTCCGGCGGCCTGCACGGCGTGGGCGTCTCGGTGGTAAACGCCCTCTCCAAGAAGATGAACGTGCAGGTCAAGCGCGACGGGCACATCTATGAGATGGAGTTCTCGCGCGGCAAGACCACGCAGAAGATGAAGAAGATCGGCGACTCCAAGGCCACGGGCACCACGACGACGTTCTGGCCGGACGACGAGATCTTTGAGACGACCGTCTACGACTACGAGATCCTGCGCAACCGCCTGCAGGAGACGGCGTTTTTGAATCGCAACCTCAAGATCGTGCTGCGCGACGAGCGCGAGCTCGCCCCGCGCGTGGACGAGTTCTGCTACGAGGGCGGTATCGTCGACTTCGTCAAATTCCTCAACGAGGGCAAAGAGATCCCCGACGGTCTCAAGCGCCCCATCTATCTCTCGGGCAAGAGCGAGCCGGACGCGCCGACGGAGCGCGCCGGCGAGGTCGAGGTGGCGCTCCAATGGAACACCTCGTACTCCGAGAACGTGATGAGCTTCGCGAACGACATCTACACCCCCGAGGGCGGCATGCATCTCGAGGGCTTCCGCACGGCGCTCACCCGTGTCATCAACGACTACGCGCGCAAGCAGAACATGCTGAAGGAGAAGGACGCCAACCTCACGGGCGACGACGTGCGCGAGGGTCTGGCCGCCGTCATCTCTGTCAAGCTGGCCGACCCGCAGTTTGAGGGTCAGACCAAGGCTAAGCTCGGCAGCTCCTTCATGCGCACGCTCACGCTCAAGGTGGTGACCGACGGTCTCACCGACTACCTTGAGGAGCACCCCAAGGCCGGTCGCGAGATCGTCAAGAAGGCGCAGCAGGCGTCGAAGGCGCGCAACGCCGCCCGCAAGGCGCGCGAGGCCACGCGCCGCAAGTCGCTGCTCGAGACCGCATCGCTGCCCGGCAAGCTCGCCGACTGCTCGGTGCGCGACGCCGAGATGACCGAGCTCTTCATCGTGGAGGGCGACTCCGCAGGCGGCTCGGCCAAAGACGGGCGCCGCCGCGATATCCAGGCGATTCTGCCGCTGCGCGGCAAGATTCTGAACGTCGAGCGCGTGGGCGACCACCGTGCGTTCTCGTCCGATACCATCCAGTCGCTCATCACCGCCATCGGCTGCGGCGTGACCACGAGCTCGGGCGAGGGCGGCGACTTTGACATCACCAAGGCGCGTTACCACAAGATCATCATCATGACCGACGCCGACGTCGACGGCGCGCACATCCGCATCCTGCTCCTCACGTTCTTCTACAAGTACATGCGCCCGCTCATCGATGCCGGCTACGTGTACGTCGCCTGCCCGCCGATCTTTGGCATCAAGGTGCGCAACAAGATCCACTACGTCTACCCCAACGGCCGCCAGCCGGAAGAGGAGATCCTGCGCGACACCATCAAGAGCCTCGGCCTTAACCCGGATGAGGGCGATTCGGACGAGGCTGCGGGCGGCAAAGTCACCAAGAAGCGCCGCGGCTACACCGTCCAGCGCTACAAGGGCTTGGGCGAGATGGACCCCAAGCAGCTCGCCTCGACCACCATGGACCCCAAGACCCGCATCCTGCAGCGCGTGACCATCGACGATGCCATCACCGCCGACCGCGCCGTGCGCGAGCTGATGGGCAACCAGGTGGAGTACCGCCGCGAGTACATCGAGAAGCATGCGCACGACGCGCGCTTCCTGGACGCGTAAAGGAGCTTACGTGGCAGACGATATGAAGAACGCGCCCGAGTCGGGCGAGGGGCTTTCCGACGACCTCAAGCGCCTGCTCGCGCGCGCCGAGGCCGCTGACGAGGGCACCGATGTCTACGTCGAGGGCGACGATGACGAGGACGAGGAGGCCGACGACGGCGAGCTCGAGGAGAGCTTTGGCACGGTCGACCGCGGCGAGTCCGCCGGCGAGGACATCAACGGCGGCCAGCTCCAGATCTCGGAGTTTGGTCACGAGATGCGCCAGAGCTTTATCGAGTATTCGATGTCGGTCATTACGGCGCGCGCCCTGCCGGACGTGCGCGACGGCCTGAAGCCGGTGCACCGCCGCATCCTGTACGCGATGAACGAGTCGGGTATCTACCCCAACCGTCCGCACAAGAAGTCCGCGTGGACCGTCGGTGAGGTTATCGGTAAGTACCATCCGCACGGTGACTCGGCCGTGTACGACACGATGGTGCGTCTCGCGCAGTGGTTCTCCATGCGCACGCCGCTCATCGACGGCCACGGCAACTTTGGCAACATCGATGGCGACGGCGCCGCGGCCATGCGCTACACCGAGAGCCGCCTCGCGCGCCCCGCGATGGAGCTCCTGCGCGACCTCCAGAAGGACACCGTCGACTGGCAGCCCAACTACGACGAGTCGCTCGCCGAGCCGCAGGTGCTGCCGGCGCGCTTCCCCAACCTGCTCGTCAACGGTTCCTCGGGCATCGCGGTCGGCATGGCGACGAACATTCCGCCCCATAACCTGAACGAGGCTATCGAGGCGACCTGCCTGCTCATCGACAACCCCGACGCCACGGTGGACGAGCTCATGCAGGTCATGCCCGGCCCGGACTTCCCCACGGGCGCCGTCATCATGGGTACGGACGGCATCCGCCAGGCCTACGAGACCGGCCGCGGCTCCATCACCGTGCGCGCCAAGGCGCATGTGGAGTCCACCAAGACCGGTCGCAACCGCCTCGTGTTTACCGAGATCCCCTACCAGGTGAACAAGGGCACCCTGCAGGAGAAGATCGCCCAGCTCGTCAACGAGAAGCGCATCGAGGGCATCTCGGACATGCGCGACGAGTCGACCCAGAAGGGCATCCGCCTCGTCATCGAGCTCAAGAAGGGTGTCATTCCGCAGGTCGTGCTCAACAACCTGTACAAGTTCACCTCGCTCCAGTCGACGTTTGGCGTGAACAACCTCGCGCTGGTGGGCGGCGTGCCCAAGTGTCTGTCGCTGCCGGAGATGCTGCGCCACTACATCGATCATCAGGTCGACGTGGTGACCCGCCGCACCCGCTACGACCTCAAGAAGGCGCAGGCCCGCGCGCACATCCTCGAGGGCTACCTGCTCGCGCTCGACCACATCGACGAGGTCATCTCGATCATCCGATCCTCGCAGACCGACACCGAGGCGAGCGAGCGCCTTATCGCGCGCTTTGGCTTCACGCCCGAGCAGACGAGCGCGATCCTCGAGATGCGCCTCCGCCGCCTGACGGGCCTCGAGCGCAACAAGATCGAGGAGGAGCTTGCCGGGCTGCGCCAGGCCATCGCCTACTACGAGGACCTGCTTGCGCACGAGGAGAAGATCCTCGGCGTCATCAAGGACGAGATGCGCGAGATCGCCAAGAAGTACGGCGACAAGCGCCGCACCGAGATCAGCCAGGCTGAGAAGGACCTCGACGTGGAGGACCTCATCGCCGACGAGGACATGGTCGTGACCATCACCCACACCGGCTACGTGAAGCGCATCCCGGTGGCGGCTTATCGCGCGCAGAAGCGCGGCGGTAAGGGCGTGAGCGGCGTCAACCTCAAGGAAGACGACGTTATCAGCGAAATGTTTATCGCCTCGACCCATGAGTACGTGCTCTTCTTCTCCAATAAGGGCAAGGTCTATCGCCTGAAGGTGCATGAGCTCCCCGTGGGCACGCGCCAGGCCCGCGGCACGGCAATCGTGAACCTCCTGCCCTTTGAGGACGGGGAGAAGATCGCGAGCGTGATCAGCTGCCGCGAGTTCCCCGATGACGAGTACCTGCTCTTCGCCACCAAGAGCGGCATGGTCAAGAAGACCGTCATGAGCGCGTACGACCGCAGCCGCCGCGACGGCATCATCGCCATCAACCTCAAGGCGGGCGACGCCCTGCTCGACGTGCGCCGCGTGCGCGAGGGCGACCGCGTCATCATGGCGACGACCGAGGGCAAGGCCATCATGTTCGAGGAGGACCAGGTCCGCGCGACCGGTCGCGACACCTCGGGCGTGCTCGGTATCCGCATGAAGGGTGACGCGCAGGTGCTCGGCATGGAGATCTCCAACGGGCGCGGCGACCTCTTTGTCATCACGGAGAAGGGCTTTGGCAAGCGCACCCCGGTGGCGGACTATCCGCTGCAGAACCGTGGCGGCCAGGGCGTGTACACCATCCAGATGACGGAGCGCAAGGGCAAGCTCGCCGCCATGAAGACGGTGGGTCCGCAGCACGAGCTCTTTATCATCACGGAGAACGCGACCGTCATCCGCGTGAAGACGGATGAGATCAGTCAGACCGGCCGCGCGACGCAGGGCGTGAAGATGATGAGCGTCGCCGACGGCGACCGCGTGACGGCGGTGGCGCGCATGACGAGCGCCAAGAAGAAGCCCAAGGCGCCGGCCGTTATGGAGGGCCAGGAGGCGCTCGACTTCGGTGCGGGCGCGGACGCCTCGGGAGACACCGACGATCACATCGACATCGGTGCCGGCGACGCAGGGATCGAGGATCTGCTCGAGGAGTAGGCCTGAACCTCGCGTAACCGTGAAATCATTGCGAAGGGGAGCCTGCGGGCTCCCCTTTGTCTTACACGCCGTCCATCGCGCCCGCTGGCGGCGCCATATTGGCGGCAAGGTGGATATAAATAACCCCCTATGGACAAAAACGGCAGCGAAATAATAAGTAACACCCTACCCGCGACGGCGACCGCGCCCAAAAAGCCATCCTTGGCGCGTCCGCCTGCCCCCGTTAGCGCTCATTTATGTCTAAATGGAGCCTGATTGAGACCTCAGGCGGTCCAAGGTGAGGCTCTTTTGCTCTGGCAGGCAGCCGTACCAAGGGGTGATTTATTATTTCACGGCTGTCTTTGTCCATAGGGGGTTAATTAATTGCGTCTGATGAGGCTTGAATTGCAAAACCTCCCGCCGCCTTGAGGCGACGGGAGGTCGTGATGCCGCTATATCACGTACGCTCTCTAGAAGTCGTCCGGTGACAGCGTCTGGACAAACTGGTCGAACTGCTCGAGCTCGTCTTCGGTGCTCTCGCGCTCGGTGCGGAGAGACAGGGTGCCCGCGCGGTTCATGACGTCATCCTCAACGTAGATGGGAGCGTTGGCCCGCACGGCGAGGGCGAGCGCATCGCTGGGCCGGGCATCGACTATCGTCTCGCTGGTCGTCCCGTCGCTGGCAGACGTGGCGAGCACCACGCGCGCATAGAACACCGGCGCGTCGACGCGGTTTACCTCGACGCGCTCGACTTTGACACCAAGCTTGGTGAGCGTGTCGAAGAACAGGTCATGTGTGATGGGTCGCGAGCCCTGACCGTGGTCGATGCCGCGGCTGATAGCCGCCGCCTCGAATGATCCCGTCTGGATGGAGAGTGAACGCTGCGGCGCGCCCAAGCCGGCGCCCGCGGCACGCTCGCGGAGCACGATGAGCGACGGTACCGGACCCGAGGCCATGATGATGGTCTCGATATCAACGCGAATCATATGGCACCTCCCGTGTACCCGTGTTGCATGTATGAAAATCGCAGCTCAAAGTCTTAATTGCTGCGCTCATCACGGCGCCGGCGATCGCCGCGCGCGTGAATCGATACGCTATGATACCCAAAACCCCGCGGTGTGGCTCATACGCACGATGTTTTCATGGGTGCGCATATCTTTCTCCGGTGCTTTCTCGGGGCGGCCCGCTCCGTTCACCACCCTCACGCCCACGTCCGGCGAATCGCCGGCATGAGCCGCCGTGGTGCGGGGTAGGCTCAGCGATAACGTATGTGTTCGTGCGCGCACGGTGCGCGGACCAGATAATCGGACCGCAGTCCCACCAGCGCTCCCACCTTTGGCAATCGCGCCGTGCGCCCAACCGAAGGAGGTTGCCATGGGTGCGCCCGAGACCGCCAAAGTGAGGAACGTCGTCTTGGTTGGCCAGGGAGGAGTAGGAAAGACCTCCCTGGCAGAAGCGATGCTGCACCTTTCAGGCAAAACGGCCCGCTTGGGCGGGCATGCGGGCACCAAGCCCACGCTCGACTACGACGCCGAGGAGGTCAAGCGCGGGGTCTCGATCTCGACCTCCATCGCGCCCATCGATTGGAAGGGCGCGCGCTTGAATGTCCTCGACGCCCCCTGCTATCCTGACTTCATCGGCGACGCCTACGCGGCCATGGCCGTATGCGAGACGGCGCTCTTTGTGGTGGATGCCGCCGAGGGCCCGCAGCCCACAACCGTAAAGCTCTGGTACGCGGCCGAGGACCTGCGCCTCGCCCGCGCCGTCTTTATCAACCGCATCGACAAGGAGAACGCCGATTACGAGACCACCATGGCGACCCTGCGCGAGCGCTTTGGCATGCGCCTCGGCGCCGTTACGCTGCCGTGGGGCACGGGCGAGAACTTTGAGGGCGTTATCGACATCGTTCGCATGAAGGCCCGTCACTGCGAGGGTGCGAAGCAGGAGGAGTTTGATATTCCCGCTGAGTACCAGGCAGAGGCCGAGGCGGCCCGCGAGACGCTGTGCGAGCTCGTGGCCGAGGCGGACGATGATCTGATGGAGAAGTACCTCGAGGGCGAGCCGCTCACTCAAGAAGAGGTCGAGGGGCTTTTGGGCAAGGCCATCGCCCAGCGCCTGTTTGTGCCGGTGTTCGTGGGTTCCTGCACGAAGGAGCTCGGCGTCCACTCCGTGATGGACGACATCGTCACGTATTTCCCCGCGCCGACCGATTACGGCGAGATGCCGCTGGTCGACGGCGACACGCTCAAGATCAGCTCCGATGACGAGCGTCCCGTCGCCTTTGTCTTCAAGACGCTGAATGACCCGCAGCAGGGCCGCATCTCGTTTATCAAGGTTTTGACCGGCACCCTCACCCCCGGTCTCGAGCTCATCAACGCGCGCACCCGCAAGGGCGAGCGCCTGGCCCATCTCTACGTGATGTGCGGCCGAGAGATGACCGAGGTCGGTCGCGCCGAGGCGGGCGACATCATCGTCACCACCAAGATTGCCGCCGATACCGGCGACACGCTCTCGGTCACCGGCAAGGTCGAGGCCGCGGCGTTCCAGTTCCCCAACAGCCAGTACCGCATCGCCATCGAGGCGGAGAACCGCGGCGACGAGGAGAAGCTCTACACGTTTGTCGAGCGCGCCTGCGAGGCGGATCCCACGATGAAGATCCAGCGCGATGAGGAGACGGGCCAGACCATCATCTCCGCGGTGGGCGAGGCGCAGGTGAGCGTGCTGCTCAACCGCTTGGAGGAGCGTACGAAGGTCGTCGCCAAGAGCGTGCCCATCAAGATTCCGTATCGTGAGACCATCCGCCGCGTGGCGAGCGCGCAGGGCCGCCATAAGAAGCAGACGGGCGGCGCCGGACAGTTTGGCGATTGCTATCTGCGCGTCGAGCCGTTGACCGACGGGCGCGATTACGAGTTTGTCGACGAAGTCGTGGGCGGACACATCCCTCGCGCCCTCATCCCCGCCGTCGACAAGGGCGTGCAGGAGACCATGAAGGGCGGCGTGATCGCCGGCTTCCCGCTCACGGGCATTCGCGTGGCGGTGTACGACGGTTCGTATCATCCCGTTGACTCCAACGAGATGGCGTTCCGCACTGCGGCGCGTATCGGCCTGCAGAAGGCCTGCGCCGAGGCGAGCCCCGTGGTGCTCGAGCCGATGGAGAACATCACGGTCACCATTCCGGAGAGCTACGCCGGTGCGGTGATGGGCGACGTGTCGGCCTCTCGCGGTCGCGTGACCGGTATGGACACGGACGCGCGCGGCAACACCGTCGTGACGGCGACGGTGCCGTACGCCGAGCTGACCGACTACGCCACGCGCCTGCGTTCGCTCACGCGTGGCACGGGCGACTTCCAGATGGAGCCTGCGGGCTACGAGCAGGTGCCGCACGACGTGCAGGAGCGCTTGGTGAAGGAGTATCAGGAGGCGCGCGCTGCCGGTAACAAGTAAGCGCTGCCAGGGGTGCGGACCCTCGGGCGTCCGCACCCGCATCGCGCGGGAAGATAGGGGCGCCGTGAAACCGTCTGCGGTTTCACGGCGCCCCTTCGCATCATAATGTTGAGCCGAGATCGGGGGTTGGCGCGCGTATCAGGGCCGGGCGTTCATGCTGCCGCGCCGATAGGGGCGCGCGTGCGGAGAGACGCTCGCGATGCCGTGCTCTTGCGCGAGCGCGCGGAGCTGTGCAAGCACATCGCCGCGCAGCTGCGGCTGACCTTCGTGCGGGCTAGCGCCGTCGGCGGCGGTGCCGCGAGCGACCGCGATGAGCGCGAGGTCTTGGGGAGACCCCTCGATGCGAAGCCCGCCTTCCGCGATGCGCGCCCGCACTTGGGTGCAGCCGAGCTCGTGCAGATAATCCTCGCACGCCCGTGCGGCGTCGAGTTTTGCGGGCGTGAGCGGCTCACCCGTCGCCACGCGGGTAGCGAGGCAGGCGCCAGCGGGTAGGTTCCAGACGGGGAAGCCCCAGTCGCGCAGCATCTCCCGTTCCTCGGCCTTTGTCCAAGCGGTCTCCATAAGCGGGGAGCGCACGCCGAGCTCACGCAGCGCCCGCGTGCCGGGGCGGTCGATTGCAGCCGCGTCGTCGGCATTGCTCCCGTCTAGAACGCAGGCGATGCCGCGCTCCCGTGCGGCTTGCGCAATGCGCGAGAATCCGGCCCGTTTGCAGTGGTAGCAGCGCTCGGGACCATTGGCGCGCACGTCTTCTTGGATAAAGGGGTCAAAGGGGATGGCGAGTACGGGCAGTCCGAGCGTGTCGACGAGACCTTGGAATGAGGCTCGCTCGGGTGTGCCCACAAACGGCGAATCGAGGTGGACGAGCAGGGTCTGGTCGGGTATCGCGCGGGCGCAGACGGCGGCTAAAAACGTGCTGTCCACTCCGCCGGAAAACCCGAGCGCCACGGGTGCAAGTGCACGAAGCCGCTCCTCGAGCGCGGCGAGCTTGGAGATGGGACTGGAGCTGGTCACGGGTTCCTCCCGGTGATGGTTTTGCCCTGACAGGCACGTTGAAGACCTGCCGAAGCTGCGTACATTCTGTCACAATACCCCTGTCGGACGATTGATAGACAACGGCGCCCGCGCACGAGAAGGGAACGCTCATGGCCAAGGCTTTCGACGCCATCATTTTCGATATGGACGGCACGCTCGTCGACACGGAGCGGCTGGGTTTCAAGGGATGGGATCTTGCGGCCGCCGAGCTCGGCGCTGACGTCCCCCGCGCGCTGGCGGAGAGCTTTGTGGGTCACAACGAGCCGGCAGTTCTGGCGATGCTGACCGAGGCTCTGGGCGATGCCGACCTCGCGCGCCGCGTGTTTGATCTGCATTGGGTCAAGCGTCGCGAGCTCGCCGAGACGGAGCTCGATGCCAAGCCGGGCGCGTTCGACGCCGTGCACGAGCTCAAGCGGGAGGGCTATCGCCTTGCGGTGGCCTCATCTTCCTCGCGCGAGATGATTGAGCTCAACCTCTCGCGCGCCGGCATGCTCGACGCCTTCGACATCATCACGGGCGGCACCGAGGTCGAGAACGGAAAGCCCGCACCGGATATCTTCCTGCTCGCCGCTCAAAAGCTGGGTGCCGAGCCGGCTCGTTGCGCCGTGGTGGAGGACTCGCCCAACGGGGTGCGCGCCGGCGCCGCGGCGGGTATGACGGTGTACCTCGTGCCGGACACCATCGCCCCCACGCCCGAGATCACCTCCCTCGCCCGCACCGTGCTCACCACGCTCGCCGAGCTCCCGGCGGCCGTCGCCGAAGCGTAAGAGAGCGCTCGTGAGCTCATATCTCAACAACGTATGGGTGGCGACGCTGCTCTTCCCCTTTATCGCCGCGGCGCTCTCGCTCCCGTACGCCATCTATCAGTATCGGCGCTTTGGGAGCATCTCCGCGTGGAAGACGTTTCTCGTCTTCTCGTTCATCTTCTACCTTCTCTGCGCCTACTTCATGGTCATCCTGCCCCTGCCGGCCGATCGCAGCGCCTACTATCCCAGCGCGGCCACGCCGCAGCTCAATCCGTTCTACGCGTTGGAAATCATGTGGCCCGCGCTCGAGCGCCTGAGCCTTACGTCTCCGGCATCGTGGTGGGCGTTCCTCAGAAACCCCTCGGTATACACCACGCTTTTCAATGTGCTGCTCACCCTGCCGCTCGGCGTCTACGTGCGCTACCTGTTTGAACGCCCGTGGTGGCAGGCGCTGCTGGCCGGCTTCGCGCTATCGCTCTTCTTCGAGGTCTCGCAGGTGACGGGGCTCTTTGGCATTTATGCGCACCCGTATCGGCTGTTCGACGTGGACGACCTCATCACCAACACCCTGGGCGCGTTCATAGGATCGGTGGTGGCGCTGCCGCTCTGCCGCTTCCTGCCGCACATGGACGACGTGGAGGAGCGCGCCATCGAGCGCGGGGCGGCGCACACGTCGTTCTCGCGCCGATTGGTTGCCTTTGCGGTCGATATGGCGGTTACCGCGGTCGTGCTCGCTGTCTTGCGGCTTGCCTTTCCCGCCGCCGACGATACCGCCGCGGGTCACATCGGCCTGTTGATAGGGGCTACCGGCATCTCGTTTATGCTGGTGCCGCTTCTCACGCGCGGCCAGACCGTCGGCCACCGCGCCGTGGGCCTGCGTGTGGTGCGCCCCGACGGCACGACGGCGCCCGGCATCTCCTATATCGTGCGCTACGGCCTTCTGTTCTGGGTGTTCTTGCTTCTGCCCTCATGGGTCGCGGCGCTGTTCCCCGCCGCTGGCAGCCCTGTGCTGCATCTGGGCGACGAGGTGTCCATCAGCTCCGCCGGCATCTCCGCGGTGCTGTTCTCGGTGTACGTCACCTGGATGGTGACGATTGCGGTGCGCGCCGTGCGCTCGGCCTTTAAGCATCCGTTCGTCATGCTCAACGGCATCATCTCAAATACGCGCATCATGTCCGTTGCACAGGCGGACCGTTTCCGCACGGCGCGCCATGAGGAGACGCTCGCGGAGGAGCTCCATGAGCTCGATATCGATCCCTTGGGTACCGATCTGGATGACGCCTTCGACAGCTCGTTTGATACGACGAGTGCCGATGAGGGCGTCGACTTTGACCCGGAGGAGCAGGGCCGCATCTAGCGCGCCGCCGTTTCCCGGTTTCGCGGCCCAAAGAATCTATTGCCGGACCGTGTTTAGAGATACACGCCCAAGTTGAGCTCGGGGATGAGCGCGGTTTGGGTGCCGAGGGGCGTTACGGTACCCGTGCCTCCGGTGCTCTCGCGTGCAAGGAGAAACGGCCGTACCAGCTCGTGGTGGGTGAGGGGTTCGTGCTCTTCTGTCAGAGACGCGCGCGGCAGCGGGGCGGCGGAGCGCGGCATAGTGGTCCGCACCTGCCGTATGCTCGCCCGCTCTTCGGCGCGCTTGAGCTCGATAGCTTCCACCACGAGCTGCACGGCTTTGCGTCCCACCTCATAGCCCGTGGGCGCGCTTGTGGTAAGCGAGACGGCGCCGCCCCACGCAAGCGGGTTTCCGCCGCAGCCTGCGACCATCAGGTCATCGGGTACGGTGAGCCCCGCTGCCATAATGCCCGCTATGGCGCCCGCACCGAGCTCGTCGGTCAGGGCGAGCAGCGCGTCCGGCCGTTCGTCGGCGCGCCGGCGGGCGATCTGGTGACCCAGGCTGTACCCGTCGCCCGAGACGTCGCCCTCACCGGCATCCAGCACCTCGAGGGCGATGTCCGGTCGCGCCGCGAAGGCGTCGCGCGCACCTTCTAGGCGCAGGCGGAGCGTCTGGTTGGCCGCGTGGCCCACGATCGCCACCCGCTCCGCGTGCCGGGTGATGAGGTGCGCGGCGACGATGCGCCCCTGCGCGCGGTGGTCGGCCGTGACAAACAACCCCGGCTCGTCGCTGTGGACGCCCACGTACACCGTGGGGGCAAATGTGTGCGGATACGGCTGCCAGCGCTCGATCTCGGCGGGCTGCACCAGCACGCCTGCTACCTGCGTTCCCATAAAGTAGTCGAGGTAGTGGCGCTCGAGATCGCGCTTGTTGCTGCTCGTGGCAATGAGGAGGTCGTATCCGAGTTTGAGAGCCTCGGCATGCGCGCCGTTGGCGACCTGCAGGCTCGTGCCGTGGTTCAGGCGGGGGAGGACGAGGCCGATGGCGGTGTTGCGTCCGCCCGCGAGCAGGCGCGCGCTCTGGTTGGGCGTGTACCCCAGCCGGTCGATGGCCTCTTGGATGAGGCGCCGCGTGTCGGGCCGCACCTTTTCGGGGTGGTTGAGGGCGTTGGAAACGGTTCCGAGCGAGACGCCGGCCTCGCGCGCGACGTCGATAATCTTGACCTTTGCCATGGGTGCTCCTCACCTGTGGTCTTGCGGTCGCATCGCAGCCGGCCCTGCAAAAGGCGGCCGGCGTGCGGTGACGCTATGAGCATACCAAGAATTGAAGCGCTTCAGCAATGTGAAGAAAGCATACTGGTATCGTAAAAGCATGACCAATTATGTCGTATGTGGCGTTTATCAATCGGGGGCTCCCCTACAATAAAAAGCCTGTTCCGCTATACGCGGCACACGGCCGCCGCATCGGGGTAGCCCCCGGTCTCGGCGGGTGCGAACGGATGGACGCAGACGCTAAGGAGCTCTCTCTATGTGCGGTATTGTGGGTTACACCGGCCTTGACCAGGCGAAAGACATTCTGGTGGACGGTCTTAAGCGACTGGAGTACCGCGGGTACGACTCGGCGGGCGTGGCCCTCGAGGCAACGGACGGTGCAGGCGACCCCCGCATCGACGTCGTGCGACGCGTGGGCAAGGTTGCCGGCCTCGAGTCCGAGCTGGTGGGTGTCGACAGCGCTGCAACCTGCGGCATCGGCCACACGCGGTGGGCCACGCACGGGCGGCCGAGCGTGGCAAACGCCCACCCGCACGTAAGCTGCGACGGCCGCATCGCCCTTGTCCACAACGGCATCATCGAGAACTTCGCCGAGTTGCGCGAGGCCCTTGTGCGCCGCGGTCATACGTTTATGAGCGATACCGATACCGAGGTCTTCGCCCATCTCATCGAGGAGGCTTACGACGGCCGCCCCGCCGACGCCGCCACCGGCGAGCCCGCGCGGCCGGGTTGCCATGACCTGATGGGCGCGGTGCGCGAGGCGTGCACGCATGTGGTTGGCGCCTACGGCTTGGCGGTCGTGTGCGCCGACGAGCCCGGTGTCATCGCGGTGGCCCGCAAGGACTCCCCCATCATCATCGGCCGCGGCGAGCGCGGCAGCTATGTGGCATCCGATGTCATCGCCGTCATCGATGCGACGCGCGACGTCGTCGTGCTCGAAGACGGCCAGTTCGCCCGCCTCACGCGCGAGGGCATCACCTATACCGACGCCGAGGGTAACGCCATCGAGCCCGCCGTGACCCACATCGACTGGGACATCGATATGGCGGAAAAGGGCGGCTACCCCGATTTCATGCTGAAGGAGATCTGCGAGCAGCCGCGCGTCGTGCGCGACACGCTCGTGGGCCGTATGACGGGTGGTGAGCTCGACATCGACGAGCTCGGCCTCACCATGGAGGAGCTCAACCTCATCGACCGCGTCTACGTTATCGCGTGCGGAACGAGCTATCACGCCGGGCTTATCGCCAAAAACCTCATCGAGATGTGGGCGCGCATCCCGTGCGAGGTGGAGGCGGCGAGCGAGTTCAGGTATCGCAATCCCATCATCACGCCGTCGACGCTGGTGGTCGCGGTGAGTCAATCCGGCGAGACGGCCGACACGCTCGCCGCCATCCGCGACGCGCGCATCAAGGGCGCCAAGGTGTTTGGCATCACCAACGTGGTGGGTTCGCCGGTTGCGCGCGAGTCCGACGGCGTCATCTACACCAAGGCCAACAAAGAGATCGCCGTTGCCTCTACCAAGAGCTTTATCGGCCAGGTGGTGTCGCTCACGTTGCTCGCCCTGCTGCTCGCGCAGGTCAAGGGCAAGCTGACGACGGGTCAGGTGCGCCTGCTCTTCAGCGAGCTCGGCAACACGGCAGAGCAGATCCAGTGGATTCTGGACACGCAGGAAGAGGCGATTCACGAGGCCGCCCTCGCCTGCAAGGATGCGCACTCGGCGCTCTTTGTGGGGCGCGGTATGGGCGCCGCCATCGCCAACGAGGGCGCCCTCAAGCTCAAAGAGATCAGCTACCTGCATGCGGAGGCATACGCCGCGGGCGAGATGAAGCACGGCCCTATCGCGCTCATCGACCGCGATTTCCCTGTTATCGCCATCGCCACCAAGAGCCCCGTGTACGACAAAACCGTCTCCAACCTCAAGGAGTGCGAGGCACGCGGCGCCAAGATCATCGTGGTGGCAACCGAGGGCGACGAGGACATCCATAAGATCGCCGACCATGTCATCTACATCCCACCGGTGCGCGATGCCTTCAGCGCCATCACGGCTACGGTGCCGCTGCAGCTACTCGCGCGCGAGGTGGCCCTCATGCGCGGGTGCGATGTGGACCAGCCCCGCAATCTCGCCAAGAGCGTGACGGTGGAGTAGGGTACCCGGCCGGTCGCTGGGTCTTGAGATTGCCTGCTCGTTTGATGCGCTGTCTCCGCATGACGGTGGAGAAATGGTGGCACCCCGGCGCGTAAACTGGCCCTTTAGGACCGTCTGCCGCAAGCACGGCGACCCCAGCCGCTGCATGGCCTATGATGGTATGACTAACGCGTTCTTGGCGGTCGAAGGGGAGGGGAGCTATGGCGTCGCAGCAAGAGGCTGCTCGGGCGTGGCGCACAGGTCGCGTCCGCATCTCTCCCGAGGCGATCCATGCGCTTGATGCGTATTGGCGCGCCGCAAACTACCTGTCGGTCGGGCAGATCTATCTGCGGTCCAACCCGCTGCTCCGCCGGCCCCTGACGTTTGATGACGTCAAGCCGCGCCCGGTGGGTCACTGGGGCACCATCCCCGGGCTCAACTTTATCTACGCGCACCTCAACCGGCTGATGGCAGATCACGCCCAGCGAGCGCTGGTGGTGATTGGTCCCGGCCACGGTGGTTCGGCGGGAGCGGTGAGCGCGCTGGTCGATGGCACGTATGCCGAGCGCTACCCCCGCATCACCGATGATGAGGCGGGCATCGCCGAGTTTATGCGTGCCTATGCGGCGCCCGGCGGCATGCCCTCCAACTGCACCGCCGCCATTCCGGGGTCCATCCATACGGGCGGCGAGCTCGGTTACACCCTCAGCCATGCCTTTGGTGCGGCGTTTGACAATCCCGACCAGCTCATCGTCCCCATTGTGGGCGATGGCGAGGCGGAGGAGGGTGCCATCGCCTCGGCGTGGAGCATGTCGCGCATCATGAATCCGGCGACGGACGGCATCGTGCTGCCCGTGGTGCACATGAACGGCTACAAGATCACCACGCCCTCGATGCTCGCGGCCGCCTCGGTGGGCGAGCGTGAGGCGTACTTCCGCGGGCTCGGCTACGACCCGGTGACCTTTACCGTTGGTTTTGACGACGAGGACCCGCTTTCGTTCCATGCCCGCATGGCGGAGCTCATGGAGGACGTCTACGAGCGCATCTGCGTCATCAAAGACGCCGCGCGCGAGGCGGCGGGCGGTCTCATCACCGGCATACCCGCAACGTCGTACGCGCCCTCCTACCCCCTTATCATCTTCCAGTCGCCCAAGGGTTGGACCATGCCCGTGGCACCCGACGGCGCGCCGTTTGGCGATGCCGCGGCCATTCACGAGGTGCCCGTCCGCGTGGGCGCCGACCCCGAGCTCCTGGCGTGGCTCGAGGGCTGGCTGCGCTCGTATCATCCGGAGGAGCTGTTTGACGAGCGCGGTGCGCTGGTAGACGAGGTGCGCTCCGTTATGCCGACGGGCGCGCTGCGCCTCGGCGCCAACCCGATCGCCGACGGCGGGAGCGTGCGCGCCGAGCTCGCATTGCCCGATCCGGCGGATTATGCCTATATCATCACCCCCTCGACGCGCGGCCAGCGCGCAGTGGGCCTCGCCGGCATCTGCGGCGCCTACACGCGCGAGGTCATGCGCGAGAATCCAGACAACTTCCGGCTGTTCAGCCCCGATGAGCTTTCCTCCAACCGGATGGACGCGTCGCTCGAGGTCACCGGCAAGCAATGGAACGCGGGCGGTACCCTGGCCCTCGCGGAGCCGTCCGAACTCGACCTCGTCCCCTCCGGCAAGGTGGTCGAGGTCCTCTCGGAGCATCAGTGCGAGGGTCTGCTCGAGGGGTACGTGCTCACCGGGCGCCATGGCATCTGGGCCACGTACGAGGCGTTTGCGCAGGTGGCGGGCTCCATGGTGGGACAGCACCTCAAATGGCTCTCCGAGTCTGCGGACACCGCGCCGTGGCGCGCCCCGCTCTCGAGCCTCAACATTCTGCTCACGAGCCACGTGTGGCGCCAGGACCACAACGGTTTCAGCCATCAGGACCCTGGATTTGCCGACCTGCTCATCAACAAAGCGGGTCCGCGCGATATCGTGCGCGTCTACTACCCGGTGGACGCCAACATGATGCTCGCGGTCATGCGCCGCTGCTACGCCTCGACCAACTGCGTCAACGGTATCGTGGCGGGCAAGCACGAGAGCCCGGTCTACCTGACGCTTGCAGAGGCGGAGGCCGAGCTCGCGCAAGGCGCCGCGATATGGGAGTGGGCCTCCAACGTTGCTGCGGACGAGCAGCCGGACATCGTGGTGGCAAGCGCGGGCGATGTGGTCACCGTCGAGGCGCTCGCCGCCGCGCGCGCCATGGCGGACGAGGGCCTGCGCGTGCGGTTCGTCAACGTGGTCGACCTGCTGCGGCTCGCCATGCCGGGGGATGCGTTCCGGCCGCTTGCCGAGGATGCGTTTGAGGAGCTCTTCCCGCTCGGCGTGCCGGTGCTCTTCTGCTTCCACGGGTACGAGGGCCAGGTCCTGCGCCTCATCGCACGCCGCCCCGGTGCCGACCGATTCTGTGTGCGGGGCTTCCGCAACCAGGGTTCGACCACCACGCCCTACGGCCTGCTGTACGCGAACGGCATGGACCGCTTTGCCCTTACGGCTTTGGGTCTGCAGCAATGCGGCGTCGAGCGATTCGCCGACGTGTGCCAAACGCTCGTGCGGACGCGCGAGGTGATGTGGAATTACACGGTAGAACATGGGGTCGACCACCCGTCGCTCGGCCTCATGTAGGACGGTCGCGCGCCGGCGCCGTCCGATCTGCCGCATACTGGTGACACTCAGATATAGCGCCAAGCCAGTGCTTCGCGCCCGCGCCCGCGGGTGATCGACTCTACCCGCGCAGGAGGGCGATGAGCTCTGCAGGCGATGTTGCCGCGCGCAGAGCCTCGCCCGTGCGTTCGTTGGCAAAGACCTCCATCACGTGCTGCAACGCGCCGATTTGATCTTCGGCATGCGTAAAGCCAAGCGCCATAACCAGTTCGGCGTCGACGGTGTCGCCTATGCCTCCCATGGGCTCAAACGGTATGGGCGACGCCGGCCGCACCAGCGCGATAAAGGGCCGGATGATGTGCTCGGCGTCCGCATGCGGCAAGGCGATGCCGCAAGAAGCGGTTGCAAGACCGGTGGGGTAGACCTCCTCGCGCGTCGCGACGGCGCCGCGCCATGTGGGAGCAACGAGATCGCGCACCTCAAGCTCGTCGGCAAGGCGTGCAAACAGCTCGTTGGGTGTGGTGCAAGACCATCCCCAAAACGTGAGGTCGGAATCGAAGAGCGTGGTATCGAGCGCCATGGAACCTCCCGGGACAGGATGGAGCTGGTGCTCACGTCTGCGCTTCGGCGCTATGTGATGCACCTGTTAGGGGCATGGTAACAAAACGCCGGTTATGCGAGAATACCGCTTATCTGCACCTGTGCGCAGGCAGGGGCCCGAGCGGTCGTCGCAGAGCCCTCACCTGCCTTTACCTACACTGAGACGCCGTCTGGTCAAGGCGGCGGTCTGAGGGGAATGATCCCATGGCTCTATTCCACAAACATGACAAGGACGATGCGTCCTCTACGACACCCCAGAAATCCGGCACCGTGAAGCGTGCCGCCTCGAGCAAGCTCGCGGGCGATGGCTCGTCTGCTCCCGACGCCAAGGCCACCGGCAAGAAGGATGCCGGCAAGAGGGCCGGTACTGCGGGTCGCAAAACCTCGGGTGAGAAGGCGGACAAGGTTATCGCCCGTGCCGCGCGTCAGGCCAAGGAGGGCGCACCCAGCAAGGCGGCGCGCCGGCGCGAGCACAAAGAGAAGCTCGGCAAGGCGGGAAAGTATGTCCTGGTCGCCATCGGCGTTGCGGCGATGCTGCTCTCCGTTACCGCCATGGCGTGCTCGGGCGTGCTCAACCAGGTGAGCTCCGGTGGTGAGCAGTATCACCTTACCGGTGGCGTTGCCGCCGAGGTCAAGGGCGTTAACATCACCGAGGATACGGTGACCAAGCAGATCATGAGCACGCGTCAGAACGGTGGATACGACACCGACGCCGCATGGGCGACCTATCTCGACGGTCAGGGTCTCACGCCGGAGACGCTGCGCGAGCAGGTTATCGACAGCCTTGCTCGGCAGTATCTCCTCACCCAGGCGGTGAACGAGTACGAGATCACGGTTTCGGACGAAGAGATCGACGACGAGCTCGCCTCGCAGGCCGAGGCCTACGGTATGTCGGCTGATGAGTACGTCTCTCAGATGACCTCCATCGGCTATACCGAGGACACGCTGCGCCAGTCGGTGGCGTCTTCGTTGGAGCAGCAGAAGCTCCGCGAGGAGGTGGCGCCGCTCGAGGACCCCACCGACCAGGAGATCATCGACGACGTCAACGGCCGTCTCGACACGCTGAACGACGCGCGCCGCTCGTCGCACATTCTCATCAAGGTCGACGCGGATGCCGATGAGGCCACGAAGGAAGAGGCGCGCCAGAAGCTCGAGGACCTGCGCGCCCAGATTGAGGCGGGCGACATCTCGTTTGAGGACGCGGCGAAGGAGAACTCCGAGGATTCCTCCGCGTCGGACGGCGGCGACGTTGGCTGGGACAAGCTCACCACCTTCGTGACGGCGTATCAGGACGCCCTCTCGGCGCTGCAGCCCGGCGAGATGAGCGGCGTGGTGGAGTCCGATTACGGCTACCACCTCATCCTCTGCACGGAGCTCTTCCACGTGGATGGTGAGGTGACGTCGATCGACCAGATCCCCGAGGACCTGCGCACGCAGATTTCTGACAGCCTGGCGAGCTCGGCGCAGTCGACCGCGTACAGCGAGTGGCTCGACGGCTACGTTGAAGACGCGGGTGTGACCATCAACCCCATGCCCGAGGACGTTCCCTACAACGTGGATATGTCGCTCGCGGGCACGGAGGACCCGAGCTCCGACAGCGGCGATGCGACCGCAGACGCCGCGACGAACGAGGACAGCGATGCCGCGGCAGAAGACGGCGCGGCGACGAACGAGGAGACGGAGTAGCGATGACAAACGAGGAACTGCACGAGGCCATGGTCGCGGCCATGAAGGCTAAGGACAAGACGCGCCTTTCCATCATCCGCCAGGTGATGGGCGAGGTGAAGAACGTCGAGGTGAACGAGCGCCGCGATGCTACGGAGGAGGACGTGACCAATATGATCCGCCGCCTCATCAAGCAGACGTCGGAGACGTTGGAGATGTCGGAGAAGGCGGGCAACAACCAGGAGCGCACCGATACGCTGCGCGAACAGGTTGAGATTCTGGAGAGCCTGCTGCCGGCGCAGGTCTCGGGCGAGGAGTTGGTGGCGCTGGTGGAGAAGACCATCGCCGAGCTCGGCGCGACTACCAAGAAGGATATGGGCCGGGTGATGGGCGCCCTCAATCAGGCGACCGGTGGCAACCTGGACAAAGCCGCCGCAGCCAAGGAGGTTGGCTCGCGTCTGAGCTAGCAGGTGGGGCTGCGCATTCCCGCTTTGCTTGCGCGTTGTTGGGGCCGCCGCATGTTCGGCGGCCCTTTCTCTTTAGTGCAGGCGCATCGCGGCCGCGGCGCGTCTTGCATGAAGTACATATTTGCTGCAATGAACACGGCCATGAACCCGCATATGTGCTCGCAGAAAACCTGCAGGTAGGAACAGGTACATTTTTGGCTGTAGTGAACCCTACGCTCCCGGTTCGCCCCTCCAGCGCATTTACGGGTTCATGGCAGCCAGAAATGTACGAAGGCTCTGGCAAAATGCCGTCTGGTGAACCCGCGGACGTATGGTGGGTGTGCGCGCCGCGGTGAGAACGGGGCGCGCATTTCGCGAGAGGCCTCAGCTTCATGGCATAGGGAGTTGGTAGAGCAAGAAGCACTCCATCACACTAAAGTGTTTACTTGCCTAATAATTAGGGTATGATTAACGAATCGCTGCGCCCCGTAAGGGGGTGCTTTGATGACGGCTGTGGGTCAGGCGCGTTACCTGTGCGTTGCAGGTAGTGTATCTGGGGTATCGCAGCCGCTTTACTACTCTAGCATGAGTGGTGCGCCGCGCCACCTCGCGCGCACGCGCGCCTCGCGGCGAGCGCCTCAGATAGAAAGGATTGCGCATGGCCGAGATGATCGAGATTCGTGGCCTTAACAAGTATTTCGGTGACCTCCACGTGCTGAAGGACATCGATCTTACCGTCAAGCGTGGCGAGAAGGTCGTTATCATCGGGCCGTCCGGCTCGGGCAAGTCGACCCTCATTCGGTGCGTCGACTTTTTGGAGGAGCCCACCACCGGTGAGGTGTACATCGACGGCAACCTCATGACCAAGAAGAATCACCTCGAGCTCACCCGCAAGTACAGCTCGATGGTGTTCCAGCAGTTCAACCTCTATCCCAACATGACGGTCCTCGGCAACCTCACGCTCGCCCCCATCAAGCTTCAGAAGAAGAGCAAGGAGGAGGCCACCAAGACCGCCATGGAGGCGCTCGAGCGCGTCGGCCTCGCGCAGAAGGCGGGCGAGTACCCGCAGAACCTCTCGGGTGGCCAGCAGCAGCGCGTCGCCATCGCGCGCGCCATGTGCACCAAGCAGCCGATCATCCTCTTTGACGAGCCCACCTCGGCGCTCGACCCCGAGATGATCCAGGAGGTGCTCGACGTCATGATCGAGCTCGCACAGGAGAACATCACCATGATCTGCGTGACGCACGAGATGAACTTCGCCAAGCAGGTGGCCGACCGCGTGATCTTTATGGACGACGGTCAGATCCTGGAGGAGGGCACGCCCGAGCACTTCTTTACCAACCCGCAGAACCCGCGCTGCAAGGACTTCCTCAACAAGATCCTGCACTAGCGCGTCGTTTTGGCCAACCCGCCCGGCCTTGCGCTCGGGCGGCTCGCACGGCGCCCGCGCCCCGGCGCACCCGGTGGGCGCCCGTACCAAAAGGAGGTACCTCTTATGTCTCTGTCCCGTCGTCAGTTCGTGAAGGTTTTCGGTTTCTCCGCCGCCGCTCTCGGCAGCATGGGCGTCCTCGCCGGCTGCTCGGGTGAGGATGCCGGCAACGGCTCCACCTCCAGCGAGTCCAAGGTCGAGGCCATCAAGGCGCGCGGCAAGCTCAACTGCGGCGTTAAGCAGGACGTTGTGGGCTACGGCTACCTCAACACCGAGACCGGTGAGTACGAGGGGCTCGAGATCGACCTGTGCTACCAGCTCGCAGCCGCGGTGCTCGGCACCACGTACGAGGAGGCTAAGGAGCAGGGCCTGTGCGAGTTTACCGCCGTCACGCCCAAGACCCGCGGCCCGCTCATCGACAACGACACCCTCGACGTGGTCGTGGCGACCTACACCATCACCCCCGAGCGCGAGGAGGACTGGGACTTCTCCGAGCCCTACCGCACCGACTCGGTGGGCATCATGGTCATGAAGAACTCGGGCATCGAGTCTATGGCCGACCTCGACGGCAAGATCATCGGCGTGTCGCAGGGCTCCACCACAAAGGACGCCATCCTGCAGATGCTCGAGGACGAGGGTATCGACGCCACGCCGACGTTTAACGAGTACCCCGACTACCCGTCCATCAACTCGGCGCTCGAGAGCGGCAACATCGACGCCTTCGCCATGGACCGCTCCACGCTCAACACCTACATGAACGACCAGAAGGAGCTGGTCGAGCCCGACATCAAGTTTGGCACGCAGGAGTACGGCGTTGCCACCAAGAAGGGCTCCGACCTCTCCGGCGTGGTGGACGAGACGGTGTCCGAGCTGATCGGCAACGGCTGGATGGACGAGGAGATCACCACCTGGCTCGGCGAGAGCGCGTAAGACCAGGTGTTTCTGACGCGTGCGAGGCGGGTGCTGCGCCATCGGTTGCGCCGTACCCGCTTCCCGCTTTGACCGTGCCCAGGGCGGGCGACCGGCACTCGCCAGCCGGTACGCACCGAGGGCGCCGATGCGGCGCTGCCCCGCTCCTCGGGGCGCTTTGGAAAGGAAGGGCTATGCTCGACGGTCTCTTCGACCCTAGACGATGGCAGATCACACTCGCCTCTATGGATAGCTTCTGGCAGGGTTTTGGCTTTACCCTGCAGGTGACGATCGCCGGTCTGGCGATCTCGCTGGTGCTCGGGTGCATCCTGGGCGTCTTCTCGACCACACGCTCGCGCATTCTGCGCGCTATCAGCCGCGTGTACGTCGAGTTCTTCCAGAACACGCCGCTGCCCGTGCAGGTGTTCTTCTACTACATGGCCGGCCCGCGCGTGCTGCAGGCCATCCTCGGCGCGCCAAGCCCGGTGCGCCTGTCGTCGTTTGCCATCGGCGCGCTCGGCGTGGGCCTCTACCACGCGGCCTACATCTCCGAGGTCATCCGCACCGGCATCGAGAGCGTGCCGCGCGGCCAGATGGAGGCGGCGCAGAGCCAGGGCTTTACGCGTGCGCAGGCCTACATGCTCATCATCCTGCCGCAAACCTTCAAGGTCATCCTGCCGCCGCTCTGCAACCAGGCGCTCAACCTGGTCAAGAACACCTCGGTGCTCGCGCTCATCGCCGGCGGCGACCTCATGTACAACGCCGACAACTTCGTCTCGACCTACGGCTACCTCCAGGGCTACATCATGGCCTGCGTGCTGTACTTCATCATTTGCTTCCCGCTGGCGCTGCTGGTGCAGTGGCTCGAGAAGCGCTCCAAGGTGCGCCCGCGCGCCAAGAAGATCCCCGGCATCACCCCCGAGCCCGCGAAGGAGGCGTAACCCATGGCGATCTTTACCCCGGCAAACGTCTCGTTCATCATGGCGGGCTTTCTCAAGACCATCGAGATCTCGGTCCTGGCCATCATCTGCTCGGTTGTGTTCGGCACGGTGCTCGCGCTCATCAAGCAGTACTGCACGGGCAAGCTGAGCATCTTCAAGTGGCTGGTCTCGGCCTATATCGAGCTCTTCCGCTGCACGCCTAACCTGCTGTGGATCCTCTTTATCTACTTTACGGTCAAGGGGTCCGACGTCTTTATCTCGGTGCTGGCGTTTACGCTCTTCACCTCCGCCGTTATGGCCGAGATCGTGCGCGGCGGCCTCAACTCCATCCCCAAGAGCCAGTTTGAGGCGGCCAAGAGCCAGGGCTTTGGCTTCTTTGCGAGCATGCGCTACATCATCTTGCCGCAGACCTTCAAGACGATCATCCCGGCGCTCTTCTCGCAGTGCACGACGGTCATCAAGGACTCCTCGTACCTTGCGGGCATCAACGTGATGGAGTTCATGTTCTCGGCCAAGGTCGTGATGGGTTACACCACCGACCTCAGCCAGGTGCTTCTGCTCTACGGGTTTGTGTTCCTGCTCTACTTTGCGCTGAACTTTGGCATCTCGCTCGTGGTGCGCGCGTATCAGCGGCGCGTGGTCGCGGCGTAGGGAGGTCGTTATGGCTATCGACATCAGGACGCTTCTGCAGGCGCGCCCGACGCGGCGCGATCGCATCGAGGCGCGGGTTTCGGCCGCCGAGGCCGACCGCGCGGGGCAGCCGGTGGTCATCACCATCGCGCGTGACTTTGGCGCCGAGGGGCACGAGATCGGCAAGATGCTCGCGAGCGAGCTGGGCATTCCGCTCTACGACAAGGAGGTGCTCGTTCGCGCGAGCCAGCGCGCCGGCGAGACCGTCGACAAGATCGCCCAGTACGACGAGCAGCTGGCGGCCGAGTTTACCGCCTTCCTGCCCGACCGCGTGGACTCGCGCACGCTTGCCGACAAGCTCTTTGAGCAGATGACGCAGGTGATCCTGGACCTGGGCTCCACCGAGAGCTGCATCATCGAGGGGCGCCTCTCCGACTACATCCTGCGCTTTAACCCCAATCATATCGCGGTGCTCGTAACCGCACCGGTTGAGGACCGCATCAAGATCGTGAGCGATAAGCGCGGCCTCACCCGGCAGCAGGGTGCCCGCCTGGTGAAGCGCATGCAGCGTTTCCGTGAGGACTTCTACAAGCGGTACTCTGCGGGCAAGTGGCGTATGGACAGCGGTAAGGACCTTGTGGTCAACCGCGCCAAGCTCGGCCGCGAGGGCTGCATGGAGGTCATCGCGGCGGCGTATCGTGCCAAGTTGCGCGAGCTCGGCGTTTGCGAGGAGGCGGCCTCGCGCGCTACCGAGGAGGCTGAGGCGGCGCGTCCGCTGCATGTGCCGGCGACGGTGGAGTAGGTCCGCGGGGTCGCCCCTCCCGAGCCAAGCGGCTCACCTTTGAAATGGCGCACTCGCACTGCTCGTGGCGCTAAACCAATGCTCCCGAGCGCTTTTCTTCCGTTCTGAGTCCCAACAGGGGCCAGATGGAGGAAAAGCACTCGGGAGTTTTTGCTCGGAACCCGCGTTTAGGTCCCCTTGAGGGACAGAATACGGGCCTAAGCGCGGGTTCCTTTCGAAGGGGAGCAAGAAAGAGGGGTGGCGGGCGAACGGAAAGGGCGGCGGGAACCGCGATATGGTTCCCGCCGCCCGAGCTGCTTGCAGGCGATGCGTCTCGTGGGCCCATCGGTGGGGCCTGCTAGCGCTTACGCTCCCAGGATCGTCTTCGCAATCGAGTGGGCGGCCGTCTTGCCGGCGCCCATGGCGAGAATGACGGTCGCGGCACCGGTGACGATGTCGCCGCCTGCCCAGACGCGCGGGTTGCTCGTCCGGCCATCCTCGTCGGTATCGATGTAGCCCCACTTGTTCGCTTCGACGCCGGAGGCGGGGGAGGCGAAGGGGTTCGCCTTGGTGCCGATGGCGGTGATGGCGACGTCGCAGGGGATCTCGTGCGTCACGCCCTCAACGGGAACAGGGCGACGGCGACCGGAGTCATCGGGCTCGCCGAGTTCCATCTGCTGCAGGCGGATGGCGTTCACAAAGCCGTCCTCACCCGCCGTGAACTCGATGGGGCTCACCAGCTCGAGGATCTCGACGCCTTCCTCCTTGGCGTGATGGATTTCGGCGCGGCGCGCGGGCATCTCGGCCTCGGTGCGGCGGTAGGCGAGCGTAACCTTCTCGGCACCTAGGCGCAGGGCGGTACGCGCGGCGTCCATGGCCACGTTGCCGCCGCCAAACACCACCACGTTCTTGCCGTGGCGGATGGGCGTGTCGTAGGTGGGGAACTCGTAGGCTTTCATAAGGTTCACGCGCGTGAGGTACTCGTTGGCGCAGTACACGCCGGGCAGGTTCTCGCCCGGAACGTTGAGGAAGCGCGGCAGACCGGCGCCCACGGCGAGGTAGAGCGCATCAAAGCCCTCCTCCTCAAACAGCTCCTCGGCAGTAAAGAGACGTCCGGCAACGGCGTTGTACTCAAAGTGCACGCCGAGCTGCTCGAGGCCGTCAATCTCGCGCTTGACGATGTCCTTGGGCAGGCGGAACTCGGGGATGCCGTAGGTGAGCACGCCACCGCCCGTGAAGAAGGCCTCGAACACGGTGACGTCGAAACCCTCGCGCGCAAGCTCGCCGGCGCAGGCGATGCCGGAGGGGCCGGAGCCCACGATGGCGACCTTATGGCCGTTCTTGGGTTTACAAACGGGAGCGGAGCCCACCTCGTCGGCCATATCGCCGAGCATGCGCTCGAGCTGGCCGATGGCGACGGGCTCGCCCTTCTTGCCGAGGATGCACTTGCCCTCGCACTGGTTCTCCTGCGGGCACACGCGGCCGCAGACAGAGGGGAGCAGGTTGTCGCGCTTGATGGTGTCGAGCGCGCCGGCCCAGTTTTCGTCGCGAATCTTGGCGATGAACTCGGGGATGTGCACGCCTACCGGGCAACCCTCCATGCAGAGGGGCTTTTTGCAGTCGAGGCAGCGGTTGGCCTCGAGCAGGGCGTCGGCCTTGGTGTAGCCGGTGTCGACCGGACGGAAATCGCAGGCGCGCTCGGCAGCGGGTTCCTCGTTGGCCGGCGTACGCGGCGCCTTGAGGTTGGGACGGTACTTCTTGGGCTCGGCGGCAGCGCCGGGAGTGGTTACTTGTGGCATGCGCAAGCCTCCTCAAGGTGTGCGATGGAAGCGGCCTCTTCAGTTCGGTAGCTCGCCTGACGTGCGGCAAGATCGTTCCAGTCGACCTGCGTGGCGTCGAAGTCGGGGCCGTCGACGCAGGCGAACATGGTCTTGCCGCCCACCTCGACGCGGCAGCAGCCGCACATGCCCGTGCCGTCCACCATGATGGGATTCAGGCTCGCAACCACAGGGACATCGTGCTTCTCGCAGGTGAGCGCAGAGAACTTCATCATCGGGACGGGGCCGACGCAGAAGACCTGATCGACTTCTCCGGCCTCGCAGATGCGCTCGAGCGGCGCGGTCACCACGCCCTTCTCGCCGGCGGTGCCGTCGTCGGTCGTGATATAGAGGTGCTCAAGCGGCAGCGCCTCGAACTGCTCGGTGAGAATGAGGAGGTCGGCGGTGCGCGCGCCCATGATGACCGAGACCTTCTTGCCCTGCTCGCAGAGCATGCGCGCGACCGGGTAGGCGATGGCCAAGCCCACACCGCCGCCGATGACGGTAACGCGGTCGCCCTGAATCTCGGTCGGGCAGCCGAGCGGACCGGTAACGTCGCGCAGGTAATCGCCTTCGTTCATCTGCGATAGGCAGCGGGTGGTCTTGCCCACCACCATAAAGATGAACTCGATCCAGCCCTCGTCGGGGTTCCAGTTGGCAAATGTGAACGGTACGCGCTCGCCGGTTTCGTCGGCGCGCACCATGAGGAATTGGCCGGCATGCGCCTTTTTGGCCATGCGCGGCGCGGCGACGCGGAACTCGAAGACCTTCTCCGAGAACTGCGTCTTCTTCAAGATTTGGTACATAGGGCCCCTCTCTGTGCAGGCAATGCATTATCGAGTGTATACCCCGCAGCGGTCCCCGCATATGCCAATGCGCGGTTGTAACGAATCGGATGGACGTGGGAACGCTTGGGTTATGGCGCAGGGGTCGGGTGGTATCCCTTGCGTTAGTGCTTGCCGTTTTGCGCGGCGCCGCCGTTCACGTGATCGCGCGCAAAGACCACCCCGCGCACGAGTGCGAGCGCCGCGGCGTCGGCGGCGCGGGCGCAGGTCTCGTCGAACCCCTCGAGTTCCTTGGGGCGGAACTGCTTGAGTACGAAATCCGCCACGGGCATCCTACCCGGCGGGTTGCCTATTCCCACGCGGATGCGGCTGAAGTCGCGGCTTCCGAGCTTGTCGATGATGGAGCGCAGACCGTTGTGCCCCGCGTGCCCGCCGCCGACCTTTACGCGCACGTCGCCCTCGGGGATGTCGAGTTCGTCGTGGATGACGAGCACCTCCTCGGGACGTACCTTGTAGGTGGCGCAGAGCTTGGAGAGGGGACCCCCGCTCGTGTTCATAAAGCTCTGGGGTTTGGCGAGCACGACCTCGCGCTTGCCGCCCTCCTCGTCGGGGTCGTTAACCTTGATGACGGCCACCTCGGCGCCAAGCTGGTTTTTCCAGTACGAGACGCCTGCCTGGCGCGCGAGCTCGTCGATGGCGCGGAAGCCCGCATTGTGCCGCGTCTCCGCATATTCTTCTCCCGGGTTGCCGAGTCCGGCGACCATGCGTATCTTTCCCGGCTGCGCTGCTGCCATGAGGTTCCTTCCCTCGTATATCAACTCTTTCAGTGAGACGTAGGCGCGTGGTGTGAGCGCTCTATCGTCCACGATTTAGGACATTTTTACCTTCAAACGGACATTTTTGGACGTGATTTAGGACATGTCCGCCGAATGTCCTAAATGCCCCGCATGAGAATGCGGGATTACGGTACAAGGGCGGCTGGAACCCTGCATCATGTTCAGACATCATAAACGCGAAGCGCTGGTCTTGCTTTGGAGGGTATGCGGTTCATATAAAAAGGAGGCCGGGCACCACGTGGAGCCTGGCCTCCCTCGAACGAGGTTGGAATAAGCGAGTCCTACAGGGCGAAGTCGCCGCCCACGAGGACGGACACGCTCTCCTCGCCGTAGACGGCGGCGATGGCGTTGGCAAACTCCTCGGCAACCGAAATCGTCTTGATCTTGCCGCCGACCTCAACGGGGATGGAGTCGGTGACCACGCACTCGACAATCGGAGCGTCGTTCAGGCGCTCGACAGCGGGGCCCGAGAAGATGCCGTGCGTGGCGCACACGTAGATGTCGCCCGCGCCCATCTTCTTGAGCTCGCGCACGCTTGCGCAGAGGGTGCCGGCGGTGTCGATCATGTCGTCGTTGATGACGCAGGTCTTGCCCTCGATGTCGCCGATGATGCCCATGACCTCGGCGGCGTTGTGGCGCGGGCGACCCTTGTGGGCGATGGCGAGCGAGCAGCCGAGCATATCGGAGAGCTTCTTGGCGGCCTTGGCGCGACCCACGTCGGGCGAGACCACCACGAGGTTGTCGGTGTCGAAGTTCTTGGCGTTGTAATACTCGCCAAAGAGGGGGAGGGCAGAGAGGTGGTTGACCGGGATGTCGAAGAAGCCCTGGATCTGACCCTGGTGCAGGTCGAGCGTGATGACGCGGTCGACGCCGGCACGCTCGAGGAGGTTCGCCACGAGGCGGGCGGTGATGGGCTCGCGCGGGGCGGCCTTGCGGTCCTGGCGGGCGTAGCCGTAGTGCGTGATGCAGGCGGTGATGGTACGGGCCGAGGCGCGCTTGGCGGCGTCGGTTGCAATGAGGAGCTCCATGAGGGCGTCGTTTACGTCGCCGCAGATGGACTGGATGAAGAACACGTCGGCGCCGCGGACGGTCTCGTCAAAGCGCGCGTAGATCTCGCCGTTGGCGAACTTCTCGAGCGCGAGACCCGAAAGCTCGACGCCGAGAATGTTGGCGATCTTCTCGGCGAGCGGGCGGTTGGCCGTGCCCGAGTAGACGCGCATCGTTTTGTACATCGGCATCGACTTACTGAAATCTGTGGTCGGCATGTTCTCCCCTTCGTTTGGTTGAGCGCGCTCCCGTTTGCGCTCGATTGCCCTGACCTGTGGGTGCTTACTGGCGCGCTCGCTTGCGCGCGGTATAGCCTTCGATGATGCGCTGGTCCGAACGCTCGAGGGCGAGCGCTCCATCCGGCACGTCGTGGGTGATGCAGCTCGAAGCGCCCGTCACCGCGTCGGCGCCGATGTTGACCGGTGCCACCATCATGGTGTCGGACCCGATGAACGTGTTGTCGCCGATGGTGGTGGGACTCTTGTGGACGCCGTCGTAGTTGCAGGTGATGGACCCGGCGCCGATGTTGACGTTCGCGCCCATGGTGGTATCGCCGATGTAGGAGAGGTGCGGCACCTTGGAGCCCACCCCGATGGTCGACTTCTTGATCTCGACGTGCGTGCCGGCCTTGCTGTGGTCGCACAGGTGCGTGCCGGGCCGCAGGTAGGCGCGCGGGCCGCAGTTCACGTAGTCGTCGATCTGCACGTCCTCGGCAACCGTCTCGTCGATGACGGAGAAGTTGCCCACGCGCGCGTTCATGAGGCGCGTGTTGGGGCCGACGGTGCACTCCTCGCCGATCTCGGTCGCCCCCATGATCATGGTTGCGGGGTAGATGACGGTGTCGCGGCCGACGGTTGCGTCCGGCCCGACCCACGTGCTCGCGGGGTCGATCATGGTGACGCCCTCGGCCATGAGGCGCGCGTTGATGCGGTCGCGAGCGATGGCGGTGAGCTCGGCAAGCTGGGCGCGGCTATTGACACCGAGGCCCTCGCGGAAGTCGTTGCAGTGGAAGTACGTCACGCCGAGGCCCGCGTTGCGGAGAATCTCGAGCATGTCGGGCAGGTAGTACTCGCCCTGGGCGTTGTCGCAGCCAACCTCGCCGATGTGCGCGGCGAGCGCCGCGCCGTCGAAGGCGTAGCAGCCGGCGTTGCACTCAAGAAGTGTCTTGGCCTGCTCGTCGGTGCAATCCTTCTGCTCGATGATGCGGAGCACCTGGCCCTCCTCGGAGAGCTCGATGCGGCCGTAGCCAAAGGGGTCGGGCGGCGTCATGGTAAGAACGGCCGCCGCGGCGGTGCCGTCGGCGACCGTATCGGCAAACTTGCGGATGGTCTTGGGCTCGATAAGCGGCAGGTCGCCGTTGAGCACGATGACCGGGCCGGCGTTGACACCAGTGGCCTCGAGCGCGACCTTGACGGCGTGACCGGTGCCCAGGCGCTCGGCCTGCTCGACGCACTCCACGCCCTCGACCCCCGAGAGCAGCGCGCGCACCTCGTCGCCGTGGCTGCCCACGACGGTGATGACGCGTCCGGCGCCCGCGGCGAGCGCGGCGTCGACAACCCAGCGGATCATTGGTTTGGCGAGGATGCGGTGCGAGACCTTCGCGTGGTTAGACTTCATACGGGTACCCTCGCCGGCGGCGAGGATGATGACCGTTGCGTTCATGTAAGCTCCCCGGAGGACTGCGCGTGCAGATAGGCCGGCCAGAGGCGGGCCGCATCTGATGATACCGCAGACGCGGCCGTCCTGCCGGAAGCGGCGCAGGTTGTCCACGAACGGGCCATGAGACGGGCTGCGAGGCGCGCCTTTGGGTGCGACCGGTGCGCCGGCGCGCTCCTATAGCTCGATCTCCAGCGTAACCGGGCAGTGGTCCGAACCAAAGATGTCGTTGCGGATGCCCGCCGCGCGCACCCGCTCGCGCACGCTGTCGCTCACCAGGAAGTAGTCGATGCGCCAGCCCGCGTTGTTCTTGCGAGCGTTGAAGCGATAGCTCCACCAGCTGTACGCGCCCACCTCATCGGGGTGGAGGTAGCGGAAGGTGTCGGTAAACCCGGCGTCGAGAAGCTCGGTAAACTTACCGCGCTCCTCGTCGGAGAAGCCGGCGTTGCCGCGGTTGGACTTGGGGTTCTTGAGGTCGATCTCCTCGTGCGCCACGTTAAAGTCGCCGCAGGTGATGACGGGCTTGCCGCTCTCCTGCTCGAGTGCGCGCAAAAAGGCGCGGTAGGCGTCATCCCACACCATGCGCCCGTCGATGCGCGCGAGGCCGTCTTTTGCGTTGGGAGTGTAGACGTCGACAAACCAGAAGGGCTCGAACTCGAGCGCGCAGACGCGCCCCTCGTCCACGGCCTCGGCGAGCAGCGCCGCCGCATCGCCTTGCGGGTCGATGCCGGCGGCGTCGAGCACGGCGGGGCGGAGGAGCTCGTCGGCACGGCGCACGTCGCGCGGGGCGCCGAGTGCGGCATCGCGGGTAAAGACGGCCGTTCCGGAGTATCCCTTGCGCGCGGCGTAGCTCCACGTCTGGGTGTAGCCGGCGAGCTCCAGCGCGACCTGGCCCTCCTGCAGCTTGGTCTCCTGCAGGGCGAGCACGTCGGCGTCGAGTTCGCGCGCGATATCGGTAAAGCTGGGTTCTTTTTTAAGGACGGCGCGCAGGCCGTTGACGTTCCACGAGGCGAGGCGGTAGGTCTTGCTCATCTGATGCTCCGGTTTCGTGTGGGCGGGCGTTGTCGTGCGCTATCGTATCCGATAACGCGTACCAAAAAGCGGAGGGGATGCGATATGGGGCAGAACATCACGGATGCGGCCGAGGCGTGCGAGGTGCTCTCTCGTCTGTTTGCCGGGCACCGGCGCGCGGTGTTCTTTGGTGGCGCGGGCGTCTCGACGGCAAGCGGTATCCCAGACTTTAGGAGCGTGGACGGGCTGTATCACCAAACGTTTGCCTATCCGCCCGAGGTGATGCTCAGCCATGAGTTTTACGAGACGCACTCGGAGGACTTCTTCGCGTTCTATCGTCAGAAGATGATCGCGCTCGATGCTCGGCCCAACCGCTGCCACCGCAAGCTCGCATCGCTTGAGGCGGCGGGCTCGCTCTCCGCGGTGGTGACGCAGAATATCGACGGGCTCCATCAGGCCGCGGGCAGCACGTGCGTGTGGGAGCTCCA
Organism: Collinsella sp. An268; assembly: GCF_002159765.1. GTDB lineage: Bacteria > Actinomycetota > Coriobacteriia > Coriobacteriales > Coriobacteriaceae > Coprousia. The sequence goes on along the minus strand of NZ_NFJH01000003.1, from coordinate 210,115 downwards.
CGGGTCGGTGCATCGCAACATCTGCCAGCGCTGCGGGGCGGTCTATGACGCGGCGTGGGTGCTGGCAGACGGCGCGGCCGACGTGCGCCATGTGCCGGTGTGCCCCGCCTGCGGCGGTGCCATCAAGCCGGACGTGGTGCTCTACGGCGAGCCGCTCTCGGAGCGTGTGCTTGCCGGTGCCATCGCCGCCATCTCCTCTGCCGACCTTCTGGTGATAGGCGGCACGTCGCTGGTGGTGTACCCCGCGGCGGGCCTCACGCAGTACTTTGCCGGCGACACCCTCGTGATGGTCAATCGCGACGCTACGCCGCAGGACGCGGCGGCAGACGTGCTCGTTACCTGCGATATAGACGAGGCCTTTGCGTTCTAGGCACCCCGGTCTCCCTGGCGTCCAGAGCAGCGAAGCGCCTTAACCGCCCAGCTGATATTTCGTGAGGATGCGGTCGAGCTTGCGCCGCCAGGGCGCGTAGAGGGCGAGCAGAAAGACGACGGTTGCAACGCCGTGGGTGAGGTCGAACGGCAGGGCCGCCGCGTACACGGCGAGCACCTGAAACGGGGTGTGCGCGTGCATGAAGCCGAGGATCGTCCAGGCGTTGAGGATCCAGCCGAAGGCGACCGACGAGATGAAGCCGTAGACGAGGATGCCGCCGGTGCCGCCCCGCGTTTCCACGGCGCCCCGCCCCGCCCCGTCTCGGGCGGGCGCCTCGCGCCGGCAGCCCAGAAGGCCGCATGATGAAAGAGCGCCCGCGCCCCAGCCCACGAGCCCCCATGCGTACATCTGCCAAGGGGTCCACGGCCCCTGCCCAAAGAAGAAATTGGAGGCAAGCGCCGCCAGGGCGCCGGTCATAAAGCCGCTGCGGCGGCCGAGGGCCACCCCCGCGATGATGGCGATGGCGCTCACCGGCTTGAAGCTGGGGACCGCTGCAAACACCATGCGTCCCGCCGCAGCGAGCGCGGCGAGCACGACGGTGGGCATGAGCTCGCGCAAGCGCGGCGAGCCCGCCTCAAACGAGGCGAAGAAGACGACGAGTGCCGCCACGACGACGGCAAACGAGAGCAGGGCCGTCTGCGTGACGCCGGCGAGCGTGGCGACGATGAGGACCGTGGGGACGGAGATGAGCGCGACGGCCTCGGACACGATCCCGCCGCGCCGGCGCGGGCGTGCTGCGGCGCCGACGGTCTTTACCGCGGGGGCGCCCTCGGGCGCCGCACTGCCCCGCACGGTTTGGGTTGCGGCTGCGGGTTCCGACCCCTCGGTCTTTCCGGCAGTGCGCCGCGACGGCTCCCGGCCGCTTGCCGGGCGCCCGTCGGCAGGCCCCGCGCCCGCCCCCGCGCCAAGCGCGCCGAAGAGGCGCGACTCCTCATGGGGGCGGTACACGAGGTTGTGGGCAAAAAACGCCTCGACGGGCTCCGTGGCGGCGACTTCGCCGTCAAACAGCATGGTCACGTTATCCGCGGCGGCAAAGGCAACGTCGAGATCGTGCGTCACCATCACCACGGCGCGCCCCTCGGCGGCAAGAGCGCGCACGATGCCCACGACCTCGGCAGCGCTTGCGGGGTCGAGGCCCTTGGTGGGCTCGTCGAGCAGCAGCAGATGCGGGTCGGTAAGGAGCACCTTGGCGAGCGCGAGCTTTTGCTGCTGGCCGCCGGAGAGGTCGAAGGGGTGGCGACAGGCGAGCTCGGCGAGACCGAAGCGCACGGCAACCGCCTGCTCATCGGCCGCGGTGTAACCTGCGCGCTCGCGCCATTCGGCCAGCTCGTCGGCGACGGTGTCGCAGACAAACAGGGCTTTGGGGTCCTGGGGGAGGAGCGCCTGCGCGCCCGCCCATGGGCTCCCCACGCGGCCGCGCTGCGGCTTGAGGATGCCCGCGAGCGCGCGCAGCAAGGTGGACTTGCCGCACCCGTTGCCGCCCACCACCACGTGCACGGTCCCGCGGGGGATGGTGAGGTCCACGTTGCGGAGCACCCAGGGGGCGTCGCGGTCGTAGCGCACGTGGAGCCCGCGCACGGTAAGGGCGGCCTCGGCGGAGGGGCCGGGATGGGGGAGGGAATCTCGCCAGCGCCGGACGTCGGCGCGGGTGCCGACGGGTGCGGGCGAGCCCATCTCGTAGGTCATGGTCGCCCACGGCGCCGTGAGCTCGGGAGTGTGCGTGGAGAGCACCACGGTCACGTTGAGCTCGCGGTTGATGCGGGCAAGCAGATAGAGGAACTGATGCTGCGCCTCGGGGTCGAGCTGGGCGCAGGGCTCGTCCAGCACCATGAGGCGCGGGCGCAGCGCGAGCGTCGCGGCAAGATTGACGAGCTGCTGCTGCCCGCCCGAGAGCGCCTCGCACGAGGCGTGCATGAGGGGCTCGAGCCCCAGAAAGTGCGCGACCTCGGCAATGCGGCGGCGCATCTCGTCTTGGGGAGTGCCGATGCCCTCGAGTCCAAAGGCGAGCTCGTGCCACACGGTGTCGCACACGATCTGCGCGGCCGGGTCCTGCATGACGAAGCCGATCTCCGTTGCAGACGCCACGGCGCTCATCGCGGTCGCGCCCTCGGCGGGATGTGCGGCCCCGTGCGTCTCGCGGTCCGCTGGGGCGGCGGTGCCGATGAGGGTGCGGCCGAGCACCTCGACCGTGCCCTCGGCTGTGCCCGCCGGTGCGAGCTCGGGTTTGAGGCTGCGCAGCAAGGTCGTCTTACCGCATCCGGTGGGGCCGACGACCACGCAGAACGCACCGGTGGGGACGACGAGGTCGACCCCGGCGAGCACGGCGGTGCCGTCTGGGTACGCAAAGCCAAAGCGCTCGACGCGGACGGCCGCGCCAACAGGGGTCAGCGTCGCCATAGCAGCCACTCCCTTACATAGAGTGCGGGCGCGACGGCCAGAAGCGCAAGGTAGGGGAGGTAACCCCACCAAACGATGAGCGCGGGCATGGTGGGATAGAACGAGAACTGCGCGCACGCGATGCCCATAAGGGGCGCGTTGACGCCGGCGAGCAGGACGATGAGCGCGATGAGGGCGATGTCGGTGCGGGTGAGGCGCTGCCGCCGGTAGACCGTGCGGCGTACGCCGGAGGCGTAGCCGCGCGCCCGCATGGCGTCGGCGCGGACGATGCTGTCCTCCAAACCCCATCCCATGAGGACGGAGACGGTGCGCAGCCGGTCGCGCGTGCGCTCGCGGCGCGTCCGGGGCGCGGCGACGCTCGTGGCGGCTGCCGTCTGCAGCACGGTGCGCCCGCGGCCCGCAAATTGCGGGACAAGCCGCATGACCTGCGAGATGGCAAGCGAGCAGGCGGGGGCGAAGCGCCCTATGAGCTCCATGGCGGCGGCGCTGTCGATGCAGGCGGCGTAGCTTTGAAACCAGAGCAGCACCGCAGCGAGCATAGCGCCCGACGAGAGCCCGTAGGCGAGGGCCTCGCAGGTGAGCGGCATGCCGCCCACGCGCACAAGGACGCTTTCTCCCTCGTGCACAAACAGCAGGTTGGCGGCGGTGACGACCGCGATGGCACCCAGAAGCCACGGGAGCTGACGTGCGGTGGCGCGCGAGCCGCGCGTGCAGCACGAGCATGCCGTGGCACCGGCGAGCGCGAGCACGGCGTAGACGGGGTGGGCCGCCGCCATGGCAAAGCCCGCGCCAACAACAAGATAGATGAACGCTACGGCCGGATGCAGCGGGGCAAAGGGGTTGTGTCCGCTACCCCTCACGATAGGCGCCCGCCTGCGGCGGCCTGCGCGTGCGTATCAACCATGGTACACCCCAAATCCCCGGCGCCGCGCGCCTCTCATCTGGCCTTATATAGAAGCAGGGCCGATTGTAGCACGCGCGCCTCAGGTCCCGGTCGGGGCGGATACAATAGGAACATCGCATTCGGCGAGAGATAGGATGTACATGGCTCGTGAAAGCAAGACCTGGCGCTGCGGTAAGCATACGCTGACGTTTGACCGTCCGCGCATCATGGGCATTTTGAACGTGACTCCCGACTCGTTTAGCGACGGGGGCGAGAACTTCGATCAAGACGCCGCCATCGCCCGCGGCATCGCGATGCTCGACGAGGGGGCTGACATCATCGATGTGGGCGGTGAGTCCACGCGTCCCGGCTTCACGCCGGTCTCTGCCGATGAGGAGGCCCGGCGTGTGCTGCCCGTGGTGCGCGCGCTCGTGGCCAAGGGCGCCATCGTCTCCATCGACACGCGCCATGTGGAGGTCGCCAAGGCCGCCGTGCGCATGGGCGCCGCCATCGTGAATGACGTCACCGGCTTTACCGACCCCAAGATGGTCGAGTTTGTGGCCAACAACACCTGCGGCGTGGTGGTTATGCACGCCGGCGAGCTCGCCGAGCCCGAGCGTGCGCCGCACACCGCGGTGACGCTCGACACCTCTGCGGCGGCGTATATGGCCGAGCGCGAGGCCGAGCGGCAGCGCGCCGAGGCGGAGGGACGCCCCGTTCCCACGGGCCGTCTGGGCCGGCCGCGCGGCGGCAAGGTGCTCGGCGAGCCGCGCCTCAAGGGCGGCGCCATCCAGCAGCGCCTGCCGTTTGGCGACATTCCCAACGGCTCGGCCGCGGGCGAGGCGGATGCCGAGGCTGCCGGCGCGCACCCGGCAGGCGAGGCCGCATCCGCCGACGAGGTGATGGCGGCGGCGACCTCAACCGCTGCCGCCGTCTCTACCGAGGCGGTGCCCGGGGCGGAGGAGGCACCCTCTCGCGCCTCAACCGGCGACGCCGTGCCCTCCAACGACGAACTCGCCGCAATCATGCGCCGCGCCGCCGAGCGCCGGGGCGCGACGGCTGCCGATCGGGTGCGCCAGAGCCGCTTCACCCTGCCCGACTCCGCCCCCATCATGCGGCGGGTCATGGGCTTTCTGTCCGATCAGGCGCGCTCGCTCGTGCAGGCGGGCGTCGCGCGCGACCGCATCTGCATCGATCCCGGCGCGGGTTTTGGCAAATCAGCCAACGAGGACATCGTCATCCAGCGCGAGACCGCCAAGATGGTTTCGCTGGGGTACCCCCTCATGTGCGCGGTCTCGCGCAAGCGCGTCGTCGGCGCCGTCTCGGGCGTCAGCGAGGCGTCCGCGCGCGATGCCGCGACGTACGGCATGTGCCTGGGCGCCATCGAGCATGGGGCCAACGTGGTGCGCGTGCACGACGTGGCGGGCTTCGCGCAGTTCCTCAGCGGCTACTGGGCGGTTGCCCACCCGCAGCCGCGCCGCGCGTTTGTGGCGCTCGGCTCCAATATGGGTCGCCGCCTCGACAACATCCGCGCCGCGCGCGACCTCATTGCCGAGATCCCGCTCACCTGTGTGTTCAGCTGCTCACGCATCTACGAGAGCGAACCGGCCTACGTCAAGAGGCAGGACCCCTTCGCCAACGCGGTGGTGGAGATTCGCACGGAGCTCTCGCCGCTCGTTCTGCTCGACGAGCTCATGGCGATCGAGAACCGGTTGGGTCGCAACCGCACGCCGAGCGCCCGCGCAAACGGCCCGCGCGTGATCGACTGCGACCTCTTGTGGGTCGAGGGGGAGAGCCACGGCGGCGACAAGCTGTGCCTGCCGCACCCGCGCCTCGGCGAGCGCGATTTTGTGCTCGTGCCCCTGGAGGACCTGGTGCACGACCCGGCGCGCTTCTTCCGCTACGAGGGCGTGCAGGTGCTCGAGCCGGAGGAGCGTGTGGGCCACGTGGTGCGCGAGCTCGGCCAGCTGTAGGGCACTGCCCCCGCGCTTCGCGATGAAGAGCGCCTCGTTGAGGCGGATGGTTTCCGCCCCCGCCCGCGCCGCTCGCATGCCGACGCATCGCGGCCGTTTGCCGATACGACGCCCCCAACATGGGGGCGTCGGCGTTTCATAGGTTTATGCGTGCTGTCGCGCCCGGGTATCCGGGCGCGTTCCGTTTGCCGCCCGGCGCCCGTGGAGGCTGTCGGCGCGGCTTGGGTTATTGCGAGGTGCCTCATGTTCGACGTTGCCACCACCGATCTTTCTGGAACAGCCCTGATTACGCTCGATACCGTGCCCTCCACCAACGACATCGCCGTCGATGCCGGCCGCGCCGGCGCCGCGCACGGATGGGCGGTGCGCGCCACGGTTCAAACCGCCGGCCGCGGTCGCCGTGGGCACTCGTGGACGTCGCCCGCCGGCAGCCTCTACCTGTCGATGGTCCTGCGCCCCAAGGTTCCCATGCAGATGCTCATGGGCCTTCCCGCAGTGACGAGCCTGGGCGTACTCGACGCGCTCGAGAGCATCGGGCTTTCGGGGCGCGTGGGCGTCAAGTGGCCCAACGACATCGTCTCGGTCCCGCGCGAGATCAAGACCCCACACAGCTCGCAGTTCAACCGCAAGCTCGTGGGCATTCTCGTCGAGGCGCGCTCGTCTGAGCAGGGCGCGTTTGCCGTCGCGGGCATTGGCATCAACATCATCTCGCCGGTTGACGCGCCGCCGGCATCGCCCGAGGTGCAGGCGGCTATAGACGCGGTCGCGTCGGTACGCCGCCAGCAGGCGGAGGCGACGGGCGCCGTCAACGTGCCGGGTCTCGAGCCCATATCGCTTGCCGAGGTGCTCCCCGAGGGCACGCCGCTTCCCGAGCGCGAGGCCCTCGCCCGCGCGGTGCGCGACGCCGTGCTCGCGCGCGTGGAGCGCTGGCAGCGCGCCATCAGCGCCGGCCTGGGTACGGCGGGCCCGCTGGCACCCGTGCTCTCCTCGTACGTAGAGAATCTGCCCATGCTGGGCAAGCCGGTTAACGTGGTCGCGCAAAACGGCAACACGCTGGCAGTCGGGTATTTCACCGGCATCGACGCATGGGGCCGCGCCGAGGTGAAGCTCGGTACGGGTGAGACCAAGACGTTCTCGGCCGAGGTCGTGAGCCTGCGCGAGGTGTAGCGCCCCGCCCCACCCCTTCACAGGAACTCGCGTTTAGCCCCCCCTTTCGTCCTCGCAGGGGGCCTAAGCGCGAGTTTCTTGTGGAAAGAATCTCTCGTAGCGCGTTCCGTCCTACGCGAGGCGCTCGGGCATCCAACGCGAAGCGGGACAAAACGGCCGGATTGTATGTTGGTGAGACAAGGGGAGAAAAGCGCCGGATTGTATTGATTTCAGGGGATAGAACGGCCGGATTGTATCTTTCTATACAATCCGGCCGTTCTTTGCACGCCGCTGAGCTGGGATTTTGCCATCCCATAACCACGACATACAATCTGCCTATACAATCTGCCGCTTCTCTCCCCCGGGACCCGGGCATACAATCTGCTGCTTCTCTCCCCGGGGACCCGTGCGCCACCGGCGCCTTATCTCCTGCGTCCCAAGCCGCGCGGCCCGTCCTGTCTCGCCCGCGTCTGCGGAACGCGCGCCCTCAGTGCACGCGCCGGTAGATCTCGCAGATGCCGCGCAGGGTGAGCTGGCTGTCCACCGCGTCAAACACATCGGTCGACCCGGCGATAACGGGAGCGAGCCCGCCGGTCGCGATAACCGTCGCGTCTGCGGCGCCCAGTTCGCGCTTGATGCGCGCGACGAGCCCCTCGGCCATGGCGGCGGTGCCCAGCACGGCACCCGATTGCACGGCTTCGACGGTGTTGGCGCCAATCGCGTGGGCGGGCGCCTCAAGAGGCACGCTCGAGAGGCGCGCCGCGCGGCTGACCAGCGCATCCATCGAGATGCGCAGCCCCGGGGCAATGGCGCCGCCAATGTAGTAGCCCTCGTCGTCTACGACGTCGATGTTGGTGGCCGTGCCAAAGTCGACCACGATCGCCGGCGCGCCGTAGTATTTGACGGCGGCGGTTGCGTTGGCGATGCGGTCGGCACCCACCTCGGCGGGGTTCTTTGCGCGCACGCGCGTGACAGCGGCGGTGTCGGGGCCCACCACCACGGCCCGCGCGCTCAGGCGCTCTGCCACGCGCCGCCAGGCGCGGTTGAGCTCGGGCACCACGCCCGCAAACGCCACGGCGTCGACCGCGTCGAGCGTCATGTCGTACATACGGAAGTAGCCGTGCAGGCGAACATGCAGCTCATCGACGGTAAAAGAGCGGTCGGTGGGCATGCGCCAAGCGTGGACGAGCTCCTCTCCGTCAAAGAGTCCGAGCGCCGTCTGCGTGTTGCCCATATCGATGGCGAGTAGCATTGCCCCTCCGCGTTTCAGGTTCATTTTTGCCAAACGTGCGATTACGTGGCGGTCTTCCGCGCCCATTGTATACTTAACACCTGAAAAACCGGACGGTATGCATGGAGTGCGCATGAACAAAAAAGCCAAGCGCCGCCTTGTTGTTGCGGGCGGCATCATCGTTATCGCGATGCTCGTGATCGTGGCTATTGCGGGCGCGGGCGGCGCGGCGTCGTCGCTCACCATCGCCGACGTCCTCTCGGGTGAGTACGAGGGCCAAAAGGTTCAGGTTTCGGGCTCGGTCGTCGCGGACTCGCTCACAAGCGAGGGCTCGCGCGCCACGTTTGAGATCCAGCCCGAGGAGGGCTCCACCGATGCGGCGTCCACTCCGCTGACCGTCTCGTATGACGGCGCGCTTCCCGCGACGTTCGGCACCGGCGTTGTGGCCATCTGCACGGGCACCGTGGAGGATGGGGTGCTGAGCGCAACCGAGCTCGTCACCAAGTGCCCCTCAAAATATGAGAGCGCCGAGGGGTCGCTGACCGTCAAGGGCCTGCTCGACCAAGCGGACTCGCTTACGGGCGAGGCCACCAAGGTGTGCGGCTACGTGCGCGGCGACGTGCTTGCCGTCAACGCGGCCGAGGGCTACCGCTTCACGCTCGAGAGCCAAGGCGCGACTGTCAACGTGCTGTGGGATGGCGGTCTTGACGAGGCGGTGACCGACGGAGTGGCACTCGTGGTCTCGGGAACGCTCAACGCCGACGGTACGTTTACGGCGTCCGAGCAGCCCGCCATCGACGAGGCGGTAACCGAGTAGACGAGCCATGCGGGCTGGGGGTGTGACGCCTCCAGCCCTTTGTGTTGCCGAGGGCATGATGAGGAGATTCCACTAGATGAGTTCTTTGGGCACGATCTTACAGATTCTGGCGCTTATCGCCACCATTCCGGCGATGGTCACCTTGATGGCGAGCGTCGCCGTCTCCCGCCGCGGGCGCGCGCAGCAGGCAAGCACGCTCGCCAACGTGGGCTTTCTGCTGGTATTTGCCAACACGCTGCTGCTCACGCTCTGCGTCGGCATCATTCTCGTGTGCTTCCTGACCGAAAACATGACGCTCTCGTACGTCGCCATGAACTTCCCCGAGACCGATAGCGCGCTCAAGCCGCTCTATCAGGTGGCGGGCGTGTGGGCGGGCCGCCAGGGCTCGCTTCTCTTCTGGACGTGGCTCATCTCGCTCTTCGCTGCGGCGACCGCTTGGCGCCGCATGCGCCAGACCGACGCCCTCACGTGCGCCGCCCTTGCCGTGACCGAGCTCGTCATCATGCTGTTTGCCTGCGCGATGGTGCTTTCCGATGCCAACAACGCCTTCATCGCCACCCCGGCGCAGTACCTCAATGCAGACGGCACGCTGGTGGCGGGCGCCTCTACGGGCATGAATCCGCTTCTGCTCCACTGGGCGATGGTCCTGCATCCGCCGGCGACCTTCATCGGCTACGCCGGCTGCACCGTCCCCTTCGCCTACGCCATCGCCGCGCTCATCACGGGCGACCTTTCCGCGCGCTGGGTCGAGCACGCCGACCGCGTGGCGGTCTTCAGCTTCATCTTCCTCACCATCGGCATGGTGCTCGGCGCGGTCTGGGCGTACGTGGTGCTCGGCTGGGGCGGCTTCTGGGCGTGGGACGCGGTGGAGAACGCGAGCTTCATGAGCTGGCTCACCGCCATCGCCATGATCCACAGCTTCACCCTCTACCGACGACGCGGCGTCTTTCGTCGCTGGAGCCTCTTTGCGGCGACCATCACCTTCATCTTTGTGGTGCTCGGCACGTTCATCACCCGCTCCGGCCTCGTGCAGTCCGTGCATGCGTTTGCCGAGGATCCCGTCTCAACATACTTCTTCCTCGGCATCATGATCTCGGCGGGCCTCGCGTTTCTGCTGCTTATGCTCTACCGCTCGGCGGCGCTCACCGAGGAGGACGAGATCGAGTCGCTCGCCTCTAAAAACGGCTCGTACTACCTCACAAACCTCGTGTGCATCGTGGGCGCCTGCCTCGTGGCGTACCTCACCGTGTCGAGCGCGCTGCCGAGCTGGCTGCCGCTTGGCGGACAGGTGGTCTCGGCGGGCGTCTACAATGCGGTCGCCCGCCCCGCGACGGCGCTTTTCGGCCTGCTTATGGCTATGTGCCCGCTGCTTGGCTGGCGCAAGACCGACGGCGCGGCCTTCTGGCGGAACTTCCGTGTGCCGCTCATCGTGGGCGCTGTGGTGTTCGTGGCGCTCGAGGTGTTCTTCTTCGCCGACCTCGTGCCCGCCTACGACGCCACCGTGGCGGCGGGGGGCGACACCGCGGCAACCCTTGCCGAGCAGGGGCCGCGTCTCTACTACCTCGCCGTTGCCGAGGTCTCCCTCGTGGCGGCGGCACTCCTGTTCGCGTCGTCTGCCTACCTGCTCGGCCGCGGCGTGCGCGCCCGCGCATCCCGCGGAGAGAATCCGGCCCAAGCCGTCGTCAACCTCTTCCGTCATTCGCCGGCGCAGGCGGGCGGCTACCTCGCCCACCTCGGGTGCGCCATCGCGCTCGTGGGCCTCGTGGGTTCGGGCATGTTCGTGCAGGAGCAGACGGTCAACCTCGCGGCGGAGGAAGGCGCCCATGCAACCGTGGCCGGCTACGCCCTTACGGTCACGGGTATCGAGGACACGTTTGACGCCGAGGACGACCGCGTGATGACGGTCGAGCTCGCGGTTGGCCGTGCGGCGGCTGACGGAGAGCCGGACGAGGCGGCGGGCACCATCGGCACGCTCAGCCCCGCCATCGAGGTCTCGGCGGCAACGCAGCAGCAGACGCTCCACGCGAGCGTGCTCACGTTCCCCACGGAGGACCTCTTTGTGGCGTTCCAGGGCCTCAATGCCGACGGCTCGCTTTCGCTGTCCGTCAAGGTGAACCCGCTTATCCTCTGCAACTGGATCGGTGGCGTCCTCTGCATCGCGGGCATCGTGCTCGCCGTGGTGCCGCGCCGCGCCACGCCGCTTCTGGCGGCTGATGAGCGTGGCTAGCGCAATCCGGGGGCAAGACCCTTCCGCCGGCGCGGCGCCCGTCGCGCCGGACCCCTCCGCACCTCTGGCCGTAAGCGCACACGGCCTCACCAAGCGCTTTGGTGAGCGACGCGCGCTCGACGGCGTCGACCTCGCCGTTCCCGCGGGGGCCTTCGTCTCCATCTTTGGCCCCAACGGCGCCGGTAAGACAACGCTCCTGCGTCAGCTCGCGCTTCTCGCCCGGCCGACGGCGGGCACGCTCGCCATACTCGGCATCGACGCGCTCGAGGAGCCCGACGCCCTGCGCCCGCGTATAGGCCTCATCAGCCACCGTTCGATGCTGTACGGCGACCTCTCCGCCGAGGAGAACCTCGTCTTCTTCTCCTCCCTCTACCGTGGTGCGCCCGATCGCGCCCGCATCGACGAGCTCCTGCGCTTGGTGGAGCTCGACCATCGCCGCCATGACCCGGTGCGCACGTACTCGCGCGGCATGCAGCAGCGCCTCTCCATCGCGCGCGCCTTGGTGAACGACCCCGACCTCGTGCTTCTCGACGAGCCCTATTCCGGTCTCGACCCGCATGCGGCGGAGCTGTTCGACGACCTCATCGCCCGCGCCCGCGCCGAGCGGGCCCACCGCACCTTTATCATGGTGAGTCACGATCTCGACAAGGGCTTTGCGCTCTGCAGCCACGTCCTTATCCTCGCGCGCGGCCAGGTCATCCTGATGGCGGAGAAAGAGGGTCTCGATCGCGATGCGTTTCGCGAGCTCTACTTGGCGACCGTTGGCATGGGGGTGGCATAAGATGGCATCGCAACCGCACCGCGCCGCGCCGGCGCGCCCGAGCGCCTTCGCGCAGTACCGTGCGCTTCTAGCCAAAGACCTGCGCCAAGAGATCCGTACCCGCGAGATGCTCACCTCGATGGTCGTGTACGCGCTGCTGGTGCTCACGGTCTACGGCGCCGCGCTCGCGCAGGTGGGCGACGCAATAGAGGTCGTCGCCTTTGCGGGCGGCCTTCTCTGGGCCCTAATTGTGTTTACCAGCCTGTTGGGGCTCAATCGCAGCTTTGCGCACGAGACGGAGTCGGGTTGCCTCGAGGGCATCCTGCTCGCACCCGTCGACCGTGCGGTGATCTTTCTCGCCAAGGCGACAGCCAACCTGATATTTCTTGCCGTGGTCGAGTGCATCACCGTGCCGCTGTTCTTCCTGTTCTTCCTATCCGGCGCCGAGCTGGCCGCCACCACGCCGCTTATCGTCTTGCCGCTGGTGGTGGGGACCGTCGGCGTCGCCGGCGTCGGCACGCTGCTCGCAACGATGACCATCGACACGCGCGGCCGCGACGTGCTGCTGGCCATCCTCCTCATTCCGGTGATCTTCCCGTTGCTGTACGCATGCGTCTCGGCCACCTCGGTCGCCTTTATGGGAGTCGCGGGCACCCTCGGTACGTTTTGGACCTCGCTCGCCATGGCGGTTGCCTACGACGTGGTGATGATCGCGGCCGCGTGGGGCCTGTACGCCTTTGCGGTCGAGGGCTGACGCAAGCGCACGGGCGGGATGCAGAAGGTCGCGCGCAAGTCGGGCCGTCCGGCGCCCTCGGCGGCAGATTCCGCTACTATAGGGGGATGTGTTGAGCACGGATAACTTTAGGGAAAGGGGATCCGTTGGATAGAAACGATTCGACCCGCGCCGCCGCGCGCCCGGCGCTTTGGGACCGCTGCGTCCCGTTTGCGCTGGTGGCGGGCACGCTGCTCGTTATCGCCGGTGTGGTCTGGACGTTTACCCTCGCGCCGTTCGCGCAGGGCGCGACGCTCTCCGAGCCGGTGGTCATTGCGGGTCAGCAGATCACCACCAAGCTGCTCCTCAGCCAAAAGATCTTCTATCTGCACGTGCCCGTCGCCGTCGCCTCGTTCGCCGTCATGGCGTTCGCCGCGTTTTGGGCCGTGCGCTTTTTGATGACGGGGGAGCGCCGCTACGACATCAAGTCCAAGACCGCCATGGAGGTCACGCTCGTCTTTGTGGTCGCAACCATGATTTCGGGCGACTTGTGGACGCGTTTCGAGTGGGGTGTCTGGTGGACGTGGGAGCCGCGCCTCACCACCTATTTCATTCTTATGCTGCTCGTCATCGGCTACTTCATCCTGCGTAACGCGATGGAGGACCCCGAGCGCCGTGCGCGCTTTGCCGCCGTGTTTGGCATCGTGGCCTTTGTAGATGCGCCCATCTCGTTCATGATCACGCGCTTGGTGCCGAGCTCCGTGCACCCGGTGGTGTTCCGTACCGATAGCGGCCTGCCGCCGATGATGCTCATCCCGTTTCTGCTGGGGCTCTTTGGCATGCTGCTCGTCGCGTTTGCCCTTACGCGCATCGCCCTGCGCGTCAATACCGACGCCGCCGAGGTGGAGGAGCTGAAAGAGCGGCTCGAGGAGCAGGATGCGTGGCGCGAGCGCGCCGCGGCCGATGAGGCGCTCGAGCGCCTGAGGGCTGCCGGTGCCAAGCTCAGCGGCCCGGGTCCCGCTGATGCGACCGCCCCCGATGCGACACATACCCCGGAGGTCGTAGGTTCAAATCCCGCGGGCACGTCCTCGTCCCGTGATGCCGCCGACCCCTCTACCTCGTCCTCTAAGGAGGCCTAACCCATGGATGCCATTCTTGCCGAGGTCTATTCGACCGTCTTGCCCGCCGCTCCGTATGTTATCGGCGCCTACGTGGGTATTTGGATTGTGCTCGCCGTGTACACGCTTATGCTCTCGCGGCGGTCAAAGCAGACCGCGCGCGACCTCGACGCCCTCAAGCAGGCGCTCGCCGACCGCGAGGAGAAGCTCGAGCGCTAACGTGTTTTGGGCGCAGGTTTGATGCGAATATGGAGGAAGCTCCATATTCGGAGATGCATCGGTTGCATTATGCAGTCCATGCGCGTAATATACTCTCTTGCGCTAAGGCGCAACCAGACATTGCGGGGTGGAGCAGTCTGGTAGCTCGCCGGGCTCATAACCCGGAGGTCGTAGGTTCAAATCCTGCCCCCGCGACCAAGAACTTGCAGCTCGGAGGTCTAACAGCCTCCGGGTTTTTTGTTTGGGTGCTTGATAGGTGTTGTACGGGCGCTCCTGGTTTTGAGGCAACGTTACTCATCGACATTACTGGCGAGCAGGCGTGCACGCCAGTTGGCCGACATATGGAAGAGACGCATAAGGGTGACGGCGCGTGCCGTCTCTTCGACGGCGTAAACGGCGATGTAGCCCTCTAGCGCCCTCCATCGGTAGGATGTGCCCTCCACGCTTCCAGCCATCAGCGGAAACTCACCGACGGCGGCAACGAACGCGTCGTAGGCATCGAGTAGCCGCGCAGCGCTTGACGATCCCACGTTGGTGAGCCTCCATGAGACGGCGGCGTCGAGGTCGTCATCGAACGACCTTGACGTCTCGACGGTGAATCTAGGCAATGCCGTACCTCGCTCTCAGCTCGGCAGACACTGCTCCGGCGTTCCTCACACGGCTTGCGGCGACATCGGCCTCTGCCTCGGCGAGCCGGGCGTGGAAGTCCTCCTCACTCGTTATCTCGAGCGGGTTGGCAGGCGCAGCGGACACCCAGGCGCGTCGTCCGTCGAACGACCAGTACACCCGAGCGCCGTCTGCGATACCGAGCGCGGTCCTCACCTCTTTGGGCACGGTAGTTTGTCCGCCCTTTGTGAGCTTGGTGCTCATCATAGTTACCATGAACGCCTCCGAATCATTGATTTCATTATTATCAATGATTTTAATACACAACTCAGTTAAGACGCGGGGCGCGAGATTGGCTGCCCGACCAAAGCGATGAAAAACATGTATACATTTTCCACCAGCGAGAGCGGGGGGAGTTATCTTCGGAGACGGGAGGAGTTGCGGAGGGTCCTACGGAGGTATTGCCCAATGGACTTCGCAGACTCGGAACTTGGGGAAAGCAGCATGATTTTGGCAGTTATCCCATCTGATAAAATGAAATCCAGAATGTATTGCAATATGCAAGCTGGGAGACGCCGTGGACTATGCAGACCTCATCGACGGCAACGTCACAAAAAGCGAGCTCAAAGCCCATCTGGTCGAGGGCGAAAACATTGCTGTGACGATTCGCATACCCAAGAACATGCGTGATATGGCCAAGCAGGCCGCCGAACTTTCGGGGATGAGCTTTACCTCGCTGGTCAAGCTGAGCCTCATCGAGCACCTTGCAGAAAGGGATAAATAGCATGGCCGACATAAGGAAGATTGAAGATGAGCTGTGGGAGGCGGCGGACGAGCTTCGTGCCAATTCAAAACTCACCAGCCAGCAATACTGCATGCCGGTACTGGGGCTCATATTCCTGCGCTACGCGTGGGGTCGCTTCAGGCGCGCCGATGCGCAGATAGACGAAGAGCGCGCCCGTATCGAAGGCCGGAAGCCGCCCAAGGCGCCGCAAGACTACACGGCTAAGGGTGCCATGTTCATTCCCGAGGAGGCTCGCTACGACTACCTGCTCAATTTGCCCGCGCAAGCGGATACGGGACGGGCCGTCAACGCAGCCATGGACGCCATCGCCAAGCTCAACCCCAGTCTTGTCGGCGTATTGCCTAATACCTACACCGAACTGGGCAACGATTTATTGGTGAGCGTCATCCGCATCTTTAACAACCCTGCCCTCGATGAGGAAGGCGATGACATCATCGGGCGCATCTACGAGTACTTCCTGGGGAAGTTCGCACCCGCCGTGGCAAGTGATGACGGCGTGTTCTTCACCCCGAAATCGCTCGTGCGCATGATTACGAACGTGATCGAGCCCGAGCGCGGCATCATGCTGGACCCTGCGTGCGGCTCGGGCGGCATGTTCGTGTCTGCCAGCGATTACGTGCGCGAACACGGCGGCCATCCCGCGCAGTCCATGATGTTCTATGGGCAGGAGAAGGTTGACTACAATGCCAAGCTGTGTCTGATGAACATGGCGGTGCACGGCATGCAAGGCGCCATCAAGAGCGGTGATGAGGCAAACACCTTCTACCACGACGCGCATGCCCTCGAAGGCAAATGTGACTACGTTGCCGCCAACCCGCCTTTCAATGTGGACAAGGTCAAATGGGCGGCTGCTGTGGACGCCGGGCGTCTGCCCCTGGGAGTGCCGAAAGAGAACAAGAAGCACGAGGTGTCCACGAGCGGTGCCAATTATCTGTGGATCAACTACTTCTATTCGTACCTGAACGATCATGGCCGCGCGGGTTTCGTCATGGCATCCTCCGCCACCGACTCCAATGCCGAGCGCGCACAGCGTCGGGCGCTGGTCAAGGCGGGTGCGGTCGACGTGATGCTCTACGTAGGCAACAACTTCTTCTACACCAAGAGCCTGCCCTGTACACTGTGGTTCCTGGACAAGGACAAGCCGCAGGCCATCCGCGACAAGGTGCTATTCATAGATGCGCAGCGCTACCACACCGCTGTTTCCACCACCCTGAACGAGTGGACGCCCTGGCAGCTCAAGAACCTCTCTGCTATCGTGTGGCTCTACCGCGGTGAGACGCAGAAGTACCGGGAGCTTATGAGCGCGTATCGCGCAAGATGCGGCGAGCTTTCGGGGCTGTTCAGCGGCGAGGCAGCCGAGCTGCTGATGAGCGTTGCCACAGCGGATGATTTCGCACCTACGCACCAGGCGATGCTCGCTGCCATCGAGGAGCAGAAGGCTGCTGCAAAGACCGAGGTGGAGGCTCTGCCGAAACGCCAGCAGAAGAAGCGCCGCGAGGAGCTTGCCGCGAAGACCGCCGAGCTTGAAGCCGCCGCCACCGAGGTTGGCGAAGCCGTGTGGCTTACCGAGAAGTTCGGTGAGGGCGAGTATGCCGACGTGCCGGGCCTATGCAAGGTTGCCAGCAAAAAGGATATTCAGGGCGAGCAACCCGCTGACAAGAGCTCTTGGAGCCTCACGCCCGGCGCCTACGTGGGAGTGCCGCCCGTGGAGGACGACGGCGTGGACTTCCACGAGCGTATGGGAGAGATTCAGCAGGAGCTCGCCCGGCTGCAAGCGGAAAGCAATGACCTCATGGCAACCATCACCCGTAACTTCTGGGAGCTGGGGCTATGAGGACGAAGCTTGGAGATGTGTGTGCCTCGATATACGACGGCGACCACAATGCTCCCCCTAAGTCGGGATCTGGCATTCCTTTCATTACAATTTCAAATATAGACGCAAACGATGGGTTTATCGATTTCTCAGACACAGCGTTTGTCCCTGAGGAATACTACAAATCTCTCAAAGGCGAGCGTAAGCCAAAGCGTGGTGATGTGCTGTACTCTGTTGTGGGTAGCTTCGGCATTCCATCGTTGCTGAAGGACGATAAGAGATTTGTCTTCCAAAGGCACATCGCCATTTTGAGGCCAAGCGAAAAGCTTGACTCGACATACCTCTACTATCTTCTAAAGGATTCGAGTTTCTACCATTGGGCTGATGCTGTGGCCATTGGCTCTGCTCAACGTACTGTGACTCTTGGGCAGCTTCGCAGCAAAGAAGTAAACCTCCCTGACCTCGAGACCCAGCGCCGCATCGCGGGCGTGCTTTCGGCTTACGACGGGCTCATCGAGAACAACCGCAAGCAGATAAAGCTTCTCGAAGAGGCCGCGCGGCGCCTTTACAAGGACTGGTTTGTCGACCTGCATTTTCCCGGATATGAAGCTACGTCCATCGTCAATGGTCTCCCCAAGGGATGGAGAAAAGGCTCGTTGCTTTCATGGGTGAATAATGTTCGAGGACGTTCCTATGGCACCGACGATCTTAAAAAAGCCGGTGAGTCTAAGCTGATTAATCTGAACAACGTCGCAGCTTTCGGTGGATGGAACGCTGGCGCCGAGAAACCATATTCTGGGACGTACAGGCGGGAACAAGTAGTTGCTGGCGGCGACATCATCATGGCGGTAACGGATATGACCAAAGAACGTCGTCTGGTTGGCCATGTCGCTCGTGTTCCAAAGGATGCTGCCGGCAACATTATTTCCATGGATCTCATCAAAATAGTGCCTCAAGCTGTGGAGCCGAACTATCTGTACGCATACCTTCGCTTCAGTGGCATAGCGGAAATGATCGCAATGCTTGCTAATGGAACAAACATCATCCATCTGAAACCCGAGTCTTTAATCCGCGCAGAATTGCTCGTTCCAAGCCGGAGGATTCAGCTTGCATATGGGAGCAACGTCCAAGCAATGTTTGACGCTATTGAAGTTGCCGAGCGCCAAATCTCCGCCGCTCGCGAAGCGCGTAATCGTCTGCTGCCCAAGCTCATGTCTGGGGAAATCGAGGTGTAGCAATGGGTTGCGAAAAGACGTTCCAGATACACCTTGACCCTGATCTCATCGAGGAGTTCAACGCTTCTCTCAACGCTCACGAGCATATCTCCGAGCAGATATCTTTTGTTGAGAAGGCTTTTGAAAAGAAGAAGTACCGGGGCGTTCCCGCTTGGGATTGCATCTGTGTTTGCGTTCATCGCATACGCGACACAGCAGGCTATCTGAACGACCAAGTGCTCGGGAGGATGGAACACGGCAGCGCGTTCGATTTCATCAACTTTATCAGCAACGCCTCCGTTGTGCTTGACAGCATAGACATGCTCGCAAGGATTATCGGTGTCGACTTGAGTCAGGAAGATGCGCGGTCGGCCGCATTTAGCCAAACCGGCACTAATGGAAAAGGCACCGACAAAAAGTACTTTGAGTTCCTACGCTCGCTTTGTGCCGTCCATCCCGTTGAGACCAATCGATACAAGGGCGTGTACCACACGACCGATATAGTTACCTGTCCTTATTTGATCTGGGTAAGCGGGAGCCCATTTGAAATGGTCTGGAACTGCGATCTTCATGCCCATGCATTCGTCAACGAGGCAAATAGCTGGGGTGAGGATATCCGTATCCACATGGATCAGGTCTTTGCCCATATCAAGTACCGCTATAGCCTTCTCAACAAAATTGGGTGCGCATTGGAACGCTTCCAGGAAGCGAAGATTGATGAGTTCCGCAATACCCCTGTGCCAGACCGCGGCGAAGGCGAATCGGAGCTGTCTTACGTTGAGCGCCTCAAGGAGGCCGAAGCCGAGCGATTTGGCCCAAACAACGATTTTGTTTATGACTTCGCCAAGAAGGCCCTTTCATTCGAACCGACGGACCCGGCGAACAAAGCCGCAGCCGAAAGGTACAAGAATGCCTGGCGCTTCGCCCTCGACCTGCAACTCAACGTCTTGCGCGACATGTCACGGGAGGGCGTGGAACACGCAGGCATTGAAGGTGACGATACGGACTGGATATTGTTCGAACACCTTGAATACTGCAGCTGCCTCTGTGAAGAGCTGAGTCGATTTAGCTACAACCTGGAGAAGATCGGCTATCTCGACGGAACCTCAGGGGAAAGTGATGCCGCTTGGGGCAGAATCAAACTCAGGGAAATGGACGGCATCTTGGGGAAGCATGTCGTGTTCGATTACGAAAACGATTCCGATGGAGAGCTGTACATGCTTTCCCGAATCGCGCTCTACGAGATCGCTCTTGAGCATGATTGCGAGATAAACGAGGCGATCCCGCTTGACGAACGCTATCGTCCGCAGAGATAGGAAGCTGGTGAACCGAGGTGGCCAAGAACCGTTATTCCGAAGAGGAGGCCGTGCAGAAGCCTGCCGGCGAGCTGCTCGCGCGCCTCGGCTGGGACGTCCATTACTGCCACGACGAAGAAGAGCTTGGCCGATACGGCACGCTTGGACGCGAAAGCTACAGCGATGTGTTGTTGAAACGTGACCTCAAAGATGCGCTCATAGAGCTCAACGAATGGATGGATGAAACGGATGTCGCCGAGGCAATTAAGACACTCTCTCAGACGTTCGTGGGCGATTCCCTGCTGCAGGCCAACGAGGCCAAGTACAAGATGCTGCGCGATGGCATCCCCGTGAGGAAGGTCGGAGAGGACGGGGTGCCCTATACCGAGCTCGCGCAAGTATTCGACTTCGGCCATCCCAAGATGAACCGTTTTGTTGCCGCCGAGGAGCTGTGGGTGCACGGCCCCTTGCATCGGCGCCGCTGCGACCTGGTGGGGTTCGTGAACGGCGTTCCCTTGGTGTTCATGGAGTTCAAGCGCCATGACAAGGACGTGCGCAACGCCTACAACGACAACTACACCGATTACCAAGACACCATCCCCCAGATCTTTCATTTCAACGCATTCGTCATCCTCTCGAACGGCCTTGAATCACGCGTGGGGACGCTGGGCAGCCCCTACGAGTTCTTCAACGAATGGAAGCGCCTACATGAGGAAGACGCCGGAAGCGTGAGCCTGGAGACCCTGCTCCGCGGCGTGTGCAACCGCGAGACGCTCATGGACCTGTTCCAGAACTTCATCTTGTTCGACCACTTCGATACCCCGGCGGCCAAGATCATGGCGCGCAACCACCAGTACCTAGGTGTCAACGAGGCGCTCGACGCTTACAAGAACCGAAAGTTCAACGATGGCAAGCTGGGCGTGTTCTGGCACACGCAGGGCTCGGGCAAGAGCTATTCCATGCTCTTTCTTGCCGAGAAGATCAGGCGCACGCAGCCTGGCTCGCCAACCTTCCTGGTGCTGACTGATCGCGACGAGCTGAACAAGCAGATCAGCGAGACGTTCGAGAGCTGCGGATGTCTTTCCGGCGTGCCTGCGGCGCGCTGCCGCGCGACCAGCGGTGCCGATTTGATGAGGAAACTCAAAGGCAACCCGACCTACATCTTCTCGCTCATTCAGAAGTTCAACCAGGCGGATGCCGAGCCCATCCTACCCGATCACGACATCGTGGTGTTCTCCGACGAAGCGCATCGCTCGAACAACGGCATCTTCGCCGAAAACATGGCTCGATTGCTGCCGACAGCCTCAAAGATGGGGTTCACCGGAACGCCGCTTCTGTCCGACGACCAGTTGACCGCCCGCACATTCGGCGGGTACGTGTCGGTATACGACTTCGGTCGCGCCGTTGAAGACGGTGCCACGGTGCCGCTGTTCTACGAGAACCGCTCCGATCGACTCGCGATAGAGAACCCTCAGATCAACGATGAGCTGCTGCAGGCCGTCGAAGATGCAGACCTCGATCCCGACCAGACGGATAAGGTGAAGAGTCAACTCTCCAACGGAGTCCACATCATGATGTCCGAGCCGCGTATGCGTGCAATAGCCCGCGACTTCGTGGCGCACTACACCGGCATTTGGGAAAGCGGAAAGGCCATGTTCATCTGTGTGAACAAAGTTGCCTGTGTGATGATGTACGACTACGTACAGGAGGAGTGGGCGCGCGCCATCGCTGTTGAGAAGGCGAAGCTCAAGGGCATGGGCCAGCAGGAGGCGCTTGAGCAGCGCCGCAAGGTTTCCTGGATGGAGTCCACCGAGATGGCCGTGGTGGTGAGCCAGGAACAGAATGAGATTGCCCGCTTCCGTGCATGGGGCCTCGATATCGAACCCCATCGACGCAAGATGGAGGAGCGCAACCTCGATGACGAGTTCAAGGACGCCGACAATCCTTTCCGAATCGTGTTCGTATGCGCCATGTGGCTCACGGGCTTCGACGTCAAACCTCTTTCGGTAATGTACTTCGACAAGCCCATGAAGGCACACGGCCTCATGCAGGCTATCGCGCGTGCCAATCGCGTCGCCAAGGGCAAGAGCAACGGCCTTATCGTAGACTACGTTGGCATTGTAAAGGCACTGCGCCAGGCCCTGGCAGACTACACGCGCGATCCGGGCGACGGCCGCAAGCCCGATGACGTCGTGGTCGATAAGGATGAGCTTATCGAGCGAATTCGGAATCTGACGAGGCAAATCATCTCCTTCATGGGCGAGCAGGGCTTCGATCTGGAGACGCTGCTCGCCGCGGAGGGGTTTGGGAAGCTGGACGCCATCAAGGACGCCGCCGACGCCGTGAGCGCAACCGATGAGGTGAAGAAGCGTTTCGGCATCATGTGTCGGATGCTTTTCAAGTTCTACCGCTTTGTGACCAGGGCGGAGGTTGGCGAGGACCTGGCATGCCGGCGTGATGCACTGCGCGCGGTGTATAACCAGATAAACCAGCGCCGTGCAGCCTCAGACACCACTGAGCTTATGCGACGGGTACGCGACATCGTAAGTGAACACGTTGAGGTGAGCGAGGCCACCGAGCAGGCGAAGGAGGGAACCCGCTTCGACATAAGCGGCATCGACTTCGGGCGCTTGAGCCAAGAATTCGCCAGAGCAAAGCGGAAGCACCTGATTATCGACGATATTCGCGGAGTCATAGAGGAGAGGCTCGAACTGGCATTGAAGAATAACCCGCTGCGAATCGATTTCTACGAGCGCTACGAGCGGATTATCGAAAGCTACAACAAGGAGCAGGACAAGGCCCTCATCGAGAAGACGTTCAACGAGCTGATGAGGTTGTCACAGGACCTAGATGAGAAACAGCGCGAGTGGGTGCGCGAGGGATTCCAAAACCAGCAGCAGATGACGGTGTTCGAGATGCTCTTCAAAGACACACTTTCGCCGTCCGAGATTCGCAAGGTCAAGAGCGTGTGCATCGAAATGGTGTCAGCCATCGAAGAGCGCTTGGGCCAGATGGTGCATTGGACCGAGAAGGAGGAGACACGCAGCCAGGTGTGGACCATCGTGCGGAACGAAGCATACAAGCTGCCGGAGTCGAGCTACCCCGATGATGTTCTAGACGGGTGCATCAAGCAGATCTATGGATACTTCTACTCGCGTGATTTGGCTGCATAGCCGTAGGGAGGGCGGGCTATACCGCCCTCCAGCGCGCTGCCTTCCCGACGACGCCGTCGTTGTCGACCGTCCTGTCGACGTTCTTCATCTTGGTGAGCAGGTTGGAGACTCGCTTCGACTTTTGCTGGTCGCTGAGGCCAGCCGGGAGCAGGTCATCTAGGAGCGCCACGATCTTCGCGCGCGGCGCTGGACCGGTCTCGGAGAGCATCTGGACGATGAGCGACTTGCACGCCTCCTCGTTGAGCCCCTTGCTCCTCGTGTACGTGACCTCCTGCCCCGTCTTGGCGGCGAGGGAGTTCGTGATCGAGAGCTGGGGGTACCTCCCCTCCACGAGCTTGAGCTCGTGGAGCCTCGCCGCCTGCTCCCGTGTGACCTCCTCGTGCTTCTGGACCTTGTCGAGGAGGTAGACGACATCCATGGGGAGGTCGGGGCGGGCGTAGAGCAGGCGGCTGTAGCTCTCGTTGATCGACTTGCCGTAGATGGTGACCTCGACGCGGTTCGGGTCGCTGAGGTCATATGTGGGCAGCGGGAAGTACCTGCCCCTCTGCATCTGGAAGACCTTGGGGATTCCCATGGCGATGGTGTCGATCATGTCCATCTGGACCATGGCCTCACAGAGGAAGGGGTTGCGGTAGTAGCTCGGCTTGAAGCCGGGCCGCATCGCCTTCTCGATGGTCTCGGGGATGAACGCCCCCTCATTGAGGAACACAAGGTGGTCCTCGAACTCCTCGACGTTCACGCGCCCCTGCATGGAGTAGTCCTGGTGTGCGATGCAGTTGTTGAGGAGCTCCCTGATTATCTCGGGTTCGTACTGGCTGACCTCGACGGGGAAGAGGCTTGCGCCGTTCGCGTTGAACCGGTACCTCTCGTTCCTGATCTTGCCGAGGACCCGGTCCACGGCGAGCAGGAACGGCGGCTTGAAGTGCTCGTAGGTGGTCACGGAGCCGTCCGAGGCGTAGAGCGTCCAGGTGATGCGTGGCGAGATGTCGCCGAGGAGATGGATCGACTCGGGCCTTCCGGCAAGGATGAGGGTGGTCGGGGTGATTTTTCCGTCCCGGGTCAGGCTCGCCTTGTCGAGTATCGCCCGCTCGTCCATTCCCGCGAACGCGTCCCTGTGGCGGTCGTGCTTGGAGAGGAACAGCTCAACTGCGCGGCTCACCGCCTCCGGGTCGAGGTCGTCGTACGTCGCCCCTTCGACCTCCGAGGCGCTCCAGTCGGGGCGGTGCATCTGCCGTATCTGCTCATACTTGTCGATGGGCAGGGGCACGAGCGACTCGCCCTCTCTCGCCCAGGCGGCGTTGTTGAAGGCGGTCGGCATGCCCGGCGTCGCCGCGGGGATCTGGAAGGCGAGAACCCGCTTCCCCTCGATCTCGAGCTCATGGATCTCCCTGAACGTCATGCGATTGTTGGTGTGCCCGGCGACCTCCCGCTTGAGCGACTGAAGCTTCGTGGGGCTGTTCCTGCGATATGCGGTGCCGCAGACGGCCTTGTCGTTGTCTATGCCGAAGAGGAGCCATGCGTCCTGCTTGTCCCTCAGGATCGCCTCGTTGCTCAGGGCCGAGAAGTACTTTCCGAGGTCCTTGAAGCTGAAATCGTGCTTGGCCTCTTTGAGCTCGACGACCTCGGTCTCGTACGGTTTCTCGATTCTGTTGATAAGCTCTATCACGTCGGAGTCGCTGTAGTACAAGGTCACTCCAATTGGTTCCGATAGTCGTAAGTGAGTTCTATTTACGACTAAAAAGGGCTGCCGGGGAATGATTTAGCTCTATTTTACGACTAGGCAGGGCTTTATTAGACTTCCTATTGGACTAATACCATCAGAAGGGGCAATGTTAGTTCAATCCGTGCGGCGGGTTTTCCGAGACTACGCACCCTTCTCCAGAAGTCTTCCTCTCGTATCCGGATTGAGGCGGCCTGTCCAATATGAGGCGCCGTGTCGAGGTGAGCCGCGCGGCGTTTTTTCCTGTACCACCATAATCGTATCGATGTGCGAAGCGCGAGCACCGCGTCTCTTCACTCACGTCTCAAGTTTCACGAGCCTGCACCGGCGCACGTTTCGTACGACGCTGCGGCGTGCTGTCGAGGAGCGCCCTCCCAACCTATGTCAGCAGCCAATCAACGAGGCTGCGCTGCTCAATGCCGTTATGGTCCGTCGCGCCGATGCGGTCCAAGGTGAGCAACGTCTTGGGGTAGGCGTCCCCCAGCAGCTCGAGTGGACGCAGTTCGCGGCGCAGCGTCGCTTCGTCCAGTACGGACAGCGCGACCTGGTAGTAATGCGGTTTGCCCCCGCGCCCGGCAACGAAGTCGATCTCCAAATCTCCCACCCGCCCTACGCGCACCGTGTGGTAGCGCCGCAGCAGCTATACGTGAGCTGTATCCATTTGTCTGGACGAATATCTGATAGATGGTAAATCTATCCAACAAGCTGGATGTATTGAGGTGTGGAATCGACCCCGCGGCACATCACACGTTGCCTACGCGCATCGTTCTGACATACTTCCAGAGGAGTCGAGAAGAGCAACGCGGGCGGCATGTGCGCCCTGCGGACACCACGTGGTGCGACCTGGAAGAGACCTACGTGGCTCGGGAATTGGTCGCGTTCTATTCACGCTCCGGCGATATAAATTATGCCGGAGACGGCGTGGCTACCTTATCGGCGCTGTGCTACATCCGACGCGCTCATAACTCGGGGGTTTTAGATTCAAATCCTGTCCCCGCGACCATGAACTTGGAGCTCGGAGGTTTAACGACCTTCGAGTTATTTGTTACCGTAGCAGTCCCGCAAGATTGCGAGAAATTACAAAAACTTTGTTACAGAGTTACAGAAAACAGTGAATAATAGATAAATTTTTGTACTCAGTTAGAAAACTTTGTGAATAAGTACAAAAGATTGTACCTGAAAGCGCTAGTATTTGTACAAACTACGATAGTCTCAGTGACCCTTATCAGTTTGAATGCGTCGAGAGGAGCTGGCTATGCTGGCCGAGGGCCTTATTGATCTGGTGCATCAGATTCAGGAGCGGCGATGCGAGATGCAGACTGTTGAGGTAAAGGCGGCGAAGGAGGGCTGTCCGTCTCGTCTGTACGATACGCTGTCAAGCTTCTCGAACCAGGATGACGGTGGGGTCATCGTGTTCGGTCTTGATGAGCGGCAGGGGTTTGAGGTGGTCGGCGTCTATGATGCGCAGGATCTTCAAAAGCACGTCGCGGAGCAATGCAGCCAGATGCAGCCCTCAGTCCGTGCCGTGTTTACGGTCGCGTCAGTGGATGACAAGATGATCGTCTCGGCAGAGATTCCCGGGATTGATATGTCAGATAGGCCTTGCTACTACCGGGGAAGGGGCAGGCTCAAGGGCTCGTTCGTCCGTGTGGGTGATGCCGACGAGCCCATGACGGAATACGAGGTGTATAGCTACGGGGCATTTCGCAAGAAGTACCGCGACGAGATCGAGCCGGTCGACCGTGCGACGAAATCGACGCTCGATGCCCAGAAGCTGGGGCACTACCTCAGCAACATAACCTCGTCTAAACCCAATCTCGCTCAGCTCGACGATGATACCGTGCTAGAGCTCATGAGCATCACGCGTGATGGCGTTCCAACGTTAGCGGGCGTCATGCTGTTTTCGCTCTATCCTCAAGCTTATTTCCCGCAGCTTAGTATTGTCGCGACCGTTATTCCGGGGACGGAGCCTGGCGTTGTGGACGGAGAGGGCAATCGATTCCTCGACAATAAGAGAATCGAGGGGACGCTCGACGAGCAACTGACGGAGGCCCTCGCTTTCGTGCGGTCGAACATGAAGGTTGCTACCCGCGTCGACCCGAGGACGGGAAAGCGCATCGACCGGGACGAGTATCCTGTCGAAGCTGTGCGCGAGCTCATCCTCAACGCTCTCATCCACCGCGATTATAGCGTTCATACGCAGGGCATGCCCATTCAGATCCTGATGTATCGCGGAAGACTGGAGATTGTGAATCCGGGCGGTCTCTACGGCCGTCTCACGGTCGATGATTTGGGCAAGATGCAACCCGACACGAGGAACCCCGTGATCGCGACCGCCATGGAGGCGCTCGGAAAGACCGAGAACCGGTATTCGGGTATCCCGACCGTGCGCAGGTTGCTGGCGGAGGCGGGGATGCCGGCGCCGGTGTTCGAGAGCTCGCGCGGGCAGTTCCGCGTAACGGTGATGGGAAGGCAAGCTCGGGAGGAGAGATGCATCGCGGTAATCGATGATACGGGGCTTACCGAGCAGCAGCGCAAGATCGCGGAGTTTTGCGCCGAGAAGCCGCGCTCACGGTCCGAGCTGGCCGAACTGCTTGGTGCTCAGGCGCCCTATGTGATGCGCCGCTATGTAAATCCGATGGTCGAATCGGGGATGCTCATCCTGAGCCTGCCGGAAACGCCGCGGTCATCTCGCCAGCGCTTTACCACCGCCGATAGGCTTGTGATCCGGAGGCAATAGGCTCGAACCCTGCTCCTACCGACCATGCAAATGCGCGATATGCGTCTGGCCAAACGCGCGCAGCTCGTGGAGCGTGGGCAGATGGTGTCATGCTCTCCTTCGACATGAAACACGGCCGAGTGTTTGGCCGGGCGCATGGCAACGAGCGAGGAGGTGCTCGTGGGCGTGTCGGCGCGCAATCAGCGCATCTACATGCAGGGCGTCCGCGACGCTGACGGCTCATGGATCGGGTTTTTCGAGCGCTTCGAGCTGAACCTGAAGCTGTAGCGCCTCACATTTTTGTATGCGAGTCCTGGGCGCAAAGAGGCTTGGGGGTTGCGCCCGCCGGCACGCCTGCAAGGAAATCGCGTTTAGACCCCCTAGAGGAGAGAAAAGGGGGCTAAACGCGATTTCCTTGCAGGAGGGGGGTAAGGCCGCAAGGCCTGGCATCGAGCGGGGTGCCAGAGCTCGCCCGCGCCGTGCGCATTTGGTAACAAACTGGGCGCCGAGCCGGGCAGCCAGCCTGCTCGTCCCGTCAACATGAGAGAATGGAGCCTGACGCCCGGCCCTTGCGTCGGTCCTGTGGCGGCAGCCCTCACCATGCTCATGGTGGTTGGCCGCCCCGCCCGCTGCCCTGAGCGCCCTGCGCCCGGCCATAAGCCCGCGGTGCATCAACCGATTCGCATCCCGTCAGGAAGGACCTGCCATGTCTCATCCGCAACCCGTCACGCCTGCGGACATCGACGCCGCCCGCACGGCCTTTCACGCCGACCGTGCCAACATCGTTGCCAAGAACGCCGTCAGCTCCGTGGGGATCCGCGCCGCCGCGCGCGTGCCCGAGGGCGTCGCCGCCAACCCGCTCACGTTTGATATCGAGGTCAAGCAGGGCAAACGCTGCGACCAGGAGCGCTCCGGCCGTTGCTGGATGTTTGCGAGCCTCAACACCATGCGCTACCGCATCATCCAGACGTACCACCTCGAGACATTCGAGCTCAGCCAGGCCTACCCGCTCTTTTGGGACAAACTCGAGAAGAGCAACTGGTTTTTGGAGAGCATTCTCGATACGCTCGACGAGCCGCTCGACGGGCGGCTGGTGAGCTATCTGCTTGCCGATCCGGTGGGCGACGGCGGCCAGTGGGATATGTTCAAGAGCCTCGTCAAGAAATACGGCGTGGTGCCCAAGGAGGCCATGCCGGAGACCGCCTGCTCGCGCAACACCCGCGAGCTCGATTCCTACCTCACGCGGTATCTCCGCGGCGCGGCCAAGCGCCTGCGCGAGAGCGCTGCGGCGGGCGTGGATGCCGAGGACCTCGCCGCGCTCAAGCGCACGATGGTGGGCGAGGTCTACCGGCTGCTCGTCACGTGCCTGGGCGAGCCGCCGGCGACCTTCGACGTGCGCCTGCGCGATAAGGAGCATGCGCTCGTGCTTTCCGGCACCTTTACGCCGAGGGAGTTCTTCGACCGCGCGGTGGGCATGCGCCTCGACGACTATGTCTCGCTCATCTCGGCGCCAACGGCAGACAAGCCGTTTGGGCACGTCTACACGGTAAGCCGTTTGGGCAACGTGGTGGAAGACGGCGGTGTCCGGTATCTCAACCTGCCGCTCGAGCGCCTCAAGCAGGTGGCGATAGCCCAGCTGCGCGACAACGCGCCGGTGTGGTTTGGATGCGATGTGGGGCAGAGTTACCTGCGTGACGAGGGAATGATGGACACGGCGGCGCTCGATGTGGATGCGCTGTTTGGCTTTGCGGTCGAAGGCTGCATGGACCGCGCCGCGCGCCTCGCGTACGGCGAGTCACTCATGACGCACGCGATGGTGCTCGAGGGCGTGAACCTCGACGCCGACGGGCGCCCGACGCTCTGGAAGGTCGAGAACAGCTGGGGTGCCGATCATGGGCGCGACGGGTTTGACACCTTGTCCGATGCATGGTTTGACGAATACGTCTACCAGGTGGTGGTCGACAAGAAGTATCTGACGGACGAGGAGCGCGCCGCGTTTGAGGCCGAGGAGCCGCGCGTGCTCGCGCCGTGGGATCCCATGGGGTCGCTCGCATGCGCGCGCTGAGCCGTCGGGAGACGGACGGCTCGCGCTGTATGAGCCGGCGCGGGTTTGTGGGCGCGCTGGGATTCTCGGCGCTCGCCGGCGTGGGTCTTGCGACGGGGTGCACGCCCCGGGCGCAAGCCGGCGGATCGGGCTCGCTCGCATACGGTTCGGCAGCGCGCCGCGCAAGCGGCTCGGCAGAGACGGAGGCAGCGGCAGAAGAGGAAGAGGGCGCCAGGCGTGCGTCTTCGCGTCTGGCGCATTTCGACCTGGCCGCGATTCCCGCTGCGCCCGAGCTTGCCGCGTTTGCCCTCGAAGGGGGCGCGCATGCAACGGGCGCGCCCTCGCTTACCGCGGATGCGACGGCTTCTATCGGCGCCGCCATCGCCACCGTCCAGACGATGGGCAGCCTGAGTCTGGTGCTTCTCGATACGGTGACGGGTGCGGGCGCGTCCTACGGTACCGATACCGTGGTGTATGGGGCGAGCTCCTTTAAGGCGCCCTATGCCGCCTACGTGTTGCGCGAGCTGGTAGAGCCCGGTACCGTATCGCTCGACACGGGCTGCATCGTGTCTCCCAACAGCTGGTACGACGGGACGTACGGCATCGTGGGCGCCACGTTTACGGTGCGCGAGCTCATCCAGGCGCTGGTGCTCGACTCGGATAACGACGCCTTCCGCATTCTGCACGACAACCTGGACGGTCTGGGGTACCTTTCGTGGGCCGATAGTCTGTTTGGTGCGGGGGTGATAGACCCCATCACGCCGTTCCAAAACGTGTCGGCGCGCACGATGGTGCGGGCATGGAGCTATATCTGGACGTATATCGAGACGGAGAGCGTGCTTGCCACCTGGCTTGCCCAAATGCTCGCGGCGACGAACCACTCGTTTATACGCGACGCGCTGGGCGTTCCGGCCGGGGTGGCGCCGACGGCGCCCCTCGACGCCGCCACGCCCGCAGCCGACGCCGTCACGCTTGACGCTACCGTTCAAACCGAAACGCCGTTGGGCTCTGTGCGCGTGTGGAACAAAGCGGGTTGGGTCGGGGGCGACGTCCTCTACAACTCCACCTCGGATGCAGGCGTGGTGCAGGTGGGGAGCACGCCGTATCTTGTCTGCGCCATGTCGAACATGTCCTATGGGGACGCGTCGGCCGCGGCGCTCGAGGCCGTTATCTCGTCGGCGCTCGCCGGATTGGTTGCAGCGGGCTAGGAAAACAGCGATTGATTCCAGCCGGCTGGCGCGTGTGGGCGCGGGTTGTCGAGCGGTGCTAGTTGGCGAAACCCCGTGCGCCCGCTGCGCTACAGGTCCTCTGCGGTCACCGACTCCTGCGGGATGAGGCGCGCCCCTTCGAGGACGGCCTCAAGATAGGCGAGCTCGCTCTCAGTCAGGTAGGGGGCGAGCAGCTCGGTGCCGGTGATGGGCACGTTGACTTGATCGGTCTCCTCGTTTGAGAGCGGGTCGGGGTAGCGCTTCTGCGCTCGTTTGAGCATGAGCCGGTAGGCGGGCATAAAGGGCTCGACCGTCACGCGCCCGTCCTCCCCCGCGCTCGCCGCAAGGCTCGCCAGAATCTCGAGCCCCGCCCGATCGATGTCGCCCCAGTACATAACGTGCAGGTCCTCGGCGGCAAGGGTGTCGACGAGCCGCTCGAGATGGCTCGGCTCCCGCGCGAGCGTGCCGTTGCCAAACACCACCCCGTGCACGCGCTCGCCGAGGATGCGCTTGCGCCCGTCCAGAAAGAGGGCGTTGCGCATGTTGACCCAGGGGTCGAGGTTCTCGCTCACCACCAAGCGCGCGTGCCGGTGGTGTTTGGGCATAAAGCACTGCATGTCAAACCTCAGAGAGGGACGCACGTTGAGCAGGTCGGTCAGCCCCATAAGGCGCAGCAGCTTGCGGCCGTCGGACTCGGGTGCCAAAAACTTCTCGTCCCCAAAGATGCGATACGAGAGCTCGCGCAGGCTCAGGGTGCCGTCGCCGAGGGCGGGCTTGCCGGCGAGCGCCGCGTCAAGCGCCCGCAGCTCTGTCTCGTAACGCACAAAGGCGTCGGGCGTGCTGAGGAGCCAGCCATTCAGCCACAAGCGCGGATCGAGGCCGATGATGTGGCTGCGCACCTGCGTGAGCTCGGGGGTCTGACGGCGCACGCAGCTGAGGCGGCCGAGCGACCGGTCGGGACGCTTGGCGCGCGCGATGGTGGTGGGGCCGGTCTTTGCAATCTGCTTTTGCGGGGCGGAAGTCTTTTGCCTGTCCGAGTCCGGGGCGGAGGAGAGGTTGATGCGGTACCCTCCCTCGTCTTGGGCGACCACCACCTGCGCCGCCTTCAGCGCGTCGCAGCAGCCGGCATCGCCCCCGCGCTCCACAACGGCCTGCAGGAGCTCGTCGGCCTCGACCGTTTTGCTGCGCAGGCGCACGAGCGCGCTCGCTATCCCACTTGCCTTGCCGCGGTGTTCGTCCGGCAGCGTCTTGGCGATCACCTTGGCGGTGGTGGTCACCAGCCGCTGCTCCTCTTCCGTTAGTTTGTGACCCATAGAGATCCCTTCTGCGGTGCGTGCACCACATAGGATACCGTCTCGTGCGGACAAAGAAACGCACAGATGTTCGTGTTTTGCGGCATGGTCGGCTAGATGTCGAGCTTGCGCTGGGCGCGCTTGCGCCGATGTCGCTTCAGGCGGTCGAGGGCGGCTTGGCGGCGCTCGAGCTCGCGGCGGCGGTCGATATCGTCGAGCGTGCGATGCCGACGGCGGGCGAGCTCCGCGGCGGAGCGGTCGGGACGGTCGATGCGGGGCTTGGCGGCGGGCGCCTCCGCACGGGCCGCGTCCTCGGCGGCGTCCGCGGTGCGGCGACGGCCGTGGCGTCGCGGCACCATGTGGCTCAGGTCGACCTCGGTGGGGCTCATGATGTTGTAGCGGAGCGATAGCCAGCGCAGGCCCATGGTCACGGCGACGCAGACCACAACGCCTACGGTGTGCGAGACGCCGAGTGCGGCAAGCGCCACGTATACGCCGGCGCCCGCGATGGCGGCGAGGGCGTAGAGGTTGCTGCGCTGAAAGATGTAGGGCACCTCGCCCAAGAAGACGTCGCGCAGCATGCCGCCGCCCACACCGGTAAAGAAGCCCATGGTGATGCAGATGATGGGGTTAAATCCGTAGACGAGGGCCTTGTCGGCGCCCGTCGCGGCATAGAGGCCCACGGCAAAGATGTCGAGCACGGCGATGAGGCGGTCCTGCTTGGCCACCACGGAGGGCGCGATGAACACGATGGCCGCGGTGAGGATGGCAGCGGGCATGGCGAGGGGCTGGTTGAGGATGTAGACGTCGCCCACCTGGAGGGTCATGTCGCGCAGAAGGCCGCCGCCCAGGCTGCAGAGGGCGGCAAGGCAGACGGCGCCCACGAGGTCGAGTTTCTTCTCGCGTGCGGTGAGCGCACCCGACACCGAGGCGACGACGATGGCGATCAGCTCGATCCACACGGGCACGGCGACAGGGGCCTCAAGGGCGCCGCTGACCACCGGAACGGCGAGCAGGGCGGGGGCACAGGCATCGGCGAGCAGAGCCGGTGCACAAGCGTTGGCGAACAGTGAGGACACGCGCGTTCCTTACCAGTCAGAGGTGATGGGCCCCGTATATCTTAGCGAGCGACGAGGACGCCGCGGGTGAGATTGTGCGGGCAGATGGAGCGCAGCGGTTTGAATCTGAAAAATGTTCAGATGAGAGGCCCGCCCGTCGCGGGCCCCGCACCCTGCGCGTCGCCTTCCAGTTAGCGGCTGCGGGACAGCCGGCCGCACCCCGCATCTCCGGCGCGCCACCGCGCTTTGCTCCCCGGTGAGCGAGTCATCACGCCCCGACCGTACATTAGGGCGTACATTGCCGCGCATTTTGCCCGAGCCGCGGGACATTTCTCGGGCAAAGAACCCGGCAATGTGCGCGCGAATGTACGGTCGGTAAAATCGCAGGTAGCGAGGCGTACAATTCTCGTCGCAATGTACCCGTCCGCCGGTTTCGGCCCCCGCAGCGCACATCCGGGTTCATTGCGCGGGATTATGTACAGGCGCCCCGGCAAAAGGCTCTGCAATGTACGGGGATGTGCACCCGTGCAGGGCGGCGGCGCATGAAAAACCCGACCGCGGCGGGTCGGGTGTACTGAGCATATAAAATGGCGGAGGAGGAGGGATTCGAACCCTCGTGACCTTATACAGGCCAAACGGTTTTCGAGACCGCCGCATTCAACCACTCTGCCACCCCTCCGCATGGGGTGAAACGGCGCACCCGGTGGGGTACGCCGCGCGGTAAGCAACTGGCGGAGAGTCAGGGATTTGAACCCTGGAGACGGTTTTGCCGCCTACACGATTTCCAATCGTGCTCCTTCGGCCACTCGGACAACTCTCCGTTCAAGCACAGGCAATTGTACCGTAAACCCCGCGCGTTGCAAATGCGCTTTTTTTGAAGAGCGGCTGAGAGCTTAATAAATACTTAGCTCAGGCAAAAGTAGCGCTTAAAGGACCAAACGAATACCTATGGCACGGCACGCTGCGGGTACACTGCAAGCGTGACTTCGCCGACGCGGCGCCACCTGCGCCTGCGCCGGGCAGTGGGGAGGATGCGTCATGCTTTCACATGAACTGGGTTTTGCGACCTCGTGGAAAATGCTCACGCACGAGCGCGGGTGGATTGTTCCTCTGTGTCTTCTTGCCTTGGTGGGGTGGATTCCCATCTTGGGACAGATCGTGGTCTTGGGCTACGCCTATGAATGGGCGCGCTTTACCGCATGGGGGGTCGATACCGCTCCGCGCCGGCATAACATCGATTACGGCAAGTTGTTTGCCACGGGCGGCCGCGCGTTTCTCATCTTGCTTATGATGGGGCTCACGGTACGTGCCGTGCTCGCGTTCATGGGGTTCGCCCGCCTCGGTCACGTGCTGCACTTCTTGCCCTTGGGCTCGGGCCTCTCGGTCTCGGCGCTGGTGGAGGGTGTGGCCGACCTCTCCCTCTGGGGTATCGTCGCCCTTGTTGTCGGGCTCTTTTTGGGGACGTTTCTGATGGCGGCCATGATGCGCGCCACGCTCTACGACGGGTTTGCCGCCGGCTGGCGCGTCGATCGCCTCTGCCAGATGATTGCGCGCGACCCGGCAGGGTTTTGCAAGGTATGGCTCATCTCGCTTATCGGCAGTGCCCTCAGTATCGCGTACACCCTTGTTTGCGCGGCGGTGTTTGGCTCGCTCGCCTTTGGCGGCGTTCTCTCATACGCGCGCCACGGCGGCATCATAGTATACGGCGGTCACGACCTCTTTGCACTCGAGCAGCTCGCCTCATGGGGTGCCGGCCCCATCATCTTTGCGCTCCTGTTGTTTGTGGCGGCGCTCTTCTTTTACGGGGTGATCTCGGTCGCCATGCAGCTGGTCTCGGTCAACGCCGTGGGGCAATGGTTCTGCCGCTTTGAGGTGGGGCGCTGGGGCGCCTCGGCCGACCCGCTGCCCGAGGGCGTGCCCGCAGGCGGGACGGGTGGCTCTGCGCGGCCCACGTCGCCGGTCACCCCGGTGCCGCCATCGTCTGAGCCTGCGCGGAGCGACGCATCTTCCGGGACGGGGTCAAACGATGCGGCCACCTCCTACTGGGATGACGATACGCCGGTAAACGTATAGAGAAGCGGCTCGTGTGGTGGCGCAGGTCGGAACGCAGGTTGGCGCGCGTATGGGCACAGCGCTTGTTTGCGCTGCTTGTGCGCCTGCGCCCCCGGGGTTCTGCGTGCGGTGAGCATGCCGTACAATAAACGGGTTCAACGAACGCGCGGCGCGACCTGCTGGTGCGCGCCCTGGCCGATGCGCAAAGGAGCTCGCCATGATCGATCGCTACACCCGTCCCGAGATGGGCCACATCTTCTCGCTCGAGAACAAGTACGCCATCTGGCAGGAAATCGAGGTGCTCGCGTGCGAGGCGCAAGCCGAGCTCGGCAACATCGGCATCACGCGCGAGGAAGCCCAGTGGATCCGCGACCACGCCCGCTTCAATAAGGACGAGGTCGACGCCATCGAGGCTGTCACCAATCACGACGTCATCGCGTTTCTCACCAACATGGGAGAGTACATCGACGCCGAGGTTCCCGAGGGCGAGCCCAAGCCCAGCCGCTGGGTCCACTTTGGCATGACGAGCTCCGACCTCGGTGACACGGCGCTCTGCTATCAGCTCGTGCAGGCGACCGATATCCTCATCGAGGACGTGCAGAAGCTCGGCGCCATCTGCAAGCGCCGCGCGTTTGAGGAGCGCAACACGCTCTGCGCTGGCCGCACGCACGGCATCCATGCCGAGCCCATGACGTTTGGCATGAAGTTTGGCAGCTGGGCCTGGGAGCTCAAGCGCGACCTCGACCGCCTGCGCGACGCCCGCGCCAACGTCGCCTTTGGTGCCATCTCCGGTGCGGTGGGCACTTACTCCTCCATCGATCCGTTTGTGGAGGAGTACGTCTGCGAGCACCTCGGTCTGGTGCACGACCCGCTGTCCACGCAGGTCATCAGCCGCGACCATCACGCCTATCTTGCCGGCGTGCTCGCCACCACGGCCGCTACGTGCGAGCGCATCGCCACCGAGATCCGCAACCTGCAGAAGACCGATACCCTTGAGGCCGAGGAGCCCTTCAAGAAGGGCCAGAAGGGGTCGAGCGCCATGCCGCACAAGCGCAACCCGATCACCATGGAGAAGGTCTGCGGCCTCTCGCGCGTGGTGAAGGCCAACGCGCAGGTCGCCTTTGACAACGTCGCCCTCTGGCATGAGCGTGACATCAGCCACTCCTCCGCCGAGCGCGTGGCGCAGGCCGATAGCTTCATCGCGCTCGACCACATGTTCCAGTGCCTCATCCGCGTGGTGGACGGCCTCATCCTCTACCCCGAGCAGATGCTCGCGAACCTCAACAAGACCCGCGGCCTCATCTTCTCGTCCAAGGTGCTGCTCGCCCTCGTGGAGACGGGCATCACGCGCGAGGAGGCCTACGCCATCGTGCAGGAGAACGCCATGGCCACGTGGCGCGAGGTGCAGCAGTGCGCCGGCGGCACGACCTTCCGCGAGAAGCTCGAGGCGGACCCGCGCTGCACGGTCGCGCCCGAGAAGCTCGACGAGATCTTCGATCCGTGGGACTTCCTCACGCGCATCGACCGCGTCTTCGATCGTCTGGAGGAGCTTGACTTCGCGTAGCGCGTTGGGTTCGCTTCTGTGCAAGAAACCATTTCGACGGCCAGCTGAAATGCTGGCCGTCGGCTTAACAGAGTTGAAGTAAACCATATTGCTTCAACCGATGAAAATCTACAGGTGCAGCAACGCGCTGCGCGGGCGTCCCCTGCGGTCTGTCGTGTCTGCCGCCAAAAGGGAATCTTTAGTTGGTGGGGGCGCCGCTACCCGCCGTATTCGTTGAGGTAATCGAGGATCTCCTGGCGCGAGTGCAGGTCGGTCTTGTCGTAGATGCGCTTGATGTGCGTGTGCACGGTGTTCTGCGAAAGGTGGAGCTCCTCGCTCACGCGGGCCTGCGTATGGCCGAGGGCGTAGAGCGTGAGGACCTCGACCTCGCGCCCGGTGAGGCCAAAGCGCTGCCCCATGGCAATGACCGAGGTCGCGATGTACACCTCGGGCGAGGGTGCCGGCGCCGCCTCGGGTACCGGCGCGGTCGTTGCGACCTCGGGTACCGTGCTCGTATCCGGCTCGCCGGCGTCATCCGCCGATGCCTGCGCTTGCGAGAAGCGAAACACGCCCATGGGCACGTAGTTGCCGCTGCGCGCAGGGTCGGATAGCAGCTGCGTAAACACGAGCTGGGTGGCAGCGAGTGTGCAGAGGCCCATCAGGGCGATAACGGGCGCGCGGTCGCCCGGCGCGGCGGCGCCGATGAGGGTGCCGAGGGCGGCGCCGAGCACTTGGAAACCAAAGAGCGCGATCCATGCACCGGCTGCGTATACGTAGGGGTCGCGCTCGCCGTAGCTCGCGAAGGCGACCGCAAGATAGCACACGTGGGCTTGGAGCAGCAGAAGCACGGCGGCGCAGAGCGCCCCGCCGACGTACGTGCATCCCGCGCCGAGGGCGAGCAGCACCGTACCGGTGCCCATCATGAGGCCGAGGGCGATCCAGATGGTGGCGACGAGAGAGCGCTCGCGCTCGGCAAGTGCGTAGCGGGCGATGAGGAGGCTCGCCGCCCCGGCCGTGAGGGCGGTGATGATGCGCGCCGCTACCGTGAGCCCGGCCGAGCCCTCAACCGAAAGGGTGAGGGTGCCCGCGAGACCGCCGGCAAGCGCCATGCCGCAGACGCCGGTGAGCGCGGCGGCGAGATACCCGCGGTCGGAGAACCGCTCGACACTGGTGCCAAAGTACAGTTCGGGCAGGGCGGGCAGCGCCTCGCCAGGGGCGGCGGTCTTGCGCGAGGCGCGCGTCGTCGCAAATTGCGCGAACGAGAAGGCAAACGTAGCGATATGGCGCACAAGAGGGCCGGCTATACCGAGGAAAAACACCAGCAGGGTGGCGGCGGCTACGGCGCCAAATACGACGAGCGAGACATGCGTGGCAGCCGTGGCGCGCAGTTTGCGGAGCCAAAAGAACGCCAAGAGCGCGCTGCCCGATCCGCTTGCCGCCTGCAAGGCGAGCTCCACGAGGCCGTGCGCGTCTGCCTGCGTCGCATCGAGAAAGGCGAGACCGAGCGCCCCGATGCCCGCAACATGGATGGCGATAAACGTGATGAGAAAGATGGCGCGCTTGGGCAGGCGCTTGAGGTGCAGTGCCGCGGCGCCTACGGCAAGCGCGGCGACACAGGTGACGAGCGTCGCGGCGCCATCGAACGTTGGCGATAGGCCGGCAAGGTGACCCTGCTGCACGGTGAGCGAGAAGCTCGCGAGGGCGAGCGCGAGGCCGGCAAGGGCGGGTGCGAGCGCGCTCCGGGCCTCAGTGCTCACGGACTCATCCGATGACGCTTGCGCCATGTCCTGCCTCCTCTCGACGTGTCACCCGTACGGGTCACCTCTTTTGGGTGATAGGAAGTATACCTTGTACTAAACTGTGTTGCACGAGTACGAAAGAGCGGGAGGGGAGCTATGACCGATACAGCGGAGGTCGGCTTGGCCGCGCTAAGTGATGCGGCGGCGGTTTCAACCGGTTCAGAGGGGACGCTCCTCGCGGCGGCGTCTGGGGTTGAAGCCGCGGGCGCGCCGTCGCCTCAGGTGCCCGATGCGTGTGATCCCGAGGAGCCCACGCCCGAGGAGCTCGCCGAGATTCACGCACACAACGCGTGGGTGCGCGCGCTCGACGCGGCGCTCACCGACATCCGCCAGCGCTCCTACGAGGGAAAACTCACCACGATGGCGCGGTGGCGCAAGCGCTCGGTCGCACCCGAGGGCATGAGCGCCCAGGAATTCGAGCAGAAGTTCGCCGCCTATCTCGACGAGCATGAGCACGCCGAGGCCAAGCCGGTTATGGGGCGCTTGGCGGCACCCAAGCCGCTCGCGGTTGAGCTCGAGGGCCGCGAGGTCCCCGAGGACGAGCCGCTGCCCGAGCCCTCGGTGGTCGACATCGCGCTCATGCAGGGCAAGAAGGCCACGTATCTCTACTCGGCCGCTCTTCTCTCGCACAGCTTTGCCAAGGCGCTCTACCATACCGCCGAGGATAACGACGTCGCCACGTTTGTCGACGTGGTGCGCACCGAATCGAGCACGTATCCGCGCCCCGTGGGCATCGACAGCTTTATGAACCCGCCGTATCTCTGGGCCCCCTCGCGCACGCGCGAGGTCTACCAGAAGACCATCGCGACGTCCTCCTTCAAGGACATACACGAGACGCATGCAAGCAACGGGCGCACCTATTACTACTCCGATATGTATCTCTCCGAGGCGCAGGCGCGCTCTCTTGCCGAGTGGTACGGCGTCGAGCAGCAGCGCAATCCGTAATGCCCGCACCGTTTGTTACCCTGACTACCTGCCCATACGAGAAAGGGGCCCCATGGCTAGGAACCGCCTTACCGAGGACACGCCGTTTCTGCGGACGCCCGATATGTACCAGATAGAGAAGGACGCGCCCATCTCTGAGTACGATAAGAAGACCATCGACCTTATCGCCGACGCCGCCAACGGGGGCATTCCCGACGGCGCCAACGTCTTCTGCAGCGTGGGCAAAGAGAAGCGCGGCACCGTGCAGATGCAGCTCTTTGCCCAGATCGATCCCGAGACCGCGACGTTTGGCGAGGTCGGTTTCCGCAGTCACGGCTGCTTGGCGGCGATCGCGTGCGCGACGGCCCTCGCCTCGCTTCTGCGCGGCAAGACCGTCGAGCAGGCGCTCGCTATCACGCGGGAAGACATCGAGGGGCTTACCGGCCCTCTGCCGACGAGCCGCAATTACACCCTCATCTTTGCGCTCGAGGCGGTGCGCGCGCTGGTGGGAGACTACTACTTGCGCGTCTGCCACTATACGCTCGCCGAGCTCGACCGGGACCTGCCGTGCACGCGCCTCTCGGTGCCGTGCATGATTACCGAGAATTGCTCGCTGCGCGACAGTCGCGTGGATCAGGAGCTCCGCGAGGCGGGGGAGATCGTCTAGGGCCGAGCATCCAGACGTCTACGTGTCCCACGCGCCGCCGGGCGGCAACGAGAGGCTCGCTGCGATGCGGGTGCCGGTTATGCCCGGCGCCGTTTTGTGGCCCATACCATGCCAAAATGCGAGAGGTCACCCCAAACAGGTGACAAGCGCCGGCGGTAATTCTGCACCAAAACGCGCAAATTACCCGTAACAAGGTGAAGCCCGGCGCGATGCATAGGTGACAATGGTACACGGCGAATTGCGCGCCATCGCCAGGCGCGCGCGTCATATCGATCCACGGCGGGGAACCGCCGTAACCAGTAGGGGAGGGAACTATGAAAGAGAACACCACCACAGAGCTGGTGGGCTCGGGCGCGGATCGCCTCGAATCCTTCTTCACCCGTCGCGGGTTTGTGAAGGTCTCGGGCGCGTTCGTGGCGAGCATGGTGGCGCTCGGCCTGCTCCCGGAGGAGGCGGCTGCGACGCCGACGAGCTCCATGGGCGACCTGGATTACTACGCCACGCCGTCCCACGTGCTCAAGGTGAACCGCGCTCGCTGCACCGGATGCCAGCGCTGCGAGATGGCCTGCACGCTCGCCCTCGACGGCGTGAGCCAGCCGGCTGCCGCGCGCATCCACGTGCACGACGGCTACCAGTACGGCAAGGAGCTCGGTAGCGGCGACGGCATCTTCTACTCCATGGAGTGGACCATCCGCACCTGCTACATGTGCAAGACCGCCCTGTGCCAGACCGCGTGCCCGCACGGCGCCATCATCACCAACGACAACGGCGTCCGCGTGGTGGACGAGGACAAGTGCGTCGGCTGCGGTGCCTGCGTCGCCGCCTGCCCGTACGACATGCCGCGCGTGAACACCGTTACCGGTAAGTCCCGCAAGTGCGTTGCCTGCGGCCGCTGCGCCGCGCAGTGCCCCAACGGCGCCATCGAGCTCATCGAGTGGGAGGACGTCAGCCATTCGTCTGGCCCGACCCGTCAGGAGAATCCGTACCCGCTCGTAGGCGAGCAGCAGGACTTCGTCGGCGGCGGCCACGTCGCTTAAAGATTGGAGATACGCAATGGCTGATACTGCCACCTATGGTTCTTACGGTTGGGCGGGCCAGATCGCGCGCGTCAACCTCACGACGGGTGATATCTCCGTCGAGTCTGACGAGGCCATGCAGGCCGATTACATCGGCGGCATGGGCTTTGCCAACAAGATCATGTATGACGAGGTGCCCGCCGGCACCGCATGGGACGCGCCCGAGAACAAGGCCGTTCTCGCCGTCGGCCCGCTGACCGGCTCCGGTGTGCCCCTGGGCGGCCGCTCCACGTGGGCGACGCTCTCCACGTTCACCAAGGACTACCTCGTGGTCGACGCGCACTGCGGCGGCCAGCTCGGTGCCACCCTCAAGTTCTCCGGCCACGACGGCCTCATCATCGAGGGCGCTTCCGAGAAGCCGGTCTACATCTTGATCGACGATGACAAGATCTCGATCGAGGACGCCTCCGCCGTGTGGGGCAAGGGTACCCGCGAGACCACCGAGGCGCTCTGCAAGAAGCACGGTCTCGAGGCCTGCGTCGCCACCATCGGCCCGGCCGGCGAGAACCTGCTGCCCTACGCGTGCGTCATGAACTCCCGTAGCCACTCCGCGGGCGCGGGTCTGGGCGCGGTGCTCGGTTCCAAGAAGTGCAAGGCCGTCGTCGTCAAGGGCACCAAGGCCGTGAACGTCGCCGACCCGCAGATGGTCGCCGACCTCTCCGACTACATGATCGCCCAGGTCCTCGGCTCCAACAACAACCACGTCGTGCCGTCGACCCAGCAGTCCTGGGCCGAGTACTACGACTCCGGCTCGCGTTGGACCGCACGCAAGGGCCTCTACTGGGCAGCTGCCGAGGGCGGCCCCATCGAGACCGGCGAGCCCAAGCCCTTTGAGCCCAACACCATGGGCTACCGCTGCATGAAGTCCACCAAGGACCTCGGCCCCGAGGCGGAGAAGTACACCGTCAAGATGGCCGGTTGCCACGGCTGCCCGGTGCGTTGCTACTCGCAGATCCAAGATCCGCGCGTGTACGAGGCGACGGGCTACCAGTCCTCGGGCAACACCTGCGTGCCCAACTTCCCGTTCTCGAGCTACATGCAGCCCATCATGAAGGCCCAGGGCATCAAGACGGAGGAGGGCACCAACACCGACACCTCCGTCTTCTACGATCAGCTCATCTCCAACACGGTCGACGACCTCGGTCTGTGGTGCAACTACGCGCAGCTCTACCGCGACATCGCCTGGACCTACACCAAGGGCATCCTCGCTGAGCACTGCACGCCCGAGCAGATGGCCGAGTACAACTTCGACGCCATCGTGAACGACGGCGACCCGACGTCCTTCATCAAGATCCTCTGCGACATCGCCGAGAACGACGTGGAGAACAAGCCGATCGCGCTTCTTGGCCACGGCCCGATCGTGTGGTGCAAGGAGTGGGACCACATGGAGTGGTTCGACAACGCGACCTCCTGCCTCATCAACTACCGTGGCTGGCCCGTCCACCACGCCATCGAGTGCTTCGGCCAGACCGGCGGCCTCTACAACATGGTGTTCAACCGCGACGACATGATTCACTCCGCGGTGAACTTCCAGGGCTGCGGTCTTCCCATCGACCTCAAGAAGGAGATGGCGGCCGAGATGTGGGGTTCCGAGGACGCGATCGACCCCAACAAGGACTACACGCCCATGAACGAGTACAAGGCGGAGTTCGCTTGGTGGAGCATCGTCACCGACGTGCTGCATGACTGTCTGACGCTCTGCAACTGGGTGTGGCCGATGGCTATGGCGCCCGCCAAGGAGCGCAGCTACCGCGGCGACCTTGACCTCGAGGCTCAGTTCTACACCGCGGTCACCGGCCAGGAGATCACCATCGACGACCTTTACAAGGCCGCCGAGCGCGTCATGACCCTCCAGCGCGCCAACACCGCCCGCGGCATGACCGATGCCGACGGCAACATGGGCTGCAACGACTTCCGCAACGTCCACGACACCATCACCGAGTGGCCGTTCACGAAGGACCCGGACATCGAGCCCTTCACCCCGGGCACCGACAAGATGGAGAAGGAAGACTGGCAGACCGCTCTTACCATGATGTACGAGCGCTTTGGCTGGGACGCCGAGCTCGGCTGCCCGACCAAGGAGTGCCTCGAGGACCTCGGCCTCGACGACGTTGCCTCCGACCTCGAGGAGCTTGGTCTCCTTACCGAGGGCGGCAAGTCCTATGACGAGCGCACCCGCAAGTACGCCGGCGTGCTCGCCGATTACTGCGGCGACAACCCGGCGCTGGCCTAAGCTGCCTGAGAGGAGATACCGATGGCTGACGAGAAGCAGGAGACCACGGCGGCTGAGACCGCTCAGGCTCCTAAGAAGAAGATCAACTGGAAGGCCAAGCGCCTGCCCATCGTGATTGCCGCCGTCGTGGTGGTCACGGTGCTCGGCGTGGCCGGTTGGGCCTGGCGTTCCACCCCGGAGTTCTGCGATCAGCTTTGCCACAACACCATGGGCAAGTACTATCAGAGCTTCGAGAACGACACCACGTCGCTCGCGTACGCCCACAAGGGCGTGGTGGACAACCAGTGCCTTGGCTGCCACGAGCAGACGCTCGGCCAGATGGGCTCGCAGATCCAGGCGCAGCTCTCCGGCAGCTATGACACCCCGCTCGCCAAGGAGAGCTACTCCAACGAGTTCTGCCTGCAGAGCGGCTGCCACTCCGGGGCGGGTGTGATGCCCGGTGCGACCGA
The DNA here is from genome assembly GCF_002159765.1 of Collinsella sp. An268. GTDB lineage: Bacteria > Actinomycetota > Coriobacteriia > Coriobacteriales > Coriobacteriaceae > Coprousia. The sequence goes on along the minus strand of NZ_NFJH01000003.1, from coordinate 166,512 downwards.
GTCCTCCACGGCCGACTTCAGCTTTGATCCGCACAGCGACTACCACGGCGTGCAGCAGTGCAACACCTGCCACCGCATGCACGACCAGAGCGTCTTCACCTGCGCGACCTGCCACCAGGTTGGCGCTTGGGAAGGCGAGGGCGGCGTGCCCGAGGGCTGGACGGTCCAGGACCTCGGTTACGACGGAAAGACCGGTGCGGTGCCCGACGGTTGGACGACCCCCGACCTGTTTGAGGCCACGGTCACCCAGTAACGCTGGCTGACGCCACATGCGCGCCCCCGAGACGGCTCGATGCCTCTCGGGGGCGTTTTCGTATCCACGCGTAAGGACGCAGGCCCGCCCGGCGCCGTCGACGTGGAAACCCTGTGCCACCGGTGCGCTTGCGTCCCGAAACGGGGATAATGGCTGCGATAGAAGCGCCCCACCAAAAGACACGGGGCACCAAGGGGCCCTCGGCCCTAGCGACTGTCTCACTCGGACCAGGGGAGGGTTCAATGATCTCCATCGACTTCACGCCCCGCGGCGTCTGCTCGCGCAACATCCACGTCGACCTCGCCGACGACGGCCAGACCATCGAGGGCGTTTCCTTTGTGGGCGGCTGCAACGGCAACCTCAAGGCGATCTCCAAGCTTGTCTCGGGGTGCCCGGTATCCGAGGTGACGGACATCCTGCGCGGCAACACCTGCGGGTCCAAGCCCACCTCCTGCGCCGATCAGCTGTGCTGCGCGCTCGACGCCGCTCAGGAGCAGGCGCGCGCATGAGCGTGAGAGACCGCCTTGCCCATATGTTTGGCCTTGCGTGCGATAGCCGCGAGGCCGCTGCCCCGCCCGCCGACCGGCGCGGGGTCACGCGACGCAGCTTCACCCTCGGCAGCATCGCCGCGGTGGGTGCGGGCATGGTGGCCATCTCGCTTTCGTCCTGTGGGTCGAGCGACGTAAAGGAGACGTCGGGCGAACCGCAGGTGGTAGATGATTCGCAGCTGGTCGGCGTGCTCGACGGCGACTACGAGAGCGCCGACAGCCCGTACACCGCGGTGCAGGAGTTTACGCTGCCGCTGGGCACGCTGCTGTTCCATAGCGGCGGCTCGTGGGCGGCGGCGCTCATGGCGCCGGAATCCTCGCAGCACGTCAACACCTTGGGGACGATGAGCCTCTCGACCGGTGTCTTGAACACGCTCATCGAGACGCCCACCCAGGGCGCGGCGTACGAGTTCTTTGACGTCCGCTGCACCGACGACGTCTTTGCCTGGGTGGAGATCGATTACGCGACCCGCGCCTGGACGCTCATTGGCCAGGGTCTCTACAACGGGCAGCTGAACGGCGACCCCGTCCAGCTCGACTCAGGCGATATCGATTGGGAGCCCCCGCGCTTCACCACGTGGAACACGAGCGTTATCTGGCAGAAGATGCCGCTCGCCACCGGAGGCGCCAGCACGAAGGACTCGCATTGCTACCAGTGGACGCTCGGCGATACCGAGGGGCGCGAGCTCTGGACCTCGCACGGGCGCTTTGCTGCCTCGCCCCACGTGGCAGACGGCATCTTGACGATCGCGCCGCGCGTCAACGTCGACGAGGGCACCTATTACGGCATGACGGCGATCGATTTGACGGACGGCAACCACACCCAGCGCGACCAGCTCGTGCTGCCCTCGGGCGTTGCGCCGTTTGAGGCGGTGTACGTGAACGAGCAGTTCGCGTTTTCCATTGAGGCGAGCTACGACGGGCGCGGTAGCCTGGGCAACATGGGCACGTTCATCGGCCGCGAGGGCGGTCCTTATATATATGTGCGCCGCGAGCCGCTCGCGTGCGTGGCGGCGTGGGGCTCGCGCTATCTTATCAAGGCGCAGACCTCTCACTTTGTGGTTGACACCGAGGCGCAGACCTACGCGACCCTCTCCGCCCCCGACCGCTCGGTCGATTACGGCGACTGGCCGGCGAGCGAGGGTGCCACGAGCCAGTTCTTAAGCTACGCGACCATCCGCAACGAGCAGGGCATCCCCGATCACGTGACGGCCCGCGTCTTCAGCTTGTAGCATACGCATATTGCTTCCGTAGGGATACATTTGCATAGCGTTGGGCATAATGGACAAGTAGGAGCATGCTCGCGCTCGCCGATGCCCTCGCACGCTCGGCGCCCGCAGTTGGCTCCTTGTCTATAGAGCGTGTTCGGTACGTTACAATGGACCGGGCAGGTACGACGAAAAGACAGGAGGCCGACCATGGCTTCAGATGCGAAGCGTATCCTTTTAGTTGAAGACGAAAAGGCCATCCGTGACGCCGTTGCGGCATATCTCGACCGCGAGGGGTATTGGGTTGTGGGCGTGGGCGACGGCAAGGCCGCCGTCGACGAGTTTGAGAAGCACAAGTTCGACCTCGTGATCCTCGACCTCATGCTCCCCAAGCTCTCGGGCGAGCGCGTCTGCAAGATCATCCGCGACAAGGGCTCGTCGGTGCCCATCATCATGCTGACCGCCAAGGGCGAGGTGGAGGACCGCATCATCGGTCTCGAGCTCGGCGCCGATGACTATATCGTCAAGCCGTTCTCCCCGCGCGAGCTCGTGGCCCGCGTGCGCGCCATCTTCCGCCGCGCGCATACCGAGCCCGAGGTCGACGTGCTCGATTTTGGCGAGCTCGTGATTGACATCTCCGGTCACAAGATCCTGGTGGACGGCAAGGACGTCGACCTCACCGCCTCCGAGTTCAAGCTCCTGGCTACGCTCGCCCGTCACCCGGGCCGCGTGTACAACCGTATGGAGCTGGTCGAGAAGGTGCTCGGCTACGACTTCGAGGGATACGAGCGCACCATCGACAGCCACGTTAAGAACTTGCGCGCCAAGCTCGGCGACGACCCGCGCCATCCCAAGTGGCTCTTTACCGTGCACGGCGTGGGCTACCGCTTTGAGGCGCCCGCTCAGGAAAAGAAGGCAGACGAGAAGTAACCCATGCCCTCCGAGCGGTTCGAGATAGGCAAACGGCATAAATCATCGCCCGAGAAGAGCTCTTCGCGGGCGAGCTGGAACACGCCGCGCAAGGACAATCGCCCCGGCATCAGCTATGCCACGCGCATGGCCTTTACGTTTGCGGCCACCTCCGTCATGACGGTGCTCATCATGGTGGGGGTCGTGAGCGTGGTCTGGGGCGGCGTCTTCTCGGATTACACCCGCACCAATATGAAGGATATCGCCGAGGTGACGGCGCAGCGCCTGGCCGTGGCCTACGAGGAGGACGGGGCGTGGACGGCCGAGTACCTCTCGTCGGTTGCCGAGACCACGCTTTCGAGCGATATCGGCATCCAGGTTACCGATGCGCGCGGCGAGATCGTGTACGACGATACGTGGCCGGCGGCATCCGCCAAGCGCGGCCACAGCCTCACCTCCACGGCGCCGACCGATGCCGAGGGCTCGGTTACCACGCCCATCATCACGACGGGCGGGACGACGGTCGGATCGGTGCGCGTGTGGGTGCTCGGCTCGGATGTGCTGCTGAGCAAGGCGGACAACGCCTTCCGCGACCGCACGTTCAACGCCATGGCGCTCGCCGCGCTCATAGCCGTGTGCATCTCTATCATCATCGGTTTCCTCGTGTCACACATGCTCACCTCACCGCTCCGCCGCATCACCTCGACGGCCAAGCAGGTGCGCGACGGCGACCTCTCGGCCCGCACCAACATGCGGGGCGATGACGAGATCGATCGGTTGGGCGAGACGTTTGACGAGATGGCCACCTCGCTCGAGCGCGACCTCAAGCACGAGCGTCGCATCACCTCCGACGTGGCGCATGAGCTCCGCACGCCGCTCATGGGCATGCTCGCCACCGTCGAGGCGATGCAAGACGGCGTCATGCCGGCAGACGATGAGCATCTGGAGACCGTGGCGACCGAGACCCGCCGCTTGGCGCGCCTCGTGCAGCAGATGCTCGACCTCTCGCGTATGGAGGCCAAGAGCGCACCGCTCAATATCGAAGAGGTCGATATGGTGCCGTTTGTGCAGCAGATTGTGGCGGGCCAACACCAGCTGTTCCACGATCACGACCTGCGCCTGCGCTTCAACGACGAGACGCAGGGGCGCGACGCGGTGGTGGAGTGCGATCCCGATATGATCACGCAGGCCATCATCAACATCATGAGCAACGCGATGCGCTATACGCCCGAGGGCGGCTGGGTCGTCGTGTCGGTCAAGACGGGCAAGCGCGACGTGCTCATATCGGTGAGCGACACCGGCATCGGCATCGCCAAAGAGGACCTGCCCCGCATCTTCAGCCGCTTCTGGCGCGCCGACGCGAGCCGCGCGCGCGAGGCGGGCGGCTTGGGCGTGGGCCTCTCCCTCACGCAGCAGATCATCGAGCGGCATCACGGCTACATCGCGGTCGATTCCGAGCTTGAAAAAGGTACGACTTTTACGATTCATCTGCCGCGCGAGCACACGCCCGAGACGCCGTCTACTACAATGGAAAACTAGCGCTGTTTCGCTCGGGCTTGGGCAACGGCGCGGCGGGGCGCACCGAGGGCGCGCCCTCTTACCCGGCTCGTTCCTAAGGAGTGATTCCACGTGACTACGCTTGAGCGCCGTCCCGATTCGCGCGGCAAGGTCCGCGACATCTACCAGGCAGGCGACAACCTGCTCATGGTGGCAACCGACCGTATCTCGGCGTACGACTTCATCCTGCCCGATGAGATCCCGTTCAAGGGCGAGGTCCTGAACCGCATCTCGGCGTTTTGGTTCAACAAGTTTGCCGAGCTCGTGCCCAACCATCTCGTCTCCATCGACGTGGACGCCTTTCCGGCGGAGTTTGCGGAGTACCGCGATTACCTCGCCGGTCGCGCCATGCTCGTGCGCCGCGCCGAGACGCTGCCCATCGAGTGCATCGTCCGCGGTTACCTCACCGGTTCGGGCAAGAAGACCTATGACGAGGACGGCACCGTCTGCGGCATCAAGCTGCCCCAGGGCCTGACCGAGGCGTCCAAGCTCCCCGAGCCGCTCTTCACGCCGTCCACCAAGGCGGCCATCGGCGACCACGACGAGAACATCTCGTTCGATCGCACGGTCGAGATCGTGGGCGCCGACATCGCCGAGCAGCTGCGCGACCTGTCGCTCAAGATCTACACCGCCGCGGCCGAGTACGCGGCGACCCGCGGCATCATCATCGCCGACACCAAGTTTGAGTTTGGCATTATCGACGGTCGCGTGACGCTCATCGACGAGTGCCTCACCCCCGACTCGAGCCGTTTCTGGCCCGCCGCCTCCTACGAGGAGGGCAAGGTCCAGCCGAGCTACGACAAGCAGTACGTGCGCGACTGGCTGCGCGCCAACTGGGATATGACCGGCGAGCCGCCGCACCTTCCCGCCGAGGTCGTCGAGGGCACGTCGGCGCGCTACCGCGAGGCGTACCAGATCATCACCGGCGCCGATTTTGTGAGCATGAAGGAGAACCAGTAACCATGAGTATGCGCAGCGCCACCAATAAGCGCACGCTGGAGCAGGAGTACACCGGCGCGACCCGCAAGGGCGCCGGTTCCGCCAAGCCCGCCCGCGCCGCGGCGGGCTCGGTGCGCGTCGTCCCCGCCTCGTCGAAGGCCCGCCGCAAGGCGGCCGAGCGCGGCGAGAGCCTCGAGGGCCTCTCCAAGGAGGAGAAGCGCGCCCGCAAGCGCGAGGAGCGCGCCCGCGAGGACCGTCTGTACGACGCGTCGAACATCATGCTCAAGGAGGACGAGGACTACAATAAGTACCGTAAGATCTTCTGGGTGATTCTCGGTGTGGGCATGGCCGCCATCGTGGCGACCTGGTACGTCCTTCTGGGCGGTCAGCAGTCGCACGTGGGTCAGAGCGGCAACCCGCTCGAGATCGTGGGCATCGTGCTCGCGTACGCCGCCATCATCGGCGCCTTCATCTTCGACCTGGTGAAGATCCGCCCCATCCGCAACTACTACCGCTCGGTGGTCGAGGGCATGTCCGAGCGCAAGCTCGTCGAGGTGCTCGAAGCGGCTGCCACCAAGAAGGACGCAAAGGGCAAGGGCGATGCCGAGGCGCCGAGCGCCGGCTCCTCGGGCACGAAGGTCGCCCCCGCGCAGAAGCGCCCCAAGAAGAACCAGCGTTCCCGTCGCTAAGCTGTGTACCATGGCAGCCCTTGGCAGCCGCGCCCGCTCGGTCGCGCGCCAGGGGCTGCTGCTGTGTCTGTCCATCCCATATCCCGCCAGTTAGGGGTACCTCATGATCCGAGCTGCACTCACCGTGGAAGACGCCCGTCTGGGCATGCGCAATCTGGCGCCCAAGATCGAGCGCTATGCGCGCCTCATCGTGCGGCAGGGGGTGCACGTCACGCCCGGGCAAGAGATGGTGGTCCAGGCACCGGTGGAGACGCGGTCGTTTGTGCACGTGCTCGTGCGCGAGGCCTACGCCGCCCACGCGGGCCACGTGACGGTTATCTGGAACGATGACGTGGTGTCGCGCCTCACCTACGAGCATGTCGATGCCGCCTACTTCGAGCAGACGCCCTCGTGGCAGATCGAGCAGCTCGATTCGCTTGCCCGCGCCGGTGCGTGCTTCATCTTTGTGGAGGGAGCCGACCCGGAGGCCCTGAAGGGCATCGACCCGGCCAAGCCCGCGGCGGCCTCCAAGGCGCGCAACGCCCAGTGCAAGATCTTCCGCCACGGCCTCGATTTCAACATCAACCCCTGGTGCATCGCCGGCGCCCCCGTGGCCGCTTGGGCGCGCCACGTGTTCCCCGCGCTCGACGAGGAGATTGCCATCTACAAGCTCTGGTGTGCCATCCTTGCGGCGGCGCGTGCCGACGGGGGGGACCCCGAGAGCGATTGGGAGCTCCACGACGCGACGTTCGACAAGAACCTCCGCTTCTTAAACGAGCATCACTTCGACGCGCTCCGCTATACGGCCGACAACGGCACTAACCTCACCATCGGCATGACGGACCACCACGTGTGGGCGGGCGGCAAGAGCGAGACGCCGGACGGGCACGTGTTTTTCCCCAACATTCCCACCGAGGAGGTCTTCACCTCTCCCGATCGCATGCGGGCAGACGGTATCGTCCACTCCGCCCTGCCGCTCATCCATCACGGCAACAAGGTCGACCGCTTCTGGCTGCGCTTTGAGGCGGGCCGCGTGGTGGATTACGGTGCCGAGCAAGGGCTGGAGACGCTGCGCTCGATCATCGAGACCGACGAGGGCTCGTGCCGTTTGGGCGAGGTCGCCCTTATCTCCAAGAACACCCCGATTCGCGAGAGCGACATCCTGTTCTACGACACGCTCTACGACGAGAACGCGAGCTGCCACTTGGCCCTCGGGATCGGGTTCCCGGAGTGCTACGAGGGCGGGTACGACATGGATGCCGCGACGCTCGCCGCGCACGGCGTCAATACGTCGACGACGCACGTGGACTTTATGATCGGTACCGATGACCTCGATATTGTGGGCATCATGGCCGACGGCACGGAGGTGCCCGTTTTCACCAACGGGCAGTGGTGCTGGGAGTAGACGTGTTACAATGATGCGCGCGGGCCGTTAGCTCAGCTGGCAGAGCAGGGGACTTTTAATCCCAAGGTCTAGGGTTCGAACCCCTAACGGCCCACCCAAGGTATACGAGAGCCTCCCGTCGGCGTTATTGCCGGCGGGAGGCTTTGTGTATGAGAGCGGCGCACAAGGTGCGCCCGCGCCGCAAAGGCGCTCCTCGTGTGGACTCTCTGTGGAACATGTTCTGGCGCTGCCCGCACGGGGCTGTGCACAACCGAGTGAAACACACGCCGTGTGACCTGCTGATTTGGAAATTCGGTCACACATCTGTCTGCCTCACGTGCGATGGGCGTGGAAACCGGTTGGTTGTGAGTGAGATGCCGGGTGCATGCTTATGGCAACAGTTGCCGCCGTGCAGACAGGCGTTTGTGCGGCGACAACAGGATGCGACAGGAGGCGTGCGCCGGTACGCGCCGGTACCAGATGTGGAGGTCATGAAGGGTGTTGCCATCCAGCTTGAGAAAACGGCAGGAAGCGGCTATAGTAGCTGAGTCCTTTCCTGCCCCGAGCGCACCTTCACGACCCGGGGCCTTATGCCCAGAGGAGGTGACCACATGAAGGCTTATGAACTGCTGTTTTTTGTCAATCCCGCACTCGACCCCGAGACTCGTCTCGCGGTGATGAAGCGCATCGACACCACGATCGCTGAGGGCAACGGCACGGTTGACAAGGTTGACGAGTGGGGCAAGCGCAAGCTCGCCTACGAGATCAACGACCTCACCGAAGGTGATTACACCCTCATCAACTTCCACGCAGACCCGGCGCAGATCGCCGAGCTCGACCGCGTTCTCCGCATCACCGATGCGGTGGAGCGTCACATGATCGTTCGTCGCGACGACATGGAGTAAATGCGTTGGAACCGGTCGCGCGTCCGCGCGCGGCCACCGGGCTGTGCAACGTAGGGCGCGGCCCATCACCGAGAGGTAGTGAGTGCACATGAGCATCAACCGAGTGAACATCTCAGGCAACCTCACCCGTGACCCGGAGGTCCGCATGACGTCCGGCGGCACGCAGGTACTGTCCTTTGGCGTGGCGGTCAACGACCGTCGCCGCAACCCGCAGACCGGCGAGTGGGAGGACTACCCCAACTTTGTCGACTGCACCATGTTCGGTTCTCGCGCCGAGGCCGTGAGCCGCTATCTCTCCAAGGGCTCGAAGGTCGCCATCGAGGGGAAGCTCCGCTACTCCTCGTGGGAGCGCGACGGCCAGCGCCGCAGCAAGCTCGAGGTCATCGTCGATGAGATCGAGTTTATGAGCCGCGGCCAGCAGCAGGGTCAGGGCGGCTACGCCCCGGCTCCGCAGCAGGGCGGATACGCCACGGCGCCTCAGGCCCCGCAGCCCCAGGCACCCGTCCAGGCCCCGCCTGCGGTGGATGTCTACGATGAGGACATTCCGTTCTAGCACGTGCGGGACGGTATGTCGGTAAGGTAAGGCGGCCGGCTACCGGCTCGGTCGCAGGCGGTGCCCCCGGCATCGCCAGAAGAAAGGTATTTTGACATGGCTAAGGCTAATGATTTTGCAGCACGTCAGCCGCGTCGTAAGTACTGCCAGTTCTGCAAGGAGGGCACTGAGTACATCGACTACAAGGATACTCAGCTCCTCCGTAAGTACATGACCGACCGCGGCAAGATCAAGCCGCGTCGCGTCACCGGCGCTTGCACGCAGCATCAGCACGACATCGCGAACGCCATCAAGCGCGCCCGCGAGATGGCCCTGCTGCCGTACACCGTTCCCGTGGTTTCTTCCCGCGGTGAGCGTCGTCGCGGCTAGTGGCGCTTGACTAAAGGAGATCTCATGAAAGTCATTCTTCTTGGTGAGATCAAGGGCAAGGGTGGCGAAGGCGACGTCATTGACGTGGCCCAGGGCTACGCCGAGAACTACCTCTTCCCGAAGAAGCTCGCCGTTGCGGCTACCAAGGGCAACCTCAAGCAGCTCGAGGAGCGTCGCAACAACATCGCTAAGCGCGAGGCCGTCCGCATGGCGGACGCCAACGCGCTCAAGGAGACCCTCGAGGGCAAGCAGGTCACCGTCGACGCCAAGGTGGGCGACGAGGGCATCCTGTTTGGCTCGGTGACGGCCGCCATGATCGCCGACGCGGTCAAGGATCAGCTCAACGTCGAGATCGACCGCAAGCGCGTCGAGCTCGGCAAGCCGATCAAGGTCGCCGGCGCCCACCAGGTCGACATCTCGCTCTACCGCGAGGTGCGCGCCACCGTTACGGTGCTCGTGGGCGTGGACGCCGAGGAGGCCGCTGAGGAGACCGAGGTTGAGGCTGAGGCCGAGACCGAGGTTGCCGAGGCTACCGAGGAGGCTGCTGAGTAACCATAGGTTACCGGCACCAATTCTGCGTGATGAGCGGGGCTGCAGCTTTGAGGCTGCGGCCCCGTTTTTTGTCTCCTGAGGGATGCGGGTGCCGCCCCGATCCGGAGGGGCGCGCGGCGTCCCGCGCAGCGGTCCAATCGGGCCTTTGATGCTTCCGTTCAATCGGCCCTCATCGTCCCACCCGTGAAGAAAATCGCGTTCAGGCCCCCAAAAGGGGGCAGAATACGGGCCTAAGCGCGATTTCCTTGAGCTGATGGGCGGGGAGGGGATGGCGGCATCACTCGGCGCTAGGTTAGCGTCGCCGCGTAGGTGAGAAACGCGTCGACGGTGGCGGCGGGCGCGACGATGCGGAGGGCGCCGCCTGCGGCGAGCACGTGGTCGAAGAGCCAGGGCTCGGCGGCGACGCGCACCTTGAGGCGGGTCTCGCCGGCACCGTCGGGGGCGGGACTCATCTCTTCGATTCCGTCCCATGTGGGGACGGCAGCGCCAGGGGCGAGGGCGAGCTCCACTAACGGCGCCGTTGCACGCAGGCTCTCGGCAACGGCCGCGTGCGCCGCGCTGTCAGACGGGGCGGCGGCTGCCGTGTGCGCGCCGAGGTTCGTAACGGCCGCGATGCGCTCGAGCCTATAGCGGCGCTCACCCCGCTTGAGCACGTCGCGCGCCCTAAGATACGCGGCGTCTGCGGTGACCTCGAGCGCAAGGGGGTCGACGAGGCGCTCGCGGGCCTCGGTGTCGCCGTGCGCGCGATAGGCTATGCGGATGCGGGCCCGCTCGGCTATCGCCTGCTGCAAGGCGGGATACCACGCTCCAAAGGAGACGGTACCGGCGACGAGCGGCGTCGCGTCCGGGCGCCAGCCGTCGGGAAGAAGAGCGCGCGAGAGCCGGTCGCGCACATCGTTTGGCAAATGGAGTTCGCCCATCACGCAGGCGAGGGCGGCGCCTTCGCCCAAGCTGAGTCGGAGGGGCATGAGCTCAGAGCCCTCGCCGGCGAGCACGATATCGTCGTGGTCGCGGAAGATGACGGCGCGGGCGCCGCTCTCGCGATCGGCGAGCGTGGCGATAAGGGCGATGGCCTCGTCGATCTCTGCGTCGGTGGCCTCCAGATAGGTGCGTGCCTCATCGGCGGTCACGATGGTTCCCTCGACCGATGACAGGAGCTCGAGCAGGCGGATGGCCCGCTCGACGCGGCGGTCTGAACCGGTGAGGATGCTTTTGCGGCGCGAGGGGCGCGGTCTAGGCATGGGCGCTCACCGCCTTGGAGATGGTGTCACGCCAGGTATCGACTAGGGCGGCGGGCGCCACGGGGCGCATGCCGTCGCGCGCGTGCTCGAGGGCGAAGGCCGCCGCTGCGTTGAGGTCGCGCACGGTGATGTGCCAGCGCCATGAGCCGTCGCCCGCGCGCTCACTCGTCCCGCGCCCATAGGTAAGCGCCGCCAGCTCGGCACGGGTGCGCTCGGCAGGCAGCGAGAACGTGGCCGCAACGGGTTCGCCTTCGCCCAAGTCGAACGGCAAGAAGAGATAGGGGCGCACGTCAAAGTCGGCGGGGACCTCGTAGGAATCGCCGAGCACGCCTACCCGCTCGATGCGGTCGATACGAAAGGTGCGCACTGCCTGTGTCGCGCTGTCGAGCCCCACGACGTAGCCCGTGGCACCGTGGGCAAAGATGCCGTAGACGGCCACGGTGCGCTGGGAGCTCGCGCCGCGCGCGTTGCGGTACGTAAGGGGTACGGTGCGGCGGAGCGAGAAAGCCGTCCAGAGGGCGTCGGCCGTGCCGTTTTGGCGCGCACGGTTTTGTTGCGAGGCGGTAGGGGACGCGACGCGCTGGGGGTCTTCGGGCGGGAGTTCGCCTGCGAGACGGGCGAGCTCCTCGCGCGCGCGGATGCGCACGGCGTTGAGCGGCGGGGCGAGCGGGTGCGCGGGGCCGGCGAGATAGGCGTCGATGGCCTTGACCAAGAGGTGCACGTCGCCCTCGCGCACTATGCCGCCGCCCGCAAAGGTGCGGGCACGGTCGATGGCCCAGGAGCTCTGCTCGGTTTCGGCCGCGTCGGTGGCGCGGACCTCGGCGATAAAGACACCCCGCTCGGCGAGCTTCTCGCGGTCGCGCCTAAATTTGCGGAGGTCGGAGGCGCGGTTTGGGGACCCGTAGCCCAAGTCGGCATCGGAGACGATCTCGTCGGTGGTGAGGGGCCGCTCGGCGGCGTTGAAGATAAACAGCAGGTTGAGGAGGCGCTGAGCGGTCTCGTCAAGCGGCGCGTCGGCCGTCCCGTCATCAGGCTGGCGCCTGCGTTCGGTCATGGGTCCTCCCCTCAGCATGGTGCGCGTTTACCGTCGGGCCGCCCGTAGGCGGCGCTTGTGTGTCCATTGTAGACGATGCATCCCTGGGGCTCTTCTGCACAAGCCTTGTGGCTTGCGGTCGATAGCTGCCGAAATGGCTAACTCGCGGTATACTTTCGACTATATACGAACCATGCCCGTGCCCTTGGGCGCGGGTGGCCTTGCAACCCAGCGATGCGGAGTCCCCTATGGCAAACGTCCGCCCTTATATCAACCACCTGCTCCAGAGCTCGGGTATCACGCCCGCTTGCAGCGAAGAGGAGCGTCTGGCCGCCGAGGATCTGGCGCAGATCTTCCGCAAGCACGGCTTTGAGCCCGAGGTGCAGGAGTTCAGCGCATCCGGGTCCAAGAAGATGGTGAACGCCGTGCTCGGCATCGCGGTCTTTGTGGGTGCAGTGCTCATGGGCATCGGCGGGATTGTCGGTGTGGTGGGGCTTTTGCTCGCGCTTGCCGGCGGCGTGCTGTTTACGCTCGAGCGCGTGGGCAAGACGTCGCTCTCGCGCATGGGCGGCGCGGGGCTCTCGCAAAACGTCATCGCCTACCATCAGGCGTCCGGCCCGCTCGCCTCGCCGCGCAACCGTCCCGTGGTGGTCGTTGCCCATTACGACTCGCCGCGCGCGGACCTCTTGTCGCAGATGCCCTATGCGGCGTACCGCCCCATCATCGTCAAGGCGCTGCCGTACGCGATGCTCGTGCCGGCCGTGATTGCCATCGTGCGCCTGCTCCCGCTGCCGGGCGCAGCCAAGGTGGTCCTGTGGATTCTCGCCATCTTGGTGGCGCTGGTGCCGCTCGCGTCTGCCGTCGCGACGATTCTCAACCGTTTCGTGCTCCCGTATACGACGGGCGCCGTGTGCAACAAGTCGTCCGTCGCGGCGATGCTCGGCGTCATGAACGCCGTCGCTCCGTTCCGCGGCGAGCGCGAGTTCCCCGAGGACGTCCCGTTTGGCAAGTACATGCGCGAGCAGCGCCGCCTCGCAGCCGCCGCCGCACGCGCCGCCGCCGAGGCCGAGGCCGCCCGCGCCGCCAAGCGCGCCGGGACGGTGGCAGACGCCGAGGTGCCGGCTGATGCCGATGCAGCCGCCCAGCCCGCGGAGGGCGCGGAGGGCGCGGCGGTGCCCGCGCCGGATGCGGGCGAGGCTCTTGCCGCCGCAGCCGGTGCTGCAGCGGCAGGCGCGGGCGCGGCTCTTGCCGCCGGTGCTGCTGCCGGAACTGCCGCCGACGCCGCCGAGCCCGTGGTCGACCTGGGCGCCACGCAGGCGATGGAGATGCAGCCGACCGGCGAGACGGCCTCGTTTGCGGCTGAGGAGGAAGCGGCCCCCGCTCCGGCAGAGCTCATCGAGGTGGAAGAGGAGCCCGCGGACGAGGGGCGGGTCGCCGAGGCTTCCGCCGACGCGTCGGGTGCCGATGAGGTTGCAGACGCTCCCGAGGAGGCTCCGGCCGATGCTTGTGCCGCGGAGGTTTCCGAGGATGCCGTCGCAGAGGCGCCGTCCGCCCCGGAGCCGGTTCTGGTAAACGCTGAGGGCAACTATCGTTACGGTGTGGATACCCTGCGCTCCCTCGGCATGGTGCCGGCGAGCTGCGTGATCGAATACGACGAGCCTGAGCCTGTCGAGCCCGCCGCGGAGCCCGCCCCGGTCGTCGAAGCTGCCCCGATCGCCGCGGAGGAGCCCGTCTCCGCCGTGACGCCCGAGGCAGTCGAGAATGAGCCTGCGCCCGCCGCGCCGACGGAGCAGGATGATGCCGAGGGCGGTCTCGACGACGAAGACGCCTACGCGGAAGATGACGACGCCTACGGCGATGAGGATTTTGCCGAAGACGACTACGACGAAGATGATTACGACGAGGACGACGACTTCGACTACGACGGGGAAGCCGCCTACGACGATGAGGACTACGCGTTCGACTACCAGCCTTCCGCCTACGAGGCGACCGGCCTTGCGCGCTTTGGCGGCCGCGGCGGCAACGTGGTCGAGACGCTCTCGCAGGTGGGCGCCACCGCGGCGCGCTTCTTTGGTGAGGCTCTGAGCCGCGGCAAGAGCGCGCTGTCGCATCTCGAGGGCGTCGCGCACGACGTCGCCGGGCGCATTGGGTCTTCTGCGGATGAGGAGGCGCCCGAGTCCACTGTCGACGAGCAGATGCCGGCGGACGAAGTCGAGAGCCCTGTCACCGACGGTGCAGGTGCGTCGGAGGAGACCGCCGAGCCCGCGGTCGACGAGCCGACGGTCGCCTACGCGCCGATTGACGACGAGGCGGTCGCGGCCTCGCTCGAGAAGACGGTTGCCGGTGCGCCCGCGCCGGTAGACGAGGTGCCCTCCGATGGGACCGAGGCGCCCGGCGAGGGCGACGAGCCCGTGGCGGACGCGCCCGCCGGCGGGGCGGATGCCGCGGAGGCCGCGGCGGACGAGAGCACGCCGGCAGAGCCTGCCGTCGCTCCCGTTGCGGGCGGAGACGTGCCGCTGACGGGCGCGACGGTTGCCTTTACGGTTCAGCCGGTTGCCGGCACGGCAGACGCCACGGCGGTTTCGGAGGCTCAGCGCCCGGACGAGACGGTCGACTCGCTGATGGCGGAGATCAACCCGCCGCGTCCCGCCGCCGGTCGCCGTATGCCGCTGACGGTGCCCGACCCGCAGCAGCCTTCGCTCAACCAGCCGAGCGCGGCGAGCCGCGCGTCCCTCTTCGATCTGCCCGATCCCTCGGCGCCCGAGGCCGATCCCTTCGCGCCGCAGAGCGCGTCTGGCTCTGGCGGGGCGACGGCGTCGCGTCAGACCGCTCAGGCGCCTGCTCCGGCGCAGCAGTCCGGCGCGGGCCGCAGCTTCTCGGTCATCGACCCCGCTCAACCGGTGGCACCTGCCGCGCCCGCTGCCCCCGCGGCTCCGGAGCCGGCGGCAAGCCCCTTTGAGGTGCTGAGCGCCGATGCGCCCGCCATCTCCCGTCCGCAGGAGGAGAAGCGCCGCGGCCTCTTCCGCCGCAAGAAGCAGCAGGAGCCCTCGATGGGCGAGTACCTGGGCCTCGGCGACGACTTCGACGCGAAGAGCTCCGGCCGCGACATCGGCTCGTGGGATAACTTCGAGAACGATGACTGGAAGGGCGGCGCCACCGGGGCTGCCGGCGTGAGCGCCGACGAGCTGCGCGATGCCGTCACCTCGCTCGGTGACGACGAGCTGCTCGGTCACGATATCTGGTTCGTGGCGACCGGTGCCTCCGAGTACGGCAACGCCGGCATCGAGGCGTTCCTGGCGACGCACCGCGACAAGCTGCGCGGCGTCTTCCTCATCAACCTCGAGTGCGTGGGCGCCGGCCAGATCGCTATGCTCTCCACCGAGGGCGACCACCGCGTACTCAAGGGCGATAAGCGCATCATGAACCTCGTCCGCAAGGTGTCCGGCGCGTTCCATCATGAGTTCGGCGCTGTCGACATGCCCTATCTTGCGACCGATGCCTACGTGGCCATGAACATGAGCCTGCGTTCGCTCACCATCGCCGGCGTGGACGGGCCGTGCCTCGCCTGCTCGCATAGCGAGGAGGACCTGCCGCTCTCCGTCGACGTCGATAACATCAACCGCGTGGCGGACGTGGTGACCGAGGTCATCCGCCGTTCGTAACAAGGGGGCCCAGCGTGCTGTCGTATCTGAGAAGGCATTGGCTTTTGTATCTCATCCTCACGGCGCTTGCCATCGCCTTGGGTCTGGGCGCCTCGTATGTGGTCGGCGTCATAGGCTCTACGCCCGACTCGGTGCGTGAAGAGCGCGTCGCCAGCGAGGAGGAGCATGCCGACGATATGAACAGCATCGATGCGGACCTCTCGGGCGATGCGGCGGCGACAGACGAGGGCGCTGCCGATGCCGCGGCGACTGATGGAGCGACTACTCAATAACGCGTAGCGCAACGGCTGCCCAGATACGATAACGGCGGAGTGCCCCTGCGAGCGCTCCGCCGTTTTTCTTCCCGATACCTTGGTGCAACATCCTTAGCGCAACGTTGCACGGGAATGTGCCCGCGATGCCGCGGGCAGGGGCGCCGATGCGGTACCGGCTTGTTGCCGCGCAAACGATGGGGCTGTGCTCGCGCGGTTACCCATCGCATTCGAGCTGCAATTGGATGCTCGCGCCGAGGTTATCTATCCAGTCTTCCTCAGAGAAGGTCCAGAAGGCGGCGTGGATATAGGCGCCTTCGGAGCTCCCAAGGTCGGATGGATGCATAATGATCTCCTCATAAGGGGAGCCGGCTAAGAAGGCTTGGCAAAACGGCTCGGGAAGGGCGCCGTACGAGGCGAGGCCCGGCTGCTCGAAGGGTACGTCGAGGTTGGATACGACCTCGTGCATGGCATCTAGGCTCGCTTCGGCCCGCACGAGGTTCTCCTCGAGCGGGAGCGCGGGGTCGACATCCATGTCGTAGATGACTTCGGTCACCACACCCTCGTTGTCGACGTTCACGCGCACCTGGGTGTTCTGGTCGCCCTCATCCATATACAAGGCGCCGTTCATGCTGTAGCCGGCGGGGTCGTATACCGCAATGGGGAGGTCGCCGTACGCGTAGAAGCCCGCATCCTCAAACGCGGTCTCGATGGCAGAGAGGGTGGCGGCCGCGCGCTCCTTCTCGCCCGCCATGACCTGCTTGCGGTCGACAAAGTGGACGCCGTATGCCGCAATGAGCACGGCGCTTAGACCGACGGCAAACACGATGCGGGTCTTTCTGGCGCGGGCGCGCCCCGCAGCTGATTCCTGAAACGCACCGACCCGGCCACCGTGGCGCACGATCCAGATGACGCGGCAGATGAGCACGGTCATCACAACTTCAAGGACTATCCACAGTATCCAGCCCGGCAGATAAGGTGGCTGCGAGTGGAAGACGAGCTCGTCCAACATGGATAGGATGAGGAATTCTCCACTGAGCAGAAGTACGATGCAGAGGCCATAGCCGGATGAGCCCAGCGCATCGAGTGCGTCTTTGCGCGCATCAGGCTGCGCCTTTGCATGCGTCGTCATGATCGGTCCTTCCTCCCCGCGCCGCTCGGACATGGTGGGGACTACAGCCTGTCCCCGCCGCGTCCAGTTGTCGCCTTTATACCCCTGTTGGGAACGGGGCTACGGTATACCGATGCGGTGTTCTGCGGCGTGGTCCACGGGGTTAAGAGGAGCGCTCACGCATCGGTGGCCGTGAAGATGACGAGCGTCCGTTCGTCGGTCCCCGTTTGCGCGCCGGCGCAAGTTGCAAGGGTGAGGACCCTGCCGGCACGCATCGCCTGCTCGCGCCAGCCCTCCGCTCGTACAGACGCCTCGCCGGCAAGGGCGAGCGCGAAGGGCCCTGCCTCGTCCTCGGAGAGGGAGAACTGCTGGATGGGAGCGAAGTCGGCGGGCACGCGCCGCGCACAGAGTGGCTCGTATGCAACGGAGGCCCCCGTGCGGTCTGTCCATCGCGCAGAACCTATCCCGTTGAACACGGCGGTGGTGTACGCGCGCCTCAGGGGCTCGAACATGAGGGAGTCGAAGCCCGTGCTATGGCCATAGACCAGCCGATGCGCGGCCTGCGGCTCGCAGCGCGTGTCCAGATACGGGCATCCCCAAGGCGAGGGCGAGCCCCACGCGTCGTGATCGAGGTAGAAATGAGCGGCCTCGCCCTCATCGGGCATCATAACGGGATACGAGATAGGCGTCCCCTCCACCTCGAGCCAAGCGATTGCGCGCGGGAGGTCATCTTGCCAGGAGCGGGCGGGCCCCGCAGAAGCGGGGCCGCTACCGACGCGCGGGGCGAGGTCGCGGTAAGCATCCGCGGCGAGCCCGGCCTGCGCGCTCAGCGAACCGAGCGCGCAGACGCAGACCACGCAGGCGGCCCCAGCGGCAAGACGAAGGCCCGTGGTGAGACGCTGCCGGCCGGAACCGCTGCGCATCAGTGGCGCCTTCTGTGCGGGGTGGTGCGGCCCGCACGCGGATGCGGTTTCGGCCCGCCGACCGTCCGGTGCTGCGCCCATGTCCAGAGGGCACCGGCGCCCAGCGCCGTTACGAGCAGGGCCGGTACCGGCGAAGAAAGGCCCGTCTGGGGCAGCAGCGAAAGTGCGCCTCGCGGTTGCTGGACCACCCGATCGCTGTCATGGTCTTCCAGCTCCTCAAAGTCGGCGGTGTTGCCGCCATTGCGATACAGGTCTACCTGAGCGCTGTTCTCTAGAACGCTTCCCTCCCGGTAGGCGTCCGTCGCGCGCATGCGCAAGACGAGGGGAGCTTCGTTTTCGCTTTCTTCCCACACTGCAAGGTCGTCGTGCTCATCATCGATGAGCTCGCGGTCCCACCCGTCACTGCGCGAGGTGAAGCCCTCCTCAACGCGTCCGAACTCGATGCGCACCGCGGTAACGCGCTCTCCCTCTGCCAGACCGAGGTCGGCGACGGCGAGGTCGCGCGCCTCGTTGGTGGGGACATCCCCTGCCCACATACGCCATCCGGTGTAATCGAGCGCGCGAGCGTCATCACCGAGGAGCGCCGCCGTCGTCTCGTCGTCAAGCCAGGGGTTCACGTGTCCGTCCGAGCGCGTCGCATTGGCGCTGGAGGGGTCGATATAGTCCACCGGGGTCTGATCGGTCTGATACCAGACGTTGCAGAGGCCGTCGTAGTCCTCAAACGCGATGGGCGTGGTGATCGCCGTCAGCTCTGCAAGACCCTCTGTCACCGCATCGAGATGGTCGGTGACGGTAAGCTCGTCTACCCACGTGCTGCTGGTGGAGCGGAAGTCGACGGCGTACGCATACGCCCCCGCAACGTCCTCCTGCGCCGGCGCGCGGTTGGTCCCGCCCTCGTCCACGAGCGCGTCCGGTTCGGTGCCCTCATGCACGGGCCGGGCTATCTGCTGGCGCTTGTCTATCTCGCCGGAAACGCTGATGGGCTCGTCGTACATCACGACGCGCTGGACGCTGCCGGTCGGCTCTACGGTAAACGTGACGGAGGTCGCCTGGTCGTAGTGGTGGGGCGTGAGCTCCTCAACCAACGTGTAGGTGCCGGGCTCCAAACGCGTCAGGCGGTGCTCCTCCTCCGTGGAGACCCATGATTCGACAAGCTCGTCGTTCGCGTCGTAGACGGCGAGGTGCGCACCGGGGACCTCGCTCTCGTCCGTCACGTCGCGTTTGGAGATGTCGACCTTGGTGTAATCGTCGGTCGCACTCATAGCGAGCAGGGGCAGTCCCTCTACCAGGCCGTCGCTGTCGACGGTAAAGAAGCGGATGGTGTCATCGACAAGATAGCCCTTCGGCGCATCTTTCTCGCGCAGGCGATAGGCGCCCTCCGTCAGATGAGTGATGCTGAGGTGGCCGTTCGCATCGGTGGTGAACTCGCGCGTGGTGCCCTCGGCGGGACCGGTCACGACGGGTGCGGCCCCTTCATCCTCCGTCGGCGCTAAGACATCGTCTTCTGCGCGCCACAGCTCAAAGACGGCGCCGGGAACGGGTGTTTCGTCACCGAGGGCGCACTTGTCGAGCGTCACCTCGGTGGGGGCGTTCTCCACGGTGATGCCGGCCTCCACCACGGAGGTGTACGGGTCGAGGTAGGACAGCGTGAATTCATGGGGTGTCGGGTCGAGCACATGGCCCGCGGGCGCGACGGTCTCCACCAGGGCATAGCGGGCCTCGCCGCATCCGAGCGGCAGCTCGCCGGTGTACGCCTCGCCGCTTTCATCAACAACGACATGGTCGACGACCTCGTTCGCGAGGACATATACGGTGCCGTCGGGCCCTATCACATCGTCGAGTGCGACGACGTCAAACTCCGCCCCCGCCATGCCCTGGCAGATGCAGGTGTCGCCGGCGCCCTCCGTCTCGCGCGCGGCTCCGTCGAGCGTCTGGGGTGCGGGCGCGGGCTTATCGGGGGCCGCGGCGCATGTCTTTTGGAGGTGGGCGCGGCCGTAGGCCTGCTCGTCTCCGAACGTGATTACCGTGAGCTCGGGAGTCGACGCGTCAGGCGAGATGGTGAACGTGAGGTCCTCGTCGGCAAGCAGATACGGCGGCACCGTCTCGATCTCGCGCACGTAGTACGTACCCGGTTCAAGGGCGGCGGGCAGCGTGACCGAGCCCGTCTCGTCGGTGGTGAACCGATCGACCGTGGTGTGGTTGGGATACCAGATCTCCTGGGAGATAGGATTGCGGTCGGTGTCCAGCAGCTGGAATGTAAAGCCTGCCGCCGGCACGGTGCGCCCGGTCTCGGTATCCGCCTTGACGATCTGCAGGCGACTGGTGACGCGCTCGTTGTCGATGGTGTACTTGAGGGTGGTGCCATCGACCATCTCCTCGGGCGCGATGTGCCAGTCGGGTGCGGGGCGATGCCCCTCGGGTACGGTCTCGGGCGCCTCGCGCACCGTGTATCCGCCCCGGTCAAAGGGGAGGGCGCCGGAGATTCCCTCGACGCGCTCGCCCGCGCCAAGCCATGCGCCCGCGGTGGACGCCCGCCCGTCGGCATCGGTGGTGATCGAGCCGACGACCTCGCCCGTCGTGCCCGAGATGATGTCGAAGCGCACCCCCTCGGCAGGCTGCTGCAGGCCCGAGTCATCCGAGCCCGTATCGCGGTATTTGACAAGGTCGAGGTCGAAGGCGATGGGCAGCTCGACAAAGTCGTCGGCCGGGGTGAGCTCGATCACGCCCGTCTCGGGCAGCTCGCGCGGGTCGACGGTGTAGGTGCGCGGCGTGGGGTCGAGACGGTATCCAACGGGCGCCTCCTCCTCAGTCACGCGCACCTCGCCCAAGGGCAGGTTGTCAAACGTAAGCTCGCCGTCAGCGTCGGTGACGACGGTATGCGCGACGCCTCCCGCGTCGACGAGCCGATAGGTTGCGCCCTCGAGCGACGCGCCCACTTGCGCCTCCCCACCGGTGGCGGCATCCTTCTTCTGGATACGCAGCGTGAGGGTGCCCGGCGCGTCCGGTAACTCGACCGAGGTCGTCTCACCGGTGTTGAATGGGATGCGCTCGGGGTTTACCACATAGCCCTGAGGCGCCGTCACCTCTTGTGCGTAGTAGGCGCACGAGGGCTCCAGGGCGAGCGTCGCGGTGCCCGCGGCATCGGTGGTGATCGTCGAGACCAAGGCATCGTCTGCGGCGCGGCGAATCTCGTATGTGGCGCCTTCGAGCTGATAGGCGTCGAGCGTGACGTCGATGTCGTCGCGCGAGCTCACCTTCTGAAACGTCACCTCAACGGAATGCTGCACCTTAAAGACCTGGTAGAAGGCGGCGGGTCCTTTGGGCGTGATGCGCGAGATCATGTTGCCGTTGCTCGAGGACCCGGCGATCACGCCGTCTCCGTGCAGCGCCGAGTGCCACGCGAGGTCCTCATGGGGGTTCGAGCCCCAGAAGAACATGATATGGCAGTCGTTATCGCCCCCAAAGGTGGTGGGGTGAATGTAGATGATGTCGCCCTTCTCCAGGATGCCCGAGGCGAGCATCTCCTCCTTTGTGTTGTACTGGCCGGCCAAAAGGCCGCAATCGTTGGCAAATCCGTACCACTGGCTGGCATTGGACTCGTTGCCCTTGTGGTACCCGATGGACGAGACGTGCGCCGCCACGGGCGAGGTGTCGCCGCCCGCTTCGCGCACGACCGCCGTCACAAAGCCGGCGCAGTTCATGTACGCGCCCACGCCCGGCTTGGGGTTGCCGTTGGGCCACCAGGCGTCGCTGGTAGTGATGTCTCCGTAGATGCCCGGTCCCTGGTTGCCATAGGGCGTGCCGAGGTAGTAGCCGTCATTCAGATGGCTCTCGAGCACCGATTGGATCGACCGGGTGCAGCCGAGGGCCTGGTCGATGGTCTGCCCGGGCGCGGCGTAGGCGGCAAGGGCGGCCTGCAGCGTGGCGACAAGGCTCAGGGCGAGGGCCGTTATGCCCGCAAGGCGAAAGAGCCGCACGCTGCGGCGCCGGGTGCCGTGCGGGGACGTACCGACACTGCGGGGATGTTTGGGCGACAGTCCGGCATCTTGGTCGCGCGGCCCGCGCGGCGCTCGCCGATAGGGGTGGAACAGATGAGGTCTCATGGGCGCTCCTTCCCTCCGTGAATAGGGCGGAAGAGCATACGCCCGGGTGTCTAACCAAACGGTAGGAGGAATCCACGTGCGTCCAAGGTGCGGCAAACCGATATCCAGCGGCATCTGACCGTGCAGCTCAGCGCGGTGGCAAGCGGCGCTTCTGCGGTGCCGCCGCCCGGTGCCCGACCGCGCGTCTCCACGAAGACTCTACGAGTGAAAAAAAGTTGGCGCTGCCCCAAATTTGTTGTTGACGTACCTTACCCGGACGGGCTAGTATATCCAAGTGCGTTGGACCTGTAGCTCAGTTGGTTAGAGCGTCCGGCTGATAACCGGGAGGTCACAAGTTCGAATCTTGTCAGGTCCACCATTCCTTTCGCAATAAACACCCCAGCGAGAGCCGAGTCGCCGCTGGGGTGTTTATTACTACGGGGGTTTAGCTCAGCTGGGAGAGCGCGGGCTTTGCAAGCCTGAGGTCAGGGGTTCGATCCCCCTAACCTCCACCACGAATTCTAGGGTCTCACGTACGTGGGGCCCTTTTTTAATATGAGCTGAACATTGTCAAGAGGCAAAACCGGCCCGACCGCCCGCGGAGCTACCGCGACCGGTCGGGCCTACCTATCTTCACCCGGGCTGGCTGCCGCCTGAGGGCGTGTCTGTTCGACGCACGTCCGGCATTCTAATATCCGCGCGTGGCCTCTCCGGCTGCGCATTTCGTTGCTACGGCTGGGGGCCTCGGCCGAAGTCTGCTGGCGGGCGTGGCGGTCTCCCGCTGCCCATAAAAAAGGACTCGAGTGGCCTCCCAACGGCCTCGAACGGCGGCGGTTCCCGGGGTCGGACCCCGTTGTCCGGGCGGCGCCGCTACGCGGACGCCATCCCCGCTATCGCCCAGACCCAGCACGCCATCTCGCGCGCCGTGGCGCAGTTGGCGACGACGGGGCGCTTGCCGGCCGCCTCCATCGCCTCCCTGCGGTCCTGGAGCCTGCGGTTGCACTTGGCCGCGTGGCGCCTGACCGCGGGCGCGGCCTCCTGGCCGGGCGCGAGGGGCTTGGGCTCGCGCGACGACATCGGCACGTGCCAGGCCGCCTCGACGAGCGCGGAGCGCACGTGGGCGTTGCCCGCGCGCGTGATCCCTCCCCTCGAGGACGTCTCGCCGCTCGAGTGCTCCGAGGGCACGAGGCCGCACCACGAGGCGAACTCGGGCGCCGTTCGGAACCTCGAGAAGTCGCCCGCCTCGCAGGCGAGCAGGAAGGCGGTGGCGACGTCGATGCCCTTCACGAGCCTGAGCGCGTCGACGACCGGCTTCCACCCCGGGCGCCCGGCCGCCTCGGCGACCCTCCTCGCCAGCGCGTCGCGCGCCTCCTGGCAGCGCCTCACGCAGTCGCGGTAGTGCTCGTAGGCCGCGGCGTCGTCGGGCTCGTCGAACTCGATCGCGTCGGCCCACCTCCAGTAGGCGCGCGTCCAGTTCCCCTTGCGCGCGCCCGTCGGCGTGGCCTCGTCGAATACGTGCCCGTGGCGCAGCAGGAACTTGGACATCCGCTGCTTGGCGCGCTGGAGGTCGTCGCGCGCGTCGGCGAGGGCGCGCGAGAGGTCGCGGGCGGCCTCGGTGCGCCCGTCGGGGACCCACACCTCGACGACGTTGCGGGTGGCGAGCAGGCGCGCCAGGAACTCGGCGTCGCGCCGGTCGTTCTTCCTGCCCCGGTCGGCGGCGGGCCGCTGCATCTTGGAGACGGCGCCCACGACGCACTCCAGGCCGAGCGCGCTGAGCGCGCGGCAGAGGTGGAAGCCGGTGACGCCCGACTCGTAGACCGCCCTGGGCGAATCGAAGCCGAGCGCCCACTCGGCGACCGCCGCGGGGTCGTAGCCGAACGAGGCGCGCTCGCACTCGCCGGTCATGGGGTTCAGGGCGAAGGCCTTGATGCTGCGGGCGTGGACGTCGAGGCCGATGGCTGTGACATAATTGGACATGGTGCCCTCCTCCGTCGCATGTGGCGCGCGGCCACGGTTGGTGGTACGACCATTGTCGCCCGACCCACGGATCCGCGACAGGGGGAGGGCCCAATGTTCAGCTCATATCGTCTGCGTTTAGGGCCCTCGTCTCACCGGAGCCCGATGCTCGACTCTCCCGTCAAAGGTTATCTGGGCTTACCGACCCTTGCTCTCGGGCGCCGGTTTTCCCTCTGGCGCCCGATGGCTAGGGCGAGCAAGCCGGTGCTCGGCAGGCGCACTTTTCCGAGCGCGTCTGGCGGTACACCGCATAGGGACGTGGAAGCGGACGCTCTCTGCTGCGTGAATGCGGTGCTGGGCGTCCGTTTCTCTATAGGGATCGGCCTCTCGCGCGTCGTTGCCGGCTTGGTCGTCCGCTTTGCTACTATGGGAGGGCGCATCCGAGATACGACAAGGGAGGGAGTGCACCGTGACGCAAGATGAGGCGCTCAGCGTGCTCGGGCTCAAGCCGGGCACCACGCGCGACGAGATTCAGATTGCCTACCGCGAGCTTGCGCAGATGCTGCACCCCGACCGTTTTCCCGACAACGCCAAGCTCCGCGCCCGTGCTGAGGCGCAGATGCGCGCCGTCAACGAGGCGCGGGACGTCCTTCTCAAGGGCGCGGGCCGCGGCCGGTCCGCATCGCGAGCGCGGGGCGGTACCGGAACAGGTGCCTCGCGCCCCCGTACGACGGCGGACATCGCCTTCGAGGCTGAGGCGCGCGCGCATGCGGCGGAGACGGCCCGGCTCACCGTGGTCGGTCAGGCGCGCACCCTGCGCGAGCGGCGCCGGGGCATGGGCTCGCTCGCGGCGGTGGCGGGCGGCGTGATGCTCGTCACGTCGCGCATGCGCGGGACCGTCGGCACCCTCGTCTTTTCGGTCGCGTCCATGCTCGTGGTGTGGGGGATCGTCGACGTCGTCATGCTCACCAACCAGATCAACGTGCTGGAGCGTCGCGCCCGCAACCTCTTGCGTCAGCGTGATGCCGCGGCAGATATCGCGCGCCGCGCCCGCGCGTAGGGGGCATCGCGGTCTGCTGCCCTGCGTGCGGAGCTCGCCCGTCTTTCCCGTGGCGCCGGTGTCAGCCGTGCTAGAATGGCCCTGCTACTAGGCGGCGCCGCGCACCGGCGTCCCGCTCGCTGACGCCCGAGGAGGATGCGCAACATGGCTCATCAGCAGCACAATTCTGGCGCCGTGTCGCCCGCGCTTGACGAGATGGTCTGCGATCTTATCGGCTATATGCTCGACGAGCTGGCCGAGGGGCGCGACCCGGGCACGGCCGCCTGTGCCGAGGACGCGGGCTCGGGGCGCATCGAGGCCGTGTTCACCGATGACGGCGAGGAGGCCTGCCTGGAGGCGGCGCAGGCGTTCATCGTGCAGAACGCGCGCGGCAACGCGGGGGAGCACCTGGCAGCCATCGATCGCTACGCCATCGCCTGTACCGGCGCGGTCGAGCTCGACGGCGCCTACCACGATGCGGTGCTCGTGAGCTTCTACGAGCGGGCGCTACCGGTGGGATATTCGGCGTACGTGCTCTACGAGAACCCCGGTGCGGGCGATGCCTTCGGATGGGCCGACCCCGAGCCGGCGGGCGAGGAGCCCCCGCTCATCTAGGAAAACAAACATGCGCCCGGCATCCGTGCCGTCGGCTTCCCAGAGCTTTCCAGCAACATTCCATCTGGCTTTCCATGATGGAAAACTGCTGGAAAGACGATGGAAAGCTGGCGGAAGCACTGGAGCGGCGTTGTGCTGAGGAGGCCGCGCCGAATCCGGAGGTCCTGGGCTTGTATGTGCGCGTGTGGAGTGCATTTGCGCTTACAGAACGAAAACAACCGCTGACCGGCACATCGTTTACTATTAGAACCGTTTGCGCTAAAGGGTTCGATGCGGTCGACCTGCCATTCTTTTCAGGCACTGAAGGGTCCGATGCGCAAATGATAGGGTACCGTTTGCGACCCGGATGGCCCGGCCCGCGTCCCTCCGCTGCGCCCGATTTCTGAGGCACGAAGCTGAGGGCGCAGCGGAGGGACGCGGGCCGGGCAGCTTGAGGATAGAACGAGGCAAGGAGCACTACATGCGCGTCGAGAATCTGAGAAACATCGCCATCATCGCCCACGTCGACCACGGCAAGACCACGCTCGTCGACAAGCTCCTGCGTGCCACGGACGCGTTCCGTGCCAACCAGCAGGTTGAGGACCGCGTGCTCGACTCCAACGATCAGGAGCGCGAGCGCGGTATCACCATTCTCGCCAAGAACTGCTCTATCGAGTACAAGGGGGTCAAGATCAACGTCATCGACACCCCCGGCCACGCCGACTTTGGCGGCGAGGTCGAGCGCGTGCTCAAGATGGCGGACGGGGCGCTGCTGCTCGTCGATGCGTTTGAGGGTCCCATGCCCCAAACGCGCTTCGTGCTCTCCCACGCCATCGCCTGCGGCCTCAAGATCATGATTGTGATCAACAAGATCGACCGCCCCGGTGCGGAGCCCGAGCGCGCCTACAACGATTGCCTCGACCTTATGGCCGACCTGGGCGCTTCCGACGAGCAGCTCGAGTTTGCCATGGAGCACGTGGTGTACGCCTCCGCGGTGAACGGCTATGCCCGCCTCGATCCGCTGGCCGACGGCGACAACATGTACCCCCTGCTCGACATGATCGTCCACGAGATGCCCGCGCCCGAGGTGGACGAGGCCGCGCCACTCGCCATGCAGTGCGTGACCATCGACCACTCGAGCTATGTGGGCCGCATCGGCATCGGTCGCGTGTACTCGGGCACCATTCACGACGGCGACCAGATCCTCGTCGTCAAGAATGACGGCTCGAGCGCCACGGCGACGGTCAAGCAGCTCTATACCTTCGACTACCTCGGCCGCACCGAGTGCGAGGAGGTCCATGCCGGCGACATCGCCGCGGTGGTGGGTATCGACCACACCGACATCGGCGACGTCTACACCGACCCCGAGCACCCCGTGCATCTCGACCCCATCGAGATCGACCCGCCGACCCTCTCGGTCGTGTTCGAGGCGTCTACCTCGCCGCTCGTCGGCCGCGACGGCGACATCGTGGGCGCGCGCCAGCTGAAGGAGCGCCTTGCCCAGGAGGCCGAGAACAACGTGACCATGCGCATCGAGGAGCTCGAGGACAAGAGCGGCGTCGAGGTCTCGGGACGCGGCATCCTCCATCTGTCCGTGCTGATGGAGACCATGCGCCGCGAGGGCTTCGAGTTCCAGGTGGGCCGTCCGCGCGTCCTCATCAAGACCGATGAGCACGGCAACAAGCTCGAGCCCATCGAGCAGGCCGTCGTCGAGTGCCCCGACGAGTACGCGGGCAAGGTCATCGAGGTCTTTGGCAACGCCGGCGGCACCATGACGAGCATGCATGCGGGCTCCACGGTGACCCACATCGAGTTCCGCATCCCCACCCGCGGCATCATGGGCCTGAAGAACCGCATCCTGAACGTGAGCCACGGCGAGGGCGTCTTCTACCATACGTTCTTGGAGTACGGCCCGTATGCGGGCGACCTCGGCGGGCGCAACAACGGCGCCATGATCTCGATGACGACGGAGAAGGCCGTCGCCTACGCCCTCGGCACGCTGCAGGAGCGCGGCCAGCTCTTTGTCGAGCCGGGCACCGAGTGCTACGAGGGCATGCTCGTGGGCGAGCGCAACAAGCCGGGTGACATGGTGGTCAACATCGCGCGCACCAAGAACCTCGGCAACCAGCGCAGCTCGACCGCCGATATCGCCGTGCAGCTCACGCCGCCGCGCACCTTTACCCTCGAGGAGGCGCTCGAGTACATCACCGACGATGAGCTCGTGGAGATCACGCCCAAGAACATCCGCCTGCGCAAGCGCATCCTGAACGCGACCGACCGCAAGAAGGCGGCCGTGCGCGCCGGTCAGGTGAACAAGTAAAATCCCGGTTGGGAGGGCAGCGCATGAGGATCACGGTGCTCGTGGAGAATGCCACGCCCTCCAGCCGCCTCGCGGCGCGCCATGGTCTCGCACTCTGGATCGAGGCCGCGGGGCGCCGCGTGCTATTTGACGTGGGGCCTGACGGGAGCGCGCTCGCCAACGCGGCGGCGCTGGGGATCGACGTCGGGACGGCGGACGCGGCCGTGCTCTCCCACGGACATGCCGACCATGGCGGCGGCCTCGGCGCGTATCTGGCGGCGACGCGCGCGGCATCGACTCCCCTGTACGTGCGCCCGCATGCCTTTGACGAGCATCTCTCGGGTACGGTCGCGGCGCATCATGACATCAGCCTCGACGCGGGTCTCGCTGCGAGCCCGCGCATCGTGACAACGGGCGCCCGACACCGGATCGCCCCCGGCCTGACGCTGTTTGCGATCCCGTCGCGCGCCTATCCGGCCCCCGCCTCAAACAACCGGCTCTTTATGCGGGGCGCCGCAACCGGCTCCCTCGTTCTCGATGACTTTGCGCACGAGCAGAGCCTGCTGGTGCAGGAGGACGGGCGCCGGGTGCTCATCTCGGCGTGCTCGCATGCCGGCATCTTGAACATCATGACGGAGGCGGAGCGCATCGCCGCCGCACCGCTCGACGCCGTGGTGGCGGGCTTCCATCTGATGGCGCCCTCGGCGGGGACCTCGGCAGACGCTCAGACGGTGGCGGCACTCGCCCGCGAGCTCGCACGGCGCCCCGCGTGCTACTACACGTTTCACTGCACGGGGCTCGACGCCTTTGCGCACCTGCGCGACGAGCTCGGGCCGCGGGTGCGCTACCTGGCGTGCGGCAGTTCGCTCACGTTGCCGTAGGGTTTTGCGGCGCGTGCGCCCTCGCGTCGGTGCCTAGTGCCAGAGTCCCTTACGCTTAAAGATGTAGGCGCACACAAGGCAGAGGACAACGGCGAGCACCAGCGGGAACACCCAGGTGTTGAACAGGGGCGACGCAGCAAAGGGCAAATCGACGTTCATGCCCCAAAAGCCAAAGATCATGTTGGGGATGGCCATCACGATGGTGAGGACCGTCAGCACCTTCATCACGATGTTGAGGTTGTTGGAGATGACGCTCGCGTAGGCGTCCATGGTGCCGGAGAGAATGTTGGAATAGATGTTGCACATCTCCTGCGCCTGATGGACCTCGATCATAACGTCGTCCATCAGATCCTGGTCGTCCTCATACAGGGTGATGAGGTGGCCGTGCATGATCTTGTTGAGCGTGACTTCGGCGGATTTGAGCGACGTCGAGAAGTACACGAGCGACTTCTCGAGCGAGAGCATCTGCAGGAGCTCCTCGTTGCGCATGGAGCCGTACAGGCGCTGCTCGGTTTTGGTGGAGAGCGCGTCGATGCGGCGCAGTGCGATGAGGTAGCTCTGCGATACGCGCAGGAGCATCTGCAGCAAAAAGCGGGTGCGTAGGCGGGTGTTGAGGCCGCGGACGCGGCCTGCGGCCATGTCGGTCACGATGGGGTTGTCCTGCAGGCTGAGCGTGACGACGAGGTTTTTCGCCGGAAGGGAGAAAAACGAGATGGGCATCGTGGTGTACTGCAGCATCGCCGGGTCCTGCATATCCTCGGCGTCTTCGGCGCAGGGGTAGTCGACGATGATGAGGGCCTGGTTGACGTCGTCGTCGTAGTCGATGTGCGAGGTCTCCTCCTCGTCGAGGGCGGAACGGACGAACTCCGGCAGCACGCCGATTTCTCGCTCGAGCCATGCGCTCTCCTCGGGTGTGGGGGAGACCACGTTGATCCAAGCGCCGGCCTCTGGCGTGTCGACGGTGACGAGCGCACCGTTGATGTCGGTCATGTAGCAGGTGATCATACGTACCTCCTCGCGGACGAGCGCCCGGACGGGCGGCGGGTGTTGGCGTGCGCGCGCCGGGACCCCCGGCGGCGCCGTTGACGATACCGCATGCGTGCACGGCGAACGTCATCTTCTCGTAAACTGCAAACACCCCTTACTGAATCTTTACTACAAGGGGGTACGATGCCAGAAGCATGCAATAAACGCGGGCGACCCGGAATGACTCTCGCGTTTCGATACGGGAGTGATGGCATGGCAGAGGGCAAGCGGACAACCTACAACCAGGCGGTGCGCCTGCGCGCCGTCGAGGCGCTCGAAGAGGGGATCAGCCAGCGGGCGCTCGCGGCACAGCTGGGCATACCGGCGGCGACGGCGCGACAGTGGGCGCGCGCCTTTGCGGCCGGCGGGCGCGATGCCGTGCTCAACGGTGGCTCGACGCACCGGTCCTACGACCTCGACACCAAGATCGCCTGTGCGCGCGACCGCGTGGAAAAGGGCAGGTCCGTGCGCGAGGTGATGATCGCCTACGGCGTGACGAGCGAGTCCTCCGTCAAGATGTGGTGCCGCAAGTACCGCGCCGACGGCGCCGAGGGACTCGTCAGCAAGCCGCGCGGCCGCAAGCCGCAGGCGTGAGCAAAAAGCGGTGGGGAGGCGTCCGGGGCGCTCGGTAAATGACTCTATGACGATAGCAATTTACGCATAATCTCTGTTGCCCGAGCCATGGCAAACGCCCCCTCTGAGCGCGTGCTATGATGGAGCGCGAACCGCAAAACATGGCTGTCATCGGCGGCGCCGCCGCCTGCGGCGGCAGAAAGGACGCGTTATGCTCAACGCAATCGAGATTTCCCCCAAGATCTGGTGGGTCGGCGGCATCGACTGGAACGAGCGCTCGTTCCACGGTTACACCACCGAGCAGGGCATCACCTACAACGCCTACCTCATCATGGACGAGACCGTCACGCTCATCGACACGGCGAAGGCGACGTTTACCGACGAGTTTGTCCAGCGCATCAGCCAGGTTGTCGACCCGGCCAAGATCGAGCTCGTGGTGACGAACCACGTCGAGATGGACCACTCCGGCAGCCTGCCCAAGATCCACGAGCTCGCGCCCAACGCGCGCATCGTCGCCTCGGCCCCGGCCGGCGTGAACGAGATTCGCGCCCACTACGGCATCGAGGTCGAGGGCGTCAAGACCGGCGACTCCATCTCTATCGGCGCGCGCACGCTCCACTTCGTGCAGACGCCGATGGTCCACTGGCCGGACAACATGGTCACCTGGTGTCCGGAGGACGGCATCCTCTTCTCCAACGACGCGTTTGGCCAGCACTACGCCACCACCAAGCGCTTCGATGACGAGTGCGACCTCTGCGAGGTTATGAAGCAGGCTAAGAAGTACTATGCCAACATCGTGTGGCCCTACGGCGCCCAGGTGCAGAAGGCCATGGCGGCGCTCGGCGGGCTCGACATCAAGATGATCGCCCCGTCGCACGGTGTGATCTGGCGCAGCCACATCGCCGAGATCCTCGAGAAGTACCAGGCGTGGAGCACCTATCAGACCGAGGAGAAGGCCGTGGTGGTCTTCGACTCCATGTGGCATTCCACCGAGGCCATGGCGCGCGAGATCACCGACGCCTTCATTCGCGAGGGTGTGCCCGCCAAGCTCATCGACGTCAAGCACACGCACATCTCCGATATCATGCTCGAGCTGTGCGACGCACGCTACGTGGCCTGCGGCTCGCCCACGCTCAATTCCAACATGATGCCCACCATGGCGAGCTTCCTCACCTATATGCGCGGCCTCTCGCCCAACAACAGCCAGCGCACGGGCATCGCCTTTGGCAGCTACGGCTGGGCGCCGCTCGGCCCCAAGCAGGTCTTTACCGAGATGGAGAACATGAAGTTCCAGATGGCGAGCCCCGTGATCGCCCAGCAGTGGATCCCCTCCGAGGAGAACCTCGCGGCGCTGCAGGAAACGGTGGTCAAGGCTATCGAGGACGCGCGCGCCTAACGCGCCCGCGCGCATCACGTTACGAAACGGGGTAGCCCAGGCTGCCCCGTTTTGCGTTTTCTACAATAGAGGGCGAGCTTTGAGGACCGGTGCGCCCCGCGCCGCCATGCGAAAGGAAGGCCAGCCATGATCAACGAGCAGATGTATGCCTTTGGGGCGGAGAGTTCCAAGATCCGCGAGATCTTTTCGTACGCGTGCGCACGCAAGGAGGAGATCGGCGCCGAGAACGTCTTCGACTTCAGCTTGGGCAACCCGAGCATCCCCGCACCGGCGGCCGTGCAAGAGAGCATAGCCCGCTCGCTTGCCGAGGTGCCCGCCGCCGAGCTCCACGGTTACACGCCCGCGCCCGGCCTGCCGGCGGCCCGTGCCGCCGTGGCCTCGTCGCTTAACCGCCGCTTTGGGACGACCTATACCGCCTCGGACGTCTTTATGACCGTAGGCGCGGCAGCCTCGGTCTCCATCGCGCTGCACGCGGCGGTGTGCCCGGGCGAGGAGGTCATCGTCATCGCCCCGTACTTCCCCGAATACCGGGTGTGGATAGAGACGGCGGGCGCTGTCTGCGTCGAGGTCCCGGCGGATCCGGAGACCTTCCAGGTGGTGCCCGGTGCGGTTGCGGCGGCCATCACGCCCCGCACGGCCGCCGTCATCATCAACGCGCCCAACAATCCCACCGGGGCCATCTACCCGCGCGAGACGCTTTCCGAGCTCGCCGAGGTTCTGGAGGAGGTCAACGCGGCGCGCGAGCAGGAGCTCGGCCACCCGCAGCCCGTCGTGCTCATCTCCGACGAGCCGTATCGCGAGATCACCTACGGCGCCGAGGTGCCCTGGGTGCCGGCGCTCTACGAGCACACGGTGGTGTGCTACTCCTACAGCAAGTCGCTGTCGCTTCCGGGCGAGCGCGTGGGCTGGGTTCTCGTGCCGCAGGTGAGCGAGGGCGCCCGCCGCATGATGGCCGCCGTGGCGGGCGCGGCGCGGGCGCTCGGGTTCGTGTGCGCGCCGGCGCTCTTCCAGCGCGTCGTGATCGACTGCGTGGACACGCCCACCGATGTGGCGGCCTATGCGCGCAACCGCGAGCTGCTCACCGATGCGCTGCGCGCGTACGGCTACACCTTTGTGGAGCCCGATGGCGCCTTCTACCTGTGGGTGCGTGCGCTCGAGCCCGATGCGGAGGCCTTCTGCGAGCGCGCCCGCGGTTTTGAGCTGCTGCCGGTGCCGAGCGACAGCTTCGGCGTGCCCGGCTGGGTGCGCGTGGGCTACTGCGTCGCGCCCGAGACCATCGAGCGGTCGCTTCCGGCCTGGCAGGCCCTGGCAGAGAGCTACCGCTAGAGCACGGCGGCGCGCCCGCCCCGGGCCCGCGGCGGCAGCGCGGGCATGCGCCCTCGCGCGAGCGGCCTTCGCGCACCGCGTTCGTGAGACAATAGGCCCATGCCGTCCGGCTGTTCTCATCCGTTAGGGAGGTGGGCGCCCGTGCCCTATACCATCGCCGCCGATATCCACACCCATACGCTGGCGTCGCGCCACGCGTACTCGACCATTGCCGAGAACGTTGCCGCCGCCCGCGCCGCCGGGCTCGAGCTTCTGGGCTCGGCCGATCACTTCAGCGTGATGCTCTACCCCGAGCAGCACATCCGCAACTTCCAGTTCTTCTTGAACCAGGGCATCTGGCCGCGCGTGTGGGATGGCGTCATGCTGCTGCGCGGCGCC
Organism: Collinsella sp. An268; assembly: GCF_002159765.1. GTDB lineage: Bacteria > Actinomycetota > Coriobacteriia > Coriobacteriales > Coriobacteriaceae > Coprousia. The sequence continues at coordinate 132,896 of NZ_NFJH01000003.1, read as the reverse complement.
GAGGTCGATATCGTTTCGCTCGAGGGTGGCCTCTTTGCCGAGGATATCGCCTGTCCCGAGAGCATCGTCGGCCACGCGTACCGGGCGGACAAGAGCCTGTTCGAGCGGGTTGTGGGCGACCTCGATTACCTCATCGCGAGCGTGCACAACGGCTCCTTCGCCGACGGCGCGACCGTCGCCCAGACCACGCGCATGTACACCGCTGTGCTCGAGCGTCCCGACGTGCTGGTGCTCGGTCACGCGGGGCGCTCCGGCGTGCCGTTTGACGTCGACGAGGTTCTCAACTGCGCCCGCGCGCACCATAAGCTCATCGAGATCAACAACCACAGCCTCGAGAGCCGCCGGCATCACGGGGCGTGCCGCGCCATCGCCGAGCGCGCCGCCGAGCTGGGCGTGGGCATCGTGGTGTCGAGCGATGCGCACATCGCGCCCGCCATCGGGCAGTTCCCTCACGCCGAGCGCCTGCTCGAGGAGATCCACTTCCCCGAGGAGCTCATCATGAACCGCAACCGCGAGGCGCTCGTGGGCGCGCTCGCCGCAGCCGGCTTCGAGCTCTAGCTTCGGCCCGCCCCCGCCCCCGCTCCATCCCGTCATCCATCGGTGCAGCCCCGGCACCTGCGCCCGGCTGCCGTAAGAAAGGACCCCCATGCTCAAGCGCACGTTTGAAGAGGACCTCGAGCGCGCCGTCGCCTTCCACGGGCACCTGTGCGGAGGCCAGGTCATCGGCACGCGCATGGCGCGCCTTGCGCTCACCTATTTTGGTATCGACGATGCGGACACCTACCGCGACCTCGTGGCTTTTGTGGAGTGCGATCGGTGCCTTGCCGATGCCGTCACCGTGGTGGCCAACTGCCACATTGGCCGCCGCCGCCTCAAATGGTATGACTACGGCATCATGTCCGCGAGCTTCTACGATATGGCCACGGGGCGCGCTATCCGCATCTCGCAGCGCACGGACGCCCCGCATTGCGGTCACGGGACGGACCCGGTGGCGTTTTTTGCCGAGGTTCCGGACGCGATGCTCTTTCACGTGCACGAGGTTGAGCTGCCCGACCTCGCCCCGGAGGACTTGCCGAGCGGCTCGCGCAAGACGCTCGTGTGCGACGGGTGCGGCGAGCGCGTGCACGACGGGCGCGCCATCGAGCGCGATGGCCGCGTGTACTGCCGGCGGTGTGCGGGAGAGCACGTGTACTACGTCGAGGGACGCGAGCTCGCGCCGGAGGAGTACGCGGCGGGCCCCTCGGCATAAGGCGCCGCGCACCGCGGGGCGGCACGGGTAGTGAACCGTTCGCCGTGCAAAAACGACCGCTCGCCTGTCTTACCAAACGGTAAGCCGCGCGCTCACAGGGGCTTCATGCGGACTTGGTAAGCTCTCGGGGCAAAGCGTCCCGCATCCGCGCGGCCCGGCGTGCCTCTCGCGCCGTCAGTCTGCCCGCGCCGCCGGCGTATCCCCGTGTAAGCATCCGAGCCCCCAGGGAGGTCCCGTGCGCCATCGCCCCCAGCATGCCGCCCCAGCGGCGCACCCCGTGCGCCGGACCCTCGCGCGCATCGCGGCGGCCGTGGGGTTTGTGCTGGTGGTGTTTGCGCTCATCGGCGCGCTGACGCTCTACGCCCGGCATTGCCTGCGCCAGCGCGGGCTCGGTGCGGTGGATGCCCCCGTGCTTGCGGCGACGCCCGCATGGGGCGACGAGTTCGCGCGCACCGGCCGCTTTGAGGCGCATATCGCGTTCACCGACTTCGCCGTTCCGGACGATGGCGAGACCACCATGGCCGTTACGTGGGATGATGCTTGGTTCGACGCCGATCGCACCGTCTACAACCCCGAGCTTGCGGCCGCGGGCGCCGTTATCGCCACGCTCGCCTACGCGGAGTCGGGCTACTACCAGGCGGGCAACACGTGCCTGCCCTACATGGAGCTCGGCCTCTCCGCCCTCGGTTTCACCGACGTGTCGACCGCGTCGTACCGCTATCGCAGCGAGGTTATCGACGAGGCGCTGAGCCTGGTCACGCAGGAAGCCGACGGCGCGGCCTACGGCATTGCCGAGAAGCGCATGGTGGGCGCGGATGGCACGCTGCGTGACCTCATGGTGGTGAGTGTGCGCGGCAGCTACGGGTCGGAGTGGCTGAGCAACTTGGCCGTCGATAGCGACGACGACCACCCCGGATACCGCGAGGCGGCGGCCGAGGTGGCCCGGGCGCTTGCACCCCGCGTGAAGCGTGCGCACCAGGAGGGCCGTTCGGTCGAGCTGCTGCTGGTCGGGCACAGCCGGGGCGGCGCCATCGCCAATCTGGTGGCAGCCGGCGCGCTCGACGAGCTGGCCGGCCTCGAGGGCACGCGAGCGCTCATCGGACTCGCCGCCGGCGACGGCGTCCGCGCGTACACGTACGCCTCACCGGCGACGACGGTCTCCGCCGACGCCGCGGACGCGCGGTATGCGAGCATCTTCAACATCGCCAACCCCGCGGACATCATGACGCACCTGCCGCTTGAGGCCTGGGGGTATGTGCGCTACGGCGTCGATGTGGCGCTCCCGAGCGTGACCTCGGCCGATTTTGCGACGCGCCACGCCGCCATGGAGGAGGCCTTTGCCGAGGTCATGGGCGCGCCCTCGCCCTATAACCCAGAAGACGAGCTCCTGATTGCCGACCTTACCGCCGATATCTCCGGAGCGGTGCGGTCGCTCGACGACCTCATGACGCCGGCGGGCGTTGCCACCGTGGTCTCGACCGTCGCCATGCGCGTGAATCCGTGGGAGATCCTCTACGCGCACTACCCGAGCGTCTACATCGCGTGGCTCGAGAGCCTGGCGGCCTGAGCCTAGGCGCGCTCCAGGACGGCGACCGTCTCGATGTGGTCGGTATGCGGGAACATGTCGACGGGCGTGAGGCGGATGAGCCGGTAGCCCGCACGTCCCAGCTCGGCAAGATCACGCACCTGCGTTGCGGGGTTGCAGCTTACGTACACGATGCGGCGCGGGCCGATGGCGGCCGCCGCCGCGAGAAACTCCGGCGTCGAGCCGGCGCGCGGCGGGTCGAGCACGATGACGTCTGCCGCGAGCCCCTCGCCTGCGGCGCGCCTGAGGTAGCTCGTCGCATCTTCTGCCACAAACGAGCAGCGGTCGGAAAGCCCGTTCAGCTCCGCGTTGCGCGCGGCGTCGGCGATGCCGGAGGGATTGCGCTCGACACCAATGAGCGAGATGTTTCTGCCCGCTTGTCGCGCGGCGTGGGCGGCGGTGATGCCGATGGTGCCGCTGCCGCAGTACGCATCGACGAGCGTGTCGCCGGCGCGCAGGTCCATGCCGTCGAGGGCGAGGCGGTAGAGCACCTCGGTCTGCTGGGGGTTTGTCTGGTAAAACGCCGTGGGCGAGATCTCGAACGTGCAGCCCAAAAGTTCGTCGCGCATGCACGGCGCGCCCCAGACGATGTGCGTCTCGCTACCCAGGATGGCGTTGCCCACGCGGCCGTTGATGTTCTGCGCGATCGAGACGAGGCGCGGCTCTACCTGCGTGAGCGCGCGGGCGAGCTCGCTCAGGGTGGGCACGTCGCGCTGCGCGGTCACCAGCGTGAGCATGGCCTCGTTGCGTCTCCAACCGCAGCGGAGGACGGCGTAGCGGAGGGTGCCCTGGCGACGGTCCTCGTCATAGGCGGGAATACCGAGCTCCGCGGCGAGGCGGGCGATTTCGTTCAGGAGATGCCGCGCGCCGGGCGCCTCGACAGCGCATGCCGGCACGGCGACGATGTCGTGCGTGCCGCGCGCGTAGAAGCCCGCGCGCACCGCGCCGTCGGGACCCGGAGCGAAGGGCGTCGCCGCCTTGTAGCGAAACGCGCGGGGCGCGGGCAGCTTACCGTCTGCCGCGGTTACGGTGCCGTTGCGGAGCGGGTCGTAGCCGGATGCGCGCATCGCGGCGTCGATGTCCGTGCGCATTCCGAGGATAGGCAGGGGCGCGGCGTCCCATCCCTGTGCGACCAGGAGCGGTGCCGTCAGCTCATCGACGGTCTCCTGCTTGCGGGCGAGCTGCTTTTTGTACGGCATGCCGAGCCACAGGCAGCCGCCGCACTCGTGCATAAGGGGGCAGGGGCCTGCGGCGTCTTTGCGGGCGCGGTGCGAGGAGGGCGCCGCCTGCGTCTTGGGCTTATCTGCTGCGCCGGTACCTTTGCGCGCGGTACGCGCGCGCTTGCGGCCCGAGGGCGTATGGGTGCTGTTGGCGCGCGGGTCGGTCTGGTGGTTGGCGGCGGCGAGCCGTTTACGGCGTGACGATGGCATGGCATCCCTTATCTCGTGTAGTTCGCCTCGATTGTCTCACGTTCTCGTGCGGCGGGTGCGCTGCCCTGCAAATCAGCGCAAAGCGCGCCCCGTGCGCCGTTCAGGCCGCTCTCTCGGGAGCGTTTTCGCTCGGGAGCCTCTGCTTTTGGCGGGTGAGGGAGGGGGGTTATTCATTCTAGTGCACGGTTTAGAGCGCCCCCTCATAGTAGAGAAGTGTGCCGTGTTTGGAAAAAGCGCTGGTCAGAAGGCCGCGCGATTCCGCGGCTACTCGCAGGACCCATCGTAAACTAGTCACTAGAATAAATAACCCCCCTGATTGAGGGTCCTGTCAGCCAAGCGTCGTCGTCGTTGCGCGAAAATGTCACCCCTCCGCCCAGCGGCGCCGTCCCGGCCGTGTTTGTGCGGTCGCGTCCCTCGGGGGTGCAAGGGGGACAAACCTGCCAGATTGTATGCCCAGGGAATAAGGGGAGAGAAATGGCGGATTGTATGTATCTCAGGGGAAAGAACGGGCGGATTGTATTTTTCTATACAAATCGCCGGTTCTTTGCATGCCGCAGAGCTGGGGTTATGCCGGCTAAAATGCGCGATATGCAATCTGCCTATACAATCTGCGAGTTTTCTCCCCGCGTCCTGCACGCCGTGCGGCTTCGGTGTCTCGCATCGCGCGTTACGGGTACCATGACCACCATGTATCGCAACCCGGTGTCGCGTGGGCGCGGCACGCGGCGGCCGCCCCGCCGCCCCGCCCACGCCATTCCGGCAACCCGTGCGCAACGATAGAAAGGCACTTCCGTGCTTGAGCTCAAAGGCATCACCAAAGACTATCCTTCAGGCGACACCGTCGTCCACGCCCTCAAGGGCATCTCGGTCACGTTTCGCGACCAGGAGTTTGTCAGCATCCTCGGTCAGTCCGGCTGCGGCAAGACAACGCTTCTGAACATCATCGGCGGTCTTGACCAGTACACGCGCGGCGACCTCGTCATCAACGGCCGCTCGACCAAGAGCTATCACGACCAGGACTGGGATACGTACCGCAACCATTCGGTGGGCTTCGTCTTTCAGAGCTACAACCTCATCCCGCATCAGACGGTCATCGCCAACGTCGAGATGGCGCTCGTGCTCTCGGGTACGCCGGCGGCGGAGCGGCGGCGCCGTGCGGAGGAGGCGCTCAAGCGCGTGGGCCTCGGCGACCACCTTAAAAAGAAGCCCAACCAACTGTCGGGCGGACAGATGCAGCGCGTGGCCATCGCTCGCGCGCTGGTGAACGATCCCGAGATCATTTTGGCTGACGAGCCCACGGGCGCGCTGGACACCGAGACCTCCGTCGAGGTGATGGAGATCCTAAAGGAGCTCAGCCGCGACCGCCTGGTCATCATGGTCACGCACAACCCCGAGCTTGCCGAGCGCTACTCCGACCGCATCGTGCGCATCTCCGACGGCCTTATCACGAGCGACTCCGCGCCGGTCGATGCAACGCGTGAGCGCCTCACGCCCGAGCAGGTGCAGGCGCACGCCGTGGAGGACGCGAAGAAGGGCAAGCGCTCGATGAGCTTCCGCTCGGCGCTCAGTCTTTCTTTTACCAACCTCATGACGAAGAAGGGGCGTACGTTTCTGACGGCGTTCGCCGGATCCATCGGCATCATCGGCATCGCGCTCATCCTGTCGCTCTCGGACGGCGCGCAGAACTATATCGCCGAGACCGAGGAGTCGACCATGGGGAGCTATCCGCTCACCATCCAGTCGACGAGCGTGAATATGGCGAGCATGATGGGCTCGATGATGGGGTCGGCAGCTGAGACGGCGGCCCAGACGGTCGAGGAAGGGACCGTCTCGTCGAGGGACCTCGTGACCAACATGGTCACCAGTGTGGCCGATGGCGCCAACGAGAACGACATGCCCGCGATCAAGGAATGGCTCGAGAGCAATCCCGGCGACATCGAGGACATCACCACCGCGATCGAGTACACCTACGATGTGCCGATCAACATCTACTCGTCCGACACCGCCGACGGCCCCGTTCAGGTAAATCCGGCGACGGTGATGGACGCGCTCGGCATCTCGATGGGCCAGACCCAGACCGAGATGCTCTCGAGCATGGGCTCGTCCTACGATGTCTTTACCGAGCTTCTGCCCAACCGCGACACGTGGGAGCGCGACTACACCGTGGTCGCGGGCCGCATGCCCGAGAGTTGGGACGAGGTGGTGCTCTACATCGACGAGAACGGGCGCATCTCCGACTACACCCTCTACGCGCTCGGGCTTCTCGACCAGAGTGACCTGCGCGGCATGATGGCGGATGTGATCGCGGGGCGCGAGGTCGAGCAGGTCGAGGGAACCTCCTACACCTACGACGAGCTCATGGGGCTTACCTTCAAGCTTGTGCCCGAGGCGTACACCTACGCCGAGCAGGCGGACGGCACCTGGAGCGACATGTCGGAGGACGACGCGTTTATGACCGACGTCATCAACGCTGCGGAGACCCTGCGCGTGGTGGGCATCGTGCAGCCTGCCGAGGGCAACGACGAGACCAACTGGGGAAGCGTTCTGTACACGCCCGAGCTGGTGGATCACGTGATTGAGGCGGGCGACGCGAGCCCGGCGGTGACCGCGCAGGAGGCGGATCCGACGACGGATATCTTCACGGGGCTGCCGTTTGAGGAGAGCTCGACGGGCCTCACGATGGAGGGTATCGAGATGCTGATCGGCCAGCTGCCCGCCGAGCAGGGCTCGCAGCTCCAGAGCTATGTCGACGAACTGCGTGCTGAGGGCCTGTCGGACGACGAGATAGCCGAGGCGTTCTCAGAGCAGATGGCGAGCCAGACGGACAATGCGACCTACGAGGGAAATCTCGAGCTGCTGGGCAAAGGCGACCTCGACAATCCGTCGACCATCAGCATCTATCCCGTAGACTTTGAGGCGAAGGAGCAGGTCGACCAGCTCATTGACGAGTACAACGATCAGATTCGGGCCGACGGCGAGGGAACCGAGATCCAGTACACCGATATCGTGGGCATGCTCATGTCGAGCGTGACCGATATCGTGAACGCCATCACCTACATCCTGATCGCCTTTGTGGCCATCTCGCTCGTGGTGAGCTCCATCATGATCGGCATCATCACCTACATCTCGGTGCTCGAGCGCACGAAGGAGATCGGCATCCTGCGTGCCATCGGTGCGAGCAAGCGCGACGTTTCGCGCATCTTTACCGCCGAGACGTTCATCATCGGGTTGGTCTCGGGCTTGCTCGGCGTGGGCGTCACGGTGCTCTTGGACATTCCGGTCAACGCCATCATCTACGCGGTCGCCGGGGTGGAGAACCTTGCGGCGGTGCCTGTGGGGGCGGGCGTGGCGCTCGTGGTCATCTCGGTGGTGCTGTCGCTCGCGGCGGGCTTGGCGCCGAGCCGCATGGCGGCGAAGAAGGACCCGGTTACGGCGCTGCGCACGGAGTAGGCTGCGGAGCACCGGGAGCGGCCTCGGGCGCCTCCTCGGCAAACTCGATAAACTCGACAAACAAAAACGTCGAGAACTCGACAAAACTTCTGTCGAGTTCTCGACGTTATGCTACGTCATGGTCGTGCGGTGCCTTGTGCTCCACCCGCCATCACGTGCCGTCGCGGCTGTGCCTTGCCGTTGCTTACAGGTCGCGGTAGTCGATAAGCGCAAGATCGGGCTGCGCCTCGAGCCAGGTGCGCAGCTCAGGCGAGATGAGCGCGTCGACCTCCTTGGTGCGGTCGGTGGTGAGCGACGAGTTGTTGAGGATGAACTGGTCCAGATAGCCGGGGTGCGCCACAAACACGGTGGTGTCGCCGTCGGCCATCTGCGCGACCGTCTCGCGGATGCACGCGGCGGGGTCGTAGTCGGGCGTCATCGAGCGCAGGACCATGCGCACCGGTGTGGAGCCGCAGGTAACCACGGCAGTGGGGTCGAACGAAGCCGGCTGGTTCTTGTAGCCGTGGCGTTCGGCAACGTAGGCGATGGCGCGATTGAGGTTGTTGCTCGTGACGGCGTGCGCCTCGAAGTAGTCGGGGTCGCTCCCCACAACCTCGAGGAAGCGCGCGAGCTGTGCCTCGATCTCGATTACCGCCTCGTCGAAGTCGACAAAGTCGACACCCTCTTTATACTTGGCGCGGTACTCGCGGCTGCTCTTAAAGCAGCCGTCCGGCCCCAAAAGGCTCGGGATGCGCGCGGGGTCGGCGCAGGGGCGCCCCAGGCAGACGTTGGTGTGCTGGCCGATGGCGATGTCGGCATCCTTGACCCAGGCGACGCCGCGCTCCGTCTCGGGCATGTTGGGCATGACGCCGACGGAGCGCACGAGGCCCTCGTGTACGGTGCGGGCGATGCCAACGTTGACGGCGTAGGAGTAGCCGATGTCGTCGGCGCGGATGAGCAATTGCTTCATGTGAAACCTCCATCAAAAGCTGCACAGAGCGGATAGGTGAGGGGTCATCTGGCGCAATTCCCCCATGGATGACGCTCGGGCGGCGCCCAAATCAATCTTATCCGTATCGGGTGTTATCGAGCGCCGCGAACCTTATAACCCTGACTCCTCGGTCTCGAGAGCGCTTTGGGCGATTTCATCCTTGGTCATACCCGTAAGGAAGGTCACAACCGTTGAAACGATCAGCGCCAAAGCGGAGGCGATGCAGCCGTTGACGATGTTCATGGTGCTGCCGCCAGTGAATTGGATCAAGCAAAGGATATTTGAACTCGCCATGACATACGTGGTCACATTCGTCAGAACGGAATAGATGCCCGCGACGGCGCCGCCCACGACCATGCCGATCATGGCGCGCTTGAACTTGAAGCCGATACCGTACAGGCCAGGCTCGGTCACGCCGCCGATCATGCCCGAAACGAAGCAGCCGAGCGCAGTGGAGCGGTCGTTCTTATTTTTGGTGCGCAGCGCGATGCCCAAGCACATACCCCAGACGGCGATGGTTGCATAGCCAGCGCACACCATGGCACCCGTCTGGCTGCCCGTCTGAAGAAATCCGGTCATACCGATGCCAAGAACCGCGATATGCATGCCGGTCATGACCAGGAACTCCCAGAAGCCGCCGATGATGATGGCGCCCAGGATGCCGAGGCCGGGCCCCGTCAGGCTCGCGATGAATCCCGCAACGAGCTGGCCGGCCCAGTTGCCAATCGGGGCAAGGAGGCACAGCGAGACCGGCAGCATGACCACCATCGTCAAGAAGGGAACAAAGATCGTGGCAAGCGTATCGGGAACGATCTTCTTGAAGAGCTTCTCGACATAGCTCATAACCCAGATCGAGAGAATAATGGGAAGAACCGTTTGAGAATAATTCTGCATGGTGGTCGGGATGCCGTAAACATCAAACGGCTGGCCAGCCAGGGCGATGAGATCGGGAGAGATCAACGCGCCACCCATGAGCATGCCGAGGACCGGCGTCACGCCGATGTTTTTAGCTGCGGAGTACCCGAGGTAAATCGGTATGAAGTAGAAGCCTGCGTTGAACATCGCGTTGCAGAGCGTGATGAAGCTGCTATCCGCTGTAACCAGGTTGAGCATGTCGGGCCCGAGAAGCGCGCCGATCGCCTTGAACAGCGACGCGCCCATCATGAGCGGAATCAGCGCGACCATCGACTTTGAGAGGTAGTTGAGGATGTTCTGGCCCACCCGCTTGGGAGTGAGTTTCTCCTTGGGCATGTCGGGGTCGAGGTTCTCGGCGATGGCTCCCTCGCCGGGCACGCCGAGCTTGACGGCCTCGGCGTAGACCTTGGGCACGTTCTGCCCGATGATGACCTGATACTGGCCGCCCGACCACTGCGCGCCCAGCACGCCCTTGATCTTCTTCACCTCATCGTCGTTGGGGACCGACTGGTCCTTAAGGTTGAGGCGCAGGCGCGTCATGCAATGCGTGGCGCTCGTGACGTTGGCGGCGCCTCCCACGGCGGCGAGTACGTCTTGAGCAATCTGTTTGTTGTCGACTGCCATGTTGCTCCCATCTCGTTGGGGTTGGTGCGGGGGGCGCGGCGCCTCTCCGCCTGAACATGCGGGGCCTCGACGGCCGCGCGGTGTGCGCATCACCGCGCGGTGCTCCGGAGCGATTTTGCTGTGGCGGGGAATCGTGCATGGCAGCGGGTTCCACGCGGCATGAAAAAAGCTCCGCGGCACACCGACAGAAACCGCGAACGGCTTCTGGTGATCGGTAATGCCGTACGGAGCGAGCCGTGCGTAGCACCCAATGCACGGTGAGTATAGGCTCGATGCAGAGGGGGCGGCCTGCCGCAGTGTAGTTTTGTTCCGCGAGCGGTAGCTATGCGGCGGTGGACGGCACGATCCGGTTGATGTGCATGATGAGGTAGACGAGCTCCTCATCGGTGAGGGGCTCGCCGTAAGCCGCCTGGATCTCGGCGGCAAGTGCCCGTGCGCACGTCGCGGCGCGCGGGTACTGCTCGGCGAGCACCTCATAGAGGCCGCAGTTCTCCGACTCGATGGGCTCGCCCTTCTGCACCCGCTCGATGAGGTAGCGTATGTGCGTGGTAAAGCGCGCGTAGGCAAATGAATCGCGGTCGACGGTGACGCCCATCTCGCGCTCGACGGCCTCGGCAACGTGCTCCAAGAGGCGTTCCTCGCGCTTGGTGGCGAGTGCCCGGCGCTGACTCGGCGCCACGGCGGCGTTGACGATGGAGAGCGCCACGCCCGTGGCCTCATGCCGGTCCATGCGCACCTTAAAGGTCTTCTGCATACCGCGCACGGCCATCTCGGCCAGGCGGTACTCCACCGGGTGCGCCTGCTGCACGTCCTCGGCGAGCGGCATGGGAACAACCAGGTGCTCGCGTGCGCGCTTGAGCGCGAACTGGATATGGTCGGCGAGCGTGATGGGCAGGTTGGGGGAGAGCTCGTAGGAGACCTGCTGCGTCACGATGTCAGCGAGCTGGGCGGAAAACTCCAGCACATCGGGGTCCACCTCGTCGATAAACGCCAGGTACTTGCGGTCGATGCCGTAAAACGTCCGCTTGACGTCCTCCAGATTGACCTCGTGCGGCATATCGCCAAACCCAATGCCGCGCCCCAGCGCAATGAGCTGGTGCCCGGCGCCGTCCTCGCAGATGGCGGCGTTATGGTTGATGCGCTGAATGGCACGCACGGGCGCTCCTCTCGTCTCGTCCATTTTCGTATACCGCCCCCGCCGATGCAACGGAAGGTTGCGGTGGCCGCAGCGTGCAGCGTTGAGTATCAAAATGGTATTGACGTAATGACAGTAAACGTCAATTTGTGCAGAGCCTGAGGAGAACGGGGAAATCCCTGATTCTCGGCCATGACTCAAAACTCAAAACTAAAATACTTTAACTAAGTTTTTTGAGAGAGTTTGCCGGAAGCGAGCCTCGCAAAAGACGGGCGCCGCAAACGTGCGGCGTCGCCCACCACGACCAGAAGGGCCCTCGGCCCGGAAAGGACAGACCATGGATTTCCAGAAGATGTGCGAGGTCATCTCCGAGACCGTCGGGTGCGACCTGGAGAAGGTCACCCGTGAGGCCAAGCTCGAGGAGGACCTGGGCGCCGACTCGCTCGCGGCGATGGAGCTCGTCATGGCGCTCGAGGAGGCCTTTGAGGTCGAGATCGACGACGCCGAGCTCGATCAGTTCAAGACCGTGGGCGATCTGGCCGACTACATCGAGCAGAAGCTCGCGTAACGCGGGATGACAGACGGGGCCTTGTGCCCCGACGTGCCAGGGCGGTGCCGGCGGGGCAGGGGTCCTGCCTGGCCGAAGGAGGAAGCATGGGTGTGAAAGCGCAAGATATCTACGATGTGATGGACCGGTTTGAGGCGGGTAGCGCCACACGGCTCAAGCTCGCGTGGGAGGGCGTCGAGCTCGAGCTCGAGAAGGCGCAGGCCCCCGCGGCCCCGGCGCCCGTGATCCTTCCCGTCGCCGTGCCCGCCTCCCCGGCCGCGCCGGCAGCCCCCGTGGCGCCGTCTGCGCCCGTCCCGGCGACAGCTCCGGTGCCTGCGGCACCTGCACAGGCACCGGCGGAGAGCTCTCCGGCGGATACCGGCACGTGCATCACCGCGCCGCTCGTGGGCGTGTTCTACGCGGCGCCCGCGCCCGATAAGGACCCGTACGTCCAGCCGGGCGACCACGTAAAGAAGGGCGATACGGTCTGCCTTCTCGAGGCCATGAAGATGATGAGCGAGGTGCCGGCTCCCTGCGACTGCACCATCGAGGAGGTCCTCGTGGCCGACGGCGAGCTTGTGGAGTTCGGTGCGCCCATCATCCGTTACCGCGAGGACTAGGCGGTAGGCTATGTTCAAGCGCATCCTCATCGCCAACCGCGGGGAGATCGCCGTCCGCATCTTCCGCGCGTGTCGCGAGCTCGATATCGAGCCCATCGTCGTCTATTCCGAGGCGGACCGCGAGGCGCTGCACGTGCAGCTCGCCGAGCACGCCTACTGCATCGGCCCGGCACCCTCGGCCAAGAGCTACCTCGACGTCGACGCGATTCTTACGGTTGCCAAGAATACCGGGTGCGACGCCATCCATCCCGGCTACGGCTTTCTCTCCGAGAACGCCGACTTCGCGCGGCGCTGCGCCGAGGAGGGTATCGCGTTCATCGGCCCGTCGGCCGACGTCATCGAGCGCATGGGCAACAAGGCGGCCGCGCGCGAGCTCATGAAGAGCGCGGGCGTGCCCGTCGTGCCGGGCTCCGACGGCGACGTGCCGAACGCGCGCGTGGGTGCCAAGATCGCCGAGAAGATCGGCTATCCCGTGCTCATCAAGGCCGCTGCGGGTGGCGGCGGGCGCGGCATGCGCAAGGTTTTCGACCCCGCCGATTTCGAGACCCTCTTCGAGGAGGCCCGCGCCGAGTCGCGCGCGTGCTTCAACGACGACGAGATGTACCTCGAGAAGCTGGTGCTCAACCCGCATCACATCGAGTTCCAGATCATGGCCGACGCGCACGGCAACGTCGTGCAGCTGGGGGAGCGCGACTGCTCCATCCAGCGCCGCGGTCAGAAGATGATTGAGGAGACCCCGGCCCGCGTGCTTTCTCCCGAGCTGCGGGCGCAGATGGGCGAGGCCGCCGTCGCGGCGGCGCGCGCTGCGGGCTACGTTAACGCCGGCACTATCGAGTTTGTGCTCGACCCCTCCGGTGCGTTCTACTTCATCGAGATGAACACGCGCATCCAGGTGGAGCATCCCATCACCGAGATCGTGACCGCCACCGACCTTGTGCGCGAGCAGATTCGCGTGGCCGCCGGGCTCACGCTGTCGTTCACCCAGGACGACATCCATCCCAACGGACACGCCATCGAGTGCCGCATCAACGCCGAGGACCCGTCGCACGGCTTCATGCCGGCGCCCGGCCACGTTGGCTTTCTGCACCTGCCGGGCGGCGCGGGCGTGCGCGTGGACTCCGGCCTCTACGCAGGCTGCGAGCTGCCGCCCTACTACGACTCGCTCATCGCCAAGCTCATCTGCTGGGCTCCGACGCGCCTCGAGGCCATCAAGCGCATGCGCCGCGCGCTCGAAGAGACCATCGTGGCCGGCCCCGTAACCAACGTGGACCTGCTGCACCAGATCATGTACCACCCGCAGTTTGTGCGCGGGGCGTATGACACCTCGTTCATCGACCAGAACCTCGACACGCTCGTGGCGTGGAGCGCGGGCGTTGAGCCCGAGGAGGCCGAGGCCGCTGCCGGTTCTACCGCCGAGCTCGCGGAAAAGGCCCCGGCGGCCGACGAGGCGCCCGCCGCGGCCGGCGACGGCACGGCGGCCGAGCCCGCTGCCCCCGCCACCCCCGTGGCGACGGAAAAGGAGGCGTAAATGGCCGGAATTCTGGCTGAGCGCCGGCAACGGCTGCTCGCCCTCAAGAAGCTCCGCGGCGGGGCCGCCACCGAGCGCCGGCGCACCGCGGCGACGACGTGCCCCTCGTGCGGGCGCGACCTCCCCGAGGAGGAGCTCGCCGCCAACCAGCGCGTGTGCCCCTATTGTGGGCACCACTTCCCGCTGCCGGCGCGCGAGCGTCTGCACATCATCCTCGACGAGGGCTCCTTTAAGGAACTCGACCCCAACCTCGTCTCGCGCGACCCGCTCGACTTTCCGGGCTACCCCGAGAAGCTCAAGGGTCTCAACGCCAAGACCCATCTCGGCGACGCCGTGGTAACGGGCCTCGGTAAGATCGGCGGCGTGCGCGTGGCCGTGGCGGCGCTCGATACGGGCTTCCTCATGGCGAGCATGGGTGCCGTGGTGGGCGAGAAGCTCGCACGGCTCATCGAGCGTGCGGGCAAGAGCCACCTGCCGCTCATCATCTTCTCCGCCTCGGGCGGCGCACGCATGCAGGAGGGCATCGTCTCGCTCATGCAGATGGCCAAGACCTCCGCGGCCATCCAGCGCTTCTCCGACAAGGGCGGCCTCTACATCTCGGTGCTCACGCACCCCACCACGGGCGGCGTCACCGCGAGCTTTGCGAGCCTGGGCGACATCATGCTCGCCGAGCCGGGCGCGCTCATCGGCTTTGCCGGCCCGCGCGTGATCGAGCAGACTATCGGCGAGAAGCTCCCCGAGGGCTTCCAGAGCGCCGAGTTCCAGCTCGAGCACGGCTTCCTCGACGCCGTCGTTCCGCGCGCGCGGATGCGCTCGATGCTCATCCGCGTGCTCGCCCTGCATGGAAAGGGAGGTGTCAACCGTGACCGAACCCACGACCGATAAGCTCGCCAACACCGAGGCACTCGCCGAGCGCGTCACGGCGGCGGCCGGCATGACGGCCACCGACGGCGCGCCGGCCGAGGTCGCCCGCCCCGCGGCGGATGCCGCCCCGACGGACGTGCTCACCGCGGCCCAGCGCGTGGCCCTCGCCCGGCAGCCGGGCCGTCCGGGTGTGGCCGAGTTCATCAAGGCGCTCTTCGGTGACTTCTTCGAGCAGCACGGCGACCGCTCCATGACCGACGACCCGAGCATCATGGGCGGCATCGCGCGCTTCCATGGACGTCCGGTTACCGTGATCGGCAACCGCAAGGGCGCCACCATCGAGGAGCGCATCGCCTGCAACTTTGGCATGGCATCGCCCGAGGGGTACCGCAAGGCCCAGCGCATCATGCGCGCTGCCGAGAAGTTCGGCCGCCCCATCATCACGTTCGTGGACACATCGGGCGCCTATCCGGGGCTCGAGGCCGAAGAGCACGGTCAGGGCGAGGCAATCGCCCGCTCCATCGAGCTCATGAGCTCGCTCACCGTGCCGGTCGTCTCGGTCATCACCGGCGAGGGCGGTTCGGGCGGCGCGCTTGCGCTCGCCGTGGGCAACCGGGTGCTCATGCTCGAGAACGCGGTGTACTCGGTGCTCTCGCCCGAGGGTTTCGCCTCGATTCTGTGGAAGGACGCGAGCCGAGCCGACGAGGCGTGCGAGGTCATGAAGCTCACGGCAGACGACCTGCTTGAGCTGGGCGTGATCGACGGAATCATCCCCGAGCCCGCGGGCGGGGCGCACGAGAACCCCGCCGCGCTCTTCCAGGTGGTGGACACCGCGCTCACCCGTGAGCTGGCCGAGCTGGAGAAGATGAGCCGCACCGCAATCGTGGAGGACCGGTACCGGAAGTTCCGCGCCATGGGCGCGACGGCCGTGAAGCGGGGACGCGTATGACGAACGAGATGCAGACAGGGCAGGTCGGGCGCGTGCCGGGTGTGCGCATTGTGGGCACGGGCTCGGCGCTTCCGAGCCGTACGGTCACCAACGACGATCTCGCGCAGATCGTGGATACCTCCGACGAGTGGATTTCCACCCGCACGGGCATCCGTTCGCGCCGCTATTGCGACCGCGCCAAGGGCGAGTCGCAGCTCACCCTCGCTTGCGAGGCGGCGCGCCGCGCGCTTGCAGCGAGCGGGCGCACGGCCGAGGAGGTGGGCGTCTGCCTCGTCGCCACCTTCACCCCGTCGGCGGCGACGCCCTCTACGGCGTGTTTGCTCGAGCGCGAGCTCGGGCTTGCCGAGGACACGCTCTGCCTCGATGTCAACGCGGCCTGCGCGGGCTTCGTCTACGCGCTCTACACCGCGGGCTGCCTTATCGAGCGCGCGTCGCGCCCGCTCGCGCTTGTGGTGGGCGCCGAGGAGCTGAGCCGTGTGGTCGACTTCTCCGATCGCTCCACCTGCGTGCTCTTTGGCGACGGTGCGGGCGCCGCGGTGCTCGAGCGCGCTGCCGGCGCGCCGGACCTCGTGGCGACGTGGGGTTCGCGCGGCAACGACGAGGCGCTCTTCGCTCCGGGCGCGGGCGCGGTCGACGCGCAGGGTGCGCCGCTCGCGAGTCATCTCTCCATGGACGGCCGGGCGGTCTTTCGCTTTGCCACTGAGGTGCTGCCGCGCTGCACCGCCGAGGTGCTCACCGCCGCCGGGGTGGAGGCGACCGATGTGGATCGCTTCGTCTTCCACCAGGCAAACAAGCGCATCGTGGACGTGGCAGTGCGCAAGCTCGGGGTCGATCCCGAGCGCTGCGCCGGCAACATCGACCACACGGGCAACACGAGCGCGGCGAGTGTGCCGATTCTGCTCGACGAGCTCGTGCGCACCGGTGAGCTTTCCTCTCCGGCGCGCGTGGTGATGGCGGGCTTTGGCGCGGGCCTCACCTGGGCGAGCTGCTTGGTTGAGGTCGCCCCCTAGGCGTTGGGCTTGGGGCGGGGCCGCATTTCCTCATGCGGCGGCCCGTCCCGGCAAGCGCGGCCTCGCTTTGCGCGGGGCACCCAAGCAGGGCGCCAGCGTCCGCATTAGATCCAGCAACCCCGTCCCCAAACGCAACGCGCGCACGCGGGACCACGGAAAGGAACGGATAGCCAGATGAAGAAGCTGAACGAGATTCTGGGGACGGAATTCCCCATCATCCAGGGTGGTATGGCCAACATCGCCACCGGCGCGTTTGCGGCGGCTTGCTCGAATGCGGGCGCGCTCGGCCTCGTGGCGGGCGGCGGCCTCACCGGTGAGGCGCTCCGCGCAGAGATCCGCGCCGCTGCCGCCGCGACCGACAAGCCCTTTGGCGTGAACCTCATGCTCATGAACCCGCACATCGATGAGTGCGCACGCGTGGTGGTTGAGGAGGGCGTCTCGGTCATCACCACCGGCGCCGGCAACCCCGCCAAGTACATCGATGCGTGGAAGGAGGCCGGCATCAAGGTCTTTCCCGTGGTCGCCGCGCCCATTCTCGCCAAGCGCCTCGCGCGCCTGCCCATCGACGGCATCATCGCCGAGGGTACCGAGTCCGGCGGACACGTGGGCGAGGCCACCACGATGGCGCTCGTGCCCGCCGTGGTGGATGCGGTGCCCGACCTCCCCGTCATCGCGGCGGGCGGCATTGCCGACGGGCGCGGCATGGCGGCGGCCCTTGCCCTCGGTGCCTGCGGCGTGCAGGTGGGCACGTGCCTGCTGGCGAGCGAGGAGTGCCCCATCCACCAGAACTATAAGGACAAGGTCGTTGCGGCCGGCGTGAACGACACCGTGGTGACGGGCCGTCCCGCCGGTGCCCCCGTGCGCTGCCTTAAGAACAAGATGACCAAGAGGTATCTGGAGCTGGAGCGCACCGACACCAAGCGCGACGAGCTCGAGGCGCTCACGCTCGGCAGCCTTCGCCGCGCCGTGTTCGACGGCGACATCGATACCGGAAGCTTCATGTGCGGCCAGGTGGCGGGCATGGTGCACGAGGTGCGTCCGGTGCGCGCCATACTGGAGGACCTCGTGGCCGGCGCACGCGCGGTCATAGCTGGGTTGGAGGTGTAGCCCCATGGCGCTCGCGTTTCTTTTTGCCGGCCAGGGCTCGCAGCATGCGGGCATGGGCGCCGATCTGTACGAGACCTACCCGGCGTTTGCCCGCGTGATCGACGAGGCGGATGCCGCGGTCGACTTCGACCTCAAGACGCTCATGTTCGAGGACCCCGAGGGCAAGATTTCGGATACCGCCTACACGCAACCGGCGATGGTCGCCTTTGCATGCGGCCTTACGGCGGTGCTTGCCGAGCGGGGCATCCAGGCGGACTACGCCGCCGGCCTCTCGCTCGGCGAGTACTCCGCCCTCGCCTATGCCGGCGTGTTCGAGCCCGCGCAGGCCGTGGCGCTCGCCGCCTTCCGCGGCCGTGCGATGGCCGAGGCGGCGTCCGGGCGCAAGACGGCCATGATCTCGGTGCTGGGCATCGATCGCGAGCAGGTGGAGCGCTCTGTCGCCGCCGCGCAGGCGGCCGCTGCGGACGGCGAGGTCGTCGAGGTCTCCAACTACAACTGCCCCGGCCAGACGGTCATCGCCGGCGATGCGGAACCGGTTGCGGCGGCAGCAGCTCTCGCCAAGGAGGCCGGCGCCCGCCGCTGCATCCCGCTCAAGGTCTCCGGCCCCTTCCACACCTCGCTGCTGGCCCCTGCAGGCGAGGCGCTCCGCGAGCGCTTCGCAACCGAGCGCTTCGGCGCCATGCGCGTGCCGGTGCTCTTCAACACGCTCGGCCGCGAGGTGAGCGAGGCTGAGCTCGACGCCGCGTCGACCTCCGGTAGCATCGACGAACTCGTGCCCGCGCTGCTCATTCGCCAGGTGCAGAGCGCGGTGCGCATGGAGGACACCATCCACCGGCTCGCCGAGCTCGGTGTCGACCGCGTGATCGAGATTGGCCCGGGGCGCGTGCTCTCGGGGCTCGTACGCAAGACGGAGCCCGGCATCGCGTGCACGTCCGTCGAGACCGTCTCGGACATCGAGTCGCTGGTCTCATAACCGGGGCGGGATGTTGTACCGACCCCTCCCTTAGAAAGGATAGCCATGCAGGAGACACCCCAGAACCTCGCCGGCAAGTGCGCCATCGTCACGGGCGGCAGCCGGGGCATCGGGCGGGCCGTCGTGCTCGAGCTCGCGCGCCGCGGGGCAAACATCGTGTTCAGCTATGCGGGCAATGCCGCTGCCGCCGAGGAGACGCGCGCATCCGCCGCGGCGCTCGGCGTCGAGGTCCGCGCGGTTAAGGCGAACGCGACCGATCCTGCGGCCGCGCCCGCGCTCGTCGACGCGGCCAAGGAGCTCGGTGGCGTCGACATCCTCGTCAACAATGCCGGCATCACGCGCGACAAGCTGGCCGCGCGCATGAGCGCCGAGGATTTCGAGGCCGTCATCGCCACCAACCTCACCGGCGCCTTCCTTATGACCAAGGCCGTCTTGCGTCCCATGATGCGCGCCCGCGCCGGCGCCATCGTCAACCTGAGCTCCGTCGTGGGGCTGCGCGGCAACGCCGGTCAGGCAAATTACGCCGCGAGCAAGGCGGGCCTCATCGGCCTTACCAAATCGATCGCCCGCGAGGTCGCCGGCGCCGGCATCCGCGTGAACGCCGTCGCCCCCGGCTTTATTGCGACCGACATGACCGACGCGATGCCCGAGGCCGCCCGCGAGGCCACCCTCGCCCAGATCCCCGCCGGCCGCCTGGGTGCGCCCGAGGACGTGGCGCATGCGATCGCATTTCTCGTGTCCGACGACGCCGCCTACATCACGGGCCAGGTGCTCGCCATCGACGGCGGCATGAGCATGTAATCCGCCTCTCACGTATGTGTGCCCCTGTGTTCTAAGGAGTTTCGAATGAGCAATCTGCAAAGGCGCCGCGTGGTCATCACCGGTATGGGCGCCGTCACGCCGCTCGGTCATACCGTGGCCGAGAGCTGGGACGCGGTGCGCGCCGGCACGTGCGGCATCGCCCCCATCACGCGCTACGACGCGAGCGAGCGCAAGGTCACGCTCGCCGCTGAGGTAAAGGACTGGGACGGCGCGGCGTTGCTGGGCCGACAGCGCGCCAAGCACCTCGCGCGCTTCACGCAGTTCGCCCTCATCGCGGCGCACGAGGCCGTTGAGACCGCCGCGCTCGACACCGCCTCCATCGACGCCACGCGCGCCGGCGTGATCGTCTCCTCCGGCATCGGCGGCGTGGAAGAGACCGAGAACCAACAGACGAGCTGCTTGAAGCGCGGGTTTGACCGCTGCTCGCCCTTCTACATCCCCTCCGGCATCTCCAACATGGCGGCGGGCGAGGTCGCGATCGAGATGGGCTTCAAGGGCATGTGCACCTGCCCCGTCACGGCGTGCGCCGGCGGCTCCAATGCGGTGGGCGACGCCTTCCGCCACATCCGCGACGGCTATGCCGAGGTCATGCTCGCCGGCGGCACCGAGGCGGCCATCACCCCGCTCTCCATCGGCGGCTTCACCACGATGCGCGCGCTCCACACGGGCGCGGACCCCAAGGCCGCGTCGATTCCGTTCGACGCGCGCCGCTCCGGCTTTGTGATGGGCGAGGGCGCCGCCATGCTGCTGCTGGAGGAGCGCGAGCACGCGCTCGCCCGCGGTGCCAAGATCATCGCCGAGGTGGTGGGCTACGGCGTCACCTGCGACGCGCACCACATCACGGCGCCGGCGCCTGATGGCGAGGGCGGCGCGCGCGCCATGGCGCAGGCGCTCGAAGACGCCGGCGGCGTCGCGCCCGAGGCCGTGGGCTACATTAACGCGCACGGCACGTCGACCCCGCTCAACGACCGCTGCGAGACCGCGGCGATCAAGACGGTGTTTGGCGATCACGCCTATCAGCTCGCCGTCTCCTCCACCAAGTCCATGACAGGGCACATGCTCGGCGCTGCCGGTGCGGTGGAGGCCGTCTTTACGGCTCTGGCGCTGCACGACGACTACCTGCCGGCGACCATCGGCTACGCCGAGGCCGATCCCGACTGCGACCTCGACTACATCCCCAACGAGGGCCGCGCGAAGCGCGTCGAGTACGCGCTCTCCAACTCGCTCGGCTTCGGCGGGCACAACGCCTGCCTGCTGTTCAAGAAATGGGAGGGCTAACCTATGGCCGACACCACCGCTTCCGCCGCACCGCACCTTCAGCTGGACGCCAATCAGATCGCCCAGGTGCTACCGCACCGCTATCCCTTCGCCCTCGTCGACCGCATCGATGACGGCGAGGCGGGCTCTTGGGCGCGCGGACGGCTGTGCGTGAGCGTGACGAGTCCCGTGTTCTGCGGGCACTTCCCCTCCTACCACGTCCTTCCCGGCGTCCTCATCATCGAGGCCCTCGCCCAGACGGCGGCCGTGGCCATGCTCTCGCTGCCGGAGCACGCCGGTAAGCTCGGCTTTTTTGCCGCCATCAAAGACGCCCGCTTCAAGCGGCAGGTGCGTCCCGGCGACGTGCTCACGCTCGAGGCGCGCATCACCAAGACGCGCGGCGCCTTCGCCTTTGTGGAGGCGACGGCGAGCGTGGACGGTGTCGTGGCGGCATCGGCCGAGCTCACCCTCGCCCTCGGCGCCGGCGAGGGTGTACAGTAGGTGCCGATGCACGTGCGAAAGGGGACCCATGCTCGAGGAACGGTTTAACGAGGTGTATAGCAAGTTCAAGCTGCACTTTTATATGGAGACGTTTGCGCGCTTCCAGAACCGCGAGGCGAGTCTCACCACGGTGGAATCCTTCGCGATGGAGGCCATCTACGCGCTGGGTAGCCCGACGGTGCACGAGTTCGCGCAGTTCATGCGCATCTCGTCGTCCAATGCCGCCTACAAGGTGGCGAGCCTCATTCGCAAGGGCTACGTCGAGAAGGTGCGCTCCGAGCACGATGGCCGCGAGTACCATCTGCGCCCCACGCAGAAGTACCTCGACTACTACAACATCAGCGCCTCGTACGTGCACGAGGTGATCGAGCGCATCAAGGAGCGCTTCTCTGCCGAGGACCTCGCTAAGATGGAGGAGATCTTGCAGGCCATGTCCGAGGAGCTCATGCCCGAGGTGGCGCTCGGTGGTGAGTGGCAGCGCGCGGCGTGCGACGCCGCCCAATCCTAGGCGGGGTCAGGTCCCGCTCGGCGACCGGTCGCCCGAAGAAGGCAAAACCACTCGCAGGCGCGCACCGCGCACGCCCGCGAGTGGTTTTCTGCTCTTTCAGGGGTCTTGAGGAGATGCGCCAAAACGGAAGAAAAGCACTCCTCGGGGAGGGCGCCCGCGAGGGCGCCCGCAGCGCTTATTCGGCGAGTTTGGAGAGGAATGCCTGCGTGCGCGCCTCGCGGGGATGGTCGATAACCTGTGCGGCCGGACCCTCCTCGACGATGACGCCGCCGTCCAGAAAGACGACACGGTCGGCCACCTCGCGCGCGAAGCTCATCTCATGTGTGACGATCACCATGGTCATGTGCTCGGCGGCGAGCGCCTTGATGACGCGCAGCACCTCGGCGGTGAGCTCGGGGTCGAGGGCGCTCGTGGGCTCGTCAAAAAAGAGGATCTCGGGGTTCATGGCGAGCGCGCGGGCGATGCTCACGCGCTGCTGCTGCCCGCCCGAGAGCTGGCAGGGCACTTTGTCCTCGCAGCCGGTGAGCCCCATCTTGGCAATCAGCTCGCGCGCGGCGCGGTCGGCCTCGGTGCGGTTGCGCCTCTGCACGCGCACGGGGGCGTCGGCGATGTTCTGCAAGACGGTGCGGTGCGGAAACAGGTTGTAGTTCTGAAAGACGAGCCCAAAGCGGCCGCGCGCCTGCTTGAGGACGTCGCGCCCGGCGTAGGCGGCGCGTCCACCCGCATCTGTCGCCACGGCGAGGTCGCCAAAGGCGAGCGACCCGCCGTCGAGCGTCTCGAGCAGCGTGGCGCAGCGCAGAAGCGTCGACTTGCCGCCACCGGACGGTCCGATGATGGCGACGACCTCGCCCGGCGCGATGGCGAGCGACACCCCGCGCAGCACCTCATGGGCCCCAAACGCCTTGCGGGCGCCGGTAAGCGTCATAACTGGTTTCATAGCGCCCCCTAGTCGTGGTAATACGCGAGGCGCTTCTCGGCCGCCCCGAGAACGAGCTCCACGATAAAGTTGAACACCCAGTAGAACGCCGCGGCGACGGCGAACGGCACCATGCTCACCTGCGAGGCGACGAGCGCCTTGGCGGTGGAGAACATCTCGGCCACGCCGATGGAGAACGCGAGCGACGTGTCCTTGACGAGCGTGATGATCTCGTTGCCCATGGCGGGGAGGATGCGCTTGACCACCTGCGGCAGCACGATGTAGGCAAACGTCTGGACGCGCGTGTAGCCGAGCACCTCGGCCGCCTCGTATTGGCCACGGGGGATCGACTGCAGGCCCGAGCGGTAGATCTCGGCAAAATACGCCGCGTAGTTGACGATAAACGCCGCGATGGTTGCCTGCCACTTGGAATCCGGCGTGAGCTGGATGCCAAACACGTAGTACGGCGCAAAGTAGATGGCAAACATCTGCAGCATGAGCGGCGTGCCGCGCATGATAGATATATAGATGCGCACGATCCAGCGCACCGGCGCGATGCGGCTCATGCGCCCCAGCGCCACGACGATGCCGAGCGGCACCGCGCCGATCAGCGTAAACGCAAAAATCTGCAGGCTCACGAGGAAGCCATCGGTGAGCATGGTGAGCATGGTCGCAAACGACACGCTATTCGTCCTTTCGAGGGGTCGCGGGCCGCGCTAGGCGAGGACCCAGTTGTCGAACGAGATGCCGTAGTCCGCGTACTTCTCGCAGAGTTCCTCCACGGTGCCGTCTTGAACGAGCTCGCGCAGAGCCTCGGTGACCGCGTCGGCGGTGGCGGTGTCGCCCTTCTTGAAGCCGACGGCGTAGTGCTCCTCCGAGAGCATTTCGGGCAGCTGCACATAGGTGTCGGGGTTGGCCGCCATCTGGTACTCGGCGATGGAGAGGTCGCAGGCGACGGCGGTGACGGCGCCGCTCTCGAGCTGCATGAAGGCGGTGTTGTACTCGCCGATGGTGTCGAGGGTGGCAAAGGTGGCGGCGAGGTCGGCCTGGTCGCCCTCGAGCACGTCGAGCGCTGCGGAATCGATCTGGGTGATGACGGTCGCGCCGGCGAGGTCGTCAAAGCTGGTGATGCCGCTGTCGGCGCGCACGACCACGACCTGCCCGTTCAGCATATACGGCTCCGAGAACGTGTAGTCGTCCTCGCGGCCCTCCATGGTAAAGCCGTTCCAGATGCAGTTGATGGCGCCGGAGCTCAAAAGGGCGTCCTTGGCGTCCCACTCGATGGCCTCGAGCTGCACCTCCCAGCCCTCCTTGTCGGCAACGGCTTGGGCGAGGTCGAGGTCGAAGCCGGTGAACTCGCCGTCATCGCCCACAAACCCGTAGGGCGGGTAGGACTGGTCGAAACCGACGATGAGCGTGCCCGTGGCGACGGCGCTCGTGTCGTCGCCGGCGGCGTCGGCAGGCGCCGATCCCGCGGCAGCGCCGGAACCGGCGGGGGCTGTCTGGCCGCCCGAGCAGCCGGCGAGCAGTACCGCCGAGCCGAGGGCGCAGGCGCCGAGACGGACAAACGAGCGACGGTCGAGAGGAGAGGTGAAGTATGCCATGGTGAGGTCCTTCCCGTAAGCACTTTAGCAAACTAAAGTAGTAAAGCGAACGACGGCAGCATACTCTTTATCTAACTAAAGCGCAACCTGTTGTAACCATATCGTTGCACACGTACCCTGCGGACCGCCGCGGCTGGTGCGGGCGCGCACGGGGCGGGCCGGCAACTCAGTGTCTAGGGCTGCGGGGAGAAAACCCGCAGATTGCATGCCGTCTCTCCCTTCTCCGCTCGGGCGCGCCGTCCGCCCACGTAATCCTCTAGGCTGGAGGGACATGCGATCCGTCCGACTCGTCGCATCCCCGCTCCCGGCTGGTTCGAGGGGTGTCCGATACCGAAGTGCAGTATCCCTGCCATTGTGAAAGAAGGGTGAAGACATATCGGCTACAATATTGCAGATATCGGCTCGGGCGCAGGGGCGCCCGAATCTCAGGTCAAGAGGGGAAAGCTATGGGTCTCATCGCATTTCTCGTCGCCGCTCCTCTGGTGGCCGCCGTCGCGCTCATGCTCTTTAGGAGCGAGAGCCAGCGGGCGGTCATCACCGTCGCGGCAGCGGGCATCACGGGCGTCGCGTCTGTGCTGTTCGCGTTCCAGCACCTGCTCAGCGGCTACACCGTCTATGAGCTCCCGCAGGAGACGAGCTTCATCATCACTATCGTGATGACCGCGGTCGACATCGTGCTCTGCGCGGTGATCCTCTGGTTCTCGATCCGCTACAAGAACAAGCTCGCGCTCGTCATCGGCCTTGTGCAGACGGTCGGCGTCATCTACTTCGCCAACCTCACCCTGCCGCACGGTGCCGAGCACATGCTCACCGCGCCGGTCTATTTTGACCAGCTCTCCGTCATCATGGTCCTCATCGTGGGCCTCGTGGGCAGCGCCATCTGCGTGTACGCCCTGGGCTACATGAAGGACTTCCAGCATCATGAGCCCGCCGGCGCCCCCGATCGCCGTCACTTCTTCGCAGCGCTCATGTTCCTGTTCCTGTCGGCGATGTTTGTCATCGTGCTCTCCGACAACCTCGAGTGGATGTTCACCGGGTGGGAGATCACCACGGTGTGCTCGTTCCTCATGATCGGCTACACCCGCACGCCCGAGGCCATCCGGAACTCCTTCCGTCAGATCATCCTCAACATGATCGGCGGCGTCGCCTTCCTCGTGGCGCTCATCATCATCCATCTCTGGGGCCTGCCGATGTCGCTCGCATCGCTTCCCGTCGTCGCCAACTCCTATGTGGCTCCCGCACTCATCGTGCCGGTGATGCTGCTCTCCGTGGCCGGCCTCACCAAGGCGGCGCAGATGCCGTTCCACAGCTGGCTGCTCGGCGCCATGGTCGCGCCCACGCCCACCTCGGCGCTGCTCCACTCCTCCACGATGGTCAAGGCCGGCGTGTTCCTGCTCGTCAAGCTCGCGCCCATCTACCTCGTGTACCCGGCGGCGTCCGCCATGGTGGTCGCCATCGGCGGCATCACGTTCGCCCTCTGCTCGTTCATGGCCATCACGCAGAGCAACGCCAAGCGCGTGCTCGCCTACTCCACGATTGCCAACCTCGGCCTCATCTCCGCCTGCGCGGGCGTGGGCACCGCCGAGGCGGTCTGGGCGGCCATCTTCCTCATCATCTTCCACACGGTCTCCAAGTCGGTGCTGTTCCTGTGCGTCGGTACCGTCGAGCACCGCATCGGCTCCCGCAACATCGAGGACATGGACGGCCTCTTCAGCC
Organism: Collinsella sp. An268; assembly: GCF_002159765.1. Lineage (GTDB taxonomy): Bacteria > Actinomycetota > Coriobacteriia > Coriobacteriales > Coriobacteriaceae > Coprousia. The sequence goes on along the minus strand of NZ_NFJH01000003.1, from coordinate 106,616 downwards.
GTCTTCCGCGCCTCACCCGCTTCATGATGCTTGGCATCATGGGCATGTTCGTGGCGCCCTTCGGCATGCTCATCTCCAAGTGGGCCACGCTCGTCTCCTTCGCCGAGACCGGCAACATCTTCTTCCTGATCCTGCTCGCCTTCGGCTCCGCCGCGACGTTCTTCTTCTGGGCCAAGTGGCTCGGCAAGCTCGCCGGCGTGGCGCAGAAGGCCGAGAACGTCGAGGGCGGCGTTCACAAGAGCGAGTGGGCCGCCATCGGCTTCATCTCCGTGCTCCTTCTCGGCTGCTGCGTGCTTCTGCCGGTCATCTCGCAGGCGGTCGTGGGGCCGTACCTCGCGGGTGTCTACCAGACCATGCCGCAGCTCATCGGTGTGGATAACCTGCTTATCATGGCTGCCATCGTCGTCTTCATCGCCATCGTGCTCCTGACGCCGTGGGGTCGCGCGACCGACAAGCGCCGCGTCGCCGTCTACCTGGGCGGCCAGTGCACCGATCCGGACAGCCGCAAGTACCATGCGTCCATGGGCCGCACCATGACGTCCACCAAGCGCAACTGGTACATGACCGACGTCTTCCCCGAGGACAAGCTCACCCTCGCGGGCGTCATCATCTGCACCTCGATCATCATCATGGGCTTCGCCGCGTGCTTCATCCTCGCGGTGCCGTTCCTCGTGGGCGGTTCGTTCTTCGTTGAGCGCGAGGTGCTGCTCGTCGGCCCGGGTCTTCCCGGCATCCTCGCCGGCGTGGTGGTCTTCGCCATCGCTGCGCCCATCCTGGGCTGTCTGCTCGACGGCTGCGACCGCAAGATCTCCGCGCACATGCAGGGGCGCGTGGGCCCGCGCATCCTCCAGCCGTACTATGACGTCCGCAAGCTCATGGGCAAGGAGGAGGCGAGCGTCAACGCGGTCGACGAGGCCTACGTCACGTGCGCGCTCATCTTCGCCATCCTCGCCGGCGGTATGTTCATCTCCGGCTCCAACCTGCTGCTCTGCGTCTTCCTCGTGACGCTGGCGACGCTCTTCATGGTCATTGCGGCCTACTCGGCGCGCTCTCCCTACGCCGACACCGGCGCCGACCGCGAGTGCCTGCAGGTCATGTCCTACGAGCCCATGCTCATGATAATGACGGTCGGCTTCTTCACCGCGACGCAGTCCTTCGATGTGGCGCGCCTCTTCCAGATCGACTCTCCCATCATCTTCCCGCTGCTGCCCATCTTCCTGGGCCTGCTCTTCATCCTCACCATCAAGCTGCGCAAGTCGCCGTTCGATCTCTCCTACAGCCACCATGCGCACCAGGAGATCGTGAAGGGCATCACGACCGAGATGACGGGCCGTACGCTCGCCAAGGTCGAGATCATGCACTGGTGCGAGAGCGTGCTCTTCCTCATGTGGGTCGGTATGTTCTTCGTGTGGGACAACCCGCTGTCGATTGTGCTCGGCATCGTCATGGCGCTGGCGGCGTGGTTCTTCGAGGTCTTCATCGACAACAACTTCGCGCGCATGAAGTGGCAGAACTGCCTGTCCGGCGCGTGGCTCGTGGCGCTCGTGGTGGGCGTCGTGAACCTGTTCTACGTCCTCATCACCCCGTTCATCTAAGGGAGCGCAGCTATGAGCTTTTCATCTAAATCTCCGTGGCTCATCCATTACGACGGGTCGAGCTGCAACGGGTGCGACATCGAGGTCCTCGACTCGATGATGCCGCTCTACGATGTGGAGCGCTTCGGCATCATCAACACGGGTAACCCCAAGCATGCCGACATCTTCCTCATCACCGGTGCCATCAACCACCAAAACGTCAACGTGGTGAAGCACATCTACGAGCAGATGCTCGAGCCCAAGGTGGTCGTCGCCTGCGGCATCTGCGCCTGCACGGGCGGTGTCTTCAAGGACGCCTACAACGTCATCGGCGGTGCCGACAAGGCCATTCCCGTCGACGTGTACGCGCCGGGTTGCGCTGTGCGCCCCGAGACCATCATCGACGCCGTGCTCAAGGCTGTGAAGATCCTGGACGAGAAGGCCGCCAAGATGGGCGCCGCCGAGAAGAATCGATAAGGAGGGGCGGATGTATACCACCGAGTTTGTCGACATTCCGCTGGTCGAGCTGCTCGCCCGCGTGCAGACGCTCAAGCACGAGGGCTTCCGCTTCGTGCAGATGTGCGGCGAGACCACCGAGGCCGGCACCGATTTGCTCTATACGTTCTACGACGAGGTCCGCGACAACGCGCTCAACCTCTGCGTGTACGGCATCGGCGAGGACACCGAGGTGCCCTCGATCCAGGAGCTGTACTTTGCCGCGTTCAGCTACGAGAACGAGACCCACGACCTGTTTGGCGTGCACTTCATCAACATGAAGCTCGACTTTGGCGGTCACTTCTTCAACGTGGCCGAGGAAGCGCCCATGACGGTCATCACCCCCGAGATGAAGGCCGAGCGCGAGAAGCTCGCCAAGCAGCGCGCCGCCGCGGCCGCCAAGGCGCGCAAGGCCGCCGAGGAGAAGCAGGCCGCTGAGGCGGAGGCTGCCGCCGATGCCAAGGAAGCGGCCGTCGCCGCCGGCAAGAGCGCCGGCTCTGTGGGCGATAAGCCCGACCCGGCAGCCGAGGCGCGCTCTGACGCCGATAAGGAGGCCGAGCGCGCCGCCAAGATGGAGGCCAAGCTCGCCGCCATGGACCCCGAGAAGGCCGCTAAGGTTCGCGCCGCGCTTGCCGCCAAGGCTGCCAAGGCCGCGCAGAAAGATGGTGAGTAAGCATGGCAACCCGTTCCGTCATCCCGTTTGGCCCGCAGCACCCGGTGCTGCCGGAGCCCATCCACCTCGACCTCGTCGTTGAGGACGAGAAGGTCGTCGAGGCCATCCCGCAGATCGGCTTCATCCACCGCGGTCTGGAGAAACTCACCCAGAAGCGCGACTACAACCAGTTTGTCTACATCGCCGAGCGCACCTGCGGCATCTGCAGCCACGGCCATGGCTACGGCTACGTGAGCGCCACCGAGAAGCTCCTCGGCATCGAGGTCCCGCGTCGCGTCGACTACATCCGCGACATCCTCGAGGAGCTCACGCGCATCCACTCGCACCTGCTGTGGCTTGGCCTTCTTGCCGACGCCTTCGGCTTCGAGGCGCTCTTTAACCACTGCTGGCGCCTGCGCGAGAACATCCTCGACATCTTCCAGCGCACGTGCGGCGGCCGCATCATCCTGTCCATCCTCGTGGTGGGCGGTCTTGCGCACGACATCGACGACGCCGACCTCAAGGGCATCTGCGACAAGCTCGACAGCATCAAGCGCGACTACCTCGAGATCATGGACACCATGATGAACGACATGTCGGTCAAGAGCCGTCTGTGCGGTGTGGGCGTCATCTCCTACGAGGAGGCGACCGAGCTCTCGATGGTCGGCCCCTTCGCCAAGGGCTCCGGCCTCGTGCACGACATGCGCACGACCGGCTACGGCGCCTACGGTGACCTCGACCACTTCGAGCCCATCATCTCCACCGAGTGCGACTGCTATGCGCGCTGCAAGGTTCGCGCCCAGGAGGTCATCCAGTCCATCGACATCATCAAGGAGTTCGTCTCCAAGATTCCGCACGACGGCATCGGCCAGAAGTCCAAGGCGAAGGTTGTGCCCGAGGGCCAGAGCCACGTGCTTCTCGAGCAGCCCCGCGGCGAGGCGTTCTACTACGTGCGCGGCAACGGCACCAAGTACCTCGACCGCTTCCGCCTGCGCACGCCCACCTCGCAGAACCTGGGCGGCCTGGTGAAGGCGCTGCAGGGCGTCGACCTGGCGGACGTCCCGATGATCATCCTCACGATCGACCCGTGCATCAGCTGCACGGAAAGGTAGGCCGGTAATGGGAACTTTCAAACTGGGCAAGATGACGCTCCGCTCGCTGTTCCACAAGCCGGTGACGGTGCGCTACCCCTACGAGAAGCGCGATATCGAGAACCTCTTCCCGCATATGCGCGGGCATCTTGAGTGCGATATCGACACCTGCATCCTGTGCGGCATGTGCCAGCGCGCCTGCCCGGTGGGCGCCATCACCGTCGACCGCAAGGCCGGCGACTGGAAGCTCGAGCCGTACATGTGCATCAGCTGCGCGAGCTGCACCTACGAGTGCCCCAAGAACTGCCTCTCCATGGGGCTTTGGCCGACGGAGCCCACCGAGGAGCTCTCGACCATAACGCTGCACAAGGACATGCCGGCAAAGCCCGCCGCGAAGGCCGGTGCCGCCAAGGCGGGTGCCGCCGGTGCCGCCGCGAAGCCCAAGCGTGAGCTGACGCCGGAGCAGCAGGCCCGCGTGGAGGCGGCCAAGAAGGCTGCTGCGGCTAAGAAGGCCGCTAAGGCTGCGGGCGATGCCGAGGCCAAACCCGCGACGGATGCCGCCCAGACGGAGAAGCCCGCAGAGGCCCCCGCTGCCGCAGATCCTGCCGAGGCCGAGCGCCAGGCGAAGATGGAGGCCAAGCTCGCCGCCATGGACCCCGAGAAGGCCGCCAAGGTGCGTGCCGCCCTTGCGGCCCGTGAGGGCAAGAAGGCCGCCGAGTAGCTTGTCCGATACCCCCGCGCGCTCGCCGCGCGCGGCCGTACGGGCAGCGGCATAGCGCCGCACCGATAGCGTTGTTTGCGCGGGCGCCGCCGATTCGTGTGAGTCGGCGGCGCCTTTTTGCTACCGGCGCCCCCGAGCCCCCTGTCCGTACCGCCCGCACCTTCTGTCCCTCGGCTTTGTTGCCGTGTGCGGGAATGCCACTTTTGACCTGTCTTGGGGATGCAGGAGTGGCATTCCCGCACACGGGAAAATGAGGGCCGCGCGCGGGAACGCGAGTCCGGGGCCCATGCGCCGGGGGCCGCCGGGCGTGCGGCTCGTTGCCGTGTCGTTTCGGGCGTGTAAGCGAGCGGTTGCCCCAGCGCGGAGATTGCATGCACCTTTCGGCAGCTCCTGATGGTCGTGGTACCCTGATTTGGTTCGATATGCGCGACGGCTTCCCGCCGCAAGCGGGGCAAGCCGGCGCGAACCAGGTAATCTCATGCGCCCGCGAGGGTGCTCCACTGGGGGTTTGCCATGTGCGGATTTGTCGGCTTCACCGGCCAGATCGATAACCGTCAAGAGGTGCTCGACGCCATGATGGCGCGTATCGTGCACCGTGGGCCCGATATGGGCGGCAGTCATTTGACCGACGAGGTCGCGCTCGGGTTCCGCCGCCTCTCGATTCTCGACCTTACCGAGGCGGGCGCCCAGCCCATGGGCAACGCCGACGGAAGCGTCTTTGTGACGTTCAACGGCGAGATCTACAACTTCCAAGAGCTTCGCGCCGAGCTCGAGGGTATGGGTTACACCTTCCACTGCAACGCCGATACCGAGGTGCTCGTCCACGGGTATGAGGCATGGGGCGAGAGCCTCGTCGATCGCCTGCGCGGCATGTACGGCTTTGTGGTCTACGACGCCCGCGCCCACAAGCTCTTCGGCGCGCGCGACATCTTTGGCATCAAGCCGTTCTACTACTATCTTGCCGACGGGCGCGACGGCCGGCCCGACACCGGGGACTTCCTCTTCGGTAGCGAGATCAAGAGCTTCCTCGACCACCCGCATTTCGTCAAGGCGGTCAATCACCGGGCGCTGCGTCCTTACCTCACGTTCCAGTTCCCCGTGACGGACGAGACGTTCTTTGCGGGCGTGTATAAGCTGCCGGCGGCGCACTGCTTCACCTATGACCTCGCCACGCGCAGCCTTTCCGTCCGCCGGTACTGGGACGCCGACTTCTCGGACGACAACTCCAAGACGTTCGACGAGTACGTGGACGAGTGCGACAAGGTGGTGCACGAGAGCGTCGCCGCGCACCGCATCGCCGACGTCAAGGTGGGCTCGTTCCTCTCGGGCGGCGTGGACTCGAGCTACATCGCCGCCTGCCTTATGCCGGACACGACGTTCTCCGTCGGCTTCGACTATAAGGACTTCAACGAGACGAACTACGCGGCCGAGCTTTCCGACAAGCTCGGCATCAAGAACGTCCGCAAGATGATTACGGCCGACGACTTCTTTGGCGCCCTGCCCCAGATCCAATACCACATGGATGAGCCGCAGTCGAACCTCTCGAGCGTGCCTCTGTGGTTCTTGGCCGAGCTGGCGGCGCGAGACGTCACGGTGGTGCTTTCGGGCGAGGGTGCCGACGAGCTCTTCGCCGGCTACGCCTATTACGAGGACGTCCCCTCCATCGCCCGGTACAAGCGCCTGGTGCCGCGCGGTATCCGCCGGGCGCTCGGCAACTTTGTGGCGGATAAGCCCTACTTCCACGGGCGGAACTTCCTTCTCAAGGGCGCCGAGATGCCCGAGAAATGGTTTGTTGGCCAGGCGTACGTCTACCGCAAGGACGAGGCGGACGAGGTGCTCGCGCCCGCCTATTCGGACGGCCCCGACGCCTTCGAGCTCTGCCAGCCCGTATACGACCGCGTCAAGAACTTCTGCCCGCTCTCGCGCCAGCAGTACCTCGATATGAACATGTGGCTGCCGGGCGATATCCTGCTCAAGGCGGACAAGATGTGCATGGCGCACTCGCTCGAGCTCCGCGTACCATTCCTCGATAAGAAGGTGATGGAGTTCGCCGAGCACGTGCCCGCGCGCTTCCGGGTGAACGAGCACGGCAACAAGCAGGTGCTGCGCCATGCGGCCAATCGCTGCCTGCCGGACGAGTGGGCGACGCGCCCCAAGAAGGGCTTCCCCGTCCCGCTCAAGTTCTGGCTACGCGAGCAGAAGTACTACGACTACGTGAAGGAGTACTTCACGGCGCCATGGGCCGCGGAGTTCTTCAACACCGACGCGCTGATGAAGATGCTGGACGAGCATTTTGCCGGTACGGCCCTAAATCAGCGCAAGATCTACACCGCGCTCACGTTCCTCATCTGGTACAAGCGCTACTTTATCGACGAATAGCACCGCAGGCCCGCTTCGGCGGGCCGTTTGCTTTCAGGGCCAGACCTAGCCAAGGTCGCGGGTGAAGGCGCGCGTGAGCCTGCCCGCGGTCGCGGCGCTTCTCGCCGCTTGTTAGTGGGCGTACCGCGACCGGGGGCAAAAACGCGCCGCCGAAAGAAAAACTCTTGGCGAAGTGCCGTTTGAGTTCGCTCTTGGGTATGGTGAGAACGACTGTTGCAACAACACGACTACGCTGAGGGCGTTGGGGGCGTCCCGGCAAGGAGGATGCCATGCCTAAGACCGGTGCTGCCGCCCCGCTCGCCCCTGTGACCCTTTTCGACCTTGCGCAGGCGCTGGCTGCCGAGGATATCGCCGTGCGCGCCGTCGCCGACCCGCTCGTAGCCGTACGCGGGATGTCGGTCGATTCGCGCGCCGTGGAGCCCGGGAACCTGTTTGTGTGCAAGGGGCGTGCGTTTAAGCCCTCCTATCTCGCCGACGCGGTCGCACGCGGCGCCTGCGCCTATCTGGCCGAGGACGACGAGGGCCTGCGCGACCTTGTCGCGGTCGCGCCCGGGGTGCCGCACCTCTCGGTGCAAAACGTACGCCGTGCCATGGCGGCGGTGGCGCCCGTCATCTACCACCATCCCGACCGCGCGCTCACCGTCGTGGGCATCACGGGCACCAAGGGCAAGTCGACCGTCGCCTACATGCTGCACGCCATCCTTGCCGCGGCGGGCGTCGAGGCCTCGGTCCTCGGCTCCATCGAGGCAGACGACGGCGTCGAGCATTTTGAAAGCCATAACACCACGCCCGAGGCGCCCGAGCTCTGGCGCCATCTGCGCAACACCGTCGACGCGGGCCGCCGCGCCATGGTGATGGAGGTGTCGAGCCAGGGCCTCAAGTACGACCGCGTGCGCGGCCTGTCGTTCGATATCGCCTGTTTCCTCAACATCGGGCGCGATCACATATCGGCGCTCGAGCATCCTTCATTTGAGGACTACTTTGCGAGCAAGCTCCGCATATTCGGGCAATGCGAGACCGCCGTGGTCAACCTCGACAGCGATCGGGCGGACGAGATTCTCGCCGCAGCCGAGGACGGTGCGGCGCGCGTGGTCACGCTGCACACCGTCCACGACGCAGCGGCGCCGGCCGAGGGCTCTGGCGGCGCGGCGGGCCGGTCTGCCGAGGTGTCCGTCGAGGGCGCGCGGCCTGCCGACTTCGTGGCGGAGGACCTTCGCGCCTCGGAGGAGGGTATCGCCTTTACCGTGGGCGAGCGCGCTTCAGATGGCACGCTTGCCCGTCATGCCCTCACCGTCGGCGTGCCCGGCTTCTTTAACGTGGACAACGCGCTTGCCGCCTGCGCCATCGCCCGCCTTATGGGCGTCGGCTACGATGCCATCGCCCGCGGCCTCTCCCAGGTGCGCATCCCCGGGCGCATGGAGCTTTTGGGCTCGGCGGACGGGCACGTGCTCGCGCTCGTCGATTACGCGCACAACGAGCTCTCGTTCAAGATGCTGTTCTCATCGGTCAAGCGGCAGTACCCCGGCCGCGGCGTGGTCGCGGTGTTTGGCGCCCCGGGCGATAAGGCGCAGGAGCGCCGCCGCGTGCTGCCGCAGGTGGCGGGGGCCTATGCCGACCTGATCATCTACACCGAGGAGGATCCCGCGCACGAGCGCGTCGAGGATATCTGCGCCGAGCTCGCCGCCCACACGCCGGAAGGCGTCGCCTATAGGGTCATGCCCGACCGTGAGGAGGCGGTGGCATATGCGCTCACCCAGGCGCTCGCCGAGACGCAGCCGTCCATTGTGCTCCTGCTTGCCAAGGGCGACGAGACCAGGCAGCACCGCGGTGATGAGTATCCCGAGGTCAAAAGCGATTTGAGTCTTGCCCGGGAGCTGCTGCAAGGGTAAGGTAGCTCGCAGAGTGAGGGCGTCCGCCCCGGCTGCACGGGCGGGCGCCGCGCGCTGCCGGTCGACTCGCGCCAGGCGGGCCGCCGGCGGCATCAGATTGCCGGGGGCAAGAGGGGAGAGGTACGGTGGCTGCATCGCAGAGGATTCGATCGCTGGGCGAGTATCTCAAGATTCTGCGCGCGCACGACGCGCTCGTCGCAGAGCCGGGCGGAGGCACCGCGTTGGCGGACCTGCCCATCCGCTGGGTGTCGTGCGACTCTAAGGCGGTGCGTCCCAGCACGCTCTTTATCTGCAAGGGCGCATCGTTTAAGCGCGCGTATCTGGTCGAGGCCATCTCCCAGGGCGCCGTCGCCTACATCGCAGAGCGGGACCTCGGCGTGAGCGTGCCGTTTATCCATGCGCGCGACATCCGCCGCGCTCTCGGCATCCTCTCCGACGCCGCCTGGGACCACCCCTCGGGCAGCATCAAGGTATGTGCCTTCACCGGCACCAAGGGCAAGACCACGAGCGTGTTCTACCTGCGGAGCATCTTGGCGGCACGGGCGCGGCGCACAGGCGGGCACGACCCGGCGTACCTCACGGGCGTTACCTATGACGATGGGGTGGAGGCCGGCGAGAGCGTTCTCACCACGCCGGAGGCGCCGGAGCTCGAGCGGCGCATCGCCAACGCCGTCGCCGCCGATCGCGACGTGCTGGTGATGGAGGCGTCGAGCCAGGCGCTCAAGCTGCACCGCACGCTGGGCGTCGAGTTTGCCGTCGGCGCGTTTACCAACTTTGCCGAGGACCACATCTCGCCCATCGAGCACCCCACGGTGGAGGACTACCTCGCCAGCAAGCTCATGCTCTTCCGTAACTGCCGCACCGCGGTCGTCAACCTCGACATGGGCGTGGCGATGCGCGTGTGCGAGGCGGCCGCCTCCTGCGAGCGCGTGCTCACGTACTCGCTCGTCGACGAGGGGGCCGATATCTACCTCGAGCGGTGGGAGCGCACGGCGGAGGGGCTTGCCGCAACCGTGCGAACACCTTGCTTTGCCTGCGACCTCACGCTGCCCACGCCGGCGTATTTCAATCTTGCCAACGCGTTGGGCGCCATCGCGTGCGCCGTGGCGCTGGGCGCTGAGGCGGAGGATATCGTCGCGGGCCTGGCGCATGTGCGCGTGTCCGGGCGCATGGAGGTGTACCCCAGCGCATCGGGCCAGGTGGTGGGCGTCGTCGACTACGCGCATAACGGCATGAGCCTCACGGCGCTGCTTAGCGAGATGCGGGAGAGCTATCCCGACCGCGAGCTCACGGTGGTGTTTGGAGCGACGGGCGGCAAAGGGCTCGACCGCCGCGACACCATGGGCGCCGCAGCGGGCAAGCTCGCCGACCGTATCATCATCACGGAGGACGACCCTGGCCCCGAGGACCCGGCCGACATCTGCGAGGCCATCGCGCGGGCGGTTGAGGCCGAGGGCAACCATGCGTGGGAGATCGTGCTCGACCGGCCGCAGGCCATCGCGCAGGCGGTGGCGGGGGCCAAGCGCCCCGCCGTCGTGGTGGTGACGGGTAAGGGCAACGACGCCTTTATGTTGCGCCGCGGCGTGCGCGAGCCCTATGAGCCGGACGGCGAGCAGCTCTCGCGCCTGCTGGCCGACGCCTAGCGCCGGTATGCATAGCGACTGCGCAAACTAAACGGCCCAATAAAACCAGCCTGTTGCAGCCTGTTGCATTGCGTGCGTTTGGGAAAGTTCTGCGCGCGGCTTGTATTGCGCCCGGTAAGTACGGTATTATGTTTTGCTGCTAACGGAGAGCTGACCGAGAGGCCGAAGGTGCTCGCCTGCTAAGCGAGTATTCCCCTAAAGGGAATCTGGGGTTCGAATCCCCAGCTCTCCGCCAGCCGAATTTGATACGCCCGTTTCCCTGCTGGGAGGCGGGCGTTTTTCGTTATCTGGCCGCAGCAAGAGAAAGGACGGAGGGGGGCATGCGCTCTTTTAAATATTGTCTTACAATAAAGGAGCAGGCATATGGTATTTATTATGGAAAGGATTCATGCTCGCCATCCCGAACTGAGAGCTGAGGACGTTGCACATGCTTGGGAGCACGCCATTGTTTCGGCGGCACGTTCTGATGCAAGGCCATTTGAATATCTTGCGGTTGGTTGTGATACGCGCGGAAGGCTTATCGAAATGGTGGGCAGGGCAAACGAAAACGGCGACTGGGTTATTTGGCATGCCTTTACACCGCCGACGCCCAAAGCACGCCGTGAATTGGGATTGGAGTGATTTTCATGAGCGATGAAAGGCTGCTGCAGAGCATTGGGATGACCGAGGCCGAAGCCGATGCGCGTGGAAAGTCGTACGAAGAGGACACGTGGGACGAAAAGACGCTTTGTAAACCTCGCCGAGGAAGGCCATCGCTTGCCTCTGAAGAAGTTCGGCCCTATACCGTGCGATTCCCCGTATCCCTCATGTCATTTGTAGATGAGCGCGCTCACACCCATGGCTGGACGCGCTCGGAAGAGCTTCGCAATATCGTGCTCCAGGCAAAGGGGCAACACGTAGCGTAGCGGCGCGCTTTCTGCGCACACGTTGAGCGCTCCCGCCTGCGCTTCATTTCATTTCCAGCGACTCTTGTCATTTTTGTCCGCCGAAGAGGCGCTTATTGAAAAGACCTGCTGGTTACTGACAAGAGTCGCTGGTTGTTACTGCGATGTCGCCGCGATGCGCACGGACGAGGTCCCAGCTGAAGAGCTCAGCCAGCTCGCAAGCGCTGCGCGGCTCGGTGTCCGGCGCAAGGCCCGCCACGCCGGCGACCCACCCTAGCAGGCGCTCGGGTGTGCCAAAACGCTCGCGCAGACCCTCCATGTCGAGATCCCGGTCGCGCTTGGAGAGGCGGCGTCCGTCGGGGGCGACCAGAAGCGGCACATGGGCATAGGCGGGCTCTGGGTAGCCAAGCAGGCGCTGCAGATAGATCTGGCGCGCGGAGGAGCTAAGCAGGTCGTGTCCCCGGACCACCTCGGTGACGCCCATCTGCGCGTCGTCAACCACCACGGCAAGCTGATAGGCAAAGACACCGTCGCTGCGACGGACGAGGAAGTCGCCGCAATCGCGGGCGAGGACCTCGGTTTGCGGGCCAAAGACACGGTCGGTAAAGGAAATCGTGCCCGCGGGATCATTCTCGCCAGGCACCATAAGACGCAGCGCCGCGGGGCGCGCGGCGGAGCGCCGCGCGACTTCTTTGGGGGAGAGGTCTCGGCACGTGCCCGCGTAGATGGGCGTGCCGTCGCTTGCATGGGGCGCGCTTGCGGCGTGGAGCTCCGCGCGTGTGCAGAAACACGGGTAGAGCAGGCCAGCGTCGCGGAGTTGGTCGAGGGCGGCATGATACGCCTCAACACGGTCGCGCTGGTAGTAGGGTCCCTCGTCCCAATCGAGGCCGAGCCAGTGCAGGTCGGCGAGCAAGTAGTCTGTCCACGGCCCCGACTGGGTGCGCGGGTCGAGGTCCTCTATGCGCAGCACCATGCGCCCTTCGGCGCTGCGGACCGATAGCCACGCCACGAGTGCGGCGTAGATGTTGCCCAAGTGCATGCGGCCGGAAGGCGTGGGGGCAAAGCGCCCGACTATGTTGGATGAGCTACTCATGGTTAGAGAGTATAGGGGAGCCGCCACGCTCACGGCCAGAGAAGCGCACCGTCATACCTAAGGGCGAGCCGGGCGCCGGCCCACAAACGGCTGGAGCCCCCGGGCCTGCATACCCGGGGGCTCCTGGAAAAGGGGGGGGACAAACCGTGCGGGGGCGGTTAGGGGGGAACCGCCCCCGCTAAGGAAGGGAGGCTACAGCGGAAGCGCGGTCATCTGCGTGTAGACGCGCGTCTGATACTCGCGATCGAGGTCGTAGAGACCCTTGGGATCGCAGCCGAAGAGCTTCATGTTGGTGATCATGTCGCGGGCGTTGGTCTCCTCCTCGCCCTGCTCGCTCACAAACCAGTCGAGGAACTTCATGGTGCGGACGTCGTGCACCTCATGGGCCACTTCGTAGCAGTGGTGGATGAGGCTCGTGACGTACTCCTCATGCTCGAGGCCCGCCTCGAGCGGGGCCAGATCGTTCTCAAACGTCTTGTCCGGCTTGGCGATGGCCTCCATGGTGGGCGTGAAGTCGTTGTCGAGGAGGTAGCGGCGGATGGCCATGGCGTGGTCCATCTCCTCCTTAGCCTGAATCTCGTACCAGTTGGCAAAGCCCTTGAGGCCGCGGTCCTCGTAGTAGTCGGCAAAGGTGAGGTACAGATAGGAGGAGTAGAGCTCCTTGTTGATCTGCTCGTTGAGAACGGACGTAACCTGATCGGTGAGCGCCATGGTGTTCCTTCCCGCGTCGTAGGTATCGAATGCGTTTCCGAGTCGCACTGTTCGTATACCCGTCTGCGGGCGTTCAAACGCATCCACAATTCCCTCACGCGAGACTCACCGTTTCGTCGCAATTGGGCGCGGGGCGGGACGCGCGCCCGCGCGTCCGAGGGACGCTGCGCGCTCGCGGTATGCACGCACGCGTGTCCGCACGTCTCGGTAGAATAGGGGAGACGACGCCGAGAGAAGGGAAGCCGCTATGACGACGAGGCGTGCGACGGGCCGGCAGCCGGGATGGCTCCGAGGCGGACGGGGTCAGCGCCGGATCTGGCTCGCGCTCGCGATTCTTATCGCCGCGCTGGCGTGTGCCCGTCCTGTTTCTGCCCGTGCCTACGAGATGCCGCGCGTCGTTATCGACGCGGTGGTGGGGGCGGACGGCGCGCTCAACATAACCGAGGAGCGTACCTTTGCCTTCGACGACGAGGTCAACGGCGTGTTCTGGACCGTTCCCATCATGCAGAACGAGCAGGGGCGCCCTTCATGGGTGGACGTCGCATCCATTGAGGCCTCGCTCGTGGAGGACGGCTCTGCGCGCGAGCTTGCGCGCACGGGCGAGGCGGAGCCGGGCGACGACGGCGTCTTTACCGTGGCCGAGGAGGATGACAGCCTGCGCATCCAGCTCTTTGCGCCCCATGGGGAGGACACCGAGGCCACCTTCCGCCTCACCTACACGCTCACGGGCGCCGTTATGGCTTGGGCGGACACCGCCGAGCTCTACTGGCAGTTTGTGGGGCCCGATTGGGATGAGCCCGCGCAGAACGTCTCGCTCACGGTGCGGTTTGCCGCGGCGTCCGGTGCGCCGGCGGAGGTCGGTGAGACCTTCCGCGCCTGGGGCCATAGCGATGAGGCGGGCGAGATTGCGCTCGATGCATCCGAACCCTCGGTGACGGCAATGGTGCCGCAGGTGCGCGACGGTTCGTTTGCCGAGGTGCGCGTTGCGTTTCCCCGGGCATGGGTCGCCGGCCTTGCGGCGGTGGGGGATGCGGGGTCGACCGATCGCATGCAGGCCATCCTCGACGAGGAGACAACCTGGGCGGCGGACGCCCAGGCCCGCCGCGAGCAGCAGCGCGCCCTCACCGAGGGAGGCGGAATCGCCCAAGTGGCCCTGCCGGCGGTGCTCTTGGTCGCGGTGCTCGTCTATCGCGCCACGCGCGGCCGGTCGCCCAAGCCCTCGTTTACCGACCAGTTTCTGACCGAGATCCCCTCGAGCGATCATCCCGCTGTGCTCGCGGCCTTTATGGACGACGGCAACGTGGGCGCTCGCGCCTTTACCGTCACGCTGATGAAGCTCACCGACGAGGGCGCGGTGCGGGTGGAGGCGCGCGGTCCAGAGGACGGCCTTATAGGTGAAGCCAAGCGGCCGCACTACGTGCTCGCGCTCGAAAACGCGGCGCACCTCGCCGGGTCGGGCATCGACGCGGCGGCGCTGAGACTCTGCTTCCGCGACGGGCGCACCAAGGTGGACATGGCGAAGCTGGGCGAGACGGACGATGCCCTCGGCATGCAGGCGTATATCAGCGGGTTTACCGACGCCGTCACCCGGGAGCTTGCGGCGCGCGAGCTCACTGCCTCGACGGCGGGGTTCAAGACGGCGACCACCATCGGCTCGGGCGTGCTCTTTGCGGCGTCGCTCATCCTGCTCATCATGACGGACGCGGCGACGTTTGCGCCGTTTTGCATCGGGTTTGCCCTCTTGGTCGGGGCGCTCATCGTCGCCTATACCTGCCGCACCGCAACGCAGGCGGGCGCAGAGCTCAAGGCGCGCTGCGAGGCGTTTCGCGCCTGGATCGAGACGACCGCTGAGCGCGGCGAGCTGCTGGGTATCGCGCGTGCGGAAGAGCGGCGCCTCCTCATCGCCGCGGTGGCGGTAGGCGTAGACGAGGGCGTGCTGCGCCGGATCACGGCGAGCCCCGAGCCGGTGGGGGCCGCCGCGGCGAGCGGGTATGCCGCGGCAACGGCCACGGCTGACGGCTTTGACTATCCCTATCCGCTCATGTGGTGGTTCTGGCCGTGGCATGGGTACCGCACATCACTGTGGCAGACGACGGACTCCTCGTTTGAGGGGGCGACGTCGCTCGCGGCGAGCGCTCAAGACGCTTCGGCGGAGGGTCTCGGCGGCGGTTTTTCCGTTGGCGGCGGCGGAGGCGTCGGCGGCGGAGGCGGCGGCACGTTCTGAGGTGCGGCTGGGGCGCGGTTGCGCTACATTTAAGAGACTGCTTTCGCGACATCGCACAGGGCGGGTCGGTAAGGGCGAGGAGGACATATGGGAACGGAGCGGAAGATCGCGCGTGCGCTGATCTCGGTGACCGACAAGACGGGCGTGGTTGACTTTGCCCGCGCGTTGGTGGATGAGTTTGGGGTCGAGGTCATCTCCACGGGAGGTACGGCCAAGGCGATTGAGGACGCGGGCGTTCCCGTCACCCCCATCGAGGACTTCACCGGCTTCCCCGAGATGATGGACGGTCGCGTGAAGACCCTGCACCCCAAGGTGCACGGCGCTCTGCTGGCGCGCCGCGACTCCGCAGAGCACATGGCGCAGGCGGCCGAGCACGGTATCGAGCTCATCGACCTCGTGGTCGTGAACCTCTACGAGTTTGAGAAGACCGTCGCCGCGCCCGACGTCACGTTTGCCGATGCGATCGAGCACATCGATATCGGCGGCCCGTCGATGCTGCGTTCCGCCGCCAAGAACAACGATGCGGTGACCGTGGTGTGCGACCCGGCCGACTACGACGCCATCCTCGAGGAGATGCGCCTGCACGAGGGCGCCACGCTGCGCTCCACGCGCCGCCGCCTCGCCGCCAAGGTCTACACGCGAACCGCGGCCTACGACTCCGCCATCTCCACGTGGCTGAACGACTACCTCGCCGCCGAGGAGCCCGCCGTTGCCGCCGCCGCAGGCGAGGAGGGCTTCCAGACGCCCGAGGTGCTCGTCGTGAACCTTGCCAAGACGCAGGACCTGCGCTACGGCGAGAACCCGCATCAGGCGGCGGCGGTCTACCGCTTTGCCGACGAGTTCTCGGTCAACGGCTCCTCCGCCAACCCGCTCGTGGGTGCCGAGCAGATTCAGGGCAAGCCGCTCTCGTACAACAACTTCCTCGATGCCGACGCCGCGTGGAATGCGGTGCGCGAGTTTGACGATCCGGCCGTCGTCATCCTGAAGCACCAGAACCCGTGCGGCTCCGCGGTGGCCGAGGATGTCACGACCGCCTACGACCGCGCGTTCGCCTGCGATCCCAAGAGCGCCTTCGGCGGCATCATCGCCGTCAACCGCGAGGTGCCGCTTTCGCTCGTCGAGCACTTCGCCGACCAGAACAAGCAGTTCGTCGAGGTCCTTATCGCCCCGAGCTACACGCCCGAGGCGCTTGAGCGCCTTGCCAAGCGCGCCAACCTGCGCGTGCTCGCCACCGGCGGCGCCGAGGGCCACGCGCGCCTCGAGGTCCGCTCGGTAGACGGCGGCATGCTGCTGCAGCAGGTCGACACCGTCGAGGAGGACCCCGCGACCTTTACCTATCCCACCGAGCGCAAGCCCACCGATGCCGAGATGCGCGATCTGCTCTTTGCGTGGCGCGTCGTGAAGACGGTCAAGTCCAACGCCATCCTCATCGCCAAGAACGAGGCGGGTATCGGCATGGGGCCCGGGCAGCCCAACCGCGTCGACTCGGCGCTGCTCGCATGCGAGCGCGCGGAGGACGCCTGCGACCGCATGGGCGTCGAGAAGGGCGGCTTCGCCTGCGCGAGCGACGCGTTCTTCCCGTTCCGCGACAACGTCGACGTGCTCGCGGCGCACGGCGTGACCGCCATCATCCAGCCGGGCGGCTCGGTGCGCGATGACGAGTCCATCGAGGCGTGCAACGAGCACAACATCGCGATGGTGTTTACGGGCACGCGCCATTTCCGTCACTAACGTTTGCGGCGCCAAGCGCCTCCAACCGATGCCAGGCAAGGCGCCCCGGGTCCGTTGGCCTGGGGCGCTTGTTGCATCGGAGGGACCGTGGGGTGCCTGAGCAGAAGGAGCAGCATATGGAGCCGGACAAGACCCCAGACGCCGGCGAGGGGCGGTGCGCGGTACCCCCGCAGGCGGCGTGCGATGCGGCCCGTGCGCCGGAGAGCGGCTTTGAGTTGGGCGAGCCCGCGCTCGTCTGCCGGTGGCGCCTCACGAAGCGGCGCGTACCGCTTCTCAACCGTCATATCCGCGCGCTGGCAGCGCGCCGCATTCAGGGCGCGCCGGTTGGCCGCGGTCTTCTCTCGTGGGCAAAGCAGCACGTCGAGTGGTCGCTTGCCGATGACACGACGGTTGCCGTGCCGGACGACGGCGTGCTCATGCTCGTCATCGATACGGCGGGCCAGGCCGCGATGTCGACCGGCCCGTACGAGCGACTCGCCTCGACCGCGCGCGAGGCGCTCATCTACCGCGCGCTCGACGCGCATCGCGAGGCGGACCGCACCGGCGTTGCCCCCGAGGTGCTTGCCGCCCACCGCGCCGGCGCGCTCGTGTTAGGGGTGGGTGCCGAGGACCCGCTTGCCGGCGTCGCCTCGCTGGCGGCGCAGCTGGCAGAGGCGCGCGGGGTGCGCATCGAGCGCGACCCGGCGCTGCCGTATCGGGCGCTCGCCGGCGCCTGCGCGGGTGCGCTTCTGCTCCTCTCCGACGAGCACGGGGTAGTGGCGGCCGGGGATGCGCCCGACGTCCCGGCAGACGACCTCGTGGACCTGCTGGTAGCGGGGTACGAGAAGCTTCGCGGGTGACGCGGCAGCGTTTTGGTAAGACCTGCGGAGCCCCGGCAAGAAAGGCGGTCACATGGCGCTCATCTATGTGGTAGAAGACGATGCCGCGATCCGCGGCGAACTCGTGGAGGTGCTCGAGCGCAACGGCTTTGAGGTCGCTGCCGCTACCGCATTCGACCACGTGGTCGAGGACATCATCGCCGCCCAGCCGGCACTCGTGCTGCTCGACCTCACCCTGCCCGGCACCGACGGCCAGTTTATCTGCCGAGAACTCCGGGCCTCCTCCGATGTCCCCCTTATCGTGCTCACGAGCCGGGTGACCGAGATCGACGAGGTCATGAGCATGACCATGGGCGCGGACGATTTCATCGCCAAGCCGTATCGCGCCCGGGTGCTCGTGGCGCGCATCCAGGCGCTTCTGCGCCGCACCTCGGATGCGGAGGGCAAAAGCACGCTCGAGCACAACGGCCTCACCCTCGATCTTTCGCGCTCGGTCGCGCGCGCGGCGGGCGGCGAGGTCGAGCTCACCAAAAACGAGATGCGCATTCTGGCGCTCCTCATGCGGCGTGCCGGCACCATCGTCTCGCGCGAGGCTCTCATGCGCGACCTGTGGGATTCCGACGCGTTTGTGGACGACAATACCCTCACCGTCAACATCAACCGCCTGCGCGCCACGCTCGAGAAGATCGGCGTCTCGGGATACCTCACGACGCACCGCGGCCGCGGGTATGCGGTGTAGGGGGCGCGTATGAGCGTGGGGTCCTATCTGCGCGACACGCTGCTCGTGTGGGGCGCGCTGGCGGTGGGCGACGCACTCGTCCTCTTTGTCCTGGTGGCGGCGGGGACAAACCCGTACATCGTGGTGCTCGTCGCTGCGGCGCTCGTGGCTGCGGCAATTGCGGCGGGCTCCGTCTCCTACCTGCGCAAGCGCGCGTTCTATCAAGACCTCGCCACGGCGGCCGAGGGCGACGTCGAGCCGCGCCTGGTGGCCGAGATCGTCGCTCGCCCGGACTTCTTGGAGGGCGCACTCGTCTACGATGCCCTGCGGGCGATCGCGAAGGCGGCCAACGATGACGAGGCGGCCCAGCGCCGGCAGCTCGTGGAGTACCGCGAGTATATCGAGACCTGGGTGCACGAGGCCAAGTCGCCTCTCGCCGCCGCGCACCTGATGCTCGAGAATCTCGAAGACGACGCCCGGGGCGCCATCGACTATGACCGGCTGACGGCGGTGGGCGATGAGCTGCGGCGTGTCGAGGGCTATATCGAGCAGGCGCTCTTTTACGCGCGCTCCGAGGCGGTCGACCGCGATTACCTCATCCGCAAGTACAACCTCAAAGAGCTGGTCAACGCCGCGCTAAAGGCAAATGCGCCTGCGCTCATCGCCGCGCACGTGACGCCGGTGGAGCGAGGGCTCGATTACGCCGTCTTTACGGATGAGAAGTGGATCGAGTTCATCCTCGGCCAGATTGTGCAGAACAGCGTCAAGTATGCAGCGGCAGAACGGCCGACCATCACCTTCTCCGGCCGCCTCGTGGACGCGGGGCGCGCGACCGAGGCCGTGGAGCTCGAGATCGCCGATAACGGCTGCGGCGTGTCAGAAGCCGACCTGCCGCGCGTGTTTGAGAAGGGGTTCACGGGAGAGAACGGGCGCACGGGCAAGCGCTCGACGGGCATCGGCCTCTACCTCGTCAAACGCCTCTGCGACAAGATGGGCGTATCCATCGCGGCGGCGAGCGCGCCGGGCGCGGGCTTTACCGTGACGCTGCGGTTCTCTACCAACAAGTTCCAGTATTTCGAATAGGGGCGGCGCGGCGCCAGGTGGCTGCCGTGCGGCCGCGGTGCGCGCCGGTAAAAACGAAGAGAGGGACGCGTGGGCGCCCCTCTCGGCGAGAAACCAGAGCATCCGCCCTCTTTGGGCATGCGCCGGCACGTGCGTTGCCCGATGGCAGGCTCGCTACTTGACGACGAGGATGTCGCACTCGGTGGAGCGGAGCAGGAACGTCGAGATTGAACCCAGAAGGGCGTACTTGATCGACGACAGGCCGCGGGCGCCGCACATTACGAGGTCGGGTTCCACCACATCGAGCATCTCGTCCTTGAGCGTCTCGCGGATGCGCCCGGCGCGAATCATAATCTCGACCTCGGCGATATCCGGATTCTGCTTGGCCTCCTCGACCTGCGCCGCGATGGAGTTGCGGAACGCCTCCTCGAGCCCCTTGACGAGGTCTGCCGGGTAGGCGCCGGCGGATTCGAGCGCCGTCGAGTCGATAACGTGGCCGATGATGAGCTTGGCGCCGTTGTTCGCCGCAACCTTGATGGCGCGCGCGAGAACGAAATCCTGTTGCTCGGTGCCGTCGAGCGCCACGAACACCTTCGAATAGCCTTCCTTCATACGAGCCTCCCTCTATCGTGCGGCGGCCCTGCGCCGCCAGCGGTTACCTGCCGACGTTATACCCCTAATGCGTGCAACCGTTCTTATGTTTCCGTGAACGTGGAACTCTGAGCGCCGGACGTCGCGCGGCCGGGTCGATAATGGCTTGCAGCCGCGTTGCCGGCGCCGTGATGGCGCGCCCGGGCGAGCGGCACGGTTGTTGCTGCGATAGGGGAGGCGTATGGATCCCATCGAATTGCTTAAGTCGGCGTTCCTCGGGCTGGTAGAGGGTATTACCGAGTGGCTGCCCATCTCGAGCACGGGCCACATGATCTTGGTGGACGAGTTCATGAAGCTGAACGTCTCCACCGAGTTCATGAACATGTTCCTCGTCGTGATCCAGCTCGGCGCCATCCTTGCCGTCTGCGTGCTGTTCTTCCACGACCTCAACCCCTTTAGCCCGCGCAAGGGCAAGGAGGGCCGCCGCGCCACGTGGGCTCTCTGGGGCAAGATCGTGCTCGCCTGCCTGCCGGCGGCGATCATCGGCATCCCCCTCGACGACTTCATGGAGGAACACCTCTATAACGGTACGGTGGTGGCGCTCGCGCTCATCGTCTACGGCATCGCCTTTATCGCTATCGAGCTGTGGCGCAAGCGCGCGCTTCCTGCGCGTCTCGCGGCGGCCTCGACGGTGCCGGGCGGACGCCCGGCGGGTGCGCACTTTGCGACGCCGGCGGCTGCCGATGCCTCTGACTTCGCAGATGATACGGACTTCGGTGCCATCGCCCGCGTGGAGGACCTGCCTGTAAAGACCGCATTTGGCATCGGTTGCTTCCAGGTGCTCTCGCTCATCCCCGGCACGTCGCGCTCCGGGTCGACCATTATCGGCGGCCTGCTGCTCGGCTGCACGCGCTCGGTGGCCTCCAAATTCACGTTCTTCTTGGCCATCCCCGTGATGTTCGGCGCGAGCGCGCTCAAGCTCGTCAAGTACGTAGTGCTGGACGGTGGCACGTTTGGCACGGGCGAGCTCGCCATCATGGGCGTCGGCTGCCTTGTGGCCTTTGTGGTGTCGCTTGTCGCCATCAAATGGCTCATGGGCTTCGTGCGCAAGCACACCTTCATCGCGTTCGGCGTCTACCGTATCGTGCTCGGCGCTATCGTTCTCGGGTATTTCCTGTTAGTTGCCTAAGGGCTGCGCTCCAGCGCCCCAATCGGTGGGGGCGGCAGATTCGATTATTTCGTTTCTGATTACTCTGGACGCACTGCGTGGGATTAGTTTATGATGCTCGCAGAGTGTCACCTGGAAATCCCAGGGCATCATCAACGGCAATCCGTTGCGGTTGGTCATGCCCTGGGATTTTTTTATCTCGCGGAGTCGGGGGGAGGGTGTTCGTGCGCGTCATCAGCAGGCTCAACAACAACGTGGTGCTTTGCCGGGACGACGATGGCAGACAGGTTATCGCCATCGGCCGCGGCCTGGGCTTCATGACGGATGGCGAAGAGGTCGATCTGACGCGCATCCAGCGGACCTTCTACGATGCAAATCCCCAGGGCTGGACGTTTCTCGACGAGCTGAACGGAGAGATACTGGGATTTGCCGCCCAGATGACGGACCTCGTACGTGATTGGCTTCCGTATCCGCTGAGCCCCAACTTCACCTTCATCCTGGCCGATCACCTTGCTTTTGCCATCAAGCGCATGAACGAGGGCATTCGTGTCCGCATGCCGCTCTCCTACGACGTTGAGCAGCAGTTTCCCGAGGAGTACCGGATAGGCCGCTTCATCTGCAACCGGCTGCTGAAAACCTACGATGTGCGGTTGCCGGATACCGAGGTGACGGGCATAGCGCTTTGCTTTGCGAACAACGCGCTTGCTACGGGCGGCACCTATCAGGCGGAGGGAAATGCGGGCGGAGCGGCCTCGATGCCGTTCGACGAGGTGCTCGAGCGCTGCGTGGCCATCGTCGAAAACGCGCTTGGGGTTTGTATCAACCGGTCAGATTTCAATTTCAGCAGGTTCGCTACCCACCTGCAGTATCTGTACAACCGCGTCCTCGAGGGGGCTCCGCTTGAGGACGGCGGCGTGGGCTCATTCGTATCGATGCGCGAGCAGCTCCCTGACATCGCCGAGGCGACCGACGGGGTCGTGCGCCTCTTTCACGACGAGCTGGATGCGTCCCTTACTGAAGAAGAATGCTTCTATCTCATGCTTCATATCAATCGCATGTGCTCGAAGAGCAGGGCGGACTCGACGCCTAAGGTGGACGCCGAGCGGGCAGCCGAAGGAAGGCCCTGCGAGAAGACCTAAGCGCTGATATCGCGGCGGCGCCACGGCGCGCATGGTGCCGCCGTCACCGATATCGATTGTCCGAACGGAACATAAGGAGGAGCGATATGTCAAAGTACTCCGAGATAGGCGGGAAGATCCTGGCCGCCGTCGGCGGGAAGGATAACATCAGCCAGTTCAACCACTGCGTTACGCGCCTGCGTTTTATCTTGAAGGATAGGAGCCGGCTCGATGAGGCGGCGCTCAAGAAGATCGGCGGCGTTCTCGGAACCCAGTGGGCGGGGGAGCAGCTGCAGGTCATCGTCGGGCAGACGGTTGAGGAGATATACGACGCGATATGCGAGCTGGGCGGCCTCAAGCGCGAGGCGGCCATCGATGAGAATCTGGACGGCGCCCTGGGCAGACAGAAGCTTACGCCCCGACAAGTGCCCGGCGCGATGCTCCGGACGCTTCAAGGCTGCGTGTTCCCGGTCATTCCGATCATCATCCCCGCCGGCTTGTGCACGCTGTTCGCCTCGATGCTCGGCCCGAATCTTTTCAACATCCTTCCGGCGGACCACGACCTGATCACGCTCTTCACGTTTGTGGGAAACGCCGGCATGTACTTCATTCCCATCTTCATGGCATGGAGTGCTGCGAAGTACTTCAATACGAGCATACCGTGCGCGCTCTTTTTGGCCGCGGTTCTTGTGCACCCCACGCTGCTGCAGATCGTCTCGGACGGGCAGCAGTTCACGGTGTACGGCATCCCCATGACGCCCGTTACCTATACGAACCAGTTCCTGCCGAGCATCGTATCGGTGTGGATTATGAGCTACGTGTACGGTTTTCTGCGCAAGCACATGCCTGAGTCGCTGCGGTATGCGTTCCTCCCGCTTTTCACGTTGCTGATCATGCTGCCCATCACCCTGTGCGCCATTGGCCCCCTGACCACGGCGTTCGGAAACGCCATCAGCGCGGTCGCCACCTGGATCGCCAACGTTGCCGGGCCGGTCGCCATCGGCCTCATCGGCGGACTGTGGTACTTCCTGGTCGCATTCGGCATGGATAAGGCGATCACCCCCATCGTGATGCAGAACTTCACCCAGTTCGGTTATGACAACCTCTTCTGGTGCAGCGCCATCTTCGGCACCTATGCGCTGATCGGTATCGCGCTCTCCAGCGTACTGCGCTGGAAAGGTGAGCGTCGCGCGATGGCGATCTCCAACGCGGTGACCATCGCCCTCGGTGGCGTCTCGGAGCCCACGCTGTATGCCAGCGTGCTTCCCTTTAAGGTGAACATGGTCGCGCTCTTCCTCGGTGGGTTCGCCGGCGGGATAATCGGAGGCATTTTCAGCTGCAAGGCATGGACCATCGGGACCGGCAACGTACTCTTCGCCGCGGTGTTCGCGGGAGGCGACGGTGCGTCCGTCGTCCCGGGAACGATCGCCTGCGTCGTCTCGCTTGTCGTGGGCTTTACGATCTCGTTCGTGGGCGGCAAGCTCATCAAGGAGAACGAGGAGGAAGAAGCTGAAGAGGAGGAGCTTGCCGCCGAGGCCTAGCGGTCGGCGGCGGTCGAGCGTCTATCGTTTCAGTGCCGTGCGGGCGCGGGGCCTGCCGGGCGTGTGAAGGAGGAATATGGCGATGAACGTTTTCGTCGCGCATCTTACGGCCGAATGCAACGAGCACGTATCCAAGGACGCCGAGATCGGAGACTTTCTGCTGCGATACGGGGACGCGTGCATAGACGCGCTGGATGTCCGAGATATTTTCGAGGACGCGGGGATCGGGATCGTGCCCTCGCTTTTCGCCGCGCTTCATCCCAGCGGCATGATCGCCCGCGAGGCGTTCGATTATATCGCCTCGAAGATTCTCGGCGAACTCAAGGGGCATCTATCTGAAATCGATGGTATCTACCTGCAGTTTCATGGAGCGAGTGGCGTGCGTGGGCTCGAGGCGGTCTCTGCCGAGCACTATCTGGTGCAGCGCATGCGGGATATCGTCGGCGTCCACATGCCCATAGCGATGGTTATGGACCCGCACGGAAACGTGACCGCGGAACTGGTCGGCCGGCTGAACATCGTGCGATGCTACCGCGAGTCGCCGCACATCGATACTGTTGAGACGGAGCGCCTCGTAGCCCGAAAGCTCGTCGACCTCATGCAGCACCGTCGCCCCATGCACCCGGTGATGCGCAAGCTTCCCATCATGGTCGGCGGGGAGCGCAGCGTCTCCGCAATGGAGCCGATGCGCTCGATCAACCGCATGCTCGATGAGGCGGAGCAGGACCCGCGGGTCTTCTCGAGCTCTTATCACGTCGGCTACATCCGGCACGATGACGATAAGCTCGGCGCCGCCGTGGTGGTCGTTCCCAATCGGCCCGAGGATCGTGCCCATTGCGCGGAGGTGGCGGAGGAGATTTCCGCGTATGCGTGGGAGCATCGCCACGAGTTCACCTTCACGGGTAATTTCGGCGAGCCCGATGAGTCGGTGCGCGACGCGGTCGCCTTCGAGGGGAAGACGGCAGTGATCACGGATTCGGGAGATAACTGCGGAGCGGGCGGCGCCGGTCACAACACGGTGCTCCTGAGGGAGCTTCTCGCCCAGGACCTTCGGGGCAAGTCGGTTTTGGTTGCCGGCATAAACGACCCTGCCGCATGCGCGTATCTGGGGGCGTTCGGCGAGGGCGACGCGGTTTCCTTTGACTTGGGTGTCGGTGAGGATGAGCTCTCCGCCCCGGTGCACATCAGCGGGACACTCAAGGTGTCGGGTGACGCCCTGATGGGCCTCGGTAGGATTAGGCGAGTGGGCGACAGCCATATCGTCTCGATCGGCGGCACCGGCATCGATGTGCTGGTCATGGATCGCAACGTTCAGTATGGGACCATGGAGCAGTTCAAGGGTGCCGGGGTCGACTTCCACGATTATGACATCGTAGTGGTCAAGATGGGGTATCTGGACACCTATCTCATCCCAGAGACCGCCTATCACACGATGGCGCTGACGAACGGTCCTACGATTCAGCGTTCGGAGAACATTCCGTTCAAGCGGATTTTCCGTCCCATGTGGCCGCTGGACGATATGGACGGGCTCGTCTACATCGAACAGTGCTAGCCGCCGTCGATTGCTGAGGGCGCGCTTCGATCTTCGGCGCGGGCCGGTGCGGTGCGCCGGCCCGCGCCTTTTTCCTCAAGGGGAGGTTTCTGTGCTTATTCGTCAGATGATCGAGATATACGACCTGTTGGATCGTCCGGACGCGAACGGCGCCGCCGTTGCCGACCTGCTTCGCCGGCGGGGTCCGGCGGAGATGAAGGTGCTGACCGAGCGTGTCGAAGGGGCGTCTGGGGGCACGGACTGCATAAAGATCCTCATTCCCGGAAGGGCGGGGGCGATGTCGGGGGGAGACGCCCCGACGCTCGGCGTGGTCGGAAGGCTCGGTGGGGTCGGGGCGCGGCCGGAGGTGGTCGGGGCGGTGTCCGATGGGGACGGCGCCATCGCCGCGTTGACCGCCTGCTTGAAGCTCGTAGAGATGGCGGCGACGGGGGACCGGTTGGAGGGCGATGTCGTGGTCGCCACGCATGTCTGCCCGAACGCCCCCACCGTCCCGCACGACCCTGTGCCGTTTATGGGGTCTCCCATCGATATGGGCGAGATGAACCGCTGGGAGGTCGACGGGCGGATGGATGCGGTTCTCTCGCTGGATGCCACCAAGGGGAACCGTATCGTCAACCGGAACGGCATCGCGATCTCCCCGACGGTGAAGGAGGGGGCGATCCTGCCCGTCTCCCCGGACCTGCTCGATATCATGGCGCGGGTAACGGGCAGAATGCCCTTGGTGTTCGCGCTTTCCCAGTACGACGTGACTCCCTATGGCAACGGCCTCCACCATCTCAACAGCATCGTGCAGCCTTCCTGCGCTACGGAGGCCCCGGTGGTGGGGGTGGCGATCACGACTGAGCAGGCGGTGGCGGGGTGCGCCACCGGGGCATCCCATGGTACGGATATAGAAGAGGCGGCACGCTTCGCCGTCGAGGTCGCAAAAAGCTTCGGACGAGGCGACTGCGCTTTCTTCGACGAGGGACAGTATCGGGAGTTTCTGGATCGCTACGGATCCTTGGGTGCCATGATGACGCCCGGTACGAAAAGATGACCCTCTCGGCGCCTCCCGCTCGGTTGTTCTCGTGAGCGCACGTCGTTTGTCTGCGCGCATCGCTATACTGGTCTGGCCGGAAAGGGGATGGGGCGGGATGCCCCTCCGTTTTTCGGGAGCCCGGCTGCGTTGCCCGTAGAAGGAGTGCCCACATGGCCTATGCCGTTGATATCGATTCGCTCAATCCCGCCCAGCGCGAGGCGGTGCTCACCTGCGAGGGGCCCCTGCTCGTCCTCGCGGGCGCCGGTTCGGGCAAGACCCGCGTGCTCACGTTCCGCATCGCCCATATGATCGCCGACCTTGGCGTCCGCCCGTGGCAGGTTTTGGCCATCACGTTCACCAACAAGGCCGCGGCCGAGATGCGCGAGCGTCTGCAGGCGCTTCTTCCACACGGCACGCGCGGCATGTGGGTCTGTACGTTCCACGCCATGTGCGTGCGCATGTTGCGCGAGGATGCCGACCTTCTGGGATACACAGGCCAGTTCACCATCTACGATGACGACGACTCGCGCCGTATGGTGCGCGACATCATGCAGGCCCTCGACATCGAGCAGAAGAGCTATCCCATCAACATGATCCGGTCCAAGATCAGCGCCGCCAAAAACGCTATGATCGGACCGGACGAGTTCCAAGCGGCGGCGAGCTCCCCGCAGGAGCAGAAGGCCGCGCAGGTCTACCAAGAGCTGGAGCGGCGTCTCCGCGCCGCCAACGCCATGGATTTCGATGACCTGCTCGTGCGGGCGCTCGAGCTCCTTCGCACGCGCCCCGAGGTGCTCGAGCGCTACCAGGAACGCTTCCGCTACATCTCGGTGGACGAGTACCAGGACACCAACCACGTGCAGTACGAGATCGCCAACCTCTTGGCGGCCAAGTACCAAAACCTCATGGTCGTGGGCGACGACGACCAGTCCATTTACAGCTGGCGCGGTGCGGACATCACCAACATCCTCGATTTCGAGAAGGATTTCCCCGAGGCTAAGGTCGTGAAACTCGAGCAGAACTACCGCTCGACGGGCCATATTCTCTCAGCTGCCAACGCCGTGGTGCGCCACAACTCGCGCCGCAAGGACAAGCGCCTCTTCACCGCGGCGGGCGACGGAGAGAAGATCCAAGCCTATCAGGCGAGCGACGAGCGCGACGAGGGCCGTTGGATCGCCGGCGAGATCGAGAAGCTGCACGCCGGCGGCACGAGCTACGACGACATCGCCGTCTTCTACCGCACCAACGCGCAGTCGCGCATCCTCGAAGATATGTTTCTGCGCGCGGGCGTGCCCTACAAGATCGTCGGCGGCACGCGCTTCTTCGACCGTGCCGAGATCCGCGATGTCATGGCCTACCTCAAGATGATCGTCAACCCGGCCGACGAGATGAGCGTCAAGCGCGTCATCAACACGCCGCGCCGCGGCATCGGCTCCACCTCCATCGCCAAGATCGAGGAGCTCGCCCGCGAGAACCGCTGCAGCTTCTTCCAGGCGTGCGAGATCGCCACGGCCGAGACCGGGCGTTTCACCGCCAAGGTGCGCTCCGCCCTCGGTGACTTTGTCTCCATCGTGCGCGAGGGGCGCCGCATGGACGGCGAGCTCCAGCGCGTGGTCGAGGCCATAGTCGACAAGACGGGTCTTATGCAGGCATTGCGGGCCGAGGGCACGGTTGAGGCAGAGGGCCGGCTCGAGAACATTCAGGAATTTTTGGGCGTGGCGGCAGAGTTTGAGGAGAGCCACGACGATATCGAGGGCACGCTCGAGAGCCTGGAGGAGCTCCGTGCCGCCGGGCTGGCCGACGTGCCGGCTGCCGACGCATCGTTGGGGACGGGGTCAAACGATGCATTCGCATCGCCCGCGCTTGCGGGCGCCGAGGTCCCTTCCTCAGCGGCTGCGCAGGACGCCGCCTTGACGGGCGCTCAGGCGGCTCTCGCCCAGCTCATCGCAGGCAACACCATGGCGGCGGCGCCCGTCGCGCGCGAGCAGGCGGCGCAGACCGCTGCCGAGATCGAGCGCACCTACGGCCAGCTCGCCTGTCGCGCCCTGCCCGCGCTCCTCGAGTGGCTGGCGCTGCGCTCCGACCTCGATGCGCTTGCGGGCGAGAGCCACGCCATCACCATGATGACGGTGCACTCCGCCAAGGGTCTGGAGTTCCCCGCGGTGTTCGTTGCCGGTCTGGAAGAGGGCATCTTCCCGCATGTCGCCGGTTTTGCGGCGGCCGACGACCCCGGCAAGCTCGAGGAGGAGCGCCGCCTCGCCTACGTCGCCATCACGCGCGCCCGCAAGCGCCTCTTCCTCACGTATGCCGCCACGCGTCGCACGTACGGATCCACGCAGGCGAACCCCCGCAGCCGCTTCCTCAACGAGATCCCCGATGCGGACATCGAGTTCACGGGTGTGGGCTCGGCCGGATTTGAGGGCACGGGCTGGGAGAAGCGCGGCGATCGCCGCGGTACCTACGGCTCCGGTGTGGGCGAGGACATGTACGGCGGCCGCGTCTTTGGGTCCTACACCCGCTCGACGGGCGGCAGCGTCTCGCGCCATACGGGCATCAGCCCCGATGCGGGGCGTGCGCCGGCGACGTTTGGCAGCGGTGTGCCGCGCCGCCGCACGCAGGCGACCGCTGCGGGCCATGCGGTCGAGCAGCGCCGGCCGGACGCCGCCAAGCGCGCCGAGACCTTTGCCGTGGGCGACAAGGTGAGCCATAAGACGTTTGGCATCGGTACGGTCATTGGCGTGGCGGGCGATATGCTCGAGGTCACCTTTGATAAGAGCGGCCAGACCAAGAAGCTCATGAAGGGGTTTGCCCCCATCGTGAAGGTGGGGTAGACCATGGCCGGCAACGCAAAGGCTCTGAGCCCTAAAGCGACCCTTATGGTGGGCGCGACGCTCTTCTCGATGTTCTTCGGCGCAGGCAACCTCATCCTGCCGCCGTTGCTCGGCGTGCAAGCGGGCACAGCAACGCTCCCCGCAACCATAGGGTTCTTTATCACGGGTGTGGGGCTGCCGGTGCTTGGCATCGTGGCGGTGGCGCTTGCCGGTACGGTGCGCGAGCTCGCTGACCGCGTGCATCCCGTGTTCTCCCGCGTGTTCGTGGCAGCGGTGTATCTTGCCATCGGGCCGTGCCTTGCCATCCCGCGCACCTCGTCCACGGCGTTTGAGATGCTTGCCCCATTGCTGCCCGCCGGTATCTCCGTCGAGGTGGTCCGCCTCGTATTCTCCGTCGCGTTCTTTGCGCTCTCGTTTGCGCTTGCCATGCACCCCGGGCGTCTTACGCGCCTTTTGGGCCGCGTGACGGGACCCGCGCTTATCCTGCTTATCGTTGGCGTGGTTGTGCCATCGCTTGTGTCGCTTGCCACCGGGCAGGTCCAAGTGGCGCCCGCGCCGGTTGCACCCTACGATACCAACGCGGCGGTGCAGGGTTTTCTTACCGGGTACCAGACGATGGATTTGCTCGCCTCGCTCACCTTCGGCCTTGTGATTGCCACAAACATCCGCAACCTCGGCGTGACCGATACGGGCGGCGTCATGCGCGAGGTGTGCCGCGCGGGTGTCATCGCCGGCGTGCTTATGATGGCGATCTACGGCGGTCTTGCGGTGGTGGGTTTTGACCTGTCCGCCGCGCTTGCAGGGGCGACCAACGGTGCCGAGGTCATCACGGCGTCGGCTACGATGCACTACGGAACGCTCGGCACGGCGGTTGTTGCGGCGATTTTTCTGCTTGCATGCCTGAACGTGTGCACGGGGCTCATTAGCTGCTGCGGCACCTATTTTGCCGAGGAGCTGCCCCGCGTGCCCTACCGCGTCTGGGCGATTGGCTTTGCAGCGTTTTCGTGCGTCATCTCCAACTTTGGGCTCGATGCCATTCTTGCCTTTTCCGTTCCGCTCCTAAACGCCCTCTACCCTGTGGCGATTGTCCTCGTCATCGGCGGCATGGCGCACCGCCTCCTCGACGCCTACCCGCTCACGTGGCCCGTGACCGTTGGGCTTGTGGGCGTCTCGAGCGTTGTGGTGAGCCTGCGCGACGCCTTTGCGCCCGGCGTCTGGGTCATCTTCGATGCCCTGCCGTTTGCCGATATGGGGCTCGGCTGGGTTTTGCTCGCCGTTGTGGGAATAGTGCTCGGCGTCTGCCTGTCTGCGCCCGGCAAGATGCGGAGGAGATAAGTAGAGCCCGGTGGCCGCCGGGCTCTCTAGTCGGTAATACCTGCGCCGCTCGCTCCGGTTAACAGCCCCGGGCCTCGCGGGTACCTCTCTAAGTATAGTTGACAGCGTTCACCGGAAACATCTCCCGTTCACACGAGGGCTGTGCCACAATCGGAGACGGCATACCGATGCGGGGTGCCGGATGTGCGGCGCCCTTGGCAGTGAAAGGGGATTCACATGGCGGACGATATCAAGCTCTACATTGGTATCGACGTGGGAGGCACCTCCGTCAAGGAGGGCCTCTTCAACGAGAACGGCGAGCTTCTGGGCAAGATCAGCGTGCCCACGCCGCCGCTTACCGATGAGGCGGGCTTTAACGCGGTTATCTCGGGCATCGACCAGCTCGTTGCCGGCACGGATGCCACGGCGGCCGCGGTCAAGGGCGTCGGCCTCGCTGTGCCCTGCCCGGTTCCCTCCTCTGGCGAGATTACGCTTGCCGCCAACATCGAGATCGATCCGCCCGCACTCAAGGCGGCGCTCGAGGGCCATTGCCCGGAGGCGGCGGTTCGCTACGTCAACGACGCCAACGCTGCTGCGATGGGCGAGCTTTGGCGCGGCAGTGCCCAGGGTCGTGACAGCATGGTCATGGTGACCATCGGCACCGGCCTCGGCGGTGGCGTGGTCGTCAACGGCGACGTCATCGGCGGTGCCTTTGGCGCGGGTGGCGAGATCGGCCACATCACGGTGAACCCCGACGAGACCGAGACCTGCGGATGCGGTCGCCGCGGCTGCCTCGAGCAGTACGCCTCTGCCTCCGGCGTGGTCACCAACTACCTGCGCGCCTGCAAGGCCCACGGCGTCGAGCCGCACGAACTCTCTGGCTCCAGCGATTCCCGCACCGTTTTCCAGCTCTGCCGCGAGGGTGACGAGGTCGCGCTCGAGGCCATGGAGACCATGACCGACTACCTCTCCCTCGGCCTCACGACCATCTCCGCCGTGGTCGACCCAGAGATCTACGTCCTCGGTGGCGGCGCCTCCGCCTCCTCCGACGTGTACCTGGAGACGCTACGCAAGAAGTTTGCCGACCGCGCCTTCAAGGTGAGCAAGGACACGCCCATTGAGGTTGCGACCCTTGGCAACGACGCCGGCATCATCGGTGCGGCTTACGTTGCCCTTCGCGCGAGCCGCGAGGCCTAGTAGCGTCTGTTCATGCGCGGCTTGCGCCTGTGCATATCCGCATCGTTTTTGGCGCCGCCCTGTCCGGGGCGGCGCTTTTCGCTAAGATAGGGATATCTGGCGATACGCATCAGAAAGGGGCTCATCCATGAGCAACGTTCTCGTCTTCGGACATCTCAATCCCGATAACGACGCCATCATGTCGGCGGTCGTTCTCGCCCAGCTCCTGAACCAGGTGAACTACAACGGTGATACCTATGAGGCCCGTCGTCTGGGCCCCCTGCCGGCGGAGACCGCCAAGCTCCTCGCCGACCTCGGCATCGATGAGCCGGCGCTTCTGGAGGAGATCCCCGCCGCCGACGAGCCGCAGCCCGTGGTCCTCACCGACCATAACGAGATCGGCCAGACCGTTGCTGGTATCGAGAACGCTCAGGTTGTGGGCGTGGTCGACCACCATCGCTTTGGCGATTTCACCACCGCCGCGCCGCTCACCATCGTGGCCATGCCCTGGGGCTCGAGCTGCACCATCGTCACCAAGCTCTTCGACGTGCTGGGCCAAAAGCCCACGGATGCCCAGGCGAAGTGCCTGCTCGCGGCCATGATGACCGACACCCTCATGCTGAAGTCGCCCACCACGACCGATGTCGACCGTGCGGTTGCCGCCGCGCTCGGCGAGCAGCTCGGCGTCGACCCCGTCAAGTTTGGCATGGAGGTCTTCCTCTCCCGTCCGTCCGGTTCCTTCACGGCCGAGCAGATGGTCGGCAACGACATCAAGCTCTTCGAGGTCGCCGGCAAGAAGCTCCTCATCGGGCAGTACGAGACGGTCGACAAGTCCCGCGCGCTCGGCATGGTCGACGAGATTCGCGCCGCCATGCGCGCCTATCAGGCCGAGAAGGGTGCCGACGGCATCGTGCTCTGCGTGACCGACATCATGGAGGAGGGCTCGCAGGTGCTGCTCGAGGGCGATACCGTCGCCGCGCAGAAGGGCCTGCGTATCGAGGACGTGCCCGAGGGCGTCTGGTGCCCGGGCGTGCTCTCGCGCAAGAAGCAGGTCGCGGCCCCCATTCTCGCGGCCAACTAACCGGCACGCTCTCAAGCGCAACGGGCCCTGCCTCGAGAAGGCGGGGACCTGTGGATTCCGTCTGGATGCGCCGTGCGTCCGAGGGGGCACAGGGTGCCGGTTGCGCAACAATAGATACGACGCAGAAAGGCGAGGCGCCCCGGGTGCCTCGTCTTTTTTGAAGCGCGGGCCCGTGCCTGCGCGGAGTATCGACCGGCGCGGTAACGCGCGCCCCAGCAGAAAGGCGGCAGCCCGACATGACCAAGCGCCCCGTACGCAAGCATCCCCGCAAGACCGCAAAGGCGGTTGAGCGCAAGGCGATTGCGACGGAGCTCCCGGTCGGCGGGGTGACCGCCCCGGCTTCACTCATCGCGCCCGCCCAGCGCCGCCGTCTGGAGCGCCGCAATGTGCTCGAGCGCATCACGAGCAACGGCACCATCTCCGCCCTCGTGATGATCGTGGCGGCGGTCGTCGCCGTCATCTGCGCCAATACGCCCGCCTACGAGGCGATTCACGCGTTTTTGCAGGAGAGCGTCTCGCTCGTCTTCGGTCCGTGGAGCTTCTCGCTCTCCATCGAGCTGTTTGTGAACGACTTTTTGATGGCCATCTTTTTTTTGCTGGTGGGCATCGAGCTCAAGTACGAGATGACGGTGGGAGAGCTTCGCCAGCCGCGCCAGGCCATGCTGCCCATGCTCGCCGCGGTGGGGGGCGTGGTGGTGCCCGCGTGCATCTACGGCTTTGTGAACCGGGGCGGTGCGGTGTACGGCTGGGCCATCCCCATGGCGACCGATATCGCCTTCGCCCTCGGCGTGCTGTCGCTGCTCGGCAACCGGGTGCCGCCGGCGCTCAAGGTGTTCTTCTCCACCCTCGCCATCGCCGACGACCTGCTCGCCATCGCGGCCATCGCGCTTTTCTACGGGCACGCGCCCAA
Organism: Collinsella sp. An268; assembly: GCF_002159765.1. Lineage (GTDB taxonomy): Bacteria > Actinomycetota > Coriobacteriia > Coriobacteriales > Coriobacteriaceae > Coprousia. The sequence goes on along the minus strand of NZ_NFJH01000003.1, from coordinate 72,634 downwards.
CCTGTTCTGGTTGGGGTGCGCCGCGGCGGTGACGGCGGCGCTCGTGGTGCTCAACCGCTGGCGCCGCTTCCGCCTGGCGCCGTATCTGGCGCTGGGCCTTGTGCTGTGGTTCTGCCTCTTCCAGTCGGGCGTGCACGCCACGCTTGCGGGCGTGATCTTGGCGTTTACGATTCCGGCGCGCTCGGACATCGTCGCCTCCGAGCTCGTCGGCTGGCTGGGCTCCAAGCTCCCCGAGCTCGACGACCGCTTTGACGACGAGGTCCACATCCTCGGTCAGCACGATTTCACCCGCGCCGCTCGCGGCGTCGAACGCGTCATGCACCGTGTCACGCCGCCGCTGCAGCGCCTCGAGCATTACATTTCCACGCCGGTCAACTTTCTCATCCTGCCCATCTTCGCCTTTGTGAACGCGCAGGTGCGCCTCGTGGGCGTCGACCCGCTGTCCCTTGTGTTCGACCCGGTGGCCATCGGGGTGTATCTGGGCATGCTCCTCGGCAAGCCCATTGGCATCGCGGGTATGACGGCGCTTCTGGTCAAGACGCGCATCGCGCACCTTCCGACCGGCGTGAGCATGCGGCATATCGTGGGCGTGGGCATCCTCGGCGGCATCGGCTTTACGATGTCGATTCTTATCGCGGGCCTCGCCTTCACACAGATCCCGGCGGAGCTCTTGGCGGCAAAGACGGCGATTCTGGCCGGTTCCGCCTCGGCGGCGCTCGTGGGTCTGCTGTACATGCACGTTGCGTGCGGTGCGCGACGGGCGAAAAGCTAGCGGTTCTCCGCGCTACTCCACGGTCCCGTAGGCCGCGCCCCATCCGTGTGCGGCGAGCGCCGAGTTGAGCTGATCGCAGAGGCGCTGGCGGCCGTAGCGGCCGGGCGGCAGGAGGCTGACCACCTCGAGCAGGTCGGCATCGAGATCCGCGAGCTCCGCCTGCACGATGACGTCGAGGCGCTCGACGGCGTCGCGGCCGGTGTAAAGGTTGTCCACGAGGCGCTGGAGGTCGCCGAAAGCCTCGGTTTGAAGATTCTGGAACGTCATGGTGCTCCTCGGTGGGTCGGATCGGCAGGTGAACGCGGCCGCTTATGGGGCGGCCGCGTCCTATCTTACCCCGCGGCGCCGATGCGGGGCGCGCTCGCTCGGCCGGAGCGGGTCGTTGCGGGCCGGGCTGCCGACCCGTGGACAAAAGCCGCCGCGGTTTTTGTCCATGGGGGGGGGTTAATTAAAGGACGCCACCGCCTCTCCGGGACCGCGGAGCGCGCGTTCGTGCACAGATTATGTTCGTTTCTGCTGATATCGTTGCGACATCCCACCGCGGGAAGCCCGTTCGGTCAGCCGGTCGGCCCTGCCGCTATACTTGTGCAGATTGACTTTTTGACCCGTGCCTCCGGGGCGCGGGCCCGGGCGGCTGCAGGGCCGTCCCGGCGGCGCCGAGCGTCGCCCCAAACGGTGGGAGGCATGTGCATGCAGACAGATTACGAGAAAACCGAGGCGGAGCTCACGCGCAACGTGTACGAGCGCATGGGTGATGACGAGCTCGCCCGAGCCATCGAGTCCCTCAAAGCTGAGGTGGAGGAGGTCAAGGCTCAGGGCCTCAAGCTCGATATGGCGCGCGGCAAGCCGAGCCCGGCCCAGGTTGACATCTCGCGTCCCATGCTCGACCTCTTGACGAGCGACGCCGACCTCACCGACGAGGGCATCGATTGCTCCAACTACGGTTGCTTCGAGGGGATCCCCTCGGCCCGCCGTCTTGCGGGCGCCTTCCTCGGCGTTCCGGCCGACCAGACGATCGTGCTCGGGTCCTCGAGCCTGAACATCATGCAGTCCGTCCTCATCCATTACTGGGAGAAGGGCGTGCCCGGTCATACCCCCTGGTATAAGCTGCCGCGCATCAAGTGGCTCTGCCCGAGCCCCGGTTACGATCGTCATTTTGGCCTTACGCAGGACCTCGGCATCGAGAACATCCCGGTGCGCATGACCGACGAGGGGCCGGATATGGACCAGGTCGAGTACCTGTGCGCCTCGGACGACTCCATCAAGGGCATGTTCTGCGTGCCTAAGTACTCCAACCCCACGGGCATCACGTACTCCGACGAGACGGTCCGTCGCCTCGCCGTCATGAAGGCCGCGCCGGACTTCCGCATCGTGTGGGACAACGCCTACGCCGTGCACGATCTCTTTGACGAGGGCGACCAGCTCCTGAACATCCACGACGTGGCGCGCGAGGTGGGCAACGAGGACCGCATCCTCGAGGTGGCCTCTACCTCCAAGATCACGTTCCCGGGCGCCGGTATCGCCTTCTTTGGCTCGAGCGCCGCAAACGTCGAGGAGGTCGCCCGCACGCTGCAGGTGGGTCTCATCTCGGCCAACAAGCTGAACCAGCTCATGCACGCACGCTTCCTGCCGGATCTGGATGCGGTCAAGGCTCACATGGCCAAGCATGCGGAATTCCTGCGTCCGCGCTTCGCCGCGGTGGAGGAGAAGCTTACCGAGGGCCTCGGCGGCCTCGGTTGCGCGCGCTGGACGCATCCGCGCGGCGGCTACTTCGTCTCGTTCGATGGCCCGCGCGGCTCGGCCAAGCGCATCTGGCAGCTTTGCGCCGACATGGGTGTCACGCTCACGCCGGCGGGCGCCACGTGGCCGGGCGGCAACGATCCGGACGATACCAACCTGCGCATCGCGCCGACCTATCCCTCGGTTGACGAGCTCAAGGCTGCACTCGATGTGCTGGTGCTCGCGACAAAGCTGGTGAGCGCCGAGCTCGCCCAAGAGGAGCGTGCCGCATGACGAAGCGTGCGTTTGACGACTTTTTTGATGACGAGCTCGCGCTCGAGGAGGAGGCCGAGGGCAAGGTAGCGGCAGAGGACGTCTCCGCCGCCGCGCCTGGTGCCGAGACGGCTGCCGCGACCGGAGACACCGCCGGCGACGAGGGTGCCGCCCCCGCCTCCGATGCGTCCGCCGCCGGTGCAACCGCCGCGACCGAGGCCGCCGTCTCCGCCTCCGATGCGCCCGCGCGCCAGGCGCCGCCGTTCTGGATGGTGCTCGTCATCACGGCGATCGCGCTTTTGCTCGGCGTCATCATCGGCTACCTGCTCGGCTCCTCGGCCGCCATGAGCTCGCTTGCGAGCGCGCAGGCGGACGCCGCCGCCCAGCAGACGGCCGATGCGGCGGGCGACGACGCGTCCTACGCGCTGCCCGAGGGCCATCCGCAGGTCGAGGTCGATACCGACGGCACGGCCCACGTTGCCGAGTAGGGAGGAACCGTGGCTTTTAACGCGCAGCAGACCTCTCGCGTCCGCGCAATCGTCCTCATGGTGGCGCTCGTGGTCGTTGCAGCGGTCGCCCTGTTTGTGGTGACGGGCGGGTTTGCGCCGGCAGGCACGGCGGGCTCGCGGGGCAGCGCCGCGACGGGCGAGGCGACCGGTGCCGAGGCCGCGGGCGACGATGCCAGCGCTGCCGACGCCATGGAGACGGTCGACGCCCAGTACGGCACGGCGGCGCAGTCGCTGCTCGCCCAGCTCGAGCAGGACCCGAGCAACCCCACGGCCCTTCTCAACGTGGCAAACGGCTACTTCGACTGGGGCGTGGCGGCGCTCAACCACGCGACCGACGACGATGACCGTGCGCACGCGACGGAGCTCCTCGAGCAGGCCATCGGCTACTACGACGAGTATCTGGCCGATAACGCCGGCGCCAAGTCCGCTCTCGTCGACCGCGCGATCTGCGTCTTCTACACGGGCGACCACGCGAGTGCCATCGCCGCGCTGGAGGACCTCACCCAAAACGTCGACCCCGGGTTTGCCCCCGCGTGGGCCAACCTCGGCATGTTCTACGAGAACGACGGGCGCACCGATGACGCGCGCCAAGCCTACGAGACCGCCATCGAGGCGGCGGGCGATGCAGACGCGTACGGCGTGCGCGACTACGCCCAGGACCGACTCGACGCGCTCAACGGTACGTCATAACTCTTACGGTCCGCACCGCGTAAACGCAGCGCGGCGCGGGCCTTACCGCAGTGTCTTGAACCAGGGCATCCGCCCCACAGATTGGAGCGATATGGAACTCACCATCACCACCAACCCCACCCCCGAGCAGTACACCATCTGCGTGACCGGCGAGGTGGACATCTCCAACGCTGACAAGCTGCGCGCTGCGATTGACTTCGCGCTCGAGCAGCCCACCGAGGAGGTGCGCCTCGACCTTGCCGACGTCGCCTACATCGACTCGACCGGTATCGGCGTGCTCGTGGGCGCCGCGCACCATGCGGCCGATCACGGCAAGTGCTTCAGCGCCGTCAACGCTCAGCCGGGCGTGATGCGCGTGGCGCAGCTGCTCGGCGTCGACCAGGAGATTTCCATCACGGCTCTGTAAGCGCTCCGAGCCGCCTGTTTCGCCGTGCGCGGGCAGGCGGTATACTTAATCGGTTATGCCTCGACCGGTGCGAACCGGCTAAGGCGCGATGGCAACACCCAGGAGGTAACCTGTGAGTATCGGTGGTACCGAGCTGCTCATCATCGTAATCTTCGGCTTTCTGCTCTTCGGGCCGGACAAGCTGCCCCAGATGGGCCGCACGCTCGGTCGCGCCCTCCGGCAGTTCCGCGAGACCCAGCAGCGCATGACGTCGGTCGTGCAGTCCGAGGTGATCGACCCCATGGCGGCGACCATCAACGCGAACGCGCAGGCCTCGCCGCAGGCTACCGCTGCCCACGCAGACGACGCGGATGCAGACGCCGAGGGCACCGCCGACGCCGCGCCGGCGCCTCGCAAGGAGACGTTTGCCGAGCGTCGCGCGCGCCTCGCCGCCGAGAAGGCCGCTGCCGAGAAGGCGGCTCGCGGTGACGCCGAGGATGCGGCCGGGGATGAGCCCGAGGATGAGCGCGAGGCCGCGTCTGCCGAGCCGGTTTCCACCGAGGAGGCCCCTGCTGCGACCGCTGGGAGCGAGACCGTAGAGGCTGCCGTGTCCGAGCCTGCCGAGGAGGCCGTCGACGCCGCCGCCGAGGCCGCGCGCGCCACGGCCGACCTGTACGCCCGCCGACCGCGCAAGCACGCCGCCGCTGCGGCAGACGCCGCCGACGCCCCGGCCGCTCCCGCTTCTGCTGAGGCATCCGCCACGGATGTCGCCGCCTCGGAAGGAGGTGAGCGGTAATGCCCATCGGACCCGCGCGCATGCCGCTTATGGATCACTTGGGCGAGTTGCGCCGCCGCCTCACTATCGTGGTGGTGACGCTCGTGGTCACCACGCTCGTCATGTACTTTGCATCCTCTACGGTCATCGATCTGCTCACCGATCCCATCAAACCGTTTGTGGGCGACCAGTTCTACATCGGTTCGGCGCTCGGCGGCTTTACCACGCGCTTCACCATCGGCTTCCGCACGGCGCTCGTGATGTGCTCGCCTATGATCGTGTGGCAGGTGCTCGCCTTCTTCCTGCCGGCGCTCAAGCCCAATGAGCGCAAATGGGTCGTGCCGACGGTGCTCGCCGCGACGGCGCTCTTCTTTGTGGGCATGATCTTCTGCTACTTCTTCATTGTGCCGCCGGCGTTCGAGTGGCTCACGAGCGAGGTCGCGGCCATCGCCAACCCCCTCGCCATGCTCGACGATTACATCGGCACCGAGATGCTGCTCATGATCGGCTTCGGCGTGGCCTTCGAGCTGCCGCTCATCGTCTTTTACCTCGCCGTCTTCCATATCGTGCCCTACGCCTCGTTCCGCGCGTCCTGGCGCGTGATCTACGTGGTGCTCGCGGTGGTCGCCGCCTGCATCACGCCCGATGCGAGCCCGGTCACGATGCTTCTCATGTTCGCGGTGCTCATCTCGCTCTACGAGATCGCGCTCGCGGTCACGCGCTTCGCCATCGTGGCGCGCGAGGGCAAGGCGGGCCTCAAGAAGCGCAGCGTGAGCCTGTTTGCAGACGACGACGAATAGCGCGCGCTCCTCGACGACGAGAACATAACGCGAACCCGCAAGCGCCCTTCGGGGCGCTTTTGCGTTACGGGGATCTTGGTGCGTACATTGCAAGGCATTTTGCCGAACCCCTCCGTACATAATCCCGCGCCATGAACCCGGAAATGTGCTGTAGGAGCATAATCCTACCGCCCGGTGCATAGCACGGAAAAATGTACAGGCAGCTACCTGCGTTTTCCCCAGTCGCGCATTTGCGGGTTCATCGACGGGTTCATTGCCGCGAGAAATGAACACCCAGGCGGGACAAAACACGCCGCCATGAACCCGGAAATGCGCGATGGAGCGCGGCGGCGCACGGTGACGGGGCGGCCCTGCGCGCACGACGCACCTGCGGCGAACGGGTAAGATATGGGGGCGAATCGCATTACCCCGCAAGGGCGGCGGACAAGATCTCCCGTCCCCGCTGCAGGGGAGAAAGGACGGCTTCCGTGCACGAGATGAGTATCGTGAGCGGCATTTTGGAGAATGTGACCGAGGTCGCGCGCCGCGCCGGCGCCTCGCGCCTCTGCCAAGTAAACCTTCGCATCGGCGTCATGCGCGAGGTGGTGCCCGAGGCCATGGACCTCGCATGGGAGGTCCTCTGCGAGGAGGACCCGCTCACGGACGGCTGCAAGCTCACGGTGGAGGACGTGTATCCCGAGAGCGTGTGCAACGCGTGCGGTGAGCGATTCACCCACGACCGCTTCCACCTGCGCTGCCCCGTGTGCGGGAGCGCCGATACGCGCCTCATCCACGGTCGCGAGCTCGATATCATCTCCATCGAGGTCGAGCATCCCGACGAGCCCAGCCAACCGTAACGGCGCCGCATCGCCCTCTCCAACAGGCGGGCATCACCCCGTCCAGCCAGCTGCAACCGTAAAGGAGTATGACCGATGTCCTCCGAGACCCTCACCATCGAAAGCCCCATCTTGAACCGCAACGAGCGCTTGGCCGCCGAGCTGCGCGAGCGTTTTCGTGCGGCGGGCGTCTACGTGATCAACGTGCTCTCGAGCCCGGGTTCCGGCAAGACCTCCACGATTCTCGCGACCGACGCGCGCCTGCGCGAGCGTGGTCTGCGCCCGGCGGTGATCGAGGGCGACATCGCCTCGGACGTGGACGCCCAGACCATGAAGGAGGCGGGCATCCCCGCGGTGCAGATCAACACGGGCGGTCTCTGCCACCTCGAGGGCAACATGATCGGGCAGGCGGTTGACGCGCTCGACCAAGGCGTGGGGCTCGCCAACATCGACGTCATCTTTATCGAGAACGTGGGGAACCTCGTGTGCCCCGTGGACTTCGATCTGGGCGAGAACCTCGCCGTCATGATTCTCTCGGTCCCCGAGGGCGACGACAAGCCCGTCAAGTATCCGGGCATCTTCCAGCATGCGGGCGCGCAGCTGCTCAATAAGGTGGACGTGGCACCGGCGTTCGATTTCGACATGGCGGCCTACCATGCGGTGCTCGACGACCTCAATCCCACCGCACCGCGCTTCGCTGTGAGCGCGCGCACCGGCGAGGGGATGGACGCGTGGTGCGCATGGCTGGCCAACGAGATCGAGGCGGCCCGCGCCTAGCGCGCCCGCGCGAGGGCGCGCCCCTTCCATTTTGGCGGCAAGCGCCTGTCCAGCACCGCAAAAGGCCTCATCAGGGCTCCCGCAACCGATGGTTGCGGAAATTCTTACCAGAGTAGGTGGCCTCTCTTGCGCTGTTTCCGTAGATTGAGGCTAACGGATCCGCGTGTGCACCAGTCGTAGAACAGCAGAAGGGATGCAGCATGAACGTGCAGATAGCTCAGCGCTTGGCCGAGCTCCGGCGCGCCAAGGGATACAGCCAAGAGTCGCTTGCACGGGAGCTGGGGCTCTCGCGGCAGGCGGTGAGCAAATGGGAGCGGGCAGAGAGCTCGCCCGATACCGAGAACCTCATCGCGCTTGCGCGCCTCTACGGGGTGAGCCTGGACGAGCTGTTGAGCGTCGACGCCGATATAGCGGACGACATCGCGTTTGAGAACGCCGAGCGCGCCGACAAGATCGCCGCGGACGATGCGGCCCGCGCGGCAGACCGCGAGACCGCGGCGCAGGCAGCGGCTGCAGCGGCCCAGGCGAGTCGGGCTGCGGCGCAGGCGGCGGAGGCTGCGGCGCGCGCGAGCAGCCAGGCGACACGGGTGAGCGAGTCGGCGGCAGAGGCGCATCGGCGCGGCGCGTGGCGGTCGTTCCCGTATGCGACGTTCACCGTCATCCTCTTCTTTGTGTTCGGATTCTTCTTCCATGCGTGGGCGACGGCGTGGCTCATCTTCCTCACCGTGCCGATCTACCGCTGGGTGGCGAGCATCTTGGACGGTGCCGCGGCGCGCGCCCGCGGTGAGCGCGTGGCCGACGGTGGGGTGGCGACGCCGACCCCGCCGTGCGTCGACGATATCGATGGCGCCGACGAAGAGGGGAGGTAGGGGCAATGGCGATGAAGAGCGGTCGGCGTCCCGAGGCGCCGCAGGTACCGGCGACCACCGGCGGGCGCCGCTTCGGTCTCACCCGCAGCGAGGCTATCAAGGTCGGAATCGGCGTCACCCTCATGGCGGCGCTCGTACTCGGCGCGGTGCTGCCCTCGTGCACCTCTGCGGTGTTCGGTAGCGTGCTCCGCGTCATTCCCGGCATATCGTTCAACCTCGGTTCGTGGAGCCTCAATCCGGGTAACCCCACGACCCTCTCCGAGCCCATCGATACCACGAACGCATATAGCACCGACGAGGTGACCGATCTGCGCGTAACATGGCGCGGCGGCACGGTGCGCATCGTGCCCACCGAGGGCGCGGAGGTCGTGGTGCGCGAGGAAGTCGCGGCGGGCGATTATCGGATGGACCCCACGCAGGCGACGTTTGAGCTCAACGGCGGTACGCTCGCCATCGCGGACGGTCTGCCTGAGTCGGATAACGGCTACGACTATCCGGACATGCGCCTTACCACCGAGGTTCCGGTGCGCGAGAGCTGGAAGCTCCGCAACGTGAGCATTCAGAGCACCTCTTCGGCGCTCGACCTCGGCGGCCTTGCCTGCGCCGCGCTCGATGTCGACACCGTGAGCTCCGGCCTGGTGGTTGCGGACCTTGCGGCCGAGCGGGCCGAGCTTGCGACGGTGAGCGGCAACGTCAAGCTGGTGGGCAGCGTGTCGGCAGATCTTGCCGTCGATACCGTGTCGGGCGTGCAGGACCTCGCGCTTACGGGAGCTCTGCCGCCGCAGGTGTCCTGCGATACCGTGAGCGGCGACGTATCGCTTCAGATGCCGGCGGACGCCGGTGCCACGGTGGGGGTTTCGAGCATCTCGGGCGGGTTCACGAGCGACCGGCCAGCGAGCGCGCAGTCGGGTGATACCTATGTCTACGGCGACGGCGCATCGCGCATCACCATCAACACCGTGAGCGGCAACATGCGCGTGCTCGCGTAAGCGAGCGGCACGCCGGCGAGAAGCCGGGGGAGTGCGGGCACATACGTGGGGACGGGTACGGCATACGTGGGGACGGGTACAAATTATGCAACTTATGCATTTGATAGCATGCGCCTAAAGGGGTGATGGGTGTGGACGAGCGGATTACCATCGATGTAGAGCGCTTGCGTGATGCCTTGGTTAACGAGACGGGGCCGGCGGCGTTTGCGGGCTCGCCTTGGGCTATCGTCGACGTGGCGGCGCTGGAGGACGCCAGCCCCTTGGATCTCATCCGCGAGGCCGAGCGCCGCGGATGGGACCTCCGGCGCTTCGCGGTCGGCTGACGGCGGTCGCCGACTTTTTCACAAAACCTCGACGCATTCCGCAGGCGCACTGCGCAGAAGAGATTGCCCTTATTACCTGCGCCAACGTAAAAGAGCAAAAAATAAAAAAAAGAGCAAAAGAAAAAAACGACGTGACCGTTGCTGCTACGATGGAATGCAGAAACGCAGAAGGAGGACGTAGTGCGCAACGAAAACCCGTTCACCCCAACCTTCGGAAGGATGCCCGCAGTGCTTGCCGGTCGGCAAGAGCTTATCAGCGAGCTAGAGACGGCGCTGAAGTCTCACGGCTCCGACCCTAACCTCTGCAGCCTCTTTACGGGAGCCCGCGGTGTAGGCAAAACGGTTCTGCTCTCCTATCTTGCGTCTCGCGCAGAATCGTTCGGATGGATTTCGGCGAACGTTACGGCACGGCCGGGGATGCTCGAGGACATTATCGAGCGCGCAACGGAGGCGGCCGATGCCTTTGTCGATCGTCCCGCAGATCGCAGGCTCACTTCAATCTCCGTATCAAAACTGTTTGGAATGGCGTGGGAGTATCGCGATCCGGCTTCGGGCAATTGGCGCACGAGGATGAACAAGCTCTTAGACGTTCTCGCGGAGCATCAGATTGGCCTGCTCATTACGGTCGACGAGGTTGACCCTGGTCTTGACGAACTCGTAGACTTTGCCGCGACGTTTCAGCACTTTGTGCGGGAGAGCCGTGATGTCGCGCTGTGTATGGCGGGGTTGCCGTCGCGCGTTTCCGCCTTGCTCTCCGATAAATCGGCGTCGTTTTTGCGCCGTGCTGCGCAGCATCAGCTGGGACGCATCGCCGACCATGATGTACGAGATGCGTTTCGCGAGACCCTTGAGGAGGCGGGGCGGCGCGTCGAGGACGAGGCGCTCGATATCGCCGTGGCTGCGGCGGATGGCTTCGCCTATATGGTACAGCTCGTCGGCTTCCGGTCGTGGGCGGCGATGGGGGAGGCCGAGGTTATGACTTCCGAGCATGCGCGGCGCGGTGCAGAGCTGGCGCGGCAGGACTTCATCAACGGTGTGGTCAAAAAGACCTGCCAGGAGCTCTCCGACGGCGATATGGCGTTTTTAGAGGCGATGCTTGCCGATGAAGGGCGTCCGAGTTCGGTCGCCGATGTTGCCGCACGCATGGGCAAGAACACCAACTACGCGCGCGTGTACCGCACGCGCCTGCTCGAACAGGGCGTCATCGATGCTCCCCGACGGGGATACGTTACGTTTGAGATGCCCCTTCTGCGCGCGTATCTCTCCGAGGAGTTGTAGACACGTCCGCACGAGCGGAAGAGCGGGGGGGGGGGCGACTCGCTGTTGGCAAGTCAGCCATCCACTTCGAGGGCACAAGCGGCCCGTTTGCCTGACTAAGAATGGTAGGGCATCCCTCGTGGTGATGGATGCCGTCGTCGAGCGCGTTGACTCCTGCTTGACTCGTTCCTTTGCTGGTATGATGGGTGGCGCATGATGGGGAGTTTCGGGGTGGGGGCTAAGAGTCGTGAGACGTTTTGCTGCATGGCTGGGCGAGCGCGTCCGACGCGCTCAAGGCGGCGAAACCGCTGCTGCCGTGACGCCACGCGGGCACCGGGTGCGCCGCGGGTCGGTGCCCTCTGCCTTAATCGGCCTGGTGACGTTCTCCTTCGTGTTGGTGGTTATCAGCGCCGCCGCTTATACCATCTCACTCCCTGCTCTCATTTCCGCCACGCGCAGCGATATCTCAGACAGTTTCTTTTCTGCGCTGGTAAATGCGTTGGTGCGCGATGCATCGGGGGATGAATCCGCGGAGAGCGCTCAAGGTGCAGGGGACGGTGCCTCAACTGCCGGGACTCAAGATTCAGCTACGGGGCAGCAGGGTACCTCGCGTGCCCCCGTCACTATCGGTGGCGTCTCTATCGACGGGCTGATCTCTGACATCACTACCGGTGCGTCCGATGCCGGAGGAGACAGCGGCACCAATGATTCGCCCAATCAGCCAAGCGGAGACCCGGGGGAGACTGATCCGGTCGATCCTGCGCCAGATCCTGAGCCAGAACCCGCACCGGGTATCGATCCCGAGGTCGAGCAGCAGATTTACGAGTATCTGCTTGCCCGGGCGCAGTCTATCGAGGGGTATGTGGGCGAGGTTAACGCGTGCGTGACGTCGTTTAACCAAAATTGCATGGCTCCGCTCGACACGCGTCTTGCGTGCCTGCGTGAATGCGAGTGGCTCTATCAGCGACTGTATGGCGAGTTTGCCGACATGCTCAACAACCAGCTGACAATCCCGGCGAGCAAAAGCCGTTATAAAGATGCGTACGTCGATCTCATTGCCATGTACCGCTGCCTGTTCTCGTACTTGAGCACCATCGGCAGCGCTTGGACCGCCAACGTTGCGTTTGAGAACCCCGCGGAGCACGTTGACGAATTCATGGCGCCTATACGGGCCGACATGGTAAACGGCGAGAATAAGTACTACACCGAGTTCAAATCCTATGCCGAGGGGTTTGTGCTGTGAGGGACGTATCGACAGATCAACTGGCGAGCCCGAGATCGGATGCGTCGGTTCCCGCCGCGCTCGGTGCGGGCGCGCGCTTGCGCGTGGTGCACCTTGAGGGTTTTGAGGAGCCCGTGGTGCTGAAAGACGACGAGCGCGCGGCGTATCGCCAGAGATTCGCGACGCTCTTCGTGGACGAGGAGCGTACAAGGCGCGGCGGCTTGGGGAGTGTCGCGTGGGCTTGCAACGCGTGGGGCGAGACGTACGCGGTAAAGACGATGATTGAGCCGGCATACGGTGAGCAGGAGGAGGATGATGCTCGCCACCTGCGCCGCGAGCAGGCCTGCGCCGCCTTCCGTGCCGAGTACGATGCGCACCGCGCGCTCAACGGGTTCAAGGGGTTTCCGCGCCTCTATGGTTACGGTTTGATCGACGGTGCGCCCGCCATGCTGATGGAGTGGATCGAGGGGGTTACTCTCGAGCAGGTGCGTGACGAGCTGGCGGTCGACGACGCGTCACGTCTGGCCCCGCTTACGGCTGCACGTATCGGGCGCGACCTCTTTGAGGTGCTGGGCCGTCTCGAGCTTGTGGGTGACGGTTTCGTGCACCGCGACATTTCGCCGGCGAACATCATGGTGCGCACGGCGCATCGCTCTTTGCGCAAGCAAAATGAGGAGGGGTCGTTCGAGATCTGCCTCATCGACTTCGGTTCGGCCGCGGCGCTCGCGCCGGCTCGGGCAGGTTCGTTCACGCGCGCCGCGCGCGTGGTGCGCCATGCCACGGCTGCCTATGCGCCACCCGAGATGCTTTCTGATGACTTGCCGCACCTCGAGCGCTTACGCGCGTCGGCGGCGATTGACGTGTATGCTGCGGCAAGCGTCCTGTTTGAGCTGGTCGATGGCCACACGCCCTTCGACCTCGATGCCGACGACTTGTCTGGCGCCTCTCCGTATCGTGTAAAGGTGGACACCGCTCCGCGTCGTCTCGTGTCTGCGCATGAGGCGGATGCGGATATGGCGTCGCTTTTGGTTCGCGAGCCCGACGTGGCGGTCGCTGCCGGACGCGTAGCGCGCGATCTTGCCTTGGACCCCGATGCGGTAGAGCTTCGGCGGGCTCTCATGCTTGTGGACAACCAACTGACAGAGCTGGTGACGCCGTGTCTCGCCTCGGCTCAGGCGAAGCGCCCCCGCGCACAGGCGGTGCATGATGGACTCGAGTCCTTCTGCGCCAACTACGTCGTGAACATCGAGCGCGCCCTTACCGGCGAGCGTCTGCTGCCCTGCACGGATCGCGCTTCCTGGTTTGCATCGACGTCGCCCTATGCGATCAACCGTCTTGTGTTCACCATGGGGAGGGCGGCGTCGTATGCGGTGCTCGTTGCGGTGGCGCTCATCACGGCGCTCGTGCTCGACGGTGCCTCCGCTGCATGGGAGATGGGGCCGTTTGCATGGGAGGGGCATCTCTCGTTCCCCGTTGTGGCTGCGCTCCTTATCGCTCCGGCGGTGTCGGGCGCCTGGGCTGCGCGAGACGATGCCGGTACGCTGCGGGGTTTTATCCACGGTAGCGTTGCGCTGGCACTTGCTGCCCTGGTGGTGCTTACCGCCGCCGGCCCGCTTACGCTCGGAGCGTCATCGCAGGCGGGAGGCGCGCTCGTGGCGGTCTTCGCGGCATGTGCTGCAGGTTGGTGCCCCTTGGTTCTGGATTATGCGATGACGGTGGTGCCCGCCCTCATTGCCGAGGCGCGCCGAGCATTGCCGGCGGGGGAGCGTGGTGCCGTTGGCGTGGCAGGTGGGGCAAGCGCGATCGCTGAATCGTCGGCGGAGAGGCTGGCATCGGGCTCTTCGGATACCGCGGGCGATTGCGAGACGAAGGCGGTACGAGATGAAGTCCCGTCCGGAGATGTGAACCTCGCCGCGTGGGCGGACGACCAGGAGAAGGGTGATGCGGGCGATGGCACCTCTGACCTTACATGAACCGACGCCGTGCGGGGCTTTGTTCGATATCTTAAAGCGTCATGGGGGCATCAGCCATCGCGACTTGGCGAGCATGATCCTGTCAGAACGTCAGCTATCAGACGGCAGGAGCGCCCTGAGCCGTGCCTCAGATCGGTCGTGGGTGTCGCATTTTGTGGTGCATGCGCCGGTCGGCTCGCTCCAGCCGGGCTATTTCCGCGATTGGGGCGTCGCCGCCCAGCGGGTTATGGGGCGCCTGCGTGCCAGAAGCGGCCGCCGTATGACCAATGAGAAGATCATCGGCATGGTGTGCGGCGAGCAGGGGATGGCGATGGAGCGCGCGCTTGCCGCATGCCGTCAGGATGTGCGGCTGTATCGCAATGCGCTGACGCGCCTGACCACCGGCAAGGGATATACCACGGGTGAACGCGCCGAGGCCGTACTGGTGCTGTTCGTGGCAGTGGGCTGCTCTGCCAACGTCCCCGCTGCCGTTGCGTACACCATGGATTACGTTACCGCCACCATGGGCGGTCGTATGGGGACGCCGGAAGCGGGCGTCTTGATGGCGGACGTGGCGACAGGCGATGCGGAGGCCGCGCTGACGAGGCCCCTGGGACTCATCCGCGTTGAGGGCGGTTACTTGGCGGGGGCGCCCCATTGGGTGGATCCTGCTTCCACCGGGGCGGAGATTGGCATTTTGGCGCTCGGCGCGCAGGATATCACCGACGTAGAGGCCGATGTGTCCGAGCACCATGCGGCGGTGCGCTGGGACGGTGTGGATTCGTGTTGGAAGGTGCGCGATTTGGGCTCAACCAACGGGACCGCGGTAGTCAGCGCTTTGACGGGGGAGGAGCACCCCCTTGCGCCCGGCGAGGAATGCGCGCTGACGCCCGGTGACGAGCTGCGGCTGGGCTCCCAAACGGTATTTGCCGCCATCGAGGGCGTCCCTGGCGTGCTGGACGAAGCGTGGTCGTGATGACGCCCAACGAGTGCCGCCCTGCTCGTACTGCTGAGGGCTCCGGTGGGAGATGATTCCACGGCGCCCTCGCCGCGAGCGGCTGCCTGCATGCGGCGAGGGCGCGAGCTTTGCTATATGCCGAGCGCTTTCTGTGCGGCTGCCACCGCGTTGCCGGTTTCGTAGAATTCGGCGGTCACCGAGCCGATGAGCTCTGGAGCGATATTCTGCAGGTCGGCAATCGAGCTCATGGGCAGAAGGATTCGATGGGCGCCGGCGTTTTTGGCGACGCGCATGACGTCTTCGAGGTTACGGATGGGCTCGAGCGTCCCCGAGATGCGCAGGATGCCGGGGATGACGAGCCCGGGCATGACGGGGCGGTTCGCCGCTGCGGAGCACAGGCCAACAAATTCGGCGAGCGAGAGCTCGGCCGAAAGGCCCTTGCCTTGGGTGTCGTTGTAGTAAAGCAGGTAATCCTTGGTGTTGATGCGCATCCCGGTGGCAAGGCTCGCGGCGTTTTGCCGGAACTGCTGAAAGGCTGCGTCCAGTGAGTCGTTGACCACCTTGTTGTAGCCGATGCCCTCGGTGCGGAACTTCATCTCGCCCGCAATCGCTTTGTTTTCAAGTTTGTAGACGGCGGTTTCGTCGCCTATGGACGTTCCGATGGCAAAGACGTGGCCCGGCGGCAGCGGGGCGTCGGGGATGAGCGTGTCGTTGGCCTGCTCGGGAACGGTCACGGTCGTGGTCTCCGCCGGGTTATCGGCGTCCACGTAGCCCAGCGCGACATCGATGAACTCGATGCCCGCCATGATCTTGAGCTGCTCCTTCACGCGTCGCCGCCCTTCGATGGTGTACTCGAGCAGCATGCGCACATCCTCCTTTTCCATCTTCCCGTCAGGGAAGATGAGTTTGGCCAGGCCGGAAAACGTCTTGCGAATACCTATCTCGTCGCGGCGGTTGCACTCGCTGTTAAGGCGGAAATACGGGTCGATATAGTGCGTGAAGTCGCGTCGCCGCATTTCGTGGCAAAACTCGGACAGGCAGTCGGTAATGAGGCCATAGCGTCCGGTGAGCAGGTCGGAGCGCATCTTGGGAATCTCCCAACCGGGCAGGTAGCAGTGGATGCGGTCAAAAAACGCGCTGTCGTTGTTGAACTCCGGTGGGAACGGGTCGAACAGATGCGTCGTCTTGAGGACGTTGGCAACCGAGTCGTTGATGTTGCCCTCGAACACCATAGAGGCCTCGGCGTTGAACTGCTCCCGCCCGCGGCCAAACGTGCCGTTTGCCATGTAGCCCTTCATAATCTGGATGGCGTTCATGTCCTTGTAGTGCATGCCGGCGACCTCATCGAAGGCGATGCAGTCCCAATGGCCCACCAGTCCGATGCCGCCGGTACGCGCGGTGTTGTTGGCGAAGAGCATGGCGGTGGTGATCTGTCCGCCCGAGACGAGGTAGGAGTAGGGCGAGACCTCGGTGTAGATATGCGATTTGCCTGTGCCGCGTGGGCCGAGCTCGCACAGGTTGTAGTTGAGCTCCACGAGCGGCACCATGCGTGTGAGGAAATGCAGCCGCTCGCGCGGGGTGAGAGCGCTGGGTTCGTATCCGGCGGAACGCAAGATGAGGGCGATCCACTCGTCGGCGGTGAAGTTGGCGCGGTGGGAGATCAGCTCGTCGATGTCGAGGTTGGGCATCTGGATGGGCGTTAGGCTGGCGATGTGGAACGGCGAGTTCTCGGGCCCCTTGTTGTTTTTGGAGGGCTTTGGCTTGATGGTTGCCGCGGGATCCTCCCCGAACACGTCGGACAGGGGGTCCTCGGTAATGTCTTCGGGCCGCAGATATTGAATGCGCGCGATGCACCAGATGCCACCCGTGAGCATCTTGGTGTACTGTCGCACGTACTCGTCGGGCATCACAAACGGTTCGATCGTCAGATTGGAAAGGTTGGCCACGTAGATGTCGCGCCGCTCGTCCAAGTACGCGCTCACCTTGTCAATGATGGTGTACTGCCCGAGCTCGCGGATGCGTGACTTGATGACCTCGCTCTCCTCGGTGCGCACGTAGTTCTCGGCGAGAATCTTACGGATGCGCTCGAGGCCGGTCTCCAGTGCCTCGGGATCGTCGGTCGCGCAGTACATGCCCAGCAGGTACTCGAGCACGAACGTGGGGATACCGGCGCCGCGCTTCATGAGGGCGGTCAGGTCCTTGCGGACGATCTTGCCGGGGAAGTTCTCCACGATCTTGCGATCGAGGGCGTCTTTCTCGTACGGCGGGGCGACCGGGGCGGTTGCGGTGGGCTCGGTTACGGGTTCGGTCATGGGTATCACCATCCAAAGTCGAAGGCGGGGGCAAAGGAGACGCGGATGCGCACGTCGCGCATGGATTGCACGGCGCCGGTGTCGACGTTGCGCACGAAGAGGTGGTACTGCTCGTGCTCGGAGGTTTGGACGCCGGGCTTTAGGTTCATGGACACGTGGAACACGCGGGCCGTGGCGTCTGCATCGGTGCGGTCGGCGACGATGCGGGCGGTGTCCGATACGGGTATGCGCGCGGCGTCGCCCACGAAGATCTCGTAGGTTGCCGGCAGCATCTTGCCGCTGGCGGGCTCGTCCTGCAAAAACTCAAGCGTGAACAGGGTGTTGGAGATGGCATCCAGCTGCGAGACGAGCGACAGGCCCACTGGCGCGCTTTCTACGTAGCCGCGTGTGCCTGCGCGCTTGTTGGTGAAGCGCAGCACCGGCACGCATAGCTCCTGCAGCGAAATTCCGCCGTGCACGTAGTTCTCGCCGCCACCTGCCATGCGGATGCGGACGCATTCGCGTGGCGTGAAGCCTGTGAGGGCGCTGGAGTTGCTGCCACCGTTTGCCTGCGCGCACGATGTCGGCAGGGCGATAGTGAGGAGCGGGTCGGATGTCGCGCCCTCACGGGCGATTGCGTAGCGTCGCCCCGCCTCAATCACGGTGCCGTCAACGTCCGATACGGCGGCGTGCTCGGATTCGGCGAGGGCCTCGGCCGTGTACAGAAAACCATGGTCTGCCGTGAGGACGATGCGTGCAGCCTTGAAGTCGCGCACGATGGTCTGGACGCAGGCGACCAGCTCCTCGATTGCCTCACGGCATCCCGTGAACACCTTGCGTTCGGTCGCCGGCTTGTCGCCGTAGGCGTCGATCGTGTTGTGGTAGACGTAGACGACCTGCGCATCGCCGATGCGCGCTAAACGCTGGGCGCGGTCCATGCTGTTGATGAAGTCGTCGTAGCGGACGGCCACACCGTCGGGGTAGTGTCTGCGGATCGCCGTCTCCCGCGCAGCGCATGTAGGTGCCTCGGTGCCGTCGGCGTATACGGCGAGTGCCGCTCGGTCGCCCTCGCGTCTTTCTCCCATGGTGAAGGAGCTTGCCGGCAGCAGCGCCGTCATGCCGCACTTGGTGATGCTGGGGAAGGTCGCCTGCACGGCATCGAGCTCGCAGACGCCGCGCGTCTCTCGCTCCAGGCTCTCAGCGAGCTCGGTGGCGACCTCGTATCGCAGTGCGTCCGACACAATGACCCAGGCGCGCTTGTTGGTTCGCATCATGGGCTCGACCTCCGCCATGCTGAAGTCGACCTGGCGCGGGACGCCGTCTGCGTACCCCAAACGTGCGAAGTCGCCCGCGCAGGCATGGGTCCACCGGCGTGCGAGCCCGCGCAGGTACCAGTTCTTATAGAGATCCTCCATCGCGGCGCAGCAGTCGCGGAAGTCCTCGTCCAGCTCGTATTCGCCGCGGGTGATCGCCCGCGCGAAGGCTCCGTGCAGGTCGCGATACCAACGGTCCATTTGGTACCACGTGCGCGTGTAGTCGCGCCATACCTGTGCGGGGTCGCCGCCTGCGGAGTCGTGCTCGTGGTCGCGGAAAAAGCGCCGCATGTTGGCCGCCGCCGCTGCGCCCTCGTAGAAAAATGAGAGGTTCGCGTACCACCTCGAGCTGCGCCGCTCCGCGATGAGTGCCAGAACCTCGTCGACGCCATCTGTGCCGGCTGCCAGCGAGGCAAACAGGCGACGGAGTATGAGGGCGTCTATGCAGGGGAACGTGTCCGCTTGGGAGAGTGCGGAGAGCTCGACGTCCGCGAGGATGCGCTCCAACCCCAAGTTGTCCTCGACGGCGCCGCAGAGCGCGAGGAGGCCTTCGCGCTGCTCGCTCTGCGTCCACTCGTGTACGAGCGTATGGCAAAACGGTGCATGCTCGCCGGAATAGCAGCGCTCAAGAGGCCCGAGTGTATCGACGGGCAGCTGCATGGCAAGAGCGCTCACCAGTACGTGTTGAGCGAGCGCCACGGCATCGGTCACGTCTCCGGTAAAGCCCGTCCAAGCCGACACCGCTGCCTTGAACGAGTCGGCGGCGCCAACTGCGGCGAGCACGTCGAGTGCCTCGGTGCCGCCTTCGGCTTCGGCAAGGGTCAGGTAAGCGCGCAGCACCCCTTGGGGGGTCGCCTCCTCCGCGCCTAGGGCGGCTGCCATGACGGCGACCTCAAGGCGAGCAGGCGTGCTGTAGCCTTCGGCGAGGCGGGAAATCTTCTTGATGTTGGTCTTCTTTGCGAAGAACGCCTTATGCGCGCGGAGCACCTCGCGCATATCCGCCGTGTCGGCAGCGCCGAGCTCGCGCAGCTGGATTGAGGCGTAGTCGGCGGCGAAGGACGGTGAGCGCACCTCGATATCAGCGAGCCAGTCGCCATCTAAGCGGCGGCTGCGTTGGCGGTAGAGCAGGATGCGCCGGCCGGAGAGGTCCTCGTTGAGGGCGCGCTTGAGCGCCAGGAGTTGGTTGGGCCGCTCGTGTACGACCTCGATGTTGGGCAGCTCAAGCTCATCGACCGTTTCGGCAAACTCTCCGTCCGGGTCATGCCAGATAACCAGGGCGCCGCCCCGCGCGGGGTCGCGCGCGTCAAAGAGGCGCTGCAGCTCAGATCTGATGTCGGTGGTTCTCATCTGCTTGGCCCCCTACTAGATTTTGGCGAGCACGTCGCCGAATTTCGGGTAGTTGACCTTTACGCCGTCGTCCAGATCGATGGCGATCATCTGGTCGGCGAGGCGGTGGATCTTCTCCTCGAACTTCGTGAGCTCGGCGGCCTGGTCGGTGATGCGTTTCTGCTCTTTGACGAGGGCGGCGCGGCGGCGCCCCTCGACGGCGTCCAGCTCGGTCTGGATGGTGTCGAGCATGCTCGTATAGCGCTGTTGCAGGGGCAGCACGTAGTCCGTGCGGATTCGTGCCATGAGATCGGGCCGGTAGCGGTGCAGGTAGATAAGGGCACGGAAGCTGCCTTTCTTACCGGCATCGAGCAACCAGTAGATGGGACGCTTCTTGTAGGTCTTACAGTGGTCGGCGAAGAGCTCCTTCTGGAAGTACGCACGGACAACGTCTTTCGGGGTGTTCTTGGCGGTGGGGGAGAGCGCGTCTGCCACAAAACGCAGGTTTTCTTCGAGGGTCTCCGCGCCGTAGGCCGCCACAAGGAAGCGTTCGAACAGGTTGCAGATGTCGTTGTTGTAATACGCGCCGTCCGTGATGGCGAGCACGTTGTCGGCTACGGGCATGAAGCGCACGTGCTCGGGGTCGGGCATGCGGGCGAGGTATTCGCTCACAGTGTCGCCCTGGTTGGCGAGCACCAGGCCGTCCACGTCGAGCGAGTAGCGACCAAACATGCAGCCCACGGCATAGGAGATGAGCGAGACAACCTCGTCGCGCATGGTGCGGACGTAGTTGTTGCCCTTGAAGCTCTCGGGGATCTCGTCGGCCGTGTCGAAGATCCGTGCGACCGAGACGTACTTGTCCTCAACCTCGATGGGTACCTCGCCCACCATGTTGTAGATCTCCGCGAAGATGCGATTGAGCTCTTCTTCGTTGGCCTTGAGTTGGTCGAAGCGCGCGTTGACCTCGGCCTTGTGCGCCTCGTACTTGTCGCGGATGAGGGTTGCCATGCTATGCCGCCTTTCTATGTGGAGTAGTTCCTGATGCTTTATTAAGCAGCCTGGTCTATTGTTGGCTGCAGCGTTGAACGGGGCTAACCTCGTTTCTCGCGTGCCTTCTTAATTTGCTCGAATTCCTCTTCCATGATCTTTTGGAATCCCTGCTTATCGATCGAAGCATCCTTCGCCATGTCACGGCGAGCAGCGCTCGACATGTCTGCGTACTCATCGAACTCGCGTTGTTTTCGATCGAGGATTGCCTTGATGCGTTCATCAACGGTATTGGGCGCAAGCAAGCGATGGACGAAGACGCTGCGCGTCTGGCCCATTCGGTATGCTCGGGAAATTGCTTGGCTTTCGGTTGACGGTTTGAATTGAGGCTCGCAGATCACCACGATGCTTGCCGTCTGTATGTTGAGGCCGACTCCGCCTGATTGAATTTGCGAGACCAATACCGCGCCTGGGGCGGCGGCTTCAAACCGATCGAGAATGACCTGACGCTCCGAGGAAGGTACTGACCCGTTTATATATCCGACGCAAGCATCACCGGCAGCCGTGCATGCCTTCTGAACGGTATCCCGGAAAAACGAGAATACAACGACCTTTCGCTCCTCCCGCCCAGCTTCCTCGATAATCTCCTTCAGTCGTCGAGCCTTGGACGATTTCGTCAAATCATTCATGTCCCAGGAGACGCGCCGAGCCGCAGTGAAGTGCTTCCTCAAGACGGTCAGTTCGTATTTCTCCCGCTCCTCGTGGCTGAGCTCGCACCATTCAATCGTCTCGACGAGTTCCGGCAGCTCCGCCAGAACATCGTCCCGTTTCCGGCGGTAGTAAACAGGGGCAATCGCATCGCGAAATGCTTGGAACTGCGAGAGGGCAGCAAGGGATTCTGCTTTCTCCGCTACGGTTGGGTTGAGCTGGTTAATGAGCCCGACCATCTCGTCCACTTTGTTTTCCAACGCAGTTCCCGTCATGAAGAGCGTTCGTTCAGCACGCTGGGCCAAGCGGAGGGTATTCTTCGTGCGCTGTGCACTTGGGTTCTTAATGTAATGGGCCTCGTCGACGACGAGCATTCCGTATGTAAATCCTTTTGGGAGCTCGAGCTTGGCGGTGGTTTCGTACGTCGTTATCGCAACGCCGCCCAGTTCCTGCCACTTTTCGAGAATTGCTGTGCTGTAGTACCCGTACAGCTCGTAATGAGGCAGGTTGCTATGATTCTCGACTTCGCGGCACCAGTTCACCAATACCGAGAGCGGGCAGATGACCATGAAATGGCGCTCTCCGCAGTTATGCAACCCGACCATCGCCGCAATGGCCTGTATGGTTTTGCCCAGACCCATCTCGTCTCCGAGGAGTACGTTGCGCTGATGGATGATGTAGCGTACGCCCCACTCTTGGTAACGGCGAAGCGTGCAGTTCAGGCCTGCGAGATCGACCGTTTCCCCCTCGATCTCTTTCGCCATGCGCTCCGGCAACCCGTACGCGTTATCATCAGCCCCAAATGCTCCGGGCACGACCTCTTCTATTACGGTGAAAAATGGAATGGGGTCAGCCTTGAACTCGTTCCAGGCCTCGCTGACTTTGACCTCGCTCGCGATAACATCTCGAATTTCCTCGAGTTTGGAGTGAATCGATGCAGCGTCATCCGAATGTATGAGGGCATCGAGATTTTGTTTGGCAAGGATCGCCGCGTCAATCTCATCGTTGGTCGCAAACAACCAATCGATATCGTCTGCCGCAATCGTAAGTGTGGCGACGTCGCGATCCCCGCATTCGCATAGATGTCCTTTGATGGGCTCCGCGTCGCTTTGAATCCTGCGGAGGCGCACGAGCTTCAAAGCTGTCTTTAGGATCTTGCTTGATGCAACGGTGTGTTTATCGGTATTGATTTTGACCGGGGTGGTGCTCGCAATCTTGTTAGCGAGCTCTTTGAGGTAATTGGCCACCCGACTCGCGGTTGCCTCTCCGATGCCCTTCGTATATTTGAGCTGGTTTCTGTTTCTGTAGAGATCTTTGAGCGTTTTATATCCTGCGTTTATAAGCACTTTTACGCGCACACCGGTCTTGCCCCGGCCGATCTCTTCCAGGGGTAGTTCCGATAGCGATTTCTCAACCTGCTGCATGCGATACTGCAAGACCGCGACCTCAACATTCGTGCGTAGCTGTGATTGATCCGCGTGGATCGCATCGCAATCTTCAAGCAGGGTCTTGAACGCCTTAATCGTTTCGCGTGCCTCAATAGACGTGAATGGACGGGTCTTCTCTCTGTTCAGCTTTATGTGGGCTACTGCCTCTATGCACTCCTCATACATTTGGGGATTGGCGCGGTATGCCTTGAGAGCATCGCTCAACTTGGTTTCCGGCGTGGACAGCTGCTGAATAATCTGATTGACAGTCTGTTCGATACGGGCAAGCCGGCTTCCATTGAGTTTGCTCAACGCTTCTTGTGCGTCATCCTTACGGTCTTTCGGCGCGAAGAGCCATTTGATCGGGTGGCTGGCAATCTCCGCTGTCTCTGATGCGGCTATAATCTCATTCTTGATTTGCTTCCACGATGCAGGGCTGCGATCTGCAGCATCTTGGGTTTCAAGGTAATAATGAGCGGCTCGCACGGCGTTTTTGAACTCGTTGCTTTTCGTATTGACGTTTCCGGCATCGAGCGCCGCTTGGATACACAGGCGCATGTTTTTCTCACGCTTGCTTGCGGTTTGAATAACCCAGTCAGAATCGGCATGAATCAACTCGAATAGGTTCGTCATGTTGTACCGAGGGCCGTCGGTCGTTATCGTTCGATAGACGCCTGGGGAGACGGGATTGAGCTTGATGCCCATAAGACAATTGCGTGTGAACGCATCCACCAGCGCCTTGCACTCCTCGTCCAAGCGAGCATCGGCATCGGCTAGGGCTTCGATGATGCCGTCGATGTCGTCCACGACATCGCTTGCCGTCCTGAGCGCTCTGTCTACTTCGATTTTTGATATCCGCTTAGCCATGGCAGATGCCCCTTCGACTGCTGTTCATAACGGTTGGCTGCAATGAAACGAGAGGGAAGCGATCTCTCCGCATGTCTTGTGTGAAGAGACCGCTCGTTTTGGATGTGGCTGCATGCCTGATTCGAGGACTGAGGTAGATCGGGTGCGCCTGCACGGGAAATGCTCGAGCAAGTTTTGAAAACACGGCTATCACTTTTCGCGAAGCGTTCGATGGCGCCTCGCCATACTGTTGCCGAATGACCTTTTCCGGCATTTTTGTATATGGCGTAAGGCATCGAGACGCGGGAGGTCTATGTTCGAAAGATGGCTGCGCTCTAGAACAATATCGAACATATGTTTGTATTATAGCGTCTAACCTGCTATAATACTGATAGGTCAGCGGTGTAAGCCCTGTGAGCCGGCAGCGCTGCCTCCCTTGAGAGGAGGTGAACTGCCCATGGACTGGTTGTATAGATTCTTGAGTTTGGTAGCCTTGGTTATCAAGCTCCTGAACGAGGCAATCAAGCTCGTATCCAAGGCTCAAGGCTACATACGTGAGAGGAGGAAGAAGGGCCGCCACCGCCAAGCGGTAGGCAGCCCCCACCCAAATCAAGCGGCGCTGCCTGGGACTCCAATCGCAGGCAGCCGCTTGCCGAATTGTAGCATGCGCCGCTATAAACTTCGATTTTGCTGTCGCCCACTCACTGAATAGGTGATTGGAGATAATATTGACCATGCTCATGGTTGTTAGCCCTGCAGTTTATTTTGGAGGTATGAGCGCAGGTCTTTGGGCTTGAGCTTGCAGGTTTTACCAAAGGGAACTACCTCAATTTGTTTTATACAGGCATTACGAGCTCGAATTCGATGGAGAACGTCTTCGCATGTCGTGCCCGACTTGTCTGATTCGCTGCAATAATCTAAATAAATGAGCCGGCTGTTGGTGTCCCTATATAAGTGCTCTTGAACTAGAGAGCAAATGTGGGCATCGTTTGGCGAAAGTGAATAACCCAATACAACAAGGGTGGATGAATTACGTATCGCCTCGGCGGCGCAGGCGTATTCTTCAATCTGTCTGAAGTCGATTATTGGCTTAATGGGTACTTGCGTCATGATAAAAGGTATAAGAAACGCATCAGTGGGCGCCTTTTCTTCCGTCAAGTCATAAACGCGCAGCTCGGCGATAGATTCAAATTGTGATAGCGATCCAGCGAGATGGATGCATTTTCCGTGCGGATACTTTAGATTGAGCGTGCTGCAAAACGGCGTGTAGTTTGTTGTCATGGCATAGTCAAATAGACCGCCCATCTGAGCGTAGTATCCTTCATCCTCGTTTTGAAAGCCTTGGATAAAGTTGCTTTGGAATATTGCATGAGTTACTTCGGCTAAGTTGTTAAGCGTAAAGCTATAGAGACCCTGCATTTTCAAGCGTTTGTCCGCTCTGTATGCCGACCGGATCAACGGCTCGGCCACTGCAAAGTAAGCGCTCCAATAGTAGTTGACCAATTTCCAAAATGATCTATTCCGCTTTCGCGGATTAAGAAGACTGGAAAAATATTTTTCGATAATTCCGAAGTATGCATCTACAGGGAGGCTCTCGAGAAGGTGATCTTTGAGTCTGATAACAGATTCAGTGTCCTCTCCACCTTGCCTAATAAGCATGTCGAACAACAACGCGTAATCTTTATCGGAGAGATTCGATTTCCCATCCTTTTCACCCGATGAGATAGAGCAATGGTGACCAACCAAACTTTCAAGTAGTGAAGCTCCATCCAAATCAATAAGTATTCCGTTGATTAACTCTTTGAAAGAAGCGTTATTCGATTCATACAAGAACAGGTTTTGATAGTTTCGAGGCAGGTTGGTCGCTTCTGGCGCATTGGTCAATATCGGCTCGTAATACTTTTCTAGAGCAATACAGAGGCTCTTGTTGTATGTATAGCAAGTTGCCCAAACAAAGTCTTGGCCGTTTGGGATTTTGTAGGGAGGGGCAACTTCTGCTCCGGCTCCGATTAGTAATGAGGTAGTCATGATGGCATTTACACTCCTAATAATGTTGTGATTAGCTAGCGCTGCGGAAAGTTGCAGAAACGATAGGGCCTATGTCGGAGTTGCGGTCATTCCTTAGCTCTGGATAGAAAGAGCCCTCTTTGTCTACAATCCGAATCCAATCAACGATCGTTTTTGAGGGAATGAGCATGCTGGCTGTTTTGCCAAAATCATTTTTATCATCAAGGATGAGATTGTTGTTGGGAAGAACATAGCTTTGACCGTGCGCAATTGCATTCCGTATATGGCGGAATAAGCAAGCCATGCGTGACTCTCTGGTTGTGTTGGAGATGGACCCGTCTTCATTAACAGTCGTCCTGCATTCTTGCGTCAAGACCACACGTGGATGCTCGACACAGATTTCATCACCTAGCTTCATCGCCTTGATCGTTTCATTTGCTTTGCTGCTCTTAAGTATGATGAACGATGTTATGCCTGAAGCTCTGAGTAGCTTGCTCTCAAGGGAACGCAGATCAGATGCGCCGATCCATCCATATTCCCCAAGCCATCTTCCAGAACCGTTCGCATCTTTGGTATTCTTTATTGGCGAATTGGTGATATAGAAGTCAATGATCGCCTTAAGCTCCTCGAGTGAATAATTAGCTTCTGCAAACGATGCTCTAAGGTCGGCACGAGAAACTAATTCGGATGCGCATTCGTGAGCGTAATTCTCGTTGTACTTCGACGCGGCTTTCTTTGCCATAGGATTCACTCCTAGAGAAGTGGATTGCGCTTGAAATCCCAGGAGATCTCTTGGGAATTCCAATCATTACGAGAAAGCGCAATCGCTTCCAGTTCGAGTTCATTAATGTCTGTACTGTCTGCGCTTAAGTTAATCGGGACTAGGTTCATGATTCCTGGCGAGCAGTTGAGCGTTGGATTGATTAATTTGAGAAAGTAATTTCCAACGCTCGAATTGATTAGCGACAACAATTCCGCTGAAGTTATACGAGATTCTTTTGGAAACGCCATGCACCCCGCTTGATCGAACATCATGCCGCTTGGTATTAGGCGCATCGACGTTTCGCCTGAAGTGATAAGGTTCCATGAACAGCCTGGTTTAAAGCTCCAAGTTAGATTTTGAGGACGCGACGCAAGGCGGCCGTTTTTTCTGAAAGTCAGGATGCCTTCTCCGTGATTCTGCCAATCGATGACAGAGGTGATATTGCCCCACCATTTCCGATACTTTCCGCCACGGTTGCATGGGAACCATTTTTCGCTTTCATTACCAGCCTGCTCGAAAGATTTGCATCCGCGCGTGATTCTGTTATCGGCGACTTCCCACCAGCGACGATAAAATTTATCGTTATCCCCGGTTGATAGACCCATTTTCAAATCGGCCAGATCGCCAAGTCTAGGATTGTCAAGAAAGGCCTTATGCACTGCCTTGCTCGCCCAATAGGCGATCGGGGAGCCGGGGATGTCGTGGAAGGTGGTGGCGTCGGCTCGGTAGAAGTAGCCGCAGTCGGGGTTTTGGATGGCTTCGAGCGCTTTCGGTGCCTGAACGGACGCGCCGACGAAATCGGAAAGGCGGATGTAGCCACCCATATAGCCATCGATATGCGTGTTATGGAACGTGAAGGTGCAGATCGGAACGGTTGCACTGGCGAATCCAGAGTATTCGAGCTGGATGAGGCTGGTGAGTGTCTTTTCGTCGATGATCTTGTTGCGCAGCTTCTCGTAGCTACCGATGAACATCCACACGAAAGGTGACATGATGCCCACTTCACCGTGGTCGTCTGCATAATCCATGGTGCGAACGATGAAAGCAGCAAACAGGTCACTTTTGACGTTCGGATAGCGCTTCTTCATCCATTTGCTCATGAAGGGATTGAAGCGGCTGCTTCCCATGTACGGCGGGTTGGCGACTACTACATCGAAGCGGCGGGAGAGGGTCTCGCATGCCGCGCGAGCCTTGGCGAGCTTCTTGGCGGCGCCGGTGAGCAACAGGTCGTGCTCGGCGGCGCGGGTGCAAGTCTCTGCATCGCCACGCACGCAGGCGAGCCCTTCTTCATCAACGGTGAGCAGGCTGCCGATCTCGCTCAGATGCGCCAGCGATTCAAGCAGGTCGCCCTTTTTATGCTGAACCAGCAGACTCGTTTCAGGCAGCTCATCCTCATCAAACGTCACGCTCTCCAGCACGCGCACATCGGCCACCACGCTGCGCTCCAAGAAGCGCCGGTCCATCTCCCTGGCGCACATGGCGAGCGCGAGCTGGGCGATCTGCGCCGCACGCGGATCGATTTCCATGCCCGAGAGGTTGCGGGTCAAGATGAGCTGGGGGATTTCGCGCGCTGGGTAGCCACGCTCCTCATACATGGCGGCGAGCATCTTGAACGCATAGACCAAGATGTGTCCCGAGCCGCATGCCGGGTCGCAGAAGGCGATGTCCTCGGGTCCCGTGATGTGGATGAAGTCCTCATGCTCCTTGTCTGGTTGGATGTAGTGCTCCATGAGCCGCTCGTCGGGGTCTTCGGCATTCGCGCGCTCGATGAGGCGGCTCTCAGGGAAGTTGAGCATCCACAGGCGACCCAGTGAGTTGTCGACCATGTAGCGCACGATCCAGTCGGGCGTAAAGAGCTGGGTGGCAGGTGCGATATCCTCAGCCGCGGCTTTGCGTCCGCTGTCGAGGTAGTCACGCTTAAGCTCGCTGTTGTAGAACTGGTACATCCAACCCAGTGCCTCGACCCTTTTCATAGTCTTCTCAGGAATATCGGTCACAAGGTGGTAGAGCACGCTGTTCTCATCACGGTTGAGCAGGCCGTCCGGCAGCAGGAGGGCGTCGGCGTCGTCCACGTGGTCGAACACGGCGGGCAGTGCCTCGGCGAGTTGGTCGCATTGGGCGATGAGAATCAGCGGGAACAGCGCGTCATCTTTCCCCCTTGCGGCGAGGTCGAGTGCGCGATCGCGATCGAGGCCCGGCAGGTCGAGCTCGCCCGCGGCGCGCAGGCATTCGGGATCAAACGATCCATCGGCTGCCGAGAGCATGCGCACGCGGCTGGGAAGATAGCCGCGCAGCTCCATGTAGCGGATGCCCGCGAAGCGGTTGAACCACGAGTACGCAACCTGCTCGACGAACGCCTCGAAGCCCATCTCCTCTATACGGGTCATCAGATTGTCGCGCTGGCGCATCTCCTCATCGCTCAAGACGCGCCCGTTGAACACGCGGGAACTGCGCGGCGCCGCAGCGCGTCCGGCATCGGTCAGGCCGTACAGGGCGCATCGATCCTTGACGGCGCCGATCAGCTTGTTGCGCGCCCAGGGACAGAACTTCTCCAGAGCCTTGGTGTCCATGGCAGCTCCTTAATCCAGCCTGACGGCGTCGGCGTCGGCGAGGGCGGCGACCAGCTGCTCGCGCGCCTGCGCGAGGTAGGTCTCGATCTCCTCGGCGCTGCTCAGGCGGCGCGGCTTGAAGACCTGCATGCGGCTCACCGTCTTGATCTTCGGCGCCGGCGCGCGGTGCGAGGCGGGGGCGGTGGTGGATGCGGTCGCAGCGGGCGCGGGGGACGTCGCTGCTTGAGCGGTGCCCGCGGGCGCCGCCGCGGTGCGCGGCGCGGGGGCGGGCTTTGCGAGACGGTCGTGCTCGTTCTCGATCTCCTCGTAGAGGCGCCGCTGGTCCTGGTTGAGGCGCGAGCGCAGCGCCTCGAGCTCCATCAACGAGTCCGAGCCGCGCGCGACGTCGCGGCGGGCGATGCGCGTCTGCTCGATGCTGGACAGCGTGACGCCCTGCTGCTGCGCGTAGACGCTCACATCGTCGAAGATGACCCCGACGCTCTCCTCGAGGTCGCTGCGCGCCGCCTTGAGCAGCCGCTCGTGGGCGTCGCGCACCTGCTGGATCGCCTCGGGCAGCTGGGAGATCGAGCGATAGGGCCTGGGCTCGCCGACGATCTGCGCGATGCGGTCGAGCGCCTCAAGCGTCTCGGCGTCGAGGTACTCGCGCTCGCTCTTCATGGCGTGCAAGGTTTCGACGCCGCGGTCGAAGACGCGCTGCTGGTCGGGGAAGAAGTGGTCGATATCCTCCAGATCCTCGGCGAGGTCAAGCAGCTGCTCGCGGTCGCGGGCGATGCGCGCCATGAACTCGGCGGGATCGTCGCTCCCGGCGAGGATCTCTTTCAGGGCGTCGACGGCATCGACAACGAGGCCGTGCCCGGGGTAGGCGGGATTGCGGCGGTACGCGTCGTCCAGCAGGCGCTGCAGCTCATCCTGCCGATCGGTGAGCTCCTCGCGCGCGCGGCGCGCCAAGCCGTCCTCATCGACAGGGAGGTCGTGCGCCCCGCAGAGCTCTTCGACCACCTCGCGCGTGCGCGCCCGCTCGGCGTCGGTGCTCGTGCGGCGCATCTCGAGTTCGACCTTGTCAATCATGGTGCGGGCGCGCAGGTAGCTGGTTGTCTTTGCGTCGGCGGGGCTGACTGTCTTGCCCGCGTAGCTGAGCTTGGCGCGGTGGCTCGCCAAAAGCTCGGCGACCACGGCGGCTATGTCGACCTCGCGCCAGCCGTAGGGCTCGCTTTGGTATAGGCGCTGGATATCGCCCATGGTCACGGTGTTGTGGCGCTGCGCTTCGACCTTGAGCTTGCGTTCCAGCTCCTCGATGGCACGGGCGTTGGGCTGTTGACCGGGCAGTGCCTGCTCTGCGCCGTTGAGGATACGCTTGATTTCGGCATCGTCGTTATAGTTCTTGTCGATGTAGGTGAGTTTGGGGTACACCACATCGACCAGGCGCTCCAGGCAGGTATCGACGAGCTTTTTGGCAGATGCCGACTTGGCGGGGGTGACCAGGGAGCCTTGCACGTAGAAGGAGCCGCGCCTGATAGCCTCCTCCATGAGGGACCGGGCCTCTTTTTCTAGGCGGGTTTTCTCGCTCTGCTTGGCGCGGATGATGCTGCGCTGGCTCTCGGGGAGGTTGGTGAGGACCACCGTGCTGACAAACCGCTCGATGCGCGCTGCCTCCATGAGCTGGCTGTAGTAGTCGACATCGGGACAGGGCACCACAATCGCCTCGCCGCGTGCGGACTGCATCACGAGCTCCTCGTGCGCGGGCGCCTCGGCGCCGTCCATGCCGGCGAGTACGCGTAACACCAATCCGCCGGGATTGTTGACGCATGTCTGGTCGAGGTGCTCCTCGATGGGGAATTGGTTTTTGCCTAGGGTGAGCTTGGGCGTGTCGAAGATGTCCTTGAACATGATATCGGCTGCTTTGGCAGTGACTCTTGCCACCTCGACCGGCGTCTTGGCGATCTGGTTGGCGATCTCCTGCTCGTCATCGGTCAGGAACTGGTAGATGGCACCGTTGCGCGTGATGAAGTTCTCCTTGAGCAGGCGGTCGAGCGAGGCCTGCACCTGCTCGCGCAGCTCCAGACGGTTCTCGCGCACATCGTCAGTCATGAGGGTCACGATGTTGTCGATGGTTGCTGCGATGTCGCGGTCCACCCAGCGGATGAGGAACAAGAGCTTGAGGGTGCACACGTCGTACGGCTCCAGGCCCTGCCCTGTTTCGGCTTGGCGTGCAGCGCGGTTGATGACCTGGCGGTGGTAATGCTCCAGGAAGGTCTCGGTGGCGTCGTAGAAGCGCCAGAACGGCACCAGGGCGTGCTCGTCACGGTCTTCGACGGCCTGTGCGGCCTCCTGGAACCCCGAGAGCATCGAGCGCTCGCCGCTCGAGAGGTGCTTGCCCGAGTGCCCCTGGTTGCGCAGGGCGTTCATGACATTCTGCAGGAGTGTGAACTGGTAGTTCACGAAGGGGAAGGTCTGCGCAAAGTCCACTGCGTTGCGGTAGCCGATGAGATCGGCCTTGGCGTCACCAAAGGTGAACAGGTTGTTCAACACCACGGCGTTCTCGGTGTAACCCAGTTGCAGCAGCTGGTCGGCATCGGTGGTCTTGGCCAGGATGCGGCGCTTGATGACCTCGTTGGCGTCGGAGCTTGAGAGCGAGAGGCGCGTGTTGAAGCGACCTTGGATCTTGGAAAAGTCGCTGCCTGCCACCGTGGTGATCTCGTCGATGGCCTCCTGACCCGTGACGACCACCCATACGCGCCCCGCGCACTTGGTGCCTAAGCCCTCGACGATGTTTTGCAGATCGTTCATGCGGTCGGTGCTGTCGCCTACGTACTGGCTCACCTCGTCGACCATGAACAGCAGGCGGAACTGCCCGCCGTGCTCGGCGGCGCGGCGCTCCACGTAGTCGCGTACCTCGTCGGTGAAGGTATCGGCGGAGAGGTCGTCATCGGCGCTCGCGTACCAGCGCTCGGCCTCCTCGGCGGTCTGGAACCCGCATGCCGCCAGCGCCTCGATGACCGGCGCCGACTTGGAGAGGTAGGTCTTGCGCCACTCGAGCCAGTTGTGACCGCTCGCCTGCTCGTAGGCCTCGCGGAATGCCTGGGTCCTGCCCTCAGCGTCGATGAGCGCTTCTAGGCGGGCGAGTTTGGGGCTCGCACCGTAGAACCCCTGATTCTCGTAGAACACTCGATAGAACGTGCGGATCACGGCGGACGCGTCGTTGCGGTCGGAGCTCTTGCTGCCGATGTTGAACAGGATGGTCTCGGTGGGGATGCTCGCCGCGCGGCGCGCCTTGGCGGCGAGCATGCTGTCCTCGAAACGCGGCTCGATGTAGTCGAGGGCATGCCTGTTGCCGACGACGCGGTTGGAGAGCAGATAGGAGAGCATCTTCAGAAAGTGCGACTTGCCGGAGCCAAAGAATCCCGAGATCCATACGCCCATCTTGTCGGTCGGCTCATCGATGGCGCGCTCATAGGCATCGTAGAAGGTGGAGAAGTGGCTGCGTAGCTCGCGGGTGACCACGTATTCCGAGAGCTCCTGCTCCATCACTTGCTCGTCGTTCTGGTCGATCTTGATGACGCCGTTGATGTCGCGGTCGATGTCGCGCTCGAACATGTCCTGGATGCGCATGGCGGTTCCTTTCTGGGTTGATGGTGCCTAGAGCAGCGTGAAAGCGCGGTAGTAGTTGCCATCGGCGATGGAGCCGAACAGACGCAGCGATTGCTGGTCGTAGAGCCCGGGGTAGAACATGACGACGGGGATCTTGTCGAACACCGGCTGGGCGTTTTCCAAGATGTCGTGGGCTCGCGCGAAGGGGTAGACCCTTCCGATTCCCGTGATGAGCAACACGTCGCGTCCCGGTTGCATTGCGCCGAAGTCGCGGGTGTAGCGATCTTGTATGGTGCGGATATAGTCCTCGGGCATCGCCACCTCTTGGATGTGGGCGAGCAGCTGGGCGGTTCCGCGGGCCTCCTCGAGATGCTCGAGATCGTCGAAGATGTCGTAGTACGCGCAGATATCGCAGAAGACGTCCCAGAGGTCGATCGGCACGATGCGCGCATCGAGCGCGCCATCACGCGATGCCTCAACGAGTGCCGTCGTACGTTCGCGCACCTCGATCTCGCATGCGGCGTCATAGGCAAAGATATAGAAGGGGACCTCGTTGCTGATGCCGTGGCTTCTGAGGAAGTCCGGATCGTTTAAGCGGGAGCGGATGAGCTCGAAGCTCATTTCGAGGCTGGGGGATTCCGACGCGGTCATAACTCCTCCTAACGCGCGACGCCGAATGCTGCGAGCGCGTCGTCATCGCCGTTCGTACGCATGGCGCACTCGAGTTCAAAGTCCAGTAGCGGGACGGTGAGCAGTTCGGTTTTGCGGTCGTAGATTCCGCATTGCTCCAGACAGCACGTCAGCACCTGCCGGATCTTATTCATGGTCGCCTCGCTCCAGCGCGCCGCGCGGACGTCTTGAGCGCGCAGCCCCTCAAGGAAGGAGACGATCTCGTGCTTGCGGAGCGCGGGGTCAAGAGACGCGAACTTGTGCGCCACCACGCAGGTCATGAAATCCCATACGATGCGGTTGTCGCGCATCATGGCGTAGAGGTTGGTCTGCCTGAGCTGATCGGCGGTACCGTGTGCGACAAGGTCGATGAGGCGGGCGCGGAGGTCGGCATCTTCTGAAAGCGCTTGGAGACGTCGAAAGCAGGCGCGCGTGATCGACTTCTGCTCGCGTTCGGTTGGATATTGGAACGGGTTGGTGAGGATCACGCGTTCAACAAGCCGTTGGGGGGTGATGAGCCCCTCGTCGCAGATGAGGCGCGCAACCGTACGCGTTTCGTTGATGAGCCATTGCTCTCGCGTTATGGAACCGCGATACGGTGCGGGGATTCCCATCGTATGCCTCGTATTCCCTGTGTCGCCGCTCTCGCGGGGGCTTTGCTTGTCCGGGCTCGCCCAAAATGGGGGAGCCATTCGGTTCTCGCTTCATGTCATAACGCAGTGTCACGGGATTTTGTTGAGCAACATTTTGGGTGGCGGGGCAAAGCCCGCTTTATGGTAGTGGGCAGGATATGGGGCGGCGGGCACCCGCGAATCCTTGCGTGGCCAAGCGCGCGCTCCCTGTTTGCCGCGGCGAACGATTCGCGGCTGTTCCGTGGCCGGGCCCCGCTCGTCCAAAACGTTGCGACGCGAGCGAATTATTCCGGCGCCGTCGCGGTACAATAACCCTGCATGCGGATTTCTGCTGCCAGGCCGCGCCTGACGATTTCGCCGACGTCGTGCTGCCACCTTCCCGTTTGGGTTGTTGACCTGCAGAAACCCCGCAAGCGCCGTTGATTGTCCGGCATGCAAGGACGCATGCCGGGGGACTGTATACCTACACGAGAGGAGAGGGGTATATGGCGCGTTCGTTCAAGTCCATGGACGGCAACGAGGCGGCCGCATACGTATCGTATGCGTTCACCGAGGTTGCGGGTATCTACCCGATTACGCCGTCCAGCCCTATGGCCGACCATGTCGACCAGTGGGCAGCGCAGGGCAAGAAGAACATCTTTGGCACGAAGGTGAACGTCATCGAGATGGAGTCCGAGGCAGGCGCCGCGGGCACCGTCCACGGCTCGCTCTGCGCGGGTGCGCTGACCACCACCTACACGGCGTCTCAGGGTCTTCTGCTCATGATCCCGAACATGTACAAGATCGCTGGCGAGCACCTGCCGGGCGTGTTCCACGTCTCCGCGCGTACCGTCGCTTCCCACGCGCTCAACATCTTCGGTGATCACTCCGACGTCATGGCCTGCCGCCAGACCGGCTTCGCCATGCTCGCCGAGACCAACGTCCAGGAGGTCATGGACCTCTCGGCCGTGGCGCACCTCGCCGCCATCAAGGGCCGCGTGCCGTTCCTGAACTTCTTCGACGGCTTCCGCACCTCGCATGAGATCCAGAAGGTCGCCACGTGGGACTACGCCGACCTCGCCGAGATGTGCGACATGGACGCTGTCCAGGCCTTCCGCGATCACGCGCTCAACCCCGAGCATCCCAACAACCGCGGTACCCACGAGGACGGCGACGTCTTCTTCCAGCACCGCGAGGCCTGCAACACCGCCTACAACGAGCTGCCGGCGGTCGTTGAGGACTACATGAACCAGGTGAACGCCAAGCTCGGCACCAACTATCACCTGTTCGACTACTACGGCGCTCCCGACGCCGACCGCGTGGTCGTCTGCATGGGCTCTTTCGTGGACACCCTCGAGGAGGTCATCGACTACCTCAACGCTCACGGCGAGAAGGTCGGCCTCGTCAAGGTCCGTCTGTATCGCCCCTGGTCGCTCGAGCACTTCATCGCCGCTCTCCCCGAGACGGTCAAGAAGATCGCCGTCCTCGACCGCACCAAGGAGGCCGGCTCCCTCGGCGAGCCGCTCTACGAGGACGTCGTCTCCTCCCTCTACGAGGCGGGCAAGACCGACATCATCGTGACCGGCGGCCGTTACGGCCTCGGCTCCAAGGACGAGCCGCCCGCGGCTGCGTTCTCGGTCTACGAGGAGCTCAAGTCCGACGCGCCCAAGCGCGAGTTCACCATCGGCATTGTGGACGACGTCACCAACCTGTCGCTGCCCATGGATCCGGATGCCCCCAACACCGCTGCTGCGGGCACCATCGAGTGCAAGTTCTGGGGTCTTGGCGGCGACGGTACCGTCGGTGCCAACAAGAACTCGATCAAGATCATCGGCGACCACACCGACAAGTACGTCCAGGCCTACTTCCAGTACGACTCCAAGAAGACCGGCGGCGTCACCATCTCGCACCTGCGCTTTGGCGACAACCCCATCAAGAGCCCGTACTACGTCACCAAGGCCGACTTCGTGGCGTGCCACAACCCGAGCTACATCACGAAGCACTTCAAGATCGCTCAGGGTGTCAAGCCCGGCGGTACGCTCATGATCAACTGCCAGTGGAGCTTCGACGAGCTCGCCGAGCACCTCTCCGCGGCTGAGAAGCGCTACATCGCCAAGAACAACATCCAGCTCTACACCATCAACGCCATCGACCTGGCGGTCCAGGTGGGTATGGGCAAGCGCACCAACACCATCCTCCAGTCCGCGTTCTTCACCCTTGCCGGCGTGCTTCCGCAGGAGGACGCCATCAAGTACATGAAGGCCGCCGCCGAGAAGTCCTACGCCAAGAAGGGCCAGGACGTTGTCGAGGCCAACTGGAAGGCCATCGACGCCGGCGCCACCGCGTTTGAGAAGCACGAGGTCCCGGCTGAGTGGGCCGACGCTGCCGACGACGCTCCCGCCGCTGAGCTCAAGGGTCGCCCCGAGCTCATCAAGCAGGTCACCGAGATCATGGAGCCCATCAACCGCATGGAGGGCGACGAGCTCCCCGTGTCTGCGTTCAAGGGCCACGAGGACGGTCAGTTCGAGCAGGGCGCTTCCGCCTACGAGAAGCGCGGCGTCGCCGTTATGGTGCCGCACTGGGACGAGACCAAGTGCATCCAGTGCAACCAGTGCTCCTATGTCTGCCCGCATGCGACCATCCGTCCGTTCGGCCTCACCGAGGACGAGATCGCTGCCGCACCGGAGAACCTCCGCACGCTCGACATCAAGATCCCCAAGGACACCGGTCTCAAGTTCACCATGGCCATCAGCCCGCTCGACTGCATGGGCTGCACCAACTGCGCCAAGGTCTGCCCGAAGGGTGCCCTGACGATGGTCCCGCAGGAGCAGGAGGCTGCCGAGCAGGCCGTCTTCGACTACTGCGTCGAGAACGTCGAGCCCAAGCCGGTCCTCGAGACCTCGAACCTCAAGGGCAGCCAGTTCAAGCAGCCGCTACTTGAGTTCTCCGGCTCCTGCGCCGGCTGCGCCGAGACCGCGTACGCGCGCCTCGTCACGCAGGTCTGCGGCGACCGCATGTTCATCTCCAACGCCACCGGCTGCTCCTCCATTTGGGGCAACCCCGCGGCCCGCTCGCCCTACACGGTCGACAAGAACGGCCACGGCCCGGCGTGGAACAACTCGCTGTTTGAGGACAACGCCGAGCACGGTCTGGGCATGGCTCTCGGTTACGAGGCCGTTCAGGACAAGCTCGTCGCCGAGACCGAGGCCCTCATCGCTGCCGAGGGTACGCCCGAGGCCGTGAAGACCGCCGGTCAGGCCTGGATCGACGCCCGCAAGGACGCCGACGCCAGCAAGACCGCCGCTGCCGCCTACATCGAGGCCCTCGAGGCCTGCGGCTGCGACGCTGCCAAGGCGATCCTCGCCGACAAGTCCTTCCTCACCAAGAAGTCCTTCTGGATCTTCGGCGGCGACGGCTGGGCGTACGACATCGGCTTCGGCGGCCTGGACCACGTCCTCGCTTCCGGCCATGACGTCAACGTCTTCGTCTTCGACACCGAGGTGTACTCCAACACCGGCGGCCAGGCCTCCAAGGCCTCGAACCTCGGCCAGGTGGCCCAGTTCGCCGCTGCCGGCAAGCACACCAAGAAGAAGAGCCTCTCCGAGATCGCTATGAGCTACGGCTACGTGTACGTCGCCCAGGTCGCCATGGGTGCCAACCCGGCGCAGACGCTCAAGGCCATCCAGGAGGCCGAGGCCTACGACGGCCCGTCCATCATCATCGGCTACGCTCCCTGCGAGATGCACTCCATCAAGAAGGGCGGCATGCAGAACTGCCAGGCCGAGATGAAGAAGGCCGTGGACTGCGGGTACTGGAACCTCTTCCGCTTCAACCCGGCTGCCGAGGTGGGCAAGAAGTTCACCCTCGACTCCAAGGAGCCGAAGGGCGGTTACCAGGAGTTCCTGATGAACGAGGCCCGCTACGCCTCGCTCAGCCGTGTGCTCCCGCAGGAGCAGGTCGACGCGCTCTTCAAGGCCAACGAGGATGCGGCCATGGCGCGCTACCAGCACCTGCTCAAGCTCAAGGACGTCTACGCAGAGGTCTAAGGGCAAGACGCCGTTGCGTCTAGCAGGCGATAGCGCCTGATTAGAGGCCCCGGAGGGCTTCCGCACAAGTACCTAACTTGCACGGAAGACCCCTCCGGGGCCTTTCTGTTTCTGCAAGCGCAAGGCGACAAGACGAAAATGCGCATGGCCGGCGGCCTACAATCGTTCCCGTGTGCGCGCATGCCACTTTCGCCCCTTCCAAGAGGCCTGAAAGTGGCGTTCTCGCACACGGGAAGATTCTGGGTCTGGCGAAGGATGCCGACGCCTACTTACAGAGTGCGGGGAGCCTGAGGCTGAGGCCTAGGTTTGTGCTGCGTTGTGTTACGAGAGCAACCAGGCGAGGACGGGGGCGAGGTTTGCGTCCCATGTGGTCCAGAGATGTTCCCCGGGACCTTCGACGGCGGTGAAGAGAGATCAAGCATGGTGCATCCAATCGCAATCTCGTTTTCGCCGGTGGGCCATCGGGGTGTCGGCGCAACGGCGGGGTGCGCGGGCGCGTCCGATGTTTCAGAAGATAAAGCAACGCGCATGTTTGAACAAGGAAGGGGCGCCTTCTCGCTCGGTGTCAGCCGCAGGATGAGGCTTGCGCGCGCAACGATTTGAGAGACATAAAAAAGGGCAGGTAGATGGCATGGTGGCGGGTGGAGCGGATGCGCGCCTGCTGAGCTCGCTTAACATGGAGCTCGGCCAGCTCTTCTCCGATGCTGTCGGACGCATCTGCGACAAAGCGGGCGTCGACCCCTCGTGGCTCGGGTTTGTGGCAAGCCGCGGCCAGACCGTGTGGCACGAGCCAGATGCGTCGCGCGTCTATGCGGATGGCAAGCGCTACCACGCCCCGACGCTCCAGCTCGGCGAGCCCGCCCTCATTGCCCACGACCACAACGTGCGCGTGGTCGCCAACATCCGGGCGATGGACATGGCGGCGGGCGGTCAGGGCGCGCCTTCGGTGCCGTTCTCCGAGGTCGTGCTCTATGGGGCGGACGATTGCAACCGCGCATCGCTCGCGGGCGCACCCGTCAACATCACCGTCATGGTCGCGCTGCCGCTGCTTATCGCCGCGGCGCTTGCGGGAACGCGCTTTTTTGTGGACACAGACCGAGGCCTTTGCCGGGGCGCCCTCATCACTTTTGCCGTCGCGTGGGCGGCGTCGCTTCTCGTGTGCTGGCTCGTGCTCTACCAAGGGGTCATGCCGTTCTAACGCGGCTTTCGCGCGGCAGGCGAGGGGCGCTCCTCCGGCCCGTTATGCGGAGTACGCCCAGTAGTTGCGCGCGTCGTTCATGATGACGGAGAGGTCCCACGAGACCTCGTTGTCCTCCGGCGCGTTAGGGTTGTGCATCCGCACCCGCCCGTCGGTATCGACGCCGGTGAGGACGAGATAGTGGCCCACCTCGGTAAACGTGCCGGGCGCGACGTTGACGATGATGGGGTGGCCCGCCTCGAGCTCAGACGTGATGTCTGCCGCCACGTTCGGCAGGGTGCGCACCGTAAGGCCGAGCGAGG
Source organism: Collinsella sp. An268 (assembly GCF_002159765.1). Classification (GTDB taxonomy): domain Bacteria; phylum Actinomycetota; class Coriobacteriia; order Coriobacteriales; family Coriobacteriaceae; genus Coprousia. The sequence goes on along the minus strand of NZ_NFJH01000003.1, from coordinate 32,897 downwards.
CGGCGCCGTCTTGCATGAAGCGCCACGAGGTGCTGCTGTCTTCCACGTATCCGTTCTCCTCGCTATAGGCGGCCATTTCGACCGGGCCGAGCGAGGTGTCGCCCGTGAGCGCGATGTAGACCATCGCGAGGCAGGTGACGCCGCAGCCGTTTTTGGCCATCGTGCCGCCCGCGTAGGGCTCATCGGCCCAGGCGGGGTCGGTCTGATAGAGGACGGGGATCGTGCCCTGCCGCCATGCGCTCCGCGGGGTGGAGGCGGGCCCTGTCGCGGCGGCTTCCTCGTCTTCGGTAGTCGAGTCCTCCGTATCGTCGGCGCTCTGGCCGGTGTTCTCGTCTGCGGCGGGCGCCACGGTTTCGGGCTCCGCAGGCGGGAAAAGCCATGCGCCCATGGCCTGCACGCCGGCGATGACCCCCGCGCCGACCACCACCACAATCGCTACGGTGACGGCGACGACGGGCCAAGAGAGGCGGCCGGCGGCGGCTTGCGGCTGCAGCCTTGGGCGCCGACGGTTTGCGGCAGACGCGGGCGCACCGCGCCGTGTGCCGCGGCGGGAGGCGGGGGTGCTTGGGCGCTCGTGATACGCATCATCGGTAGTGGGGCGGCGCGCCGGCCGGTCCTCTACCGACGAGACGGCGCGCATGCGATGTGAGGCGAGGGCTACGTGGGGAGACCGCCTGCCGGTATCGCCTGCAGAGCCGTACGGCGCGCGCCAGCGCGTAGGGCGCGGCGTAGGCGCGCCGCCGTCAAAGGCACGATGTGGACGGTTTGCAGGCATAGGGCAACCTTTCTGTTACCCAGAGTGTAGCAGCGCGCGCCAAAAACATGCCGGCTTCTCAGGGGATTCTGGGCATAATGGAGGGCAGTACACAATTTGCCGACGTCGGCCGCCGCGCCGCGCCCGGCCTCTCGATAGGAGCGCCCTATGCCCGCACTCGTAACGCATCACCTGTTTGGTGAGGAGAGCATCGACCGCCTGCCCTCGGGCGTCATCACCTCCGAGGATGAGCGCGCCGCCTTTCTGATCGCCAACCAGGGCCCCGATCCGTACTTCTTCCATGTTCGCTCGCTCAACGTCAAGGGCTCGATGGAGTTCGGCCGCCGTCTGCACCGCTGCCGCATAAGCCGGCAGTTCGCCGCCCTGCGCGAGGGTGTGGAGCACCTGCAACGCCACGACGCGGGCGTGGGCCGCGCTTTCGCGCTCGGCCTGCTCTCGCACTACGTGCTCGACCGCGCGGCGCATCCCTTTGTCTACGCGCAGCAGTGGGGCATCCAAGAGCTCGACCCCTCGCTCGAGAACGCGGGCTCGCAGGTCCACGGTATTATCGAGAGCGATCTCGACGTGCTCATGCTGCAGCTCAAACGTGACGGCGCCACCACGGCGGCCTATCCGCCCGAGAGCGAGCTCATCACCACCGCGCGCATCAACAAGGTCGCCGGCGCGCTCATGAGCTTCGTGGCGACGAGCGTGTACGACATGCACGTGAGCGCCGCTGAGTACGGCGGCGCGGTGGCAGATATGAAGCTCGCCTACCGCGTGATCGAGCCGGCGGGGTCGCCCCTCTCCTTTGTGCTGGGTACGGCCGAGGGCCTGGTAAAAGATTACTCGCTCATAGCCTCGCTTGCCCACCGCGTCACCACCGAGCCGCCGGCCGGTGCGGGCAATCTCGACCATCGTCGCTGGGAGGACCCCTTTACGCGCGTCGTCTCCTACGAGAGCTTCCCCGAGGTGTTCGAGCGGGCGCTCGATACCTATGCAGACGAGGCCTCGCGCTTTGTCATGGGGGTCGACACGACCGAGATCACGCGTCATATCAACTACTCGGGCCGCGTGCTCGAGGCGCATGAGGAGTTTGAGCGCGAGGAGTAGACGCTCTCGCAAGCTTTACCGTTTCGTGACGTGCGCTGCCGCGCCGCCTGCCGTACCATAGTGCCATCTGATTGGTTGGGGTTGAGGAGGCGCGGCGCGCATGAAATACACGGCACTGGAGCGCAACTGGGTAATGTATGACGTGGGCAACTCGGCCCTCGTCTTGCTGAACACCTCGGTGGTTCCCATCTATTTCGATGCCATCAATACGGCGGCCAACTCCGCCGAGCTGGTGACCGCGTGGGCCAATGCCCAGACCATCGCCTCGCTCGTGGTTGCCCTTCTCATGCCCGTCTTGGGGTCGCTCGCCGACTTTGCGGGCAACAAGATCAAGTTCTTCCTCGGCTTCTTCCTCACGGGCCTGGTGCTCTGCTTCGCGCAGGCGCTTCCCATGGCGGCCATGCCGTTTCTGGTCATCTACGTGCTCTGCACCATCGGCCTCAACTCGTCTATGACGTTTTATGATGCGATGCTGCCCGACGTCACGACTGACGAGCGCATGGACGCCGTCTCGAGCTCGGGTTACGCGTGGGGCTACGTGGGCTCCTGCGTGCCGTTCATCGTCTGCATCGCGCTCATCATGGGCGGCCCCGCCGTGCTCGGGCTCGACATGCTCCTCTGCACGCGGCTCTCGTTTGTCATCACGGGCGTGTGGTGGCTGCTCTTCACCATCCCGCTGGTGCGCACGTACCGCCAGCGCTATGCGAAGGAGCTCGCCCCGGGCGAGACCTTTGCCTCCGAGGTCAAGCGCACCATCACGGGGCTTTTTGCGACCATGCGCCGCATCGCGGGCGACCGCGCGCTCCTCATCTTCATGATCGCTTTCTTCTTCTATATCGACGGCGTCCACACCGTCATCTCCATGGCGACGACGTACGGCACCGCCCTCGGCATCGACTCCACACAGCTCATCTTGGCGCTGCTCGTCACCCAGTTTGTCGCCTTCCCCTCGGCCATCATCTACGGGCGCCTTGCCAAGACGCAGGGCACGCTCAAGATGATCATCATCGCGGTGGCGGCCTACGTGGCGATCGTGCTCTTTGCGGCGTTCTTCCTAAAGTCCGCTGTCGAGTTCTGGATTCTGGCCATTTTGGTCGGCATGTTCCAGGGCGGTATCCAGGCCCTCTCGCGCAGCTACTTTGGCAAGCTCATCCCTAAGGAGCGCGCCAACGAATACTACGGATTCTTCGATATCTTTGGGCGCTACGCATCCGTTATGGGAACTCTGCTAGTATCGGTGGTGACATCGCTCACGGGCGATCCTTCTTTAGGAGTGCTTTCCATCGGGATCTTGCTGGTCGTGGGCTTTGTCATGCTCATGAGGCTCGTCCGCATCAAGGGTGTCGCCTAAGGCGCGGGGTTTGGCGCCGGGCGAAGACGCGCTCGCCTAATCGATGGGGGAGGGCCGAGGGGCATCAGTAAAGCCCTCCAACCATCAGAAGGTGATCCAACGTGAAATCACATGACATCGCCCAAACGGGCATGATCGCTGCCGTCTACGCAGCGTGCACCCTCATGACCATGCTCTTTTTGGGCAACCTTGCGTGGGGCCCCGTGCAGTTCCGCGTCTCCGAGGCCCTCTGCGCGCTCGCGCTTTTCACGCCGGCGGCGGTGCCGGGCCTCACGCTCGGCTGCGCTTTGGCCAACGTCGCCAATATCGCGCTTTCCGGCACGGGTGCGCTCGGACTTCTTGACGTAGTGTTTGGCTCCGCGGCGACATGCGCGGGCGCACTCGTTACCTGGAAGCTCCGCCGCCACCCGGCGCTGGCGCTTTTGGGCCCCGTGATCGCCAACGCGGTCATCGTGCCGGCCTACCTGCCGCTGCTGCTCACGGCCACGGGTTTCTACACCATCCCCTTCACGTCCATCTCGCTCGACGGCGCCTATCTCCCCATGTACCTCTTTGGTCTTGTGGCGACCGCTGCGGGCGAAGCGGTTATCATGTATGTGTTGGGGTACCCCCTCGCCCGTTCTCTGGCGCGCGCCCCGTACTTTCGCGCCCTTTCGCCCTTCGAGGCAAAGGCCGCGGGCACGGCCTCGGCGTCCGCCGGCGCAACGGGTGCCCACGGCTCCGGCTGCTAGGCTAGGCAAACGCTGCTTGCCTCCCGCCTTTGTGCATCCGCCTGCCTAAAGCGACGATGCGGGGACCAAGTAGGTCGCGGCGCCAAGCGCGGGTGCCGCTGCCTTGGGGTGGGAGCGTGAAGACGATGGCACAGCGGGCCACGATCATTATCCCGACGTACTGGGCGAGCGCAAGCGATGCGCTCGACGCTCCCGGTGCGTATGACCATGCGACCGAGCTGGGTGCGTCGCAGCCCGAGCTCGAGCGCTGCCTGGCCTCGCTCGAGAAGGTGCGCGACCTGCCCCGCATCATCCTTCTGGTGGTGTGCCCGCTTTCGGCCACCGTCGAGGTGAGCCGCCGCGTGCACGAGATCGTCCGGGCGCACCCCCGCCTGGCCGTCACCGTCGTCACCAATGTGGAGGCGGCGCGCATCGCCGACCGCGTGGGCGAGCTGGCGCCCGCGGGCACGGGCGAGTGCGTGTCCCTGCGCGGCTATGGCGCCATTCGCAACATGGGACTTGCCGTCGCGTGCATCCTGGGGTGCGACACCGTTATCTACCTGGACGATGATGAGGTCGTGACCGGTGCCGACTTTATGCGCCGCGCCCTCTACGCCCTCGGCCACGAGACGCGTCAGGGGCTCCCCATCCTCGCCAAGACGGGCTACTTCTACGACCGCGCCGGCTCGCCTCTGGCCGACACCTCGCGCGCCGGCCTTGCCAACCGCTGGTGGACCAAGCGCCCTGAGTTCAACGCATGGATGAAGCGCGCCCTCGCGAGCACGCGCATCTCGCGCTCGAACTACGTGTGTGGCGGCTGCCTCGCCCTCACATCCCGCGCCTTCGCGCAGGTGCCCTTCGACCCCTTCATCACCCGCGGCGAGGACTTGGACTACCTGTTTAACCTGCGCCTGGTTGGTCTCGATATGTGGTTCGACAATCAGTGGAGCGTGCGCCACCTGCCGCCGGAGTCGCGCGAGATGGCCCCGCGCTTTATGCAGGACGTCTACCGCTGGTACTACGAGCGCGCCAAGCTCGTCCACGCGAGCCATCAAAACGAGCTCGTCGCCGTGACCCCCGCCTCGCTCATGCCCTATCCAGGGCCGTGGATCTCGGGCGAGCTTGACGAGCGCGTGCGCAAGACCGCCCTCATCCGCATGCTCGTAACGCGCGAGCACCTCGGTTACCTGAGCATCTTGCGCCGCGGCCGCGCCGAGGCGGAGCGGTATGCCCGCGATCACCAAGATGCGTACCTGCGTTTCTGGCGATTCTGGCCTACAATCGTCGATGGACTGTGGAGCAACCGCGAGCTTGCGGCGCTTATGGAGGATTAACCGATGGCATCGACGACACGGGGGCGGCGTGCAACCGACTTCGCGCTCTGGGCGGGTACGGTGGTGTGCGCGTGCATCATCGCCGTCATCCTGCTCTATCTGTTTACCACGCACGTTGAGTTCACGCTCACCGGTGTCGCCACGGTGGCGTTCGTCGTGTTCCTCGTGCTGTTCGCGCGCCTGTGCCGCAATCCCGATACGCTGCGCTCCCGCTATACCGAGGAGACGCTCTCGGTGGCGTCCGAGATGCTCGAGGCCCTGCAGGACGGTCTTACCGCCGAGAGCGCGTCGGCCATCTGCGAGCGCCTCATCCCGCAGACGCGCGCGAGCACCATCGCCATCACCGACACCGAGCGCGTGCTCGCCTGCGTTGGCGATTTCGCCGACGATTTCCCCGCCGGCTCGCCCATACACACCAAGGCGACGCGCTATGTTATCAAGCACGGCATCGTCCAGTCGTTCATGCATCCGCTCGAGGTCGCGGGGGAGAACGGCCGCACCCGGCTGATCCGCGCGGGCATCATCGCGCCCCTCAAGGTGGGCGAGCGCACCATCGGCGCCCTCAAGTTCTATTTCAACGCGCCGCGCGCCGTCAACCGTACGCAATATGCCCTCGTGACGGGCTTCTCGGAGCTTCTCTCCACCCAGCTCGCCATCCACGAGCTCGAGATCCAAAAGGAGCTCACCGCCCGCGCCGAGGTCCGCGCGCTGCAGGCGCAGATTAACCCGCACTTCCTCTTCAACACGCTCAACACCATCGCCTCCTTTACGCGCACCGACCCCGTGCGCGCCCGGGAGCTGCTGCGCGAGTTCTCATCGTTTTACCGTGCCACGCTCGACAACTCAGGCTCGCTCATCCCCGTCACGCGCGAGGTCGCGCAGACCAAGCGGTACCTCACGTTCGAGCAGGCCCGTTTTGGCGAGGACCGCATTCAGGCGACGTTTGAGGTGGATGATGACGTGGCCGATACCCCGGTGCCCGCCTTCATCATTCAACCGCTCGTGGAGAACGCCGTCCGTCACGCGCTCTCGGACGAGGGGGCGCTTCACATAGCGGTGCGCGTGCGCGCGAGCGGCGACGAGGCCCTCTCCATCGAGGTGGCAGATGACGGCGTGGGTATGGATGACGAGACGGCGGCGCGCCTGTTCGACGCGTCGCTGCCCAAGCCCGACGCCCAGGCGCCGCAGGGCGGGGGCGCCGGCGTTGCCATGCGCAACATCTCCGAGCGCATCCATCGTTTTTACGGCCCGCACTCATTTGCGCGCGTCGCCTCGACTCCCGGCGAGGGCACGACGGTTACATTGCATCTCGATTTGGTCGACAGCATCTTTGCGCGGGATGATAGGGTAAAATAACTAAACGTCCGTGTCGGTGCGGACGTATCGATGGGAAGCCCGCTGCGTGCGGGCGCGCCCCGCGGGGCTTATGCTCCGGGGCAGTCGGTAGAAAGGTCGAAAGGGATCGTGTCAATGCTCCGTGCCATGATTGTCGATGATGAGGCCCCCGCCCGTTCCGAGTTGCGTTTTCTGCTAGAGCAGACGGGAAAGACGAGCTCCATTATCGAGGCTTCGAGCGTGCGCTCTGCCATTGAGAAGCTGATGGAGAACCGCGTTGACGTAGTCTTTCTTGATATTTCTATGCCCAGCGCCTCCGGTCTGCAGCTTGCCGAGGCCCTCCATAAGCTTAAGAACCCGCCGGCCATCGTCTTCGTCACCGCCTACAGCGATCATGCCGTCGAGGCGTTTGACGTCGACGCCGTGGACTATCTGCTGAAGCCCGTGGAGGAGGACCGCCTCGAGCACGCCCTCGCCAAAGTTGCCGGTCATGTGAAGCCGCAGCCCGAGTCCAAATCGAGCATCGAGCGCATCCCGGTGGAAAAGGGCGGCCGCAAGGTGCTCATCCCCGTCGACCAGATTCGCTATATCATGGCGAAGGATGACTACTCCTGCATCTTTACCGACGACGACCGCTTCCTCTCGACCACATCGCTCGCCCAGTTCGAGGCGAAGCTCGGTGACTTCGGGTTCTTCCGCGTGCATCGCCGCTATATCGTCAACCTCGCCTGCGTCGAGGACGTCGAGACGGTGCCCTCGGGTGCCATTCAGCTCGGTATCACGGGGACCGACGAGCGCGTGCCCGTCTCGCGTCGGCGCGTCGTGCCGCTCAAAAAGGCGCTCAGCCTGTAGACCGCCATGGGGCTCGGTGCCGCGATACGCCGCTGGCTGGGCATCGGGGACACTCATGGGGAATCTGTCACCATCCAGGAGATATGCTACACTCCCAGCTCGGATAGCCGAGTAAAGGATGTACGCGATATGAAGCGCATCGATATCATCTCCGACACGCACGGGAGGCTCTCGCGCTCCCTTTTGGCGTCGCTCGAGGGAGCCGACCTTATCATTCATGCAGGCGACATCACGTCCGAGGCGGATTGGGAGATGCTTCAGACCATTGCTCCCATCCGTGCCGTGCTGGGCAACAACGATACGTACTATTACAAGTACGAGCCCGCGCTCAAGCGCCTCAACACGTTTGAGTACGAGGGCCTGACGTTTGCCGTCTCGCATTATCGCGAGGATCTGCCCGTGGGCGCGATCGACGTGGGCGTGTGCGGCCACACGCATCGGGCGCGCATCGCCGAGCAGGGGCGGTGCCTCGTTATCAACCCGGGTTCTGCCACCAGCCCGCGCGATTCGGCGACGCCCACCATGGCACGTATGTACGTGGCCGAGGGCGCCGTTCAGTCCGTCAAGATCATCAAGCTCGAGAGCGCCTGGGCATAAGGGCGTTAGGGGATACGGGCGCAAGGGGATTATCTTGCGCCCCTTGTATCGCTCTTTGTGGCGCTGCGCCTGTGCGTAAGCGCTCCGTCTCGCGATTCGCCATCCCGTCGCCCGCCCTTAGCGGGCGCGCCGGCCGCTTACCCGCGGCCTCACCACCAAGCACGTGTGCTACATTACCGCGAACTGTACGGTGTACATTGCAAGGCTTTTTGCCGTCCCCTCGGTGCAATATCGCGCGCAATGCACCCGGAAATGCGCTGCAGAGGAGAAAACGGACCCGGGAGTACATTGCGAGGGGAAATGTACGGCCCGCCACCTGCGGTTCTGCCGACCGTACATTCGCGGGTTCATTGCCGGGTTCATTGCCGCGAGAAATGCACGGCGGCCCGGGCAAAACGCGCGGCAATGAACCCGGCAATGTGCGGTTGGGGCGTTGAGGTGCCGGGGAGTTCGAGAGCGTCCGGCAAGAGTCGATTTAGGGAACGCTGATGACTTGGTCGATGGCGGCAGGGGGCTGCCCTGTGGGCGCCGTCCACGGCTCACGGCCTGCCTGTTCGCGGACTCAAAAAGTTTTTCAAAAAAGTACTTGCGCCCGCAAACAGCTTCTGTGTATACTAGCTCTCGCAGCATTTGCTGAGGGGAGTTAGCTCAGTTTGGTTAGAGCGCCGGCCTGTCACGTCGGAGGTCGCGGGTTCGAGCCCCGTACTTCCCGCCATTGACTGCTTGAGACCCTGCCTTCGGGCAGGGTCTTTTGCTATTGCGACGCGCTTCCCAGACCCCCCCCGCGACAGGGCATGCGCCCCGCGGACAATCCATGCAGAATGCGTGCCCCGTGCCGCCCGATGGTATAGTACCTAGCGCGTATCAATTTGGTTATCGAGGCGCCTGCTCACACGGGCGCGCGATGTCGCGCCCACCGTTTGGGCGCGGCGGTGTGAGGGGGCGACATGGATATTTCCAGAAAGACGGACTATGCGCTGCGCATCCTTTCCATCTTGGTGGAGAACGAGGGTACGCTCCTGTCGGTCCGCACGGCAGCCGATCGGGTTAGCGTCCCCTATTCTTTCGCGCGCTCCATCCAGCACGGTTTGGTGCAGGCCGGCATTATCGAGAGCCTGCGCGGCGTCCACGGCGGCATGCGCCTTAAGGTCGATCCCGCCGACGTGACCGTTCGCCAGGTGGTCGAGGCGGTGCAGGGCCCCCTCTACTTCAACGATTGCACCGCGCCCGACGGATGCTGCGAGCGCATGGACACCTGCTGCTATCATCCGCTCTGGACTGGCCTAACCGAGCTTGTGGCCAACTATCTCGATTCGGTCACGCTTGACGATGTCGTCCATCATCGGCGGTTCCCCGCGGTGGACGCGCAGTTTGCCGAACGCGATGCCTTTTGCGCATATGCGGGGTGCGGCCCCCATTGGAACCTCGAGGGTACGCGCTAGGGCCTGCGATGGAGGTCTCGTCGTTTCGTCAGCTGATGCGTGCCGAGGGCACTGCCCGCTATCGCGACCTCATGTGGCGGCGCACGCGCGATCCCTACATCATCTGGCTTTCTGAGGTCATGCTCCAGCAGACGCAGGTGCCGCGCGTAGAGGTGCACCTGCCGCGCTGGCTCGAGCGCTTCCCGTCGCTCGCGGCGCTTTCCGAGGCGCCGGTGGCCGACGTGCTCGCCCAGTGGCAGGGCATGGGGTACAACCGCCGCGCGCTCGCCCTGCACGAGGCGGCGCGCCAGGTGATGGAGCGCTTCGACGGCGTGTTTCCGTCCGCGACGGCCGATCTCATCTCGTTGCCGGGCATCGGGCCCGCAACGGCGCAGGGGATTCGCGCCTTCGCCTTCGACCTGCCGGGCGTCTATCTCGAGACCAACGTGCGCACCGTGTTTTTGCATCACTTCTTTCCCGATGTGCCGGGCGTTCCGGATCGCGAGCTCGTTCCGCTTATCGAGGCGACGTGCCCCGCGGCGCCCGCGGGGGAGGATGGCGGGGCAAGCGCTCCGGATTCTGCGGGGGCGCCTCTCGCCCCAGGTGCCGCACATGATGTCGCACCCTTCGCCACACCGCTTGATGCTGACGATACGCCGCGCAACTGGTACTACGCGCTGCTCGATTACGGCGCGTATCTTAAGAAGACCATCCCCAACCCGTCGCGTCGTTCCGCCGGTCACGTGCGCCAGAAGCCGTTTGAGGGCTCGCGTCGTCAGAAGCGCGCCGAGGTGGTGCGCCTGCTGCTTGCGGCGCGCGAGGACGGCGCGTGCGGGCTTACCGCCGCCGAGGTGACGGCGGAGCTCGATGCGTTTGAGGCCAAGGCGGGGCGCGGTCCCGTCGAGCGCGGGCTCGCGGAGGAGCTGCTTGCCAAGCTCGCCCAAGAGGGTTTCTGCGTCGCGCAAGATGGCCGCTGGTCCATCGCCTAGCGTATGTCGTTCGCACACGGCGCGTGAGCCCGGTACCTTTCGCGCCGGTGCATCCGCTCCGGCGATGCCGGGTGCGTGAGCGCGTTTCTCGGGGCCATCCGTTAAATGAGGCTAACTACGTAGCAATTATGGACCGTAAATCATAAGAGGTGGGGCGGGGTTATTGGGTATACATTGCTATACGCGCATCGCCTGCGCGTGACGTATCGTTCTCATAGAAGGGAAAGGGATACCCATGGACTTTGAGAACTCCCAGACAAAGAAGAACCTCGAGACCGCGTTTGCCGGCGAGTCGCAGGCGCACACCAAGTATCGCTACTATGCCTCGCAGGCCAAGAAGGACGGCTACGTTCAGATCCAGAACATCTTCATGGAGACCGCGCTCAACGAGTCCGAGCACGCGAAGCTCTGGTTCAAGTACCTGCACGGCGGTGCGGTTCCGGGCACGCTCGACAACCTGAAGGACGCCGCGGCGGGCGAGAACTACGAGTGGACCACCATGTACGATGAGTTCGCCAAGACCGCCGACGAGGAGGGCTTCAAGGAGATCGCCGCCAAGTTCCGTGGCGTCGGTGCCGTCGAGAAGGCGCACGAGGAGCGCTATCTCAAGCTCGCCGAGCGCGTCGAGAAGGGCGAGGTCTTCGATCGCGAGGGCGTGAAGGTGTGGAAGTGCCTGAACTGCGGGCATCTGCACGTCGGCCCTACCGCCCCGCAGCTGTGCCCCGTCTGCGCTCATCCGCAGAGCTACTTCGAGGAGCAGGTCGTTAACTACTAAGGTCTGAGTACCGACTGGCTGAGGAGGTCCCGTCCGGTCTCGGTTTCACCCCGCGCGCAAGCGTCGGCGGCAGGTACCGAGGTTCCGGGCGGGACCTTATTGGTATCGGGCCGTCGGCGCGCCGGTGCGCGCACGGCAGCCATCGTCCGCCGCCCGACCGGTTCTTGACAACGCGCCCTCAGGGGTCCATGCTGAGGGTTCCGTCTCCGCACTCCTCTTGATGAGGAGGTTGTGTCATGGACCTGTTTATCGAGACGGACGAGATGCGCGCTCAGCGCCGGGCGGCCGCTGCGGGAGGGCCGCTCGAGCCGTTGTTTGTACCGCCCCGTCAACCTGTGGTTGAGGGTGCGCCCGGTGGATTGACGGGCGGCGTTGCGCAAAACGAGGCATCAGCGCCGGCGGGCCCTGCGGGACGGCAGGTGGATGGCGCGCGCCGTTCGGTGCGATCCGGCGCCGCGAAATCCGCGGCATCACAGGCGTCCGCGCAGGCGCGCCCGGACCGCTCGTATTCTCTCGAGCAAGAGCAGTACCAAGAGGCGCTTGCCTACGACAGACGGCGCACGCGGCGGCGCAAGCTCGCGGTCGTGCTGCGCACCCTTGCCATCATCCTTCTCGTCCCCGTCGCCCTCGTGTTCCTGTTTGTGGCGAGCTACCTTCTTACCTGCATCTATAACGGAGCCTCTCCCGATGAGCTGGGTGGGCTTCTGGCAGACCTCGCCGCACGCGTGCAGGAGCACGTGGCCGTGCTGGGGGCGCAGGTGACAGAATGGCTCGACACTTTTGGGAAGTAGGGCGAAGGATGCCCTGCGGGCGCTGTCCGCAGGGCATCGCACGCGACGGGGACGTTACACGCGGACGCTCGGGCAGAGGTCGGCCAGCGGGCACACGTCGCAGCGGGGCGAGCGCGCGTCGCAAATCTCGCGGCCAAAGCTGATCCACTGGTGGTTGACCTGGCTCCAATATTCGCGCGGCAAGATCTTAAGGAGGTCCTGCTCGGTTTTGAGCGGTTCTTTGGCGTGGGTCTTGGGTGAGAGCATCAAGCGATGGGCGATGCGATTGACGTGGGTGTCGACCGCGATGCCCTCCACGATGCCGTAGCCGACGTTCAAGACGATGTTGGCCGTCTTGCGCCCCACGCCGGGCAGCTTCACGAGCTCCTTCATGTCTGCCGGCACCTCGCCACCGTAATCGGCGACGAGCATCTGGGCGCACTCGACGGCATGGCGCGCCTTGGTCTTGTAGAAACCGAGGGAATGGATGACCTCGCCCACCTCTGCGGGTGTCGCCTGGGCGAGCGCCTCGGGCGTGGGCCAGCGTCGGAACAGCTCCGGGGTGACCTTGTTTACCTGTGCGTCGGTCGTCTGCGCCGAGAGCAGGACCGCGATGACGAGCCGGAAGGGGCTGGCATGGTCGAGAAAGCACTCAACCGGTCCGTAGCGGCGGTTGAGGCGCTCGCAGACCTCGATGGCGCGGGCGCGCTTTGCGGCATTGGTCTCACGTGGCATGTCAGTTCTCCTTGCTGGCGGGTGCGCCGTCCGCGGGTTCGTCGTCCGCAACCCCTAAGATGCGCGCCGCCTCGGTGGGGTCGTCGAGCTCGGTGATGCTCCGCAGCTTGCGCTCCATGGCGCGCGAGCGCGTCCCCACGAGGGTGTCGACGGTGCGGGACACGGTTCCGAGCTGCTTCTGCGCTTGGCGGAGCATGGTCTGATAGGTGCCGAACTCCGTCTTGACGGCGGCGAGCACCGTCTGGATCTCGCTCGCCCGCTGCTGGATCGCCACCGTCTGGAAGCCCATCTGCAGGCTGTTCAAGAGCGCCGCCATGGTGCTCGGGCCCGCAACGTTGACGCGATAGGTGCGCTGCAGCTCCTCGAGCAGGCCGGGGCGACCGGCGACCTCGGCATAGAGCCCCTCGAAGGGGAGGAAGAGGATGCCGAAGGTGGTGGTCGACGGGGGAGCGAGGTACTTGTCGCGGATGTCTTTCGCCTCGTCCTTGAGGCGCCGCTCGAGCTGCTTCCAGGCGGCCTCGGCGGCGGACGCGTCGCCGGCGTCGAGTGCCGAGCGCAGGCGCTCGTAGGTATCGGCGGGAAACTTCGCATCGATGGGCAGGTAGACGGGCGCCCCCGCGTCGCCGGGGAGCTTAACGGCAAACTCGACGCGGTTGGCACTGCCCGGCACGGTCGCCACGTCGCGGTCGTACTGCCCGGGGGCGAGCATCTCGGCAAGAATCGCGCCGAGCTGCACCTCGCCCAAGATGCCGCGTGTCTTGACGCCGGCGAGCACGCGCTTGAGGCCGCCCACGTCGGCCGCGATGCTCTGCATCTCCCCCAGGCCGCGCCCCACCTTGTCGAGACTCTCGTTCACTAACGCGAAGGACTGCGTGATGCGGTCGTTCAGGGTCTTTTGCAGCTTTTCGTCCACGGTGGTGCGCATCCGGTCGAGCTGCGTGTTGGTGTCGGTGCGAATGTCGGCGAGTTGCCGGTCGAGACTGCCGCGCACGGCGGTGAGCTGGCCGGTAACGGCCTCGGTCATCTGCGCGAGCCGCGTATCGAGGGCGCGACGGTTCTCGTCGAGCTGCTGGGTCGTCTCGCGGCGGGCGCCGTCGGCGCGCTCGCCCGAGGATGCGACGGCGTGCGCGAGGGCGTCGTAGCGCTGCTGGCCGAGCGCCGCCTCGGTGGTGGCGCGCTGCATCAAGAGGCCGAGTCCCTCGCGCAGCTGGGCGATCTCGGCGCGCTGTGCCTCAAGCTCGCGCGCCGCCTGCTCGCGGAGGCCCTGCTCCTCGCGCGCCCTGCGCGCGGCCTGCCGCGTGTACCAGATGCTCGACAGCACCGTCCCCCACACGAGGGCGATGGCGGCGATAAGGACGATGTCAAAGGGGTCCATCATGTGCTCCTCGGTTGCCTTGGCCCGCACGGGCGGGTGGGGCTATTATACCGGGCGGCTGCGCGGTGCGGGCGCGTCGCCCGCCTGTCCCCAGCGTGCGGGCGCAGGCTCCGGATGCGTCGGTTCGTCCTCGTGCCCTTTCCGGCGGCCCCGTTAGCGCACGGGGCGCACAGCGGTTTCGTTGTAGGAGAAGAAGCCGGGCCGCTGGCGCGATTCGGTGTACTCGATCATGATGCCGTCGGCGTCAAAGGTGTGCGACCGCATGACACCCACCGCGTTGAATCCGTCGAGGTCGATGTTGCGCTCATCGGCTTCGGTGGCTGCCTCGATGGTGATGATGCGGCGGCTGGTGGCGATTTTGATGCCGAGCACCCCTTCGAGATACTCGTACACGGACTTCTTCACAATCTCGGGCGTGAGGCCGGGCACCTCGCTGGCGAGGTAATAGCTCTCGTCGGTGGAGATGGCGCGGCCGTCCGCCGTGCGGGCCCTCAAGATGTGGGCAAGGCGGCTGCCGACCTCAAAGCCCGTCTGCGCGGCGAGCGCGTCGCCGGCGGTGAGCTCCTCGCAGACGAGGACCTGCGTGCCGCCTACAAAGCCGCGGCGCCGCGCGAGCTCGTTGAAGGTCTCGAGGCCGTTGTAGCCCGCGGGGTTGGTGATGGTGGGATTGCGTATGACGCGCACGCCCTTGCCCTGTTGCGCCTGCACGTATCCGTCTTGGGCGAGCATGCCGAGCGCGCGGCGGATCGAGCTGCGCGAGCAGTTGAAGAGCTGGGTGAGCTCCGCCTCGGAGGGCAGGAACGACTGGTAGCCATACGTGCCATCTTCGATGTTCTCGCGCAGGTCGTGATAGATGTCCATAAAGACGGCTTTAGGCATGGGGTCCTCCTGTACGTACAACTTATAGTGAGTGTGGAGCAACGGCGGGGCGGTGTCAAATGACGTGTGCGGTGCGTAAACCGCGATGAAACGTTCGTCTTGCACGCTGCTTCGGCGTGCTGCCCCCGCACGGGATTCCCTGCGGAGCCGTAGAAAGCCGTTCGCCGGAGAAAACCTGCCGTTTGCCGGAGATGTGAAAAACATGTACGAACAAGATTGACTTGTACGTACAAGACAGGCATTATGGCATCATAACTTGTACGGACAAGCTGCTGTCCGCGGGGCGCCACGTCGCAGCCGGTGCGTTTGTGCAAGAATCTGCTTGCATGCACGACGCATCGCCTGGGTCGTGCATACCGGGGAAAGGGGATTACCTGCCATGATGCAGAAAATCCAAAAATTCGGCGGAGCCATGTTCACGCCCGTGCTGCTGTTTGCATTCGCCGGCGTGGTCATCGGCCTCGGCACGCTGTTTACCACTGAGGTAATCTTTGGCCCGCTCGCGGCGCCCGACACGCTCTGGTACGGCGTGTGGAACGTCATCCTGCAAGGCGGCTGGACCGTCTTCAACCAGCTTCCGCTGCTGTTCGCCGTGTCGCTTCCTATTGGCCTCGCCAATAAGCAGAACGCCCGTTGCTGCATGGAAGTGCTCGTCGCCTATCTCACCTTCAATTACTTCGTGTCCACCATGCTCTCCCAGTGGGGCGGCGTCTTTGGCGTAGACTTCAGCGCCGAGACCGGTGGCACCTCGGGCCTTGCCATGGTCGCGAGCATCAAGACGCTCGACATGGGCATGATCGGCGCCCTTGCCATCTCCGGCATCGTAATCGCGCTCCACAACAAGCTCTACGACACGGAGCTGCCCGAGTGGCTCGGCGTGTTCTCGGGCTCGACCTTCGTCTACATGATCGCGTTCTTCGTCATGCTGCCGACCGCGCTTCTCGCCTGCCTCGTCTGGCCGCACGTCCAGGACGGCATCCGCGCCTTCCAGGTGTTCGTCTCGACCGTTGGCCTGCCCGGTGTGTGGATCTTCGCGTTCCTCGAGCGCGCCCTCATCCCGTTCGGCCTGCACCACCTGCTCTACAGCCCGTTCTACTATGACAACGCCGTGGTGAACGGCGGCATCTACGCGGCCTTCGCCACGCAGCTGCCCGAGATCGCCGCTTCCACCAAGCCCCTCACCGAGCTTGCCCCGTACGCGGCCTTCACCTGCACCACCTGGTCCAAGATGTTCGGTTGCCCGGGTATCGCGCTCGCCTTCTACTTCACAGCTAAGCCCGAGAAGCGCCAGGAGCTGCTTGGCCTGCTCATCCCCATCACGCTGACCGCCATCTTCTGCGGCGTGACGGAGCCCATCGAGTTCACGTTCCTCTTCATCGCGCCTCCGCTCTTCATCGTGCACGCTGCCCTCGCAGCGACGCTCGCGGTTGCTATGAACGCTGTTGGAGTTGTGGGTGTCTTCGCCGGTGGCCTCATCGAGATCGCCAGCCTGAACCTCATCCCGCTGTGGGCGAACCACTGGATGACCTACGTCATGGGTCTTGGTGTCGGCCTGGTCTTCACCTTCATCTGGTTCGTGGTGTTCCGCTTCCTCATCCTGAAGTTCGACTTCAAGACCCCTGGTCGCGAGGATGACGAGGAGATCAAGTTCCGCAGCAAGGCCGAGTACCGTGCGGCCAAGCAGGGCGACGGCGCGGTTGCGCTCGACGCCGCCGAGGCTGAGAACCCCTACGCCGTTACCGCCGCTGCCTGCATGGAGCTCGTCGGTGGCCCCGACAACATCGTGGACGTGACGAACTGCGTGACTCGCCTGCGCCTGAACGTCAAGGACGAAACGAAGGTCGCCGACGACGCCGACTTCAAGTCCATCGGCACGAGCGGCTGCATGAAGCGCGGCAAGTCCGTCCAGATCATCATCGGCCTCAAGGTCGCCAAGGTCCGTGACGAGTTCGAGAAACTCATGTAGTATCTGTCCCCTTTCGTGAGGGCGCGAGCTCGGCGCCCGCGCCCTCGCGCCGATTCTCGGGTAGGGGTACACCCTCTCTCAACCCCCGCCCGTGTCATATACGCGCCGCACCGTCCGTGGTCGCAGCGGTGCGCGCGCAGCCACAAGCCCCGCGACCGGGATTCTAAGGAGGATCCACCATGGCAGAGAAGTCCTATGCGGTAACCATCGCAGGCGGCGGATCGACGTTCACCCCGGGTATCGCCCTCATGCTCCTCGAGGAGCACGACCGCTTCCCCGTGAACAAGATCACGTTCTACGACAACGACGCTGAGCGCCAGGAGATCGTGGCCCGCGCCTGCGAGATCTACTTCCGCGAGAACGCGCCGGAGATCGAGTTCAGCTACACCACGGACCCGGAGACCGCCTTCACCGGCATCGACTTCGTGCTCGCCCACATCCGCGTCGGTAAGTACGCCATGCGCGAGAAGGACGAGAAGATCCCGCTGAAGTACGGCGTCCTCGGCCAGGAGACCTGCGGGCCTGGCGGCATCGCCTACGGCATGCGCTCCATCGGCGGCGTCATCGAGATCCTTGACTACATGGAGAAGTGGAGCCCCGACGCGTGGATGCTCAACTACTCCAACCCGGCCGCCATCGTCGCCGAGGCCTGCCGCGTGCTGCGTCCCAACTCCAAGATCATCAACATCTGCGACATGCCGATCGACCTGATGGACAAGATGGCCGTGATGTGCGGCATCAAGGACCGTCGCGAGCTCCAGTACAGCTACTACGGCCTCAACCACTACGGTTGGTTCACCAAGATCTTTGACAAGGACGGCAACGACCTCATGCCGGAGATCAAGCGCCACATGGCCAAGAACGGTTACCTCGATGGCATCAGCCACGAGCCCGGCCAGGAGCAGCACATCGACGAGTCCTGGATCCACACCTTCGGCAAGGCGAAGGACGTCTACGCGCTTGACCCCGACACCATCCCCAACACGTACCTCAAGTACTATGTCTTCCCGGATTACGTGGTGGAGACCTCCAACCCCGAGTACACCCGTGCCAACGAGGTTATGGACGGCCGCGAGAAGCGCGTCTTCGGTGCGTGCCGCGAGGTGATTGAGAAGGGCACCGCCGAGGGCTGCGGCTTCGAGGCCGACGCGCACGCCACCTACATCGTGGACCTCGCCTGCGCGCTCGCCGAGAACACCATGGAGCGCTTCCTGCTCATCGTCCCCAACGACGGCGCCGTGTCGAACTTCGACCCGACCGCCATGGTCGAGGTGCCCTGCATCGTGGGCAAGAACGGCTACGAGAAGATCTGCCAGGGCCAGGTTCCGCAGTGGCAGAAGGGCATGCTCGAGCAGCAGGTCTCCGTCGAGAAGCTCGTCGTCCAGGCGTGGGTCGAGGGGAGCTACCAGAAGCTCTGGCAGGCGCTCAGCCTCTCCGCGACGGTGCCCTCCGCCAAGGTCGCCAAGCTCATCCTGGACGACCTCATCGAGGCCAACAAGGGCTACTGGCCTGAGCTGCACTAAGCAGGTGCGTTCTGACCCCAAAAGGGGCTAGCTGCCACCATCCTTACGCTATCGGCGGGCGGGCGCGCACGGCGCGTTCGCCCGCCCTCTGCTAGAGGTGTCCGGACCGGCGCCTGCTATGATAGACGGCGTATGAGACGGTGCCCCACTGTCCATCATCCCAGAAGGAGGCCGAACCATGATTCGTGCGGACCGCGAAATCACCGATCGGGAGCAGCAGCTCGCCATCCTGCGCGACTGCGACGTCTGCCGGATCGCGCTCAACGACCCGGCAGCGGGCGTCCCCTATATCGTGCCGCTCAACTTTGGCGTCGACGTAGAGGGCGACGAGGTCTACCTCTACTTTCACAGCGCGCGCCGCGGCGAGAAGCTCGATCTCATCGCCCAAGACCCCCGCGCGTCGTTTGAGGTCGACTGCGACCACCGCTTCATCTTCTACGACGAGCGCATGAGTTGCACCATGGGGTACCGCAGCGTTATCGGCCGCGGCACGATCGAGATCGTGCCCGACGACCAGAAGGTCGCAGGCCTCAAGATCCTTATGCGCCACTACCACGAGGACGATTTTCCCTTTAACCCCAAGACGGTGCCGGCAACGACCGTCTACCGCCTCAAGGTCGAGGCTATGACGGGGAAGTTCCGCGATAACGAGCATCCGGGCGAGCATCGTCTGCCGCTGCCCGAGACCGGACCGGCGGCGAAGCGGGCCTAACCGCGCGGCGCGCTCGAGCGGAAGACCGTCTCGTGCACCGCGAAAAAGGAGGGTACCTGCTTGGTCTCGGTGTACTCCATGAGGGTGCCGTCGATGCGGTAGGTCTTGCCGCGTACGACGGCGACGGCGCCAAAGTCGCCGACATCGAGCCACAGCAGGTCGTCTTTGGTGGGGCCCTCGATGGTGATGTCGCGCGTGCCTGAGCCGATTTTGATGTTGAGGTCCTCCTCCAGATAGCGGTAGATGGAGTCCTCGGCGATCTGCGGCGTGAGGCCCGGTACGGTCGAGCTCAGGTAGTAGCTGTCGTCGCTGCCGACGCCCACGCCGTCGGCGTAGCGGATGCGCTTCACGCGCGTGAGGTCGCTGCCCACGGGAAACCCGGTGACGGAGGAGAGCGCCTCGTCGGCGGTTAGCATCTCGAATACGCTCACGCGGGTGACGAGGGTAAAGCCGCGCCGCGCGGCGATCTCCTTGAACGTCTCGAGGCCGTCCATGCCGCGGGGCGGTTGCTTGGTGACATCGCGAATGACGCGCACACCGCGCCCCTGCTGCGGCTGAACGTACCCCTCGGCGGCAAGCGCCGCGAGCGCGCGGCGCACCGTCGTGCGCGAGCAGCCGTAGAGCTCCTTGAGTTCGTTCTCGGAGGGCAGATACGACTGATAGGGGTAGTCGCCGTGTTCGATGGCCTGCTGCATGTCGGCATAGATATCTTGATAGACGGATTTAGACATAGCGGGTGTCACGTCCGTTTCTGAGGGTGAAAAGTATAGACAAGTGACAGGGTAGTGAGTCGCTCGCGGCCCGTCAATAAAGGGGTGCCCCGCGCGGAGGCGGGGCACGGCAGATGGGGATGCCAGATAGCGATCTGCGCTTAAGGCGGATGCGGCGCGGAGCATGACCGGGGAGATGGCTCCGCGCCGCCTGTGCGATGCCGGACGCTACTTCTCCGGCGAGATGATGTACTTGCCCAAGGCGCGCAGTTCTGGTTTGCCGAGGATATCGGGCAGCTCCTCCAGACTTGCCACGGCGTGCACCATGCTCGAAACATCGAGGCGACCCGAGTCGATGAGCTCGAGCGCGCGGCGCTGCGTGTAGGGGTTGATATACGACGAGGTGAGGACGAGCTCCTTCTGGAAGATCTCGAAGGGCTTGACGGTGATGGTCTCGTCCGGTTTGGTGAGGCCGAACATCATGACGGTCGCCTTGTGGCCGGCGAGCCGGATGGCCTGCTCGATGGTGACGGGCTTGCCGACGCACTCGATAACGACGTCGATGTTGCCAAAGCCCGCCTCGGCGAGCTTTGCGGCGGGGTCCTCGTTGATTGAGTCGACGGTGAGGTCTGCCCCCAACTTCTCAGCCACCGCGCGCTTTCCGGCGACGGGCTCGAGGAGGGCCACCTTGGTGGCGCCGGAGATGCGGGCGAGCTGGAGCATGAGCAGGCCGATCATGCCTCCGCCGATAACCACGACGGAGCTGCCGGGGTGGATGTTGCACATGTCGATGCCGTGCAGGCAGCAGGCGACCGGTTCGGTCATGGCGCCCTGCTCAAACGTCGTGTTGTCGCCCAGCTTGTAGACCTGCTGCGCGTCGACCGCGCAGAACTCGGCAAAGCCGCCGTCGACCGTCGTGCCGTAGCCCGTCATATGCTCGCAGTAATGGTTGATGCCGTCGCGGCAGGGCTCGCAGCAGCCGCAGGGGTGGTTGGGGTCGATGCAGACGCGGTCGCCGGGGGCGAACGCGGTGACATCGGCGCCGACCTCGGCCACGACGCCGGAGAACTCGTGTCCCAGAATCGTGGGCGGCGTCACGTCGGCTGCGCCCTTGTCGCCCTCGTAGATGTGGACGTCGGTGCCGCAGACGCCGCACGCCTTGACCTGGATGAGGACGTCGTGCGCCCCGACGGCGGGGCGGGGCGCCTCCTCGATGCGCAGATCGTGCTTGCCGTAGAACATCGCGCTTTTCATGGGATCCCTCCGCACTCGGGTGCCGCGCCTCGATCGAGGTGTCGGGCATTGCAGTAGCTACAGAGTAAGCAATTCAACTTGTCTAGTCAAGATGAGATACAAACTTTGATAGAACAACGAAAGTCGTTGAGTGGAATCTAGATGCGACCGCGTCCCGTGCATCTTACGAGATATGAGCTAACTTGCATAAAAACTCAGGTAGAAAGGCAAGAAGCCGTTCTGTGTCCAAGTAGATGGGGACAGGTCCGACCGTTTACCGGTGAATTCCTACCGTTTATCGCTTGTCTAGACAGGTATAAGATTGTCTAGACAAGTAGGGAGTATTATGGCGCCCGAGGGGGAGGTGCGCGAGCCGGCGCGTCGCGCCTTCTGCTTATGGATTCAGACCTGCACCGCGCGGGGGCGCTTCGGTTGGTGTCCTCGCGGGGAGAAAGGGAGGTTCTCTGTCATGATGCAGAAAATCCAAAAGTTCGGTGGTGCGATGTACACCCCGGCCATTCTCTTTGCCTTCTCGGGCATCGTGGTCGGCCTGGGCACGCTCTTTACCACCGAGGCGATCTTCGGTGCCATGGCGACTGCCGGCAACCCCTGGTACGACTGCTGGAACGTGCTGCTGCAGGGCGGCTGGACGCTCTTCAACCAGATGCCGCTTCTGTTCTGCGTGTCACTGCCCATCGCGCTCGCCACGCATCAGCAGGCCCGCGCCTGCATGGAGGCGCTCGCGGCATACCTCACGTTCAACTACTTCGTTAACACCATCCTGTCGCAGTGGGGCGGCGTCTTTGGCGTGGACTTCTCCGTCGAGGCGGCCAGCGGCACCGGACTCGCCACCATCGCGAGCATCAAGACGCTCGACATGGGCATGATGGGCGCGCTCATCATCTCCGGCATCTCCGTGATGCTTCACAACAAGTTCTTCGACACCGAGCTGCCCGATTGGCTCGGCGTCTTCGGCGGATCGGTCTTCGTGTACGCCGTGTCGTTCTTCGTGATGCTGCCCTGCGCCATCATCGCGTGCGCGGTGTGGCCGCCGATCCAGCACGGTATCCAGCTCTTCCAGGGCTTCATCCTGTCCACGGGCGCCGCGGGCGTATGGGTCTTCGCGTTCCTCGAGCGCATCCTCATCCCCACCGGCCTCCATCACTTCATCTACTCGCCGTTCTACTATGCGGATGCGGCCGTCTCCGGCGGCATCTACCCGCAGTGGGCCACCATCCTGCCGACGCTCGCCGCTTCTGGCGAGCCGCTCGCCGAGGTTGCTCCGTGGGCTGCCTACACCTGCCCCGGCTGGACGAAGGTCTTCGGTTCGCTCGGCGTCTGCATCGCCTTCTACCTCACGGCTAAGCCCGAGCGCCGCAAGGAGACCAAGACCCTCCTCATCCCGGTCGGTCTCACTGCCATGCTCTGCGGCATCACCGAGCCCCTCGACTTCACGTTCCTGTTCATCGCGCCTCAGCTCTTTGTCGTCCACTCGATTCTCGGCGCCACGCTCTGCATGGTGCAGAACCTCGTGGGCACGGTGGGTATCTTCGACGGCGGCCTCATTTCCATGGCTTCGTGGGACTTCCTGCCGCTCGGCACCGTGTATGCCGGCCAGTACCTGCTCTCCATCGGCATCGGTCTTGTGTTCAGCGCCATCTGGGTCGTGGTCTTCCGCTTCCTCATCCTGAAGTTCGACTTCAAGACCCCTGGTCGCGAGGACGATGACGTCGAGGTCTCCCTCAAGTCAAAGGCCGACTACAAGGCCGCCCAGGGTGGCGCCGCCGCCTCCAAGGAGGTCGCAGGCAGCAAGGCTGAGGAGCGCGCGATCTTTGCGCAGAACATCCTCGATCTTCTGGGTGGCACCGAGAACGTCGTCGACGTCACCAACTGCGCCACGCGTCTGCGCGTGAACGTCAAGGACGAGACGCTCGTTGCCGACGATGCTAACTTCCGCGCCATCGGTGCGCACGGCATCGCCAAGAACGGCAAGAACATGCAGGTCATCGTCGGCCTGTCGGTTCCCAAGGTTCGCGACGCCTTTGAGCAGCTGCTCAAGTAAGTCGCCTGCCGGAGCCTCTGGCGCGAGCCCCGGCCTCAGCTGAGCGCGCCGATCGCTAGGTACCATCCCGCTGCGGCCATGCCGCAGGTCGCAGCGGGCCTGCAAGGTGCGGCACCGTGTTAGGAGGAAACCATGGGTAAGGCTTCGTACGCTGTGACGATCGCGGGTGGTGGTTCCACCTTCACCCCCGGCATCGCCCTCATGCTGCTGGAGGAGCGCGACCGCTTCCCCGTGAACAAGATCACGTTCTACGACAACTTTGCCGAGCGCCAGGAGATCGTGGCCCGCGCCTGCGAGATCTACTTCCGCGAGAACGCGCCGGAGATCGAGTTCAGCTACACCACCGATCCCGAGACCGCCTTCACCGGCACCGACTTCGTGCTCGCCCACATCCGCGTGGGCCTCTACGCCATGCGCGAGAAGGACGAGAAGATCCCGCTGAAGTACGGCGTCCTCGGCCAGGAGACCTGCGGCCCCGGCGGCATCGCCTACGGCATGCGCTCCATCGGCGGCGTCATCGAGATCCTCGACTACATGGAGAAGTACTCGCCCGACGCTTGGATGCTCAACTACTCCAACCCGGCCGCCATCGTCGCCGAGGCCTGCCGGGTGCTCCGCCCCAACAGCAAGATCATCAACATCTGCGACATGCCCGTCGACCTGATGGACAAGATGGCCTACATGTGCGGCGTGCGCGACCGTCGCGAGCTGCAGTACAGCTACTACGGCCTCAACCACTTCGGCTGGTGGAGCAAGATCTTTGACAAGGACGGCAACGACCTCATGCCGGAGATCAAGCGCCACATGGCCAAGAACGGCTACATGGACGGCATCGAGCTTACGGGCGAGCACGCCCAGCACGTGGAGGAGAGCTGGATCCATACGTTTGAGAAGGCGAAGGACGTGTACGCCGTCGATCCGGATACCATCCCCAACACCTATCTCAAGTACTACCTCTATCCCGACTACGTGGTCGAGACCTCCAACCCCGAGTACACCCGTGCCAACGAGGTCATGGACGGTCGCGAGAAGAAGGTCTTCGGTGAGTGCCAGCGCATCATCGACGCCGGCACCGCGAAGGGCTGCGGCTTTGAGGCCGACGCGCACGCCACCTACATCGTGGACCTCGCCTGCGCGCTCGCCGAGAACACCATGGAGCGCTTCCTGCTCATCGTCCCCAACGAGGGCGCGGTGTTCAACTTCGACCCGACCGCCATGGTCGAGGTGCCCTGCATCGTGGGCAAGAACGGCTACGAGCGCATCTGCCAGGGCACGATCCCGCAGTTCCAGAAGGGCATGATGGAGCAGCAGGTCTCCGTCGAGAAGCTCGTCGTACAGGCGTGGGTCGAGGGGAGCTACCAGAAGCTGTGGCAGGCCCTCACCCTCTCCAAGACGGTGCCCTCCGCCAAGGTCGCCAAGCTCATCCTCGATGACCTCATCGAGGCCAACAAGGGCTACTGGCCCGAGCTGCACTAAGCGCTGGGTCGCCAGAAGCGCGTAGGGAGGGGTGCCCGACGCCCCTCCTGGGCCCCGGCTGGTTCTGGGGGTGTGGGTTTTCGGCCGTGCCGCGCCGGGAGGCGCGACGCGGCCGCCGGAACCTGCCTCCAGGACTGCCGGGGCTTTTTTTGCGGGCTCTTCGACCTGCCGGAACTATGATGGCGTCGCCGTGGCTCCGGTGCGTGAGAGCCTCTCGCCGGAAGCCTGAAAAATCTCGCGAGTAACCTGCAGTTTTACGGTATACTCAACATGTACGAACAAGTTAGGAGCCAAAGGGGTTGCCATGAGCAAGAAGAAGATGACGCCGGCG
Source organism: Collinsella sp. An268 (assembly GCF_002159765.1). GTDB lineage: Bacteria > Actinomycetota > Coriobacteriia > Coriobacteriales > Coriobacteriaceae > Coprousia. The sequence continues at coordinate 7,894 of NZ_NFJH01000003.1, read as the reverse complement.
CAGAAGGCTGCCGCCCGCCGCGAGCGCACGCCCGAAGAGCTTGAGGCGCGCGAGGCCGCCCGGTCGGAACGCGCGCTGGCCGCTAAGCGGAGTGCGCGCAACCTCGACACGCCGCGCGAGCGCCTGACGAAGCGCATCGTCACCACGGTGCAGGTCGTGCTCGTCATCTTCCCGTTCGCCCTCTTGGGGTACTCCTCGTTTTCCGGCACGGGTCTCGAGGAGGCCATGCGCGCCGACCCCGGGTTTGTGGTGAGCTTCATCGCTGCCATGGCGCAGCCGCTGGCGGCGTGGATCTTGCGCTTCGCATACCGCCATTACGCTGACGGCGACGGCGGTTATGCCGTGGGCAACCTCATCGGCCTTCTCTGCGCCGAGGCCTTCCTGCAGAACGTGGTGGGTCTTGCGGGCTTTGCCCTCATCTTGTGGCGCATGTGGGGCAAGACGCACGGCGAGCTCACCGAGTGGCGCGAGCGCCGCGGCGTCGGCGGCGTGCTCGTGGACATATCGGGTGCCCTCGCGGTGCTTGCCATCGGCCTGATCTGCGCTTTTGCCAGCTGGCGCCTGAGCGCGTAGCCGCGCGCTACAAGATAAGCGCGGCGAGCTCCGCCGGGGTGTCGACCACATACTCGGCACCTGCCTGCTCGAGCTCGGCGCGCCCCCGAAAGCCCCAGGCGACACCCGCTGCGGCGAGTCCCGCATTGTGCCCGGTTGCGACATCTACGTTGCTGTCGCCTACGTAGAGCGTGCGGGACGGGTCGGCGTCGAGCTGATCGAGCACGTACCGCGTGATGGGTGCCGCCGGTTTGGGCGGAAACGCGTCGATGCGACCCTGCACGAGGTCGAAGCGCTCGCCAAAATAGCGCGCCACGAGCGGTGCGGCGGCGGGGTGGTCTTTGTTGGTGAGCACGGCGAGGCGGATGCCGGCGCCGCGGAGCGTGTCGAGCAGCTCGGGCACGCCGGGGTAGGGCGCCGTGTGGTCCTCTTTGTGCGCATCGTAATAGGCGCGAAACGCGTGAATGGTTTCCTCAAATACCCGCCCGTCACCAGCGAACTCGGCGGGGATGAGGCGCTCGATGAGCTTGGGCTGCCCGTTGCCCACCTTGTAGCGGTACTGGTCGCGCGTGAACGTGGGCCAACCGTGCGCGGCGCACGCGTGGTTGCCGGCGGCGGCGAGGTCGTCGAGCGTATCGAGCAGCGTTCCGTCGAGATCGAATATAACGGTAGTGTACGGCATGGCGATCCTTTGGTTGCAATCGGTGGCTGGCCTTCTTCTCGGGTGCATTGCGCGGCCTTTTGCCGGGCCCGTTTGTTCCCGTGTGCGAAGATGCCACTTTCGCGGTCCCGAGACGGATTGAAAGTGGCATCTTCGCACACGGGAATATGCGGGCGGCGCGCGCGGAGACGCGGGTCCAAGGTCCCTTCCCCGGCGGGTGCCGGGTTCGTCTTAGCAGATGCGGGGGAGCTGCTCGCCCACGAGCATGTCGAGTACGCGGGTCGAGCCCCAGGCGGTGCGAACGCGCACCTGGGCGTGGGCGCCCTCGTGCGGCTCGCTCACGCGGCCGATGCGGGCGGCGCGGGCGCCATAGGGCGCGTCGCGCATGGCGGCAAGGGCGGCGTCGGCCTCTTCGGCCGGTACGACGGCCACCATCTTGCCCTCGTTTGCCACCTGAAAGACGTCGTAGCCGAGCATCTCACACGCGCCGCGCACGGCATCCGCCACGGGGACGGCCTCCTCATCGATCTCGATGGAGACGTTGCTCGCTTGGGCGAACTCGTTCAGGGTGCTCGCCAGGCCGCCGCGCGTGGGGTCGCGGAAGCAACGCGTGTGCGGCGCCGCCGCAAGGACGGCAGAGATGAGGTGGTTTAAGGGTGCGGCGTCGCTTTGGATGGTGGTGCCAAAGCCCAGGCCCTCGCGCTGGCTCATGATGGCGATGCCGTGGTCGCCGAGCGTGCCGGACAAAAGGATCACGTCGCCGGGGCGGCATGCGGCGCCGGAGAGCTCGACGCCTGGGGGTACCTCGCCCACGCCGGCGGTGTTGATGTACAAGCCGTCGGCGCCGCCGCGCTCCACGACCTTGGTGTCGCCCGTGATGATGGAGACCCCGGCCTCGCGCGCGGCCTCCGCCATGCTCGCGCAGATGCGCCGCAGGTCGGCAAGCGGGAAGCCCTCCTCCAAAATGAAGCCGCAGGAAAGGTAGCGCACGCGCGCCCCGGAGGTGGCGACGTCGTTGACGGTGCCGCACACAGCGAGGCGGCCGATGTCGCCGCCGGGGAAGAAGTGCGGGGTCACCACAAAGCTATCGGTCGACAGCGCGACGCGGCCCGTGGGCGCCAGCGCCGCGACGCCGGCGTCGTTGCCGGCGAGGAGCTCGGGGGTGCCAAAGGCCTCGTAGAAGACGTCGTCGATAATGCGCTTCATCATCTGCCCGCCCGACCCGTGGCCGAGCAGGACCGTTTCGGCGGATTCGCTCACGCGCTTCCCCTTTCTTGCGGCGTGCGCCGCATCGTGTGCTTGCCGAGGGCGGGCTAGAACGTAAACTCCCAGTGCCCGCTCCACTCCGTGCTGCCCGTGGTGAGGTAGAGCACGAGGGCGATGATGAGGATGATGGCCGACAAGATGATCCAGACCAAGGGGCCTTTTGACTTGAGCATGAGCACTCCTCTCATTGCGTTGGCCTGTTGCCTGCAGGCGGTTTTGCCCCGCGCCCCCGGCGAGGACATCGCCGTCGCAGGGGAGGGGCTTGCCGCCAAGCGCTAGTCGCGGAATCTATAATACGCCGCGCAGCTGCCCTCGCTCGAGACCATACAGGGGCCGACGGGGTTTTCCGGCGTGCACGCGCGTCCAAAGAGCGGGCACGCGTTGGGCGCGATGACGCCGCGGAGCACATCGCCGCAACGGCAGCCGGCGGGCTCCCGTGTGGGCTCGACGTCGACGGGGAAGCGCCGTGCGGCGTCAAAGCGGGCGAAGGCGTCGCGGATGGCGAGGCCGGAGTGCGGCAGGCACCCGAGGCCGCGCCACGGGGCGTCGCAGGGTTCGAATACCTGCTCGACCAGACGCCGCGCGACCGCGTTGCCCTCGTCGGCGACGCCGCGCCGGTAGGCGTTCTCGATGGCGGGGGCCCCGGCGACGACGAGCTCGACGAGCCGGGCGATGCCCTCGAGCACGTCGACCGGCTCGAACCCGGTGACAACGCCTGGGATGGAGAACTCGTTCACCAAAAAGCGATACGGGGCGAGCCCCGTGATGGTGGAGACGTGGCCGGGGAGGATGAAGCCGTCGATGGCGGTCTCGGGGTCGCTCGCGATGGCGAGGAGCGCCGCCGGCGTGGTCTTGTGCACGCTAAAGACGGAGAAGTTGGCAAGCTCGCGGGCGGCCGCTTCGAGGATGCACGCCGCGATGGCGGGCGCGGTGGTCTCAAAGCCCACACCCATGAAGATGACCTCGCGCTCGGGGTTTGCCGCCGCAAGCTCCACGGCGTCGAGCGGCGAGTAGACCACGCGTACGTCCGCGCCGGCGGCCTTCTCGTCGGCGAGCGAAGAGGTGGAGCCGGGCACGCGGATCATATCGCCGAAGGTGGCGATGATGGCGCCCGGCACTCGCGCGAGCGCGACGGCGCGGTCGATGTCGGCGTTGGCGGTCACGCAGACCGGGCACCCCGGGCCGGAGAGCAGATGCAGCCCCGCGGGCAGGATGGAGCGGAAGCCGTAGCGCCCGATGCTCACGGTGTGGGTGCCGCAGACCTCCATAAGGTTGATCTCGCGGTCGCCCAAGGTCTCGCGGATATGGTCGAGAAGCGCGCGGACGAGGTGCGGGTCGCGAAAGGCGGAGGGGTCGAGGGCATCCATCGCCTAGGCCTCCGCGCCGGCGGGCGCAGCGGCGGTCATGGCGCCCGTGCCGGCGAGCTCCTCGGCCTCAAGCTCCTCGAGGTCACGCAGGACCTCGATGGTCTCGCGCGCCTGCTCGGCGTCGATGACCTCGATGGCAAAGCCGGCATGCACGAGCACAAAGTCGCCGACCTTGGCGTCGGGCGTGAGGCGTACCGAGACGCTGCGCGTGGCGCCCATCATGTCGACGGTCGCCTGCGCATCATCGCGCATCTCGAGAATCTTGCCGGGAACGGCGAGGCACATAGCTCCTCCTTTTTGAAGCGCAGCGGACGCTTCTGCATGCGGCTTTGGTGCCGCGGTTGGACTGGGATGGATGGTACCGCGCCGGTAGCGTTTGAGCAACCGTGTACACGGCCGGGCGCTGGCAGGCAGGCCGGCGTTACCGGGCGAGGAGGGCTCGGGCGATGGCGGCCTGGCCGTAGGCGATGCAGCCGTCGTTGACGGGGGTCTCGCGCGGGGCGAGGACGGTGAGACCGTTCGCCTCGAGGTTGCGCTTGATGAGCGTGAGCAGCAGGCGGTTCATGAAGCAGCCGCCCGAGAGCGCGACGTGCGAGAGCCCTTCGCGCTGGGCGATGGTCGCGGCAGCACGCGCTATGGTGCGCGCAACGGCATCGTGGGCCGTGCGAGCGAGCATGCCCGGGTCGTCGCCACGCTCGATGCCGTCGAGCAGCGCGGCAAGCAGATTTGAGAAGTCGATGATCTGCGGGGCAGAAGTGTCCGGTGCGGGGTCCTCCGCTGCGCCGTCGCCGAGCGTGCCGACGCCGCGCGTGGACACTTGGGGTGCCACCTGCGTTGCTGAAGTGAAGCCGTTGCGTGCGGCCCAGCGCGACGCGGCAGCCTCGAGCTCGATGGCGGGCTCGCCCTCGTAGGTCGCTCGCGTGCAGATGCCGAGTAGGGTGGCGACCGCATCGAGGAGGCGCCCCATGCTGCTCGTGAGCGGGCTGTTGATGCCGCGCTCCACCATGGTCGACGTGACCGAGCGCTCTTGCTCGGTCATGGTGACGAGCAGGGGTTGCGCGCCGGGATGGTCGAGCAGCCCGTAGGCGTCAAGCAGGCCGTAGGCGCAGCGTCGGGCGTCGCGCACCGCGGCGCCGCCGCCGGGGAGGCGCCACGTTCGCAGGTGCGCGACGCGCGTGAAGCCGGTAAGGTTTGCGACGAGAATCTCCCCGCCCCAAACGGTGCCGTCGTCGCCCGCGCCCGTTCCATCGAGCGCGATGCCTATGACGTGCGCATCGGGTGCAACCTCGCCGCGCGCCGCCGCCTCGGCGATGACGCTTGCGATGTGGGCGTGGTGGTGCTGGACCTCAATCAGCGGCAGGCCGTGTGTCTCCGCTTCGGCGCGCGCCCACTGGCCGGAGAGATAGCCGGGGTGACGGTCGCAGGCAAGCGCCGCCGGCGCGATGTCAAAGAGCCCCTGCATGCGCGCGCGGCACGCCTGCCAGGCGTCAAAGGTCTCGGCGTTCTCAAGGTCGCCGATATGCTGCGAGACGAGGCACTCGGCCGTTCCGTCTGCATGTTCGCGTGTGAGGGCGAGCGTCGCCTTCTGTTCGGGCCCGCAGGAGAGGATGGCGGGAAGGGGCGCCCTGTCGTGCGGCGCGTGAGGGGTGCCGGCTGCGTTGCGGATTGTGGTGCCCGCATCATCAGCTCCGTGGGCCGTCGTTACCGGTGGCAGCTCGATGGGCCGCGGGGCGTAGCCGCGGGCGCGGCGTACCATCTGAATCGATCCGTCCACCACGCGCACCACGGAGTCGTCAAAGCGGGAGAGGATGGCGCGGTCGTTGCCGAGGAGTGCGTCGGCAAGACCGCCCTCGACCAGGTGGTGCCATGCGAGCGCGTCGTCGGTCTCGATGGGCTCTTCGCTCACGTTGCCGCTCGTCATGACGAGCGAGCGGACGCCGCGGTCCGCGCAGGCGGCGAGCAGAAGGTGCTGGAGCGGTGTGTAGGGGAGCATGACGCCAAGTTCGGGAAGGTCGCCTGCCACCTGCGGACAGAGCGTGGCCGTGTTGCATGGTGCGCTGCTCGGCGCGGCCTCTGTGCGCCGCCGCAGCAGTACGATGGGGCGGATGGTGCCGATGAGCAGCTCGCGCTCGGTGCCATCAACATGGCAGAGCGCCTCGGCGGCCGCAAGGTCGCGCACCATGATGGCAAGCGGCTTGTTGCTGCGGCGCTTGCGGCGGCGCAGCTCCGCAACGGCGCGCTCGTCGGCGGCGTTGCACGCGAGATGGAAGCCGCCGAGCCCCTTGATGGCAACGATGCCGCCTTGGGCGATACGCTCGGCGCACCGCTCGATGATGTCGTCGCTGGCGGCCAGGTCGATTCCTATAAGCGTCTCAGCATCGCCGTGCGAGCGCCACGTGAGGTGCGGCCCGCAGGCAAAGCAGGCGTTGGGCTGCGCGTGGAAGCGCCGGTCGAGCGGGTCGGCGTATTCGGCGGCGCACGCCGGGCACAGGGGGAAATCCGCCATCGACGTCTGCGCGCGATCGTAGGGGAGCTGCCTGATGATGGTGTAGCGCGGTCCGCAGTTGGTGCAGTTGATGAAGGGGTAGTGGTAGCGCCGGTCGGCGGGGTCAAAGAGCTCGCGCAGGCAGTCGGGGCAGGTGGCGATGTCGGGCGAGACGAGCGTGGTGTGCTCGGTCGCGGCATCGGAGGCGATGATGCGAAAGGCCCCGGCCACCAATGCGGCGGAGGGTCCTTCGCGCTCCTCGACAGCGATCTGCTCAACGCGCGCCGCCGCTGGTGCAGCCGAGCGCATCGCGTGAACAAACGAGCGCAGGGCGTCTTCTGCACCCTGCGCCTCGATATGCACGCCGTCGCCGGCGTTGAGCACCCAGCCCGAAAGACCGCGCACGACCGCCTCGCGGTAGACGAACGGCCTAAAGCCCACGCCCTGCACGATGCCCGTGATATGAATCCCCAGCGTTTTCATAGTCTGTATTATCGCCGATTTTATTGCGGACTACCAAACGAGGCGGCGCGCCGTGCGGTTGTGTACGGTGCGCCGCCTCGGGGCGGAGGAACTGGCGTGAATTGGCAGGGCTTCGCGAGGCTGGAGCGGTTACTTCTCCGCGGGGGTCACATAGTGGTACGTATCGCCGTCGGACACGTAGCTCACCTGCGGGGCGTCGGCGCCGAGTGCATCAGGGATCCACGTTGCCATGTGCTCCATACCCGGCTCCTCTAGGTTGAAGTGGCCGAGCACGATGGCGCACTTATTGCGCCCGAGCTGGGCGGCGTCGCGGATGTACTCACAGGTCGTGAAATCGATAAACTCCATGCCGAGCAGGCAGTCAGGCCCGCCCTCGGCGTCTGTGGCGTTGGCGAGCGCCGTGTCTTGCGGGCCGCCCATGACGTGCATGGGAATCTGCACGCGCCGCACGCGTGCGTTGGGGTCGCCCACCAGGCGCACGCCCGCAAGGCCGAGCCTCTCCACAATGTCGTGGGCGAGCTCCTGGCCGGTCGTCTCGGGAATCTCAAAGTCCATGCTGTGCGCGATGTCGCCCGTGCGCGCCTCGAGCCAGCCCATCTTCCAGGCAAAGCCGTAGAAGATGCCGTCTGCGAGCGCTCCGTCTGCGTCCAGCGGCGCGCCGGAGTGAATGTAGTCGTGGCAGCGCCACACCGCGCCGCCCCAGGTGTTCAAAAGGTTGCGCTTTGCTTGGAATGTGGCGTTTTCCGCCACCACGTCCTGATGGTCCCCGTGGTTCCAGAAAAGCGCCTCGTGCGGGATGATGAGGTTGGCGCCGAGCTCCTGCGCCTGCCGGATGACGTCGGTCGTTGCCCAGATGCAGGTAACGATACCCGTGCATTCTTGGTCAACGTTGCCGTAGAGCACCTTGTCGCGCGTGGTGGCCTCGTCGATGGGGCGGTCGCCCATCATGTCGTAGCCGCCGCAGTAGTCCTTGATGCGCTGGATCGCTTCGCTGATGAGCATAGAGGTCCTTTCTAACGAAAGATGAGGATGGGGCAATTGTCCCTTTGTGAGGCGCCCGGACGCAAGGGGGGGGGGGGG
>NZ_NFJH01000026.1 GCF_002159765.1 Collinsella sp. An268 | reverse complement strand
CAGCCCCAGCTCCCGGGTCGCCCGGTGAAGGCGAGGAAGAAGGGCGTGAAGGGAGCGAAGAGCGTTGCTGCCTAGGCTAGCCCCTTGTCACACAAACTACCGAAGCCTCTAATTTTTCTAGTAGCGAGGCATACTATCGCGTTCTCTCATGTGCGGCCCTCGCGCGCACAAGCGAGGGATCTGCGGTGCCGCGGCGCTCTGGGAACCAAAGCCGCCATAGGTGAAAGCTCGCCCATTTGGAAGTAATGATGGCGAATTGGCCGCATTGGGCAGCTCGCAACCGTGTCCGCACCCGATGCTCCAGGCCGCTCAAGACAGCCGTGGTGCCCTTTACAGACGGTCTGGCACCCTATCACATCGGTTTGGCCGCCTCATCCGCCCAAGAGCGTTATGGGGATCAGGCAAACCGCCTTCCAGTCGCCCCCCCGCAGGGCCGGCTCCCCGGGAACCACACGGCCCCGATATACGCGAAAGGGGCCCCGGAGGGCCCCTCTTCAGCGCTTCTGTCGGACGGCCCGGTGCCGTCCACCGGTCAGCGG
>NZ_NFJH01000025.1 GCF_002159765.1 Collinsella sp. An268 | reverse complement strand
CCCTGCAGGGCGCGTACTCCAGGTAGCAGGCCGAGCGCGCCAGGTCCATCGCCCTCCACAGCCTGGGGGCCCCGCGGTTCGCCATGTCGTAGAAGTCGCAGGCCCTGCCAGCATACGGGGCAGCGGCGCTGCTCGCGCTTGTAGGGCCGGACGCTCACGACGATGCGCTCGGCCTCGATGCGCGCGCCCAGGACGACCGTGCGGGCCAGACCGAGGGCGAGAAGTAGTAGACTCTTCATGCGTCACACCTCTTCGGTTGTCTGAATTTGGCTTAGCAATCATAGGCGGATGACGCGGAAACGGCCCCTCCCGGGGCCGTTTCAGTTCCAGATCGTTGTTTTCGCCCGCTGAGCTGGGCCTATGCCGGAATCTCTCCCACAGAAACCACCGAAGAGCCAAAAATTATTGTTCCCGTGTAGGGCGCCTGCTATCCCTCATCAAGCTTTGTCGATCGAAGACACCTTGCAATGTTGGCACCTGGAATCCGCCATGCTTCCTCCTCGTGTCTATGTGAGTGCGATTATGCGCTCTATAGCTGGGAATATGCTCTCTTGCAATATGCTGAGCTCGATCTGCCGGCGAAAAGCGCGGCACTAAGGTGGGTAACAAGACTGTCTGATTCAACGACCGAGTTGTGTAGGAACCGTGGACGCCGGATTCCCCCTTGCGCCCGGCCCCTCGGGGTGGCAATATATCTCCTTGCCGCGCGGGCCGAACCCCACGGGGGAGGCCGCGGCGG
>NZ_NFJH01000024.1 GCF_002159765.1 Collinsella sp. An268 | reverse complement strand
GACGAACGTCTCCACCGCGGGCGCCATGGAGAGGTCGTTCTCCGAGTCGCCGAAGGCGAAGGTGTTCGCGCGGCCGTGGCCCATGTGGGCGAGCGCGCAGGCGATGCCCGTCCCCTTGTCGATGCCCTTGAGCGAGAACTCGAACACGCCGCCCTGCAAGTCGCATATCGTAAAGTGCTCTTCAATGAGCGGCATGAGCGGCGCCAGCGCATCGCGCTCAAGCCCGTTGGTGCAGAACTTCTGGAAGCGGTGCCGCCCCGTTGCCTCGGCAACCTCCGCCGCCGTCCGCGCAAGAGCCGAGCGCGGGAAGCGCGCCGGGGCTCCCGAAGGGCGAAGCTCGAGGTTCTGCGTATCGCTCTCGATCGTCACGTCGAGACCCGCCGCCTCAAAGCGTCGGGCGACCTCGACCACCAGCGCGGGGTCGATCGCCACATCGCGCACGACCGTATCGCCCACCCTCACATAGGCGCCCGCCGCCGCGATGATACCGGTCGGCTCCAGCGCGAGGAGCGACGGGAGCACAAACGGAACGGGCCTACCCGTGCAGATGAACGTCGCATTGCCCCGCTCGTGCATGCGGCGAAACGCGTCGGCGACCGCCGCAGAAGGCTTGATCTCCATCCCGCTGTTCACCGTCTCGTGGGAGCGTCGCCTCATCTCGGCGAAATCGCGCCACACGAGCGTGCCGTCCACATCGAAAAACGACACCGCATGCGTGCCCGGCGCCGCCTCCGTCATCTCCTGATGCTGCTCCTGCATGTCCTGTCCCCTCTCTAACTCCGGGTGCGCTAAAGCAGCCCAAAATGGGCGAGCGCCGTCGCCACGCCATCGTTTTGCACGCTATCGGTCACATAGTCCGCCGCCGCCTTGACACCGGGCAGCGCGTTGCCCATGGCGACGAACGTCTCCACCGCGGGCGCCATGGAGAGGTCGTTCTCCGAGTCGCCGAAGGCGAAGGTGTTCGCGCGGCCGTGGCCCATGT
>NZ_NFJH01000023.1 GCF_002159765.1 Collinsella sp. An268 | reverse complement strand
GACGAACGTCTCCACCGCGGGCGCCATGGAGAGGTCGTTCTCCGAGTCGCCGAAGGCGAAGGTGTTCGCGCGGCCGTGGCCCATGTGGGCGAGCGCGCAGGCGATGCCCTCGCCCTTATCGAGGCCCTTGAGGGAGATGTCGTACGTACCGAACTGCATGTCGCTTATCGTGAAGTGCTCCTCCAAAAAGGGAAGGAGCCGCTCGATGCGCTCGCGCCCCACGCCATGGGTGCCAAGCTTGGCAAAATGGTAGCGTGCGAGATACGGCTCGAGCTCGTCGAGCGTGCGCACCGTGGGGCACCCCGGGAAGGGGCATTCGCCGCCCGCCGGATAGAGCCCGACATCGATCTCGTTGCTTTCCAGCTGGACGTTGACGCCTGCCTCGACGAAGCGCGCCGCCGTCTCGCGCACCAGATCGCGCGGAATGCGCTCGTCGCGTATGACCTCATCGCCGATGCGCACGTAGGCGCCCGCCTCCGCAACATAGCCCACCGGCTCCAGCGCGCGCACGCCCGGCGTGATCATAAAGAACGGACGGCCCGTGCAGATGAAGGGCGCATGGCCCTGCGCGCGCAGACGGCCAAACGCAGCCATGACGGCATCGCTCGGACGCTCGGCCATAAAGGCCTCGACTGACAGCTTGGGCATGGGCTCGCCCTGTTTAAAGCTGGGCCTGTCCCCACCCATAAGCGTGCCGTCGACGTCAAAAAAGAGCGCCGCCCGGCTTGCCTCGCCAACCGTTGTCATCATGGACCTCCCTCAATCATATTTCCGGTCGTTATTGTACCTGCCTGCCCCATCTGTCAACGAAAGGAAGCGCACGGTTTCTTCTGCTCTCCACCTCCCCAACCGGGCTGGGACATAGCGCCTGCGGCCACGTCCCCCCCCCTCGCCCCATTACAGTTTGAGCCGTCCCGAGGGCGGTTCCTTTTTTTCACTCTCCGATCTGGGAAATACCATGGTGCCAGGCCCCTCGGGACGGCTCAAACTGTAATGGGGCGAGGGG
>NZ_NFJH01000022.1 GCF_002159765.1 Collinsella sp. An268 | reverse complement strand
CGCCAAGCTGCGCGCCTGGCCGGCCGAGGCGACGATGCCGAACGAGATCATCTCCATGCTCTCATTCTCCTCTGCCATATGTTTACCTCCCCTCCGCTGATCACCGCAAGATCCCTTCCTCTGCCCGACACCTGAACCGCGCTGCCCCTTATGGTGTGCAGCCCGAATCTCATCGGCCATTCATCGTCCGTTCCTGTGCTTACCTGCGGTTTTATGCAGTGTCTACACACCCCGCACACAAAAACGACATAGTGATAGTATGCCGTTGAGCATATCTTGTCTATCTTTTAAAGCTTAAAAGGTTCGATAAATCCGCGAATGGTAGTGGCTCCCTAGGGTTGTTTATCGCAGGTTTTACAAGGTACAAACGCTGGCAAGCCCAATGTGGCGAAATAATTGCGTCCGCTCGCCTATTCCTTGTTGACAAGCAAGATACCTTATACATATCGCACTTGCATGTAGGTCGAGCATTGATATTTCTGCAGTACAAGACGATAGGAGAAACTATCCCTATCGTTATATCCTCAAGACCCCGCCTGCCTCTCTGACAGACGGGGTCTCGATCGCGCAAAACGCGCTATGTATGCCGGCATCTTCTTGTCATATATAGACAGCGAAGACGTCGAAGCCATGTGCCTATTTGCCCAGCAGGCCGTTCAGCTGCTCGAAGATGGCGGGGCAGTTCTGGCGGCCGTAGTTCGCCATGGGGATGACGTCCACGGGCAGGCCCTGCGCCTTCTTGATGACCTTGTCCTTCTGGTAGGCGATCTGCGGGCCGATGAGAATGCACTCGTAGCCGGCATCCGCCGGGTTCTTAAGATCGCTGAAGCTCTGCGCGTTGATCTCGAGGTCGATGCCGTTGGCCTGAGCATACTCTTCCATCTTCTTCATGAGCATGCTGGTGGACATGCCGGCAGCGCAAACGAGAAGAACCTTCATAGTAATCTCCCTCTTCTGTAATAAAAATACTAGAGCGACTAGAGCGAACAAGCGTCCGTCTTTGACGTTTCCCTACTGAGTAATCTGACCGAGCTTCTCGTACAGGTTGATCATCTCCTCCGCCAGGTCCTGGCACAGCATCGACGTCATGAGATGGTCCTGCGAGTGCACCAGCAGCACGTCCACGGGGACGTGGTCGC
>NZ_NFJH01000021.1 GCF_002159765.1 Collinsella sp. An268 | reverse complement strand
TCGAGTTCTTCCACGGCAGGGACTGGTCGGGCTGGACCGCGGAGCGGTTCATCGCCGAGCTCTCCTCGTACATCCGCTGGTACCGGGAGGGCCGGCTGAAGGCCTTCCGCGAGGGCGGCCGGACGGTGTACGATACGATCAGGGGCCGCAGGGAGCGGCTCGGGCTGGCCGCCTAGGCCTGTCCAAGAAATTGTCCGCATCCCCTGCGAACGGTCAAAAGTGGCATCCTCGCACACGGGAATCTAACGGCAGGTCGCCCGCGGGATCCAGCCGCGGTAACCAGCCATAGGAACGCAGCATCAAGGACGCCCGCGGGGATTTACTGGCGGAACCGAGCGCGAGAACCGGTCGCGGGCATACGCATAGACACACGAGAATACGCATGAGCAAAAGATGGTATCCCCATATCAAAAATGATGGGGTGGCGCTTTCTGTCAGCGCACTTTAGCGATGGGTATCCCCCAACATAATGTGCTTGAAAAATCGCACTTTACAAGTTCTTGATATTCACGGCAGAATATACCGTTTGTCCCTCATAACAAGCCGTTTGCACGGCGAAGCTACACCCGCGTACCTTAAATCAATCATCAAAGCTCACTATCTCCACCAAATAAGCTAAACTGGACCCCGTAGGACACTTTTGTCTCGAATACGCGTGCTGTGGCCGCACCCACAAAAATGCTGCTAAGCGGCCATATCACACGAGGTAGGGCAAAAGCGGGAGCGAGGACGGGTGCGGTGTAGCCCGTCGAAGTGTTTGGGGTGGTACATATGCATGTCTCAAGTAAGACGCGCAAGGAAATCAAGCGCAAGGGAGCAAAGGCGTTAGCCGTCTTCCTTGCGTTTGTGCTTGCTGCCCAGAGCGTCAATCTGCCTGCGGTGGTGGCGGTAGCCAACACGGCGGCGACAGATGCGATGGCGCAGGTGACCGATACGTCGGCAACGGGTACGGAGGCGACGGGCGAGCAGCCCGCGACGCCGACCGATCAAACCGCGCCGGCGTCAGACGCGACGGCGCCCGCCGAGGAGCCCGCGACTCCCGTGGCGGACGAGATGCCCGTCGACCAGGCGGCCGACCAAACGGCGAGCACGGGCACTGATGCCGTAGCGGGAACCGACCAGGCGGCGCCCGCCAACCCCGCAGACAATGCGGCGGCCGGTGCACCCACCGACGGTTCGGCCCCGGCAACGCCGGCGGCAGATACCACCGCAACCGTCTCGCTCTCGCTTACCCAAAGCACCCTTACCGTGGGGGAGAACACCTATACCCCCGATAACAAGACCTTCGATACTCCGGCTAACCAGGAGTTGAAGTTTACCGTCGCGCCTGCCGACGGTTTTGCCGTTTCTGCGGTCAAGCAGCAGACCGCCAGCGGCGTCGAGACTAACCTTACGGCTAACGCGGCCGGCGAGTACACCGTCGCCGCCACGGATGTTGCCGATGGTCTGAAGCTCACCGTCGAGACCGCAGAGGTTCCGGCCGAGCCCGCCGAGGATCCTGCCGAGGACCCGGCAGCACCCGCCGAGGACCAGCCGGCGGATGATGCTACGACGGATGAGACCACCGACGGCGCAACGACCGGCGAGACCACCGACGAGGATTCGACGGCCGTCGAGGATGACGCCACGCTTGCCGAGGACCTCGCTGCGAACAACGGCATTTCGCTGCTGAGTGTAAGCGGTTCCGGCACGCAGGACGATCCGTACCAGATTGAGCCCGGCGACACTTATCCGCTAAGCGAAAGCTATAGCCCGAATGGCGAGTGGCAGATTAAGGGGCCAAATGGCAGCTGGGAATCTGCGGGCTGGTGGGAAAACAGCGTAAGCGCCGGTAACGCAACTCTGAGCAACATCGAAAATGGGTCAGTGTTTAATCGAACTGCTAGCGCCACCTTTGAGTTAAGCGAAGGTGATGCAGCGGGCACCATGTATCAGGTTCGCTACAATAGCACTATCTATTATTTTCAGATTGCAGACAGCACCAAGGCAACCGTGTCGTTTAATGCCAATGGCGGTTGGAGCGCTCCGAAGTCGATAACTGTTGATAAGGGCGGTACAGTTACGATTCCCACCGAGGAGCCTAGCCGCAATGGCTACACTTTTGCAGGCTGGTCCACTGACTCCAATGCCACTTCGGCAGAATACCAGCCTGGACAGGAAGTTGCTCTCAGCGCCAACATGACCCTTTACGCGGTGTGGACGCAGTCTGCTACGATTACCTTTAACCCCAATGGTGGCACTGGTGATAGCTTTACCCTGACAACTACCGAGGGGCGTGACGGGTCGTTCAGGTTGTCTCTGCCCAACCCTGAAGATCATGGTATTACTCGTGAGGGCTATACCTTCGTTGGATGGTCTACCGACTGGAGCGGTACAGGTCTTAATTACACGCCCCAAGAAATAACCGTGAGCGACGGTCAGACCTATTACGCAATTTGGGCTGAGAATGATCCCCAGGGAGTTGCTGAAGCCGAATTCTTCCTTCGCATTGATGGGGACATTCCATTTGAGCCGGATGCCAACATCGGCGCCGGCGGCGCAGGCTATTTCCCTGGCGGATGTGGAACCGGGTTGAACGGCACCATCAAGCAGTCTGTGGCCATCAACAATAATCTCCAACTGGTTGCGGATAATATTCTTCAAGCTCCGACCGATGAGACGATTATCAGTGCGATAACCATGTGGAATCAGACCCACAGCGGCAACCAGAGAATGAGCTATGACCCTGCGACGCAGGAAATCGTTTGGTACGTCATTAAGAAGAGCGGTGATCACTACCATGTTGATGGTGTGATTCAGGACAAAGCGGTCAACCGAGTGACGTATGACCCCAATGGCGGCACGAGCTACGTGCCTACGGCAAAGACCTATACAGAGGGCACTACGGTTCAGGTCGATTTTGATACAACCCCTACGCGTGCCGGATATACTTTCCTAGGCTGGGGTACCGATAAGGACGCCACAACTCCTGAATATACGAAGGATGGCACCAATACATTCGTAATGCCCTCCAACGATGTGACCCTTTACGCGATTTGGCAGGCCAATAATTCCACTGGCTATACGGTTGAGCACTACGCCGTTAATGCAAGCGGTGAGGCTGAACTGTATAAAGAAGAAGAGAAGTCCGGTAAGACCGATACGATTGCGACCGCTACGCCGATCGAGATTCCCGGCTACACCTTCGACGAGGATCACGAGGGTACCGTGCTCTCCGGCACCATCACCGGCGACGGCAAGCTCGTGCTCAAGCTGTACTACACCGCCGACCCCGCCTCCATCGTGTTCGTGGAGAACGGCGGCACCGAGGTCAAGGACATGACCGGCAAGACCGACGAGGCCATCGCCGACACCACCATGCCGGCCACGACCCGCGCCGGCTACGACTTCGACGGCTGGTACACCAAGGACGGCACCGACGGCGACTGGGGCGACAAGGTCGAGTCCCTGCCGGCCGCGTTCCCCGCGGGCGTCACGACCTACTACGCCAAGTGGGCCGAGGACCCCGGTGACAAGGTCGACGCCACCTACAAGGTCCAGTACTTCAAGGACGGCGTCGAGGTCGGCGAGCCCGAGGCCGTGGAGACCAAGGCCTGGGCGGGCGACCCGACCAAGGCCGAGTTCGTCAAGGGCTCCGTCAACACCACCGACAAGTTCGGCGACGGCTGGTCGTTCCAGAAGACCGACCCCGCCCAGATCGGCGAGACCGTGACGGCCGACTCCACCATCAAGGTCTACTACACCGCCGACCCCGCCTCCATCGTGTTCGTGGAGAACGGCGGCACCGAGGTCAAGGACATGACCGGCAAGACCGACGAGGCCATCGCCGACACCACCATGCCGG
>NZ_NFJH01000020.1 GCF_002159765.1 Collinsella sp. An268 | reverse complement strand
GGACGGCCCGGTGCCGTCCACCGGTCAGCGGCGCCCTGCTCTCCCACGGGCTCACCCCGCAGTACCATCGGCGCGAGGGGTCTTAGCTTCCGGGTTCGGAACGGGTCCGGGCGTGCCACCCCTGCTCTGGCCGCTGACCGGTGGGCGGCGCCCGCCGGCCCCGGGGGACCGCGTGCCCTGAGGGCCGCACAGCGGAAGGAACCTCGTCTCGGACACGGGAGCGGCTCGTCCTCGCGTGGCGCGTCCCCTCCCGCCCCCTCGGCGGCACCCGGCACGGCGCATGAGCGCCCCGTCGGCGTGCGTGGGGGAAGAGCTCGGGCGATCAGCACCGCTCGGCTGAGGGCCTCGCGACCCTTGCACCTGCGGCCTGTCGACGGGGTGTTCTACCCCGGCCCTTACCGGAAGGAGAACTGATCTCGGGAACGGCTTCCCGCTTAGATGCCTTCAGCGGTTATCCGCGCCGGACGCGGCTACCCGGCCATGCCGTTGGTCGACAACCGGTGCACCGGAGGTCCGTCCACCCCGGTCCTCTCGTACTAGGGGCAGCCTCCCTCGATTCTCCTGCGCCCGCGGGGGATAGGGACCGAACTGTCTCACGACGTTCTGAACCCAGCTCGCGTACCGCTTTAAACGGCGAACAGCCGTACCCTTGGGACCTGCTCCAGCCCCAGGATGCGATGAGCCGACATCGAGGTGCCAAACCTTGCCGTCGATGTGGACTCTTGGGCAAGATCAGCCTGTTATCCCCGGAGTACCTTTTATCCGTTGAGCGACGGCCCGCCCACGCGGAGCCGCCGGATCACTAGAGCCTGCTTTCGCACCTGCTCGACTCGTGGGTCTCGCAGTCAAGCCCGCTTGTACTCTTGCATTCAAAAGGACGGTTGCCGACCGTCCCGAGCGGACCTTCGCGCGCCTCCGTTACCCTTTGGGAGGCGACCGCCCCAGTCAAACTGCCCGCCTGGCACGGTCCCCCCGCCGGCTCACGGCCGGGGGTTAGGACGCCGCACGGGAGAGGGCGGTATTCCAAGGTCGGCTCCGCCGGGGCTGGCGCCCCGGCATCGCAGCCTCCCGCCTATCCTCTACACTCCCGAGCAGCGGCCAATGCCAAGCTGCAGTGAAGGTTCACGGGGTCTTTCCGTCCTCCCGCGGGTAGGTCGCATCTTCACGACCAGTGCAATTTCACCGGGTCCACGGTCGAGACAGCGCCCAAGTCGTTGCGCCTTTCGTGCAGGTCGGAACTTACCCGACAAGGAATTTCGCTACCTTAGGACCGTTATAGTTACGGCCGCCGTTTACCGGGGCTTGGGTTCGGGGCTTCGCTCGCGCTAACCCCTCCCCGTGACCTTCCGGCACCGGGCAGGCGTCAGACCCTATACGTCGCCTTGCGGCTTCTGCAGAGTCCTGTGTTTTTGGTAAACAGTCGCTTGGGCCTCTTCACTGCGGCCCGCCTCCGCTCCCGGAGCAAGTCCGTTCACGTACGCGCGGGCACCCCTTCTCCCTAGGTTACGGGGCCATTGTGCCGAGTTCCTTGACCATGGTTGACCCGATCGCCTCGGTATGTTCTACCCACCCACCTGTGTCGGTTTGCGGTACGGGCGCGCGATGCACCTTCCTAGCGGTTTTTCTAGGGACCACGGGCTCACTCGCTTCGCTCAGTCGCTTCGTCCGGAGCCTAACCCTCGTGAGGCGGGGACTTCCCTCCGCCTCGGGCCGCGCTCCATCACGGGGACGTCCAGAACCCCGCCGAGCCACCCCCATCCGTCGCCGCATCGGTCAAGCGGTGTCGCGCGGTGCAGGAATGTCTGCCTGCTGCGCTTCGGCTACGCCTGCCGGCCTCGCCTTAGCCCCCGACTGACCCTGGGGGGATTAGCCTCGCCCAGGAAACCTCGGGTTCACGGCGGACGCGTTACCCTCGCGTCTCTCGCTACTCATGCCAGCATCCTCGCTCCCCGGCGGTCCACGGAGGGTCGCCCCTCCGCTTCGCCCCTGCCGGGGACGCTCCCCTACCAGACGGAGCATACGCTCCGAATCCGCCGCTTCGGCTCCAGGTTTAGCCCCGTGTATTGTCGGCGCCCGTCCACTCGGCCAGTGAGCTGTTACGCACTCTTTGAAGGGGTGGCTGCTTCTAAGCCAACCTCCTGGCTGTCTGCGCAGACGGACATCCTTTGCCACTCAACCTGGAATTGGGGGCCTTGGCGGGCGGTCTGGGCTGTTCCCCTCTCGAGCACACAGCTTAGCCCACATGCTCTGACTGCCGGGGTGTGGGCCGCAGGCATTCGGAGTTCGGTCGGGATCGGTAGGCGGCGAAGCCCCCTCACCTGTCCGGTGCTCTACCTCCTGCGGTGAACCCCCGACGCTAGCCCTAAAGCTATTTCGGGGAGAACGAGATATCTCCGGGTTTGATTGGCCTTTCACCCCTATCCCCAGGTCATCGCCGCCGTTTTCAACCGACGTGCGTTCGGCCCTCCACGGGGTCTTACCCCCGCTTCAGCCTGCCCAGGGATAGCTCACCCGGCTTCGCGCCCACGGCGCGGGACTTACCGCCCTGTTCGGACTCGCTTTCGCTGCGGCTCGCTTCCAAGCTTAACCTCGCCCCGCACCGGTGGCTCGCTGGCTCATTCTACAAAAGGCACGCCGTCACAGCATACGCTGCTCCGACTGCTCGCGGGCGCACGGTTTCAGGTGCTGTTTCACTCCCCTCCCGGGGTGCTTTTCACCTTTCCCTCACGGTACTTGTGCGCTATCGGTCGCAGGGGAGTGTTCAGGGTTGGATGGTGGTCCACCCAGCTTCGGACCGGGTACCCCGTGCCCGGCCCTACTCGGGGTGGGAGTCCGGCTCCCGGTCGAGGCTTCGCGTACGGGGCTGTAACCCTCTGCGGCCGGCCGTCCCAGGCCGTTCCGCCCGCCTCGCCGGGGCGCCGCGGGGCCCGGCAGGACCCCGACGCTCCGCCCCGCAACCCCGGTGGCGCGAAGGCTGCCGCCCGCGTGCGCTCACCGGTTTGCCCTAGGCCCCCTTTCGCTCGCCGCTACTCGGGGGATCTCGCTATTGATTTCTCTTCCTCCGGGTACTTAGATGTTTCAGTTCCCCGGGTTGCCCTCCCCCCTCCTATGTGTTCGGAGGGGGGATGACGGCACCTCTGCCGTCGGGTTCTCCCATTCGGGTACCCCGGGATCCGTGGCCGTGTGCGCCTCCCCCGGGACTATCGCGGCTTGCCGCGCCCTTCGTCGTCTCCCTGCGCCAAGGCATCCGCCGTGCGCCCTGCATATCTTGCCCCCGCTCGCCGGCGGGGGCGCCATGCGATTATCCGTGCTTTTCCATGTATGACATGATGGATGTCGCGATCGGGAGCGGTGGAACGCCCCTCGCGGGACGACGCCACTCCAGATTCGTTATATGTCGTTCGTCTCATTCGCTTTCGGATCGGAAAGATCTCTTAAAAGTCAGATGGAGAATCGATTTCGAGAATCGTCTCGTGTCCGTCGGGGGGATGCCCCCCGAACGGTTCCTTCTCGCTATGCGGCTCTCAAGGTACGCGGGGCGAACCCCGGGGACCGGGTACCGCGGGAGGGGCCCCACAGGAGGCACGGGCGGGCTTCGCGCGCCCGGGGCACATCGGAATATGCGTTTCGAAAGTCTTGGCTTCCTAAGGTGTCTCCCTAGAAAGGAGGTGATCCAGCCGCACGTTCCCGTACGGCTACCTTGTTACGACTTCACCCCCCTCGCCCTCCACACCTTCGACGCCTCCCCCCGCGGAGCGGTTGGGCCGGCGGCTTCGGGTGCAGACGACTCGGGTGGTGTGACGGGCGGTGTGTACAAGGCCCGGGAACGCATTCACCGCGGCATGCTGATCCGCGATTACTAGCAACTCCGACTTCACGGGGGCGGGTTGCAGCCCCCGATCCGAACTGGGGCCGGCTTTCGGGATCCGCTCCCCCTCGCGGGGTCGCCTCCCTCTGTACCGGCCATTGTAGCACGTGTGCAGCCCTGCGCATAAGGGGCATGATGACTTGACGTCGTCCCCGCCCTCCTCCGCCTTGGCGGCGGCGGTCCCGCGTGGGTTCCCGGCATCACCCGATGGCAACACGCGGCGGGGGTTGCGCTCGTTGCGGGACTTAACCCAACATCTCACGACACGAGCTGACGACAGCCATGCACCACCTGTGACCGCTCCTCTCGGCCACCGCGTCTCCGCGGCTTCACGGTCATGTCAAGCGCAGGTAAGGTTCTTCGCGTTGCTTCGAATTAAGCCACATGCTCCGCTGCTTGTGCGGGCCCCCGTCAATTCCTTTGAGTTTTAGCCTTGCGGCCGTACTCCCCAGGCGGGACGCTTAATGCGTTGGCTGCGGCACGGGGGGTCCGTCCCCCCACACCTAGCGTCCATCGTTTACGGCTGGGACTACCAGGGTATCTAATCCTGTTCGCTCCCCCAGCTTTCGCGCCTCAGCGTCGGTGCCGGCCCAGAGGGCCGCCTTCGCCACCGGTGTTCCGCCCGATATCTGCGCATTCCACCGCTACACCGGGCGTTCCACCCTCCCCTGCCGGACCCGAGCCGGGCGGTTCGGGGCGCGGGACGGGGTTGAGCCCCGCCATTTGACGCCCCGCCTGCCCGGCCGCCTACGCGCGCTTTACGCCCAATGAATCCGGATAACGCTCGCCCCCTACGTATTACCGCGGCTGCTGGCACGTAGTTAGCCGGGGCTTCTTCTGCAGGTACCGTCTTGACTCGTCCCTGCTGAAAGCGGTTTACGACCCGAAGGCCTCCATCCCGCACGCGGCGTCGCTGCGTCAGGGTTGCCCCCATTGCGCAAGATTCCCCACTGCTGCCTCCCGTAGGAGTCTGGGCCGTGTCTCAGTCCCAATCTGGCCGGTCGGTCTCTCAACCCGGCTACCCGTCGTCGGCACGGTGGGCCGTCACCCCGCCGTCTACCTGATGGGCCGCGGAGCCATCCCCTCCCGTCTGGGCTTTCCCCTCCCCGCCATGCGGCCGGGAGGGGGCATCCGGTATTACCCCGGGTTTCCCCGGGCTATCCCGGGGGAGGGGGCGGGTTCTCCACGTGTTACTCAGCCGTTCGCCACTCGCTTCCGCCCGAAGGCGGGTGCCGTTCGACTTGCATGTGTTAGGCGCGCCGCCAGCGTTCATCCTGAGCCAGGATCGAACTCTCCGTCCAATATGGAACCGGCCATGCGGCCGGTCGCTTCCCTTATCGGGGCGCGGGAGCCCGCCCGGTTCCGGCTGACGCCGAAATCTCGTCGGATCCATCGTTCGCATCGTCGACCTGAGCGGAATAGGGTACCTACCCTACTGCTCTCTCTCATCGTCTCTGGAAGATGGTGTCTTCTCTGTCTCCTGTGGGACACCGGGGCGAATTGCCCCGTGTCCTCCCGCGATATCCGGTTCTCAAGGTGCCCGCCGCGGCCTCCCCCGTGGGGTTCGGCCCGCGCGGCAAGGAGATATATTGCCACCCCGAGGGGCCGGGCGCAAGGGGGAATCCGGCGTCCACGGTTCCTACACAACT